>CAWIQE010000018.1:0-224030 GCA_963838155.1 uncultured Alphaproteobacteria bacterium
TCGAGCTGCACGACCGCATACTTCCCGGTTGCAGCGCGCATGGCAGGCAGCGACCGAGCGGCGCCGCAATTCCAAGATGCGGCAAGACGTTCCTGTCGATCGCCTTAGGGCGGGTCCGCATTCCACGGGATCGCGACCGCACTTTCCCGCAAAGGGAGCCGCAATCCACCCCTCGATCACACCTTCCCGGTATCGCGCGCCGGCGCCGAAACGGCGTCCGGACTCGATCGAAGCGCTCTGCCGCGCCATGTTAGGCGCAGGGCGATCCCGCATCGAACGCAAGAGGAGTGGATTTCCGCGATGAGCAGACCAATCGAAGACTACGGCATCATCGGCAACATGATCTCGGCCGCGCTCGTCAGCCGCGACGGATCGATCGACTGGCTGTGCCTGCCGCGCTTCAATTCACCGGCCTGTTTCGCGATGCTCCTCGGGGACGAGAACAACGGCCGCTGGCGCATCGCGCCGGACAACGGCGACTTCAAGGTGACGCGCCGCTACCTGCCCGATACGGCGGTGCTGGAAACGCGGTTCGAGACGGCGACAGGGGTCGCGACCCTGACCGATTTCATGCCGCTCACGGACGATGAGGAACGGGTCGACGTCGTGCGCATCGTCAACGGCGTGTCGGGCGAGATCGACATGAAGATGGAACTCGTGCTGCGCTTCGGATACGGGCAGGCCGTGCCATGGGTGCGCCAGCGCGACTACGGACTGAGCGCCGTCGCGGGGCCCGACGCGGTGGAACTGCACACCCGGCTGCCGCTGACGGGCGAGAACATGCACACCGTCGCGGCCTTCACGATCCGCGAGGGGGACCGCGTTCCCATGACGCTGTCCTATCACCCGTCCCACCAGAAGCCGCATTTCGTGCCCGATCGCGCCGAAAGCCTGGCGCGTACGGCCGCCTGGTGGCAGGAATGGGCGAAGGACGGGCGGCTCGACGGGATGCCGGAGAACTGGCGGGCCGCGGTCACGCGCTCTCTCATCACCCTCAAGCTCCTGACCTTCCAGCCGACCGGCGGGATCGTCGCCGCGCCGACGACCTCGTTGCCCGAATGCATCGGCGGGACCCGCAACTGGGACTATCGGTACTGCTGGCTCAGGGACTCCGCCCTCACGCTCTATGCGCTGCTCAACGCCGGGCACCGCCACGAAGCCGACGCGTGGCGGCAATGGCTGCTGCGCTCGGTGGCGGGCCATCCCGTCCAGCTCCAGATCATGTACGGGATCGCCGGCGAGCGCTGGCTGCCGGAATTCGAGGTCCCCTGGCTCGCCGGCTACGAGAACAGCCGTCCGGTGCGCCTGGGCAACGGGGCGGCCAACCAGATGCAGCTCGACGTCTACGGCGAGCTGATCGACACGCTTCACGCGGCGCGCGAGGCCGAGCTTCAGCTTCACGGCGAGGCCTGGAGCCTGCAGCGGGTGCTTCTCGACCATCTCGAGGAGATCTGGCAGAACCTCGATCGCGGCATATGGGAGATCCGCGGCGAACCGAAGGCATTCACCCATTCGCGCGTGATGTGCTGGGTCGCCTTCGACCGAGCGGTCAAGAGCGTCGAAAAGTTCGGCCTCGACGGGCCGGTGGACAAGTGGCGCGCGATCCGGGCCGCTATCCATGCGGATGTCTGCGAGAAGGGTTTCGACGCGGCGAAGAACAGCTTCACCCAGTTCTACGGCGGCAAGACGCTCGATGCGAGCCTGCTTCTGATGGTCCAGACCGGATTCCTGGAGCCCGGCGATCCGCGCATCGCGGGGACGATCGCGGCGATCGAGCGCGAGCTGCTCAAGGGCGGCTTCGTCGAGCGCTATTCCACCGACGGCACCGACGACGGCGTCGGAGGCGACGAGGGCGCCTTCCTCGCGTGCAGTTTCTGGCTTGCGGACGCGTATATCCTGACGGGCCGCAAGCGCGATGCGCGCGACCTCTTCGAGCGGCTCTGCGGACTTGGAAACGACCTCGGCCTGCTCGCAGAGGAATACGACGTGGCGGCCGGGCGGATGGTCGGCAACTTCCCGCAGGCGTTTTCCCATGTCGGCCTGATCAACACGGCGCACAATCTCACCAAGACGATCGGACCGGCGCGCCAGCGTGCGGAAGGCTCGGAAGCCGGGACGGAGCGAGAGCCGGACTAGGCCCGACCCGCGCCATTCCTGTGTCGAGCGGGTCGCCGGGGGCTGGACAGGCTCCGACGGTTGCAGCTATGCCTTGAATCGCGCATTGCCCGGACGGTGGCGGACCCTCGTCGCCCGAACCGCTTTCCGGAATGGCTGGGCGGGGTTCCTGATGCATTATTCCGGATGGAGGATCTTGCGCGAGGCTCTGAGGGGGCAGGCCGGCTGGCAGCCGGTCTGGCGCGATCCGGAACCGAAGGCGCATTACGATTTCGTCGTCATCGGCGGTGGCGGCCACGGCCTCGCGACCGCCTACTACCTGGCGAAGCAGTTCGGCCAGGCCAGCGTGGCGGTGCTCGAGAAGGGCTGGATCGGCGGCGGCAATATCGGCCGCAACACGACCATCGTGCGCTCCAACTATCTGCTCGACGGCAACGAACGGTTCTACGAGTTCTCCCTCAGGCTCTGGGAAGGGCTGGAGCAGGACTTCAACTACAATGCCATGTTCTCCCAACGCAGCATTCTCAACCTCTGTCACGGCGACGCGCAGCGCGACGCCTATGTGCGCCGGGGCAACGCGATGCTCCTCAACGGGGCCGACGCCGAATTCCTCGATCGCGAGGGCGTGCGGGCCATGTATCCGTTCCTGAATTTCGACGATGCCCGCTTTCCCATCACCGGCGGGCTGCTGCAGCGCCGGGCGGGCACGGCCCGGCACGACGCCGTGGCCTGGGGCTTCGCGCGGGGGGCCGATCTGCGCGGCGTCGACATCATCCAGAATTGCGAAGTCACCGGCTTCCGCATCGAGGGCGGCACATGCAGGGGCGTCGAGACGACGCGCGGCTTCATCGGCGCCGGCAAGGTCGGCTGCGTCGTGGCTGGCTCGTCGGGGCGGGTGATGGCGCTCGCGGGCATGCGCCTGCCCATCGAGAGCCACGTGCTCCAGGCGCTCGTCACGGAAGGCCTGAAGCCGGTCCTCGACGGCGTCGTGACCTTCGGCATGGGCCATCTCTACATCAGCCAGTCCGACAAGGGAGGCCTGGTCTTCGGAGGGGATATCGACGGCTACAACTCCTATGCGCAGCGCGGCAACATGCCGGCGATCGAGGACGCGTGCGAGGGCGGGATGGCGATCCTGCCGATGCTCGGCCGTGCCCGCGTGCTGCGCAGCTGGGGCGGCCTCGTGGACATGACGATGGACGGCTCCCCGATCATCGACAGGACGCCGATCGACGGACTCTATTTCAACGGCGGCTGGTGCTACGGCGGCTTCAAGGCGGTCCCGGGCAGCGGCTGGTGCTTCGCCCATCTGATGGCGACCGACAGGACGCACGAAGCGGCGCGCGCCTTTCGCTTCGACCGGTTCCGCACCGGCGCGCTTCTCGACGAACGCGGCGCCGGCGCGCAGCCGAACCTGCACTGAAGGGGCGAGAGAGATGATCATCCATCACCCGCTGCTCGGCCCGAGGGACGCCAGCGAATTCACCTGCCTCGGCGACGCATCCCTGATCGACCGTCCCGACGGGCTTGCCGAGGATGCCTTCGAGGCGTTCTACGACTACGTCTACCTTCGGGACAACCCGGCAGGGCTGCATCGCGAACTCTGGTTCCACGAGCATGGCGACCGCTCCTGGCTGGTCTTGACCCGCAACACGCTGACGCACGAGATCCTGTCGGTCGAGTTGGCGAGCGCGGTTTCGCGGGCGAGGGGGCGCGGCCGATGAGCCAGTCGAACCGGCTCGCCGGGGGCCTCGTCGACCGCAAGCGGTCCCTGGCCTTCTCCTTCGACGGGCGCCAGTGCCGGGGGCACCCCGGCGACACGCTCGCTTCGGCGCTCCTGGCCAACGGGGTCCGGCTGGTGGGCCGGAGCTTCAAGTACCATCGCCCGCGAGGGGTCCTCTCGGCCGGCCAGGAAGAGCCGAACGCGCTCGTCGAACTGCGTCGCGGCGCCAGGCGGGAGCCGAATACCCGGGCGACCGCCGCCGAACTCTATGACGGCCTCGAAGCGGCGAGCCAGAATCGATGGCCTTCGCTGGCCTTCGATGCGATGGCCGTCAACGATCTCCTGGCGCCGCTGCTTTCGGCCGGCTTCTACTACAAGACCTTCATGTGGCCGGCAGCGCTGTGGGAGCGGCTCTACGAACCGTTGATCCGCCGCGCCGCCGGTCTCGGCCGGCTGTCTACGGAGCCGGATCCGGACGTCTACGACAAGGGCTTCCTGCATTGCGACGTGCTGGTCGTCGGCGCAGGTCCCGCAGGCCTGATGGCGGGACTGACGGCCGGCCGCGCCGGCGCCCGCGTGATCGTGGCGGAGGAGGATTTCCTTCCCGGCGGCCGTCTGAATGCCGAGACGTTCGAGGTCGGCGGCATGCAGGGGCACGCATGGGCAGCGGCGGCGGCTGCCGAGCTCGCCGCAATGCCGAACGTGCGGCTGATGACGCGCACGGCCGTGCTCGGGGCATACGACCACGGAACCTACGCCGCGCTCGAACGCGTCGCCGACCATGTGCCGACGCCGCCGAAGGGCGCGCCGCGGCAGGTCCTGTGGCGGATCCATGCCCGAAGGGCACTCCTCTGCGCGGGCGCGATCGAGAGGCCGGTGTCCTTCGAGAACAACGATCGCCCGGGGATCATGCTCGCGGGCGCCGTCCGCACCTACGTCAATCGGTTCGCGGTCGCGCCCGGCCGGCGCATCGCGGTCTTCACGAACAACGACGACGGCGTGCGCACGGTCCACGACCTGCGGGCGAAGGGGGTGGAGGTGGCGGCGCTCATCGACAGCCGCAAGGACGGAGCGGCCGTCGACGGCGTGCCGCATCTGGCCGGGGCGCGCGTGATCGACAGCCGGGGGCGTCTCGGCCTGAGATCGGTCACGGTGCGCCTCGCCGACGGCACCCACCGGACGATCGACTGCGAGGCGCTGGGGGTTTCCGGCGGATGGAACCCGAACCTCGGGCTGACCTCCCATCAGGGAAGCCGGCCGACCTGGAATCCGGATATCGCCGCCTTCGTGCCGGGCTCGAACGGTCCTGCGGGCCTTGCCGTCGCGGGAGCGGCGGCGGGACGCCTGTCGACGCATGACGCGCTCGCCTCCGGCGACGAGGCTGCGCGATCCGCCCTGTCGGATCTCGGTTTCGCCGCGGGTGCTGCCGATCTGCCAGCGGCGGAGGACGCGCCGATCTCGATCGGCCCGCTTTGGCATGTCGGCGTGGGCGGGGGCCGGTCGTGGGTCGATTTCCAGAACGACGTCACCGTGAAGGACGTGCGGCTTGCGCACCGGGAGAACTTCCGCGCGGTGGAGCACCTGAAGCGCTACACGACGCTCGGCATGGCGACCGACCAGGGCAAGACGTCCAATGTCCTCGGTTTGGCGCTCATGGCGGAGCTGACCGGCAAGTCCATCGCGGAGACCGGCACGACCGTGTACCGGCCGCCCGCCGTGCCGGTCGCGATCGGCGCGCTCGCCGGGCGCATGGTCGGGCGCGAGTTCCATCCGACCCGCCTGGCGCCCTCTCATCATTGGGCCGAGAGGCGGGGAGCCGTCTTCACCGAGGCGGGGCTCTGGCTCAGGGCGCAGTGGTTTCCGCAGGAGGGGGAAACGCATTGGCAACAGGCCGTCGACCGCGAGACCCTGGCCGTGCGCGCCTCGGTGGGCGTCTGCGACGTCACGACCCTCGGCAAGATCGACATCCAAGGCACCGACGCGGGCGTTTTCCTCGATCGCGTGTATGCGAACACGATCTCGACGCTATCGGTCGGGCGGGTGCGATACGGGCTGATGCTGCGCGAGGACGGGATGGTCATGGACGACGGGACCGTCGCGCGACTTGCGGAGCACCGCTACCTGGCGACGACGACCACCGCCAACGCCGTCGGCGTCATGCGCCACCTGGAGTTCTGCCGGCAGTGCCTATGGCCCGACCTCGACGTCCAGATCGTTTCGGTGACCGAGGCCTGGGCGCAATTCGCCGTGGCGGGGCCCAATTCGCGTCGGCTGTTGCAGACGGTCGTCGAAGGCGACATCTCCGACGCGGCCTTTCCGTACATGGCCTGCGGTGACGTGACGGTTTGCGGCGGCTTGCGCGCGCGGCTCTTCCGGATTTCCTTCTCCGGGGAACTGGCCTACGAGATCGCCGTCCCGGCGCGCTACGGCGAGGCTCTGCTGGAGGCGCTGATGGCGGCCGGGGAGGCGTTCGGCGTCGTGCCCTACGGTCTGGAGGCCTTGAACGTCCTGCGCATCGAGAAAGGACATGTCACGGGGGCCGAACTCACCGGCCAGGTGACGGCCCTGGACGCCGGTTTCGACCGGATGGTCTCGCGGAAGAAGGATGCCGTCGGCACGGTCATGATGAGGCGCGAAGCCCTGGTTGCCGCGAACGGCCTTCGCCTCGTCGGGCTGAAGCCGGTGGATTCGGCGACGACGCTGATCGCCGGCAGCCATTTCATCGGCCTCGGCCGGGCGGCCACGGCGGAAAACGACGAGGGCTGGCTGACTTCGGCGGCCCGGTCGCCCCATCTCGGGCATTCGATCGGTCTCGGCTTCGTCAGGAACGGCGCTGCGCGCATCGGCGAACGCGTGCGCGCCGTCGACCTCCTGTCGGGAAGCGACGTCGAGGTCGAGATCGTCAGTCCGCATTTCATCGACCCGGAAGGAGAGCGCCTGCGTGGCTGACCAAACCCCACTCACGCCCCGCACGCCATTCGGCCGGCTGGATCCGCTCGACGAGACGATCGGTGCCTTCACCATCGCGGAGAGCACGGCGACGGCGATCGCGAGCCTGGCGGTGCGCCGGGGCAGGACGGCGGACGTCGAGCGCGCCGCCGCCGAAGCGGGCATCGCCCTGGCGGGACCGGGCAGGCTGGCCCGCGGCGACCCTTGGATGACCGTCTGGACCGGCCCGGAACAATGGCTGGTCCTGGCCCCCTTCGAAGGGTACGAGGATATCGTCGCCGCGCTTGAACCACTCTTCGGCGATGCGGTTTCGCTTGCCGAGCAGACCGACGCCTTCGTGCGGTTGGACCTTGTCGGCGCTCCGCCTGCCGGCCTCATGGAGCGCCTGTGTCCGCTCGACCTCCATGCAATGAAGCCCGGCGATGCGGCCCGCACCCTCGTCGAGCACATGGGATGTCACGTTCTGTGCCTCGAGCCGGATCGGCTCGCGCTCCTCGCGCCGCGTTCGTTTGCCGCTTCGCTCCGTCATGCCCTGGTCGCGGCGGCGGAGAGCGTCGCGGCAATCGCGGCCATGCGCTGAACGAAACGAATTGAACGGAAACGAAACGGTACCGCCATGCCTTCAAGCCGCCGATCCGCGATCACCACGATCGGATTCGATGCCGACGACACCTTGTGGGAAAACGAGAAGTTCTTCCGGCTGACGGAAGACCGGTTCGTTTCCCTGCTGTCCGACCTGGCGGAGGCCGAGACCCTGCCGTCGGAGCTCTTGGAGGCGGAGCGGCGCAACGTCGGCCTCTACGGTTTCGGTATCAAGGGTTTCACGCTGTCGATGATCGAAACGGCGATAGCGGTTACCGGCGCGGCCGTGCCGGCGGCGGTCATCGGCGAAATCCTTGCCGCCGGCCGGGAGATGCTCTCCCATCCCATCGAAACCCTGCCGCAGGCCCGCCCGACGCTGGAGGAACTCGCGCGGTCCTACCGTCTCGTGCTGATCACGAAGGGCGATCTTTTCGACCAGGAGCGCAAGCTCGCCGAATCCGGGCTCGGCGACTTCTTCGACGGCGTCGAGATCGTCAGCGGCAAGTCCGCCGCCACCTACCGGGACATCTTCTCGCGCCATGGGGAGGGGCCGCAGACGGGGCTGATGGTCGGCAACTCGCTCAAGTCGGACATCCTTCCGGCGATCGAAGCCGGCAGCTTCGCAGTTCACGTGCCCCATGAATTGACGTGGGCGATGGAGCATGCCGAGGCGCCGAGCGACAGCGCCCGCTTCCGGCAGATCGCGGATCTGGGCGAGTTGCCGACACTTCTCGCCGACCTGGCGTGACGACCGGACGGGGGCGTGCGCGACGCTCGGCGTTGACGGTGGCCGGGCGTGGGCGTAGATGCTTGGCAGTGCCAACCCGGAAGAGCAAGCGCGTGATGGACATCAGGAAAGTCGACGACGAATACTCGGTCAGCGGTCAGATCTCGGCGGACGAGCTTCCGGCGATCAAGGAGATGGGATTCAGGTCGATCGTCTGTCATCGGCCGGATGGCGAGGCGGCAGACCAGCCGACCTTCGCCGATATCAGGCAGGCGGCCGAGGGGCTGGGCCTGGAGATCCGGCAGATACCGGTCGGCCCGATGGGCGTGACGAGCGACAACGTGGCCCAGATGGTGGATGCACTGGACGAGATGGCGCGGCCGATGCTCGGCTTCTGCCGGTCGGGCGCACGGTCGACGAATATCTACCAGCAGACCCGGCACATCCGGTCTTAGTTTTGCAAGGCCCGTCCGCGACGGTCGGCCGACCGTCGCCGTCGCGGCCTCCATGTCTTTGGCGAGGCATGTTGTTTCCCGCCGCGCGAATACCTACCTAGGCCCGGAAGGGGTTTCGGCCGAGCGGCGTCGCGAGGTCCGCTCCCCAATCGACGGGGCCGCGGCCGCTTGCGGTCCGGCGAATGTCAGTCAGGTCGCCCGCTTCATGCCGATATCGCGGTATTTCGTCGTCGCCGGTCTGTTCACGGTCCTGGGGCTCGGGGCCGGCACGTGGATCGGCTATATCTACGAAGGGACGATCGGCGGTGCGCTGTCGGCGCTCGTGGTTTGCATTTTCCTTTCGGTCCTCGAAGTCTCGCTTTCCTTCGACAATGCGATCGTCAACGCCCGCGTGCTGGTGACGATGAGCCGAAAGTGGCAGAAGCGCTTTCTCACCTGGGGTATCATCATCGCCGTCTTCGGGATGCGGATCGTCTTCCCGCTCGCGATCGTCGCGGTCGCGGCGGACCTCAATCCGCTGGAAGCGCTGGAGATGGCGATCTACCGTCCGGAAGCCTATTCCCGCGCCATGAGCGGCGCACAACTCGGCATTTCGGCCTTCGGGGGCGCGTTCCTGATGATGGTTGCGCTTCGGTTCTTTTTCGATCGCGAAAAGGACGTCCACTGGATCGCGGCGCTGGAAAGGAAGCTTTTGCGCCTCTCCCGCCTGAAGGGCGTCGAGATCGGGTTCGTCCTGCTTCTCGTGATGCTCCTATCAACCGGCCTGCCGGCCGAGGAGCAGACCTACTTCATCACCTCGGCTCTGTGGGGACTGGTCGTCTTTCTCGGCGTGGAAGCTGCCGGCCGCCTGCTCGACGCGCCCCGCGACTGTGCCAATGCCGCATGCAAGGCGGGCGTCGGGGCCTTTCTCTATCTCGAAATGCTCGACGCCAGCTTTTCCTTCGACGGCGTCGTCGGGGCGTTCGCCGTGTCGAGCAACCTGTTCATCATCGCAGTCGGGCTGGGGATCGGGGCGTTCTACATCCGCGCAATGACGATCATGCTGGCGGAGAAGCGGACGCTTGCCGAATACCGCTATCTCGAACACGGTGCGTTCTACGCGATACTGGTGCTGGCGCTGATCATGTTCGGGCAGGCCTATGTGCACGTGCCGGAGATGGTCACGGGCCTTCTTGGGGTCGCACTGATCCTGCTGTCGCTTTATTCCTCGGTGAACTCCAATCGGCGCGACCGCGCCCGCGCCGAGACGGCGTGACCCGGCCTACGGTAGCCGGGTTCCCCAACTCACGCCGCCTTGAGGTTTTCCCCGAAGAAGTCGACGAGACGCTTCCAGTGACGCTCCGCGCCGGCCTCGTCATATGCGCCGTGATCGGGCACGACCCAGCCATGGCCGGAGCCGACGTAGTTCTCGATGATGTAGGTCACTTCCGCCTCGCGCAGCGACCGGGCGAGGAGGGCCGACTGCTCCGGCGGACAGGAGTTGTCGACGCCGGCGGTGCCGATGTAGACGGCGGCCTTGATCTCGCCGGCCCGTTTGTGCGGGCTGTTCTGCGCGTCGGTCGCCAGCCGCCCGCCGTGAAAGCTCGCGGCGGCCTTGACCCGGTCGGGACAGGCGGCCGCCGCGGTGAGGGCGTGGCCGCCGCCCATGCAGTACCCGGTCGTGCCGATGGGCCCGGTCGCTCCGTGTTCCTCCAGGGCTGCGACGAATGCCTTGGTGTCGCGCTCCGTCACCTCGTACGGAGTCTCCTTCATCATGGACATCATCTTTTCCTTGGTCTCGGGATCCGAGAAGGCCGTCTTCGGGTCGAACGCGTAGGGGCCGAACCGGTAGAAGAGATCCGGCACCAGGACGAGATAGCCATGGCCGGCCAGCCGTTCGGCCATGCCGTCGAGAGCGGGGCGGGGGCCGAAGATATCCATGTAGAGCACGACGCCGGGGTGCCCCGTGCCGGAGGCGCCCTCGGGCGAGAAGAGGCCCGCGCGGGCCGTGCCGTCCGCCGTTTCGATGCTGATGTCCCGCTTGCCCACGATTTTTCTCCCTGTCGAATTCCTAGCGCGCTTCCAGGAAAAGTGGAAACCGGTTTTCCGTCCGGGAGCGCGTAAAAACAATGAGGTAGAGCCTGTCCGCGAATCCGTGAAACGCGGACAGGCTCTAGTCCGGTGGTCGCTCATCTACCGCCTGGACCGGGAAAATCAACGCGGCATCAGGCGTCCGAACGTCGCGGTTTGCCGGTGCGCCTGGCGGCGAGCCGACGCTCCGCCAGAAGCCGTCTCTGGTAGCGACCCTGCACGACCTCCACCGCGACCATGGTGCCGAGCACGAAATAGAAGGTCGATTTCGCCATCGGCTCGATCGGAAAGCCGAAGAAGGCGAGATGGGCGAGGTGGCCGCCTTCCGACATCAGCATGAACCCCACCAGGAGGAGCACGAAGAGGCCGAGCACCTCGTACATGCGGTTGCGGTCGAGAAAGCGGGCGACGGTATCGGTCATCGCCACCATGAGCGCGCCGGACGCCACGATGGCGGCGGCGATGACGACGAAATGGCTGGTGAGCGCGACTGCCGAAAGGACGGTATCGAACGAGAATACGACGTTCATGACCAGGATCCAGACCATTGCTGCGGTTACCGAGCGCTGCCCGGGCCTTTCCTCCCCGTGCTCGAGGTCGTCGGTCCCGATCATGTGGAAGAGTTCCTTCATGGCCGTATAGATGAGGAAGACGCCGCCGCCGAGCACGATCAGCGAATGGCCGCTGAAAGCGCCCGAAAACCAGGCGCCGTTCAAGGAAATGAAGGGATCCTGGAACAGGGCGATCAGCTTGAGGATGGCAAAGAGCAGCAGGATCCGCAGCCCGATCGCGAGGATCATGCCCCAGCGGCGCACCAGCGCCTGGCGTGCCGGGTCGACCTTCTTGGCCTCCAGCGAGATATAGAGAAGGTTGTCGAAACCGAGCACGGTTTCCAGTGCCGTCAGGATGACGAAGGTGGTCAGATTGTCGATGGTGAAGAGATCGGCGAACACGGATGGCATCCTCGTGAATGGCAAAGGGCGGCAGTCGTCGTCAATGGTTATGCCGGACGGCGTGGTGTGCCCAGACCGCGAACTCGGCCATGGTCGAAATCGGCGTCCTTCTCGTTGAGCGTCTCGTGCCGGAAATGGTCGCGGATGCGCAGCGTGACGTCGACGAGGCCCGCGCGGCGGGCCCTGTCCGCCAGCCGGCGCACCGCCTGGCCGCTGCCGGTCGAAGGGTCGGCGCTGCCGCCGACGATATGGACGGGCAGCGCCCTCGGCAGGCGCCGCAGCGCCTCCAGCGTTCCGCCTCGCCGGATCAGGGCGAACACGTCGCGCCACATCGAGACGCTCGGCCGGAAGCCGCAGAGTGGGTCGGAGAGCCACGCGTCGACGGCCTCCGGCCGGCTCGACAGCCAGTCCGCGGGCGTCCGCCGGTCGGGCATGGCCTTCGCCCAGGCTTCGAAGGTCAGTCGGGGCAGCATGCGGCTCTCGACGTCGGACCCGAGAAGCATGCGCTCCACCGCGAGGACGGCGCGCGCGGCGAGGGCGGCCGGACCGCCGTCGAAATTGGCGTTCCAGACGGCCAGGGCGTTCAGCTTGTCGGGATGGGATACCGCGAAGTTCAGGCAGATCAGCCCGCCCATCGAATGGCCGAAGACGACGACAGGCAGGCCGGGATGTACCTCCACCGCATGGTCGCGTACGGCCAGGCAGTCGGCGACGACGGCATCGGCTCCGCCCTTCGCGGCGAAGATGCCCCGCGGGGCGTCGGCGGCGCTCGTGTGCCCGTGGCCGCGATGGTCGTGGGCATGCACGTGAAAGCCGCGGCGCGCCATGAAGCGGGCGAAGTCGGCGTAGCGGCCGGAATGCTCCGCGAGCCCGTGGGCGATGAGGAGGATCGCCCTCGGCTGTCCTTCCGCAGGCTGATATCGCGTCGCGAGCCGCGCGCCCGTGGGCGACGGCAGGTTCTTGATCGTCTGGAAGGGCATCGATTCAGAAGGAACTCGACAAAGGGTCTCAGCTCGATTTCCCAGCTCCACGCTGAACGATGCTGGTCGACCAGCTGCATGCAGGCCTCCGCGATGCGATCGGGATCCAGCATGGAATCCGGCCTGTCGGCGGGCTCGGAGCGACCCGGATTGCGAATCGCGCCGTCGATGACGACGTGGCCGACGTGAATGCCCTGCGGGTGGAGTTCCCGTGCCATGGACTGGGCGAGCCCGCGCAGCGCGAACTTGCCCATGGCGAACGGCGCCGAGCGCGGATAGCCCTTGACGCCGGCCGACGCGCCGGTGAGGAGGATGGTGCCCGACTGTCTCGGCAGCATGCGACGGACGGCCTGCTGCGCGGTGAGGAAGGCGCCGAAGGCCGTCACCTCCAGCGATTTGCGCACCTCCTCCGGATCGAGCTCGACCAGCGGACCGCGAACCCGGTAGGACGGGTTGTAGAGGACGACGGCAAGGTCGCCGCCGAGTGCGTCGACGGCAGAGAACAGCGCTTCGACGTCCCGCGGCTTCGAGGCGTCGCACGCCACGCTTCGGGCGCCCGTCTCCGCCTCGAGGCCGGAGAGCTTGTCCGTGTGGCGGGCGGCGAGCAGGATCTCGTGCCCTCGGGCCGCGAGATTGCGGGCGACGGAGGCGGAGAGGCCATCGCCGGCGCCGACGATGAGGGCTGTGGACATGACGATACTCCTTGCGGCGCTGGCGAAAATGGGACGCCCCGTTGCGGGGCGCAAGGGTTTCGCCTAAGTACACGCTCAATTCCCGTTACGCCCCAGCGAAGAGTGAGACGTCCCGCATGGCACGCCAGTTCATCTACCACATGGCCGGGCTCAACAAGGCCTATGGCAGCAAGAAAGTTCTCGAGAACATCCACCTGTCGTTCTACCCGGACGCCAAGATCGGCATTCTCGGCCCCAACGGCGCCGGCAAGTCGACGGTCCTCAGGATCATGGCCGGGCTCGACACCGAGTTCACCGGCGAGGCCTGGGTGGCCGACGGTGCGACCGTCGGCTACCTGCCGCAGGAGCCGCAGCTCGACGAAAGCCTCGACGTCACCGGCAACGTGATGGAAGGGGTCGCCGACAAGAGGGCGATACTCGACCGCTACAACGAGCTGATGATGAACTATTCGGACGAGACGGCCGACGAGGGTGCGAAGCTGCAGGACGTCATCGACGCGCAGAACCTGTGGGACCTCGACAGCCAGGTCGAGATGGCCATGGAGGCGCTTCGCTGCCCGCCGGGGGACGCGGACGTGACGACGCTGTCCGGCGGCGAGAAGCGCCGCGTGGCGCTCTGCAAGCTGCTGCTGGCGCAGCCGGACATGCTCCTCCTCGACGAGCCCACGAACCATCTCGACGCGGAGACCATCGCCTGGCTCGAGAAGCACCTGCGCGAATATCCCGGCGCCGTGCTGATGATCACCCACGACCGCTACTTCCTCGACAACGTGACCGGCTGGATCCTCGAGCTGGACCGCGGCCGCGGCATCCCCTACGAGGGCAACTACACCGCCTACCTGGAAAAGAAGGCGAAGCGCATGTCCCAGGAGGGACGGGAGGAGGCGGCCCGCCAGCGGGCGCTCGCCCGCGAGCGCGAGTGGATGGGCCAGAGCCCGCAGGCGCGCCAGACCAAGTCGAAGGCCCGCATCAAGGCCTATGACGAACTGGTCAAGGCAGCGGCGGACCGACGCCCGGGCGACGCGCAGATCGTCATTCCGGCCGGCGAGCGGCTCGGCAACGTGGTGATCGAGGCCGAAGGGCTGAAGAAGGGGTATGGCGACCGGCTGCTCATCGACGACCTGTCGTTCCAGCTGCCGCCGGGCGGCATCGTCGGCGTGATCGGCGCGAACGGCGCAGGCAAGACCACGCTCTTCCGCATGATCACCGGCCAGGAAGAGCCCGACGCCGGCACGTTCCGCGTCGGCGACACCGTGAAGCTCGGCTATGTCGACCAGAGCCGGGATTCGCTCGATCCGAAGAAGACCGTCTGGGAGGAGATTTCCGGCGGCAACGACATCATCAAGCTCGGCCCGCACGAGATGAACAGCCGTGCCTATGTCGGTGCCTTCAACTTCAAGGGCGGCGACCAGCAGCAGCCCGTCGGCACGCTGTCGGGCGGCCAGCGCAATCGCGTCCACCTCGCCAAGATGCTGAAATCCGGCGGCAACGTCATCCTGCTCGACGAGCCGACCAACGACCTCGACACCGAGACCCTTGCCGCGCTGGAAGACGCGCTCGAGAACTTCGCGGGATGCGCGGTCATCATCAGCCACGACCGCATGTTCCTCGACCGGCTCGCCACCCATATCCTGTCCTTCGAAGGCGACAGCCGTGTCGAGTGGTTCGAGGGCAATTTCGAGGACTACGAGAAGGACAAGATCCGCCGCCTCGGTCCTGAGAGCGTCAATCCGAAGCGCGTCACCTACAAGCGGCTGACGCGTTAGCAAATGAGATATTCCGCCAACGGCCGATGTGGTATCCTTTCGCGCAGCGGCGGATCCGGGGGGACCGGGTCGGTTCGGTTCATTCATCCGGCGCGGCACGCGTTCCGCGGTCTGGTTTGATCGGAGTTTTGTTCTGGGGCCAGATTTCGAGAAGTTGTTCGAGGCGATCTCCAGCCCCTACATGGTGCTGGACCGTGACCTCGACTACGTCGCGGTCAATGCGGAGTACGAGCGGGTGACGATGCGCCCGGCAGAGGCCTATCTGGGGCGGCACGTCTTCGACATGTTTCCGAATGAAGGCGAGAGCGGTCGTCGGCTGAAGGCCTCCTTCGCGCGGGTTCTCGCGAGCGGCGAGACCGACACGCTGGCCTATCTTCCCTACGACATTCCGCGTCCGGACGAGCAGGGCGGCGGCTTCGACCGACGGTTCTGGAGCTGCGTGCACACGCCGCTTCTCGACGAGGACGGCGACGTTGCCTTCATCGTCCAGAACACGGTCGACGTGACCGAGATCGTGCATCTCAAGGAGGCGACCGCGCTTCCCTTCCGCATGCGGAGCGAGGAAGCCCAGCTCATCGAACGGGCGCAGCAGGCCGACCGGATGCGCGAGGAGACACTCTCCCAGAGCGCGGACTTCCGCCGGATGTTCCAGCAGGCACCGGGTTTCTTCGCCGTTCTCTCGGGGCCGGAGCATACCTTCACCTTCGCCAACGACGCCTATCAAAGACTGATCGGCAACCGGCCCCTGATCGGCAGGTCGGTCGTCGAGGCCCTGCCGGAAATCCGCGGGCAGGGCTTCGAGGAACTGCTCGACGCGGTCTTCGAAACCGGCCGGCCGGCCGGCGGCGAGGCCATGCGGGTCATGCTTCGCCAGCAGCCGGACGAGCCGCCGCGCGAGACGTTCCTGGATTTTTCCTACGACGCCATCCGGGATGCGAACGGGGACATCACGGGCGTCTTCGTGCAGGGCATGGACCGCACGGAATCGGTGCGTGCCCAGCAGCGCCAGAAGCTGCTGCTCGACGAGCTCAACCATCGCGTCAAGAACACCCTCGCCACGGTCCAGTCGATCGTCTCGCAGACGCTTCGCTCCGCACAGGATCCGCGTTCGGCCCGGCGCGACATCGAGGCGCGTCTCTCGGCCCTTTCGAAGGCGCACAATCTGCTGAGCGCCGGCAACTGGGCGAGAACCGAGCTGGGGCAGCTCATTTCGCAGGAATTGTCGCACTATCCGAAAGAGCGGGTCGCCGCCGGCGGGCAGGAGGTCGTGCTCACGCCGCGCATGGCGATCTCGGTTGCGATGGTCATCCACGAGCTCTCGACCAACGCGGCAAAATACGGGGCGCTTTCGGCGCCGGAGGGCAGGGTCCGCCTCGACTGGACGGTCGACCCGACGGGCGCGATCGTCCTGTCGTGGCAGGAGTCCGGCGGCCCTCCCGTCAACCCGCCGGGCCGGAGAGGCTTCGGGTCGCGCATGATCGAGAGGGTCATGCGGGGAGAGCTGGGCGGACAGGTCGAGATCGACTACGGGGCGGCGGGGCTGTCGTGCCGTCTGGAAATACCGCAGCGTATCGGCAGCCATGTCGAAGAGAGTGCGTAGAGGAATCGCACGAATGAAGCTCGCCAACATCGCCGTTTTCGTCGCCGAGGACGAGGCCCTCGTCGCGATGAACCTCGAGGACATGCTGATGGATCTCGGCTGCAACGTGGCAGGCACGGCCATGCAGGTCGAAGAAGCCGAACGCCTGTTTGCCGGGGGGCTCGAGTGCGACGTCGCCATCCTCGACGTCAATCTGGCCGGGCAGATGATCTTCGAGTTCGCCGGGCGCCTCGACGCGAGAGGCATTCCGATCGTGTTCGCGACCGGATACGGGCAGGAGGGACTGCCGGCGGACTGGCGCAGCCACCCGATCCTCCAGAAGCCCTATACCGAGGATCAGGTCGCCGAGGTGCTGGGCCGGGCGGTGGGCGGCAAAGCCGGCAAGATCGCCAGCAGCTGACGGAAGTTCATCCGCAAGGGGGGTGTCGCAATGGCGACGGAACGCGACTGGTCCGCGCAGCAATATCTCGCGTTCGAAGCCGAGCGCACGCGTCCGTCACGCGATCTCCTGGCGCAGGTTCCCCTCGGAGCGCCGCGGCGCGTCGTCGACATCGGCTGCGGTCCGGGCAACTCCACCGAACTCCTGGTCCGCCGCTGGCCGGACGCGGAAGTCGTCGGAATCGATACCTCTCCGGACATGCTGGAGAAGGCCGGGGCCAGGCTGCCGGACATCCGGTTCGAGCGGGCGGATGCACGAACGTGGATCCCGGCCGGGCCGGTGGACGTCGTCTTCGCCAATGCGGTGTTCCAATGGCTGCCGGACCATGTGGACATAATCCGGCGGCTCATGGCGCACCTGGCGCCTGGCGGCGCTCTCGCCGTGCAGATGCCCGACAATCTCGACGAACCGTCCCACAGGCTGATAGGGGAGACCGCGCGATCCATGCCCTTCGCCGCCAAGCTCGCTGCCGCGAGGCGTGAGCCGCTGCCCCCGGTTTCGACCTATTACGAGGCGCTGCGTCCGCTCTCCGCGTCGCTCGACATCTGGCACACGCTCTACAATCACCCGCTGGCGGGGGCGGAGGCGATCGTCGAGTGGGTGCGCTCGACGGGTCTCAAGCCCTATCTCGACGCGCTCGACGACGGGGAGAGCGCGGCGTTCGTTTCGGACTACCTGGAGCGCATCCGGGCTCATTATCCCGAGATGGGTGACGGCCGGGTGCTGCTGCGGTTTCCGCGGCTCTTCTTCGTCGCGATCCGCGGCGGGTCCGGCTGAGGCCGAAGGCGGGCCGTCCCGCCGATCTTCCGTCCCGCCCTTGAATTGGGCGGGACTACCGTGCGACATTTCTTTTCCCCCTTGCGCCATTTCCCGTAACGATATAAATATATCTTTATATCGTTTTGGAGGCTCGCATGCTGGATTCGACCCGGCTCAATCTCGACACGGTCGTCGACGTCCTGAAGTCGGCGGGCGAACCCACGCGGATGCGGCTGCTTTGCCTCCTATCTGCCGGTGACCTCACGGTCACGGACCTGACGGACATCCTCGGCCAGTCCCAGCCGCGCATCTCCCGCCATCTGAAGCTCCTGATGGAAGCACGGCTGATCGAACGCTACCAGGAAGGCGCCTGGGCCTATTTCCGTCTGACGGGCGAGGGGGCGGAGGCTTCTCTGGCGCGGCTCCTGATCGATGCGACGTCCCGGAAGGATGCGGTGCTTTCGCGCGACGCGGAGCGCCTGTCGGCCGTCAAGCAGGCCCGGGCGGAGAAGGCGCAGGCCTATTTCGCCCGCAATGCGCGCAGCTGGGACCACTTGCGCCGGCTTCATGTCGCCGAAGAGCAGGTCGAGGCGGAACTGAAGGCCCTCATCGGAACGAAGCAGTTCGATTCCATGCTGGACCTCGGGACGGGTACGGGCCGCATCCTGCAGCTTTTCCAGGGGCTCTATCGGCGCGGCATAGGCATCGACGCCAGCCGGGACATGCTCTCGGTGGCGCGGGCGAATCTCGACGAGGCCGGCATTACCCATGCGTCGGTGCGTCACGGCGATCTCTTCAATCCGCCACTGGAGCGGGATTGCTTCGATCTCGTGACGATTCACCAGGTTCTTCATTTCGTCCAGGATCCCGCCGCCGCCATTGCCGAAGCCGCCCGCATGCTGCGGCCGTCCGGCCGGCTGGCGATCATCGATTTCGCCCCGCACGATCTGGAGCACCTGCGCTCGGACCATGCCCATCTGCGGCTCGGATTCTCGCACGAATCGATCGCCGGCTGGCTCGAGGATGCCGATCTCGACGTCGAGAAGGTCGTCGACCTCGCGCCCGACGCCGGCTCCGGCCGGACGCTGACCGTCACGATCTGGCTGGCGCGCGACCGGCGGCTGCTCGTTGCCGGCGGCGAACAGCCGAATCCCAGTAGAGGAACCGCCTGAGCCATGTCGATTCTCCGTCGTTCCGACAGCGCCCTGCAGTCCGACCGCATGAACGTTTCGTTCGAGTTCTTTCCGCCGAAGACCGGGGACATGGAAAGCCAGCTCTGGGAAAGCGTCCTGCGGCTGGCTCCCTATCGGCCGGAGTTCGTCTCCGTCACCTACGGCGCCGGCGGCACGACTCGCCAGCCGACCCTGAAGACCGTGCGTCGCATCCTCGACGAGACCGAGCTTTCACCGGCGGCCCACCTGACCTGCGTCGGCGCCACGCGGGCGGAGGTCGACGAGGTGGTGCGCGAATTCGCCGATGCGGGCGTGCGCCATTTCGTGGCCCTGCGAGGCGACCCGGCGGGCGGCATCGGGACCGCCTACAGGCCGCATCCCGGCGGCTATGCCAACGGCGCCGAGCTCGTCGGCGGCCTTCGCGAAATTTCCGACTTCGAAATTTCGGTCTCGGCCTATCCGGAAAAGCACCCCGAAAGTCCGGACTTCGCCATGGACATCGACCTTTTGAAGCGCAAGGTCGACAATGGCGCGACCCGGGCGATCACCCAGTTCTTCTTCGACAACGATACCTACGAGCGCTACGTCGAGCGCGTGCGCCGCGCCGGCATCTACATTCCGGTCGTTCCGGGCATCCTGCCGGTGCACAATTTCTCGCAGGTCGCCCGCTTCGCGGGAATGTGCGGCGCGAGCGTGCCGGCCTGGCTGGCGGAGCGCTTCGACGGCCTGGAAAACGACGCGCAGACCCGCGCCCTGGTCGCCGCTGCGGTCGCGGCCGACCAGGTGATGGATCTCGTCGAGCGCGGCGTGCACGACTTCCATTTCTACACCATGAACCGCGCCCAGCTGGTCTACGCGATCTGCCATCTCCTCGGACTTCGGGGCGGCAACGGGGCCCGGATCGAGGCCGCGGCCTAGTCGGCTCCGGCGGGGGGTGCCGCCGGCGGGGGTGGGGGCGGCCCCCATGAATTAGCGGGCGCGCTCGGCTTCCATCCTCCACCAGATGGAGTATCATGCCGCCGTTCATCCGGAGGAGGTAGGTGTGGCATGTTCATCCGCGCTCCCGAGACCCACAGCCGCTCGCTCGTCAAGGCGATCAGTTGGCGCGTCACCGGAAGCATCGACACGTTCGTCCTCAGCTGGCTGGTGACCGGAAATCTCGGCTTCGCCGGATCCATCGCCAGCATCGAGGTGTTCACCAAGATCACGCTATACTATCTTCACGAGCGCGCATGGTCCGTCATCCCCTTCGGAAAGCGGCACACAGCGCCGTTGCGGCGTGGCCTGGACGCGCGAATGGCCACCGGCTCCCGGCAGACTCCGAGGGGATCGGCTCCCGGGCCCCTGTCCTGATGACGTCCCCGACGACGTGAAAAGGCCGGGGAGGTTTGCCCGTCCCCGGCCTTCAATTCCGTTGTCCCTTGCGAAATACCCAGATGCTTCCTCTAGACGAAGAGCATTGCGGCAATGAACGCAAACGCGGCACAAATGATGAGGACGTTGAGCGATCGGGTGAGTTCCATGCCTGCCCTCCTCGTGCAAGGTTCGTCCGGGATATCCGTCGAACGCGTCACTGCGTAGTGGGACCAGAAGCCTCTTTCCCTTCGGGATCGTGCCTAGGCTCTGGCGGCTCACGTCACAGATGATAGAAAGTCTTGCGAGCCTGTGAAGACGAAATCGTCGCTGCGTTGCACAATCGCAACGGATCCTTAAGATTTTAGTGATCCCCAACCATATGATTAAAAAAGGCAAAACGGCTCGTTCATGAATCGTTAATTTCATGCCCAACCCGATCGCCCAATTCGGCTAAATCGGATGTGTAGGGCGGCTCGCCTTATTTTGGACACATTCGGGACTGCCAAGCCCGGTGGCGCGGACGTCTCCGGGGGTGTCGCAATCGCGATTGACACCCGGCCCGGCGTTGCATAACACTCGACAGATCGGATGGTTCTCCGGCCCGGAAGTTCCGGCGGGGGATTAAAAGGGAATGCGACGGGTCGACCCAAGCCGGGAATCCCAATCGCAGCCGACTCCGCGACTGTAGAGCGGTGAGGTCCTTCCGTCCGGTGTCAGGGTCCGTGATGGTGACCGTTCAGCATAGTGCGGGCGGCGCTTCCGGAGACTGGGGCCGGAAAAGCCACTGGAGTGGCGGCATGAGCAACCGGGGCGGACGCCTCTTTCTCTACGAATCGTCCCCCTTCATGTCCGCCGGACGCTCCGGGAAGGCGAGGAAGGTCCGCAGACGGTCCCCCGGGACCGACGGACGCCGCGAGCCAGGAGACCTGCCACGCCGTGAACGGGCTTTCCGCCCGACCCAGGGGAGGGCTTCCCCACGGCCAGTCACGGAGGTTGTCATGGCATCGAAGACACTCAACAGCACGCTGCCGCTGTCCGTCAGCGATCGTCTCGTCGCGGGCATCGTCGCGCTTCTTCTCGGATCCTTCCTGATCTACGGGGCAGGGCTCTCGCACGCGCAGACGCTGCACGACACGGCGCACGACACCCGTCACTCCTACGGCTTTCCCTGTCACTAGGAGTTCCCTCGGATGATTGCGAAACTGCTCCTGGCCGCGATCGCGGCCGGGCTGGTCGCCGGTGCGCTCATGACCGGCGTTCAGCAGCTGCGCCTCGTTCCCCTGATCTCCCAGGCGGAGGTCTACGAACAGGGCGGGCACCACCATGACGCCGCGGATGCCGGAGGGCTTAGCCTGGTCGCCCCGGCGCAGGCCCACGATGCCGCCGCAGCCGGCGGCGGCGGCGGCGACGACGGGGACAGGCTCTTCGGCGTCAGCCGGTACACGGGTTCGTTCATGGCCAATCTGGTCGTCGGCGCCGGCTACGGCCTGCTGCTCGCGGCGGTCGTGCTCCTGACGGGCCGATCCATCACGCTTCGCAGCGGCCTTCTCTGGGGCGCGGGGGCCTGGGTCGCCGTGCACCTGATGCCGGCGCTCGGCCTGCCGCCCGAATTGCCGGGCATGCCGGTGGCCGACCTCACGGCCCGGCAGGTCTGGTGGGTCTCGACGGTGTTGGCCTCGGCGGCGGGGATCTATCTGCTCGCGTTCCGGCCGCAGGTCTCCGCCAAGGTGGTCGGCATCGCTCTGCTCGCGGCGCCGCAGATCGCCGGAGCGCCGCAGCCGCCAAGCCTCGACAGTGCGCTGCCTGCCGTTCTCGCGGCCGAGTTCGCCGCCGGCGCGCTCGCCAGCACGCTGTTCTTCTGGCTGGTGCTGGGGCTCGGCCTGGGCGCCGTCATGGATCGCGTCGGGGGCTTCGAAGAGGCTTCGCCGGGGAAGGCGTGATGCGGGCGGGTTGCCAAAGCACCCTGGTCCTCGGCGGTGCGCGATCGGGCAAATCGGCTTTTGCCGAGCGCATGGTCGAGGAGAGCGGGCGGTCGTGCGTCTATCTTGCGACCGGCCGGGCCGGCGACGGCGAGATGGCCGAACGGATCGCTCAGCACCAGGCCCGGCGCGGCGCCGGCTGGCGGACGGTGGAGGAGCCGCTCGACCTCGCCGCCGCGCTGGCCGCCAATGCGGGGCCGGACAGCGCGGTGCTCGTCGATTGCCTGACGCTGTGGGTGAGCAACCTGATGATGGCGGGCGCCGACACGGACGGCGCGTTCGACGCGCTTGTCGCCACGCTTCCCGGCCTCGGCGGGCCGTCCGTCTTCGTCTCGAACGAGGTCGGCCTCGGCATCGTGCCGGACAACGCCCTGGTGCGGGATTTCCGCGACCGGGCGGGCCGGCTGAACCAGATGGTGGCCGCGGCCGCCGATCGCGTGTATTTCATTGCGGCCGGGCTGCCGCTCAAACTGAAGGGATAGGCCATGCCGAACCGGAAGATCCCAGCCACCGTCATCACCGGCTTCCTCGGTGCCGGAAAGACCACCATGATCCGCAACCTGCTGTCGCACGCCGGCGGCCGGCGGATCGCGCTGATCATCAACGAGTTCGGCGACCTCGGCGTCGACGGCGACGTGCTGAAGGGCTGCGGCGAGGAAGCCTGCAGCGAGGACGATATCGTCGAGCTGACGAACGGCTGCATCTGCTGCACCGTGGCCGACGACTTCATCCCGGCGATGGAAAAGCTGCTGCAGCGCGAGAACCGCCCGGACCACATCGTCATCGAGACCTCGGGGCTCGCCCTGCCGCAGCCGCTCGTCGCCGCCTTCAACTGGCCGGCGATCAAGACCGAGGTGACGGTCGACGGCGTCGTGACCGTGGTCGACAGCGCCGCGGTCGCCGCGGGGCGCTTCGCCGACGATCCGTCGAAGGTCGACGCGCAGCGGCTCGTCGATCCGTCGCTCGACCACGAGAGCCCGCTCGAGGAGCTTTTCGAGGACCAGCTGACGGCTGCCGACCTCGTCGTGCTCAACAAGACCGACCTGGTCGACGCCGTCGGCATCGCCGCGGTGAGGGCCGAGGTCGAGGGGCGCAGCCGCCGCCGGCCGGCGATCATCGAGGCGAGCGGAGGCGAGGTTCCGGCGGACGTGCTGCTTGGCCTCGGCGTCGGGACCGAGGAGGATATCGCCAATCGGAAGTCGCACCATGAACTCGAGCACGAGGACGGCGAGCCGCACGATCACGACGAGTTCGCGAGCTTCGTCGTCGAGCTCGGCCCCGTGCCGGCGCCGGACCTTTTCGTCGCGCGCCTTGCCGAGGTCGTCGACCGGCACGACGTTCTCCGTCTCAAGGGCTTCGCCGAGGTGCCGGGCAAGCCGATGCGGCTGGTCGTGCAAGCGGTCGGGTCGCGCATCGACCGTTATTTCGACCGTCCCTGGGCGGCGGGCGAGACCCGGGCCACGCGGCTCGTCGTGATCGGCCTCTCCGAGATGGACGAAACGGCGGTGCGGACCGCGATCCAGGCGGCCCTCAGCGAGGCGCAGGCGGCGTGACGGGCGGGGTGGGCTGCCCTCCTTGCCCCCGCGACGGCGCACGGTTCGGCGCCGGAACCTGAACCATGCACCTGCTCCTGGCACAGAAAGGCACGATCTCGGACGGGGGCGAGGCGATCGATCTCGGCCAGTCGCCGGGCGACATCGTCTTCCTCTCGGCGGCCGATACCGAACTCGCGGCGGTTGCGGCGGCGCAGGCGAAGGGCGCCGGCCGGCCGTCGCTGCGCGTGGCGAGCCTGATGCAGCTCACCCATCCCATGTCGGTCGACACCTATGTGGAGCGCACGGCGCGGCATGCGAAGCTGATCGTCGTGCGCGCGCTCGGCGGTGCGAGCTATTTCGGCTACGCGCTGGAGACGCTGCATGCCGCCGCCGTGAACCACGGTGCGCGCATAGCGGTGCTGCCGGGCGACGACCGGCCGGACGAGGGGCTTGCGGCCTACTCGACGCTGCCGGAAGAGGACCGCGACGCACTGTGGGCCTATCTCGTCGAGGGCGGGGCGGCGAACACGGAGGCGTTCCTCGATTTCTGCGCGGCGATGGTCGTCGGCGGGGAGAGGCCGGGCCCGGCCAGTCCGCTGCTCAAGGCGGGGGTCTGGGAACGGCGCGAGGCGCGGCCTCCCGACGCGTCCGGTCGGGGCGGGACGGTCGCCGTCTGCTTCTATCGCGCGCTGCTCCAGTCGGGCCAGATGCAGCCGGTGGAGATGCTCTGCCGAGCGCTGGAGGACGAAGGCATGCGGGCGCTGCCGGTGTTCGTCTCCAGCCTCAAGGATCCCGTGTCGGCCGATACGCTGCGTGCCGTCTTCGCTGGAAGTCCGCCGGACGCCGTGATCAACGCCACGGGCTTCGCCGTGTCCTCCCCGGGAGCCGAGCGGCGGCCGACGGTGCTGGACGAATGCGGCGCGCCGGTGCTGCAGGCGATCTTCTCCGGCGTGTCGGCCGAGGCGTGGCGGGCGTCGGCCCAGGGGCTTTCGGCCCGCGACCTCGCGATGAACGTGGCGCTGCCGGAGGTCGACGGCCGGGTGCTGACGCGGGCGGTCTCGTTCAAGTCGGCCGCGCTGTTCGACGAAGCGGTCGAGGCGAATATCGTGACGCACGAGCCGGTTCCGGACCGATGCGCCTTCGTGGCGCGGCTCGCGGCGAACTGGGTGCGTCTGGGCAAGGCGGAGCCGGCGGCGCGCCGGGTCGCGATCGTCCTCGCCAACTATCCGAACCGCGACGGCCGGCTCGGCAACGGGGTCGGCCTCGATACGCCGGCGGGCACCGTGGAGGTGCTGCGGGCCATGGCCTCGGCGGGGTATCCGGCAGGCGACCTGCCTGCGGACGGCGACGCCCTGATCGATCACCTCATGGCCGGCCCGACGAATGCGGCCGTCGATGCGCGGGAAATTCGCGAGACGCTTTCGTTAAACGAATACAAGCTATTCTTCGAAAAGCTTCCGACCGGAGTCCAGGAAGCGGTGTCGGCACGCTGGGGCCCGCCCGAGCGCGACCCGTTCGTGGCCGGGGATCGCTTTTGCCTGCCGCTCGCGCGCTTCGGCGAGACGCTCGTCGGCATCCAGCCGGCCCGCGGCTACAATATCGATCCCAAGGAAACCTACCATTCCCCGGATCTGGTTCCCCCGCACGGCTATTTCGCCTTCTACGCCTTCCTGCGGGAGGTGTTCGACGCCCATGCCATTATGCACATGGGCAAGCACGGCAATCTCGAATGGCTTCCCGGCAAGGCGCTGGCGCTTTCGCGGGAGTGCTTTCCCGAGGCTGTCTTCGGGCCGTTGCCGCAGCTCTATCCGTTCATCGTCAACGATCCCGGCGAGGGCACGCAGGCCAAGCGCCGGACGTCCGCCGTCATCGTCGACCATCTGACGCCGCCGCTGACGCGCGCCGAAAGCTACGGCGCGCTGCGCGATCTCGAATCGCTGGTCGACGAATATTACGAGGCGGCCGGCGGCGACTCGAGGCGGCTGAAGCTGCTCAGGCGGCAGATTCTCGATCTCGTCCGCGACATCGGCCTCGACGTGGATGCCGGCATCGTCCAGGGGGAGACCGACGACAAGGCGCTCGAAAAGCTCGACGCCTATCTCTGCGACCTGAAGGAAATGCAAATTCGCGACGGGCTGCACGTTTTCGGCCGGGCGCCGGAGGGACGGTTGCTCGTCGACCTGACGGTGGCGCTCGCCCGGCTTCCCCGCGGCTCCGCCCCGGGAGATGCGAGCCTCCACCGGTCGATCGCGGCGGATGCCGGTCTCCGGTTCGATCCGCTGGACTGCGACATGGCGGCGCCTTGGTGCGAGACGCGGCCCGAAATCCTTGCGGCCGTTTGCGACGATCCGTGGCGCACGAACGGCGATGCGGTCGAGCGGATCGAGCTTCTGGCCTCCGATCTCATATCCGGCGCGCTCGCCTGTCCGGCGGGCTGGCGGTCGACCCGCGACGTCCTCGACGCCGTGGATCAGCGGATCAGGCCGTCGATCGAGAGGTCGGGCCGGGCCGAGATCGGAGGGATCCTCACCGGTCTTGCCGGCCGATTCGTGGCGCCGGGCCCCTCGGGCGCGCCCACCCGGGGAAGGCCCGACGTCCTGCCGACCGGGCGGAACTTCTATTCCGTCGACAGTCGCTCGGTGCCGACGCCGGCGGCCTGGGAGCTCGGTTGCAAGTCGGCCGAACTGCTGGTGGCGCGCTATGCGCAGGATCACGGGGAGTGGCCCACGTCCTTCGGTCTCACGGCCTGGGGGACATCCAACATGCGCACGGGAGGCGACGACATCGCCCAGGCGCTGGCGCTGATCGGCGCCAGGCCGGTATGGGACACGGCCTCGCGCCGCGTGACCGGATACGAGATCGTGCCGCCCGCCAAGCTGGACCGGCCGCGCGTCGACGTGACGCTGAGGATCTCGGGCTTCTTCCGCGACGCCTTCCCGGACCAGATCGCACTCTTCGACAGGGCCGTGCGCGCGATCGGCGCCCTCGAGGAGGACGAGGCGGAAAACCCGATCGCCGCACGCATGCGGGCGGAATGCGACCGCCTCCGTTCGGAGGGCGTGGACGCCGGGGAGGCGGCGCGGCGTTCCGGCTTCCGGGTGTTCGGGTCGAAGCCCGGCGCCTATGGGGCCGGACTGCAGGCGCTGATCGACGAAAAGGGCTGGACGGACCGTGGCGACCTGGCCGAGGCCTACATGGTCTGGGGTTCCTACGCCTACGGGGCCGGCGAGGAGGGAAGGCCGGAGCGCGGTCTTTTCGAGGAGCGGCTGCGCTCGGTCGAGGCGGTCGTCCAGAACCAGGACAATCGCGAGCACGACCTGCTCGATTCGGACGACTACTACCAGTTCGAGGGCGGCATGACGGCGGCGGTCGAGGCGGCCGCGGGGTCGCGTCCGGCCGTCTACCACAACGACCATTCGCGGCCGGAGCGTCCGGTCGTGCGTTCGCTTGACGAGGAGATCGGACGCGTCGTGCGCGCCCGCGTGGTCAATCCCAAGTGGATCGCCGGCGTCATGCGCCACGGCTACAAGGGCGCCTTCGAGATCGCCGCGACGGTGGATTATCTCTTCGCTTTCTCGGCGACCACCGGTGCGGTCCGAGACCATCATTTCGACGCCGTGTACAATGCCTTCGTCGCCGACGCCGGTGTGCGGGCGTTCATGGAAGACAAGAACCCGCATGCCTTCCGGGAGATGGCCGAGAGGCTGAAGGAGGCAATCGACCGCGACCTGTGGAAGCCGCGGTCGAATTCGGCGCGGTTCGACCTGGCGAGGTTCGCGCAATCGGCTCAGGGTAAACATTCGGAGAGGCGCACAAATGGCTGAAAAATCACAGAGACTGGCGAATCTTTCCGAGGAGGAGCTCAATGCCCGTCACGCGGAGAAGATGAAGAAGAAGAAGGCTGCGCGCGACAAGATCATCGCCACGAAGACCATCGAGAAGGGGCTCGTCATCGTCCACACCGGCAAGGGCAAGGGCAAGTCGACGGCGGCTTTCGGGATGATCTTCCGCGCCATCGGCAACGGGATGAAGGTCGGGGTGGTGCAGTTCGTGAAGGGCAAATGGGGCACCGGCGAGCGCAAGGTGCTGGAGGCTTTCCCCGATCAGGTGACGATGGCGACCATGGGCGAGGGGTTCACCTGGGAGACGCAGGACAGGGCGCGCGACATCGCCGCCGCCCGGGCCGCCTGGGAGAAGGCGAAGGCGATGATCATGGATCCCGCCATTAACATGGTGCTGCTCGACGAACTCAACATCGTCTTGAGATACGACTATCTGGACGTCGCGGAGGTCGTCGATTTCCTCAAGGGAAAGCCGGAGATGACCCATGTGATCGTTACCGGCCGCAACGCCAGGGACGAGCTGATCGAATTCGCCGACCTGGTCACGGAGATGGAAATGGTCAAGCACCCCTTCCGCTCCGGCGTGAAGGCGCAGGTGGGCGTCGAATTCTGAGGCCGCGCGCGGCGTGGGCGCAGCTGCGCCGCAATTCGCGCGGCCAGCGGACGGCTCCGGCGGTGTCCGGCTTGCGCTCGCGGCGCTACGGACTAACTTAGGACGAGCACCAGTCGCCGCAATCGGCCTGCCTGAACCCGGAACCCTCGACGTGACCACGAATGAGCATAGCCCGCCGGCCGATCGGCAACTGACGCGGAACCAGTCGCTGGTCTTCGAGGCATTGATCGCGGCCGATGCGCCGCTCGGCGCCTATGGCATCCTCGACGCCTTGCGGGACGACGGCCTGCGCGCGCCTCTCCAGGTCTACCGGGCCCTGGACAAGCTCGTCGCGGAGGGGCTCGTTCACCGGCTCGAGAGCATCAACGCATTCGTCGCCTGCAGTCATCCGCACGATCACCGCACGCGCGTCATCGCCTTCGCCATCTGCGGCGTTTGCGGCCAGGTCTCGGAATTCTCCGACGAGGCGGTGGAGACCCGGCTCGGCTCCTGGGCGAGCGACCATGGCTTTCGCCCGGACAAGACCGTGATCGAGATCCGCGGCACCTGTTCCGACTGCCTGCCGGCGTGAGGGCGCCGGCCGGACAGCGGCGCCGCTCCTGAAGACCGTTCCCCGAGGATTTTCCGACGATGTCCGACCAAAGCTTTCCGCCCGTCTTCGACGGCCACAACGACGTGCTGCTTCGCCTGAAAATGCGGTCGGGCGATCCCGTCAAGGCCTTCGTGGAGGGAATGGCGGGCGGCCAGCTCGATCTCCCGCGCATGGCATCGGGCGGCTTCGGCGGCGGCCTGTTCGCGGTATTCGTGCCGTCCCGGGAGAGGGGGCGCAGCCCGGTGGCGAAAATGGAGGGGGTGAGCTACGACGTGCCGCTGCCGCCCGCCGTCTCCCAATCGGAGGCGCTTCCGGACGTCTTTGAAATGGTCTCCCTGCTGCTGCGGATCGAGCGGGCGGCCGAGGGCCGTCTCAAGGTCTGCCGGACCGCGGCCGACATCCGCACGGCGATGGCCGAAAAGGCGGTCGCCGCGGTCCTCCATTTCGAGGGTGCCGAGGCCATCGATCCGGATTTCTTCGCCCTCGACGCCTTTTACGAGGCGGGCCTGCGTTCACTCGGACCGGTCTGGAGCCGGCCGACCGCCTATGCCGAGGGAGTGCCGTTCCGCTTCCCGAGCACGCCGGACATCGGCGACGGCCTGACCGCGGCGGGACGCCGGCTCGTCGCGGCCTGCAACGAGCGTCGCATCGCGCTCGACCTGTCCCACATCAACGGAAAGGGATTCTGGGACGTCGCCCGCCTCAGCGCGGCGCCACTCATCGCCAGCCATTCGAACGCGCACGCCATCTGTCCGCACGCACGCAACCTGACCGACGACCAGATGCGGGCGATCCGCGACAGCGACGGGCTGGCCGGGCTTAATTTCGCGACGTCCTTCCTCCGCGAGGACGGCCAGCGCGGCACCGATACCGGCCTCGACATCATGTTGCGCCACCTCGACCACATGATCGCGATCATGGGCATCGATCACGTTGCCCTCGGCTCGGACTTCGACGGCGCGGAAGTGCCGCGCGACATCGGCGACTGTACCGGCCTGCCCAACCTGCTGGGTGCCATGCAGGGGCATGGCTACGACGGCGAGACGATCGAGAAGATCGCGCGGGGAAACTGGTTGCGGGTTCTGGAGAGGACTTGGGGCGAATAGGAGATTCCGGCGCGCGGCCAAGGGGTTCCCGGCGATGTCCATGCCCTCGGCACGCCGCGAAGTCGGTCCGCGCATGCGACAAATCCGCTTGACGGGGCATTGCGGTTTCGCCACACTTCTTAAGCAACGCAAGATCGGCCTCGGTTTTCCCGCATTTCCGGACCCATGGATGCGGTTCTTCCCGATGGCCCGGGAGAGAGTGCGGGATGAAGGGAACTGCCGACAAGGGCGCCAGGATGGCGGTGGTGATCTGCAGGACAGATCTGAAGCGTTGTTCCGACAAGCATCTGGCAAACCACGGGTTCTTCAATGCGCGCAACTCGGCGCTCCCGGAATTGCCGCTGAGAAGCTGGGGCAAGATGCCCGTCGCACCCAGTGTCGCCTCGACGACCCAGGTTCGGCCGAAGCAATAGGCGCCCGCCGCTTCGGCCCGCACGCCGCCAGACCGACGATCCTCGATCGATCTTCACGAAGCCGGCGCGAGTTTGTCGATTTTCGGGCACGCGCCGAGTCATGGCTCGTGGGGGGCCGGGAAGCGGACGGTCGCCGTGTCGACGCGAGCCCCATACGTCCGCTCGTCTCGGCCTGCTTTACGAAGCGCGTGCAATCTCGCTCGATTTCCGGGACAATCGATAGAAAACTCCTATCGATTGACGCGAGCGACGTATTGATTGTGCCGGTTTTCTAAGTCAGATTCGGCTTGTCGGAACGGCACGGGAGGAAGTCGAATGACGTTGCACGATGCCGGGGAGGATCTCGAGTTCCGCGTGATCGCGATTCTCGATGAACTGGCGGATATCGAAGGACCGTTGCTACCGGTCCTGAACAGGATGCAGGAGGAGTTCGGCTACATTCCCGAAAGCGTGATGCCGACCATCGCCGCCCGGCTCAACCTGACGCGCGCCGAAGTTCACGGTGTCGTGTCCTTCTATCACGACTACCGGCGGTCGCCGGCGGGGCGCCACGTGCTGAAGCTCTGCAGGGCAGAAGCCTGCCAGTCGATGGGTGCCGACCGGACCTCGCAGCGCCTTCTCGATGCGCTCGGCATCGACTGGCACGGAACCACGCCCGACGGTGCCGTGACCGTCGAACCGGTCTATTGCCTGGGCCTGTGCGCCTGCTCGCCGTCGGCGATGCTGGACGGGGAGGTCATCGGTCGGCTCGACGACGCGCGGATCGACGGGCTCGTCGAGGAGGTGCGCCGATGACCCTGAGGATCTTCGTTCCGCGCGATTCCGGGGCGCTGGCGCTCGGCGCCGAAACGGTCGCCGCAGCGGTCGCGGCGGAAATCGAGGCCCGGGGGCTCGACGCGGAAATCGTACGCAACGGTTCGCGCGGCCTGTACTGGCTGGAACCCATGGTGGAGGTGGAAACCGAAGCCGGACGGGTCGCCTTCGGGCCGGTGAAGGCCGGCGATGTCGCCGCCCTTTTCGATGCCGGACCCTTTGCCGAGAGCACGCATCCGCTATTTCTCGGCCAGACTGAGGAAATCCCTTTTCTTTCAAGGCAATCCAGGCTGACATTCGCACGTTGCGGCATCACCGATCCGCTGTCGCTGGACGACTACAGGGCCCATGACGGATTGAAGGGCCTGGAGAAGGCGCTCGCCGCCACCCCGGCGGAGATCGTGGCGCGGGTCACGGAATCCGGGCTTCGCGGACGCGGCGGCGCCGGCTTTCCGACCGGCATCAAATGGAAGACGGTGCTGGAGACGCCGGCGGACCGGAAATACATCGTCTGCAATGCCGACGAAGGCGATTCCGGCACCTTCGCCGACCGGATGATCATGGAGGGCGATCCCTTCGTGCTGATCGAGGGCATGGCGATCGCCGGCATCGCGACGGGCGCGACGCATGGCTACATCTATCTCCGGTCGGAATATCCGCACGCCCGCCGGGTTCTCGACGAGGCGATAGAGATCGCCCGGCATGCCGGCGTCATCGGCGGCTCGGTGATGGGCTCCGACCACGCCTTCCACCTGGAGGTCCGCGTCGGCGCCGGGGCCTATGTGTGCGGCGAGGAGACGTCGCTGCTCGACAGCCTGGAAGGCAAACGCGGACAGGTGCGCGCGAAGCCGCCGCTTCCCGCCCACAAGGGCCTCTTCGGCAAGCCGACCGTCATCAACAACGTCATATCGCTCGCTTCCGTGCCGGTCGTCATGGACCGCGGCGCGGCCTACTACGCCGATTTCGGCCTTGGCAAATCGCGCGGGACGATCCCGGTGCAACTCGCCGGCAACATCAGGCACGGCGGGCTCTTCGAGGCGGGCTTCGGCATGACGCTCGGGGAGTTGGTCGACGATATCGGCGGGGGCACCGCCTCCGGCCGGCCGGTGCGCGCCGTGCAGGTGGGCGGGCCGCTCGGCGCCTATTTCCCGCGCGCCCTGTTCGATACGCCCTTCGGATACGAGGAATTCGCGGCCAAGGACGGGCTCATCGGCCATGCCGGGGTCGTCGTCTTCGACGATACGGTCGACATGCTGAAGCAGGCCCGCTTCGCCTTCGAGTTCTGCGGCATCGAATCCTGCGGCAAATGCACGCCGTGCCGGATCGGGGCGGTGCGCGGGGTGGAGCTTCTCGACCGGCTGGCCGGCGGAACCGAGCCGGACCGGCAGGTCGAAACGGTCACCGATCTCTGCAACACGATGAAGTTCGGGTCCCTTTGCGCGCTCGGCGGGTTCACGCCCTATCCCGTGATGAGTGCCCTCACGCACTTTCCCGAGGACTTCCGCCCGCAGCCGATGCGCGATGCGGCCGAATGAGGACTGCAGAATGATGCCCTCCCGCCCTATATCCCTTCTAACGTCCCAAACAGGAGCCTCGTCATGAAGCTCGTCCAGGAAATCGACTACGGCACGCCGGCCGCAAGATCCGACACGACGGTCACGATCCGCGTCGACGGCCGGGAGGTTTCGGTGCCGCAGGGTACGTCCGTCATGCGGGCCGCCCGCGAGGCGGGGATCGAGATCCCGAAGCTCTGCGCCAGCGACATGGTCGACGCCTTCGGCTCTTGCCGCATGTGCCTCGTCGAAGTGGAGGGACGGGGCGGCACCCCGGCGTCCTGCACGACGACGGTGGCCGAGGGCATGGTCGTCAGCACGCAGACGGACCGGCTGAAGCAGATCCGCCGCGGCGTCATGGAGCTCTACCTCTCCGACCATCCGGAGGACTGTCCCGCCTGCGCGTCCGGCGAATGCGAGATGCATCGCATGGCCGAAAAGGTAGGCCTCAAGGGAAACCGCTACGGTCGGGAAGGCGACAACCACATCGATTCGGCCCGCGGCGAGGCGGCCAATCCGCGCTTCATCGCCCGCGACGAATCGAACCCGTATTTCACCTACGATCCGGCGCAGTGCATCGTCTGTTCCCTTTGCGTGCGGGCATGCGAGGAGCAGCAGGGCACATTCGCGCTGACGATCGAGGGCCGCGGCTTCGACAGCCGGGTGTCTGCCGGCATCCACGAGCCGTTCATGACGTCGGAATGCGTTTCCTGCGGCGCCTGCGTCCAGGCCTGCCCGACCGGCGCGCTCGAGGAGAAGTCGGTCATCGAGAAAGGCGTTCCGGACAGTTCCGTGGTGACGACCTGCGCCTATTGCGGCGTCGGCTGCTCGTTCAAGGCTGAGATGACGGACGGCCAGCTCGTGCGCATGATGCCCTACAAGGCCGGGAAGGCGAACCGGGGTCACTCCTGCATCAAGGGCCGCTTCGCCTACGGCTACGCCAATCACGGGGATCGCATCCTCAACCCGATGGTTCGCGAGAGCATCGACGATCCGTGGCGCGAGGTCTCCTGGGAGGAGGCGCTGTCGCATGTGGCGGCCGAGTTCAAGCGGCTGCAGCACCAGTACGGCCGGGGCTCCATCGGCGGCATCACCTCGTCGCGCTGCACCAACGAGGAGACCTACCTGGTCCAGAAGCTGGTCCGCCAGGGCTTCCGCAACAACAATGTCGACACCTGCGCGCGCGTCTGCCATTCGCCGACGGGCTACGGCCTGAAGACGACATTCGGCACATCCGCCGGCACGCAGGATTTCGATTCGGTCGAGGACATGGACGTCGCCATCGTCATAGGCGCCAATCCCACGGACGGACATCCGGTCTTCGCCTCGCGGCTGAAGAAGCGCCTGCGCAAGGGGGCGAAGCTGATCGTCATCGATCCGCGCCGCATCGACCTGGTGCGCACTCCGCACGTGGAGGCGGCCTACCATCTGCCGCTCAAGCCCGGCACGAACGTCGCGATACTGACCGCCCTGGCGCACGTTATCGTCACCGAAGGCCTCGTCGACGAGCAATTCGTGCGCGAGCGCTGCGACATGGATGCGTTCCAGGACTGGGCGGATTTCGTTTCCGAGGAACGGAACAGCCCGGAATCCGTCGAGGCAGTCGCCGGCGTTCCGGCACAGGACATCCGCGCTGCGGCGCGGCTCTACGCCACCGGCGGCAACGGCGCCATCTATTACGGGCTCGGGATCACCGAGCACAGCCAGGGCTCGACCGCCGTCATGGCCCTTGCCAACCTGGCCATGGCGACCGGCAACATCGGCCGCCCGGGCGTCGGCGTGAACCCGCTGCGTGGGCAGAACAACGTCCAGGGCTCATGCGACATGGGGTCGTTTCCCCACGAATTGCCGGGCTACCGGCACATTTCGGACGACCAGACCCGCGCGATCTTCGACAGGCTCTGGGGCGTGACGCTCGACGACGAGCCGGGCCTGCGGATCCCGAACATGCTCGACGCTGCCGTCGACGGGTCGTTCAAGGGGCTCTACGTCCAGGGCGAGGACATTCTGCAGTCCGACCCGGACACCCACCATGTCGCGGCCGGGCTGGCGGCGATGGAATGCGTGGTCGTCCACGACCTTTTCCTCAATGAAACAGCAAATTACGCCCATGTCTTCCTACCGGGCTCGACCTTTCTCGAGAAGGACGGGACCTTCACCAACGCGGAGCGGCGCATCAACATGGTGCGAAAGGTGATGGAGCCGAGGAACGGCTATGCGGACTGGGAGGTGACGCAGCTCATCGCGCAGGCGATGGGGCTCGACTGGACCTACACCCATCCGCGCGAGGTGATGGACGAGATCGCGGCGACGACGCCGAGCTTCGCCGGGGTCTCGTTCGACCTCATAGACCGCGAAGGGTCGGTGCAGTGGCCGTGCAACGAGCAGGCGCCGGCGGGCACGCCGGTCATGCATGTCGACGGCTTCGTGCGCGGCAAGGGCCGTTTCATGCGGACGGAGTATATCGCGACCGACGAGAAGGCCGGGCCACGCTTCCCGCTGCTGCTCACCACCGGCCGCATCCTCAGCCAGTACAATGTCGGCGCGCAGACGCGACGGACGGAAAACGTGCAGTGGCACGAGGAGGATCTTCTGGAGATCCACCCCTTCGATGCGGAAGGCCGGGGCATCAACAACGGGGACTGGGTCTCCCTCAAGAGCCGTTCGGGGGAGACTGCGCTTCGGGCGAAGGTCACGGACCGGGTCGCGCCCGGCGTCGTCTACACCACCTTTCACCATCCGGCGACGCAGGCCAACGTGGTCACCACCGACTATTCGGACTGGGCGACGAACTGTCCGGAATACAAGGTGACTGCGGTGCAGGTCCGCCCCTCCAACGGGCCGGCCGACTGGCAGGTCGAGTACGAGGCGCAGGCCAAGCGCTCGCGCCGGATCGCGGACATGGAGCCGGCCGAATAGTTCCGGCCGGACGGTACGGCATCATGGATCTCAGCCGAGCGCGCCGCAACGTCTCCTGCATGTCCCGCCGCGACGGCGTGGACATGGCGGGCACGCGTTGCGTGCCGGAGGAGACCCCCGTCGCCATGTCCTTCAACGGCGTCTCCTACGCGGTGATGATGGCGACACCCGCGGACCTGGAAGATTTCGCGATCGGTTTCGCGCTCACGGAGGGCATCGTTTCGGATCCGGGGGAGGTCGCATCCCTGGAAATCGTGGTGGTGGACGGCGGCGTCGATTGCCAGATGGAACTGGCCGGAGCGCCGACGGAAGCGCTGGCCAAGCGCAGGCGCCGCATCGCCGGACCGGTCGGCTGCGGACTTTGCGGGATCGAGAGCATCGAGGAGGCCGTGCGGCCGCTCCGTCCGGTCGAGGGCCCGAGAATGCAATTCGCGGCGGCCGAGATCGCGCAGTCGGTCGGGCTGCTGGCCGACGCGCAGCCGCTCCACCGCGAAACCCATGCCGTCCACGCCGCCGGCTTCTACCGCCGCGAGGGGGGTGTGACGCTGGCGCGGGAAGACGTCGGCCGGCACAATGCACTCGACAAGCTCGTAGGGGCGCTCGCGCGCGGACGGGTCGACGCGTCGAAGGGCGCGATCGTCATCACCAGCCGCGTTTCGATCGAAATGGTCCAGAAGGCCGCGGTGGCCGGCGTGCCGGTGCTCGTCGCCGTGTCGGCGCCGACCGCCCTTGCGGTGCGCACCGCCGATGCGGCGGGGCTGACGCTCGTGGCGCGGGTGTGCGGCGACGACTACGAAATCTTCACCCATCCCCACCGCATTTCGCCGGGAGCAAAAGCCGATGTCGCCTGACAAGCTCGTCATGATGGCCAACCAGATCGCAAGCTTCTTCGAGACGCTGCCGAACGAGGACGCCGCCGCCGGCACCGCCGAGCACATCAACCAGTTCTGGGAACCGCGCATGCGCCGGGAGCTGCTTCGCCTGATGGACGAGGAGGGTGGCCGCAATCTGCACGAAACGGTGTTGAATGCGCGCCCGCTGATCAGAAAGCCGGCTGAAGCGGCCTGACGGATTCGATGCAATCTGCGGCCGTCTCGTGCATGAAGCGCGCATGGAGAGACGCCGGATAGACCGATCCTTGCATCGTGGTCTCAGTAGCTATGTAGCGCCTGAAAGACCGGGTTGCGGGCTGTTCCGAACGGTGTAGATTGCAACCTTCAAGATATGATCCACTGCTGCCGCCCGGTCCGATAGGCGGGCGTCCGTCGGCAGATCTTTGCCATTCGGGCCGCTCAAGAGGGAGGTCTCCGTGACCGAGCATGCGATTCCCGGCCTGGAAGACATCCGCGCGGCGCAGGCCCGCGTGGCGCCGTTCGCGATCGATGCGCCGCTGATCCCGTCTGCCGTCAGCGACACCGTGATGCTGAAGCTCGAGTGCTTCCAGCCAATCGGTGCCTTCAAGATCCGGGGCGCGGCCAACGCGATCGCCCGGCTCTCCGACGAGCAGAAGGAGCGGGGCGTGGTGTGCTGCTCGACCGGCAATCACGGGCGCGCGGTCGCGACGGTGGCGGCGCGTTCGGGCATTCGCGCGGTCGTCTGCCTGTCGAACCTCGTTCCGGAAACGAAGGTGAAGGCGATCGAAAAGCTCGGGGCCGAGGTCCACCGGATCGGCCGCTCGCAGGACGATGCGCAGATCGAATCGGACCGGCTCGTCGAAGAGGAGGGGCTGACGGAAATCCCGCCCTTCGACCATTTCGACGTCGTCGCCGGGCAGGGGACCATCGCGCTGGAAATCCTCGAACGGCAGCCGGACATCGAAACGCTGGCCGTGCCCCTGTCCGGCGGCGGCCTCATCGCCGGAATCGCGCTGGCCGCCAAGGCGGTGAAGCCGTCCGTGCGCATCGTCGGGATCAGCATGGACCGGGGAGCGGCGATGGCTGCGAGCCTCGACGCCGGCCGCCCGGTGGCGGTCGAGGAGTTCGCCTCCCTGGCCAACTCGCTCGGGGGCGGCATCGGTCTCGACAACCGGATCACCTTCGAGGTGTGCCGCCGGCACGTCGACGACGTCGTGCTCATCGACGAGAGGGACATCTACCGTGGCATGCGCTCGATGTTCTACGACGAGCGGATCGTAGCCGAGGGGGCTGCCTGCGTCGGCCACGGCGCGCTCCTGGCCGGCAAGCTCCACCTCGACGGCCCGGCCGCGTTCATCGTGACCGGCCGCAACGTCGATACGGAACAGTTCGCCGCCGTGGTCCGCGGCGAGACGGTCAGGCTGGGCGACCTCGACGTCGGTCTCTCCGACGGGGTCTGACGGCCGGCGGTTTGCGCCGGACGGAGAAACGGATAAGACGAAAGCGAATCCGAAGCAGGAGGCAAAATTGGCCGACGTCACCATCCTCACGGAACGCGAGTTGCGCGATGCGGTTCGTCTCGATCGCGACGCCGTGGAAACGGTGGAGCAGGCCTTCGCCGCGCTCGGCCGCGGCGACGTCGTGATGCCCCCGATCCTTTCGATGAACCTGGAGGACGTGCACGGGGAGGTCGACGTCAAGACGGCCTATATTCCCGGCTTCGACGGGTTCGCCATCAAGGTGTCGCCGGGTTTCTTCGACAATCCGAAGCTCGGCCTGCCGAGCCTCAACGGCCTGATGATCCTGTTTTCCGCAAGAACAGGCATCGTCGAGGCGGTGCTCCTCGACAACGGCTACCTCACCGACGTGCGCACGGCGGCGGCCGGCGCCGTCGCGGCGAAGTATCTGGCACCGCAGGAGGTTCGCACGGCCGGCGTTTTCGGAACCGGAGTCCAGGCCCGCCTGCAGATCGAGGCCGCCCATCTGGTGCGCCCGTTCGGCCGCGTCCTCGTCTGGGGGCGCGATGCCGGGAAGGCGAAGGCTTGCGCCGACGACATCGCCACGCGCATCGGCGTGGAGGCGGAGGCGCTCGACGATCAGGCGCGGGTGGTCGCCGAGAGCCAGCTCGTCGTTACGACGACGCCGGCGCGGGAGCCTATTCTCAGGGCGGAATGGCTGCATCCGGGCCTGCACGTGACCGCGATGGGCTCCGACCAGGCCGGCAAGAACGAAATCGATCCGCGCGCTCTCGCGGAAGCCGACCTCTACGTTTGCGACCGGGTCAGCCAGTGTGAAGCGCTCGGCGAGCTGCGGGCGGCGCGGGAGGCCGGGTTGATGGCCGAAACGCCGCTGGAGCTGGGTGCGATCGTCAACGGCGAGGCGACCGGCCGGACCTCCGGCGATGCCGTTACCATCTGCGACCTGACCGGTACGGGCGCCCAGGACACCGCAATCGCCACGCGCGCGCTCCGTGCGGCGCGCGCGGCGGATGCGGGGCAGTCGATCAGGAGCTAGCGATGCCCGGCAACCGCCAATGTGCCGGCTCGGCCGGCCGGGCTTCCGACTTACGGAACAGGAGCGGCCGCGGCGCGGGCAGGGCGAGGGTGGTCACATGACGGGCAAGCCGCCGATCAGGCTCGACGAACGCGACCTGGAGATCCTCGCCATCCTGCAGAAGGAGGGACGGATCACCTCGGCCGCGCTCGCCGCACGGGTGAACCTCTCGCCGACGCCCACCTGGGAGCGCGTCAAGCGGCTGGAAAAGGCCGGCATCATCGAAGGATACGGGGCGCGGCTTTCGCCCGGCGCCTTCGGGCCCGCGACCGTGGTCTTCATGGAGGCCGAGCTCGACAGCCATCGCACGGCCGACTTCGACCGGTTCGAGGCCGCCGTGCAGGAGGTCCCGGAGATCGTGGGATGCTGGGCCGTGGGCGGCGGCATCGACTACCTGCTCAAGGTCGTGGCGCGCGACGTCGACACCTACCAGCGCCTCGTCGACCGGCTGTTGACGGCCGACATCGGGCTCAGGCGCTACTACACCTACGTCGTCACCAAGCCCGTCAAGGACGTGGCCGCCGCGCCGGTGACAGCCGCGCGATAGGCGGCGCCGGGACCCGCCGCGCAGAAAACTCTTCTGCGCGGCATGCCGAGAAGAGAAGACCCGCCTGCCTCCGGCCGGACTTCAGAACCACTTTCTCCGGAGAGTTTCCTAGATTCGGGTTCATCGAATTCGCGCCAATGGAGGCCAATCATGGGAATTCAGCCGGCAGACCTCTTCAAGACAGTCCGCTCGCCGGACCTCGCCAATCTCTCCGACCGCCGGCTCCTGCGCGAGTTCGCCTATATCGACGGCGAATGGGTCGCGGGACGTGAAGGACGGACCTTCGCCGTGACCGATCCGGCAACGGACGCGTGGCTTGCGGGTGTGCCGTCGCTCGGTGCCGTGGAGGCGCGGCAGGCCGTCGACGCCGCAGAGGCGGCTTTTCCGGCCTGGGCCGGCCTCGTCGCCGCCGAGCGCGCCGCCGCGCTTCGCCGCTGGCATGCGCTGATGATCGAGGCGAGCGAAGACCTCGCGCTGATCATGACGCTCGAGCAGGGCAAGCCCATTTCCGAAGCGCGCGGCGAGATCGCCTATGCGGCCGCCTTCATCGACTTCTATGCCGAGGAGGCGAAGCGGCTCTCCGTGGAGAGCATCCAGCCGCATCTCGCCAACGCCGAGTTCGAACTGCGCCGCGAGCCGCTCGGCGTCGCCGCGCTCGTGACGCCGTGGAACTTCCCGTCGGCGATGCTGACGCGCAAGGCCGCCGCTGCGCTTGCGGCCGGCTGCACCGTCGTCTGCCACCCGGCCAGCGAGACGCCGCTTTCGGCGCTTGCGCTTGCGGAACTGGCCGACCGCGCCGGCATGCCGGCGGGCGTCTTCAACGTCGTCACCGGTGCGCCGGAGCCGATCGTCAGCGCCTGGACCGCCGACTTCCGCGTTCGCGCGCTGTCCTTTACCGGCTCGACGACCATCGGACAGAAGCTCTATCGCAACTCGGCCGACACCATGAAGACGCTCGTCCTGGAACTGGGCGGACATGCGCCCTTCGTCGTCTTCGCCGACGCGGACCTGGACAAGGCGGTCGATGCCGCCATGACGGCCAAGTTCGCCACGTCGGGGCAGGATTGCCTCGCGGCGAACCGGATCCTCGTCGAGAGGCCCGTCTACGAGGCGTTCTGCCGGCTCTTTGCCGAGAAGGTGAAGGCGCTGACCGTCGGCAGCGGGCTTTCCGATCCGAACATCGGCCCGCTGATGCACGAGCGCGCGGTCGACAAGCAGGTCGAGCATGTCGAGGACGCGGTCGCGCGTGGCGCCAAGGTTCTGGCCGGCGGCAAGCGCGGCGCCGAGGGCGCGCTCTACTTCCAGCCGACCGTGCTTGCCGACGTCGATCCGTCGTCGCGGATCTTCCACGAGGAGACATTCGGGCCGGTTGCCGCGATCGCCCCGTTCGAGACCGAAGACGAGGCCGTCCGCCGTGCGAACGACACGGAATACGGGCTCGTGGCCTATCTGCACAGCTCCGATCCCGCCCGCATTTCGCGGGTCTCGCGGGCGCTGCAGTTCGGCATGGTGGCGGTCAACCGCACGAAGATCACCGGTGCGCCGATCCCCTTCGGCGGCGTCAAGCTCTCCGGCCTCGGCCGGGAAGGCTCGCGCCACGGCATGGAAGCCTATACCGAACTCAAGTACATATGCCGCGACGTCGCCTGACGCCGCCGGAAAAGCTCATTTGACAGAAAGGACAATACGATGCTGAGGAACGATCAACTCGCCGAATGGGACCGTGAGAATTTCTTTCATCCCTCGACGCACCTCGCACAGTTCGCGCGCGGCGAGGTGCACGATCGCATCCTGACGGGGGGCAAGGGCGTCCATATCGAGGACCGGGAGGGCAACCGGCTTCTCGACGGCTTCGCGGGCCTCTACTGCGTGAACGTCGGCTACGGACGCCAGGAGATCGCCGAGGCCATCGCCAAGCAGGCGAAGGAACTCGCCTACTACCACGCCTATGTCGGGCACGGCACGGAAGCCTCCATCACGCTGTCGAAGATGATCCTCGACCGTGCGCCCGAGGGCATGAGCAAGGTGTATTTCGGACTTGGCGGCTCCGATGCGAACGAGACCAACATCAAGCTGGTCTGGCACTACAACAACATCCTCGGACGGCCGGAGAAGAAGAAGATCATCTCGCGCTGGCGCGGCTATCACGGCTCCGGCCTGATGACCGGGTCGCTGACCGGGCTCGAACTTTACCACAAGAAGTTCGACCTGCCGTTCCCGCAGGTCAAGCACACGGAAGCCCCGTACTATTTCCGTCGCCCCGAGCTGTCGATGAGCGAGGAGGACTTCGTCGCCTATTGCGCCGGCAAGCTGGAGGAAATGATCCTCGTCGAGGGACCGGACACGGTTGCCGCCTTCATCGGCGAGCCGGCGCTCGGCACGGGCGGCATTGTGCCGCCGCCCGCCGGCTACTGGGCGGCGATCCAGAAGGTGCTCGAGAAGTACGATATCCTGCTGATCGCCGACGAGGTGGTGACCGGGTTCGGCCGGCTCGGCACGATGTTCGGCTCCGACCACTACGGACTGAAGCCCGACATCATCACCATCGCGAAGGGCCTCACATCCGCCTATGCGCCGCTCTCCGGCTCCATCATCGGCGACAGGGTGTGGGAGGTGCTCATGCGGGGAACCGACGAAAGCGGTCCGATCGGCCATGGCTGGACCTACTCTGCCCATCCGATCGGCGCGGCCGCGGGCGTCGCGAACCTGGAGCTGATCGACAAGCTCGGCCTCGTGGAAAACGCCGGCAAGGTCGGGGCGACGCTCAACCGCCTGATGAAGGCCGCCGTCGGCGACCATCAGCATGTCGGCGACGTGCGCGGCGAGGGCATGCTCTGCGCGGTCGAACTGGTCGAGGACCGGGCGAAGCGGACCTTCTTCGACCCGTCGAAGAAGATCGGTCCGGCCGTATCCGCAGCGCTCCTGAAGCGCGGCGTCATCGGCCGCGCGATGCCGCAGGGCGACATCATCGGCTTCGCACCGCCCTTCTGCCTGACGGAGGAAGAGGCCGGCACCATCGCTGACGCCACGGCCGAGGCCGTCAAGGAAGTGCTCGGCTGATCCGGTCGAACGTCTGAAGGGCCCGGCCGTCGCGCCGGGCCTCAATCCTCGCCTTCGCCGCCTTCGTGCGGCGGGGGCTTTCGTCGCATGCGGGAAAAGACGAGAAAGGCGAGGGCTGGCACGGCCATCCCGATCACGAGACCGATTCCCGCACCGATGGCGGAGTTTTCCGCACCGCCATGGGTCCCGCCGAGGATCGCGCCGGCGACGACGAGGAGAAACGGCAGGAGGCATCCGACTGCGATCACGGGTTTTGGCTCAACGGGTTGATTCCGGACCGCGGCCGTGATTGAGCAATGGCGATCGATGGCGAAGCAGGAGGCGCGACCATCGCCAGCGGCCGGGCTTGCCGGTCGGCGAAACGTTTTCGGGGAGCGGTCCCATGGTCTTTCTTCGAGTTTTCTCGCTCGTCCTGACGGCGATCATCCTGGTTCCGAGTGCTGCGCATCTGTTCGAGCTCCCGGGCAAGATCGGTCTCGGCGAAAAGGCGTATTTCAGCGTCCAGGGCATCTATGCCGGCTGGTCGCATTTCGCGATCCCGATCTTCGCGGCAATCCTCCTGGATGTCGCGCTTGCCGTCGCGGAGCGAAAGCGGGACCCCGCGGCGGCGCGCTGGGCGCTTGCCTCGGCCGGTTTCGTCGCGCTCAGCCTCGTCACCTTCTTCCTCTTCGTCCTGCCCGGCAATCAAGCGACGGCGAACTGGACGACCCCCAGGGACAACTGGATGCTCTTGCGAACGCATTGGGAATACGGCCACGCGGCCGGCGCGATCCTCGTTTTCCTGGCCTTCCTGTCGATCTGCTTGGCGACCGTGCGGCGAGGCCGCGACTAGTAGTCGCCGCTCCTGCGGCCCGTCCCGGGCGCGAACGTGTAGCCGGTCTCGACGCTCGTGCGGCCGAACTTCGTCCGGATCCGGTCGATCGCCTCTTCCGCGTTGGCCCGGCGCGTGGCCTGGGGATCGAGAAAATCGGGTGGATCGGCGCGCAGGTCGTCCGTCAGTTCCGAAACGCCGATGCCGATCAGCCGGAAGCGGGTGCCGTCGAGCTCCCGCTGCAGGAGAAGGAGACCGGTGCGGAATATCCGGTCGGCGAGGTGCGTCGGGTCTTCCAGGCGCCGGTTGCGCGTCCGGATCTTGAAGTCGGTCGATTTGAGCTTCAGCACGACGGTGCGACCCGCGATGCCCTGTGCCTTGAGCCGGGCGGCGACCGTCTCCGACAGGCGTCGCAGGATGGGCACGAGATCGTCCGCGCCGGAGAGGTCCGAATTGAAGGTCGTCTCCGCCGAAACGCTCTTTGCCTCCCGCTCCGGCGAAATCCGGCGCTGGTCGATACCGCGCGAAAGCCGGAAGAGGCGCTGTCCCATGGTGCCGTAGCGCCGCATCAAATCGCCTTCCTCCATCGTCTGGATCTGGCCGATCGTGAGGATGCCGTCCCGCTCGAGCGTCTGGGCGAGGGCCTTTCCGACGCCCCAGATGAGCGTCACCGGCTTTCCGGCCAGGAACGAGACCGCTTCCGCCTGGCCGATGACGGAAAGGCCGCGCGGCTTGTCGAGGTCGGACGCGACCTTGGCGAGGAAGGGGCAATAGGAAAGGCCGACGGAGATGCTGATGCCGATCTCGCGCTCCACGCGCAAGGCGAACCGCGCGAGCGTCCGGGCAGGGGTGTCGCGATGCAGCCGCTCGGTGCCGGTCAGGTCGAGGAAGGCCTCGTCGATCGAAACGGGCTGCACGAGCGGCGTGAGCTCCTGCATCAGGCTGCGCACCTCGCGCCCGACGCGCACGTATTTCTCCATGTCGGGCTTGATCACCACGGCCTCCGGACAGGCTTCCAGTGCCTTGAACATCGGCATGGCCGAGCGGACGCCGCTGATCCGGGCGATGTAGCACGCGGTCGAGACGACCCCGCGTCGGCCGCCGCCGATGATCACCGGCCTGTCGCGCAGTTCGGGGCGGTCGCGCTTCTCGACCGAGGCATAGAAGGCGTCGCAGTCGATGTGGGCTATCGCCAGCTGGTGCAGCTCCTCGTGCCGCACCAGGCGCGGGCTGCCGCAGCGCTCGCATCTCCGTCCGGCGCCGGCCTTCGGCGTCAGGCAGTCGCGGCAGAACCCGGCTCGGGAGTTTATTTCGCTCGGCATGACGGGAACAAAAATTGAACATCCCGACGATAGCCGTTATTCTTCCGAGTCACAACAAGCCGCATGGGGATGAGCTGTGGGCAATGTGCGCGACCGGCGGCGACGCGGCGGAAGTCAGATGCTGGTTTCGTGGCCGTCTTTCGCAAGCGTGCGATATGCGCCGGCGACCCTCGCAGGCGGCGTGCCGGTTTCCTCGCAGAACGCCATCAGCGTCGGCTCGTGGTTCATGAGGAATGCGAGGAGGCCGGCGAAGAACCCCGGTTCGGTGGACGCCTGCCGCAAGCCGTCCGCCGTCAGCCCCGACAGCGCCAGGAAGCGCGACATCAGGTCCGGCTGGCCCGCCAGCCAGCCGAGCACGGCAACTGCGGTATCCTCGGCGTCGTTCATGCTGCGCCCCGTTTCGTCATGCCGGCAATTCCCGACGCAATATTACCGATTTTTCAACAATATGCAGATAGGTTCAATGACAAGTTCGAGGAGAAACCTGCGGTTGCGCCCATCAAGGAAACATGACGCCGCCCCGTGCAACCCTGCGCAGACACGAGGGCAACCATGCCGAAACGTGTAATGATCGTCGAGGACAACGAGCTGAATATGAAGCTCTTTCGCGACCTCATCGAGGCTTCCGGTTACGAGACGATTCGGACCCGCAATGGCATGGAGGCGCTCGAGCTGGCGCGTCGGCACCGTCCGGACCTCATCCTGATGGACATCCAGCTGCCCGAGGTCTCGGGCCTCGAGGTGACGAAATGGCTGAAGGAGGACGATGAGCTGCATCCAATTCCCGTCATCGCCGTCACCGCCTTCGCCATGAAGGGCGACGAGGAGCGAATCCGCCAGGGCGGCTGCGAGGCCTACATCTCCAAGCCGATCTCCGTGCCGAAATTCATCGAGACCATCAAAACCTATCTCGGGGAGGCATGAACCCATGACCGCCCGGATCCTGGTCGTCGACGACATCCCGGCAAACGTGAAGCTGCTCGAAGCCCGGCTGCTGGCCGAATATTTCGAGGTGCTGACCGCCGGCGACGGCGCCGCGGCGCTGTCGATCTGCAACAGCGTTCCCGTCGACCTGATCCTGCTCGACATCATGATGCCGGAAATGGACGGGTTCGAGGTCTGCGAGCGGTTGAAGGCCAACCCGGCGACGACCCACATACCCGTGGTGATGGTCACCGCGCTCGACGGCAGGGAAGACCGTATCCGAGGCCTCGAGGCCGGCGCCGACGACTTCCTGACCAAGCCCGTCAACGACCTGCAGCTGATGGCGCGGGTGCGCAGCCTCCTGAGGCTGAAATCGCTGGACGACGAATTGCGGATGCGGGCGCGCACGGCTCAAGCCGTGGCGGCCGACGAGATCGTGCCCCCGGGAAATCCGCATGCCAGGATCGTCGACGGCGAGGTGCTCGTGGTCGACGCTCGTGCCAATTCGCAGGACCGCACCGCGCGGGCCCTGGAGGAGATCGCGCACACCGTCGCGACCGGCGATCCGCAGACGGCGCTGTTCGAAGCCGCCGACAACAGCGACTACGACCTCGTCATCGTCAGTTCCAATCTTGCCGGGCACGATCCGTTGCGCCTGTGCGCACAGCTGCGCTCACTCGACCGCACGCGCTTCATTCCCATCCTTCTTTCCTGCGAACGCGGCGAGGACGAGATGATCGGGCGGGCGCTGGAGCTGGGCGTCAACGACTACATCCTGCGGCCGATCGATCCGAACGAACTGGCCGCCCGCGCCATGACGCAGATCAGGCGCAAGCGCTACAACGACCGTCTGAGGGCCGGCGTGCGCCAGACGATGGAAATGGCCGTCACCGACGGCCTCACCGGCCTGCACAACCGGCATTATCTCGACAGGCATCTCGGCGTCCTCGTCGACCGAGCCCGCGCTCGGGCCCGGCCCCTTTCCGTCTGCATCATGGATATCGACCGGTTCAAGGCGGTCAACGACACCCATGGCCACGACGCCGGGGACGACATATTGCGCGGCTTCGCACGGCGCATTCGTGCGGCGGTGCGCGGAGCCGATCTCGCCTGCCGCTACGGCGGCGAAGAATTCGTCGTGGTCATGCCCGACACGGCGACGGACGTTGCCGTGCGTATTGCGGAACGCTTGCGCGAGGCCGTGGAGGCCGATCCATTCAACGTCTACGCCACCGACAGGCAGATCGCCGTAACCGCATCCTTCGGCATATCGACGCTCCACGGCTTCGGCGATTCGCCGGAATCGCTCATGAAGCGCGCGGACGAGGCGCTTTACGAAGCCAAGCGGGAAGGGCGCAATCGAGTCGTCAGCATAGCGGCCTGATTCCGCAATGCGGAAGACGTCGGGGCGGGATGCCGGACCCTTCAGTCAACTACTTGTGTTAACGATAAATCGCAGGTCTGAAGATTCTCGTTAACAAGCCATTGATTTTCGATTTGTTCTGCGCAAAATGGGCACAAGAGGCTGCTGATGCAGTGCATTCGTTTCGCATACCCCATGATGCTCAGGTCCGCCGCATCTCCTGAATCGTGGGGTCGGCCGGTCAGGTTTGGGACCATGTGGCCTCCTCGTACCGCAGCCTAACTCCTGACCGGCCCCCATTAAAAAACGCTGCTTTCGAAAGAAAGCAGCGTTTTTCATTTCGGCCGGGAAGGCGAGGGGTCTTTATTTGATCTTCGCTTCCTTGAACTCGACGTGCTTTTTGGCAATCGGATCGTATTTCGTCTTGACCATCTTTTCGGTCATCGTGCGGCTGTTCTTCTTCGTGACGTAAAAGAAGCCAGTGTCCGCCGTGGACTGCAGCTTGATCTTGATGGTGGTCGCCTTGGCCATGATGGGTCTGCCTCTCGAAAAAGGAAGCCGCGGACACCGATTGCGGTCCACGGCTGATCGGAGCCTCGCGCGGCTCTTGCGGCGGAACCTACAAATCGCGCCGGAAAAGTCAAGCAGCTTCTGCCCCGGCGGGGCGGCGAGGACCCGTCAGAGAAGGTCTCGAACCCGCCGGCCCGATCGAAAATGATAGAAGGGAGCGGGCCGCTCCGGCCGCAAACGATCGTCTTCGGCGAGGGCGGCCGCGAGATCGGCGAGGATCAGCCGGGTTATGCTCGGCAAGGCAATGTCCGGCAGCCGACCGATCGGGATCCATCTGAGGTCCTGAAGCTCGTCGCTGTCGCGGACCGCTTGCGGGTCCACCGCCGCTTCGTCCGTGAAGCAGGCGAAGAAGCGGGTATCGTAGCGCCGAACCTCGTTGGGCGGCGTGATGGCGCGGGCAAAGAAGCGAAGACTGGAAAGATCCGGGAGCTCATCGCCGCCGTCGACGGGATACGGCAGCAGGCCGGTTTCCTCGGTCATCTCGCGAACCGCGGCGACGGCCAGTCCGCGTGCGCGGGAGGCGGGCGTTGCGGCCGGGACCCGTCTCAGGAGCTTTTCCGCGACGACCGGCGGCAGGTCGGCGGCAACCTTGGTCCGGCCGTCGGCGCGGTCCCTCCGCCCACCGGGAAACACGTAGGTCTCCGGCATGAAGACATGACGGCGGTGGCGGCGGCCGACGAGGACGCGGAAGCCGCCCTCCGTCCGGTCGATGAGGATGAGCGAAGAGGCGTCCCGCGGACGGATGCCGCGAGCCGGACCCGCTTCCCGGCGGTCCGTCGGCGCGGCGGCCCCGGCAGTCTCCCCGCCGGGGCCCTCAAGCATTGCTTGCCGGTTCCCGCAGCGGCATCGTCGCCGGATCGTCCTGCGGATCTCCGAAGCCGTGCATGCGGTTCGCCCATTGCAGGCCGATCACCGCCCCCTTCACGGGCTGAAGCAGGAGAAGGGCGGCCACCACCGTGGCAGGCGACCATATGGCGATGTGCTGCCAGCTCGAAAGGTGCCAGAGCGTTTCCGTCATCAACCATCCGCCGACCATGACGTGCCCGACGATCAGCGCGACGAGATAGGCCGGCAGGTCGTCGGCCCGGTGGTGATGCATCTCCTCGCCGCAGGAGGGGCAGCGATCGACCGGCTTGAGGAAAGCCCGGAAGAGGGCAGCCTGGCCGCAATTCGGGCAGCGGTTGCGAAAGCCGCGCTTCATGGCCTCGACGACGGAGCGCTGTTGCACCGGCGTTTGGTCGGCCGCCCCTTGCAGGATCTTCATCGAACCGAATTGCGACACCTTTCCGTTCCTTTCCTCGCTCATCGCCGTCCGCGCGGTCCGCGCTGGCCGGCTTTCCGTCGCGCATCCGTCGGCTTGCCGCGTTTGCGGCCGGCCTTGTGAAACGAGCGGACCGCCGTCGGCAGCTTGCGGCCCTCGCTCAGGATCTCGAACCTCAATGCGCCCGCCAGCGGCACTGCCTCGACGAGCTTCGCTTCGACCTCGTCGCCGAGACGGTATCCGAGACCGGTCTTCTCGCCGACGAGCGCCTGATGGGCCTCGTCGTAGATATAGTAGTCGAGACCCAAAGTGGAAACGGGCACGAAACCGTCTGCGCCATATTGCGGCAGGACGATGAAAAGCCCGGATCTCGTGACGCCGGAGACGCGCCCCTCGAACACGGCGCCGACCCGCCCGGCGAGGTGGTGGGCGACGAGACGGTCGACCGTTTCCCGCTCCGCAGCCATTGCGCGGCGTTCGAAGGTCGAGATCTCCGCGGCGATGTCGTCGAGCGTCGCCTCCTGTTCCGGCGTCAGGCCGCCTTCTCCGAGCTTCAGCGAAGAGACCAGCGCCCGGTGGACGATGAGGTCCGCATAGCGCCGGATCGGCGACGTGAAATGCGCATAGCGCAGGAGATTGAGGCCGAAATGGCCGATGTTCTCCTGCGTATAGATGGCCTGGCTCTGGGAACGCAGCACCATTTCGCCGACCATGCTCTCGTAGGGCTTGTCGATGGCCCTGGCGAGGATGCTGTTGAAATGATTGGCCCTGAGGTTCCCGCGCGCCAGGGGTATGTCGAGCGTGGCCAGGAATTCGCGCAGCGTCTCCTGCTTGGCGAGCGACGGGCTGTCGTGAACGCGGTAGACGAGGGGCTGGCGCTTCTGCTCCAGCGTCTCGGCAGCCGCCACGTTCGCCTGGATCATGAATTCCTCGATCAGGCGATGGGCGTCGAGGCGCTGCGGAACCACCACCCGGTCGATGGTGCCGTCGTCCTTGAGCAGGATCTTCCGTTCCGGGAGATCGAGTTCCAGCGGCTGTCGCCGGCTTCTCCCGCGTCCCAGCACCTCGTAGGCATGCCACAGCGGCTTCAGCACGCTCTCCAGCAGAGGTCCGGTCGTGTCGTCGACAGCGCCGTCGATGGCCGCCTGCGCCTGCTGGTAGGACAGTTTCGCGAGGCTGCGCATCATGATGCGGTGAAAGCTGTGCCCGGCCTTTCGCCCCTCCTTGGAGAAGACCATGCGCACGGCGAGGGCCGGCCGGTCGACACCTTCCCGGAGGGAACACAAATCGTTCGATATCCGCTCGGGCAGCATCGGTACGACCCTGTCCGGGAAATAGACCGAATTGCCGCGCTTCAGCGCCTCGCGGTCGAGGGCTGAATCGGGGCGCACGTACCAGGAGACGTCGGCGATCGCCACGGTGACGATGACCCCGCCCGCATTGTCGGGAGAAGGATCCGGCTCCGCATGGACGGCGTCGTCATGGTCCTTGGCGTCGGGCGGATCGATCGTGACGAGCGGCAGCGCGCGCCAGTCCTCGCGCTTTTTCATGGAGGCGGGCGCGGCCGCGTCCGCCTCCGCGATGACGGCGTCCGGGAAGACATGCGGTATGCCATGGGCGTGGATCGCGATCATCGAGATCGCCTTTTCGCTGGCGACGGACCCGATCACCTTGAGGATCTTTCCGCGGGGAAGACCGTAACGCCCGCCTCGCGAGGCCTCGACTTCCACCAGGTCGCCGTCCCGGGCGCCGCCCGTGTGGTCGGGATCGACGGAAAGCTCGTCGCCGCGGCGTTCGATCGGCATGACGCGACCGCCGCCGCCCTGTATCTCGCGGAAGACGCCGAGGCCGGCGCCGCGGCGGCGGTCGATGACTTTCATGACTCGGGCGGTGTAGGCCGGGCCGGATCCCGAGGTGTTGGGGAAGATCCGCGCCAGCACGCGGTCGCCTATACCAGGCGTGGGACCGGGACGCTGCGCCCGCCCACGTCCGCCGGACGAGGCCTGCCGGATCGCCACTGCCGGCGCCACGCCGGACTCCTCGAGCCATTCGGCCGGCCGCGCGACGAGACCTCCGTCCGCATCGCGCGTCGCGATGTCGAGCAGGGCGACGGGAGGAAGGTTGCCCGGACGCGCCAGTTGCTTGCGTCGCCGCTCGATCAATCCCTCGTCTTCGAGCTCCTTGAGCAGCGCCTTGAGCGCGACCCGGTCGCCGCCCTTCAGGGAGAAGGCCTTGGCGATGTCCCGCTTTGTCGCCCGGTCGGGATGTTCGGTAATGAAGCGCAGCACCGTCTCGCGATCCGGAACGCCCTGCGGTTGCTTGCGCAAGGCCTCGCGGTCGGGCCGCTTCGCAGATCTCTCATTCGGCGGGGTCCCAGGTCTCCGAGCCAAATCTAGTCCTCGGCCGCACGGGCCGATTTCTTCCCGGCGGATGCCTTCTTGCCCTTGGTCGTCCTCTTGCCGCCGGACTTCTTGCCCGCGCCGGTCTTGCCGGCCTTTTCGGCGATGAGGCCGAGCGCCTCCTCCACCGTGATGCCCTGCGGGTCCTTGCCCTTGGGCAGGGTGGCGTTGACCTTGCCCCAGTTGACATAGGGCCCGTAGCGGCCGTCGCGAACGGTGATGGCGCCGCCGTCGGGGTGTTCTCCGAGCTCCTTCAGCGCCGCCGGGGCACTGCGTCCGCGCCCGCGGCCGTTCGCCTTCTTCTCGGCGATGACCGTCACCGCACGGTTCAGCCCGATCGAGAAGACGTCTTCCACGCTCTCGAGGTTGGCGTAGGTACCGTCGTGGAGAACGAATGGCCCGTAGCGTCCGATCCCGGCGGAAATCATCTTGCCGCTTTCGGGATGCTTTCCGATGTCGCGCGGCAGCGAGAGCAGGGCGAGCGCCTTCTCGTGGTCGATGTCCTCCGGCTTCCAGCCCTTGGGCAGGCTCGAGCGCTTGGCATCCTTGCCTTCGCCACGCTGGACGTAGGGCCCGAAACGGCCGCTCCTGAGGGTGATTTCCTCATCGGTGTGCGGATCCCTGCCGAGACCCTTGGGCTCGTTCGAAAGCGCCGCCTCCGCTTCGCTCCCGCTCTCCGACGAGAGCTGCCGGGTGTAGTTGCACTCCGGATAGTTGGAGCAGCCGACGAAGGCGCCGTACTTGCCGAGCTTGAGGGACAGTTGCCCGTTGCCGCAGTTCGGGCAGGCTCGGGGATCGCTGCCGTCCTCCTTCTTGGGGAAGACCAGGGGCGCGAGATCGTCGTTCAGCGCGTCCAGGACCTCGGAGACGCGCAGGTCCTTCGTCCCTTCGATATGGGCGAAGAATTCCTTCCAGAAGTCGCGAAGAACGTCCTTCCAGGCAAGGCTGCCATCGGAAATGCTGTCGAGCTTTTCCTCCAGGTCGGCCGTGAAGTCGTACTCCACATAGCGCTCGAAGAAGCTCTCCAGGAATGCCGTCACGAGGCGGCCCTTGGCTTCGGGAACGAGCTTGCGCTTGTCGATGCGCACGTAGTCCCGATCGCGCAGCGTGGCGAGCGTCGCGGCGTAGGTCGACGGCCGGCCGATGCCGAGCTCTTCCATCTTCTTGATCAGCGTCGCTTCCGAATAGCGCGGCGGCGGCTCCGTGAAGTGCTGCGTCGAAAGGATCTTTTCGCGGCCCAGGTCTTCGTCCGGATTGATCTCCGGAAGCCGGCCGTCGTCGTCGCCGTCGTCGCTCTGTTCGCCGTCTTCCTTCTGGTCGGTATAGGCCGCGATGAAGCCGTCGAAACGGATGACGGACCCGGTCGCCCGCAGGCCTGCGGTCTTCGAGCCGTTGCGGGCGGTGATCTCGACCGTCGTGCGCTCGATCTCCGCCGATGCCATCTGGCTGGCGATGCCGCGCTTCCAGACGAGTTCGTAGAGCTTGAGCTGGTCGGCATCCAGATACCGCTTCACCTGCTGCGGCGTGCGGTTGAAATCGGTCGGGCGGATGGCTTCGTGCGCTTCCTGCGCGTTTTTCGCCTTGGTCGAATAGAACCTGGCCTTCTCGGGCAGGTAGCGGGCGCCGAACTGGTCGCGGATCGCCTCGCGCGAAGCATCGATCGCCTCCGGCGCCATCTGCACCCCGTCCGTACGCATGTAGGTGATGAGGCCCACCGTCTCGCCGCCGAGATCGATGCCTTCGTAAAGGCGCTGCGCCACCTGCATCGTTCGCGAGGCGTTGAAGCCGAGCTTCGAAGAGGCGGCCTGCTGCAGCGTGGAGGTGGTGAAGGGCGGAGCGGGATTGCGCCGCGTCGGCTTGGCCTCGACGCTGTCGGTACGGAACGTCGCACCTTCGAGCATCTCCCGGATCGCGTTCGCCTCTTCGGCGTTCGAGATCGACATCCTCTGAATCCGCTTGCCTTCGTTGGAGACAAGCCGGGCGGTGAAGAGGTCGTTGCGGGGCGTCGTCAGTTCGGCGCCGATCTGCCAGTATTCTTCCGAGACGAATCGTTCGATCTCGGCCTCGCGGTCGCAGACGAGACGCAGGGCCACCGACTGCACCCGGCCGGCCGAACGCGCGCCGGGCAGCTTCCGCCAGAGCACGGGCGAGAGGTTGAACCCGACGAGATAGTCGAGCGCGCGGCGCGCCAGGTAGGCGTCGACGAGCGGCGTGTCGATTTCGCGCGGATTGGCCATTGCGTCCAGCACGGCCTTTTTCGTGATCGCGTTGAAGACCACCCGCTGCACCGGCTTGTCGCCCAGCACCCGCTTGCGGCGAAGCACCTCCAGCACGTGCCAGGAAATCGCTTCGCCCTCACGGTCGGGGTCCGTCGCGAGGACGAGGCCGTCGGACGTCTTCAGGGCGTCGGCAATCTCCTTGAGCCGCTTGTTGGAGGCGGCATCGACCTCCCACGTCATCGCGAAGTCTTCGTCGGGCCGGACGGAACCGTCCTTGGCCGGCAGGTCGCGCACATGTCCGAACGACGCCAGCACCTTGTAGCCGGGCCCCAGATATTTGTTGATGGTCTTCGCCTTCGCAGGCGACTCGACGACGACGACGTCCATTCTTCATCCTGAAACTTGTCGCGCGGACGGTATGCTCACCGATCCGCCCGAACGGTCTGCGCCCCGACATGGACAGCCATCGCCCTGGGGTCAAGGGCCAGCGGCGAAATAGCGATCATGGCGCCGAAAATGCAACCATAAATAGCTATGGCGCAACTCTGCACTTTATGATAGTACCCGCAGGCAATGCTGCAACCATCCGGTTCTCTCATTCGCAGAAGGCCCAAACATATGGCTCAATCGAAAGGCACGGCAAAGCAGGCGTCCGGTTCGACCACAGAAAACATTCGCTACGTCCGGGAGCTGCTCGTGGATTTGCGGACAGTCGCCGAGGCGGAAGGCTACGACATGCTGTGCTACCTCCTCGAGATGGCCTATCTCGAGGCGAGCGAGATCGATCTGGAGCGCCAGTCGAACCCGCCCGAAGGCTAGCCCATGAACGAATAGGCGCGAAGGCGGCCCGAAAGCGCCGCCGACCGCCGAGCGGCTATTCGTATGCCAAGGATACCATCCCGCCCGAATGGCGGTGAAGGCGTCCGGCGAGATCGAGCTCGAGCAGGACGAGATACACGGCGGGCGGGGCGAGGCCCGTATGGCGAATGACGTCGTCGATCTCGACCGGCGTCGGACCCAGGGACTCGACGATGCGGGCGCGCTCCGTATCGTCCGGAGGCGTGGTCATGGCTTGCTGTCCGTAGTCACCCGGTTCCCCTATGGTCGACGGGTCGGTCCGCGCGATCCGGCTGACCGGGGCGAGAGCCTCGACGACGTCTTCGACGGCGGTGGTCACGATCGCGCCGTCCTTGAGCAGGGCGTTGCAGCCGGCCGCGCGCGGATCGAGCGGCGATCCGGGCACGGCGAAGACGAGCCGGCCGAAATCCGCGGCCCTGCGCGCCGTTATGAGCGAGCCGGACCGGCGCGCTGCCTCGATGACGACGAGTCCGAGCGAAATCCCGGCGATCAACCGGTTGCGGCGTGGAAAGTCCCGGGCGCGCGGTTCCCACCCGAACGGCATTTCGCTGATCGCGAGGCCGTCGCCGCCGGTGATGCGGTCGTAGAGTGCGGCGTTCTCCGGCGGGTAGGGCCGGTCGAGGCCGCCTGCCATGGCTGCGATCGTCCCGGTGGCGAGCGTCGCCTTGTGCGCCGCGGCGTCGATGCCGCGGGCAAGGCCGGAAACGACGGTATAGCCGGCCGCCGCGAGGCCCAGCGCCATTGTCGCGGCGAACTTGCAGCCGGCGACCGAAGCGTTGCGCGCGCCGACGATGCCGACGGCCGGCGGCAGGCAGAAATCGGCGTTGCCCTTCACGGCGATCAGCGGCGGCGCGCCGTCGATGGTCCGGAGGGCAGGGGGATAGTGCGGCTCGCCGACACCGATGAACCGCGCGCCGAAGCGGCGGGCGGTCTCCAGCTCGCGCTCGGCATCGTCCCGGCTTGCGACCCGTATCCGACGCGTGGCGCCGCCGCGCACGGACAGGTCCGGAAGCATCTCGATCGCCGTTTCGGCGGAACCGAAATGGTTGATCAGGTGGCGAAACGTGATCGGCCCGACATTGTCGCTTCTGATGAGCCGGAGCCATGCGAGCCTTTGGCGGTCGGTCAGCGGGATCCCGCCGGCCGCGTCGTCCGCGCCGTCGTTCATCCCTTCGCGCCGATCTTGCTCTCGCCGCCGGCGAGCAGGCGTCCGATATTCGCCCGGTGCTTCATGAAGCTGAGCACCGTCATCAGTGCGAAGAGCCCGGCGACATTGGCGTGGCCCGCGAAAAAGAGCACCAGGGTCGTCGCGACGGTCGCAAGCAGGGCCGCCAGGGAGGAATAGCGCGTGATATAGGCGACGCCGATCCAGACGACGGCAAAAACCAGCACCATGGCGGGGACGAGGCCGAGCAGCACGCCGATATAGGTGGCGACGCCCTTTCCGCCGCGAAAGCCGATCCAGACCGGAAACAGGTGTCCGAGGAAGGCGCCGAGACCCGCCGCGATCGCCATGTCCAGCTGGAAGTAATAGGAAGCGACGACCACCGGGATGGTACCCTTCAGCGCATCGCAGAGGAGCGTCGCGGCCGCGATCGTCTTGTTCCCGGTTCGAAGGACGTTCGTCGCCCCGATATTGCCGGATCCGATGGTTCGCACGTCGCCGAGCCCCGCCATGCGCGTGAGGATCAGGCCGAAGGGGATCGAGCCGACGACGTAGCCGCACGCCAGTGCGGCCAGAAGCAGCGGCAAGCTGGCTTGCCAAATCGTGTGATCGGGCAACGGTTTCCCCTCCCTGTATCCGCGCGGGCGTTATCCCGTCCGGTGTTAGCGCAAGTCGGCGCGATTAGAAACACGCCTATACAACTATTCCACGAATTGGGGGGTCGGATCGTCAGTCGCGGCGACGGAGCCGGAAGACGGTTCGTCCGCCCACGATGGTTTCCAGCACCCGACCCTGCAGGCGCGCATCCTCGAACGGCGTGTTCTTCGAGCGCGACACGAGCTCCTCCTTCGCGACGATCCAGGGCTCGTCCGTATCGACGAGCGCGATGTCGGCGGCGGCACCGGGCGAAAGCGAACCGCCCGGAAGGCCGAAGATCGCCGCGGGACGGGTCGACATGGCGTCGATCAGCCGCATCAGGGAAACCTCGCCGGAATGGTGAAGGCGAAGCGCCGCCGAAAGCATCGTCTCGAGCCCGACGGCCCCGTCGGCCGCGTCGGCGAAGGGCAGGCGCTTCGTGTCGACGTCCTGCGGATCGTGGGACGACACCACGACGTCGATGGTTCCGTCCGCGAGCGCGGCGACCATGGCGGCGCGGTCGTCCTCGGCGCGAAGCGGCGGCGAGAGGCGGAAGAAGGTGCGATACTCGCCGACGTCGTTCTCGTTCAGCGTCAGGTGGTTGATCGAGACCCCGCAGGTGACCCTCTGCCGGCGCTTCTTCGCGTCGCGAATGAGGTCGGCCGATTCCGAAACGGAGATCTTGGCCGCATGGTAGCGGCAGCCCGTCAGGGCGGCGAGGCGAAGGTCGCGCTCGAGCGGGATGATCTCCGCCTCGCGCGGGATCCCCGGAAGGCCGAGCCAGCTCGCGAAAAGGCCCTCGTTCATGACGCCGCCGGAGGCGAGGTCGCGATCCTGCGTTTCGCACACGACGACCGAATCGAACTGCCGCGCGTAGGTCATCGCCCGCCGCATCACCTGTGCGTTCGCGACGGTGTTGCGCCCGTCGGTGAAGGCGACCGCGCCTGCGTCGCCGAGCAGCCCGATCTCGCTCATCTCGGCGCCGCGTAGCCCCTTGGTGAGCGCCGCGGCGGGATAGACGTTGACCGAAGCGCCGTCGCGAGCCGTCTTCAGCACGAACTCCACCAGAGCCACGTCGTCGATCGCGGGATCGGTGTCCGGCATCATGACGAAGGAGGTGACGCCCCCGGCCGCGGCGGCCGCGCTCGCGGAGGCGATCGTTTCGCGATGCTCGGCGCCCGGTTCCCCGACGAACACCCGCGTATCGACGAGGCCCGGCACCGCGACGAGGCCGCGGCAGTCGGTGCGCTCGGCATGTTCGGGCGCGCCTTGGTCGAGCGCGTCGCGCCCGGCCGCGCGGATCGTGCCGTCGGCGATGACGATGGTGCCGATCTCGTCCAGGTTTCGCGACGGATCGACGATCCGGACGTTTTCGAGGAGGCGGGGCGGCGCGGTCGCGGTCACTTGGGCTCCCCTTTCGCTTGTCCCCCGAGCAGGGTTTCCATGACCGCCATGCGAACGGCGACGCCCATCTCGACCTGCGCCTCGATGACGCTTTGCGGGCCGTCGGCCACGTCCGATGCGATCTCCACTCCCCGGTTCATCGGGCCGGGATGCATAACGAGCGCGTCGTCCCTGGCCGCCTTCAGCTTGTCGGCATTGAGGCCGAAATACCGGAAGTACTCCCGGACCGAAGGCACGAAGGAGCCCGTCATGCGCTCGCGCTGAAGTCGGAGCATCATCACGACGTCGGCGTCGGCGAGGCCGTCTTCCATGCGGTGAAAGACCTCGACCCCCATCCTTTCGATGCCCGCCGGCAGCAGGGTCGGCGGCGCGACGGCGCGCACGCGCGCTCCCATCGCATTGAGGAGGATGATGTTCGACCGCGCAACCCGCGAATGCAGGATGTCGCCGCAGATCGTCACGATGAGCCGGCTGAGGCGGCCCTTGGCGCGGCGGATGGTCAGCGCGTCGAGAAGCGCCTGGGTCGGATGCTCGTGGGCGCCGTCCCCGGCGTTGACCACCGAGCAGCCCACCTTCTGGGCGAGCAGCGCCACGGCGCCGGCCGACGAATGCCTGACGACGAGGATGTCGGGCCGCATGGCGTTGAGCGTCATGGCGGTGTCGATCAGGGTCTCGCCCTTCTTGACGGAGGAATTGCCCACCGACATGTTCATCACGTCCGCACCGAGGCGCTTGCCCGCGAGTTCGAACGATGCCTGGGTTCGGGTGGAGGCCTCGAAGAAAAGGTTGATCTGCGTGAGCCCGCGCAGCGTGCCGGTCTTCTTTTCGCGCCGGCGGCTGATCTGCACGGCCGCATCCGCCCTGTCGAGCAGGTAGCCGATCTCATGCTCCGTCAGTCCCGCAATGCCGAGCAGATGGCGGTGTGAGAACGGCATTGTGAGGCTCGAAGCTGTCATGGTTGGCGGTTCTATAGGGGCGAATGCCCTTGCGGGCAAGAATTACTGCGGACGAAAGACCCCACCGTCCCCAGCAGCTGAAACGACGAATGCATTGTGGCGCGAATCCGGCTAGAGAGTTGGCATGAACGATACCACCGAAAGAAGATCGTCGAACCGCACGCACGACGTCCTCAACCAGCCGCCGCTCTATTCCGGGGTCAACGCCTATCGGCTCGATCCGCTCCTCGCCGATCTGAGCGCGGACATGCCGAAGGGCCTGCGGGAGGACTTCGATGCCCTCGGGCGCTTCGTCACCTCTCCCGAGGCGCAGGATCTCGCCCGGCTGGCCAACGCGTGCGTCCCGGAACTCAAGGCCTACGACGCCCGGGGCAGGCGCGTCGACCAGGTCGAATACCACCCCGCCTACCACGCCCTGATGCGGCGCTCGGTCGGGGCGGGCCTGCACTCCTCGGTCTGGGAGGATCTTCCCGACGAGCACGGCATCTCCCACCGCGCGCGCGCCGTCCGCTTCTTTCTCACCGCCGGCCTGGAATGCGGGCATCTCTGCCCGGTGACCATGACCAGCGCGGCGGTCGCGGCGATCGCCGTGGCGCCGCGCGTCGCCAAGGACTGGGCGCCGCGCATCCTCAGCCGCAAGTACAATTCGTCCAATCGTCCGGCCATGCGCAAGGCTGGCGTCACGCTCGGCATGGGCATGACCGAGAAGCAAGGCGGGACGGACGTCAGGGCGAATACCAGCCGGGCCGAGCGGGTCGGGGAGGGGATCTACCGGCTGACCGGCCACAAATGGTTCATGTCGGCGCCGATGAGCGACGCCTTCGTCATGCTGGCGCAGACCGACGGCGGCATGGGCTGCTTCCTCGTTCCGCGCATACTGGAAGACGGAACGGCGAACGGCCTCGAGTTCAAGCGCCTGAAGGACAAGATCGGCAATCGCTCTAACGCCTCGAGCGAGGTGGAATTCTCCGAAAGCTACGGCTTCATTCTCGGCGAACCGGGAGCCGGGGTGCGGACAATCCTCGAGATGGTGACGCTGACCCGCCTCGATTGCGCGCTGGCCTCCGCGGGGATGATGCGCGCGGCCCTTTCCGAGGCCGTCTTCCATACCCGGCGGCGCGAAGCCTTCGGCGAGACGCTGGCCCACCAGCCCATCATGACCCGGGTGCTCGCCGACATGGCGCTCGACACGGCTGCCGCCACGGCCCTCTCGATGCGCCTCGCGCGCGCCTTCGACCTGGCACGCGACGATCCGGACGAAGCGGCTTTCGCCAGGCTGATGACGCCGGTCGTGAAATACTGGGTCTGCAAGATTGCGCCGGCGCTCGTCTACGAAGCCATGGAATGCATGGGAGGCAGCGGCTATGTGGAGGAAAGGCCGATCGCCAGGCACTATCGCGAGGCCCCGGTCAACGCGATCTGGGAGGGATCGGGAAATGTCATGGCGCTCGACGTCCTGCGCGTCCTCAAGCGCGGCCGCGACCTTCTGGAGCGCGTCCTGCAGCGGCTTGCCGCCGATCTCGGCCCGGCCGGAAAACGAACCGTCGACGTGCTGCAGGCGGCCGTTGCCGTCTGCGAGAGCGACGAAGGCGCTGCCCGCATGCTGACCGAGCAGCTCGCGCTGGCCGCCGCGGCAGCGGAATTGAACAGGCTCGGGGCGGCCCGGATATCCGATGCCTTCATGGAAACGCGCCTGGCCGGCTCGTGGCGCAGCACCTACGGCATGCTCGATTCGCGTTTCGACGCCAGGCAGGTCCTCAATCTTCTGTTTCCCGAAGCCTGAAAAGCGACCGCCCGGTCAGCCCGGGAACAGACCCGCCGCCCAAAGCACCAGCGGCAGCGTGAAGAAGGACGCCGCTGTCTGAAGCGTGACGACGGCCGCGTAGAGCTGCGCATCGCCGCCCATCTGGCGCGCAAGCACGTAGCCGTTCATCGCGGTCGGCACGGCGGCGCACAGCGTCATGAGATAAAGCGTCTCGCCTCGGATCCCGAAGAGGAGGCACGCCGCGAGCATGATCGCCGGAAAGACGACGAGCTTCAGCGCGAGCGGCAGGATCACCGTGCCGCGCGGCTTCAGCGCGTCTTCGAGACGCAGCCCGGCGCCCACCATGATCAGGCCGAGGCCGAGTGCGGCACGCGCCAGGAGGCCGATTGCCGCGTCCGCCGGTTCGTAGAGAGGGAAGGGTGCAAGCCGCATGGCCAGGCCGGCCAGGCAGCCGATGATCAGCGGGTTGGTGACGATCTTGCGGGCAAGCGTCGCCCAGTTGCGCTCCGAATGGCTGAACCACACCAGCATGCCGACATTGATGAAATTGATCGGAATGACGATGACCGCCATGACGAGGGCGACGAGCGCCAGCCCCTCCGCCCCGGCGAGCTTCTGGCCGACCGCCAGGGCGATGAACGCGTTCCAGCGGCACGAGGTCTGGAAAACCGTCGTGAACGAACCGCGCGAGATGCCCGCTTTCCGGAGCGCCGGCCAGAGAGACAGGAGCAGGACGGAGACGACCGCGATGGAAAGCAACGCCGCCAATGCGATCCGCTCGACCGCCAATCCTCCGAAATCGGCTTTGTAGAGGGTCTGGAACAGGAGCGCGGGAAACAGCACGAAATAACCGAGCTGCTCGATGCCCGGCCAGAGGCCGCGGTCGATGAAGGTCGCCCGCTTCAGCCAGACGCCGAGGACGACAAGCAGGAAGATGGGCAGGATGCTCTCGAAGATGTCCAGCATGGGCGGGCGTGCGGGTTGGAGGAAACGCCTCTTACGGCGGATTTGCGAGGCAGGGCAAGTAGGGCGGCTGGACCGGGTCGGTCGAGCCTGTGACAATTAACCTTAACAGATGGTTTCCGTTGCGCGCACGGACCGCGCCCACCACTGTGGTGAGGCCGATGGACCGACCGTCGGCTGGAGAGAGTGGTGCCACGTGAGACGAGTACTGTCAGCCTGCCTGATCCTGTACTGGGGAACGCTTTTCGCGATCCGGGGCGGCGGGGCCGTGCTGAAATGGTGGCAAGGCGCCGACGCGTTGTCCTACCCGCCGGCCGGCATAGCCGCGATCGTCACGCTCTCGCTCGGACTTCTCGCTCTGGCTGCCGCCGTTCACGTGGTGTTCTTCCATGATCGAACGGGGCGCAGGGTCAGGCAGCTGTTCGGCCTTGGCGCAGGGCTCGCCATAGCGCTCGGGGCCGCCGGCCTGGCGCTCCCGGACCTTGCCGGCGGCGCCGCGGCTCTCTCGACCGCGGAACTGCCTGCGCTGATCCTGTCCGTGATGGCGCTCGGGTCGGTGTTCGGCCGGCCGGCGGAGGGTCACCCGCATGCGGCGAACGACAATGGCGGACTGCGCGACGCCATCGACGTCATGCTGCGCCTCGTCAAATTGCCTTCCGGAAGGGAGGCGGGGCGATGAAGTGGATCCTGATCTTCTGGGCCGGTCCGGTCGCGTTTCTCGGGTCGTGGTACACCCTGTCATTCTACGACATCAGCTTCGGGACGTTCTTCTTTTCCCGGCAGATGCACGATCTCGTCTTCGACATCTACGGCCATGTGCTGGGTATGCCCCCGGCCGAGGTTCCGCCGCTCGTCTTCCGGGCGATCCTCCTCGACACGGCAATCGTCTTCGGCCTCCTCGCATTGAGACGGCACCGCGAGATCCGGGCCTGGTGGAGGAGGCGAAGGCCGGGGACCGGTCAGCCCGAAGACCTCGACATCGCGGAAAGCCTGTCCAAGACCCCCTGAAGGATGAATGCGGCCGCCGCCGAATCGATGCGGCCCGCGCGCGCGGCGCGGGACACGTCCATCTCCAGAAGGGCGCGTTCGGCCGCGACCGTCGAAAGGCGCTCGTCCCAGAAGACGAAGGGCAGGTCCGTCTTCGCGCCCATGTTGCGCACGAACGCCCTCGTGGCCTGCGCGCGTGGACCGGACGACCCGTCCATGTTGAGCGGCAGGCCGATGACGACGGCGCCGACGCGATCCTTGCGGAAGGCCGACAGCAGGGCTTCGGCATCCTTGCCGAACTTGGTCCGGCGTACCACCGGTCGCGGCGTGGCGAAGCGGTGCGAAAGGTCGGAGACGGCGAGCCCGATCGTGCGCGTCCCGAGATCGAGACCGGCGACGGTCATCGTGCTGTCGAGCATGGTTGCGAGGTCTTCGACGGTCGATATGGTCATGGCTCGAAGCCGGCCTTTGCGATTTCCGGGCGGTGCTCCATATCCTGGCGAGGAGCAACGACACAAAGAGGAGAACCCGCCAATGAAGATCACCTGGTACGGACATTCCGCATTTCGCGTCGAGACGGGCGACGCGAAGATCATGATCGATCCGTTCCTCGAGGGCAATCCGGCCTGGGCCGGCGGATGGGAGGGGCCGGGCGAGGGCATCACCCATCTGCTCCTGACCCACGGCCACAACGATCATGTCGGAAATTCGCTCGATATCCTGAAGAAGAGCGGCGCCATGCTCGTTTCGAACTTCGAGGTATGCATGTACCTGGTGGGCAAGGGCGTCGACCAGGGCAAGATAAATCCCGGGAATACCGGCGGCACGGTCGATTGCGGCGGCTTCACCGTGACGTTCACACAGGCGCACCACTCGTCGTCCTTCGGCGGCGAGGACGGTTCCAACACCTATCTCGGCAATCCCAACGGCCTGGTGCTGCACTTCGAGAACGACAAGACGCTCTATCACATGGGCGATACGGACATCTTCGGCGACATGGCGCTGGTTCAGGAATTGCACGAACCGCAGGTCGCCCTCGTCCCGGTCGGCGATCGCTTCACCATGGGCGGCGCGGTCGCGGCGCTCGCATGCCGGCGTTTCTTCAAGTTCGAGACCGCGATACCCTGCCATTACGGCTCGTTCCCGATCATCGACCAGAAAGCCGACAGGTTCGTCAAGGGGATGGAAGGATCGGACACGAAGGTGCTCGTGCCGGAAATCGGCAAGCCCTTCGAGCTCTGACGAGGACGATCGGCCGGCCGAACCGCCCGGTCGGCCGATTTCGCTGTCCGGCGGCAGTTGCGATGGGCTGCCCGCGCGGCTATAGCCGGGGCTGACAACCCATCGTTCCCGGAGCCAGCCCATGTCCGTCGACATCGACACCGTCAAGCGCGTCGCCCATCTCGCCCGCATCGCGGTCACCGACGACGAGGCGAAGAGGATGGAGGGCGAGCTGAACGCGATCCTCGGCTTCGTGGAACAGCTCGGCGAGGTGGATGTCGAGGGCGTCGAGCCGATGACGTCGGTGACGCCGATGGCCATGAAGAAGCGCGAAGACGTCGTCACCGACGGCGGCAAGGCGGACGACGTCGTCGGCAATGCGCCCGTCCACGACGAAAACTTCTTCCTTGTTCCCAAGGTCGTGGAATAGTCGATTGAAGCGTTTCCGGGACGGGTGGAGACCGGCTGTCCGTTCGGAATTGCGTAAAAGAAGATAGCTGCGCCCAGAGCGCCGATATTTCGATCTTACGAGAAGAAGACACCCCGATGACCGACCTGACCCGCCTCACCATCGCCGAAGCCCGTGACAAGCTGAAGGGCAGGGAGATCACCAGCACCGAGTTGACGGAAGCCTACCTAAGCGCGATCGACGCGGCAAACGGGGCGCTCAATGCCTATGTGGCCGTCACCGCCGACAAGGCGCGCGCCATGGCCAGAGAATCGGATGCGAGGCTTGCCGCGAACGAGGCGGGCGCGCTCGAGGGCATTCCGCTCGGCATCAAGGACCTCTTCGCCACCGAAGGCGTCCACACGCAGGCCTGCAGCCACATCCTCGACAAGTTCGAGCCGCGCTACGAATCGACCGTGACGCAGAACCTGTGGAACGAAGGCGCCGTCATGCTGGGCAAGCTCAACATGGACGAATTCGCCATGGGATCGTCCAACGAGTCCTCCTATTACGGCCCGGTGAAAAACCCGTGGCGCGCCAGGAACTCCAACCTCGACCTCGTGCCGGGAGGGTCCTCCGGCGGCTCCGCCACCGCGGTTTCCGCCTTCCTCTGCGCAGGGGCGACCGCCACCGATACCGGCGGATCGATCCGCCAGCCGGCCGCCTTCACCGGCACGGTCGGCATAAAGCCGACCTACGGCCGCTGCTCCCGCTGGGGCATCGTCGCCTTCGCCTCCTCGCTCGACCAGGCCGGTCCCATCACGCGCGACGTCCGCGACGCCGCGATCATGCTCAAGGCGATGGCGAGCGTCGACGACAAGGACACCACCTCCGTCGACCGTCCCGTGCCGGACTACGAGGCCGCGCTCGGCGGCTCCGTGAAGGGCATGCGCGTCGGCATCCCGAAGGAATACCGCGTCGAGGGCATGCCGGACGACATCGAGGAACTCTGGCAGAAGGGCATCGACTGGCTGCGCGACGCCGGGGCGGAAATCGTCGACATTTCCCTGCCGCACACGACATACGCCCTGCCGGCCTACTACATCGTCGCGCCGGCGGAGGCGTCGTCGAACCTCGCGCGCTACGACGGCGTGCGCTACGGCCTGCGCGTCAACGGCAACGACATCATCGACATGTACGAGAAGACCCGCTCGGCGGGCTTCGGCGCGGAGGTCAAGCGTCGCATCCTGATCGGGACATACGTGCTGTCGGCCGGCTATTACGACGCATATTACCTGCGCGCCCAGAAGGTCCGCACGCTCATCAAGAAGGATTTCGAAGACGCCTTCGCATCCGGTATCGACACGATCCTCACGCCGGCCACGCCCTCGTCGGCTTTCGGCATCGCCGACCAGGACATGGCCGCCGATCCGGTGAAGATGTACTTGAACGACATCTTCACCGTCACGGTGAACATGGCCGGACTGCCGGGCATCGCCGTGCCGGCCGGCCTCGACGGAAAGGGGCTTCCTCTCGGCCTTCAGCTGATCGGCAGGGCCTTCGAAGAGGAAACGCTGTTCCGCACGGCCCATGTGATCGAACAGGCGGCGGGCCGCTTCTCGCCCGAAAAATGGTGGTAGCCGGTAGCGGCGGTGCGTTACCCTGACCACCCGAAGCAAGCACGGCCAGCAAGGATGATCGAGATGACAGAAGGTTCTTCGTCCGGCCTGCGCGAAGCCCTCGACGGGCTCGCCGCCGCCGATTTCAACATGGGCGCCGCCTGGAAACGCGCCCATGAGCTGGCGCAGTCCCACGAGGGGGAGGCGATATTCGACCGGCTGCATGCGCTCTGCCACAGGATCGAGGGCGACAGCGGCAACGCGGCCTACTGGTACCGGCGGGCGGGAATGCAACCCTTCGAGGGCAGCGTCGGAGAAGAAGCCCGCTCGCTCCTCGGGGACGCCGGCTGAACGGGAAATTCCGCCGGCGCGGCCGCCCGGCCGCGCCGCTTGTCACGCCGCGCCGGTTGGGCTAGCCAGTCGTCCAGGCAATCCGCAGAATGTTGGAAGAAATGACGATCATCGACACCCGCACGCCCGATCCGAAACGCTTCATTCCCGGCGCGACCGGCGACTGGGAGGTGATCATAGGGCTGGAGGTCCACGCCCAGGTCACGAGCGCCTCCAAGCTGTTCTCGGGTGCATCGACGGAATTCGGCCGGGCCCCGAACGCCAATGTCTCGCTGGTCGACGCGGCCATGCCCGGCATGCTGCCGGTCATCAACGAGGAATGCGTCAGGCAGGCCGTGCGCACCGGCCTCGGCCTCAAGGCCAAGATCAACAAGCGGTCCATCTTCGACCGCAAGAACTATTTCTACCCGGACCTGCCGCAGGGCTACCAGATCTCCCAATACAAGGATCCGATCGTCGGAGAAGGCAAGATCGTCGTCTCGGTCGGGCCGGACCGCCAGGGCAATTTCGAGGAGACGGAGATCGGCATCGAGCGCCTCCATCTCGAGCAGGACGCCGGCAAGTCCATGCACGATCGCCACGCGACCATGTCCTATGTCGACCTCAATCGCTCGGGCGTCGCCCTGATGGAGATCGTCTCCAAGCCCGACATGCGCTCCTCCGACGAGGCGAAGGCCTATCTCACGAAATTGCGGACGATCCTGCGCTACCTCGGGACCTGCGACGGCAACATGGACGAGGGCTCGATGCGCGCCGACGTCAACGTGTCCGTCCGCAAGCCTGGCGGCGCGTTCGGGACGCGATGCGAGATCAAGAACGTCAATTCGATCCGCTTCGTCGGCCAGGCGATCGAATACGAGGCCCGGCGCCAGATCGCGATCCTGGAGGAGGGCGGCACCATCGACCAGGAGACGCGCCTCTTCGATCCCGGCAAGGGCGAGACCCGATCGATGCGAAGCAAGGAAGAGGCGCACGACTACCGCTACTTCCCGGATCCCGATCTCCTGCCGCTGGAATTCGACGACGCCTTTGTCGAAGAGCTGGCCGCCGGCCTGACGGAACTCCCGGACGACAAGCGCAGCCGCTTCGTCGAGACACTCGGCCTTTCCGTCTACGATGCCTCCATCCTCGTGTCGGAAAAGGCCATTGCCGACTATTACGAGGTGGTCGCGGCCGGGCGCGACGGGAAACTGGCGGCGAACTGGGTGATCAACGATCTGTTGGGGGCGTTGAACAAAGCCGGCGAGACGATTGAAACGACACCGGTTTCTGCCGATCAACTCGGAAGTATCCTCGACCTCATCAAGGCGGGCACGATATCCGGCAAGATTGCCAAGGATCTCTTCGAGATCGTCTGGCAGGAGGGCGGGGACCCTGCCGAAATCGTCGAAAGACGCGGCATGAAGCAGGTGACCGACACCGGCGCGATCGAAGCCGCCGTGGACGAGGTGATCGCCGCGAACCCCGAGAAAGTCGAGCAGGCGAAGGCCAAGCCGACCCTGGCGGGCTGGTTCGTCGGACAGGTGATGAAGGCAACCCAGGGCAAGGCAAATCCCCAGGCCGTCAACGATCTGGTCCGGCAGAAACTCGGTATCGACTGAGGCCGGATCGAAGAGCGGAAACCGGTTTTCCGTCTCGAGCCCGGAAAGAAAAGGGCCGCCCGAGGGCGGCCCGCTGCATATCTGGCTGCGACCGACCGTTACTGCGGGTTCGGGGTCGTGCCCGCGGCGCCGTTCGTGCCGGGCGTGGCCGGGCTGTTGGCCGCCGGCGCCTTCGGGGCAGGCTGCGCGGGGGCCTTGGTCGTGCTGCCCGTGGTCATGCTGTCCGAGGGCTTCGTGGATTGCGACTGCGCCTGCTGGGGCGCGTTGGCGCCGGTCGTCGACGGACCGCTGGCATAGAAGACGCCGGCGACGATCAGCAACAGGACGACGATCGCCGCCACGAAGAGGCCGCTTCCGCGACCGGGGGTCGGCGGCGGCGTCACCACGCTCCCGCCGGGCGGCAGGGGCCGGCCTTCCGGATCGAGTTCAGGCCGCGTCGGATCGGTGGGATCGTTCGGACGTTCAACCATGGTTTCTTCCTCTCTCTTGCGAGTACGAAGAAGAAACGAAAACAGATGCTTCGCGTTCCGCGGGAGCGGCCAACGTTTCCGATCACGGCGTAAGAAGCCGTGAACGGTCGTTCTCCGCCGGCCTACTTGTTGGCGATCGCGACGGCCGATCCCTGAAGACCCTGCGACGGAGGCGCGACACTGCTCGTCGCGTATCCGGCATAGACGAAGCCCCCGACGATCAGCATTCCCGCTGCAACGCCTGCGGCGACGAATTCACCCGTGTCCTTGCGTTGCGTGCGAGGCTTGGGCTCGTGCGGCAGCTGGGCGGGGTCGCTGTAGTCCACGACCCGTTCGTCCAGGCCGACCTTGTCAGCTTTCTGGCTCATGACGCTTCCCTTGCTGCGTTTTTGTTTTGACAATGCAGCTTGAGGGAACATGTTCCGACTCGATATTGGCAATATTGGGAATCGGACGCCGACAATGGTAGGTGGCAGCCGATCTTCGCGCGAGGTTTCTAGGATGCCGAACGACGATGGCCCGGGCCGCATAGCGATCCGCCTTGCCGAAATCGGCGACGTTCCCCTCATCGCGGAACTGCTCGCCGCGGACGATGTCGGCGGCCACGGAGACAGCGCCGATCCGAAATTGCTGGACGGATATGAGGTTGCCTTCGCGCGCATCGCCGACAGCCCCATGGAAAACCTGTATGTGGCCGAATGGGACGGCGTGGTGGCCGGGACGTTCAAGACCGCCTTGCTCACATTCATGAGCGGAGGCGGGGCGACCTCGCTCTTCATCCAGACGGTGCACGTCAGGCCCGATCTGAGAGGCAACGGCATCGGACACGTGATGATGCGCTTCTGCATCGAGCAGGCGGAGGCGGCAGGCGCCGCGTTCGTGCACCTGATGACCAACCGGCATCGGGTCGATGCCCACCGCTTCTACGAGCGGCTGGGGTTCCGCCAGACCCATCTCGGCTACAAGTTGCCGCTGAAATGAGAGCGCGGCCCTCCGGCGGTATGGACAAGGCGAGCCGCCGGCGTCATAACGGCGCCATGTTGCAGCCGCGAGAGAGCGATCGATGAAGGAATTTTTCGTCCAGTTCTTCACATGGTGGAACGGCCAGACGCTGGGGACGCGATTTCACACCTGGCGGCACGGCGCGCGCGTCGGCGAGGACGAGTTGGGAAATGTCTATTACGAGGGCGGCACGGACTCCGAAGGCCGCACGCGCCGGTGGGTGATCTACAACGGCGTCGCGGAAGCCTCGGCGATTCCGGCCGGCTGGCACGGATGGATGCACCATCGCACCGACGTCGCGCCGCCCGACCAGGCTTACGAGAGCCGTTCATGGGAAAAGCCGCACAAGGCCAATGGCACCGGAACGCCGGCGGCCTATCGTCCCAAGGGCTCGATGCTCAACCTCGGTCACCGGCCGAGGGTGACCGGCGACTACGACGCGTGGACGCCCAAGTCATAAGATAGTGTCATTTCCGGAGGCTGAGGGCGTGGGCGGATCGGTAGAGGGCCTCTGCAGAAGCAGGTCCGCCGCGGCGGGAACGGGTGCCGGCGCATTGCAGCCCGGAAGGCCGGCGGCGATCCTGGCCGCCGCGGCCGTCGCGATGCTGTCGTTTTTCCCGAAGCCGGCCGAGGCGGCCCGCATCGCCAACAAGGTCGCCGTCTTCCAGGGCCTGGACAAGATCACCGGGCGAACGACCTCGTTCGACGTCTACATCAACGAAACCGTCCAGTTCGGCGCGCTCCAGGTCACGCCCAAGGTCTGCTACAGCCGCGACGACACGGAAGCCCCGAAGACGGACGCCTTCGTGGAGGTCGACGAGATCACCCTGGACCGGAACATCAAGCGGATCTTCACCGGCTGGATGTTCGCCGACTCGCCCGGCCTGAATGCGATCGAGCATCCGGTCTACGACGTCTGGCTCAAGACCTGCAGGATGACGTCCAGCGTGCCGCCGCCGGACTCCAGCGCCCGAACCTCCGAGAAATAGAGCGCTTCCAGGAAAAGTGGAAACCTGTTTTCCGTCCGGAAGCGCGTAAAAAGGAATCAGGCTTCCAGGAAAAGTGGGAAGCGCGTAAAGACAATGAGCTACGGTCCGCGATTCCGTGAAGCCCACCCGGCTCCGGCACGGCGCACGAAAACGGGCCGCACCGGGCGGCCCGTTCTTGTGGCGACGGTTTCGCTACGCCCTATTTCTGGGCGACCGGCCGAACGAGCGGCGTGATGCGGCGCACCGTCACCCGGCGGTTCGCTCGTTCCGCACCCTCGGTGTCGACCTTCAGGTACTGCTCGCCATAGCCCTGGGTGACCAGGTTCTCGGGAGGAACGTCGAAGTCCTGGGTGAGGACGCTGGCGACCAACTCGGCACGCTCGTCCGACAGGATGAGGTTCGACTGCGCCGAACCGACGGCGTCGGTGTGCCCCTCGACTAGGAAGACCTGTCCGGGATCCTTCCGCAGTACGGAGAGGATCGCATCGGCAAGCATCTGCAGGGACTGCGCCTCCCGAGGGCCGATGTCGGCGCTGCCGCTCGGGAAGGTGACCGTGTCGAGATCGATCCTCGGCATCATGTCACGCAGACGGGCCGAATAGCGAACCTGATCGAGCGTATAGACCTGGCGAACGCGCTCGATCGGCGGCTTCTCCAGGAAGGTCACATACTGACGCTCGTCGGCGTGGCGGCCCTCCAGGACGTATTCGTCGACCGGTTCGTTCAACCGGATCGGCGGAAGATCGAGGGCGGGATCGCGATAGAACCTGCGGTCGCGCCGATCGCCGTCAGGCGTGTAGATGAGTGCGATTTCGTGTCCGTCCCGGTCGATGCGCGAGCGATGGACGATGTCGCCGTACTCGTTGCGTATCGTGATGATGCGCACACCGTTCGGCCGAACGACCACCTGGCGGGTCCGTCCGTTCGACAGTGTCTCGTAGCGCACGTCACGCGCATGCCTGGCGATCCGGCCGTAGTCGTTGTTCTCGATCACGGTGCGGTTGTCGATATTGAGAATGACCCGATTGTTGGTCCGCTTTTCCACCTTCGCATCCTGCGGCAGGCGGAACTTCGGCGGCTCCTTCACCTGCTGGCCCTTGACCTTTTCGGCAGACTGGATCGTCACCGGCTGCCTGGTCTCTGTGATCGTGGTCTTGCTGCCGGCGTCGGGAGACGTCGAGACGGCCTTGTCTTGCGTACGGGCCTGGCCTTGCGTATTTGCCGCGCCGTTCGGCTGCTTGTCGGCCGGGGCCGCTTCCTTCGCGCTATCGAGCACCGGCGCCCCGTTCGCCCCCTTGAACCGCTCGGGCTGCCCGCCCTTGGCGGCGGGCACGGCCGCGTTCTTCTCGGGCTCCGCGGGTATCGGCTGCTTTTGCGCATCCTGCCTGGACCCGCCCTTCCGATGCTTCGCGGCGTTGTCGCCCTGCCGATCCGGTTCGGACTTTTTCGGCGCCGCGGCCTCGTTGGTGGATTTCGGGGTCGCCGCGTCGCCGGCGTTGTCCTGCTTGGGCGGTTGTGCCTTCTTGTCGGTCGCCTGGGCGTTCGACTTCTCCGTAGCGGCCGGCTTGGTTTCCGTAGCGGCCGGCTTGGCGGCATCTTCCTGCTTCGGCTTCGCCGGCTCCGTCTTCACGGCTTTTTCCTGGGCGGAAGGCTTCTTCGGCGTCTCGCCGTTCTGCTGGTCCGAACCCTCCTTGGCGCGCCGATCGGAGTGCCGCTTCTTGGAATGGTCGCCTTCGGCCGTCGAAGCATCGGAATTCTGCTTGCCCTGGTCGGGCTGCACCGCCTGCTTCGGTTCGGCTTGCCGCTTCCTCTCATGCCGGGCCTGGTCCTTTTTCGGCTCGGGCTGTGCGGCCTTCTGATCGGCCCCGCCGCTCGGTGCCTGCTTCTGGCCCGGCGCCTGCTTCTGCTCGGTCTGGGAGGCGTTGTCGTTCGAAGGGGCTGCTTTTGCGGGTGGCTGGCCGGCGCTCTGGCCGCCGTTCGCTTCGGGCTTCTTCTTGGCCTGCCCCTGCTGATCGCCGGCGGCGGGCTTCTCGGCATTCCGACCCTCGTTCTGGCCGTTGCCGTGCTTCTCGCCGTGATGCTTCTTCCGCTTGTCGTCCTTCTGGTCGCCGGTGGGATCGGCTTGCGCGACGACGATGTCTCCGGCCGTGGCGTGGCGCTCTGCTGCCTTGGCGTGGGTGGGAAGCGTCAACGGCAGCGTCATCAGCGGTATCGCCGCCGAAAGAAGGAGGGTTTTGCGGAATTCCATGTTCAGTTCCTATCGTTTGGACGAGATCGGGGCTGGCAACATGCAACGGAAAAGCGGCTTTCCTGTTCCGCTTCGGCGGTCACTTTCGATATCAGCCGGCAAGAAGCGATCGAATTATACGGGAAATGCGCTTTTGGGGATCAAAAGATCGCGGGAGGCCCGTCGAGGGCCGCCGAGAGCAGCGCGTCGTATTTGCGGCGCGGCACGTCGATCGCCCCGAAGCGCTTCAGGTGCTCGGTGGTGAACTGCGTGTCGAGCAGCCGGAAGCCGCGCTCCTTCAGATGGCCGACGAGGAAGGCGAGGCAGACTTTCGATGCATTCGCTTCCCGCGAGAACATGCTCTCGCCGAAGAATGCCGAGCCGAGCGAGACGCCGTAGAGCCCGCCCACCAGCCGGCCTTCGCGCCACGCCTCCACCGTGTGCGCGTGACCGAGACGAAAGAGATCCGCATAGAGCCGCCGGATGGTGACATTGATCCAGGTCGACGGGCGATCGGGCGTCGATGCCGCGCATTCCGTCATCACGTCGTCGAACGCGGTGTCCGTCCTGATCTCGAAACGCTTGCTGCGGATGACCTTGGCAAGGCTGCGCGGCACATGGAACCCGTCGAGGGGAATGACGCCGCGCATTTCCGGTTCGACCCAGAAGAGTTCCGGATCGTCAGCCGATTCGGCCATGGGAAAGAGGCCGCAGCTATACGCCTTCAGCAGAAGCTGCGGGGTGATTTCCTGTCGTCGGTCGTTGTTGCGGCCCGTCATCCTGCCATCTGTCCGAACTGTCTTCGGCAGATCTAGAGTGTCGCAGGCCAACATGCCAGTCCGGCGAAAGAATGACCGCCGCGAATCCGCTCAGGCCGGCGCGTTCCCACCTTCCGCCAGGAAATTCTCGAGCCAGTGGATATCGTAGTCGCCATTGGCGATGTCGGGGTTGGCGAGCAGCTCGCTGAAGAGCGGTATCGTCGTGTTGATGCCGTCGATGACGAATTCGCCCAGCGCGCGCCTCAGCCGCATCATGCATTCGACGCGCGTGCGCCCGTGAACGATCAGCTTCCCGATCAGGCTGTCGTAGTAGGGCGGGATCGAATAGCCCTGATACACGCCGGAATCGACGCGGACACCGAGGCCGCCCGGCGTGTGATAGTGCGTTATCAGGCCGGGCGAGGGCGCGAAGGTCCTGGGATCTTCGGCGTTGATCCGGCATTCGATGGCGTGGCCGTTGAAGCGCACTTCGTCCTGCGTCAGCGAAAGGCCGCCGCCCGAAGCAATTCTGATCTGCTCGTGGACGAGATCGATGCCGGTCACCGCCTCCGTTACCGGATGCTCGACCTGCAGCCGGGTGTTCATTTCGATGAAATAGAATTCGCCGTTCTCATAGAGAAATTCGACTGTGCCCGCGCCGCGATAGCTGATCTTCTTCATCGCCTGGGCGCAGATCTCGCCGATTTCCATGCGCTGGCTGCGGTTGAGGGCCGGGGAGTTGGCCTCTTCCCATACCTTCTGGTGCCGGCGCTGCAAGGAGCAGTCGCGCTCGCCGAGGTGGATGGCGTTGCCGGCACCGTCGCCCATCACCTGGATCTCGATGTGGCGCGGCTTGGCGAGGTACTTCTCCATGTAGACTTCGTCGTTGCCGAAAGCCGAGAGCGCCTCAGAACGAGCGGTGGAAAGGGCGAGGGAGAGCTCCTCCTCGTTGCGGGCGACCTTCATGCCGCGCCCGCCGCCGCCCGCCGTGGCCTTGATCAGCACCGGATAGCCGATGTCGGCGGCGATCCGCGCGGCCGAGCGATCGTCCGAGACGCCCCCCGGCGAGCCCGGAACGACGGGTATGCCGAGTTCTTCCGCCGTCCTCTTCGCCGTGATCTTGTCGCCCATGATGCGGATGTGTTCCGCCGTCGGGCCGATGAAGGTCAGGCCGTGGGCTTCGAGTATGTCCGCGAATTTCGCATTTTCGGAAAGGAAGCCGTAGCCGGGATGAACGGCGTCCGCGCCGGTGATCTCGCAAGCCGAGACGATCTGGTGGATGTTCAGATAGCTCTCGCGCGAGGGGGGCGGGCCGATGCAGACGCTCTCGTCGGCCAGGCGCACATGCATCGCGTTCTGGTCGGCCGTCGAATGCACGGCGACGGTCGCGATGCCGAGTTCCTTGCAGGCGCGAAGGACGCGCAGCGCTATTTCGCCACGGTTGGCAATGAGAATTTTCTGGAACATTGCGGCGCCTTACTCGACGACGATGAGGGGTTCGCCATATTCGACGGGCTGACCGTCCTCGACCAGGATGTCGACGACCGTGCCGGATCGCGGCGAGGGGATCTGGTTCATCGTCTTCATGGCCTCGATGATGAGGATCGTCTGGCCTTCCTTGATCGACTGGCCGACCTCGACGAACGGACGGGACCCTGGCGACGCCGCGAGATAGGCCGTGCCGACCATCGGGGAGTTCACGGATTTCCTGGCGGCGGAGGGCTTGTCTTCGGCAGGCGCCGCGGGCGCTGCGGCCGGAGCCGGCGCCTGCGCCGGCGGGGGAGCCGCCGCATGAACGACCTGGGACGTGCCGGCACGCGAGACACGTATGCGCAGGTCTTCCTGCTCGATTTCGATTTCGGTGAGATCGGTCTCCGTCAGGATATTCGCGAGATCGCGTATCAGCGCCTGATCCACACCGCCTTTCTTGATCGCCATCGGGTTTGCCCCTTTTCCTTTTTTGCTCGTCGGACGCGTTGGGCCGATCCACCCGGCCGTCCGCATTTTCCTTTGTTTCACCGTCGAACGGACAAGCGGACCGTCGTGTCCCGCCGGATCCATGCGCCGCGCAGGCATCCTTAGCTCGCTGAATGCCGGAACTCAAATCCGGGCAGACTTATAAGCAAGAGATCAAGGCGAGAAAAGCGCTCATTTCCACCGGAGGAGCTTCCCCCCATATAGTCAACAAATCATGAAGCAGGTCCGGGGTTTTCGTCGTTTCTCAACAGGCCGTGCTGTTGCACTTGCGCATGTTGGACACCTTCTGCTCCAGCGTCTGCGCTCCCACGGCCCCCGCCATCGCTTCGTCGCCAACGATATAGGACGGCGTGCCGGTCAGGTTGAGCTTGTCGGCTAGCGCGTAGGTCTGCTTGATCCTCGCGTCGATCGCGGGATCGTCCAGCTTCTGCTTCAGAGCCTCCTTGTCCACCCCGTAGGTCGCGGCGATCTTGAAGGCGACATCGCCGCTCGCCCGGGTGCGGCTGGACATCAGGTCGTTGTGAAACTGCTTGAACTTGTCCGGAGCGATCATCTGGAACGCGATGCTGACCCGGCTCGCCGCGACCGAGTCCTGCCCGAGGATCGGGAATTCCTTCAAGACGAAGCGGATGCCGGGGTCTCCGTCGATGAGGGCGTTCATGTCGCTGACGGCATGCTTGCAGTAGGGGCAGTTGTAGTCGAACAGTTCGACGACCGTGACGTCGCCCTTGGGGTTGCCGAGGACGAGATCGCCCTTGCCGTCGAAGATCTCCTTCCGGTTACGCTCGATCACGGCCCGGTCGTGACTGCGCTGTGCCTTCTGCTGCTTGGCCTGAAGCGCGTCCTGCGCCTCCAGAAGGACTTCGGGATGGCCGACGAGATAGTCGTGGATGAATTTTTCGAGGTCGGCCTTGTTGCCGGGATCGAAAGCTGCCGCCGGCTGCAGCGCAGCCAGGACGACGGCCACACCCAGGACGGCGGCGGTGAGGAGTTTGTTCATTGCGGGTCGATCCTTGTTTCTCGCACGGCGATCGGCGTCCTTTCCCTGCCGGGACGCCATGCCGGCCGGCTGCCGGTTACGATATCATTTCGCCGCCTGCAATATGTCGTCGGCGCGCAGCCATGCCGGCGTCCCCTTTTGCAGGCTCTGTTGCGCGCGCACGGCGAAAACTTGGGCCTGCCGCCTGTTGCCGGCGCGGAAGTACCCCTGGGCAAGGGCGAGCTGTGCCTCGCCCAACTCTCCGGCCCGGCCGTAGGCCTGCGACAGTACGCGATAGGCGGTGAAATTGTCCGGCTCTTCCTCCACGCCCGATTTCAGGTAGGAGATCGCGCGGGACAGGTCGGCCTTCCGTCCGGTCTGGAGCAGCGCGAAACCGAGGCGCGCACGGATGAGCCCCGGCTCGTCGGGATGAAGCGAGAGGGCCCGCCCGAATGCGTCCGCCGCCTTCGCGGCCTGCCCCTCCGTCAAAAGCATCTCCCCGTCCATTTCCCGGAAATAGGGATTGGAGGGTCGCTCCCGGATCAAGCCTTCCAGCCGTGAAAGTCCGCTGCGCGTGTCGCCTGCCAGATGGGCGCCGATCGCCAGCCCGTAGCGGGCGGCAAGGCTGCGCGGCCGGTCGCGGAAGATCTGGGCGACCTTTGCGGAACCGCCCGAGTAGGCGGCGATCTTCGCGCGGGCGAGATCGTGCCGCTCCTGGAGTTGCGGCGGGTCCTTCCGGTCGAAATAGGGGCTCTTGTGGGCCAGTCGGCTGAGCAGGTCGATCCGCTCCTGCGGAAGCGGGTGGCTGAGTTCGTACGGGCTGGTGTTGACGCCGGCGAGCGCGTTCTGGCGGGAAAACCGCTCGAAGGTCTTCAGCATGCCGGCAACCGATTGGTGCGTCGCGTTGAGAAAACGCACGGCGGCCTGATCGGCGTTCATTTCCTCCGAGCGCCGGTAGCTCAAGAGATAACGCCCGGCGATCGAGCCCGAACTCACCGCCATGCCCATGCCGGCGGAAGCGGCTCCGCGGCTGTGGGCCACGGCACCGCCGGCCACGGCGCCCATGCCGAGCAGGCCGCCGACGACGCTGAGGGTCTGCGCACGCGCGATCTGTTCGCGCAATCTCTGCTGATGGCCGTCGGCGATGTGGCCGCACTCGTGCGCGATCACGCCGATGACCTCGTTCGGGGTCTCCGCCTCCATGATCGTCCCCGTGTCGACGAAGATCCTGCGCCCGTCGACGAAGGCGTTGAAATGCGGGTCGTCGACGAGAACCACCTGCAGGCCGCGCCGCGACAGTCCGGCCGCCTTGAAGATCGGGCGCGCATAGTCCTTCAGCAGGCCCTCGATCTCGGCATCGCGCACGACGTTGACGGCGGCGGCCCGGGCCGGCCGGACCTGCTGCATCAGGGTCGCGGCAACGACGGTCACGAGAAAGGGTGCCGCGAACAGCAACCGGGCTGTGGCCGAAGGGCGGGTGGGCAGACTCATCGATTATCTCCTCGACGCACCATAGCGGTGCCGCCGCACGCGTCAAAATCCGCCGGCCGCCGCAAAAGACGGACTAACGGGATTGTGATCGCGTCACCAATCCGGCAATTGTTGGGCATGACCCACAGGGGGCGGTGAAAGACGTGATTTCCGTTTCGAGACGCAGCAAGGTCGAGCCCTTTCATGCAATGGACGTTCTTGCCGAGGCGACCCGGCGCGCCGAGGGCGGCCGCCCGGTCATTTCGCTGGCGGTGGGCCAGCCAGCCCATCCCGCGCCGCGCACGGCGCTCGAGGCGGCCCGCGCGGCACTGGATGCCGGCCGCATCGGCTATACGGATGCGCTCGGGCGGCGCGGCCTCAAGGCGGCGATCGCCCGACATTACGCGGCCCGGCACGGCATCGACGTTGCGCTCGACCGGATCGCCGTCACGACAGGGTCCTCGGCCGCGTTCAATCTCGCCTTTCTCGCGCTTTTCAATGCGGGCGATCGCGTCGCCATAACCCGGCCGGGCTATCCAGCCTACCGGAACATCCTGGCGATGCTCGGCCTGACGGCCGTGGAAATCGCAGTCGGCGGCGCCGATCCCTTCACCCTTACGCCCGCCGCCCTCGAGGCCGAACAGGCCGCGAGCGGCAAGCGGCTGGCCGGCGTCCTTCTTGCGAGCCCGGCCAACCCGACGGGCACCGTCACCGGCAGGGACGCGCTCGCCGAGCTCGCCGCCTATTGTTCCGACAATTCCATCGCTTTCATCTCGGACGAGATCTACCACGGCCTGAACTTCGTCGGAGAGGACGTCAGCGCCCTCGAATTGAGCGACGAAGCCGTCGTGATCAACTCCTTCTCCAAATACTATTGCATGACCGGCTGGCGAATCGGCTGGATGGTCCTGCCGCCCTCGCTGGTGAGGCCGGTGGAACGCATGGCGCAGAGCCTCTACATCAGCGCCCCGGAAATATCCCAGATCGCCGCCGAGGCCGCGTTCGAGGGGCGGGAGGAACTGGACGCGGTGCGCGAGGGCTATGACCGGAACCGCCGGTTCCTCGCCGGCCGGCTTCCCGAACTGGGTCTCGAGATCGCCTCGCCGATGGACGGTGCGTTCTATGCCTATGTGGACGTTTCCCGCTACAGCAACGACAGCATGGCCTTCGCCTACGAGATGCTGGAGGCCATCGACGTGGCGGCCACCCCGGGCGGCGACTTCGACCCGGTGGACGGCCACCGCACCATGCGCCTCTCTTACGCCGGCAGCCCGGACGATATCGCAGAGGCGACGGACCGGATCGCGCGCTGGCTTGGAGCTTTTCCGAAAGTGGACCCCGGTTCTCCGTCCTGACCTGCGTGAGGAAAAATCAGGTCCAGAAAAAGTGAATCCCGGTTTTCCGTCCGGCATTGCGTCGGCACGAAACCGGGGTCGGCGACGTGAGGATGGGCCTGACGCACCGAGCCGGCCGGGCGTCGCCGCCGGCCGGCTCTTCGGTCTGCGAATCGTCAGATCAGAAGAAGCCCCGCCTTTGCCACCAGCCGGCCTTCTTGGGCTTTTCGGGCTTGCCCTTGTCGTCCGAAGCGGTCGACGTGGAGGTCAGCACCGGTTCGCTGGCGACTTTGTCGTCCCGGCGGGACGAGTTGGAGGAGGGGGGCGCTTCCGGCGTCTCCTCTACCGGCTTCGGCGCATTCGATTCGCCTTCCGCCGCTTCGGACACGGCCGGCGTCTCCTCGTCCTTCTTCGCGGCTGCCTTGCGGCCTCCACCGCGCCGGCGCTTGGGCTTGGCCTCGACGGCTTCCTGCGTTTCGGAGACGCCGTCGTCGTCGGCTACCGCGCCAGCCTCGTCGGAGGCGGCCACGGCCGGCTCGGCCGGCTCGTCATCCTGGGCCGGGGCCGCAGGCTCGCTTCTTTCGTCCTCGGACGGTCCGTCTGCGGCTGCAGCCCGGTCGTCCGACGACGGATGCTCGTGCTCGTGCTCGTCGCCGGCACCGCGCTTGCGGCGCCCGCCACGCTTGCCGCGCCGCCTGCGCTTGCGCTGGCGGCCCTCCTCGTCGTCATCCGAATCCTCGGTACGGGCGGTGGAGACGGACTCGTCGTTGTCCTGAGAGCCGCTGTCGTCGGCGCCTGCTTCACCCGTCCGGCCGCCGCGACGCCGGCGACGCCGCTTGCGCTTCTGCCCGCCGCCGGAGCCATCGTCCTGGCCCTCGTGCGTCGTGGTTTCGCCGAAGTCCTCCTCGGCCTCGTCCATGGCTTCGTCCACGTCGTCGTCCAAGTCGTCCAGGCCGGAATCGTAGTGCACGATCTGGTCGATCTTGACCGGCTCCTCGACGGCTTCGCCGCGCTCGACCCGGAAATGCTGGGTTCCGACGTGCTCGTCCGCCTCGATGACGATGGACAGGCCGAATCGCTTCTCCAGGTCGACGATCGTGTCGCGCTTCTGGTTGAGCAGATAGAGCGCGATCTCCGGCCGCGCGCGGACGGATATATTGTGCGTCGTGTTCTTGAGCAGGTATTCCTCGATGCCGCGAATGCAGTGGAGCGCGACCGAGGATTTCGACCGGACATGGCCCGTCCCGCCGCAGACCTCGCAGACCTGCGTGGTGCTTTCGAGCACGCTGGCGCGAATCCGCTGGCGCGACATCTCCAGAAGGCCGAAATGGGAGATCCGCCCGACCTGGATGCGGGCGCGATCGTGCTTCAGGCAATCCTTCAGCTTCTTCTCGACCGACCGGTTGTTGCGCTTTTCCTCCATGTCGATGAAGTCGATGACGATCAGCCCGGCCAGGTCGCGAAGCCTGAGCTGGCGCGCCACTTCGTCGGCGGCCTCCAGGTTGGTCTGAAGCGCAGTGTCCTCGATCGAGTGCTCCTTGGTGGAGCGGCCCGAGTTGACGTCGATGGCGACCAGCGCCTCCGTCTGGTTGATGATGATGTAGCCGCCGGACTTGAGCGTGACCTGCGGCTGCAGCATCCGGTCCAGCTGTGCCTCGATCCCGGAGCGGGCGAAGATCGGGTGGATGTCCCGGAACGGCTGAACGACCTTCGCGTGGCTCGGCATCAGCATCTTCATGAACGTCTTGGCTTCACGGTAGCCGTCTTCGCCCGAGACGATGATTTCGCTGATGTCCTTGTTGTAGAGGTCGCGGATCGAACGCTTGATCAGGCTGCCTTCCTCGTAGACGAGGGTCGGCGCCGTCGAGGTGAGAGTGAGGCTGCGCACATTCTCCCACAACCGCATCAGGTATTCGAAGTCGCGCTTGATCTCCGCCTTCGTGCGGTTCGCGCCGGCGGTGCGCAGGATCACGCCCATGCCTTGCGGAACTTCCAGTTCCCGGGCGATTTCCTTCAGGCGCTTGCGATCCTGCAGGTTGGTGATCTTGCGCGAGATGCCGCCGCCGCGGGCGGTGTTCGGCATCAGGACCGAGTATCGGCCGGCAAGCGACAGATAGGTCGTCAGCGCGGCGCCCTTGTTACCGCGCTCCTCCTTGACCACCTGGACGAGCAGGATCTGGCGGCGCTTGATGACTTCCTGGATGCGGTACTGCTTGCGCGGCTTGCGCTGGGAACGGTCGGGCAGTTCCTCCAGGGCGTCCTCGGCGCCCACGGATTCCACCTTTCCGCTCTCGCCGTTCGTGTCCTCATCCTCGTCGTCGTCGTGCCGCGACCTGCCGCCCTTCGAGTGGGAGGAAGACCCCGTCTCGATATCCTCGGCCGCCATCCGGTCCGGGTCGATCTTTTCCGAGACGCTGTCGGTATCGACCTCGGCAAGCATTTCCTTCGGGCCGCTGCCGGTCTCGTCGTCCGCCTCGTGATTCTCGGCGGGCTCTGCCGGCTCGTCGCCCCCCGGAGCGGCATCGGACGGGGAGGCGGCCTCCGCGCCGTCCACATTCAAGTCCGAGTCGGCGTCCGCCGATTCGGCGGGCTCTTTCGGCTTCTTGCGCGTCCGGCTTCGCCGGCTCTTCGCCTTCGGCTTGGCTTCCTTCGATTCGGATTTCTCCGCGGCCGCGTCTGCAACGGCCTCCGGAGGAGAATCGTCGTTCTCCTCGTCGGCTTCCGCCTGCTCGGCCTCCGCCTCGGCCTGCAGGAGCGCCTGCCGGTCGGCGAGGGGGATCTGGTAGTAGTCGGGGTGGATTTCCGAAAAGGCGAGGAACCCGTGGCGGTTACCGCCGTAGTCGACGAACGCCGCCTGCAGGGACGGCTCGACGCGCGTCACCTTCGCCAGGTAGATGTTCCCGCGCAGCTGCTTCTTGTGCTGCGACTCGAAGTCGAATTCCTCTATGCGGTTTCCGCGTACGACGACGACGCGAGTCTCTTCTTCGTGAGACGCGTCGATAAGCATTTTCTCTGCCATGGAAGATGTGCTCCTCGGCAAGCAATGCCGCCCCGCCGCCGCCCATCAGGCCGTGACGACGTCGCCGGGATCATTGCTCTGCCGGACAATTGGGCAGCCGTTCGTTGTCCGAAACGGGGCAGGAAGGCGGCATCATGCCGGGACACGCGTCCGTTCGCCTTTCCGAAATATCCCTTCATTCCGATCGACATTCCAAACGAGTTGCCAATACAAACTGGGCCGAAACGGCCCGATGAAGATGAAACCGGCCCTGGGCTGTCCGGGGCGGCAGCAACTGCCGCCGCGGTCCGCTCAGGCACGCCTGACCTTTACAATTCACCGTCGAGGAACCGGCGTTGTTGGACGACGGATGGAATCTTGCCTGGCGCCGAACTCTCCGAAGAAAAGGGGCGGCCGCCCGTCAACAGAAATTCCTATCCCGTCAATACGCCTTATCCTCGACTTGCTTTTATGTTCTGGCCCGGTTTCTGGCAAGGGAAAAGAAATAAGGGGGGTCGAAGTGGCGAAGCGAAGCGGCTATGACGGATCGACGGCGCGCGACCATCGCCTCGTCGCGTCATGCCGCAAAGGATGCCGGCGGAGAGACATGCACAGCAACCGACCCGGGCCACGGGCCATGGCGCAGAGCGATCGGACCCCATCTCGCGCGGCTGCGGGGCGCGGTGTCGGCCGCGCGGGGGCTCCGTGGCGCTGCGGAATACGACGGGCCGCCATCTTCCTGCTGGCGCTCGCCGCAATCGTCGCAACGGGTTCGACGATCGCGCGGGCCGAGCCCATCGTGGCGTTCTCGGCGCGCGTGGCCGGCGACGACCACCGCTCCCGGCTCGTCATGGATTTCGACCGCCGTCCCGACATTTCCGTGCATTATGTCGATTCGCCGCCCCGGATCCTCGTCGACCTCCCGGCGACGGCCTTCGCGCTTCAGAAGGACGCACTCGCTCCCCGCGGCCTCTTCGACAGCATCCGGTACGGCGCGATGGGCCCGGGACGATCGAGGATCGTCCTTCAGACCAAGGCGCCGGCACGGGTCGACCTGAAGCGCTTCGATCCGGGGGAGACGGGAAAGAATTCCAGGCTTATCCTAGATATCGCAGCCGTTTCACAGCAAGACTTCACAAAACTGGTTAAGTCGGAGACCTGGTCGGAAAAGAACGCCGACGCGACGGATTCGACTGCGTCGGTCTCGCCGAAGGCCGGTCGCGCCCACGCCTTCACCGTCGTCATCGATCCCGGCCATGGCGGGATCGACAGCGGTGCCGTCGGCGTGAGCGGCACCCTCGAGAAGGACGTGACCCTGGCTTTCGGCAAGCAGCTCGCGACCGATCTCAGGGCGGAAGACGTCCATGTGGTCATGACGCGCACGAGCGACGACTTCGTCAGCCTGGCCGATCGCGTCGAGGTCGGCCGCAGCAACAATGCCGATCTCTTCATCTCGATCCACGCCAACACGATTTCCGTCAAGGGGATCCGCGGAGCGACGGTGTACACCCTCTCCGACAAGGCGTCCGACCGTCTGTCCCAGGCGATCGCGGAAGACGAGAACAAGGCCGATGCGGTCGCGGGCGTCACGGCGAAGGAAGAACCCAAGGGCGTCGCCGACATTCTGATGGACCTGACGAGGCGGGAGACCCAGGTCTTCTCCATAGGGCTGGCCAACAAGATCGTCTCGGCCTTCGACGGCAAGATCCGGTTGATCAACAATCCCCACCGCTACGCCGGCTTCCGCGTGCTGGAGGCGCCCGACGTGCCCTCCGTGCTGGTCGAGCTCGGCTACCTGTCGAACAAGGCGGACGAGAAGCTTCTGAACGATCCCACATGGCGGAGCGATGTCGCGAAGCTCATGGCTTCGTCGATACTGCGCTACCGGTCGACGGTATTGGCGAGCCGGAACTGATATGTGGTAGAGGTTTTCGGCTGCCTCGAGGGCGGCAGGTCGGCGCGAACCGGCTTGCGTACGGTCGATTTTTGTGTAGACACCCACGCTCCGGCTGCAAAAGGTCCGCCGTACGAGGGATCCGAGTCCAGCCGGCGGAGCCGCCCCCGAGCCTGCGCGGTGGAAGCGGCGGAACAGATGGTTCTTAGCGCATGATCAGGTTCATCGGATATTTCTTCGGCATCGGTGCCGTCCTGTTCTTCCTCGTGGTAGGGGTCGTGGCCCTCTACGTCAGCAATATTGCCAAGGACCTCCCGGATTACGAGGTGCTGAACAACTACGAGCCGCCGGTCGCGACGCGTTTCCACGCCGACGACGGTTCGCTGATGGCCGAATATGCGCGCGAACGCCGGCTCTACCTGCCCATCCAGGCCATTCCCGATCGCGTCAAGGCGGCCTTCGTGTCGGCCGAAGACAAGAACTTCTATTCGCACCCGGGCATCGACATCGCCGGCATCCTGCGGGCGGTCGTGGTCAACGTCGAGAACCTCGGCTCGGGCCGGCGGCTCGTCGGAGCGTCGACGATCACACAGCAGGTCGCCAAGAACTTCCTGCTGAGTTCCGACCAGACCTATGCCCGCAAGATCAAGGAAGCGATCCTCTCGCTGCGGATCGAGCACGCCTACAGCAAGGATCGGATCCTCGAGCTCTACCTCAACGAAATCTATTTCGGCTACAACGCCTACGGAATCGCCGGCGCGGCGCTGACCTACTTCAACAAGTCCGTCAACGAGCTGACGGTCGCCGAGATGGCCTATCTCGCCGGCATCGTGAAGGGACCGGCGAACTACGATCCGTTCAGCGACACCAAGACGGCCATCGACCGCCGCAACTACGTCATCGACCGGATGATGGAGAACGGCTACGTCAGCCGGGAGGAGGGCGACAACGCCAAGAAGCAGCCGCTCGGCGTCAACCTCCATCGCTCTGGCTCCTATCTCTTCGCCGCCGATTACTTCACCGAGGAGGTTCGCCGCCAGATCATCGACAAGTACGGGAAGGACGCCCTCTACGAAGGGGGGCTTTCCGTGCGCACCACGCTTGATCCGGTCATTCAGCGAATCGCCCGCAAGGCCCTGCAGAAAGGGCTCGTCGACTACGATCAGCAGCGCGGCTACCGCGGCCCGGTGACGACGATCGACCTCGGCAAGGACTGGGGCGAGGCGTTGAACAAGGTCAAGCCGCTGGCCGACATCCCGGAATGGACGCTGGCCGTCGTGCTTGCCGCAAACGACCAGGGCGTCGACATCGGCCTCCGCCCCGATCGAACGGCGGCCGGAAAGCTCGACGATGCGCGCGTGACGGGGACCATTGCGCCCGGCGACATGAAGTGGGCCTACCGCACCGTCAAGGACGGCAAGCAGCGCACGGTCGGCTCGCCGGCGGGCGTGCTTTCGGCGGGCGACGTCGTCTATGTCGAGCCCACGAAGGCGGACGACGGCTCGACGCGCTACCTGCTGCGCCAGCCGCCCAAGGTGCAGGGCGGCATGGTGGCCATGGATCCGCATACGGGGCGCGTGCTCGCGATGGTCGGCGGCTTCTCCTACGCGCAGTCGGAGTTCAACCGCGCGACCCAAGCCATGCGCCAGCCTGGTTCGTCGTTCAAGCCGATCGTCTATTCCGCCGCGCTCGACAATGGCTACACGCCGGCGACGCTCGTTCTGGACGCGCCGATCCAGGTCATGTCGGGCGGCAAGCTTTGGGAACCGAAGAACTACGGCAACGAACAGGCGGGCCCGGCCACGCTGCGCTTCGGGCTGGTGCATTCGCGCAACCTGATGACCGTCCGGCTCGCCAAGGTGATCGGCATGAAGCTCGTGGCGCAGTATGCGGAGCGGTTCGGGGTCTACGACAGCCTGCCCGCCTACCTGCCCATGGCCCTCGGGTCGGGCGAGACGACTGTGCTGCGCATGGTCTCGGCCTATTCGGTCTTCGCCAACGGCGGAAAGCAGATCCAGCCGTCGCTCGTCGACCGCATCCAGGATCGCTATGGCCGGACGATCTACAAGCACGACACCCGCCAGTGCGAAGGCTGCAACGCCAAGGCCTGGACCGGACAGGAGGAACCGACTGTCGTCGACAAGCGCGAGCAGGTTCTCGATCCGATGACGGCCTACCAGATCACGTCCATGCTCGAAGGCGTCGTCAAGCGCGGGACCGCCGCAGGTCGGGTAACCCTCGACCGTCCCGTGGCCGGCAAGACGGGCACGACGAACGACGAGAAGGACGCATGGTTCGTCGGATATACGCCGAACCTCGTCGCCGGCGTCTATATCGGCTACGATAACCCGAAGCCCATGGGACACGGCGAGACCGGGGGCGTCCTCGCTGCGCCTGTCTTCAACGACTTCATGAAGGCGGCGCTGAAGGGCGATCCGCCGGCCGATTTCCGCAAGCCCGACGGCCTGCAGCTGATCGCGATCGACCGCAAGACGGGAATGGCGCCGCCCCCCGGAGACAAGGACGTCATCGAAGAGGCGTTCAAGCCGGGCATGGGACCCTCGCCCAGATACTCGGTGATCGGCGTCGGCGACGGCATGGCGAGCGGGGCGGAGATCACCGACATCTCGCCGCAGGCGACGCGGGCCGTCACGACGGGCGGCGGCGGGCTCTACTGATCGGCGGGCTTTACTTGGACTGCGGGCGTCTTTATCTACCGGCCCTGAATTTCCCCGAACCCTCTACGAACATCGGATCCAATGCGAAACGAAACCCAGACCATCGTCGACGAAATCAAGCAGGGCATCGGCCTGCTGAGGAGGCATCTTTGACTGGGATCAGGCCGTCAAGAGACTAGATTACCTGAACAACAAGGCCGAAGACGCCGACATCTGGAACGATCCGATGGAAGCCCAGAAGCTGATGCGCGAACGCCAGCAGCTGGAAGACGGGATCCGCGGCGTCCGACAGCTCGAATCTGCCCTCGAAGACAATGTCGGCCTCATCGAACTCGGCGAGGAGGAAGGCGACGACGAGGTCGTCGGCGAAGCTGAGGAGGCGTTGAGGAAGCTGCGGGCGGACGTCGACCGCCGCCAGATCGAAGCGCTCCTTTCCGGCGAGGCGGACGCGAACGACACCTATCTGGAGGTCCATTCCGGCGCTGGCGGTACGGAAAGCCAGGACTGGGCGCAGATGCTCCTCAGGATGTACACGCGCTGGGCCGAGCGGCACAGCCTCAAGGTCGAGGTCATGGAAGTCCACGACGGCGAGGAGGCAGGCATCAAGTCGGCCACCCTTCTCATCAAGGGGCACAACGCCTATGGCTGGCTGAAGACCGAATCGGGCGTCCATCGCCTGGTGCGCATCTCGCCCTTCGACAGCCAGGCGCGCCGCCACACGTCCTTTTCCAGCGTCTGGGTCTATCCCGTGGTCGACGATTCGATCGAGATCGACATCAACGAGAGCGACTGCCGGATCGATACCTATCGCTCTTCGGGGGCCGGCGGACAGCACGTGAACACGACCAATTCGGCCGTGCGCATCACCCACGTGCCGACGGGCATCGTCGTCCAGTGCCAGCAGGAGCGCTCGCAGCACAAGAACCGCGCCAAGGCGTGGGACATGCTGCGCGCGCGTCTCTACGAGGAAGAGTTGAAGAAGCGGGAGGCGGCGGCCAATGCCGAGGCCGCGTCGAAGTCGGACATCGGCTGGGGCCACCAGATCCGCTCCTACGTCCTGCAGCCCTACCAGCTCGTCAAGGACCTCAGGACCGGGGTCGAGAGCACGAGCCCGCAGGACGTGCTGGACGGTGCTCTCGATCCTTACATGGAGGCGGCCCTTGCCCATCGGATCGAAGGGCGGGAAAGCCAGGTCGAAGACATCGATTGATCCGCTTTCCCGGGCCGGGACTTCCGGGTCCGGGACGGCGCTTCAGCGCACGCTGCCGACGAGAGCCGGCCGGCCGTCGCTGATCTTTTCCCACCGCGCGTCGTCGAGCGACGACTGACGCTTCAGGTAGGTGTAGTCGGTGTCCGACCACAGCAGCACTTTCTGGCGCATGTTGTCGAGAATGAAATCGCCGCGGTCGGTGTGGACGGTGAGGACGGCATGGCCGTCGCCATTCGCCTGCAGGACGACGGTCATCAACAGGTCCGATTCGGGAAAGCCTTCCTCCATGAGAAGCTTGCGCTTCAGGAGCGCATAGTCCTCGCAGTCGCCGACGGTCGTCGGATAGGTCCAGTACTCGGCAACGCCATAGGCCTGCATGTCCGTTTCCGGGCGGATCGCCGAGTTCACCTGGTAATTGATGTCGAGCAGGGCCTGCCAACGCGAAGGCGTCAGCACCATCGGATCGCCGTTCGGAGCGCGCTGGCTGCAGTCGGCGGGTAGCCGGCGGCAGAATTCGTAGTGGCCGATGGGCGGGTTCGTCTGCCCGCTGAGCGTCATGAAGGCCGCGTGCGTTCCGGCTTCCGCGGTCGTCGCCAGACCCGCGGCAGCCATAAGCACTATACAGATGTATTTGACTGCGGTTTTCATTGCTACATCCCTGTTATGGGACGTACAATGCCAGATGAGTTTTTATTCCACGCGAAAATTGACGGCTAAACTGTAACAGTATTTGACGAGATATAGAATAAAACTAAGTATTAATTTGAATAAAATTGTATCGAAATTCGCCTGCCGGCCACGCCCGTGCCTGCGGGCCGCAATCGGCCGATGGCCCGGCGGTTCGAGCATGAAAGAGCTGGATCGACGGGAAGCGGGTAGGGCGCAAACGTCCGCCCGGAACCGAGCGGAGAAAACGCGGCGTATGTCAGCGAATCGGATTTTCCCGACCTGAAACGCCAAAATTCGACGAGCGGAATCTTAGAGGAACTGACGCAAGGCTTCCTGCGGCTGGACGGTCGCGAACTCGATCGCGATTCCCTCCTGGAAATGCCGCACGACACGGCCGCGCATGGTGCCGAGCGTCACCTGGGTTCCGAGCGCCGGACGCACGTCGATGTCGATGGCGGCGCCGGAAAGGGAAAGATCGATGATGCGGCAGGGATAGGAGCGGCCGTCCTGAAGCTGGATTTCGGCCCGGGGATTGCGCGGCGCGAACCGGTCGTGCCGGCGATCTTCCGGCAGGCTGAGTTCGTGCTTGTTCGCGATCCAGGTCAGCTGTGCCGCGAGCTTGTCGCGCTTGCGGTCGGTCGCCTTGAGGTTCACCGTGAAGCCGCTGGTGCGCAAGCTCGACACGCGCCCTTCGATCCGCCCGAGATGGTCGAGATAAGCGACGATCCGTTCGCCCTCTGCCGGCGTCGCCGGCAATTCGAACAGGACGTCGCCGGGCGACATCTGGGTGACGGTGCAGTCGTATTCCTCGAAATTCGCGCGCATCAGCCGTCCGGGGAGGTTGACCGTGACGCGGCCGAAGACCGCCTGGTTGTCGACCGCATCAGGATGGGACGGAGTTTGATTTGAAGCGGGTCGCATCTGACGGGTCGCCTGATTGTATCCTTGACGAGCCCAATCTAGCGCCGGCTTTCTTAACAATAGGTAAGGTTAATCGCTAAATCTGACCATTATACCGTCCGGTGCCGTCGCCCGGAGTCCGATGCGGCCGCGGGCCGGGACGGCCCGGTGTCCCGCATCGGCACAGGTGGCGAGAACCGGCTCAGTCCTCGCGCCCGCCCTCGATGACCGTCAGGCGATGCATGCGCTGGGCACCGCGCCCGAAGCCGCGGCTGCGATAAATCGAAGCGTTGTGGGGAAAGGAGACGTCCGGACCGTTTCCGAACAACGTGCGTTCCTTGCCCGGATCGATCAGCTGCAGCGAAGCGGTCGTGACGCCGACCACGGGATCGAGATTGAGCCAGAAGGGCTTCTCCAGGGGGTTCAGCGTGCCGAGGAACCGGTCGATCCCGGCCGAGGCGCTCGAAAGCGGCAGGAGCAGCATCTCGAGCTCCATCAGGCGCCCGGCCTCGCTTTCCGCGGCCAGCTCGATGACCAGCGGAAGCCCGCGTTCCCGGGAGTGGCCGACCTGCTTCAGCGCTGAACCGGCCTGTTCCGGAAGCCAGATCGATTCCAGCGAGTGGTCGCGCAACTCGCGACCGAACATGCTGCAGATCGCCGTTCCGGCCAGCCGGAACGCGATGCGGTTCTCCGCCGCGCATTCCAGTATGAAGACGTTGGGGAGGGTGGTCTGGAAATCCGCGGGTTCGATTTCGCGGCGCAGGGGGGCGATCCGCTCTTCACGGCGCCGGTTCCAGTAGCCGAACAAGGCGAGGCTCGAATTGTGCTTCATGATGATCGCCTGCTAACGCTGTCGTTTCTGTTTCAGGTCGGGACAATCGGTGCGTCCCGGGGGTTTCTGGCCCTTGCCTTGCGAGCGGCGTGCCAGATAGGGGGCGTTAGGGTTAATGCTTCGCCTTGGCCGCCGCGGCGGATGGATATTGCGGACGTGGCGCATTAAGACAGCCGGACGCGATGAAAGGGAGACCATGGACGACAGGCCAGACATGGACGCAGCCGGCGACGACCGTCCACCCGCACCGGCGCGACGCGAACCGGTCTTCAACATTCCCCCGGTCCTGGGCTGGGCGCTGGTGGCGTTGTGGATCGTGCATCTCGTGCGCGTCTACCTGCTCGGTCCGGCCGCGGACAACGCGTTCCTGATCCAGACGGCATTCATCCCGCTTCGATACGCGACGCCCCTCGACCAGCAGTCGCTGGCGTGGCTCTGGTCGCCGCTGACCTATTCCTTCCTGCACGGAAGCTTCCTGCATATCTTCGTCAATTCGATCTGGATGGTGGCCTTCGGGGCCGTCGTGGCGCGTCGCCTCGGCGTCGTACGCTTCTGCATCTTCTGGGTCGCGACGGCCGTCGCCTCCGCCGCCGCCTTCCTGGCGCTGAACTGGGCCGCGCCCGTACCCGTCATCGGCGCCTCGGGCGTCGTCTCGGGTCTGATGGGAGGCGCGGCCCGGTTCGCATTTCCCCGGTCCGGTCCCTTCCGCCGCGAGAACGCCCACTATCTGCCGCGGGTCGGCATCGTCGAATCGCTGCAGAACCGCACCGTCCTCGCCTACGTCCTGATCTGGTTCGGCATAAATTTCATGACCGCCCTCGGCTTCACCCCCGGTGCGGGAGCCGGCGTGACGGTTGCGTGGCAGGCCCATATCGGCGGGTTCCTGTTCGGCTTTCTCTGCTTCGGTCTCTTCGACCGCCGCCACTGGACCTGAGGGCCCGTTCCGGCGGCGGCGGCGGTCGTATCCGCCAATTTCCGGCTATTGCCTTCGGAGTTTCGAGGGGGCACGATGTCCAACCTGCGTCAGATTGACGCCGAACAGGAGCGTGCCTTCCCTCGGGAGGCGCCCAAGCCGGGAGGTTTGCGCATGAACGTGAAGTCCATCCTCGACGAGAAGGGCCGGGATGTCGTTACGGTCGAGGCCCGGTCGAAGCTTGCCGACGTCGTACGGATTCTCGCCGAGCGGAAGATCGGCGCCGTCGTCGTCGTCGACGACCGGCGAGGCATCGCCGGGATCCTGTCGGAGCGCGACATCGTCAAGTCACTGGCGGGGCAGGGCGCCGCCGCCCTGGCTGGAGCCGCTTCCGATACGATGACCGCCTCCGTGACCGTCTGCCACGAGAACCATACGGTCGACCAGGTCATGGAAATGATGACGAACGGCCGGTTCAGGCACATGCCGGTCGAGAAGGACGGCCAGCTCGCCGGCATCGTGTCCATCGGCGACGTCGTCAGGAAGAGAATAGAGGCGGTCGAGCGCGAAGCCGAAGAGATGAAGGCCTATATCGCCAGCTGATCGGGCCGTCGCGGCGGCCGCGGATCAGAAGCGGACGACGGCTTGCAGCCGCTTGACCTCGGTAATCTGCGCGCGCGCGGCCTCGTAGCCGCGCTCGATGGCCTCGCCGGCACGATAGAACTCCGAAAGGCCGATGTCCGACAGGCGCGGCAGGAGCGAAATGTCCGGCGGATCCCCCGCCAGACGGGCGCGCGAGATGCGATCCTGGATGATGTTGAAGGCCTGGACCATCACGCCGGTCATTCCGAGTCGATGGCCGGTCCGGGTGCTGTTGGGCACCATTGCCGGCATGGCCTCCGTGTGCGGGTGAACTTCCGTCGCGCTGTGCTTGATGACGGCGGAGCGCCCGTAAAGATCGTGATGGAGGTTGACGCCGACGACGAGGCGTTCCTCCATGGCGCGGCAGACCGAGACGGGAACCGGGTTCACCAGAGCCCCGTCCACCAAGGTCCTTCCGTTGCACGTCACCGGTTCGAAAATGCCGGGCAGGGCATAGGATGCGCGGATCGCCGTGATCAGGGACCCGCTCGTGAGCCAGACTTCGTTTCCCGTCGAGATCTCGGTGGCGACGGCGACGAACGGTCGGTCGAGATCCTCGATGTTCAGGCCCTCGAGATGTTCCCGCATGCGGTTGTTGAGGCGCATCCCGCCGAAGAGACCGCTGCCGCCGATGGCGAAGTCCAGCAGGCTGGCGATCCTGCGCATCGTCAGGCTGCGGGCGAAGTCTTCGAGCTCGTTCAACTTTCCGGCCAGATAGCAGCCGCCGACCAGTGCGCCGATGGACGTTCCGGCGATCATTCCGACCTTCACGCCGGCTTCGTCGAACGCGCGCAGGACACCGATATGGGCCCAGCCGCGGGCCGCGCCGCCGCCGAGCGCCAGGGCGATCTTCGTCCGCGTGTCGGGAGCCTCTTCGGAGACCGCAGGGAGGGTCGCGCCAGAATCTCCTGCACCCGAAGCGCCGGCGCTCCGCTCACCATGTGCGTGCAGGGTCCAGTTCAGCACGGTCACCGATCCTTTCCACCCGGGTCCAAGAATGACTCATAAATAGGCGTCCGCCTTGGTTTCAAATTCGTGAATCGAGGTATCGATTGCATCAAAATGACGCGCATCGGGCGATCGCCTACGCATGCGCGCGAACTCGAGACGGCATGCCCGAAGCCGGACGATGTCGCGGGCGGGCGCATTCGCACGGGCCCGCGGGCCGGTATCGCAACGCACGTTTCGAAAGACGCTTCCCCACCCGTTGATGCCACCATGGTCCGACCCGATCGCCCTCCCGTCAGTCTTGGCTACGCCTCTCGAGAACCGGCCGACCGTTCGCGTCGCTTCCGAGGCGGCGGTAAAAGCAGCTTCGTGCACCGGTGTGGCAGGTTACGCCATCCCCGAGAACGTCAACCTGCAGCCACAGCGCATCCTGGTCGCAGTCGACCCGCAATTCCCGGACTTCCAGCAGATTCCCGGAGGTTTCGCCCTTCTTCCAGAGCGCCTGGCGCGACCGGCTGTAGAAATGCGCGATGCCGGTTTCGATGGTCAGCGCCAGCGCCTCCTCGTTCATGTGGGCGAGCATCAGCAGCGTACCGTCGCCTGCGTCCGTGACGACGGCGGTGATCAGGCCGTTGCCGTCGAAGGCGGGCGCGAACACGTCACCGTGCTCGCGCGTCCACTTGTCTTCCGGGGGATCGGGGAATTTCCGGTCCATGCCGACTACTGGTCGCGTCCGGTGCGAAGCAGCGTCAGGAACCGCACCTGCTCGGCAGGTTCGTCCCGGAACCGGCCGGTGAAGCTGGTGGTGATCGTCGTCGAGCCCTGCTTCTTGATGCCGCGCATCGACATGCAGAGATGCTCCGCGTCGATCATCACGGCGACGCCCCGGGGGCGGAGCGTTTCGTCGATGGCCTGCGCGACCTGCGCCGTCATCGCCTCCTGCGTCTGCAGGCGGCGCGCGAAGACGTCGACCACGCGGGCGATCTTGGACAGGCCGAGAACGCGCTCGTCGGGCAGGTAGGCGACATGCGCCTTGCCGATGATCGGCACCATGTGGTGCTCGCAGTGCGAATGAAAGGGAATGTCCTTGATCAGGACGATGTCGTCGTAGCCGGCGACCTCCTCGAACGTGCGCCCGAGAATCTCCTCGACGTTTTCGTCATAACCGGCAAAGAGCTCCCGGTAGGCCTTCGCGACGCGTTCCGGCGTATCGCGCAGGCCTTCTCGGTTCGGATCGTCGCCCGCCCAGCGCAGGAGCGTGCGGACGGCCTCCTCGGCCTCCTCCTGGCTCGGGCGCTCGGACTCGTCCGGCTTCGGAAAATTCTTCAACATCGCGTCCATGGCATTCATCCCCTCGGATCGTTGCGACAGTTAAGGCGACAGCGCCAAATCGGACAACTCGCCTCTGTCCCTTCCGGGGAAAGCCGGATACGGTCTCGTCGGCGGGCTCCGGGGCTTTCGGATCCACGATCCTCCGGCACGGTTTCCCTGACAGTCGTGAAAGGCTCGAACTCTTGTTTTCGCCTCCACGTGCCACAAACTACTATATAAGCTGCGAAGCTGTCACGGGTAGGGAATTTGCGACCTGATTTGTCGGCACCTTCGGATAAAGTTTTTGCCGGTGGCGGCCGACAGGGAAAGGCGAATGCGAAATGATCGACGATGTCTACAACGCGCGCATCCTGGAATTTGCCGGGAACATCCCGCGAATCGGCACGCTCGAAGATGCCGACGCGACGGCTTCGGCATATTCGAAGCTCTGCGGCTCGAAGGTGCGCATCTGGCTGAAGATGGACGGCGACGCGGTGACCGATTTCGCCCATGACGTCAAGGCCTGCGCATTGGGGCAGGCGTCGTCTTCCATCATGGCGCGCAACATCGTCGGCGCGAGCGCCTCGGAGCTGAAGGCGGTTCGCGAGACCATGCGGCGCATGCTCAAGGAAGACGGTCCGCCCCCCGAGGGCCGCTTTGCGGACCTCAAGTTCCTCGAACCGGTTCGCGACTACAAGGCCCGCCATGCCTCGACGATGCTGACCTTCGATGCCGTCGTCGACGCCATAGAGCAGATCGAGCGGCAGCGCTCGCAGGCGGCCTGAGGCCGGAAGGTCGCTTCATGGAAGGCCGTCGCAGCGACGATCGACGCAGCCGCGCGGTCAAGTCGCGCAACTGGCAGGGACCGTGGCCGAAAACGCCCGGGCGCCTGTTCGGGACGGGAACGATCCGGCTCTATCAACTGACCCTCTCCGGCTTCGTCGGCAATACCTGCCGGCACGTGCCGACCTGCTCCGAATACGGCTTCGAGGCGATCGCCCGCCATGGCCTTTGGGCGGGGGGATGGCTGGCGGTCTTCCGCGTCGCGCGCTGCGGGCCGGGCGGAACCCACGGCATCGACAACGTGCCTGAGAGCCTCGCGGCGCGGTTCCGCTGGTGGACGCCCTGGCGCTACTGGCAGATCGGAAAGCACCGGCGGGACGGACGCGGCTGACGGCGCCGGCAAAGGGCATCGCCGACCGCGTCGGACCGGCCGCCGGCCTTTACGCCCGAGCCGAATGCCGCTAAATCCCCGTCGCGCCCGATCGCACATGAGGAACCACCCGCATTCGTTGGCGGGACTGGATAGGAGACATGACCATGGCCGACGCCGTTTCCCTCGTTTTCCCCGATGAATCCGTCCGCACCTACGCTCCCGGCACAAGCGGCCGCGAGGTCGCCGAATCCATTTCGAAGTCGCTTGCCAAGAAGGCGGTCGCGGTCGCGATCGACGGCACCCTGCGCGATCTCGCCGACCCGGTCGCCGGCGGCCGCATCGAGATCGTCACGCGGGACGACCCGCGCGCCCTGGAACTCATTCGCCACGACGCCGCCCATGTCATGGCCGAGGCCGTGCAGGAGCTCTACCCCGGCACCCAGGTAACCATCGGCCCGGTCATCGAGAACGGCTTCTATTACGATTTCGCGCGCGAAACGCCGTTTACGCCGGACGATCTCCCGAAAATCGAGAAGAAGATGCGCGAAATCATCGCGCGAAACAGACCCTTCACGAAGGAGGTTTGGCCGCGCGAGAGGGCGAAGCAGACCTTCTCGGACATGGGCGAGGCCTACAAGGTCGAACTGGTGGACGCGATTCCGGAAGACCAGGACGTGAAGATCTACCGGCAGGGAGACTGGTTCGACCTGTGCCGTGGCCCGCACATGACCTCCACCGGGCAGATCGGAAGCGCCTTCAAGCTCATGAAGGTGGCCGGCGCCTATTGGCGCGGCGATTCGAACAATCCGATGCTGACGCGCATCTACGGCACTGCCTGGCACAGCCAGCCTGAACTGGAAGCCTATCTTCACATGCTGGAGGAGGCCGAAAAGCGCGATCACCGCCGGCTCGGCCGTGAGATGGACCTGTTTCACTTCCAGGAGGAGGGCCCCGGCGTCGTCTTCTGGCACGCCAAGGGCTGGCGCATGTTCCAGAAGCTTGTGAGCTACATGCGTCGCAGGCTCGAGGGCGACTACGACGAAGTGAACGCCCCGCAGGTGCTCGACAGCTCGCTCTGGCAGACGTCCGGACACTGGGGCTGGTACAAGGAAAACATGTTCTCGGTCCAATCCGCCGACGAGGACGCGGAGGACAAGCGCGTCTTCGCCCTGAAGCCGATGAACTGCCCGGGACATGTGCAGATCTTCAAGCACGGCCTGAAGTCGTACCGCGAACTCCCCGTCCGGCTTGCAGAATTCGGAACCGTACATCGCTATGAGCCGTCGGGGGCATTGCATGGGCTCATGCGCGTGCGCGGGTTCACGCAGGACGATGCCCATATCTTTTGCACCGACGACCAGCTCGCCGAGGAATGCCTCAAGATCAACGATCTGATCCTCTCGACCTACGCCGATTTCGGCTTCGGCGACATCATCGTCAAGCTTTCGACGCGCCCGGAGAAGCGCGTCGGGCGCGACGAGCTGTGGGATCGTGCCGAAGCCGTGATGGGCGACGTGCTGAAAACCATCGAGGAGCAATCCGGCGGCCGGATAAAGACCGACATTCTTCCAGGAGAGGGCGCCTTTTACGGCCCGAAGTTCGAGTATACCCTGAAGGATGCCATCGGCCGGGAATGGCAGTGCGGAACCACCCAGGTGGATTTCAACCTGCCGGAGCGCTTCGGCGCCTTCTACATCGATCGGGATTCGGAGAAGCGCCAGCCCGTGATGATCCACCGCGCGATTTGCGGTTCGATGGAGCGGTTTCTCGGAATCCTCCTCGAGGACTTCGCCGGCCACATGCCACTATGGTTCGCGCCCGGTTCAGGCGGTCGTGGCGACGATCACGTCGGATGCCGACGACTACGCCGTCGAGGTGGCGCGAAAGCTCCGATCCGCGGGCCTGCACGTCGAAACCGATCTGCGCAACGAGAAGATCAACTACAAGGTCAGGGAGCACTCGGTGACGAAGGTTCCGGTCATCCTGGTCTGCGGCAAGCGCGAAGCGGAGGAGGGCAGCGTCAACATCCGTCGCCTGGGAAGCCGCGATCAGGTCTCGATGAACCTCGAAGAGGCGGTCGGGATGCTTGCCGAAGAGGCCGTGCCGCCGGATCTCAGGCGCTGAGGCCGCCGGTGTCGGCGGTCCTCAGTCCGCCGACCCGTCTCCTCCGGCGTCGACCTTCTCGCCGAGCAGGACCTCGACATCCTGGTTGCGCCCAGGCGCGACGGAGAAGTCCCGCTGGTAGATGTGGCCCTTGTTGCGGGCGACCGCGGTGTAGTTTCCTTCCGTCAGCACCAGCGAGGGAAAGGCGCCGACGCTCTCGCTGACGATGTCTCCGGACGGCGACAGGATCGACCAGGCCGTATCGGCAATCGCTTCGCCGCCCGGGTTCGAGACCAGCTTGAGGGTCAGCTGGGCGGCCCTGTGCTGGATCGTGGCTTCGGTCATCTTGCCCGCCTCGACCCGGATGTCGGCGCCGATGACCGCGTTCACCTTTCCGTAGTCCGAAACGACGTGATAGGTACCCGCCTTCAGGCGCACGATGGTGTTGGGCCGGACCTTGCCGACGACGAGCCGGCTCTTGCGTCCGTGTGCCTTGTCGGACGGAGCGCCATCCTTCGTGTAGATGGAGAATTTCAGCTTGTTCGCCGGGATCGACAGGTTGGAGCCGGTCACCGCGTTCAGGACCAGCCCGCCTGCGTTCAGCACGAAGGACTGCCGCGTCAGGGGTCCGGCCGCGGGGATGACGACCTTGCGCGTGACGCTCGCGCGGCCGAACGCGACGTTGACGATATAGGCGCCCGGCTGGAACTGGAACGCAACGCTCCCGCCCTTGGAGCTGGCCAGGAGCGGCAGCTTTCCGTCGCTGCCGACGATCGGGTCGAAGACCCGCCATACGAGCCCGCGGTCGACGGGCTGTCCGTTCGCCGTCAGCCGGGCCTCGACGCGCAGCGTTCGAAACGTGCCGAACTTCCCGTTGTCCTTCGTCACGGGCGCATACTCGCTGAGGCCCGGAAGCTTCAGCTTCGGCGATTTCGTGTCGAGTTCCTTGAAGGGCGTACCCGCAGAGGCAGCCACCGTCGCCGAGAGCACGAACGCCGACGCATATCGGATACGACGGGCATTTCGGGCTGGAGACATGGTGGGCCTGATGGTTGACAATGCTGGCATGCAGCGCCACTTGAACCCAAAAGCCATGGCCTTTTCAAGGCCGAACTTTTCCATCCAGAACCGAATAGGCCGCTAGCGGGGGCAAATGACCGTAAACTCGACGCTGAAAGCGTACATGGAAACACGCCGGTCGCGGCCGGTGCTGCAGCTTGCGGAACCGGGGCCTTCGCGCGCCGAAATCGAGGACATGCTGAGGATCGCCTCGCGCGTTCCGGACCACGGCAAGCTCGCGCCGTGGCGTTTCGTGGTCTTCCGCGGGGAGGAGCGCGAGCGCCTGGGAGACCGTTTCGCCAGCATCGCGCAGGAAAAGACGCCCGGTCTCAGCGAGGAGAGCCTGCGGGCCGAGCGCATGCGGCTGACGCGTGCGCCGGTCGTCGTCATGCTGGTGAGTCGCGCCGGCCCGCACCCCAAGATTCCGGAGTGGGAGCAGACGCTTTCCGCCGGTGCCGCGGGCATGAACCTCCTCATCGCGGCGAATGCGCTCGGCTACGTCGCCTGCTGGCTCACCGAGTGGATCGCCTACGATCCGGCGGTCGCCTCGCTGCTGGGCGTCAGGCCCGAAGAGAAGATCGCCGGCTTCGTCCACATCGGCAGCAGCGATCAGCCGCCGTTCGAAAGGGACCGGCCGGCGCTCGACGACGTCGTCACCTGGGTCGGTGGGGACGACTGATGTTCTACGCGACGGACGAGAACCGCCATGGCATGTCCCACGATCCGTTCAAGGCGCTGGTTTCGCCGCGCCCGATCGGATGGATCGGGACCAAGGGGAGGGACGACAGCATCAACCTCTCGCCCTATTCCTTCTTCAACGCCGTGTCGGACCGTCCCAAGCTCGTGATGTTTTCCTCCTCGGGCTGGAAGCACAGCGTGCGGAATGCGGAGGAAACCGGGGAGTTCACGGCCTCGCTCGCCAGCCGCCACCTCGCCGAACAGGTCAACGCCTCGTCGATCGACGCCCCCTACGGCACCGACGAATTCGAATTGAGCGGGCTCGATCCGGAAAAGGGGCGCCTCGTGGAGGCTCCCTTCGTGCGCCAGGCCTATGCGGCGCTCGAATGCCGGGTTACGCAGATCGTCCGGCCGCAGGGCCTCGACGGCGCGCCTTCGGAAAATTTCGTGGTCTTCGGCCAGGTGGTCGGCATCCACATCGACCCGGCGATCGTCGCGGACGGACGTATCGACATGGCGGCGGCAGCGCCCTTGGCGCGGCTTGGATATCACGACTATTCGGACGGATCCGACGTGTTCGAGATGGTCCGTCCCAAATGGGGCCGCTGAGCCGGCTACGGCTGGCGGCTGGCGGCCGCGCGCGCCAGGATCCTCTCGGCCTGCCGCAGGTGCGGCCGGTCGATCATTCGGCCATCGAGCGAAAGCACGCCGGCGTCCGGTCCGGCCTCCTCGAAAAGCGCGATCACGCGGCGGGCATGCGCGACGCGTTCGGCGGAGGGCGTGAAGATGCGGTTGATCACCGCCACCTGGCCGGGGTGGATCGCCAGCTTGCCTGAAAACCCGTCGCGCACCGCGGCCTCGCACTCCGCTTCCAGCGCATCCGTCGCCCCGATGTCGGTGAAGACCGTGTCGACCGCATCGACGCCCGCGGCGGCGGCGCCGAGAAGCGTCAGGCTGCGCGCCAGGCGGAAGACTCCCGTATAGCTGCCTTGCCCGTCCCGGTTCGCCTCGGCGCCGACGTCGGCCGCAAGGTCCTCGGCACCCCAGGTGAGCGTTCGCAGGCGATCGGTCTTTCCGCCATAGGTCCCGGCATTGAAGAGGCCGAGCGCCGTTTCCGTCACCAGCGCATGGATGCCGACCGCGCCCTGGGACCGGCCGGTCAGCGCTTCGTGGACACCGAGGAGCGTGGCAAGATGCTGGACGTCGGCGCCGCTGCCGGACTTCGGAAGCAGGACGGCATCGGGCCCGCCTGCGACGACGCCGGCGAGATCCGCGTCGGCCATGCCCGTGGACAGGGCGTTGATGCGCACGATCAGCTGCGGCCGGTCGGCGCGCCCGGCCGCCCCGGCCAGGAACTCGGCGACCATGTTGCGCGCGATGTCCTTCCTGGCGGGCGAGACCGAATCCTCCAGGTCGAGAATCAGAGCGTCCGCCCCGGTGGCCATGGCCTTTTCGAGCTTGCGGGGCGAATCGCCCGGAACGAAAAGATAGGAACGCATCAGGAAGCGCCCTTCTTCCGCATCATCGCATGACGATTGCAGACGGCGACGAGAACGTCGTGCTGATTGAAGGCCCGATGCTGGAATTCGACGATCCCGCGATCCGGTTTGGAGCGCGATTCGCGCACAGACAGCACCTCCGTCTCCACATGGACCGTGTCTCCGTGGAAAAGCGGGTGGGGAAAGGAGACGTCCTTCATGCCGAGATTGGCGATCGTCGTGCCGACGGTGGTGTCGGACACCGAGATCCCGATCATGAGCCCGAGCGTGAAAAGGGAGTTGACCAGCGGCTTGCCCCATTCCGTGCCGGCCGCGAAGTCGAAATCGATGTGAAGCGGCTGCGGATTGAGGGTCATGTTCGAAAACAGCATGTTGTCGGACTCGGTCACCGTCCGCCGCAACTCATGGCGAAACAGCTGCCCTACCTCGAATTCCTCCAGATACAGTCCGGCCATCGACGGTCCCTCCGTTCCGTCGAACTATATCGTTCCCGCCGCCTGAATCCAGCGCCGTCCCGCCCCCCGTCTCTCCCGTTTATCATGGTAAACGGAACGTAAACGAATTGCTCCTACCATCGATTCATGGGCAGTCATTGGATGGGGGACTGGATGATCATCCGCAAATTCCTTGAGTGGTCGCAGACGGCAACCGTGACGGAGCGCGCCAGGGCCGCGGGCCTGCTGGCGCGTGCCTATCTCTTTTCCCGCATGACGGAATCCGAACGCAGGTCGGCCGAAGCCGCGATGATGGTCGTCCTGGACGATTCGTCCCCGAAGGTCCGGCTCGCCCTGGCAGAGGCGCTCGCGACCAGTCCGGATGCCCCAAGGGAGATGATCCGCTCCCTCGCGGGCGACCAGATCGAAATCGCCAGCCGCGTGCTCGCGACCTCTCCGGTCCTGTCCGACGCCGATCTCGTCGACTTCGTAGCCGATGGCCGGTGCGGGCTGCAGCGAACCATCGCCTCGCGCCAGCGGGTCTCCGCCAGCGTTTGCGCAGCCATAGCCGAGGTAGGGCACGAAAGCGCGGTCTGCGATATGCTCGACAATCCGGGCGCCACCGTCGCATCCATATCGCTGCGCCGAATCGCCGAGCGCTTCGGCGACCTGGCCGGGATTCGCTCGCGGCTCCTGGATCGGACCGGCCTGCCGTGCGACGTGCGCTACGGCCTGATCTTCCGGGTCAGCCAGGCACTGGCGGACTACGCCTTCGTCACCGCCACGGTGGGGGCGGAGCGCGTGCGCCGTGTCGCACAGGAGGCCTGCCAGAGTGCCACACTGGAGCTCGCCCGAAGCGTGCCGCCGGAAGAAATGCCGGCCCTCGTCGAACACCTGCGCGTTTCCGGGAAGCTGACGCCGGCCCTTCTCGTCGACGCGCTCTGCACGGGCAATGTCGAGTTCTTCGCCGCGGCCATCGTCAGCCTGAGCGGCTACGGAGACGGCCGCGTCCGCGGCATCCTGGCCGACGGTCGCCGCTATGCCATCCGTGCGCTCTACCGCACCGCCGGCTTGCCGCTCGACGTCATCGACGTCTTCGTGGACGCGACGCTGATGTGGCGCGAAGCCATGACCGCCGCGAAGGCGGAAGCCCGCCTGTCCATCCCGCGAAAATTGATCGAGCTCTACGGCGAGCGGGCGCGTTTCAGCCCCGTCCTCGCCGATCTCCTGATGCTCATCGAGAAAATGGAACTCGCAGGCCGCCGCCAGGCGGCACGGGACTACGCCCGCTCCGTGGTCGATCGCATGGTGGTCGAGCGCGCCGCCTGAGGGGTCGGCCGACCCCCTCAGATGTCGAGGTTTTCCGCGAACGCGGCGTGTTCCTGGATGAAGCGGAAACGCGCCTCGGGCCGCGTACCCATGAGATTGTCCACCGCTTCGCGCGTGCCCTCGAGGTCGACCATGTCGATCGCCACCCGCAACAGCGTACGCGTGACCGGAGACATCGTCGTCTCCTTCAACTGGGCCGGCAGCATTTCGCCGAGCCCTTTGAAGCGGCCGATCTCGATCTTTCCCTTGCCGCTGAACTCCCGTGCGATCAGCTCCGCGCGATGGGCGTCGTTGCGGGCGTAAAGCGTCTTGCCGCCCTGGGTGATCCGGTACAATGGCGGAACGGCGAGATAGAGATGCCCACCGCGGATCAGTTCGGGCATCTCCTGATAAAAGAATGTTATCAGAAGCGATGCAATGTGGGCGCCATCCACGTCGGCATCGGTCATGATGATGATCCGGTCGTAGCGCAGGTCGTCTTCCCGGTATTTGGAACGGGTGCCGCACCCCAGCGCCTGGACGAGATCGGCGATCTGCTGGTTGGCGGTCAGCTTGTCGCGGCCGGCGCTGGCGACGTTCAGGATCTTGCCCCGCAGAGGGAGGATAGCCTGGTTGGCGCGGTTTCGGGCCTGCTTGGCGGAGCCGCCGGCCGAATCGCCCTCCACGATGAAGAGTTCGGCCCCCTGGGCCGCGGTCTGCGAGCAGTCCGCAAGCTTTCCCGGCAGCCGGAGCTTGCGCACAGCCGTCTTGCGGGAGACCTCGCGCTCCTTGCGCCGCCGCTGGCGCTCCTCGGCGCGCTCGATCACCCAGCCGAGCAGTTTGTCGGCCTCGGCCGGGGAATCAGCCAGGAAATGGTCGAACGGATCGCGAATCGCGTTTTCGACGATCCGCTGCGCTTCGGCGGTCGACAGCTTGTCCTTGGTCTGGCCGACGAATTCCGGTTCGCGAATGAAGATCGAGAGCATGCCCGCGGCCGAGATCATGACGTCCTCGGTGGTGATCTGCGCGGCCCGCTTGTTGCCGGTAAGCTCGCCATAGGCCTTCAGCCCGCGCGTCAGCGCGATGCGCAGCCCGGCCTCGTGGGTGCCGCCCTCCGCCGTGGGGATGGTATTGCAGTAGGATCGGATGAAGGCGTCCCCGCCGTACCATGTCACGGCCCATTCGAGGGTGCCGTGGCCGCCGGCCTTTTCGGAGCGTCCGGCAAAGATCTCCCGAGTCACCTGGAAGTCCTTGGCCAGGGTCTCCTGCAGGTAGTCCTTGAGGCCGCCGGGAAAATGGAACACGGCGTTCTCGGGCGTTTCGGAGCCTTCCGCGAGCAGGGCAGGGGCACATCGCCAGCGGATCTCGACGCCGCCGAAGAGGTAGGCCTTCGACCGCGCCATGTTGAACAGCCGGTGCGGGTCGAAGCGATTGCCCTTGCCGAAGATCGTCTCGTCCGGATGGAACCGCACCTTCGTGCCGCGCCGGTTCTGGACTTCGCCGCCGTCCACCAGGCCGGTCAGCGGCGCGCCCCGGGAGAACGATTGCCGGTAAAGCCTGCGGTTGCGCGCGACCTCCACCTCCAGCAGGTCGGAGAGCGCGTTGACCACCGACACGCCCACGCCGTGCAGGCCGCCGGAGGTCTCGTAGACCTTGGAATCGAATTTGCCGCCCGCGTGAAGCGTCGTCATGATCACTTCCAGCGCCGACTTGTCCTTGAATTTCGGATGCGGGTCGATCGGAATGCCGCGTCCGTTGTCGAAGACGCTCAGAAATCCCTCGTCGTCGAGTTCCACCTCGATGAAGTTGGCGTGGCCGGCGACCGCCTCGTCCATCGCGTTGTCGATGACCTCGGCGAAAAGGTGGTGCAACGCCTTGGCGTCCGTGCCGCCGATATACATTCCCGGCCGCCGGCGCACGGGCTCGAGGCCCTCGAGGACTTCGATGTCGGCAGCCGAATAGGAATTGCCGTGCTCGCCCTTCGGCGTCGCGGCGGGCCTGCCTCTCGGCTGCGTGCGGGGAGCCGGGGTTTCGGCCCGCGCCGGCTCGGAGGCCGGTCCGAGGGAGAAGAGATCGTCGTTCTTGTCGTCCATTCGGGCGTCGGCGCCTCGTGGTTCTCGGGTTTCGAATCAACGCAAGTTTGCCAGAAGAGACGGAATCAAGCGATATGCCGTGATGGCGCCGAATGACGGGCGGCGCCGATCCGCTATTTTCCGACACTATCTGCCGTTCAAGCAAGAGGCGGCCATGACCGGATTTCAGAAGGGACTGCGCGTGCTCTGCATCGCAGTCTGCGCTTTCGCCCCGGCCGCGCCGGTCGTCTCGACGGCTCAGGCCGGCGCATGGGTACCATTGGCGCCGTACAAGGACAAGCTGTTTGCCTATGCCCGCATCCTGGACGGAAACGCCGACCGCAGCTTCATGGTCGTCGACTACAGCAAGGAGCGCGATGTCCACCGGCGCGACAGCGTGCCGACGTTGCGGGTGCGGCGGTCCTATGTCGACCTCTCCGTGCGCCGGCAGGAAACGACCCGCACGATCGAAGCGGACGGCAGGCGGGTGCCCGTCGACGAAACCGGCAGCGAGCCGGCGGCGCGATTTGCGGTCATCTTCGTTCACGGACGCGGCGGCGACCGCAGGCTCGGCAGCGACGACTGGAACTTCGGCGGCAATTTCAACCGCATCAAGAACCTCGCCGTGCGCAACGGCGGCATCTACATCGCACCGACCGTCGGCTCCTTCGACAGGGCGGGCGCCGACGATGTCGCGGCCGTCGTCGACGACGTTGCGGGCAAGGCGCCCGGCGCGAAAATCGTCCTCGCCTGCGCCTCGATGGGCAGCTTCATCTGCTGGAGCCTGGCAGACCGGGAATCGACCGTCCGACATCTCGCAGGCATCATCGTGATGGGCGGCGTCGACGATTCGCGATATCCCGAGAGCCGGGCCTTCGCCGCCAACCTGCCGCTTCTGCTGACGCATGGGTCCGACGACCCCGTCTATCCCTGGCAGCGCCAGAAGCAGGTCTTCGATCGCATCCGCAAGGCGAGGCCGGGCTATCCCGTGCGCTTCGTCCTCTTCGACACCGGCGTTCACGGCACGCCGGTGCGCATGACCGATTGGCGCACGGCACTGAACTGGATCTTCGCCGTATCCGCATCGAAGTGACGGCGCAGACGAAAAAAGCCCGGCGGGAGCGCCGCCGGGCCTTTGCTCGTGGGGATGCCGGTGCTCAGACCGAGTAGTACATGTCGAACTCGACCGGATGCGGCGTCATCTCGAAGCGCAGCACCTCTGCCATCTTGAGCTCGATGTAGGCGTCGATCTGGTCGTCGTCGAACACGCCGCCGGCCGTCAGGAACTTGCGGTCCTTGTCGAGGCACTCGAGCGCCTCGCGCAGGCTGGCGGAAACGGTCGGGATGCGGCGCAGTTCCTTCGGCGGCAGGTCGTAGAGATCCTTGTCCATGGCCTTGCCGGGATGGATCTTGTTCTTGATGCCGTCCAGACCCGCCATCAGCATGGCTGCGAAGGCAAGGTAGGGGTTGGCCGCCGGATCCGGGAAGCGAACCTCGACGCGCTTCGCCTTCGGCGACGAACCGAAGGGAATGCGGCACGACGCCGAGCGGTTGCGTGCCGAGTAGGCCAGGAGCACGGGGGCCTCGAAGCCCGGAACCAGCCGCTTGTAGGAGTTGGTCGACGGGTTGGTGAAGGCGTTGATGGCCTTGGCGTGCTTGATGACGCCGCCGATGTAGAAGAGGCAGTTTTCCGAAAGGCCGGCATATTCGTCACCGGCGAAGAGCGGCTTTCCGTCCTTCCAGATCGACTGGTGGACGTGCATGCCCGAGCCGTTGTCCCCATAGACCGGCTTCGGCATGAAGGTGGCCGTCTTGCCGTAGGCGTTCGCCACCTGGTGGATGACGTACTTGTAGATCTGTAGCTGGTCGGCGTTGCGCGTCAGCGTGTCGAATTTCATGCCGAGCTCGTGCTGCGCGGCGGCCACCTCGTGGTGATGCTTCTCGACCTTGACGCCCATCTCGGCCATGACGGAGAGCATTTCGGAGCGCATGTCCTGCGCGCTGTCCACCGGGGGAACCGGGAAGTATCCGCCCTTGACGCGCGGACGGTGGCCGAGGTTGCCGGTTTCGTAGTCGGCGTCGTCGTTCGACGGGAGTTCCGCCGAGTCGAGCTTGAAACCGGTGTTGTACGGGTCGGCCTTGTATTTCACGTCGTCGAACACGAAGAATTCGGCTTCCGGCCCGACATAGACCGTGTCGCCGACGCCCGAGGCCTGGAGATAGGCTTCCGCCTTCTTGGCCGTCGTGCGGGGATCGCGGTTGTAGGCCTCGCCCGTGATCGGATCGAGGATGTCGCAGACGATCGCCATGGTCGACTGTGCGAAGAACGGGTCCATGGTGGCGGTGATGGTATCGGGCATCAGAACCATGTCGGACTCGTTGATCGCCTTCCAGCCGGCGATCGAGGAACCGTCGAACATCACCCCGTCGGTGAACATGTCCTCATCCACGCAGCTCACGTCCATCGTCACGTGCTGCATTTTGCCCTTGGGATCGGTGAACCGCAGATCGACGAACTTCACGTCGTTGTCCTTGATCTGCTTGAGGATATCGCTGGCAGTCGTCATTTACATGATTTCCTTGTTTAAGATGACGGTTTGAGGTGGGAACCAGGCTGTGGGCTCGGCGGTCAGATGGCGTCGACGCCCGTTTCGCCCGTGCGGATCCGGATGACTTCCTCGACATTCGACACGAATATCTTTCCGTCACCGATCCGGCCGGTCTGGGCGGCGTTGCGAATCGCTTCGATGGCAGCCTCGGCGGTTTCGTCGGCAAGAACGATCTCGACCTTCACTTTCGGCAGGAAATCCACGACATATTCCGCCCCCCGATACAGTTCGGTATGCCCTTTCTGGCGCCCGAAGCCCTTGGCCTCCGTGACCGTAATGCCCTGCAAGCCGACTTCCTGAAGGGCCTCCTTCACTTCGTCGAGCTTGAATGGCTTTATGATCGCTTCGATCTTTTTCATGGGAAGATTTGTCTCCGCTCGTTCTCGGAAGCAGGCGCCTCGCCCACTCGTCACGCTCAATGCACGCGGCGTGCCAATAGCATGGAAATCGGCGCACATTGCACAGAAACATACCGGTCTGGCGATACTTTCGGCAAAAAATGCACCTCCGCAGGGCGACATCGATCGAAAAATGGAGAAAATCCGGTGATGCGCGCATTTTCCGGCCATCCCGGCAAGGAGGGCTCTGCGCAAAAGACGACCGATCGGTTGCCGAATATTTGTGCACGTTGCATAGAAACTGCCCATGCCGATCGTCGGGACCGAAAGCAGCCGCGCGCAATCGACTTGAGCGAAACGGGCCGTTCGGCCAGATTGTCGCGGAAAGAACGGAACGGGACGCCATGACCCCTTCAGACAACCTGCTCGTCAGCCCCGAAGAGATGGGCATGATCGATCGCGCGGCGATCGAGTCCGGCATCTCCGGATTCGCCCTCATGCGCATGGCCGGCGAAGCCGTGGCGGCCTGCGTCCTGCGGAGGTCTCCCGCCGTCGGGCGGGCGGTCGTCCTTTGCGGTCCCGGCAACAACGGCGGCGACGGCTATGTCGCGGCCGGGGCCCTGGCCCGCGCGGGCGTTCCCGTCGCGATCCATGCCCTCGGCGACCCCGGCCGGCTCGAGGGAGACGCCGCCCGTGCAAGGGCGGACTGTGGGCTGGCGACCCGTCCGCTCGCCGACTACGCGCCATGCCCCGCCGATGTCGTCGTCGACGCGCTGTTCGGCGCCGGTCTCGCGAGGCCGGTGGAAGGGGAGGCCGCCGCCTGCCTGGGACGGGTTGCCAAGAGCGGCGTGCCGGTGGTCGCGGTCGACCTGCCGTCCGGCGTGAGCGGTGCCTCCGGACAAGTCCTCGGCACGGCCGTGGGCGCCGAGGAAACCGTTACCTTCTTCGCGCGCAAGCCCGGACATCTCCTCATGCCGGGCCGGACCCTGTGCGGCGCCTTGACGGTGGCCGATATCGGCATTCCCCGGCGGTTCCTCTCCATAGCGTCGGGCTCCTTACGCGAAAACGGCCCCGCCGTCTGGCGGGCGGTCGTGCCCGAAACCGACGGTGCCGTGCACAAATACAAGCGGGGCCATCTCGGCGTCTTTTCCGGACCGATGAGCGGAACCGGTGCGGCGCGCCTGGCCGCCGCCGCCGGGGCGGCGTCCGGTGCCGGGCTCGTGACGGTCGGGGCCCCCGGTTCGGCGCTGAGTGTCAATGCCGCGCACCTGACCGCGGTCATGCTGCGCAGGGTCGACGAAGAAGACGCCGCCGCCGAGTGGGCGGCCGACGGACGCATGACGGGCTTCGTGCTGGGCCCGGGCTTCGGAACCGGCGAGAAGGCGAGGCGGGTCGCTCTCGCCCTCGCGCTGGCCCAATCCAGGCTGGTTCTCGACGCCGACGGCATATCCTCCTTCGCCGATTGCGGGGACCGGCTCTTCGCCGCCTTCGCCGGCGCTGCCGTCCGCCTCGTGCTGACGCCGCATGCCGGCGAGTTCAAGCGCCTCTTTCCGGACCTTGCGGACGACGGCGGCCTCTCGAAGATCGAGCAGACGCAGGCGGCTGCGGCGATGGCGAACGCCGTCGTGGTCTTCAAGGGAGCCGATACGGTCGTTGCCGCACCGGACGGGCGTGCCGTGATCAACGCCAACGCGCCCTCCTGGCTGGCGACGGCGGGATCCGGCGACGTGCTGTCGGGCATGATCGGCGGCCTGCTGGCGCAGGGCATGCCCGCATTCGAGGCGGCCGCCGCCGCAGTCTGGATGCATGGCGAGGCGGGCCGCATCGCGGGCGAGGGACTTACGGCGGACGATCTGCCCGCCGCCGTCTCGCGCGTACGCATAGACGGCTCGCATCGCGACAGGCCGGAACCGGGGGCAATGGAACGCAGATGAGCGTCGATACGACCACCACGACACCGCCGGCAGCCGAAACCGCGGTCTATTCCGTCGTGATCGCCCTCGGCGCCTGCCATTTTCTCAACGACATGATGCAGTCGATGCTGGCGGCGATCTATCCGATGCTCAAGTCCAATTACGGTCTCGACTTCGGCCAGATCGGGATCCTGACGCTGACGTTCCAGGTCACGGCCTCCCTTCTCCAGCCCGTCATCGGCGCCTATGCCGACGAACGTCCGCTGAGCTACTCCCTGCCGGTCGGCATGGGCTGCACCTTCGTGGGGCTGTTGCTGCTGGCCTTCGCCGGGCACTACTGGATCCTTCTGGCCGGCGCGTCGTGCATCGGGCTCGGCTCGGCCGTCTTCCATCCCGAATCCTCGCGCGTCGCGCGCCTCGCCTCCGGAGGGCGCCACGGGACGGCCCAGTCGATCTTCCAGGTCGGAGGAAACCTCGGAACGGCCAGCGGTCCGCTCCTCGCGGCCTTCATCATCCTGCCGGCGGGCCAGGCGAGCGTCGCCTGGTTTTCCGCCGCCGCGCTCGTCGGCGTGGTGGTGCTCACCCGGGTGGGAAGCTGGTACGGGCGATACCGCGCCGCGGCGTCGGGGCGACGCAAGCCGGTTCCGGTCGCGCAATACTCCCGCAGACGGGTCGTCGGGACGCTGACGGTGCTCGCGCTGCTCGTCTTCAGCAAGTACATCTATCTCGCCAGTCTGACGAGCTACTACATCTTCTATCTCATGCAGAAATTCGCCATCACCGTGCAGGATGCCCAGCTCCGGCTCTTCCTGTTTCTGGGCGCAGTGGCGGTCGGCACGCTCGTGGGCGGTCCCGTGGGCGACCGGATCGGCCGCAAGAGCGTCATCTGGCTGTCGATCCTCGGCGTCCTGCCGTTCACGATGGCTCTGCCCTACGCGAACCTCTTCTGGACGTCGGTCCTCTCGGTCGTCATCGGCCTGCTGCTCGCCTCGGCCTTTCCGGCCATCGTCGTGTTTGCCCAGGAGATGGTGCCGCAGCGCGTCGGAATGGTCGCGGGCCTGTTCTTCGGCTTCGCCTTCGGCATGGGCGGCATCGCCGCCGCCGTCCTCGGGCAGGTCGCCGACGCGAAAGGCATCGAATACGTCTATCGCATCTGCGCCTTCCTGCCGATGATCGGGCTCCTGACGATCTTCCTCCCGAACACGCGCAGGAGGACGGCCGAAGTCCCGGCGGGCTGACCGGTCAGCCCGCGCGGCTGGCGAACTCCATCGCCCCGTGCGGCGCGCGCACCTTGCCCTCGTGGATGAAGTACACGAAGACGTCGCGCGCGCGACGGTCCGGCGCGTGGCCGGGGTCGGCGAGGGGAAGATCGGCCGGGGTGCCGCCCGCGGCCCACGTCTTGGCGCGCTCCACCCAGCGGTCCAGATCTCCGGTCGGATAGCACGCCGGTTCGTCGTCGGACCCTTTCTGCAGCCGGGCATAGACGAACTCGGCCGTGACGTCGGCGATCGCCGGATAGCTGGCGTGATCGGCGAAGACGACGCCGACGCCATGCCGGCGCAGCAGCTGCGGAAATTCCGGCACGCAGAAACTGTCGTGGCGAACCTCGACGGCGTGGCGAAGGGCGACGCCGCCGCTCTCCTTCGGAAGCAGGTCCAGGAAGGCGCCGAAATCGTCCGGGTCGAATGCCTTGGTCGGTGCGAACTGCCACAGGATCGGCCCGAGCCGATCACCCAGCTCGCTGACGCCGGTGGAGAAGAATTTCTTCATGGATTCATCGGCTTCGGCAAGCACCCTACGGTTCGTGACGAACCGGTTCCCCTTGACGGCGAAGACGAATCCCTCCGGCGTGGCGGCCGCCCACTTGGCGAACGTCTCCGGCTTTTGACCGCGATAATAGGTGCCGTTGATCTCGATGGTCGCCAGCTTCTCCGCCGCATAATCGAGCTGGCGCGCCTTGGCGAGCTTCTCGGGGTAGAACGAGCCCTGCCAGGGGTCGAAGGTCCAGCCGCCGATGCCGGCGCGAATCGTTCCGGACGCCGTCATTCGGCGGCCTCCGCCTTCTGGTCCGGCCGCCGGGCGAGAAGGTCGCCGAGGAACCGGCCGGTGTAGGAGCGCTTGACGCCCACGACCTTTTCCGGTGTCCCGGCCGCAACGATTTCGCCGCCCCCGTCGCCGCCTTCCGGTCCGAGGTCGATGATCCAGTCGGCGGTCTTGATGACCTCCAGATTGTGCTCGATCACCACCACGGAGTTGCCCTGCTCGACGAGTTCGTGCAGCACTTCCAGCAGCTTGGCGACGTCGTGGAAGTGCAGCCCCGTGGTCGGCTCGTCCAGGATGTACAGCGTCCGGCCGGTCGACCGCTTCGACAGTTCCTTCGCGAGCTTGACGCGCTGCGCTTCGCCTCCGGACAGCGTCGTGGCCTGCTGGCCGACATGGATATAGCCGAGCCCGACGCGCTTCAGCGTTTCCATCTTGTCCCGGACGGCCGGCACGGCGGCGAAGAAATCCGCCGCCTCTTCGACCGTCATTTCGAGGACGTCGGCGATCGACTTGCCCTTGAACGTGACCTCGAGCGTCTCGCGGTTGTAGCGCTTGCCGTGACAGACGTCGCACGTGACGTAGACGTCCGGCAGGAAGTGCATCTCGATCTTGATGACCCCGTCGCCCTGGCAGGCCTCGCACCGGCCGCCCTTGACGTTGAAGGAGAACCGGCCCGGCTGGTAGCCGCGCGCCTTGGCCTCCGGAAGCCCGGCGAACCAGTCGCGGATCGGCGTGAACGCGCCGGTGTAGGTGGCGGGGTTGGAACGCGGCGTACGGCCGATCGGAGACTGGTCGATGTCGATCACCTTGTCGACGAACTCCAGCCCGTCGATGCGGTCGTGCTCGGCCGGGTGGTCGCGCGCGCCCATTACGCGCCGCGCGGCGGCTTTGTAGAGCGTCTCGATCAGGAAGGTCGACTTGCCTCCGCCGGACACGCCCGTCACGGCCGTGAAGACGCCGAGCGGAATGGAGGCGGTGACGTTCTTCAGGTTGTTGCCGCGCGCGCCGACGACCTTCAGTTCCCTGCCTTTCTTCGCCTTGCGCCGTTCCGCCGGCACCGGCACGGCCAGGCTGCCGGTCAGGTAGCGCCCGGTCAGCGAGGCGGGACAGGCCTTGATGTCGCCGGGCGTCCCTTCGGCGATCACCCGGCCGCCGTGGATACCGGCGGCCGGACCGATGTCGACGACATGGTCGGCCGTCAGGATCGCATCCTCGTCGTGTTCGACGACGATGACGGTATTGCCGATGTCGCGCAGGTGCTTCAGCGTATCGAGCAGGCGGGCGTTGTCGCGCTGGTGCAGCCCGATCGACGGTTCGTCGAGGACGTAGAGCACGCCCGTCAGGCCCGATCCGATCTGCGAGGCGAGGCGGATGCGCTGGCTCTCGCCGCCCGACAGCGAACCCGAATTGCGCGACAGCGTGAGATAGTCGAGGCCGACGTCGTTCAGGAACCTCAGGCGCTCGCGGATCTCCTTGAGAATGCGGACCGCGATCTCGTTCTGCTTGTCGGTAAGGCTTTCGGGGAGGTGCTCGAACCAGTCGCCGGCCGTCCTGATCGACATCTTCGACACGTCGCCGATATGGAGGTTGGCGATCTTCACCGCCAGCGCCTCCGGCTTCAGCCGGAAGCCGTCGCAGGCCGGGCAGGGCGCCGCCGACATGTAGCGGTCGATCTCCTCCCGCACCCAGGCCGAATCCGTTTCCTTCCAGCGCCTCTCGAGATTCGGGATGACGCCTTCGAAGGTCTTGGTCGTGTTGTAGGACCGGAGCCCGTCGTCGTAATGGAAGGGAATCTTGTCGTCCGTGCCGTGCAGGATGGCATCCTGCGCGGCCTCCGGGATCTCGTTCCATCGCTGGCCGAGCTTGAAGCCGAAGTGTTTCCCGAGCGCTTCCAGCGTCTGCGTGTAATAGGGCGAAGTCGAGCGGGACCAGGGTGCGATCGCCCCGTCGCGCAATGTCCGGCCCGGTTCGGGAACGATCAGCGCCGGGTCGATCTTCTGCTGCGAGCCGAGGCCGTCGCAGGTCGGGCATGCACCGAAGGGATTGTTGAAGGAAAAAAGACGCGGCTCGATTTCCGGAATGGTGAAACCCGAAACCGGACAGGCGAACTTCTCCGAGAACACCGTTCGCTCGTGCGTCTCGTTCTTGGATTTGTTGGCCGCGCCGCCCTCCGCCGTCTCCGATTCCGGCAACGGCCTGTCGGCGAATTCCACCACGGCGAGCCCATCGGCGAGCTTCAGCGCGGTCTCGATGCTGTCGGCGAGCCGCGCGGAAAGATCCGCACGCACCACGACGCGGTCGACGACGACGTCGATGTCGTGCTTGAATTTCTTGTCGAGCGCGGGAACGTCGGCGATCTCGTAGAACTGGCCGTCCACCTTGACCCGCTGGAACCCCTTCTTCATCAGCTCGGCGAGTTCCTTGCGGTACTCTCCCTTGCGCCCGCGCACGAGGGGAGCGAGCAGGTAGAGGCGCGTCCCTTCTTCCATGGCAAGCACCCGGTCGACCATCTGCGTCACGGTCTGGCTCTCGATCGGCAGCCCGGTCGCCGGCGAATAGGGCACGCCGACACGCGCGAAGAGAAGCCGCATGTAGTCGTAGATCTCGGTGACCGTTCCGACGGTCGAACGCGGGTTCTTCGAGGTCGTCTTCTGCTCGATCGAAATCGCCGGCGAAAGGCCGTCGATCTGGTCGACGTCCGGCTTCTGCATCATCTCCAGGAACTGGCGCGCGTAGGCCGAAAGGCTTTCGACGTAGCGGCGCTGCCCTTCGGCATAGATGGTGTCGAAGGCCAGGGACGACTTGCCGGACCCCGACAGCCCCGTCATGACGATCAGGGCGTTGCGCGGGAGGTCCAGGTCGACGCCCTTCAGATTGTGTTCGCGGGCGCCGCGAATGGATATGGTCTTGAGTTCGCTCATGACACGGGACAATGCTCTAAGAGATCGGAATTCTGCCGCAGGTCTTCGGCCCTGCCACATGTAAGCCGCAGGTCTTCGACCATGCCATATGTAAGCAGCGTCGGCGGGTTGTCGAGCGTTTGCAGCCGTCCGGGCCGACTCTGTTGACAGGATCATACCGCAGGGCCTAGAACAAAAAAAGAACAAAAAGTCCTGTGGATTGCTCGCCGGGCGGCGGGCATGCGTGAAGGGCTTCCGTTAGAGTGCGCCCGAGAAGAGAGATGTGCTGCCCATGGCAGCCCTACGGAAGGTGGTGAGCGATGTCGGGAAGCGTCAACAAGGTCATTCTGGTCGGCAACCTCGGGGCGGATCCGGAAATCCGCCGGACACAGGACGGCCGCCCGATCGCCAATCTCAGGGTCGCGACGTCCGAGACGTGGCGCGATCGCAACACGGGCGAGCGCCGCGAGCGGACCGAATGGCACCGGGTGGTGATCTTCAACGAAGGTCTGTGCAAGGTCGTCGAGAACTACCTGAAGAAGGGCGCCAAGATCTATATCGAAGGGCAGCTCCAGACCCGCAAATGGCAGGACCAATCCGGCCAGGACCGCTACTCGACCGAGGTCGTGCTGCAGGGCTTCAACTCGACGCTGACGATGCTCGACGGCCGCGACGGCGGCGGTGGCGGCGGAGACCGGATGCAGGACTATTCCGCAGGCGGCGACTACGACCGCGGCCCGGGCGGCGGTGGCGGCGGCCAGCCGAGCCAGGGCGGCGGCGGCATCTCGCGGGACATGGACGACGACATTCCGTTCTGAGCCGGCGGATCGCCGGCCCTGTTCCTGCCCCGTTCCGGATGTCGGCTTTTCGCCGGCGAAATGTGACGGCGGGGCGGCGACGTTCCCCTTTATCTTCTTGGTTGGGTCAAACTCCCGTCATCGTTGACGCACAGCTTCGCGACGCCTTTCGCCTCAGAGCGTTCGGGACGCCGGGATCGCGATTGCGATCGCCAGACCTCAACGAAGAGCCAGACCTCGAAGAAGAGCCAGACCTCAACGAAGAGAAGGGAATTCCATGACGACCAAGCTCAAATCGACAGCCGTCGCCACGGCCATCGCCGTTGCCGCCGCGGGCACCGTCGCGCCGGCAGCCATGGCGCAGGCAGCTCCGAAGTCGCCGCCGGCGGCGACGCAATCCGCGCCGGCCAACCTCGACCGGAACAAGCTGAAGTCCTTCGCCGTCGCCTATCTCGAGGTCGACAAGATCAAGCGGCAATACCAGCCCAAGCTCCAGAAGGCCGGAAACGAGGCCGAGCAGCAGAAGATCAAGTCCGAAGCGAGCCAGAAAATGGTGTCCGCGGTCAACGGTGTGAAGGGAATGAACGTGCAGGAGTACAGCTCGATCCTGGCTTCCGCCCAGAAAGATCCGAAGCTTGCGAAGCAGTTGACGACCGAAATCGAAAAGACCGCCAAGTCTTCCCGCTGAGCACTTCCAGGAAAAGTGGAAACCGGTTTTCCGTCCGGTTATGCGCAAAAACAACGAGATAGAGCGTGTTCGCGATTCCCTGAAGCGCGGACACGCTCTCGCCTCCGGCTACAGATCGTCGGCAGGCGGGGGCGCCTGCCTGTCGACCCGTCCTTCCGGACCGAAATCATCCCATCGAAATCGCCGCCTTGACCCCGTCGATGACGAACTGCACCGCCAGCGCCGCCAGGACGACACCGAGCAGCCGCGTGAGGATCGTGCGGCCGGTTTCGCCGAGCAGCCGATCGATCCGGTCCGCGATGGCGAGCGCCAGGAACAGCAGGATCAACACCGTGGCGAGCACGCCGATGAGGGCGAGCTTCATGCTCGGCCCCTCGAAGCGCGCCGACAGCAATATGACGGCGGAAATGGCGCCCGGCCCGGCGACGAGCGGAATGGCCAGCGGGAAGACCGCCGTGTCGCGCACCTGGACGTCCGTGATCGCCCGTTCGGCGCTCCGTTCCTTGCGCTCCTGGCGTTTCTCGAAGATCATCTCGAAAGCGATCCAGAAGAGCAGCAGCCCGCCGCCGATCCGGAAGGCGGGCAGGGTGATGCCCAGGAGCTTCAGGAAGACCGACCCCGCGAGCGCGAACACGAACAGGATCGCCCCGGCGATGATGCAGCCGCGCGTCGCGACCTGAAATCGCTGCGGCCGCGTCATCCCAGCCGTCAGACCGAGGAAGACGGGCGCGAGCCCCACCGGATCGATCGTGACGAGCACGGTCGTGAATGCATTGATCAGAAGGTCGCCCGCAGCCATCGTCTCCGCCCTTGCCAGCACTCGGTTGCACCACTTTAGTCTTCCCGGCCGCGACCGGCCAAGCGCCCGAGCCGTCCGCCCCGTCCCCGATTGTGCATAAGCTGTCCGGGCACGCACCGGGAATTGGCGCTTCGCCACGGTATCCGCTATGACTGCCCCCTGATGATTCTGACCAGATGATCGTGACCTGATTTGACAGACCAGACAACACCCGGCGGCCCCGGCGGTCCTTCCGGTATAGAGCCGATCTCCATCATCGAGGAGATGCAGCGCTCCTATCTGGATTACGCCATGAGCGTGATCGTCAGCCGCGCGCTTCCCGACGTCCGCGACGGCCTGAAGCCGGTGCACCGGCGCATCCTCTACGCCATGCACGAGAGCGGTTATCACTGGAACCGCAAATACGTTAAATCGTCGCGCATCGTCGGCGACGTCATGGGTAAGTATCACCCCCATGGCGACAGCGCGATCTACGACGCCATGGTCCGCATGGCGCAGAACTGGTCGATGCGCGTGCCGCTGATCGACGGCCAGGGCAACTTCGGCTCCATCGACGGCGACCCGCCGGCGGCGATGCGCTATACCGAAGCGCGGCTCGCCAAGGTCGCCCATGAGCTGATCGAGGACATCGACAAGGAAACCGTCGATTTCCAGGAAACCTACGATGCGTCCGGGCGCGAACCCAAGGTCCTCCCGGCGCGCTTCCCGAACCTGCTCGTCAACGGCGCCGGCGGCATTGCCGTCGGCATGGCGACCAACATCCCGCCGCACAACCTTTCGGAAGTCGTCGACGGCTGCGTCGCGCTGATCGACGAACCCGCGATGAGCCTGCCGCAGCTCATGCAGATCATCCCCGGGCCAGACTTCCCGACGGCCGGCATCATCCTGGGCCGGGCGGGAATCAAGAGCGCCTACGAAACCGGCCGCGGGTCGGTGATCATGCGCGGGCGCACGCATATCGAGCAGATCCGCGGCGACCGCGAGGCGATCATCATCACCGAGGTTCCCTACCAGGTGAACAAGGCGTCGATGATCGAAAAGATGGCGGAACTGGTGCGCGACAAGCGCATCGAGGGAATTTCCGACCTGCGCGACGAGTCCGACCGCCAGGGCTATCGCGTGGTCATCGAGCTCAAGCGCGATGCGGTGGCGGACGTCGTCCTGAACCAGCTCTACCGCTACACGCCGCTGCAGAGCTCGTTCGGCTGCAACATGGTCGCGCTGAACGGCGGCAAGCCCGAACAGCTGACGCTGATCGACATGCTCAGGGCCTTCGTCAGCTTCCGCGAGGAGGTCGTCACCCGCCGGACGAAATACCTGTTGCGCAAGGCCAGGGAACGGGCGCACGTTCTGGTGGGACTGGCGATCGCCGTCGCCAATATCGACGAGGTGATCAGGCTCATCCGCCATGCGCCGGACCCGCAGACGGCGCGCGAGCAGTTGATGGAGCGCCGCTGGCCAGCGACGGACGTCGCGCCGCTCATCCGTCTGATCGACGATCCGCGCCATCGCATCAACGACGACGGCACCTACCATCTGTCCGAGGAGCAGGCACGGGCCATCCTGGACCTGCGGCTGCAACGGCTGACGGCGCTGGGCCGCGACGAGATCGGCGACGAGCTCAACAAGATCGGCGAGGAAATCCGGGAGTATCTGGACATTCTCGGCTCGCGCGCCCGCGTCCAGCAGATCGTCAAGGACGAGCTGACGGCGGTCAAGGACGAGTTCGGCACGCCGCGCCGCACCGAGATCGCCGAGGGCGGTCCGGACATGGACGACGAAGACCTCATCGCTCGCGAGGACATGGTCGTCACCGTTTCGCACCTGGGCTACATCAAGCGCGTGCCGCTCACGACCTACCGGGCGCAGCGCCGCGGCGGCAAGGGCCGCTCCGGCATGGCGACCAGGGACGAGGACTTCGTCACCCGGCTTTTCGTGGCCAATACCCATACGCCCGTGCTGTTCTTCTCCTCGCGCGGCATCGTCTACAAGGAAAAGGTCTGGCGGCTGCCCATCGGCACGCCGCAGTCCCGCGGCAAGGCGCTCATCAACATGCTGCCGCTGCAGCAGGGCGAGCGCATCACGTCGATCATGCCGCTGCCCGAGGACGAATCGACCTGGGAAAATTTGGACGTGATGTTTGCCACCACCCGCGGGACCGTGCGGCGCAACAAGCTGTCGGACTTCGTGCAGGTCAACCGCAACGGCAAGATCGCCATGAAGCTCGACGACGAGACCGATTCGATTCTCGGCATCGACACATGCACGGATCTCGACGATGTCGTGCTGACGACGGCGCTCGGGCAGGCGATCCGCTTCCAGGTCAACGACGTTCGCGTCTTTGCCGGCCGCAATTCGGTCGGCGTGCGCGGGATCAGCCTCGCCAAGGGCGACAAGGTCATTTCCATGGCCATCCTGTCGCATGTCGAAGCGACCCCGCAGGAGCGCACGACCTATCTCAAGATGTCCTCGGCCGAACGGCGCAGCGCGGGCGTCGACGTCGAGGAAGTCACGCTGAGCGGTGCAGACGCGGCCGAGGAGACCGAACTCTCACCGGAGCGCTATGAAGAGCTGAAGGCGCGCGAGCAGTTCCTGCTGACCGTCAGCGAAAAGGGCTTCGGAAAGCGATCCTCCTCGTACGACTTCCGGATCTCGGGGCGGGGCGGAAAGGGCATCAAGGCCACCGACGTCAGCAAGATGGCCGATATCGGCCACCTCGTCGCCTCGTTTCCCATCGAGGACGGCGACGAAATCATGTTGGTCTCGAACGGCGGCCAGCTGATCCGGGTCCCGGTGCAGGGGATCCGCATCGCCAGCCGGGCCACCAAGGGCGTCACCATTTTCTCCACCTCGCGTGACGAACGCGTGGTGTCCGTCGAACGGATCAGCGAGCCGGAGAGCGATGACGACGTATCGGATATCGTGGAAGAGGCGATTGCCGCGGATCCTCAGGCCGTGCCTGGTTCGCAGGGACCGGATGATGCGGTCGACGGCGACGACGGCTAGCTAGTGGAAGAAGCCGCCCTGATCGTCCAGGCGGACGCGCACGTGGCGATGCCGAGCCTTCGATTCCAGGATCGAGGCGGAGACCAGCCCCGACGATACCGTCGCGATGAGGAGGGCTATGAGCGCAAGAGCCGGGATCATGGCGTATCGCCTGTCGTTCGATGCGGTTGCGGTGAAGTGAGGGCTCTGGTTCCTACCAGGGGCGCGTGCCGAAAGCCGTGTCGGTGCGGGGCCGGGAAGCCGGGCGGCGCTGCTGATCGACGACGATCCGAGCCTCCGACATTTCCTTGCGCATCGCGTTGAAAGTAGCCGCGAGCATGGCGAAGAACATAAGCGTGGCGAGAAGCGCGATGAGCATGAGGAATCTCCTTTCCCTAGCTAACGTCGAATGCCGAGAAAGGTTTCACGGCGTTATACGGTCTTGGCGACGCAGCGTATCGCCACCGATACACGACGGGCGCTTGCACAGGTGTAACGCTCGTGACAAAAGAGCCGCGAAGAAAGGGAGGCGATGACCACAGCCTTTTATCCCGGTTCGTTCGATCCGCTGACGAACGGTCACCTCGACGTACTCATCCAGGCGTTGAAGGTGGCCGATCGCGTCGTCGTGGGCATCGGCGTACAGCCCGGAAAGACGCCCCTCTTCACCTTCGAGGAGCGCGCTGACCTCATCGGCCGATCGCTGGAGGAAGTGCTTCCCGAGCGCGCAGGGGATATCGAAGTCGTGGCATTCGGCGATCTCGTCGTGGATGCGGCGCGGCGCGCGGGCGCGTCGCTGCTGCTGCGCGGCTTGCGCGACGGAACGGACCTGGACTACGAGATGCAGATGGCCGGCATGAACCGGCAGATGGCGCCGGACATACAGACCGTCTTTTTGCCGGCCGGCGCCTCGTTCCGGCCGATTACCGCCACATTGGTGCGTCAGATCGCGTCCATGGGAGGAAACGTCGGCGCCTTCGTGCCCAAGGCCGTGCTGGACGCACTCGCCGGCAAGAATGCGAAGGGGTGAGGGTGTTTCAGCGAGCCCTATGCCAAAGCGAACTCAAGGAGTGAGTATGAGAGTCTTCACGTTCGTCGCCGCCGCGGCACTGTTCGCGGCTGCGATCGCGCCGGCCATGGCGCAATCGCCGGTCAAGAACGCTCCGGCGAAGGATCGCCTGACGATCCAGCTGAAGGGCGGGGACGTCGTCATCCAGCTGTTCCCGAGCGTGGCGCCGAAGGCCGTGGCGCGCCTGGAGGCCCTGGCGTCCGAAGGCGACTACGACAACGTCGCATTCCACCGGGTGATCGCCGGCTTCATGGCGCAGACCGGAGATGTCCAGTACGGAGACATGAAAGACGGCTTCAATCCGCAGCTCGCCGGCACCGGCGGCTCCAAGCTGCCCGATCTTCCCGCCGAATTTTCCGACATCCCCTTCAAGCGTGGAACGGTCGGAATGGCGCGGGCGCAGGATCCCAATTCCGCGAATTCCCAGTTCTTCATCATGTTCGCCGACGGATCCTTCCTCAACGGCAAGTACACGGTCGTCGGCCAGGTCATCAAGGGCATGGACCTCGTCGACAAGATCAAGCGCGGCGACGAAGCCGCCAACGGCGCCGTCAGCGACCCGGACCGGATGATCAAGGTCACCGTCGGCGGCTGACGGCCGCAGGATTTTTCATTTCACAGGGAGACAATCGATGACCGAGATCAACGATCCGGAAAACACCATCGTCATGGAAACGACCAAGGGCAGGGTGGTGATCAAGCTTCTGCCGGACGTGGCACCGGACCACGTGTCGCGCATCAAGGAACTCGCGCGCGACAATTTCTACGACGGCATCGTCTTCCACCGGGTCATAGACGGCTTCATGGCGCAGACGGGCGATCCCACCGGAACGGGCATGGGCGGCTCGGAGAAGCCGGACCTGAAGGCCGAGTTCTCCGAAACGGACCACGTTCGCGGTACCTGCTCGATGGCCCGCAGCCAGAACCCGAATTCGGCCAATTCGCAGTTCTTCATCTGTTTCGAAGACGCGCCCTGGCTGAACAAGCAGTATTCGGTCTGGGGCCAGGTCATCGAGGGCATGGACAACATCGACAAGATCAAGCGCGGCGAACCGGTCAAGGATCCGGATTCGATCGTCTCGATGCGCGTCGCCGCCGACCTCGACTGACCGGGCGCCGGGCGGCGGGTCCGCTCGGCCGTTCAAGCGGAAAATCGAGATGCGTGTCGACCTATTCGACTTCGATCTGCCGGAAGAGCGCATCGCCCTGAGGCCGGCCGATCCGCGCGACAGCGCGCGGATGCTGGTCGTTCGGCCGGGCGCCGATCCGACGCTGGAGGACCGGACCGTCAGCGACCTCGCCGGCATTCTCGCGCCGGGCGACGCCATCGTCCTCAACGACACGAAGGTGATTCCGGCACGCCTCGACGGCATCCGGCATCGGGACGGCGGCCCGGCCACGCGCGTCGAGGCGACGCTGCACATGAGAACCGGGGCGGAAACCTGGAAAGCCTTCGCCCGGCCCGGCAAGCGCATCAGGATGGGCGACCGCATCAGCTTCGGCCACACGGAAAATCTTTGCCTGCGCGGCGCGCTGGACGCCACCGTGACGGAAAAGGGCGAGGGCGGCGAGATCACGCTCCGTTTCGACTTCGCCGGTGCGGCGCTCGACGAAGCGATCGCAACCGTCGGCCACATCCCCTTGCCGCCCTACATCGCATCGAAGCGGGAGGAGGACGACCGGGACACCCGCGACTACCAGACCGTCTACGCCCGGGAAGAAGGAGCCGTCGCAGCGCCGACGGCGGGCCTCCACTTCACCGAGGCGCTGTTCGCGAAACTCCACGCCGCCGGCATTTCCAAGCATTTCCTCACCCTCCACGTCGGCGCCGGCACGTTCCTGCCGGTCAAGGCCGAGGATACGGCCGGCCACAGGATGCACTCCGAGGTCGGCTTCGTGTCCGAGGAGACGGCTGAACGGCTGAATGCCGTCAAGGCGGCAGGAGGGCGCATCGTTTCCGTGGGGACGACCTCGCTGCGGCTCCTGGAGAGTGCCGCCGGAGACGACGGCCGGCTCTCCGGTTGGTCCGGCGCGACCGACATCTTCATCACGCCGGGCTATCGCTTTCGGTTCGTGGACGCCCTGATGACCAATTTTCATTTGCCGCGCTCGACGCTCTTCATGCTCGTCTCGGCCTTCAGCGGGCTCGAGACGATGCATCATGCCTATGCGCATGCGATCGCCGACGGCTACCGCTTCTATTCCTACGGCGATTCCAGCCTCCTGTTTCGGGATGCCAAATGAGTGAAACGTTCGAATTCCGCCTGCTGGCCACGGATGGAGGTGCCCGGCGCGGCGAGATCTCGATGCCGCGCGGGAGGGTGCGCACGCCGGCCTTCATGCCCGTCGGCACCGGCGGCACGGTCAAGGCGATGTACATGGACCAGGTCCGCGATCTCGGGGCCGACATCATCCTCGGCAACACCTATCACCTGATGCTGCGACCGGGGGCCGAGCGCGTCGCCCGTCTCGGCGGCCTCCACGACTTCGCGCGCTGGCCGGGCCCGATCCTCACCGATTCCGGCGGCTTCCAGGTCATGTCCCTGGCCGGGCTGCGGAAACTCGACGAAAGCGGCGTCGTTTTCCGATCGCATGTCGATGGCACGCAGCATGAGATGACGCCTGAGCGCTCCATCGAGATCCAGGGGCTGCTCGATTCCGACATTCAGATGCAGCTCGACGAGTGCGTGCGCCTGCCGGGAGAGCCGGGCGACCTGGAAAGGGCGATGGAGCTGTCGCTGCGCTGGGCGGAGCGCTGCAGGACGGCCTTCGGCGATCAGCCGGGCAAGGCCCTGTTCGGCATCGTCCAGGGCGGCGACGTCCCCCGCCTCAGGGAGCGGTCGGCCGCCGCACTGGCCGGCATGGGCCTCAAGGGCTATGCCGTCGGCGGACTGGCCGTGGGCGAACCCCAGAGCGTGATGCTGGATATCCTCGACGTGACGTGCCCGGCGCTTCCGGCGGACCGGCCGCGCTATCTCATGGGCGTCGGGACACCGCAGGACATCCTGCGTTCGGTCGCCCACGGGATCGACATGTTCGACTGCGTCATGCCGACCCGGGCCGGCCGCCACGGCCTCGCCTACACGCGCCGGGGCAAGATCAACCTCAAGAACGCGCGCCACGCCGAAGACCCCAGGCCTCTGGACGAGGAGTCGTCCTGTCCGGCCTCGCGCGACTATTCGCGGGCCTACCTCCACCATCTGGTCCGATCCAACGAAGCGTTGGGCGCCATGCTTCTGACATGGAACAATCTGTCGTATTATCAGGATCTTATGGCCGGAATTAGAGATGCGGTCGAAACCGGGCGATACGCCGACTTCGCTTCCGCGACGGAAGCGGAATGGGAGCGGGGGGATCTGCCCCCGCCTTGAGGGCCACGCCCTTCAGATCTTCGCTTGCGTATGCTTGCGCAATTCGGCGCGCGCGATCTGGCGCCGATGGACGGCATCGGGTCCGTCGGCGAAGCGCAGGGTCCTGAGATGCGTCCACATCCGGGCGAGCGGCGTGTCCTGGGAAATGCCCTCGGCCCCGAAAAGCTGCGCCGCCTCGTCCGTCACCTTCAATGCCATGCGCGGAGCCGCCACCTTGATCTGGCTGATCCAGGGGGCCGCGGCCCTGCCGTCGCCGCGATCCATCATCCAGGCGGCCTTGAGGCACAGGAGACGCGTCATCTCGATCTCCATGCGGCACTCCGCGATGATGTCGAAATTCGCACCCAGATCGGCGATCCTCTTTCCGAAGGCCTCGCGCCGGAGGGAGCGCCGGCACATCAGCTCGAGCGCCATCTCCGCCTGTCCGATCGCGCGCATGCAATGATGGATGCGGCCGGGCCCGAGGCGCCCCTGGGCGACTTCGAAGCCGCGCCCTTCGCCGAGGACGAGGTTGCCGGCCGGTATGCGGACGTCCGAAAACCGCAGGTGCATGTGGCCGTGCGGGGCGTCGTCGTGCCCGTAGATCTCCATGGCGCGTAGCTTCTCGATGCCGGGCGTGTCCGCCGGCACGAGCACCATCGAATGGCGATTGTGCCTGGCCGACGCGTCGCCGCCCGTCCGGACCATGACGACATAGATCGCGCAACGCGGATCGCCGGCGCCCGACGACCACCATTTCTCGCCGTTCAGCACGTAGTGGTCGCCGTCGCGCTCGCATCGCATGGCGATGTTCGTCGCGTCGGAGGATGCGACGTCCGGTTCGGTCATCAGGTAGGCCGACCGGATTCGCCCGTCGAGCAGCGGTTCCAGCCAGCGCTTCTTCTGCTGCTCGCTGCCGTAGCGTTCCAGCACCTCCATGTTCCCGGTATCGGGCGCCGAGCAGTTGAAGACCTCGGCGGCGAGATGCGACTTTCCCATCTCCTCGGCGAGATAGGCGTATTCGACCGTCGTCAGCCCGTAGCCGCGTTCGGACCCCGTGAGCCAGAAGTTCCACAGCCCCCGTTCGCGCGCCTTCGCCTTGAGCCCCTCCAGAATGTCCGTCTGGCGCGGCGTGAACGACCACCGGTCGCCCTTCGGCACCTCCGCGAGGAACTCCGCGTCGAGCGGCATGATCTCGTCGCGCACCATGGCGCTCACTGCCTCGTGCACCGGCTTGAGGCGGTTGCTCATCCCGAGGTCCATCGCGCTTTCGGTTCCTGCCTGCATGATATCCTCCGATCTGGCGGCCAGCCTGCTGACGTCCGTCACCGACCGACCTAGATAGCACGGGGGAAACGAGGTCAACCGCAGCGATCCGTTCCGTGCCCGGTTTGCCGCCGACGGCATGCCGTGCCAAAAGGAGCGAAACCAGGAGGACGTGAATGGAAGACCCCCGCACGCTGTTTTCGGTGTCCGGAAAAACCGCGCTCGTGACCGGCGGCGCGACCGGGATCGGCCAGATGGTGTCCGAGGCGCTCGTGCGATCGGGAGCCAGGGTTCTGATATCGTCGCGCAAGGAGGAGCAGTGCGTGGCGGCTGCGGAGGCGCTGAACGCGCTCGGCGCCCCGGGTGCGGCGGAGGGCTTCGCCGGCGACGTATCGACGGAAGAGGGCGTGGCGGCGATGGCCGCGGCGGTCGCCCGGCGGACGGACCGGCTGGACATTCTGGTCAACAATGCCGGCGCCACCTGGGGGCAGCGGTTCGAGGACTTTCCCCACGCCGCCTGGGCGAAGGTCTTCGACGTCAACGTTGCCGGCCTCTTCACCCTGACGCGGGACCTCGTGCCGCTGCTGTCGGCCTCCGCCGACGCCGCCGACCCGTCGAGGGTGATCAATCTCGGTTCCATCATGGGAACGCAGCCCGTCGCCGAAGGCGCCTATTCCTATTCGGCCTCGAAGGCGGCGGTGCACCACCTGACCCGCATCCTCGCCGGCGAACTCGCCTCCCGGAACATAACCGTGAACGCCTTTGCGCCCGGCCCCTTCCGGAGCAGGATGACGGCCTTTGCCACGGCGACGGACGCGCAGTCGGAGACCGTGGGCAAGCGGGTGCCGCTCGGTCGGATCGGCGGCGCCGAGGATATTGCCGGGGCCACGCTTTTCCTTTGCGGCCGCGCCGGCGCCTATGTCACCGGCGCCATCCTGCCGATCGACGGCGGCATGAGCGTCCAGCACGGCACACGGCTCTTCCGGGACGAACCGTGAGCGCGGCGACCGAGGACATCGGCGTCGACATGGCGGCGCTCGGGGCCGAGCTCGAGTGGATCGTGCCCGGGTTCTACCGGATCGAGGCGGCGACGAAGTTCGCCACCGGACAGTCCAACCCGACCTATCTCGTTTCGGCGGCCAGCGGACGCTATGTCCTGCGCACCCAACCCCCGGGGAAGCTCCTGAAATCCGCGCATCAGGTCGACCGCGAATACCGCGTGATGAAAGCGCTCGGACAGACGGACGTGCCCGTGCCGCAGGTGCTGGCGCTTTCCGAGGGCGACAACGTCCTGGGACGGACATACTTCGTGATGGAGTTCCTCGAGGGCCGCATCTTCTGGGATCCCGCCCTGCCGGAATGCGCTGCCGAAGACCGCGCGGCGATCTACGATTCCATGAACGCGACGCTCGCCGCCCTTCATTCCGTCGAACCGGCGGCCGTCGGCCTGGAGGATTTCGGCAAGCCGGGCAGCTATTTCGCGCGCCAGCTCCGGCGCTGGACCGAACAGTACCGCACCAGCGCCACCGACGAATTGCCCGACATGGATGCGCTCATCGCCTGGCTGGAGACCCACCAGCCGCCGGACGACGGCATGACGGCCCTGGTCCATGGCGACTTCAGGCTGGACAACATGATCTTCGCCCCGTCCGGGCCTGAGGTCGTGGGGCTCCTGGACTGGGAGTTGTCGACCCTCGGGCATCCCCTGGCGGATCTCGCCTATCAGTGCATGCAATGGCGCCTTCCGCACGAGAGCACGTTCAAGGGGCTCGGCGGCCTCGACCGGGCGCGCCTTGGGGTGCCCGACGAAGCCGCCTATGTCCGCCGCTACGCGGAACGGCGGGGCCTCGGCGAAATCCGGCACTGGCGGTTCTATCTCGCCTTCTCCTTCTTCCGGCTTGCGGCGATCCTTCAGGGGGTCGCCAAGCGGGCGATCGACGGAAATGCCTCCAATCCGGAACGCGCCAGGCTGCTCGGGGAGGCGGTGCCGGGACTGGCTTCGCAGGCGCTGGAGGTGACGCGCGAGGCTTGAACGCCTAATTCCGCACAACGGTTGATGAATCTATCCGGTTGATTGTTCGCAGATGCGGGTGCAACGAAGGATATCGAATTGCCAAAGGAGGAGTTCACATGACCGAACTGACCCATTTCATCGGCGGCGAGCACGTCAAGGGCTCGTCCGGACGGTTTGCCGATGTCTTCAATCCGGCGACGGGAGAGGCGGAAAAGAGGGTTCCGCTGGCCAGCGCCGCCGAACTCGACGAAGCCGTGCAGAACGCCGCGGCCGCGCAGGTCGGATGGGGCACGACCAATCCGCAGCGCCGCGCCCGCGTCTTCATGAAGTTCGTCGATCTCCTGCACCGCGACATGGACAAGCTTGCCGAAGCGCTGTCGCGCGAGCACGGCAAGACCATTCCCGACGCCAAGGGCGACGTGATCCGCGGTCTCGAGGTCGCCGAATTCTGCATCGGCGCTCCGCACCTGATGAAGGGAGAGTACAGCGACAGCGCAGGGACGGGAATCGACCTCTATTCCCTGCGTCAGCCGCTCGGCGTGGCTGCGGGGATCACGCCCTTCAACTTTCCGGCGATGATTCCGATGTGGCAGTTCTGTCCGGCCATTGCCGCAGGCAACGCCTTCATCCTCAAGCCATCCGAGCGCGATCCCTCCGTGCCGCTCATGCTTGCGGAACTGATGGTCGAGGCCGGTCTGCCGGCCGGCGTCCTCAACGTCGTCAACGGCGACAAGGAGGCGGTCGACGCGATCCTCGACCATCCGACGATCCAGGCGATCGGATTCGTCGGCTCTACCCCGATCGCGGAGTACATCTACAGCCGCGGTTGCGCCAAGGGTAAGCGCGTCCAGTGCTTCGCCGGTGCCAAGAACCATATGCTGATCATGCCGGACGCCGACATGGACCAGGCGGTCAACGCCCTCGTGGGCGCCGGATACGGCGCCGCCGGCGAACGCTGCATGGCGGTCTCGGTCGCCGTTCCGGTGGGCGAGGCGACGGCGGACAGGCTGATCGAAAAGCTGGCGCCGAAGGTCGAAAGCCTCAAGATCGGCCCCTACACGGCCGGGGACGACGTGGATTTCGGGCCGCTCATCACCGCGCAGGCCCGCGAGCGGGTGCTCGGCCTCGTCAATTCCGGGGTGGAGCAGGGCGCCGACCTCGTGGTCGACGGACGCGATTTCAGTCTCCAGGGCTACGAGAACGGCAACTTCGTCGGCGGCTGCCTGTTCGACAGGGTCACGACGGACATGGACATCTACAAGCAGGAAATCTTCGGGCCGGTCCTGTCCGTCGTCCGCGCCGGCAGCTACGAGGACGCCCTGCGCATCAACATGGAAAACGAGTACGGCAACGGCACGGCCATCTTCACCCGGGACGGCGACGCCGCGCGCGACTTCGTGAACCGAATCAATGTCGGCATGGTCGGGGTGAACGTGCCGATCCCGGTGCCGCTGGCCTACCACACCTTCGGCGGCTGGAAGAAATCCGGCTTCGGCGATCTCAACCAGCACGGACCGGACTCCTTCCGCTTCTATACGCGAACCAAGACGGTGACCTCGCGGTGGCCTTCGGGTATCAAGGACGGAGCGGAGTTCATCATGCCGACGATGCAGTGAGTCCGCCGGCCGCCGATATTCGGCGGCCAGTCCTTCAGGGGAGGAGCCAATGGATTTCTCGCTCAGCGAGGAGCAGCAGGCCGTTTTCGAGATGGCCCGTGCCTTCGGCAGCGATCGCATCGCGCCCCACGCCCACGCCTGGGAGAAAGAGGGCGCCATTCCGCGCGACGTTCTTGCGGAAGCCGGCGCGCTGGGGCTCGGCGCGATGTTCGTACCGGAGGAGGACGGCGGAACCGGCCTGTCGCGTCTCGACGGGACGCTCGTCTTCGAGGCGTTGGCGATGGCGTGCCCGTCCGTCGCGTCCTTCATTTCGATCCACAATATGTGCCTCTGGATGATCGCGCGCTTCGCCAGGAAGCCCTTCGGCGAAAAGTGGTTCGCGCGGCTCGCCTCGATGGAGGCGATCGCGTCCTACTGCCTGACCGAGCCGGGCTCCGGCTCCGACGCGGCCGCATTGAAGACCAGGGCCGAACGCACCAACGCCGGGTTCAAGCTGACGGGCACCAAGTCCTTCATCTCCGGCGGCGGCTATTCTGACGTCTACATCGTCATGTGCCGCACCGGCGAGGCGGGTCCCGCGGGGATCTCCGCCATCGCCGTCGAGGACGGAACCGATGGCCTGTCCTTCGGGGCGCCGGAAGACAAGATGGGCTGGCGCGCGCAGCCGACGACGGAGGTGCGCCTCGATGGCTGCGAGGTGCCGTCCGACAACCTCCTCGGGGAGGAAGGCGACGGCTTCAAATATGCGATGATGGGGCTCGACGGAGGCCGCCTGAACATCGCGGCGGCCTCGCTCGGCGCCGCCCAGGCGGCCCTCGACAAAACCATCGCCTACATGGGCGAGCGGCAAGCCTTCGGGCGGTCGATCGATCAGTTCCAGGCGCTGCAGTTCCGGCTTGCCGACATGGAGACCGAACTGCAGGCGGCGCGCGTCATGCTTCGCCAGGCGGCCTGGAAGCTCGACCGGAGGGCGCCGGACGCGACCAGGCACTGCGCCATGGCGAAACGCTTCGTCACCGACACCGCCTTCAAGGTCGTCAACGACGCACTGCAGCTGCATGGCGGCTACGGCTACCTTGCGGACTATGGAATCGAGAAGCTGGTGCGCGACCTGCGCGTCCACCAGATCCTGGAAGGCACCAACGAGATCATGCGTCTGATCGTCGCCCGCTCGCTGCTGTCGGACGCCGGCCGGTGACGGTTGAGGACGATATAGCGCTCCGCATCGAGGGGCGGGTCGGCTGCATGACGCTCAACCGGCCGAAGGCGCTCAACGCGCTGACCTACGACATGGTCATGGCAATCGACGGTGCGCTCCGGGAATGGAACCGGGATCCTGCGATCGACATGGTCCTGATCGAAGGTGCCGGCGAAAAGGCGTTCTGCGCAGGCGGCGACATCCAGGACCTCTATCGCAGCGGGCGGGACGGCGATTTCGACTACGGGCGGCGCTTCTGGTCGGACGAATACCGCATGAACGCGCGGCTCGCCAATTTCCCGAAGCCCTATGTCGCCCTGATGGACGGTATCGTCATGGGCGGCGGTGTCGGCGTGTCCGCACACGGTTCGCACCGCATCGTCACGGAGCGCACCCAGGTCGCGATGCCGGAATGCGGGATCGGTCTCGTCCCGGACGTGGGCGCCTCATGGCGCCTGGCTCACGCGCCGGGCCATGTGGGCGACTATGTGGGCCTGACCGGTGCGCGCCTCGGAGCGGCGGACGCGATCTATGCCGGCCTTGCGGACGGATACGTCCACTCTTCCGACCTTCCGGCGCTCCGGCAGGCGCTCGTCGAGGCCGCGGACCTGGCGGTGCTGACCGACTTCTGGGACGATCCCGAGGAAGGAAGCCTTGCCGGGATGCGCCAGGACATCGATGCGGCGTTCGGCTTTGCCAGCCTCGCCGAAACCGTCGAGCGGCTCGAAGGGGAGGGCGGCGATTGGAACACGCGAACGGCGGCCGCCCTTCGCAGGGCCAGCCCCATTTCGCTCGCCTGTGCGTTCGAGATCATTCGCGCCGCCCGTCAGGCCGGCGGCATCGAGGATGCGCTGACGATGGAGTATCGCTTCTCGAGCCGCTGCATCGAACATGGGAATTTCCTCGAGGGCGTGCGCGCTGCGATCGTCGACAAGGATCGCAATCCCCGCTGGGCTCCGGCCCGCCTCGAGGACGTTTCCCCCGAGGCCGTCGCCTTCATGCTGGCGCCGGCCGAGGGCGGGGACCTGGACTTTCGGACATGAAGGGAGGAAAGCCATGAAGATCGGTTTCATCGGGCTCGGCAACATGGGTGCGCCCATGGCGGCAAATCTCGTGAAGGCCGGGCACGAGGTCGCGGCATTCGACATCACCGGCGCCACGGTCGACGGTGCGCTCGAGGCGGCCTCGGCGGCGGACGCGGCCCGTGACCGGGATGCGGTCGTCACCATGCTGCCCAACGGCGACATCGTCCGTTCGGTCTATGACGAGGTCGTGTCGGCGGGTCGCCCCGGTTCCTGTTTCGTCGAGTGTTCCACCGTCGATGTCGAGAGCGCGCGGGCCGCGCACGAACTGGCGGCGAAGGCAGGGCTGTTGTCCGTCGATGCACCCGTTTCCGGCGGTGTCGGCGGAGCGACGGCCGGAACCCTGACCTTCATGGCCGGCGGCAGCGACGAAGCCTTCGCCGCGGCGAAGCCGCTCTTCGACGTCATGGGGAAGAAAGCCGTCCACTGCGGTGGCCCCGGCGCAGGGCAGTCGGCGAAGATCTGCAACAACATGATCCTCGGCATATCGATGATCGGCGTCTGCGAAGCGATCGCGCTGGCCGACCGCCTCGGTCTCGATCGCCAGCGCCTCTTCGACGTGGTGTCGACGTCCTCCGGTTCCTGCTGGTCGATGAACGCCTATTGTCCCGCGCCCGGTGTCGGCCCCGAAAGTCCGTCCGACAACGACTACAAGCCGGGCTTCGCCGCGGAGCTGATGCTGAAGGACCTGACCCTCAGCCAGCAGGCCGCCGAGCTGGTCGGCGCTCCGACGCCGCTCGGCGCCCACGCGATGGACATCTACAGGGAATTCGTCGAGGACGGCGGCAAGGGCAAGGACTTTTCCGCAATGTTGCCGCGCCTCATGTCGATGAAGCGAGGGTAGGCGGGGCAGCGCCGAACGCGCCGCCCCGCATGCAGTCAGCCAGGCACGGCCATGCGGCCAAAAGGTTTGCCGGAGCGGACCATTTGTGCTGAATTCGCGGTCGCCCCGTGGGAAGAGAGCGAATGAACGGCACCCTGACGGATATCGCTGCCTGGCTGTCGGCGTCGCTGGAGAACGTCCTCCGCTATTTCTCCCAGCCCTGGGCTTTCTACCAGATCGGCATCATCGCCGCCGCGCTGGTCGCCGGCCATTTCCTGGGCCGCATCATCGAGGAGCGTCTCGAGGCGCGTGCGCGCAGCTTCAAGGGCCATGCCGGCCTGCTCCGGTTGATCATAGCGTTCCTTCGGCGGACGGAATGGCTGATATTCATCGCCATCCTGTGGTTCGCACGGCTCGTCATGGTGTCCCTGACCTGGCAGAGCCGCAGCCATCTCATCGCCATCGTCCTCTCGCTTTCGACGGCCTGGCTCATCATCGCCGTCCTGACGCGCATCATTCGCAATCGCACGCTGGCGCGCACCATCGCGGTCGTCATCTGGTGCTACGTCGCGGTGCAGGTGCTCAACATCCAGGAACCGGTCGCCGGGGCGATGGACCAGATGGCCATCAACATCGGCTCCTTCCATCTGTCGGCGCTGTCGGCCCTGAAGATCGTGGTGGTGACGACCATCCTGTTCTCGCTTGCGGTCTTCGTCGGAAACTTCGTCGAAAACCGCATCGCGCGCACCGAAGACCTGTCGCCCTCGCTCAAGGTCCTCCTGACGAAGATCGCCAAGATCACGCTGATCGGCGTCGCTGCCGCCATCGCGCTGACAGCGACGGGAATCGATCTCACGGCGCTGACCGTTTTTTCCGGCGCCATCGGCGTCGGCATCGGCTTCGGTCTTCAGAAGGTGGTCTCGAATTTCATTTCCGGCATCATCATCCTGATGGACAAGTCCATCAAGCCCGGCGACACGATCGAGCTCGGGGATACGTTCGGCTGGATACGGGAGCTGCGCGCCCGGTTCGTGTCCGTGATCACGCGCGACGGCCGCGAATATCTCATTCCCAACGAGGATCTGATCGCCCAGCGGGTCGTGAACTGGTCGTTCTCGAACGAATTCGTGCGGCTGGACGTCGATTTCGGCGTGTCATACGACAGCGATCCGCACGAGGTCACGCGCATCGCGATCGAGGCCGCCCGAGGGGTCCCGCGGGTCCTCAGCCATCAGGATCCGGTCTGCTGGATGACCGCGTTCGGTGCGTCGTCCCTGGATTTCAAGCTGCGCTTCTGGATCTCCGATCCCCAGAGCGGCCTGACCAACATTCGCGGACAGGTGCTCCTGGCGCTCTGGGACGCCTTCAAGGAGGCGAACGTCAAGATTCCGTTCCCGCACCGCGAGATCCTGCTGCGCACCCCGGTCGAGATCGTCGGCGCGCGCCCGGCCGCTCCGAATCCCGACGGAGAGCCCGCTTCCGGCTCGTGAAGCGGGGAGCCGATGCCTCAGCCGCCGTTGCCGCCGGTGAACTTCACCGTGGTGCCCGGGCTGACCATCCGGGACAGCTCGTTCGCGTCCCAGTTGGTCAGCCTGACGCAGCCGTGGCTGTTCGACTTGCCGATGCGCGAGGGTTCCGGCGTTCCATGAATGCCGTAGGTCGGCTTGGACAGGGCGATCCAGACGTTGCCGACGGGCCCGTTGGGCCCGGGCGGAACCGTCAGGACATGGTCGTTGTCGCCCTGCTTGAAGTTGACCTTCGGATTGTAGGTGTAGTTCGGATCGTGGGCGATGCGGTCGACCGTGACCGTGCCGGACGGCGAGGGGAGGTCGGTGGACCCGATCGTCGCCGGATAGGCAGCCACCAGCGTTCCGTCGGCGGTATAGGCGCGAACCTGGCTGATCGATTTGTCGACGACCACGAGAGAGACCGCCGCCTTGGCATCCCTCCCTGGCCTGATGACGCTGATCGTCGTCCCCGGCACGGAGAAGTCGACGCCGGGATTGATGGCTTTCATGTAGTCCTCGTCCATGTGGAAGCGTTCCGCGAGCATCTCCGCGGTGGACGTGTAGGACATGCGGTTCAATTCCGCCTTCTTGGCATAATCCGTCGGGATGGACGCCACATAGGGGCCGGCCGCGTCGGAGGGCGTGATCATGTAGCTTTGAAACGCCGGGCCGCCCGTTTCCTCGAGCTGGCTGTCGATGAGCTTCGTCCGGGACGGGTCGAGCCGGCTTCCCGTCATCGACGCGTAGGCGTCCATGGCCTTTCTGACGTTGTCGCCCATTCGCCCGTCGACCACGCCCGGCGAGGCGCCCGCACGGTCGAGCAGCACTTCGAGGGCGGCGACCTGCCGCTTCGACGCCTTCTCCGAGGATGCGCCCCCGGCAGGCGGCAGCGGCTGGCCGAGGGGCTGCGGCTCCTGCTGCTGCGGCGGGGGCGGGGGCCGATCGGGAAACTGCGAGTCGGGCACGGACCCGGTATTCGGGTCGTACATCGCATCCTGCCCGTCGTCGGGCCCGCCGGGCGGCATGAGATCGAGGCGGTCGACGGAATCGTTCCAGCCGGAGCGCGGCAATTGCACCGTGCCGCGGCTCCGCGCGCGCCCGCTCCCGAGCCTGTCCAGGGGAACTTCGGTGGCCACGAGATGGCCGCTGCGGTCCACGAGGACGCGTTGGCCCCTCACATTGCGGTACACTTCGACGCTGCCGTACTCGGGGAGCCGATCGAGCACGCGCCCGTCGGGCCGGACGAGGACGACGGGACCCTCCGGCCCCTGGAGCACCAGCTGCTGCGCGGCAGCGGGGCCGGCGTGCCAGACGGCCGCGGCTGCGGCCACTGCGAGAACGGTGAGATATCTGCGCGTTTTCATCATGTTCCCCGGAAACTGTTCCATCCAGTGGCCAACGCAAGATGGAGGCCAGGGATCGATCGGATGGCCGCATCTTTGAAGTATATGGTAAATGCGCGGATAAAGAAAAAAGTGCCGCCCCGTCCCGTCAAACGACGTTCGCGGGGGCGAGCCGGCATGTCGCCTGCGGGTCGGTTTCGATCTGGACAGTGGCGTGCACGATGCCGAAATCGTGTTCCAGCAGACGGTTCGTCTCGTGAAGGAATTCCGTGCCCGGATAGCCGTCGGGCATGAGGAGATGGCAGGTGAGGGCGGTTTCCGTCGTGCTCATCGCCCATACGTGCAGATCGTGCACCTCCGTCACGCCGGGGCGGTCGGCGAGCGCCGAGCGCAAGCCGTCGATGTCGATGCCGGACGGCACGCCCGCCATGGCCATCGAAACGCTCTCCTTGAGCAGCCCCCAAGTGCTCCACAATATGACGGCAGCGATCGCCAGGCTCGTAACCGGATCCAGCCATAGCCACCCGGTTTCGAGGATGATGAGGCCGGCGAGGACGACGCCGAAGGAAACGGCCGTGTCGGAGAGCATGTGCAGATAGGCGCCCCGAATGTTCAGGTCGCTTTTCCGGCCGGAGAAGAAGAGATAGGCCGTCAGCCCGTTGATCAGGATGCCGATTCCGGCGACGATCATCACCGTCGCTCCCGCGACCGGCTGCGGTTCGAAGAAGCGACGGATCGCCTCCGCGGCGATGCCTCCGACCGCGACGAGCAGCACGAGGGCATTGAACAGGGCCGCCAGGATCGACGAATTGCGCAGGCCGTAGGTGAAGTTCCGCGAGGGCGGACGCGATCCGAGCAGGACGGCGACCCAGGCGACGAACAGGCCGAGGACGTCGGAGAGGTTGTGCCCGGCATCGGCCAGCAGCGCCATCGAATTGCCCAGGAAACCGTAGGCCGCTTCCACGACGACGAAGACGACGTTCAATCCTATGCCGACGGCGAAGGCCTTGCCGAAGCTGGCCGGCGCATGCACGTGTCCCGGCCCGTGCGAATGACCATGCCCATGCGAATGCCCATGCCCGTGGCGTGGTCGTGGCCGTGGGAATGATGATGTCCGTCCCCGTGCTCGTCGCCCGCCTGCATGCTTCGCACCTCTCCGTCCGGGTCGGGTTCGCCGCGCCCTCAAGAGTTGGCGCGCATCGTTCGACAACGAATAATGTCTTCCGGCGCCGCAGGTTCAAGAGTTACACCGTTACGCGACGCCTGCGGTTGCGGCGAGGGCGGGACCGGCCTAGTCTGCCACGCGCAAATCCGCAGAAGGCCCTCAGGCCGCCCTGCAATCGACCCTGTTCAAGATGCGAGTTGTCCATACATGGCTGAATTGCTGGCCAAATTTGCCGGTACGCACACCCCTCGGCCTTCGAGGTTCCCGTCCTTGCTGCTTTGCGCCGTCATGACGTTCGCAGGCGCGGCCTATGCCCAGGAGGCGGATGGGGGCAAAAATCAGACGATAGCGCCGTTCGGCTCGCACATGACGGTGCAGAAGCAGGACGCGGGCGTCGGCCTCGACAGCGTGCTCGAGGCGATCGGGAATTCCAAGACGACCGCGCAGGACGTCAAGATCATGTCGAAGCTGGACCGCGTGCGCATCGTTCACCTCGGCAAGGCGCTGGACGGGGCAGGGCAGTCGAAAGTGGAGGCGGCCGTCAAGGATCACCTCGAAGACGTCAAGGCGCTTCGCACCGCGCTGGAAGGCAACGCGCTGACTTTCGCCGCGCTCAACGCGCAGACCGTCGCGACATCGGACATCGTCGGCGCCGAGGTCTCCGGAGACCGGCAGAAGACCATCACCGTTTTCGCGCGCCCCTGACCGCTCGGGGGGGGCTTGACCTTCCAGCGACTGGAACCCATCTTCCGACAGACCGGCTACGGAGCCGGGCGCAGCGAAGACGGGAATCGGCCCATGAATATCGGCATCGCCGCAGAGAGATCCGGCCTTCCGGCCAAGACGATCCGCTATTACGAGGATGTCGGGCTCGTCAGCCCCGAACGCGGCGAAAACGGCTATCGGCGCTATTCCGACACGCTCGTCCACAAGCTGCGCTTCCTGCACCGCGCCCGCAGCCTGGGATTCGGAATCGAGGAGTGCCGCCAGCTTCTGGCGCTCTACGAGGACCGCGACAGGGCGAGCGGCGACGTCAAGCGCCTGGCCGAGACGAAGATCGCCGAAGTCGACCGGAAGATCGCCGAGCTTCAGGACCTGCGCGGGACGCTGCTCCATCTCGCGACGAACTGCCGGGGCGACGAACGCCCCGACTGTCCCATTCTGGACGAGCTGGCGGCAGGGCGCGCTGATGAGTGGAGGGGATTACCTGCGAGGGCAAACTATGGGCGTTATTAGACACCGATGGCCAATGCTTGGAACGGACCCGCTCTAACTCTGCCGTCTTGCCGGATCCCTGCACGAGACGATCACGGAGTGCGGCGACGGCTTGGCGGGAGCTGGAAGTAGATCTCCGCCATCTCTATCGAATAGCTGCAGGATTAGAAGCCGGTGAATTTCGTAACCGAAAGATGTCTTTCTCGTCCTTCTTGAGTTCGATCTGGAAGGTCTGCGCGTGGAGAGAATGTGCACCCAGATAGACGACGCCTGGCGTGGACGGGCGATCGTGCGTGGTTATGACGACAATTTTGTCGTTGTCGAAATTTCCAGGGTGTATTTGCCGGCATTACCGCCATAAAGTCGCCATCGCTGTTATCAGGTCGCGATCCGAGATATGCTTTTTGCCCGTTAGTCAATTCAACCTGTGGAATTAAAGAGGTTTTTTGCTCGGTTTGTCCCGCCTGGGCCTGCAATAGCTCCTTATACAGCCTCTGTATTTGCGCTTCATCGACGACTTCACAGTTGAAGGTATTTTGAAGGCGGCCAAGGATATCCGCCGACCGAGCGGCGCTAAAGTCTCGCCGCTGCCCGGCATCGGTTGCCGAGGAAACCCCGAACGACGCGGATGCGCGTGAGGCGGCAGACTTCATCAGTTCGACGGTGTGCCCCGCGATGCGTCGAACGGCGTCGGTGGGAAGGTAGGAATGGGGCAGGCGAGCCAGCGCGTGAATTGATGGCATAGGACTTTTCTCTCTTGTCTCGATTGCGACAGTTGGGGATATTTCGGATCCAATTTCTTTGCTCGACTAAATTTAACAACGCGTAAATGACCGCGTGCATCTTATCCTCTGTACCACGGAAAGTTGTCGTGTTTGGCACAGTCCGAGGCAGATTTCCGGATTTGTTCGACGGCCAGTATCGTGGTGCGATGCCTGGCGGTCGGAGAGGTCTGATTTTGGGAGGTGCCGAGCCGTTCACTTCGGCAAGGCGCTGGACTGGGCAGGCCGCGGGGAACGCTGCGCCATCTGGCGACGAACTGCCGGGGCGACGAACGCCCCGACTGTCCCATTCTGGACGAGCTGGCGGCAGGGCGACGCTGATCGGGAAACGCCGCTGGGACGTCGCAAACGCCGCCTTGGCCGACATCATGGCGCGACCAGCGACTCTCCGTCTTCGGTGATGGCGGTGACCGTATCTTGACCTTTGACGTCGATGACCTTGAGCCGGCCCTCGTCGGTGCGCCTAAGGTCGATCCTCACCGTCCGCGTCGCGTGGGATTGCTCGGCGTCGAGGATGATGGTAGCACCAGCGTGGGGCTGCAGGTAAGGCAGTTTGCCTTTGGTCGTATAGTCGATGACGTATCCGTCCTGCGTTCTCGTGATTTTCCAGCTTCTCTCCCCGTTGAACACCAGTGGCGCGTCTCCGTTCGGCGTCGTGACGGTCGATTTTTCCTGGAGGACCGCGTTTATGCCCTGTTGGCACACACGGCTCATGATCGAGATGTCTTCGTCGGGAACGTTCTTCGATTTCAGGAATAGGATCCAGTCCTTGATCTGATCCTGCTCGTTCGGCTTCTTGTCGGAAGCGCTGCCGTATACCTTCGCCGGAAGTTTTTCGTAGGAGATGGGCTTGCCATCGCTGCCGTCCCCGAATTCGACGTTCTCGATTTCGCCCGGCATGTCCCGCGCACAGCTATAGGAAATTTCCAGGCTGTCACCGCCGCCGAGGTCGACCGTACAGCTTTTCAGCGTGCCGTCCTTCGAGCTCTCGGCGCGGTCCTGAACGAAGGTTGCTTCGACAAAGGCCGAGTTGATATCCGAAGCAAGAGCGGCGCGCTTGGTTGCATCGTAGGGTCGGTTGACGTCTCCAGCCGGATGGGCGTCTCCGACTTTCTTGAACCTCGCTAGGACTGCGGATCCCATGCCGCTGGCGAATTGCGCGATCTTGCTGCCGATTTTGCCGATCCCGGCGGTTGTTCGGCTCGCGGCCAGGCCGACTTTCTCGACGAGATGACCTGCGAAGGTTCCTTGCGATTTGGATGAGATGAAATTTTCGTAGGCCAAATTCTGAAGTGGGTTCATCGTAATGGTAGGGGGCATTCCAAAAATCACTTCTGTTGGCTCGGCGAGCGAGCGGTTACGCAATACACACGGAGCAGGATTACCTGAACCCGGAGTTGAGTGCTGTCATTTCCGGCACAGCCATAAAAAGATTTTTCGTCCGCGCAGGGCCGGGAGGTTGTCGACCCCATCCCGTGCGAGGCCCATCTCCGACATCCGCCGTGCTGGAGATTTACTCGCTGGAGACCCGGAAATGACGCCTCGGTGTCTCGAAAGTGACACCGGGTCTCGGCCGGCTGAGATATCTATCAGTCATGATCAATGTGAAGCCACTCGCACTGGCAAACCTATTGAATGGATTTTGACGATGCCGAATAGAATTTCCGCGCTTCTGCAGGCGGCGCCGATAAGGCCTGGCTCAGTGATAAACAAGGCGAAATTTGCCGGACGTCTCGTCCGAAAACTCGATCACGCTCCGAAGAGGGCCGCCTCCGGCTTCGCCTCGCTTGGCCGGTCCATTGCAGGCTTTTTCGCCAGCAAGGGCGACGCGGATTTGTCCACGGTCAGAAAGAACGACGCGACGGCGAAATTTGGCTGTGAAGTCAATAGTCACGTAAACAAAGACTATTCGTCAAAGCGAACAGCTGACCTCGCCAACCGCTTCAACAAAATTCTGCAGACGCCGTTCCTCGATTACAATCAAGCCGGGGATGGTTGCGTTACAAGCTGCAAAGTGAAGATCGATGGGCAAGAGGATATCAGCGTCGACCATACCTTTGCGCGCGATATTCCAAACCAGCTAAAAAACTTCCAGTTCAGATTTTCGAACGACAATTCCGATATTGATATGCCTCAGAAGGAATACGAGGCTCCGGGAGCGAAACATGAAGACAACGAACAGCTGAAGGACTGGATTTCATTTCTTCGCGACAGGGGAATCGAGGACCGCGACATCACCGCCATAAGCAAACTCTGCAATCAAGGCTTCAACGCCGTCTTGCAGACCCAGCAATTTGAAAAGCCAGACGTGGCTCCAGGGGTAGAACTTCCCAATGGCGAAACCGCGCTGATCGTTCAGAATGGCGAGAACAGAAGCTGGCGAATCGAGCAGGTAGAAGGCGGGTTCGACGTCACGTACACATTCGGTGGTCCGCTCGAATATTTGATGAGCAACGTTGGGACGAAGGTCGATCTCGACGATGGATCAAGCGTCGAGCAGCAAGTGACATTGAAGCTGCGTCGCACCAGCGACGATGGCGACCTGAAGGTTGCCGGCGCGACCGGTTACGACAAGGTCGATGCCGTGACGACGGACGGAGTTCGATTGACGCCGGAAGTCCAGATCTAGAGTGCTGTCCAGGGACAGTGGAAACCGGTTATGCAATTCCGTGAAGCGCGAACAGGCTCCGGGTCGTCGCAATCCGCCGAAAGAGACAGGCGGCCGAGCCAGGATCGTAATCGCATAAGATAGATTATGGAACTAGCGGCTGCCTGTGCCGCGAGGATATCGGCTCGCGGCAATGATGACGCGCGCCAATGCTGACGCCGTCCCGGACCTCGCACTCTCGCGCGTCAGGCTGCGGGTCGCGACGATCGGCGCCACGCATAGGCCGGTGCGCTGGCCGCCGGCCGCGCCGATGGCTGGTAGTGCAACGGTATCCCGGTCAGCCGACCGTCATCGAGACGCTTCAGCGCCACCGGATCGCTGACGGCGAAGCTGTCGATGCCACAGCGCAACATCAGCGGGATCTGGTCGATCAGGACGTCTCCGACGGCCCGGATTTCGCCCGCGTAGCCGTATCGCGTTCGGAGCAACGCCGCATGGGAAAACGCGCGACCGTCGCTGAACGCCGGAAACTTGACGGCGATCATCGACAGCCGCGACAGATGCGGCTCCAACTTTGCGGTGTCGTCGGCCGGCTCCAGGACGACGGCCAGCGGCTTGCCGCTTTCCATCAGGGATTCAGACAGTTCCAGGAACGTCCTCAAGTCGTATATCGGCCCGGCGGCGCGCTCTTCCTCGGTTTCGGGGATTTCGGCTCCCCACGCGTCGTCCGCGACGAAGCCGGTTTCTTTCCAGATGCGGGTCATGTCACGCGGCCTCCGCGTTTTCGGAATAGAGAGCCGCCTTGAAGGGCGCGGCGCCGACCCGTCGGTAGGCTTCCAGGAACGTCTCCGAGCGGCACTGACGCAGCGACAGATAGGTCTCGACGATCGTCTCGACGGCGTCCGTGACTTTTTCCGGCTCGAACCCGCGTCCGACGATGTCGCCGATGCTCGTGTTCTCGTCGCCGGAGCCGCCGAGCGTGATCTGGTAGAGTTCCGCGCCCTTCTTTTCCACGCCGAGAAGCCCGATATGGCCGACATGGTGGTGGCCGCACGCATTGATGCAGCCGGAGATCTTGATCTTCAGCTCGCCGATCTCTTCCTGGCGCGCCGGGTCCGCGAAGCGCTCCGAGAGCGCCTGCGCGACGGGAATCGATCGTGCATTCGCCAGGGCGCAATAGTCGAGACCCGGGCAGGCGATGATGTCCGTCACGAAGCCGATATTGGCCGTGGCGAGGCCGGTCGCCTCGAGCGCCCTGTAGACGGCCTCCAGGTCGGCAAGTGCGACGTGCGGCAAAACGAGGTTCTGCTCGTGCGTCACGCGGATCTCGTCGGCGGCGTATTCCTCGGCGATGTCCGCCACCGCCTCCATCTGTTCCGCGCTCGCGTCCCCCGGTATCCCGCCGATGGGTTTGAGCGAGATGGTGACGACGCCGTAGTCGGGATGCTTGTGGGGCGTCACGCTCCGGTCCACCCAGCGCGCGAAACCTTCGTCGGCCTTCTTCCATGCGGCGAGGTTCGCCCAGCCTTCCGGCCGCTCCACCAGCTCCGGCGGGGCGAAATAGGCCGCGATGGCCGCGACATCGCTTCCGGGCAGGGTGAGATCGCCGTCCTTCAGCGCCTCCCACTCGGCCTCGATCTGGCGCTTCAGATCGTCGATGCCGGTTTCGTGCACGAGGATCTTGATGCGCGCCTTGTACTTGTTGTCGCGACGGCCGTGCAAATTGTAGACCCGCAGGATCGCCGTGACGTAGGACAGAAGATGCTCTTCCGGCAGGAAGTCGCGGACCTTCTTCGCGATCATCGGCGTACGGCCCTGCCCTCCGCCGACATAGACGGCGAAGCCGGTCCCGCCTGCGGCGTTGCGCTTCAGGTGCAGCCCGATGTCATGCACCTGGATGGCCGCACGGTCGCGCTCGGCGCCGGTGACGGCGATCTTGAACTTTCGCGGCAGGAACGAGAATTCCGGATGGACCGACGACCATTGACGCAGGATTTCGGCATAGGGACGCGGATCGTCCACCTCGTCGGCCGCCGCGCCGGCGAAGTGGTCCGCCGTCACGTTGCGGATGCAGTTTCCCGACGTCTGGATCGCATGCATCTCGACGCCGGCGAGTTCGTCGAGGATATCCGGTATATCGGAGAGCTTCGGCCAGTTGAACTGGATGTTCTGGCGCGTCGTGAAATGGCCGTAGCCCCGGTCGTAGACGCGCGCGATATGGGCTAGCCTGCGCATCTGCCGGCCGGCGAGCGTTCCGTAGGGTATGGCGACCCGCAGCATATAGGCGTGGAGCTGCAGATAGACGCCGTTCATCAACCGGAGCGGCTTGAACGCGTCCTCGGTGATCTCGCCGTTCAGCCGCCGCTCCACCTGGTCGCGAAACTGCGCGACGCGGTTTGCGACAAAGGCATGGTCGAATTCGTCGTATCGATACATGGAAGGATGCTCTCGCGATCGGTTCAGGCGGCGATTCGGCCCTTGGGACGGTCTGCGGGGAGATAGTCGATCGACGGCCCCTCGGCCCGGATGCGCTCCCGCAGCCGCAGAGGCCGGAGGTGGCCGCCGGCTTCCTCCACGTCGATGACGTTGACGTCCACGACGCGATTGTCGGCGAGCGCGATGCGGCCGGCTTCCTCGAGCCCGCGCACCGCCTCGTCGTGGCGGGCGACCAGGGCCGCGTCGATCGTCTCCACCCAGGCGCCGGATGCGTCGAGCCAGACGACGGTTCCGTCACTCAGGCGATTGGCTGTCAGGACCTTGATCGACATTTCGCGTCTCCTCAGGCTGCGACGAACGCTTCCGCATCGGCGGAAAGCGGCGACGATTTCTCGAAATTGGCACCGGCGACGGCGTCGCCGATGATCACGATGACCGGACCTCGGAGGTCCTGGCGCCGTTCCAGCACCGGCAATTCGTCGAGCACGCCGTGGAAGAGCCTGCGCTCTCTCCGGCTGGCGTTCTCCACCACGGCGACGGTGGTATCCCCGGCAAGCCCGGCCTCCACCAGCCGGCGCGCCACCGCGCTGGCGACCGTGCGCCCCATGTAGACGGCGATGGTCGAGCCGCCGAGGGCCAGGCGCACCCAGTCGGGCAGCACCCTGCCCTTCAGGTCGTGCCCGGTCGTGAACACCAGCGACGACGCCACGCCCCGCAACGTCAGGGGAAGCTCGAAATCGGCCGCCGCGGCGAAGGCCGAGGTGACGCCGGGAACGATCTCGTAATCGATGCCTGCCTGCCTCAGCGCGTCCATCTCCTCCGCCGCCCGGCCGAAAATCAGCGGATCGCCGGATTTGAGGCGGACGACGCGTTTCCCTGCTTTCGCAAGTTCGACCAGAAGATCATTGATTTCATTCTGCGATTTCGAATGGCATCCCTTGCGCTTTCCGACGGCGTAGCGCTCGGCGTCCCGCCGTCCGAGATCGACGATCCCCTGCGGAACGAGCGCATCGTAGACGAGCGCGTCGGCCTCCATCATCGCGCGCTGGGCGCGAAGCGTCAGCAAGTCCTCGGCGCCCGGCCCCGCTCCGACCAGCCACACGCGGCCAGGGAGGTCTTCGACGTTGCGCAGCATCCGCGTCGCCGCGCGACGGGCCGCCGAGACATCGCCGCCGCCGACAGCTTCGGCCGGCGCGCCCGTGAAGAACCGGCGCCAGAAGACCCGCCGCGCCGCGCCGCGCGGCACCAGCCGTTCGACGGCCGGCCGGTAGCTCATGGCAAGTCGCGCAAGATCGCCGAGTGCGGGCGGAAGCATCCGATCGACCCGCGCCCGGATGATCTGCGCCAGCACCGGGCCGGCGCCCTCGGTGCCGATGGCGACCGCGACGGGGGCCCGATTGACCAGCGCCGGCGTGAAGAAGTCGCATTCCTCCGGCTGGTCCACGGCGTTGGCCGGGATGGATCGCGCACGCGCATCCCTGGCGATGCGGCGGTCGAGGCCGCGGTCGCCCGTGGCCGCGAAGACCAGGACGGCGCCGGCCATCTGTGCCGCCTCGTAGGAGGTCCGCACGATCTCGGCGCCTTCGGCTGCGGCAAGAACTGTGAGGTCTTCCGACGGTTCTTCGCCGTAGACGGCGAGCCGGGCCCGCGTGTTCGACATCAGCCGAAGCTTGGCCTCGGCCTCGGCGCCGCTTCCGAAGATCGCGACGGTCCGTTCTTCCACGCGCACGAAGGCGGGGAAGGTCGCCAGTTTCCGGTCGTTCTGTGTAGCGGCAGCGTTCCTGAGCATGCCGGCGATAATGGCCCTCGCAGCCGCTTTCTTGAAGGAACAGGAATTTCTCGCAAAAGCTCGCGCTATATCGTTTTGCCAGATTGGCGAGGGAACTGAGCAAAGAAATCCCGGCGGACTTGAAGGGGCACCCGCCGGGCCGGGGCGCAGGCTCGACGTAATTGTGGACAGTGGAGGCGTCGGGCCACCTGGAAGCCGACATCGACCGACAACCGGACTAGGATCCGCGCATGGACCCTTCAAGCGACATCGAACGCCTCATCGAAATCATGGCGGCCCTTCGCCAGCCGGAGACCGGCTGTCCGTGGGACGTTCGCCAGACCTTCGAGACCATAAAGCCCTACACGCTGGAGGAGGCCTACGAGGTGGCCGACGCGATCGAGCGCGGCGATCTCGCCGACCTCTGCGACGAACTCGGCGACCTCCTGCTGCAGGTCGTCTTCCACGCGCGCATGGCCGAGGAAGAGGGCGTCTTCGATTTCGGCGACGTCGTCGAGGCGATCACCCGCAAGATGATCCGGCGGCACCCCCACGTCTTTTCCGCCGGGGATGCGGCCACGCCGGAGGCGGTGAAGCGTCAATGGGACGAGATCAAGGCCGCCGAAAAGGCCGAACGCGCAGAGCGCCGCCGCAGCCTGGGACTTCCGGAGGCTCGGGAAAGAGGACTGCTTCGCCACGTCTCGCGCAGCCAGCCCGCCCTCGCCGAGGCCCTGGCGCTGCAGAAGGAAGCCGGCAAGGTCGGCTTCGACTGGAGCGAGGCGGAGCCCATCCTGGACAAGATCGAGGAGGAGATCGGCGAATTGCGCTCGGCGCTCGCCTCCGGGCAACACGACGCCGTCTCCGACGAACTGGGCGATCTCATATTTGCCGCCGTCAATCTCGGACGTCATGCCGGCGTCGATTCCGAAATGGCGTTGCGCGGCACCAACACCAAGTTCAGGCGACGCTTCGCCCATATCGAAAAGGCCCTGGAAACCCAGGGCCGAAGCCCGGCCGACGCCGATCTCGACACGATGGAAGCGCTCTGGCAGGACGCCAAGACGAGCGAACGCTAGACGACTTCCAGGAGAGCGGTAACCAGGCAAAGTTGACGTCCGGAATCGCGTAAAAACAAAGAGATAGAGCCTGTCCGCGATTCCGTGAAGCGTGGACAGGCTCTAGCCCGCGACGGAAAGCCGCCGGTCGAGCTCGACGCCGTCATGTTCCGTCAGCCTGAGGTCGAGGTGCACGCTGCCGTCCTCGCGATCCTCGCGGCCGGTCACCGTCGCATGATCGTAAACCCAGTTCAAAAGCGCCATCTGGCCGACGCCGAGGTCGACTGCGCGATGAACGATGGCGCCGGAAAGAAGAAACTCGATCCGCTCGAGAAGCGCGTCCAGCCCCTCCCCGGTCTTCGCGGACACGGCGACCGCATTGCCCGCCTGCCCGGCCTTGAGGCGGACGGCGTCGGCCGCTTCCGCCGGCAGCTTGTCGAGCTTGTTCCACACTTCGACGAAAGGCGTATCGGTAACGTCGGGATCGAGCCCCATGCCCTTCAGGATGCGACCGACGTCGTCGGCCTGTGCCGCGTTGTCGGGATCGGCCATGTCCCGAACATGCAGCACGAGGTCGGCCTCGAGCACTTCCTCCAGTGTCGCCCGGAAGGCCGCGACGAGGTGGGTGGGAAGATCCGATATGAAGCCCACGGTGTCGGAGAGGATCACGAGCCTCCCGTGCGGAAGCGTCAGCCGCCGCAAGGTGGGGTCCAGGGTCGCGAAGAGCATGTCTTCCGCCCGCACGTCCGAGCCCGTCAGCCGGTTGAATAGGGTCGACTTGCCGGCGTTGGTGTATCCGACGAGGGCAACGACCGGATGGGGTACCTTCTGCCTCTTGGAGCGGTGCAGAGACCGAGTCCGGCGGACCTGCTCGAGCTCCCTCTCGAGCTTGACGATGCGCTCCTGCAGCAGCCGGCGGTCGGCCTCGATCTGGGTTTCGCCGGGACCGCCCATGAAGCCCGCGCCGCCGCGCTGTCTCTCAAGGTGCGTCCAGCTGCGCACCAGGCGTCCCTTCTGGTAGTTGAGATGGGCGAGATCGACCTGCAGCACGCCCTCCCGCGTCGAGGCGCGCTGGCCGAAGATCTCCAGGATAAGGCCGGTCCGGTCGATGACCTTGGCGTTCCAGGCACGTTCGAGATTGCGCTGCTGGACCGCCGTCAGGGGATGGTCGACGATCGCCAGCTGCGTGTCGGCCTCCTTCAGGCGCGCGGCGATCTCCTCGACCTTGCCCGAGCCGAGCAGCGTCGCCGGCCGCGGCCGGGCGATCGTCACCAGCTCGGCGTTTACGACGTCGAGATCGATGGCCTTGGCAAGGCCGACGGCCTCCTCCAGGCGCGCTTCTCCCGTCCGGCTCGCGGTGGCGGACGCGTCCCGCTGCCCCTGCCGCACGGAAACGGCGATGACGAAGGCACGCGACCGCTCGTCCGGCCCATCGGAGCCGGAAGACTGCGGCGCGGAGATGTCTCTGTCGCTTGGAATGGTGGTCAACCGCCCTTTCAGGCGCCCCCGCCGGATTCCTCGCTCTCGAACATCTGTATCGGTTGTCCCGGCATGATAGTCGAAATTGCGTGCTTGTAGACCAGCTGCGAGTGCCCGTCCCGGCGCAGAAGTACGCAAAAATTATCGAATGAAGTAACGACGCCGGTCAACTTCACACCGTTTATCAGAAAGATCGTTAGAGAGATCTTCTGCTTCCGAACAGTATTGAGAAAGAGATCCTGCAAGTTTTGAGTACGTTCTGCCATTGCGTCTCGAAGCTTTCTTTTGTCGCCAGTCCTTCGATGTGACCGGTCGAAATTGTCTCCAGACAATGCAACCATTAAGGTTGGTTATCCACCCTGCCCCACGTTAAACTTGGTACCAGTTTGCCAACACCCGCGCAACGCCAAATGATCGAACCCGACGGCCACCAAATTGCGTCATCCGGTGGATCCTAGACCGCAGACATTCGGAAGTTGTAGGTATGCTCTCGTCTTTTTTCGGGACTTGGAGAAAAGTTTTGCCCGACTTCGGCGGCTGTCCGCCGAATTCGGTATCTGGAGCGCTTCGGGGAAAAGTGGAAACCGGTTTTCCGTCCGGAAGCGCGTAAAAACAATGAGGCGAGCCTGTCCGCGTTGAGCGCGGACAGGCTCTAGAAGAACTCGAGGCTCACCCGGAACATCTGCTCCACGTTGCGGACGGTCTGGACGGTCGCGAACATGACGACGCGGTCCTTGGCCTTGATGCGAAGCGTACCCTCCGGCCGGATGACCTTCTTTTCCCTCAGGACGGCGCCGATGCGTATGCCGTCCGGCAGGTCCAGTTCGCGCAGCGGCACGCCGACCAGCGGCGACGTCTCCAGCGCCTCGGCCTCGATCACTTCGGCGGACCCTTTCTGGACGCTGTAGACGGCGCGAATGCGTCCGCGGCGCACGTGCTGGAGGATCTTCGAGATGGTCACGGCACGCGGATTGATGTGCGCGTCGATGCCGAGGGTCCGCGTGAAATCCTGATAGGAGGGATTGTTTATCAGGGTAAGGTTGGCCTTGCAGCCGAGGCGCTTCGCCATCACGCTCGACAGGATGTTGACCTGGTCGTCGTTGGTGAGGGCAACCATCAGGTCCGCGTCATGGATATCCGCCTCGCCCAGGATCTGCTGATCGAGCGAGGAGCCGTGCAGCACCACGGTCCGGCGAAGCCGGTCTGCGATCTCGACGGCGCGCTCGCGCTTGCTCTCGATGATCCGCACCCGCGTTCGCGGCTGGCGCTGCTCGATGGCCTGCGCGACGAAAAAGCCGATATTGCCGCCGCCGGCGATGACGATGCGGCCCGCTTCGGTTTCCTCGTGGCCGAAAAGCCCGAGCGTGCGCCGCACGTGGTCGTGCGCGCAGATCACGTAGGCGAGGTCGCCCGTCTCCAGCTGGTCGTCCGAGCGCGGCACGAAAAGCTCCTCGTGGCGCCACACCCCCACCACCGTGGCGTTGAGGTCGGGAAAGAGCTCGCTCAGCTGCTCCAGCGGCGTGTTCACCACCGGGCAGTCCTCGGTGCATTCGATCGCCACCATGACGACCAGATCGTCGGCAAACCGTACGGCGTCCGTCGCTCCGGGGAGCGCGATGCGGCGCAGCACCATCTTGCCCACCTCGACCTCGGGCGAAATGATGACGTCGATCGGCAGATGCTCCCGCGAGAACAGGTCGGAGTAGTGCGTGGCGAGATAGCTCTGGGAACGGATGCGCGCGATCTTGGTCGGCACGTTGAACAGCGAATGGGCCACCTGGCAGGCGATCATGTTGATCTCGTCGTAGAGCGTCACGGCGACGATCATGTCCGCCTGCTCGGCGCCCGCCCGGGCGAGCACGTCCGGATGCGCCCCGTGGCCGACATAGCCCCTCACGTCGAGGGTCTCGCGGATGACGTTGACGAGCGAGGGCGACGTGTCGATCACGGAGACGTCGTTCAATTCCTGTGAGAGCCGCTCGGCGATACCGAACCCGACGCGGCCTGCCCCGCAGATGATGACCTTCATTTCAGACTTCCAACAAGGACTTGGGCGGCATCGAACGGAGCATGACGCCGGAAAGACGCGTCTTATACGCCAAGAGATTTCAATTTGCGATGGAGCGCGGATCTTTCCATGCCGACGAATTCGGCCGTGCGCGAGATGTTGCCGCCGAACCTGTTGATCTGGGCCACCAGGTAGTCGCGCTCGAACATCTCCCTCGCCTCCCGAAGCGGCACGGTCATGATGTGGTTGTTGCCGTGCGACGGCGTCTTGGGAAGCATGTCTCCGATCTCGGTGGGCAGGAGGTCGGCGGTGATCGGCTTGTCGGTCCCGTCCGAGCGGACGAGGATGAGGAGCCGCTCGACATTGTTGCGCAGCTGCCGGATGTTCCCCGGCCAGTCATGCGCCTGCAGGACGGCCATGGCGTCGTCGCCGATCCTGCGCGGCCTGATGCCGGCCTGCTCGCCGATCTGCCGCATGAAGAGGTCGACGAGGAACGGAATGTCCTCGCGCCGCTCCGCAAGCGACGGCACCCTGACCGGGACGACGGCCAGGCGGTGATAGAGATCTTCCCGGAACTCGCCCGCAGAAATCATCTCCTCGAGATTGTAGGCGGTCGAGGAGATGATGCGCACGTCCACCTTGACCCGCTTCGTGCCGCCCACGCGCTCGAACTGCTGGTCGACGAGGACGCGCAGGATCTTGCTCTGCGTGCCGCGCGGCATCTCGCCGACCTCGTCCAGATAGAGGATGCCGCCATGCGCCTCCTCGAGCGCTCCGACCTTGCGTTCCTGCCCGTTCGACATCTCGGTGCCGAAGAGAGCGACCTCCATCCGCTCCGGCGTGATCGCGGCGGCATTCAGGGCGACGAACGGCCCCTTGGCCCGTGACGAACGGCGATGGATCATGCGGGCGACCAGCTCCTTGCCGGAGCCGGACGGCCCGAGGATCATGACCCGGCTGTTGGTCGGCGCGATCTTCTCGATGGTGTTCTTCAGCTGGGTGATGGCCACCGAGGTGCCGATGAGTTCGGTCGCGTCGCCGGACCTGCGCTTCAGCTCGGTCACCTCGCGTTTCAGGTTGGACGTTTCCAGCGCCCGCTCCGCCACCAGGATCAGCCGGTCCGCCTTGAACGGCTTCTCGATGAAATCGTAGGCGCCGCGCTTGATCGCGGAAACCGCGGTTTCGATGTTGCCGTGGCCCGAGATCATGACCACCGGGAGATCCGGGTGGCGGGTCTTGATCTCGTCGAGCAGGGCCAGCCCGTCCAGCCGGCTTCCCTGAAGCCAGATGTCGAGGAACACGAGTCGGGGCACGCGCTCGTTGATCGCCTGCAGCGCCGAATCGCTGTCGGCCGCTGTCCGTGCTTCGTGCCCTTCGTCGGACAGAATGCCGGAGACGATGTCCCGGATATCTGCCTCGTCGTCGACAACGAGAATATCAGACGCCATCTTGCGCTTCCTCTTTTTCAACCTCCGGCGAATGCCCGGTCGCAGGCGCCGGCGGCAGTTTGACGGTGATCATGGCGCCCCGCCCGTGATCGAAATCCTCCGGTGCGTCGTGCAGTTCCAGCGTCCCGCCATGGTCCTCGATGATCTTCTTGACGATCGCGAGGCCGAGCCCGGTCCCCTTCTCCCGCATGGTCATATAGGGTTCGAGGATGCGGTGCCGGTTCTCGACGGGCAGGCCCTTGCCGTTGTCTATCACGTCGACGGCGATCACGTCGGCCGTCCGTCGGGCGCGCACCGTGATGCGCCGCCCGTCCCTTTCCTCGCCCGGTGGAACGGCTTCGATCGCCTCCGCCGCGTTCTTTATCAGATTCCCGAAGGCCTGTCCGAGCATCCTCGGGTCGAAAAGGCCGACGAGCGGTTCGTCGCCCAGCTGCTGGGCGAATTCGATCTCGTGTCCGCCCATCTCGCGAAGGAAGACCGTATCGCGAAGGATGTCGCGAAGATCGGTCTCCACCTTGGAGGGCTTGGGCATGCGCGCGAAGGAGGAGAATTCGTCGACCATGCGCCCGATGTCCTCGACCTGCCGCACGATCGTTTCGGTGCACTGGTCGAAGACGGCCCGGTCGTCCTCTGCGATCTGGCGGCCGTAGCGCCGCCGGATGCGCTCGGCGGAGAGCTGGATCGGCGTCAGGGGATTCTTGATTTCGTGGGCGATCCGGCGCGCGACGTCCGCCCATGCCGTCGACCGCTGGGCGATGACGAGATCGGTGATGTCGTCGAGGGTAATGACGTAGGACCCGCGTGACCCGCGCGATTCCTCGCGGGTGATCTGGACGTTCAGCGTCCGTTCCTTGCCGCCGCGAACCATGGTGACCTGCTTGCGCAGGTTCTTGCGGCGCCCGAGCGAGGCCTCCGCGAGCACCGTGTCGAATTCCGGCGCGACCTCGCTGAGGTTCCGGCCGACAAGGGCGTTCGGATCCTGGCCGAGGATGTATTCCGCCGAGGAATTCCCGATCGAGACCCGCCCTTCCTCCGTCACCCCGATGACGCCCGCGGTCACGCCCGAAAGGACGGCCTCCGAAAACCGCCGGCGCTCGTCGATCTGGTCCTTGGCCTCGAGGATCTGATTGCGCTGGGTGCGGATCTGCACGATCATGTTGTTGAAGGTCTTCGACAGATTGCCCACGTCGCCGTCGGAGGCGTGGACCGGCACGTTGACCATCAGGTCGCCTCCCGCCACATCGTCGGCGGCGCCGATCAAGAGGCGGATAGGACGCACGATCCTGTCGGCGACCGCGATCGCGGTCCAGATGGCGGCGAGCAGCACGATCAGGGCGAAACCGAGATAGAGAATGGCGAAGGCGATCTGCAGCGGCGTCCGCCCCTTCTCCATGGCGTGATATTCCTGGGTCGTCTGCTCCATCTCCCGCATGGAATGGATGACCTCCGGATCCACGGCCCGGATCGTGTACAGGAACATGCTCGAGAAGCTCTGCAGCTTGATGACCGCGCCGACGAGGTTGGTGACGCCGGGCGGGATGAGCGTCGGCTCGCCCGAGATCGCCGTCTTCATCGCGTCCTTCGGGATGGCGGGCAGCGGCCGCTGGGTCTTGATGTCGGCCTGCATGATCGCGTGGCCGTCCTTGCCGACGAGGAACGCCCCGAGAAGGCCGCGTCCGCGAGCCTGGCGCGTCAGGAGATTGTTGAAGCCCGTCCGGTCGAGATTGTAGAGCGTCTTGGCGTTGTCGAGCTCCGTCGCCATTGTCACGGTCTGGCCCTGCAGGTAGCGGGCGTTTTCCATCACATAGGCCTGGGCGACGCTCAGCGACTGGTCGACGATCGATTTCGTCCGGATCGAAAACCAGCGGTCGAGCCCGACATTCAGCGTGATGCTGGCGACGATCGCGACGAGAATCGCCGGCGTTATGGCCACGATGGAGAAAAGGGCGACGATGCGCACATGCAGCCTGGCGGCGGCGCGCCCGCGTTGGCGAGCCTTTATCAGCCGCAGGATCTCCCGCGCGATGAGCCCGATCAGGCCCAGGACGAAGAAGAGATTGAGCACCGCAAGGCCGACGACCACATTGGTCGCAGGCGCGATCGGCGTCAGGCCGAGGAGGATGATGAAGGAAGCGGTCGATGAGATGAGCGCGCCGACCACCAGCGCAACGCCGGGAGCGGCAAAATAGCGGCGGCGCGACTTCGCGGGGCCACCAATGCCTTCCGCCGCTGCCGGCAGGGACTCTCCAACTGCCATCTCATCCTCGAATATGTCCGGCGTAGAAGCGCTGACCACTCCCGCAAGCATCAGGCTTTCGTTGCTGTAGAGCAACAGAATGTGGCGAAAGTGCAACGCGGGCGGTGCCCTGTCAAGAAGCGCGCGGGCTTCGGTACACGGAAACGCCCAGCTCGCGGATTTTCTTTCGCAGCGTGTTTCTGTTCACGCCGAGCAGCTCGGCCGCCTTGATCTGGTTGCCTCGCGTCGCCGTGAGCGCGGCAAGGATCAACGGATGTTCCACCTCGGTCAAGACCCTCTGGTAAAGGCCGGGCGGGGGCAGCTCCTCGCCGAACGCCGTGAAGTAGCGGTGCATGTTCTCCTCCACCGCCTGGGCGATGCTGAGGGGCCCGCCGACGTTCGCGACACCGTTGACCGGGCTGTCGGCCACCTCGGTGCGAAGTTCGCCCTCGATGATTTCCCGCGTGATGACGTCCTGCGGGTAAAGCGCCGTGACCCGTCGCACGACGTTCTCCAGCTCGCGCACGTTGCCGGGCCAGGAATAGGCCTTCAGGCAGTCGAGTGCGTCGTTCTCGAACCGTTTCCGCCCCAGGCCCTCCCGCTCTCCCTGCTGCAGGAAGTGACCCACGAGATCGGGAATGTCCTCGGCACGGTCGCGCAGGGGCGGCAAGCGAAGCGGCACGACGTTCAGGCGATAGTAGAGGTCTTCCCTAAAAAGTCCTTGATTTATAAGCGTTTTAAGATCCTTGTTCGTTGCCGATACGATCCGCACGTCGGTGCGGATCGCCGTGCGGCCGCCGACGGTCGTGTATTCGCCCTGCTGCAGCACCCGCAGCAGCCGGGTCTGCGCGTCCATTGGCATGTCGCCGATCTCGTCGAGAAACAGCGTTCCGCCCTCCGCCTGTTCGAACCGCCCGGACGAACGCGCCTGTGCGCCGGTGAACGCGCCCTTTTCGTGCCCGAAAAGCTCCGACTCGATGAGTTCGCGCGGGATGGCCGCCATGTTGATGGCGACGAACGGTCCGTGCCGGCGTTTTCCGTAGTCGTGCAGGGCGCGCGCGACGAGTTCCTTGCCCGTCCCCGATTCTCCGCTGATCATCAGCGTCAGGTCGGTCTGCATCAGCCGCGCGAGAACGCGATAGATCTCCTGCATGGCGGCAGAGCGCCCGACGAGCGGCATCTTTTCCGACTGCTCGTCGTAGCTGGCGACCCCGCGTCGCTTCGGCTCCGCCAGCGCCCGGCCGATGATGCCGGTGAGCTCCGTCAGGTCGAAGGGCTTGGGAAGATACTCGTATGCCCCCTTCTCCGAGGCCTTGATGGCCGTCATGAACGTGTTCTGCGCACTGATGACGATGACCGGAAGGTCCGGCCGGGCCTTGCGGATGCGGGGAAGAAAGTCGAAGGCGTTCTCGTCCGGCATGACGACGTCGGTGACGATGAGGTCTCCCTCGCCGGCGGAGACCCAGCGCCAGAGCGTCGCGGCGTTGGACGTGATGCGGACCTGGTAGCCGGCTCGCGTGAGAGCCTGATTGAGCACGGTGCGGATGGCCGCATCGTCGTCCGCTACGAGAATGGTGGCTCCGTTCATGAGAAAGACCCTGATGGTTCGCGGGACAGCGGATCGAGCGGCGGGGCGTCTTTCGACACCGGCATGAGGACGCGGAAGGTCGTGCGGTCCGACTGGCTGTCGCATTCCACGATGCCGCCATGGCCGCCGACGATCTTGGCGACAAGGGCGAGGCCGAGCCCGGATCCGTTCGTCTTGGTCGTGATGAACGGGTCGAAGAGGTGCGGCAGCAGGTCTGCCGGCACCCCGGGGCCGTTGTCGTGGACGCAGAACTCCAGCGGAAGGGAAATCTTCTCCCTGCTGCCGGCGACCGACAGGCTGATGCCCGGGCGGTAGGCGGTGGTCAGGCGGATCTCGCCGCCCGCCTCGTCGCTGACGGCCTCGGCCGCGTTCTTGACGAGATTCAGAAAGACCTGGATCAGCTGGTCGCGGTTCGCGAAAACCGGCGGCAGCGACGGATCGTAGTTCTCCGCGAACCTTACGCCGCGGGCGAACCCAGCCAGCGCGATCGCCTTGACGTGATCCAGGACCGAATGGATGTTGACCGGCTCGCGGTCGACCGGGCGCTCGTCCGAAAAGACCTCCATGCGGTCGACGAGCGAGACGATCCTGTCGGTCTCGTCGCGGATCAGCCGTGTCAGGGCGCGGTCTTCCTGGCTGACGGACGTCTCCAGAAGCTGCGCGGCGCCGCGGATGCCGGAAAGAGGGTTCTTGATCTCGTGGGCCAGCATCGAAGCGAGCCCCGTGACGGAGCGCGCGGCGCCCCGGTGGGTGAGCTGGCGGTCGATCTTGTCCGCCATCGAGCGCTCCTGAAGCAGGACGACGATCGCTTCGCCCTCGCCTGCCTGCGGAGAGGCGTAGACGTCGACGAGCTTGTCGGCGCCGAGGCGTGGCGTGCTGATGTCGACCCGATACCCGTTGACCGCCGCCCGGCGCGTTCTGACCTGCTCGATCAGCGTGAGCAACGGACTGCCGAACGGCACGTAGCTCTCCAGGGTCTGCCGCGACAGATGCGACGCGCTGGCGCCGAAGAACGCTTCGGCCTCCCAGTTGGCGAACGAGATTTTCCCGTCGGAATCGACCATGATGACGGGGTGGTGGATGGCGTTGAGAACGGCCATCGAGACGTCGCCGCTTTGCGTATCCCCCCGGTCCGGCTGCGGATTGGAGGTCATGCGGCGAGCCCGATCGGAGATGCCCCGCGTTCGAACGCCTCGAAAAGCGCCGGGATCACCTCGTCCGGGTCGCCGGACGTCAGGATCCGCTTCATCAGGTCGGGCGGCGCCGACGGTGCGAAATGCGCCAGGCAGGAGGAAAGGTGCTTGCGGGCCTGCCTCACGCCGGCGGCCTCGCCGTAATGGTCGAGCATCGCGCGGTAGTGCTCTTCGGCGATGGCCGGAATATCGAGCGTGGCCGGATCCGTCATCCCGGCGATCGCGCCCGCCAGCCAAGGCCGGCCGCGGGCGGCCCGGCCGATCATCACGGCGTCGGCTCCCGTCAGGCCCAGGAGGGTCGTCGCATCCCTGCTGTCCGCCACGTCGCCATTGGCCACGAAGGGCACGCCGACCGCCTCGCGCACCCGGGCTATGGCGTCCCAGTCGGCCCTGCCCTCGTAGAACTGGCAGCGCGTTCGCCCGTGGACGGTGATCATGGCGACGCCGGCCGCCTCGGCGCGGCGCGCGATTTCGGCAGCGTTCAACGTCGTTTCGTCCCAGCCGAGCCGCATCTTGAGCGTGACCGGGACCCTGACGGCCTCGACCGTCGCCTCGACGAGGGACAAGGCATGGTCCGGGTCGCGCATCAGCGCGGAGCCGGCATAGCCCCCGATCACCTTCTTGGCCGGGCAACCCATGTTGATGTCGACGATATCGGCGCCGTGATCGACCGCGATCCGAGCCGCCTCCCCCATCCACCGCGCTTCGCAACCAGCGATCTGCACCATGTGCGGCGCAATTCCGGCACCGGCCAGCCTGACATGCGATTGGGCACTGCCGCGGACGAGCTCGCGGCTTGCGATCATTTCGGTCACCACCAGGCCGGCCCCGAATCGCCACGCAAGGCGCCGGAACGGGACGTCGGTGATCCCCGACATGGGCGCCAGGAAAACCCTGTTTCGAATGTCCACCCCACCGATGGAAAGTGGCGTCTGCAGGAGAGGATCGGCCAAAGATCAACTTTCAGGCAATTTGTGAAGTTGCCGCATTTTTAGCCACTCTATGGCTTCCTGCCAAGCCGCCCAAGAGAAAATATGGTCGCGCCGGCGCGAGGCACCGAAGAAACTGGCCAAGGACCCGCTCACGCGATACATCGAAGCCGAGTGGAACGAAAGGGTCGACCGTCCCCCATGGAAGAGATCGGGCACGTGCGCCGCTACGCCGCCGTAGTCGTGGCGGCCGGGCGGGGGGAAAGGGCGGGATCGCCGGAGATCGGGCCGAAGCAGTACCGACTGCTGGGCGGCCGACCGGTGCTGCGCCGTGCGCTCGATGCGTTTCTCCCCGACCGCAGGGTCGAGGCGATCGTCGTGGTCACCCATGAGGACGACGACGCACTCTGGAGGGAAGTCCTATCCACAATCGCGGTCGAGAAGAGGACCAGGATCGCGCAGGTCCTCGGAGGCGCCACGCGGCAGGAGTCGGTCCTGGCCGGTCTGGAGGCGCTCGAACCGTCCGGTGTGACGCATGTGCTTATCCACGACGGGGCCCGCCCGTTCCTGTCGCCCGCGCTGGTCGACCGCATCGACCTGGCCTTTGCGGACGGCGCCGAGGCGGTTCTTCCCGCGCTTGCCGTCTCCGATACCCTCAAGCGGGCGTCGGGCGGCCTCGTGTCGTCCACCGTTTCGCGCGACGGCCTCTTCGCTGCCCAGACCCCCCAGGCCTTCCGGTTCGCCCCGATCCTCGCCGCCCATCGACGGGCGAAGGTGGACGGGCGCCGGGATTTGACCGACGATTGCTCCATCGCGGAGGCAGCGGGAATTCCGATCCGCATCGTCGAGGGGGATGTCGGGAACACGAAGATCACGACAGCGAGGGACCTGGAGATGGCGAACCTGCGACCCGAAACGGCGCCCCTGCCGGACATGCGCACGGGCAACGGATACGACGTCCATCGTCTCGTGCCCGGGACGGGCGTCACGCTCTGCGGGGTCTTCATGCCTCACGACCAGGCGCTGTCCGGTCATTCCGACGCCGACGTCGGGCTGCATGCGCTCACCGATGCCCTGCTCGCCACATGCGGCGCCGGCGATATCGGCGATCATTTCCCCCCGTCCGATCCGCAATGGAAGGGGGCGGCCTCGCGCATCTTCGTTTCGCACGCCGCCGGGATCGTTGCCGAAGCCGGGGGGACGGTCATGAACGCCGACATTTCGCTCATTGCAGAGGCGCCGCGCGTCGGGCCGCACAGGACGGCCATGCGGCGGCAGATCTCCGACATGCTCGGCATCGACGTCGAACGATGCTCGGTCAAGGCGACGACGAACGAGGAACTCGGCTTCCTCGGCAGACGCGAGGGCATAGCTGCGCTCGCCACCGTCACCGTTTTCTACAGGGAGCGCACGTCATGAGCGGAACGGAGGAACTCGCGCGCTCCGTCGTGGAGAGCCTGCGGAACCGCGGCTGGCTGATGGCAACGGCCGAATCCTGCACCGGCGGCCTCATAGCCGCGGCAATAACCGAGATTCCCGGCTCCTCCGAGGTCTTCGACCGGGGCTTCGTGACCTATTCCAACGAGGCCAAGCAGGAGTCGATCGCGGTCCGGGCGGAAACGCTGGCCGCCCATGGCGCGGTGTCGCGGGAGACCGCCATCGAAATGGCCAACGGGGCGATCGCCGCCTCGCGTGCCGATGTCGCCGTTTCCGTCACCGGCATCGCCGGACCGGGCGGCGGAAGCGCGGAAAAGCCCGTCGGCCTGGTCCACCTGGCTGTCGCCATGCGCGGCGGGGCCGTCCACCACCATCAGCTCCGATTCGGGAATATCGGCCGCGCCCGCGTTCGCGCCGCCACCGTTCGGTCCGCCCTCTCCCTGCTCTCGAATTTCGTTCAGGCGGAGGACGCCGAGGAGTAGATTTCGTCGGCCCGCTTCTCGAACGCCTCGGTGAACATGCGAAACGCGCGATCGAACATCGATCCCATCACCATTCCGAGCATCCGGTTCTTGAATGCGTAATCGATGTAGAAATCGACGAGGCATTCCTGTTCGTCGGCCTGTTCGTCGGCCTGTTCGTCGGCCTGGTCGCCGGCCGGAAGGAACTGCCAGCGGTTGTCGAGATACCGGAACGGTCCGTCGAGGTACTTGACGTCGATGGAGTAGTCCGCCGGCTTCAGGAGCACCTGCGTCGTGAAGGTCTCGCGGATCGACTTGTAGCCCACCGTCATGTCGGCGACGAGGAGCGATTTTCCGTCCCCCCCGTCCTTGCGCGAGCGCACCGCGAGCCCCTCGCACAACGGCAGGAATTCCGGGTACTTCTCCACGTCGGCCACGAGATCGAACATGTCCCTCGAGGAGTGTCGCACCTTCTTTTTCGTCCGATATTCCGGCATTCTCGCTCTCTAGAGCGTTTCCCGGAGAAGTGGAACCGGATTCCCGTCCGGAAACGCGCAAAAATCAACGATCTGGACCCGCTCGGGCCTTCGTGAAAGGGCCAGAGCGGTCTAGCCCGCCGCGGCAAGCTTCTGTGCGCGGGCCTCCCTCAGCCGGGCGAAATCGTCGCCGGCGTGGTGGGACGAGCGCGTCAGCGGGCTCGCCGAAACCATGAGGAACCCCTTCGAGTAGGCCGACGTCTCGTAGGACTTGAACTCCTCGGGCGTGACGAACTTCGCGATCCGGTGGTGCTTCCGGGTGGGCTGCAGATACTGGCCAATGGTAAGGAAATCGACGTCCGCTGTCCTCAGGTCGTCCATCAGTTGCAGAACTTCGTTCCGTTCCTCGCCCAGTCCGACCATGATGCCCGACTTCGTGAACATCGACGGATCGATCTCCTTGACGCGCTGCAGGAGCCGGATCGAATGGAAGTACCGGGCCCCCGGCCGCACCGTCAGGTAATGCGAAGCCACGGTCTCGAGGTTGTGGTTGAAGACGTCCGGGCCGGCGGCGACGACCTTCTCCAGCGCGCCGGGCTTGCGCAGGAAGTCCGGCGTCAGGACTTCGATCGTCGTTCCCGGTGCGGCCGCACGAATCGCGTGGATGACGTCGACGAAATGGTCGGCGCCCCCGTCATCGAGATCGTCGCGGTCGACCGAGGTGATGACCACGTGGTTCAGGCCCATCTCGCGCACCGCCTTGGCGACGCTTCCCGGCTCGTCGCGATCGAGCGCATGCGGACGTCCGGTCGAGACGTTGCAGAAGGCGCAGGCCCGGGTGCAGATCTCGCCCATGATCATGAAGGTGGCGTGCTTCTTCTCCCAGCATTCGCCGATATTGGGGCAGCCCGCCTCCTCGCACACCGTCACCAGATTGTGCGCCTTCACGATGGAGCGCGTTTCCTGGTAGCCTTTCGACGTCGGCGCCTTCACGCGGATCCAGTCGGGCTTGCGCAGAACCTCCGTATCCGGCCGGTGGGCCTTTTCGGGGTGCCGTGGGCGCTGCGGTGCGCCGGCGGTATCGAGGACCGTTACCATTCCCTGTCCTTGGCATGTTCGTTTCGATCGATCTTACCCGACCGATATAACACTTCGGACAAAAAAGTCAGGCCGCCAAGTGCATGGCGGCCTGTCGTTCGATGCATGCGTCCGCGATCAGCGCTTAACGGCGCGTGCAATCGCAATAAGAATGCAAGCCCCGATGAAGCCGATGATGAGGTAGGCGATCCACCCCGCAAACGCGACGCCCAAAAGCGCGAGAATGAAGTTCAGCACCAGCGCGCCGACGATGCCGAGCACGATATTGGCGATGAGCCCCATATTGCTTTTCATGAATTGTTCGGCAAGCCAGCCCGCGACTCCGCCGATGATGATCGCTACGATTATGCCAACGCCGTTGAGTGCCATCGTTTTCCCTCCTGCTGGTCAACTCTACACCATCAACGCGCGGGCGTCTCGTTCCGTTCCCGAAACGGGGAGAAGGGCCAGAACCGGCCGCAGCGTTGACCCCTCATGCCCCTCATGCATTCAGCACTCTGCCATAGGCATCGAGCACGCTCTCCTTCATCATCTCCGACAATGTCGGATGGGGGAAGATGGTGTGCATCAGGTCTTCCTCGGTGGTCTCGAGGTTCATCGCCACGACGAAGCCCTCGATCAGTTCGGTGACCTCCGGACCGACCATGTGTGCGCCGAGGAGTTCTCCCGTTTTCTTGTCGAAGATCGTCTTCACCAGCCCGGTATCGTCGCCGAGCGCGATGGCCTTGCCGTTCGCTCCGGCGGAAAACCGGCCGACGCGGATGTCGCGGCCGGCTTCCTTCGCCTTGGCCTCCGTGAGGCCGACGGAAGCCACCTGCGGATGGCAGTAGGTGCAGCCTGGTATCTTCAGCTTGTCCATCGGATGGACACCCTCGACGCCCGCTATCTTCTCGACGCAGACGACACCCTCGTGTTCCGCCTTGTGCGCCAGCATCGGCGGGCCCGCCACGTCGCCGATCGCATAGATGCCCTCCACGTTCGTCCGGCAGAACCCGTCGATCGCGATGCAGCCGCGGTCCGTCTTGACGCCCTGCTTCTCCAGGCCGAGATTTTCGATATTGCCCTGGACGCCGACCGCGGAAATCATCCTGTCCGCCTTGATCGTCTCGGTCTTTCCGTCCTTCGTTTCGATGTGCGCCGTAACGCCGTTCGAGCCCTTCTCGACCTTCGTCACCTTCGTTTCGGTGAGGATCCTCAGCCCGCGCTTTTCCAGCGCCTTCCGCGCGATCCCGGAAATCTCGGCATCCTCGACCGGCATGATCGTCGGCATGATCTCGACGACGGTCACCTCGCATCCCATCGAACGGTAGAAGCTCGCGAACTCGATGCCGATCGCCCCCGATCCCATGACGATCAGCGACTTCGGCAGTTCCTTCGGCACCATCGCCTCGAAATAGGTCCAGATCAGCTTCCCGTCGGGTTCGATGCCCGGCAGCGCCCGGGGTCTGGCGCCCGTCGCCACGATGATGTGCTTGGCCGTGTAGGTCCCCTCGCCCTTCGTACCCTTCGGTGCCGGATGTTGCGGCTCCATCGGCTTCTTCTGGGGCTTGGCGACCTCGATCTGGCCGGGCTTCGCGAGCCGCGCCTCGCCCCAGATGACGTCGACCTTGTTCTTCTTCATGAGAAAGCCCACGCCTCCGTTGAGCCGCCCGGAGACCTTTCGCGACCGGTCGACGACGGCGCCGACGTCGGGCGTCACCTGACCCTCGAGCTTGAGGCCGAATTGCTGCAGGTGGCGCGTATGATCCATCACCTCGGCCGATCGGAGCAGCGCCTTGGTCGGGATGCAACCCCAGTTGAGGCAGATGCCGCCGAGGTGTTCCCGTTCGACGATCGCCGTTTTCAGTCCCAACTGCGCGGCGCGGATCGCCGTTGTATAGCCCCCCGGGCCGGATCCGATGATGATGACGTCATAGGCGTTCGACATTGCGCTTCCTCATCCTGTTTGCGTGACGCCTCTACGCCACGTCTTGCCAATGTGCCGCTTCCCCGAGCGCTCACATGCCGAGCATCAGCCGGACAACGGGCTCCAGCGCCTTGCCGATGGCCCGGGAGTTCGCCGCATCGAGATGGACCCCGTCGATCGGGGTCGTCGTCGCCACGGAAGCGGCATCATAGAAACCGCACTCCGTCTCGTCGGCCAGGTCCGAATAGAGCGAGGCGAGCATCTTCGATTGGGCGACGCCACCGGTGAACATCGCAGCGTAGCCGGGATCCGCGGTCTCGCAGAGAACCGGCGGCGCGACCACGAGGATGCTCGGCGTTTCCATCGGCAGAGGCCACGCATGGTTCCGTGTCAGTTCTATCAGGCGTTCCATGCCGCGGGCCGCCGCATGGGCGCTGCCCGCGGTGACGGGCTTCATGTCGTTGCTTCCAAGCATGAAGATCACCAGGTCGACAGGCGCGTGGGTGTGCAGAATGGTCGGCAGGATCCGGGCGCCGTTGCGGTCGCAATCGGCGAGATAGTCGTCGTAGCCGGTGGTGCGGCCATTGAGTCCCTCGACGACGACCTTGACGCCGGGCCCGAGCGCCGCCTCCAGGACGCTCGGCCAGCGATCCGCATAGGGATGGCGCCCGCCTCCGGCCATGAAGCCCCAGGTGAGCGAGTCGCCGTAGCAAAGAACCGTCTTCATGAACCGGCTCCCTTAGACGAGCATGCCCATCGGGTTCTCGATATAGCCCTTGAAGGCGGTCAGCACTTCCGCCCCCAACGCCCCGTCGACCGCCCTGTGGTCGGTGGACAGAGTGACGGACATCACCGTCGCGACCTTGATCTCGTCCCCCCGCACGACCGCACGCTTCTCGCCCGCGCCGATCGCCAGGATCGTCGCATGCGGCGGATTGATAACCGCCGCGAAGTCCTTGATGCCGAACATGCCGAGGTTGGAGACCGCGCTCGATCCCCCCTGGTATTCCTGGGGCTGCAGCTTGCGGTCGCGGGCGCGCCGCGCGAGATCCTTCATCTCGTTCGAGATGGCGGAAAGGCTCTTCTCCTCGGCACGGCGAATGATCGGCGTGATCAGGCCGCCGGGTATCGATACCGCGACGCCCATATCGACGTGCTTGTGCTGCACCATGGCCTTCTCGGTCCAGGACACGTTCGCCGTCGGTATGTCCCTCAGTGCGAGGGCCATCGCCTTGATGATCATGTCGTTGACCGAGAGCTTGTAGACGGGGACGTCCCCCTTCTCGGTCTTCCTCATCGGCGCGGCCGCATTGATGTCCGCGCGCAGCCGGAGCAGCGCGTCGAGCTCGCAATCGAGCGTCAGGTAGAAATGCGGGATCGTCGTCTTGGCCTCGACCAGCCGCTTGGCGATCGTCTTGCGCATGCCGTCATGCGGCACCAGCTCGTAAGAGCCGTCCTCGAAGAGCCGCAGCACCTGGTCGTCAGACATCGCCCGCGGCGCCGGCGCGCCGGCCGGAGCCTCCGCTGCCGCCGGCGCTCCAGCGCCCGCCGCAGCGGCCGTTTCCTTCGCCTTGTCCACGTCCCGCCGAACGATGCGGCCATGCGGTCCGGATCCGGTGAGCGACGCAAGGTCGAGGCCAGCCTCCTTGGCGAGGCGGCGCGCGAGCGGCGAGGCGAAAATGCGCTCGCCGCTGTCGGTCTTCGGCGCCGGAGTCGCCGGGGCCGGAGCCTTGTCGGCAACCGGCTTCTTCGCTTCGGCCGGTGCCTGCGGCGCGTCGGTCTGCTTGCTCTCCGGCGCCTTTGCCTCGGCGCCCGAAGAGGCCGCCTGGCTGCTTCCCGCCGCCTTGGCGGCGTCGGAAACGTCCTCGCCCTCCCCGGCAAGGACGGCGATCAGCGCGTTGACCTTCACGCCTTCCGTGCCGGCCGGAACGACGATCTTCGCAAGCGTACCCTCGTCCACGGCCTCGACTTCCATCGTCGCCTTGTCGGTCTCGATCTCTGCGATGACGTCGCCCGCGGAGACCTGGTCGCCCTCCTTGACGAGCCACTTGGCGAGATTGCCCTCTTCCATCGTCGGCGAGAGGGCAGGCATTGTGATGTTGATCGGCATCTTCGCGCGCCCTCCCTCAGGCTTTGTATGTAACGGCCTTGACCGCTTCGACGACTTCCTCGACGTTCGGCAGGGCCAGCTTCTCCAGGTTGGCGGCATAGGGCATGGGAACGTCCTTGCCCGCCACCGTCACGACCGGAGCGTCCAGATAATCGAATGCCTGCTGCATCACGCGTGTGGCGATCTCGGCGCCGACCGACGACTGCGGGAAGCCTTCCTCGACCGTCACCAGACGGCCTGTCTTCTTAACCGATTCGATGACCGTCGGCAGGTCCATGGGACGGATCGTCCTGAGATCGATGATCTCGCAGTCGATGTCCATGCCGGCCAGTTCCTCCGCAGCCTTCGTCGCATAGGTCATGCCGATGCCGAAGGAGACAATGGTGACGTCCTTGCCCGTCTTGTGGATGCGCGCCTTGCCGATCGGCAGGACGAAATCGTCGAGCTTCGGCACGTCGAACGAATGGCCGTAGAGAATTTCGTTCTCCAGGAAGATGACCGGGTTGGGATCCCTGATCGCCGCCTTGAGAAGGCCCTTAGCGTCGGCCGCGGTGAACGGCATCACCACCTTCAGGCCCGGCACGTGGCTGTACCATGCCGCATAGCACTGCGAATGCTGCGCGCCGACGCGCGCGGCGGCCCCGTTCGGCCCGCGGAAGACGATCGGCGCCCCCATCTGGCCACCGGACATGTAGAGCGTCTTCGCAGCGGAGTTGATGAGGTGGTCGATCGCCTGCATGGCGAAATTGAACGTCATGAACTCGACGACCGGCCGCAATCCGGCCATCGCCGCGCCGACGCCGGCACCGGCGAAACCGTGCTCGGTGATCGGCGTATCGATCACGCGCCTCGCGCCGAATTCCTGCAGCAGGCCTTGCGTGACCTTGTAGGCGCCCTGGTACTCGGCCACCTCCTCGCCCATGACGAAGACATCCTCGTCGCGGCGCATCTCTTCCGCCATGGCGTCGCGCAGCGCATCGCGCACGGTCGTCGAAACCATCTCGGTGCCGGCCGGAATGTCGGGGTCGGAAGCCGTCTCGACACGCGGTTCGGCCGGCACGGCGGACTGGGGCTTGCTTTCCTGCTTCGCCTCGTCCTCGTCCCCGGAGGACGCTTCGGCCGCCTGCCCGGTGCCGGCCGCCGCGTTCGCCTTGCCGATGTCGTCGGCGGTCTCGCCGTCCTGGAGCAGAACGGCGATCGGCGTGTTCACCTTGACGTTTTCGGTACCCTCGTCGATCAGGATCTTGCCGAGCTTGCCTTCGTCGACCGCCTCGACCTCCATGGTCGCCTTGTCGGTTTCGATCTCGGCGATGACGTCGCCCGAGGACACGTCGTCGCCCTCCTTCTTGACCCATTTGGAAAGGGTGCCCTCTTCCATGGTCGGCGAGAGAGCAGGCATGAGAACTTGAACTGGCATGGACGGCCCTCCCCTTAGAGCAGAATATCGGTGTAGAGTTCGGAAACGTCCGGCTCCTTGTCGGACTGGGCGAATTCGGCCGCGTCGTTGACCGTGTCGCGGATCTCCTTGTCAACGGCCTTGAGCTCGTCCTCGCTCGCCCACTTCTTTTCGAGGATGCGCTGCCTGACCTGTTCGATCGGGTCGTGCTCGGAGCGCATCTTCTGCACTTCGTCGCGCGACCGGTACTTGGCCGGATCCGACATCGAATGGCCGCGATAGCGATAGGTCGACATCTCGAGGATCAGCGGACCCTTTCCGGCACGGCACCATTCGGTCGCCTCTTCACCGGCGGCCTTGACGGCGCGCACGTCCATGCCGTCGACGTGGAAGCCGGGAATGTTGAAAGACGCGCCGCGCTGCGAGAAATCCGTCTGTGCCGAGGACCGGGCGACCGACGTCCCCATGGCGTAGCGGTTGTTCTCGATGATGTAGATGACCGGAAGCTTCCACAGCGCGGCCATGTTGAAGCTCTCGTAGACCTGGCCCTGGTTCGATGCGCCGTCGCCGAAATAGGTCAGGCTGACGCAATCGTTGCCGCGGTATTGATTGGCGAGCGCGAGGCCCGTCCCGAGGGGCGCCGGCGCGCCGACGATTCCGTGGCCTCCATAGAAGTTCTTCTCCTTGGAGAACATGTGCATGGAGCCGCCCTTCCCCTTGGAATAGCCGCCGCGCCGTCCGGTCAGCTCGGCCATGACGCCGCGCGGCGACATGCCTGTCGCCAGCATGTGGCCGTGATCGCGATAGCCGGTGATGACCTGATCGCCCTCCTTCATCGCCAGCTGCATGCCGGTAACGACCGCTTCCTGCCCGATGTAGAGATGGCAGAAGCCGCCGATGAAGCCCATGCCGTAGAGCTGCCCTGCCTTCTCTTCGAACCGGCGTATGAGCAGCATCCGGCGATAGGCGTCGAACTCGTCTTCCTTGCCGAACTCGGCGATGCGCGAGCCGATCTGCGACTTCGACGAGGCCGGTTTTCGAGACGAGGAAGAGGACTTCCGGCTGGTGGACGATGCAGTCTTGCGCGCGGCCATGAATGCCTCCCTATGGACTTCGTTTTGTAAAACCATAGGAAAATACCGCACGCGCAGCAATGCCATAAATGCATAGCACCACTGCAACGCAAGTCCATGAAAACGCGCAAGAAATTATTGATTAACCGAAATGCGGTTAATTCAATGACGGTAAATGACGATCTCGTCCGGTCGGGCGACTTCCAGATTTGCACGCGCTTCCTGGTCGAGCATGTCCTTCTCGAGGGTGCCGTCCTTCAGGAGGCGTGCGCGCTCTTCCAGAGCGTGGCGCTCCTTCTTCAGGTTCGCCAACCGGGAGACGAGCATGGCCTTCTTTCGCTCGAGCTTGATGCTGGCGTTCAGCCCCAGGTCGCCATTGACCGCGTGAAAGCTGAAATAGGACAGGAAGGCGGCGGCGAGACAGGGAACGACCCACCGCCCGCGGCGCGATTGCCGTCTCTGCTTGGTGCGCATGACCATGAAGGTTGCTCTCCGGAACGGTTTCCGATCACAGTCGCCCGCAGGCGACGAGGCAATCTAGCCCGGAGAAATTAACCGGCGGTTGACCATGACGGGGCCGACCGCCGAAATGCGCGGGGACCGGCAAAAATTCAGTTGCGGAGGATGGAGCGCCCCGCATAGACCGCCTGGTCGCCGAGATCCTCCTCGATGCGGATCAGCTGGTTGTATTTCGCGAGACGGTCCGACCGCGACAGCGAACCCGTCTTGATCTGGCCGCAGTTGGTCGCGACCGCCAGATCGGCGATCGTCGAATCCTCCGTCTCGCCGGAGCGGTGCGACATGACCGCCGTGTAGGCCGAGCGGGTCGCGGTCGCCACGGCATCCAGCGTCTCCGTCAGCGAGCCGATCTGGTTGACCTTCACGAGGATGGAGTTCGCGACGCCCATCTTGATGCCGTCGCGCAGGCGCTCGGAATTGGTCACGAAAAGGTCGTCGCCGACGAGCTGGCATTTCGCCCCGAGCTTGTCCGTGAGGATCTTCCAGCCGTCCCAGTCGTCCTCGGCCATGCCGTCCTCGACGGAAACGATCGGATATTTGCCGACCAGCTCGACGAGGTAGTCCGCCATCTCCGCAGGCGCCAGCACCCGGCCCTCGCCCTTGAGGTCGTACTTGCCGTTCTCGAAGAATTCGGTCGAGGCGCAGTCCAGCGCGAGCGCGATGTCCTCCCCCGGCCTGTAGCCGGCCTTCTCGATCGACTTCATGATGAAGTCCAGCGCGTCCGGCGCGCTGTTGATCATCGGAGCGAAACCGCCCTCGTCGCCGACATTGGTGTTGTGGCCCTCCGCGGCAAGCTGCTTCTTCAGCGTGTGGAAGACCTCCGATCCCATTCGCACGGCATCGCGAAGGCTGTCCGCACCGACCGGCACGATCATGAACTCCTGGAAATCGATCGGATTGTCGGCGTGCTCGCCGCCATTGACGATGTTCATCATCGGCACAGGGAGCACGTGGGCGCTCGATCCGCCGACGTAGCGGTAGAGAGGCAGCCCCGAGGCGTCGGCCGCGGCCTTGGCGACGGCCAGCGAAACCCCGAGTATGGCGTTGGCTCCGATCCGGGACTTGTTCGGCGTGCCGTCGAGGTCGATCATCACCCGGTCGATCTGCATCTGGTTTTCGGCCTCGAGGCCGGTCACGGCCTCGAACAGCTCGGTATTCACCGCTTCGACTGCCTTCTCGACGCCCTTGCCCAGGTAGCGGCTGCCTCCGTCGCGCAGTTCGACCGCCTCGTGCGCACCCGTCGAGGCGCCGGAAGGAACGGCGGCGCGGCCCATCGAGCCGTCTTCCAGGATCACGTCGACTTCCACCGTCGGATTGCCGCGGCTGTCCAGTATCTCGCGTCCCACGATATCGATGATGGCTGTCATGGCAGGAGTGTCCCGTCGTTGATGGAGGATGGGCCCGTCTTAGCGCTTGTGTTCAAAAACACAAGCCGGCCGCCGGCTCCGCACCGGCGCGGCCGAGTTTCATGCGTGGCCGCGTTTACGGCGATTGCGGCTTTACGACGCGGTCGAGCGCCTGCAGCGTGTCCAGCAGCTCGGGCAGCTGGTCGATCGGCACCATGTTCGGTCCGTCGGAAGGGGCGTTGTCGGGGTCCTCGTGCGTCTCGATGAAGACCGCCGCCACGCCGACGGCGACGGCGGCCCGCGCCAGCGTGCCGACATATTCCCGCTGGCCGCCTGTCGAGCCGCCCTGGCCGCCCGGCTGCTGGACCGAGTGCGTGGCATCGAAGACGACCGGCGTTCCCAGCTGCGCCATGATCGGAATCGCCCGCATGTCGGAAACCAGCGTGTTGTACCCGAACGACGCGCCGCGCTCGGTGACGAGCACGTTCGGATTGCCGCTCTCCGTCAGCTTCGCGACGACGTTCCTCATGTCCCAGGGCGCGAGGAACTGTCCTTTCTTCACGTTGACGATGCGCCCGGTCCGCGCCGCCGCCACGAGAAGATCGGTCTGGCGCGACAGGAACGCCGGGATCTGGAGAATATCGACCACGGGCGCCACGACCGCGCATTGCTGCTCGGTATGGACGTCGGTCAGCACCGGAAGCGCGAATTCGCTGCGGATCGCGTCGAAGACTTCGAGGCTCCGCTCGAGCCCGAGGCCGCGCTTGCCGGAGAGCGACGTGCGGTTGGCCTTGTCGAAGGAACTCTTGTAGACGAGGCCGAGATTGCGTTCCGAACAGATCTCCCTGAGGCGGCCGGCCATGTCGAAGGCGTGCTGGCGGCTTTCCATCTGGCAGGGACCGGCGATCAGCGTCAGCGCGCCCTGGTTGGAGAAGACCACCCGCGTCTGGCCGCAGACGGCCTCCACGGTGGAATTGGGTCGTGCCATCATGCCTTTTCCTCGAACGCGAATATGGCCCCCTGCCCCGGAGCCTCGGGGACGACGACCCTGTTGGCCCGCCGCTCGAACCGCACCCCTTGCGAGCCCATCCTGCGCTCCAGGGCCCCGAGGGCGTCTACGCGGAAGACGAGGCCGGCCAGGCGCAGGCCGCGGCCTGCCGGCATTTGCCGATCGCCGAAAAAGACCGACATGCCTTCGGGCGTCAGCACGGTGACGCGGCCGTTGGCCGCCGCCAGCGCAATTCCGAACGACGTCGAATGCACGCGCCGCTCCCCGACGAGCTCCTGCAGCAGATATTGGAAATCCGATGGGTTCTCCTCGACGAGGATCACCTCCGCTATGCCGGTGACGCCGTTCGGATGGCGTTCCAGCGGGCTGCGGTCGATACCCGGGCTGCGCACGCGCTCGCAGGTGAAGAAGAAAACGTCCGGCGACCGCAGGTCCGCGGCGAAGGCGAGATGGAACGCGGCTTCCGCCCTCTCGCCGGAGGGTCCGGAAAATATCCGGGCGAACTCCAGCTCGGCACCGCCGCCGATGCCGGCCCTGCGGAAGGCCGCATCGTCCGCCGCCGCGTCGCCGCTGGCGAAGACGAGAGCGGAAAACCCATCCTCGCCATTGCGGAACCGGAAGGCCATGTCGCGGGCGACGAAGGCGTTTCCCGCGCGCGCTTCCTCCTCGCAGGTCTCCCGCTCGGCGACCGCCAGCGGCTCGAGAAACGTATCGTCGGCGAAATAGACGCAGGCGTTCGCGGTCCCGAAAGGGTGGCCTGCTTCCGGCGCGACGGTGAACCCGAGGTCCGTCAGGCGGCTGCGGGCGACGTCCAGATCCGCAACCGGCAGGACCATGTGATCGAGCGAACGAGGTGCCAATGTTCCATCCCTTCCGTCCCCCGCCGGGCAAAGCGACGAGGCGCTAAACGAGCCGGGACTGTTCCAGCGCCGCTGCGACGAAGCTTGAAAACAGCGGGTGCGGATCGAGCGGGCGGCTCTTCAGTTCCGGATGATACTGCACGCCGATGAACCAGGGGTGATTTTCGTATTCGATCGTCTCGGGCAAAACCCCGTCGGGCGACATGCCGGAGAAGACCAGGCCGGCTTCCTCGAGACGCTCCTTGTAGTCGACATTGACCTCGTAGCGGTGCCGGTGGCGCTCGGAAATCTCGAGCCGGCCGTATATCTTGCCGATTCGGCTCCCTTCCCTGAGGCGCGCCGGATAGGCGCCGAGCCGCATGGTGCCGCCGAGATTGCCTGCAGCGGACCGCTTCTCCAGCATGTTGCCCCGCAGCCATTCCGTCATGAGGCCGACGACGGGCTCGCTCGCGGGACCGAACTCGGTGCTCGATGCATCCTCGATGCCTGCCAGGTTCCTCGCCGCCTCGATCACGGCCATCTGCATGCCGAAGCAGATGCCGAAATAGGGAACGTTCCGTTCCCGGGCGAAGCGGGCGGCGTTGATCTTGCCCTGCGATCCGCGTTCGCCGAAACCGCCCGGCACCAGGATGCCGTTGACCTTTTCCAGCCAGTAGGCAGGGTCTTCCTTCTCGAAGATTTCGGACTCGATCCAGTCGATCCTGACCTTCGTCCGGTTCGCGAAGCCGCCGTGATAGAGGGCCTCGATCAGCGACTTGTAGGCATCCTTGAGGCCGGTGTACTTGCCGACGACGGCGATCGTCACTTCGCCCTCCGGCGTCCGGATGCGTTCGGCGACGTCCTCCCATGCCTCCAGCCTGGGCTTCGGCGCCGGATCGATCCCGAATGCCGCCAGTACCTCGTCGTCCAGGCCTTCCTTGTGGTAGGCGATGGGCACGTCGTAGATGCTCGGCACGTCGAGCGCCTGGATCACGGCCGACGGCCGGACGTTGCAGAACAGCGACAGCTTGCGTCGCTCCTCCTCGGGGATTTCCCGATCGGCACGGACGAGCAGCACGTCGGGGGCGACCCCGAGCGCCTGCAGTTCCTTGACCGAGTGCTGGGTCGGCTTGGTCTTCAACTCGCCTGCGGCCGGAATGTAGGGCATCAGCGTCAGGTGCACGTAGACCGCGTTGCCGCGCGGCAGGTCGTTCCCGAGCTGCCGGATCGCTTCGATGAAAGGCATCGCCTCGATGTCGCCCACCGTGCCGCCGATCTCGCAGAGGACGAAGTCGTAGTCGTCGTTGCCGTCGAGGACGAAGGACTTGATCTCGTTCGTGACGTGCGGGATTACCTGGACGGTCGCGCCGAGATAGTCGCCGCGCCGTTCCTTGTCGAGGATGTTCTTGTAGAGCCGGCCCGTCGTGATGTTGTCGGCCTGCACGGCCGAACGGCCGGTGAAGCGTTCGTAGTGGCCAAGGTCGAGATCCGTCTCCGCGCCGTCGTCCGTGACGAACACCTCGCCATGCTGGGTCGGGCTCATCGTGCCCGGATCGACGTTGAGATAGGGGTCGAGCTTGCGCAGCCGCACCCGGTAACCGCGGGCCTGCAGCAATGCGCCGAGAGCGGCCGATGCAATTCCTTTTCCTAGGGAAGAAACCACGCCGCCGGTGATGAAAACATATCGCGCCATGGGCTTGAACCGATATCGCCTAGAACGTGATTCCGCCACCCCAAAAATACGTCGTCCAACGGTTAAGACTCGCAGGGAGGTGGGAAACCCCAAGAAAAAAGGCCGGCTGCCTTTCCGACAACCGGCCCGCGTGATGGCTGCCCGAAGGCCTACTGGCCGGTCGGGACCTGTTGGCCGGACCCTCCGGAGCCCCCGGTCCCATTGCCGGGCGCAGTCTGCTGCCCCGCCGGCGCCTGGCCGGAGGGCGCCGGCTGGCTTGCGGCCGGTGCATTGCCTGAAGCGTTGCCTTCCGGCGCTGACGGCGGCTCGGCGGCGGCGCCGTTGGCCTGCGCCGGGGCCGCCTGGCCGGCCGGCTCGGACGACGATTTGGGCGAACTTTCGTTCAGCTTGTCGAGCAGCGTGCCGTCCGTCTTGCCGGTGGGGCTCGACTGGCTGGCCGGGATCCGGTCGAGAATATCGGTCGGCCCGCTGCCGTAGCGCGCCAGAATGCCCAATGCCAGCGACGTCGCGAAGAAGGCGGCCGCGAGTATGCCGGTGGTGCGCGTCAGCGTGTTCGCCGCGCCGCGTGCGGTCATGAAGCCCGAACCGCCGCCGATGCCGAGCCCGCCGCCCTCCGACTTCTGCACGAGGACTATGCCGACCAGGGCGAGCACGATCAACAGGTGGATGACGATCAGAACCGTGTGCATTTCTTGTTTTCCTGCCGCAATGGCAATTTCGATTTGGCGGGCTCATTACACGAGGCGGCGAGGCATTCCAACCCCGGCGGACCGCCGACCGTTCCGCGGTCAGGATCCCGCGATGTCCTTGTACGCGCCGCAGATGGCAAGGAAATCGGCCGATTTCAAGCTGGCGCCCCCGACGAGCGCGCCGTCGACGTTTTCGACGGACATCAATTCCGCCGCGTTGGCCGGCTTGACCGATCCGCCGTAGAGCAGCCGCATCGCGTCGCCCGCGGACCCGAACCGTCGGCGAAGCTCCCCGCGAATATGCGCGTGGACCTCGGCGACGTCGCCCGCCGTCGGGGTCCTGCCGGTGCCGATCGCCCAGACCGGCTCGTAGGCGACGACGGTATTGTCGTCCGTCGCTCCGTCGGGCACCGACAAGGCGAGCTGGCTGCCGACGACATCGAGCGTCCGTCCTTCCTGGCGCTCCGCCTCCGTCTCGCCGATGCAGACGATCGCCACCAGCCCGGCCCGCCAGGCCGCCTCGGCCTTCGCCCGCACCGCCTCGTCCGTCTCGCGGTGGTCCGCACGCCGCTCCGAGTGACCGACGATGACATGCGACGCCAGGCAGTCGGCGATCATCTCCGCGGAGAGGTCGCCGGTGTGCGCTCCGGCCGGCGCCGCGTGGCAATCCTGTGCGCCGATTCCGAGCGGCGTATCCTCGGCGAGCGCGGTCGACACGTAGAGCAGCGTCGCGGGCGGGCAGAGGACGACGTCGACGATTCCGGTCAGCTCGGTGGCTCCCCGAGCGATCGCCTGGATCTGGTCGAGGTCGTCGCGCAGCCCGTTCATCTTCCAGTTGCCCGCCACGAGCGGTCTTACGTTCGGCGTCATCGGTCGGTCCTCCGTCAGGCCAAGGTGCGCAGCCTCTAGCAAATGCTCGGGTGCAAGGGAATGGCATGGTTGCGCCAAACGGAAGCGGAAATCGAACTCCGCCCTTCAACTACGGGCGGCTTTCGTCTAGAAGGTCCGGCAAAAGCCGGATCCGACGGCATCGTCGAACGAAGAGGTCGATTGCATTCATGCTAGACGTGCTGCGCAGGGGCGCCCAGACGTGGGTCGCCAAGCTACTCATGGCAGTCCTGGTCCTGTCTTTCGGCGTCTGGGGAATTTCCGGCACGCTGTTCTCCAGCTTCGGCGGCGGTAACTCCGTCGTCACCGTCGGCAACGTGAAGGTCTCCCCGACCGAGTTCCGTCTCGCCTACGACCGCGAGATGACGGCGCTTTCCCAGCGGTTCCACACCCGCTTGACCAGCCAGCAGGCAAAGGCGCTCGGCGTCGAGGGCCGCGTGTTCTCCCAGCTCGCCTCCGGTGCGGCGCTCGACCAGCTCGGGCGCGACATGAACCTCGGCGTCTCGCAGGACCGGCTCGCGAAATACATCGCGGAAGATCCCGCCTTCCACGATTCCCAGGGGAAATTCAGCCGACAGGCGTTCCGTGCGGTCCTGCAAAACGTCGGCATGACGGAAAAGGGCTATATCGAAAACCGTACGGCGGTGGCGATGCGCAGCCAGATCGTCGATTCGGTCGGCAACGGCTTCAAGCCTCCGGTGGTCCTCGTCGATGCCTTTCTCCAGCACCGCGACGAAGCCCGAGACGTGGAATACATGCTCGTCAACAAGGACGTCGTCGCCAAGGTCGGCTCCCCCGACCCGAAGGCGCTGCAGGCCTTTTTCGACAAGCACAAGGCCGACTACCGGGCGCCTGAATACCGCAAGATCGCCTATGTCACCCTCACGCCGAAGGACATTGCCGATCCCTCGTCCGTCTCCGACGCCGATGCAAAAACGTACTACGACGACCACAAGTCCGACTACGGCGAAGCCGAACGGCGCACCATCGACCAGTTGACCTTCCCCGACAAGAAGGCGGCTGAGGCCGCCGAGCAGAAGCTCAAGAACGGCACGAGCTTCGACGACCTCGCCAAGGCGCAGGGCAAGTCGACGAGCGACATCCGGCTCGGCACCTACACGAAGCAGTCGTTTCCCGACAAGGCGCTCGCCGATGCGGCGTTCGCCGTCGACAAGCAAGGTGGCACGACGGCCGTCGTTTCCGGCTCCTTCGGGCCGGTCATCTTGCGCGTGGCCGAGATCAAGCCCTCCCACGTCAAGCCGTTCGCCGAGGTCGAGAAGGAGGTCAAGCAACAGCTCGCCGTCGAGAACGCCAACGGCGACATCAACGACGTCCAGAACGCCTATGAGGATGCGCGCGCCGGCGGCGCGACCCTGCAGGAAGCGGCCAAGAAGGAAGGTCTCGAACCGGTCGTCGTCGACGCCGTCGACAGCTCCGGCCAGACGCCGGCCGGCAAGAAGGTCGAAAACCTCCCGGACGAGCAGGATCTCCTGAAGGCGGCCTTCGCCAACCAGGAGGGCGACGAGATCCCTTCCCTCAACTACGGCTCGAACGGTTACCTCTGGGTCGAGGTCCTCGGTGTCACGAAGGCGCACGATCGTCCCTTGAAGGACGTCCGCGACAAGGTCGTCGCAGACTGGACGGCCGAGCAGTACCGCCAGGAAATCGCCAGCAAGGCCGCCGACATCAAGAAGACCGTCGACGGCGGCAAGAGCCTGAAGGAGGTGGCGGCCGGCCTCGGCGCCAGCCTCGAGACGAAGCAGGGCATCAAGCGTTCGGATACGGACGCGGTCTTCGGAAGGGACGCGGTCGACAAGGCGTTCGGCGGAGCGAACGGCGTCGTCGCGGTCGCCGATACGGCCGGCGATGCCAGCACCAAGATCGTCCTGCACGTGACGGGCGTCCACCGGGGAACGGCGAACGGCTACGATGCGCTGCAACCCGAGCAGATGAGCGCGTTGTCCGATTCGACCAGCAATTCCCTTCTCGGCCAGATGGTCGCGGCGCTTCAGAAGCGGTACGGGGTGGCGGTCAATCAGGATCTGGCCCAACAGTCGATCGAGCGCTATTAGAGCATTTCCGGGGACGCTGAAGGCCGGCTTCGGCCCGGACTTGCCCGGAAGCAGAGAGGTGGAGCTGGTCCGGGTTCCGGGAAGGATCCGGCAACCGGCCGCGGGCGGCGATGAGGGATGGCAGCCTATGAGTGACTTCAAGAGTGCGATCGCGAAGGTGGCGGCCGGCGAGCCCCTCAGCCGCGAGGAGTCGCGCAAGGCCTTCGACATCATGATGTCCGGCGACGCCACCCCCACCCAGATCGGCGGGTTCCTCATGGCGCTCCGCGTGCGCGGGGAGACCGTCGACGAGATCGTCGGCGCGGTGACCACCATGCGGTCGAAGATGGTCCCGGTCGTCGCACCGGCCGAGGCGATCGATATCGTCGGCACCGGCGGGGACGGTGCGGGAACCTACAACGTCTCGACCTGCGCGGCCTTCGTGGCCGCCGGAGCCGGTGCGGTCGTCGCCAAGCACGGCAACCGGGCGCTATCCTCGAAATCCGGCACGGCCGATGCGCTGATGGCGCTCGGCGTCAACCTGGAGCTCACGCCGGACGGCATAGCCGCCTGCATCGCCGAAGCGGGCATCGGCTTCATGTTCGCGCCGTCGCATCATTCGGCCATGCGCCATGTCGGCCCCTCCCGCGTCGAACTCGGCACCCGCACGATCTTCAACCTTCTCGGCCCGCTGGCCAACCCGGCCGGCGTGCGCAGGCAGCTTCTCGGCGTGTTCTCGCCGCAGTGGCTCGAACCGCTGGCGGAGGTCCTCAGGGACCTGGGCTCGGAGACCGTCTGGGTGGTCCACGGCCAGGGGCTGGACGAGATGACCACGACCGGCCCGACGAGCGTCGCCATCCTGGAGCGCGGTGCGATCCGGACGGTCGACATCGACGCGTCGGATCTTGGCCTCGCCACGGCCACGCTCGACGAACTTCGCGGCGGCGACGGAGAACACAACGCCGCCGCCCTGCGCGCCGTCCTGACCGGGACCCGCAACGCCTACCGCGAAATCTCGTTGCTGAACGCCGCGGCGTCGCTGGTGATCGCCGGCAAGGCGGAAGCGCTGGCCGAAGGCATCGAAATGGCAGCACGATCCATCGACGGCGGGGCGGCGCTGGCGGTACTGGAGAAGCTCGTCGCCATATCCAACGCCCGGGCGAAACCGGCCTGACAGGCCAAAGGAAAGACCGCGACCGATGTCCGATATCCTCTCCCGTATCGAAGTCTACAAGCGCGAAGAGATCGCCGCAGCGAAATCGGCGCGCCCGTTGCGCGAACTCGAAGCGGCGATTCGCGACGTCGAGGCGCCGCGCGGATTTCGCGCCAGGCTCGACGCGTGCCGTCGTTCCGGCGCGTTCGGGCTGATCGCGGAAATCAAGAAGGCCAGCCCATCGAAAGGCCTCATCCGCCCGGATTTCGACCCGCCGCGCCTCGCCGAGGCCTACGAGGCGGGTGGCGCCACCTGCCTCTCCGTGCTCACCGACCGACCGTCCTTCCAGGGCGCGGCTGAATTCCTCACCGCCGCGCGGGCTGCGGTCTCCCTGCCCGCCCTTCGCAAGGACTTCATGTTCGATCCCTATCAGGTCTACGAGGCCCGCGCCTGGGGTGCCGACGCCGTGCTGGTCATCATGGCCGCCATCGACGACGACATGGCTCGGCGCATCGAGGAGACCGCGGGCGAACTCGGCATGGACGCACTGATCGAGGTGCATTCGGCGGAGGAAATGGACCGTGCCCTGCGGCTCTCGTCCACCATGGTCGGCATCAACAACCGCGATCTTCGTACCTTCGAGGTCGACCTGCAGACCTCGGTCCGTCTGGCCAGCATGGCGCCGGAGGGCTATCTGCTCGTCGGCGAGAGCGGCATATTCACCCACGACGATTGCCGGTTCCTCGCTGAAGCCGGCGTTTCCACCTTCCTCGTCGGCGAGAGCCTGATGCGCCGGGACGACGTGGAGTCGGCGACCCGCGAGCTGCTGACCGGCAATCGCGCCGTCGCCGGAACCTGACGATGGCCGACGAACCCGCGCGTCTCAGCCATCTCGACCAGGCCGGCAAGGCCGACATGGTCGACGTCGGCGGCAAGCCTGAAACGGTCCGTATCGCCGTTGCCGAGGGTTCGGTGCTGATGGCCCCGGAGACGCTGGCGCTGATCCGCGACGGAAACGCCAAGAAGGGCGACGTCATCGGCACGGCCCGGCTCGCCGGCATCATGGCGGCAAAGCAGACGTCGAGCCTGATCCCGCTCTGTCACCCGCTGGCGCTTACGAAGGTATCCGTCACCATCGAGGAACGCGGCGACGGCAACGGCCTTCGCGTCGAGGCCAGCGCCCGGCTGACCGGCCGAACGGGTGTCGAGATGGAGGCCCTGACGGCCGTCAGCGTCGCCTGCCTCACGATCTACGACATGGCCAAGGCGGCGGACAAGCGCATGGAAATCGGCGAAATCCGGCTGCTCTCGAAGACCGGCGGCAAGTCCGGCGACTGGCACCGGGACGGGTCCGGCGAAGAGGTGCGCTGATGGCGCTGCTGCCAGTCGAAGACGCCCTCGCCCGCCTGCTTTCGGACGTTCGTCCGCTGGACGACGCCGAGGCGGTGCCGCTTCGGCACGCGAACGGCCGGGTGCTCGCGCATGACCTCGTTGCAGCACGGACCCAGCCGCCCTTCCCCGCTTCCGCCATGGACGGCTACGCGGTGCGTCACGCCGATCTCGCCGTCCTGCCCGCCGAACTCGCCGTGATCGGCCAGTCCGCCGCGGGCCACGGCTTCGCCGGCAACGTCGGACCCGGCCAGGCCGCGCGGGTATTCACGGGCGCGCCGCTGCCGGAGGGCACCGATACCGTCGTCATCCAAGAGGACACCGAGCGACTGGACGGCAATCGGGTGCGGATCGTCGAAGCCCCCGGGCACGGACGGCACGTCCGCAAGCCCGGCCTGGACTTCCGGAAGGGCGACACGCTGCTCCGGGCGGGCGAGAGAATGGATCCGGGCCGTCTGATGCTTGCTGCCGCGATGAACTTTGCCGCGATACCGGTGCGGCGACGGCCCCTGGTCGGCATCCTCGCCACCGGCGACGAGCTGGTCGCCCCCGGCGAAGAGGCCGGCGCCGACCAGATTGTCGCGTCGAACGGCGTCGGCGTCGCGGCCATCGTCGAGGAGGCGGGCGGCGAGGCACTCGACCTGGGGATCGCAAGGGACGATCTCGACGCGCTCGGAGACGCGATCGATGCGGCCGAACGCCGGGGTGCGGATGTCCTCGTGACGCTCGGCGGGGCGTCCGTCGGCGATCACGACCTCGTCCAGAAGGCGCTGGTCGGCCACGGCATGGCGCTCGATTTCTGGCGGATCGCGATGCGACCCGGAAAGCCGCTCATGTCCGGCCGGCTCGGCGCGCGGCGCGTCCTCGGCCTGCCGGGCAACCCGGTCTCGAGCATGGTCTGCGCCCATCTCTTCCTGCGGCCTCTGGTCGCGCGTCTGGCCGGACGTGAGCCGGGCGAGCCCCTTGCCGATGCCCTCCTCGGCAAGGGAATGAACGAGAACGACCACCGCCGGGACCATGTCCGTGCCGCTCTCGCACGCCGTGCCGACGGCAGGCTGGTCGCCACGCCGTTCGATCTGCAGGATTCGTCCATGATGCGGACCTTCGCGCAGTCCGGGGCGCTGATCGTTCGCGAGCCGCATGCGCCGGCCGCCGAGGCGGGAGAGCCCTGCCGCATCTACGTGCTGCGGGAACCGCCCGCCTCGATCTGAGAACCCCGGTCGCCGGACCGGCCGGCACCGAACAGGAAACAGGCCACCCGAGCATGCCCCAGAACCCGTCGACGCAGGATCTCAAGGCGATCGACCACCGCCATCACCTGCATCCCTTCACCGACCACGGCGGCACTCCGGCCGACGACCGGCGCGTGATCACCCGGGCGGACGGCGTATGGCTTTGGGACAGCGAGGGGAACCGGATCCTCGACGGCATGGCCGGGCTCTGGTGCGTCAATGTCGGCCATGGCCGACGGGAGATCGTGGAAGCCGTGCGCGCGCAGATGAGCGAGCTCTCCTATTACAACACCTTCTTCAAGACCACCCATCCTCCGGCGATCGCCCTTTCCGCCAAGCTGGCCGAGATCGCGCCGGCGCACATGAACATGGTGTTCTTCGGCAACTCCGGCTCGGATGCCAACGACACCGCCCTGCGGATGGTGCGCACGTTCTGGCAACTGCAGGGAAAGCCCGAAAAGCAGATCGTCATCACCCGGAAAAATGCCTATCACGGCTCCACGGTGGCCGGTGCCGCCCTCGGCGGCATGAGTGGCATGCACGGCCAGGGCGGCACGCTCCCCGGCATCCACCACATCGCCCAGCCCTACTGGTTCGGGGAAGGCATGGCGACCGGGCTCAGTCCCGACGAATTCGGCATCCGGGCCGCCCGCGACCTCGAAAGAGCCATCGACGAGCTCGGCGAGGACAAGGTCGCGGCCTTCATGGCCGAGCCGATCCAGGGCGCCGGCGGCGTCGTCATACCGCCCGAAAGCTACTGGCCGGAGATCAAGCAAATCCTCGACGAACGGGACATCCTCTTCGTTTCCGACGAGGTGATCTGCGGCTTCGGCAGGCTCGGCGACTGGTTCGGTTCCGGCTACTACGCCATGAAGCCCGACCTGATGTCGGTGGCCAAGGGGCTGTCGTCCGGTTACCTGCCGATCGGCGGCGTCCTCGTCTCCGACAGGCTGGCGGAGGCCTTCCATGCCGGCGGCGAGTTCTTCCACGGCTACACCTACTCGGGCCATCCCGCCTGCTGCGCGGCCGCCCTCGCCAATCTCCGGATCATGGAGCGCGAGGACCTGGTCGGACGGGTCGCAAACGACATCGGCCCCTATCTGCGGGAACGCTGGCTGCGGCTCGGGCAACATCCGCTGGTCGGAGAGGCCCGAATGACGGGGCTCGTCGGCGCCCTGGAACTCGTGCCGGACAAGTCCGACCTGCTGCGGCGCTTCGACAATCCCGGCGCTGCCGGAACCGTCGCCCGGGATCACGCCTTCCGCAACGGGCTCGTCATGCGGCATGTGCGCGACAGCATGATCATTTCACCCCCCTTGACGATCACCCGCGAAGAGGCGGACGAACTCGTCCGCCTCGCGGAAAAGAGCCTCGACGACGCGCACGCCGATCTCGACAAGCGTGGCCTGCTCGGAGCTTGAGGCGCCGACCGTCGACTGGACGGCAAAAGGGCCGGTTCTGGAACCGGCCCTCTCGAAACATGTAGATCGGCCAATCGCTTATTGCGGAATCTTCGCGTCGATTCCCTGCACGAAGAAATTCATGCCCAGAAGCTCCTTGTCGCTGGCGACCTTGCCCTTTTCGAGCCAGGTCGAACCGTCCTGCTTGTTGATCGGGCCGGTGAAGGGATTGAAGCCGCCCTCGATCTTCTTGACGGTCGCTTCGGCCATGGCCTTAACGTCGTCGGGCATGTTGGTGTAGGGCGCCATCACGACCGTTTTGTCCTTCAGGCCCTCCCAGCTCTGCTGCGACTTCCACGACCCATCCAGCAGCGCCTTGACGCGCTCGACATAGTACGGCCCCCAATTGTCGACGATCGCCGTCAGCTGGGCGTGCGGGGCGAACTTGATCATGTCGCTCGACTGCCCGAAGCCGTGCTTGCCGCGCTTCTCGGCAATCTGGAGGCCGGCAGGCGAATCGGTGTGCTGCGCGAGGATGTCGACGCCCTGGTCGAACAGCGTCTTTGCAGCGTCCGCCTCCTTGCCCGGATCGAACCACGAGTTCACCCAGACGATCTTGATCTTGAAGTCCGGGTTGATCGAATGGGCACCGATCATGAAGGAATTGATCCCGCGGATCACTTCCGGGATGGGGAACGAGGCGATATAGCCGACCTCGCCGGCCTTCGACATCTTGGCGGCGATCCGGCCGATGACGTAGCGGCCTTCGTAGAAGCGCGCATTGTAGGTCGTCACGTTGGGAGCGGTCTTGTAGCCGGTCGCATGCTCGAACTTCACGTCCGGGAACTGCTTGGCGACCTTGATGACCGAGTCCATGTAGCCGAAGGACGTCGCGAAAATGATGTTGCAGCCGGAGCGCGCGAGTTGCGTCAGCACGCGTTCGGCGTCCGGTCCCTCGGCGATGTTTTCGACGTACTGGGTGTCGACCTTGTCGCCGAGTTCCTTCTGGAGGTAGAGACGCCCTTTCTCGTGGGCCTCCGAATATCCTCCGTCGTTGTGTGCGCCGACATAGACGAAACAGGCCTTCACCTTGTCGGCCGCACCGGCCTGCGCGGCGAAGGCGACGCCGAGCACGGTGGTTAATGCAGCGAGCAGTTTCTTCATCGTTGCTACCTCTTCATTCCTCTGAGAGATTTTCCGGGGCTTGTGATCTTTTCTTGCCCGACTTCTATCGTTCGGGAACAAACGGCCGCCCCAGACAGGCCGGTGTATTCATCAACGTCAGTCGCCGGTTCTGCGAGATCAGGACCAGAACGACCACGGTCGCCAGATAGGGAAGCGCCGACAGGAATTGCGAGGGGATCGCGACGCCGAAGGCCTGCGCGTTGAAGGCCCCGATGCTCACCGCCCCGAAAAGATAGGCCCCGACGAGGACCCGGGACGGACGCCACGAGCCGAAGACGACGAGTGCGAGCGCGATCCAGCCGCGCCCCGCCGTCATGTTCTCGGTCCATTGAGGGGTGTAGACGAGCGACAGCTGGGCACCCGCCAGCCCCGCGCAGGCGCCGCCGAACATGACCGAAAGATAGCGCACCTTCAGCACCGGCATGCCCAGCGCATGGGCCGAAGTGTGGTTGTCCCCGATCGAGCGAAGCCTCAGTCCCGCGCGCGTCCGGAACAGGAACCAATGCACCGCGGCGACGAGCAGGATCGAAACGTAGAAGATCAGGTCGTGGCGGAAGAGCAGCGGCCCGACGACCGGAATGTCGGCCAGGCCGGGGATGGCGATCGCCGGCATCTCCACCCCGGGCGTCCCGACATAGGCGTTTCCGATCATGCCCGACAGGCCGAGGCCGAGAATGGTCAGGGAAAGGCCGGTCGCGACCTGGTTGGCGACGAGCGTCAGGGTCAGGAACCCGAACGTCAGCGAAAAGAGCGCACCCGCGATGATGCCGAACAGCGCCCCGACATAGGGCGACCCGGTCCACTGGGCGCCGATGAAGGCGACGACCGCACCGATCACCATCATGCCCTCGACACCGAGATTGAGCACGCCGGACCGCTCCGCCACCAATTCCCCGGTTGCGGCGAGCAGAAGCGGCGTGGACGCCGTCATGATGGTCAGGATCGTGGCGAGAAGGAGATGCATCAGGAGGTCCCCGGCCGCGCGCGCCCGGCGACGAGCCGGATCCGGTAATGGATGAGAGTATCGCAACCGAGCACGAAAAACAGCAACAGCCCCTGGAATACGCTGCTGACCTTGTCGCTGAGGCCTATGGAAATCTGCGCCGTCTCGCCTCCGAGATAGGTCAGGCCAAGCACGAGGCCAGCGACGACGATGCTCAGCGGGTTCAGGCGGCCGAGGAATGCGACGATGATGGCGGTGAATCCGTAGCCCGGCGAAATGACCGGCCGCAGCTGCTGGATGGCACCCGAAGCCTCGCAGATACCGGCCAGCCCGGCGAGGGCACCGGAGAACAGAAAGGCGAAATAGACCATGCGCCTGCGGGAAAAGCCCGCGAATCGCCCTGCCCGTTCCGACTCGCCGAGAACGTCGATCTCGAAACCCTTCAGCGTGTGCCGCATCAGGAACCACGTCGCCGCCGCCGCGATCAGGGCGAAGACCGCGCCCCAGTGCGCCGCGCCCGGCGGAAAGATCGACGGCAGCACGGCGTCGTCCGGAAAGGTTATCGTCTGCGGGAAATTGTAGCCCTGCGGGTCGCGCCAGGGTCCGCGGACCGTCCAGTCCAGGAAGAGCTGCGCGACATAGACCAGCATCAGGCTCGACAGGATTTCGTTGGTGTTGAATTCGGCCTTCAGGATCGCCGGGACGGCGGCGTAGAGGGCGCCCCCCACCATGCCGAGGACGAGCATGATCGGCAGCACCAGCGGCGACGTCCAGTCGGGGAACATCACCGGCAGGATCGAGCCCGCCATGGCGCCGGCGATGAACTGCCCTTCGGCACCGATGTTCCAGTTCTTCGAGCGGAAACAGACGGACAGGCCGACGGCGATCAGGATCAGCGGCGCCGACTTGACCGCAAGCTGGTTCAGCGACCAGACGCTGTCCAAGGGCTGGATGAAGAAGGCGTAGAGCGCATGGAACGGGTTCTTGCCGAGCCCCGCGAACATGATGCCGCCGGCAACGACGGTCAGTGCCAGCGCGATGAACGGAGAAAGGACCAAATGGAGGCCGGACGGCGCCGGGCGCTTTTCGATATCAAGACGCATGGGCCATGCCCGCTTCGCTGCCGTGGATGCCGCCCATCAGAAGGCCGATGCGCTCGCGCGTCATCGCCCTGGCCGGCTGCGGCTCCGACAGGCGGCCCTCGCTGATGACGGCTATGCGCGTGGCGATCTCGAAGATCTCGTCGAGGTCCTGACTGATGACGAGCACCGCGGCGCCGGCATGCGCCCGGTCGATCAGCGCCTGCCGGATGCGGCTCGCCGCGCCGGCGTCCACGCCCCAGGTGGGCTGGTTGACGACGAGGACGGAAGGTTCCCTGTCGAGCTCCCGGCCGACGATGAATTTTTGCAAATTGCCCCCCGAGAGCGCCGAAGCAGCCGGATCGTCTCCGGATTTTCGCACGTCCATCGCCTCGCACACCCTGCGGGCGGTCGAACGGACGGCTGCGCGCTTGAGGACGTGCAGCTTTCCCCAGCCCAGGAAGACGCGCGCATCGGATCTGTGGCGCGCGAGGATGACGTTTTCCGAAAGCGGCAGTTCCCCGACTGCGGCATGGCCGTTGCGCTCCTCCGGCACGAAGCCGGCGCCGAGCAGGCGACGCTCGGAAATTCCCATGCGTCCGACGTCGCGCCCGGCAATGCGCACGGCCCCTGCTCGGGCGACCCTCGTCTCGCCGGACAGGACGTCGAAGAGCTCGCTCTGTCCATTGCCGGCAACCCCGGCGACGGCCAGGATCTCGCCGGCCCGCACCGCGAAATCGATGCCCTGCAGCGAAACGGCAAAGGGCGAGCGCGACGGGCAATCGAGCTCGCGGGCTTCCAGCAGGATCTCGTCGCGCGGCTCGAAGCCCGCGTCGTGGACGGCCTCCACCTCGGAACCGACCATCATGCGGGCGAGCGAGGCGGACGTCTCCTGGCGCGGATCGCACGACCCGGTCACCTTGCCGTGGCGCAGCACCGTCGCCCGGTCGCAGATCCGGCGTACTTCCTCCAGGCGGTGGCTGATATACAGCACCGAGCGCCCCTCGCCCTTCAGCTTCTCGAGCGTTTCGAAAAGGCGGTCCGCCTCCTGCGGGGTCAGGACGGAGGTCGGCTCGTCGAGAATGACGAGCTGCGGATTCTGCAGGAGCGTTCGCACGATTTCGATGCGCTGCCTCTCCCCGACCGACAGGTCGGCGACATGCGCGTGCGGATCGAGCGGAAGGCCGTAGTTTCTCGACAGTTCGGCGGCTTCGTCGGCGATGCGATCGATCGAGACGTCGCGATCCAGCGACAAGGCGATGTTTTCCGCGACCGTCAGTGCCTCGAAGAGCGAAAAGTGCTGGAAAACCATGCCGATGCCCGTCTTCCGCGCCTCTCCCGGGCTGCGGATCGTCACGGGCGCGCCACGCCAGTGGATGGTGCCGGCCGAAGGTTCGAGCACGCCGAACAGCATCTTGACGAGGGTGGACTTTCCGGCCCCGTTCTCGCCGAGGAGCGCATGGATCTCACCAGGCCGGATATCGAGATCGATGCCGTCGCAGGCCTTGAAGCTGCCGAAGAGCTTGGTGAGCCCGACAACTCTCAGAAGCGTGTCTCGATCGGTTGAAGGGCTGGACGCCACGTTGTTCCCTGACCTGCAAATGGCATGCGAGGCGCAGCCGCTCGCGCACCATCGCCCGACCCCCAGCAGCGCCACACGGAACCAGCTTCAACATATTTTTTTATTTTTCAAGGCTTAAGCAATGTCGCTCCAGTGGTTTTGCGCGCCTCGAGGTCGGCATGGGCCCGCCCAGCCTCGGCGAGCGGATAGGTTTGATTGATCTCGATGCGCACCGCGCCGCTTGCAACGACATCGAAAAGGCGCTGCGACGAGAGCTCCAGATCCTCCCGCGAGTCCACATAGGTGAAGAGCGTCGGGCGGGTGGCGAACAGGGACCCCTTTTGCGCCAGAATGCCGAGGTCGACGGGCGCAACCGGTCCGGAGGACTGGCCGAAGAGCACCCACATGCCGCGGGGACGAAGGCAGTCGAGCGACCCGGGGAACGTGTCCTTTCCGACCGAATCGTAGACGACGTCGCAGCCCTTTCCGCCGGTCAGTTCCTTGACCTCGGCCACGAAATCCTCGCTGCGGTAATTGATCACGTGGTCGTAGCCGTGCGCCTTCGCCAGTTCGATCTTCTCGGGCGAGCCCGCCGTCCCGATGACCGTCGCGCCGATCGACTTCGCCCACTGCCCGGCGATGAGGCCGACGCCACCGGCGGCCGCGTGGAAGAGGATCGTGTCCCCCTTCTTCACGGGAAACGTCCGATGGAGGAGATATTCGGCCGTCATGCCCTTGAGCATCATGGCCGCGGCGGTATCGGACGAAATGCTCTCCGGCAGCTTCACCAGGCGATCGGCCGGCATGATCCGTTCCTGGGAATAGGCGCCGATCCGCCCGATATATGCGACCCGGTCGCCCGGCTTCAGCGTCGTCACGCCGTCGCCGACCGCCAGAACTTCGCCTGCGCCTTCGCTGCCCGGCGTGAGCGGCAGCCCGTCCGGCGCCGGGTAGAGGCCGGTGCGGAAGTAGACGTCGATGAAGTTCAGGCCGATCGCATCGTGTCGGACCAGCGCCTCGCCCGGTCCGGGCCGGCCCGCATCGGCGTCGACGTATTCCATCACCTCGGGTCCGCCGTGACGCTTGATCTCAATCGCCTTGCTCATTCGATCCTCCTCGTGCGGCCCCGGCCGAGCCGGGGGAACATCTGCAAGATAGCGCCGATGAAATAGAGGTACAGGCCCGATCCCGCGACGCCCCAGACCAGCCACCGCGGGCTATCGAAATTCATGAACAGGGCCGCGATCGATAGCAGCGACCAGACCGCGAAGACCGTCAGGTTGACGTTGCGAAGCCTCACGACGCGAACCGGATGCAGGAAATCGATCGGAAGAAATGTCAGGATGACGGAGATCAGGATGGCGCCGAACGCGACCTGCTCGGTCGGCTGAACGACGAACAGCGTGAAGATCACCATGTTCCAGGCCACCGGAAAGCCGGAAAAGAAGTTCTCTTCGGTCTTCATGCCGGTATCGGCGTAATAGATGGCGCTCGACATGACGATGAGGCCGGCCGCCACGAAGGACATGGGCTGTCCGATCATGTGGCTCTCGTAGAGCGCGAAAGCGGGGATCAGCACGTAGCTGACATAGTCGATGACATTGTCCAGCATGACGCCGGACCAGTTGGGCAGCACCGACTTGACGTCGAGCTTGCGGGCAATGGGGCCGTCGATGCCGTCGACCAGAAGCGCGGCCCCCAGCCACCAGAACATCGCCGCAAAGCGCTGCTCGGCCGCCGCGACGAGCGCCAGGAAAGCGAGAAAGGCGCCGGAGGCGGTCAGGATATGGACCGAAAACGCACGGATCTCGGCGTAGGGCACTCGTCTGTAATTGAATATCCGCACTGGCAGCTTCCGGTGTCACGTCGCGTCCCGGCAACCGCTAGCAGACAAACCCGCGGCAATCCAGTTCGGGCAGCACCGTCTCATCGGAGAGGAATACGGCCGACGGGGGCCGCGAAGCTGCCGGCGCTCTGGCCGTCACGCATCATCTGTCCTAAATCATTGCGGAAAGGCAACGAAACCGAACGGGTCTCGTCATGAGCGAATTCGACATCGCGGTGGTCGGCGGCGGATTGACAGGATCCCTCGCGGCCCTCGAACTGGCCCGGCAGGGTCGCTCCGTCGCCCTCGTCGCCCCGCGCTCCGGCGCGACCGACGGCCGGACCACGGCTTTGATGAAGCCCTCCCTCGAATTTCTCGAACGCCTCGGCCTCTGGGACGAGGTTTCCGCGGATGCGGCGCCGCTGTCGACCATGCGAATCGTCGACGGGACGCGCCATCTCTTTCGTGCCCCCATCACCTCCTTCCATGCGGGCGAGATCGGCGAAGCCTACTTCGCCTGCAACATCCCGAACGCGGTTCTGGTCGATGCGCTGTCGCGGGCCGTCGAGCGACAGGAAGGACTGACGATCTTCGACGCCTCCGTCCTCGATGCCCGGGACCGCGGGAGCGACGTGGAGATCGAGCTCGACGACGGCAAGCGCCTCACGGTCCCGCTGGCCGTCGGTGCCGACGGCCGGAAGTCCGTCCTGCGAAGGGCCGCGGGAATCGGCGCGCGGCAGTGGCAGTATCCGCAGTCGGCCTTGGTCACGGCCTTTGCGCATCAGCGACCGCACGAGAACGTCTCGACGGAGTTCCATACGGAGGAAGGGCCCTTCACGCAGGTTCCCCTCCCCGGGAACCGCTCCAGTCTCGTCTGGGTGATGGCGCCCTCGAAGGCCGAGATCCTGGTTCGACTGGGACCCGAAAACCTCGCTGCCCGGATCGAGGAGCGGATGCAGTCGATGCTCGGCGAGGTCACGGTGGAAGCGCCTGCCCAGCGCTTTCCCCTCTCCGGCCTCCTGGCGCATGCCTTCGGCCGTGGCCGGATCGTGCTCGTCGGCGAGGCGGCCCACGCCTTTCCGCCGATCGGCGCGCAGGGGCTGAACCTCGCCTTTCGCGACGTCATGGCCCTTTCGGAATGCGTGGCGCGGCACGGTGCGTCGGATGCCGCCTTGTCCAACGTCGCGGCCGTCTACGACCGGGCGCGCCGGGTGGATGTCACCAGCCGGACCTTCGCCGTCGACCTCCTGAACCGCAGCCTGCTCAGCACCTTCCTGCCCGTCCAGCTCCTTCGCGCGGGCGGATTGACCGTCCTTGGACGGGCGGCCCCGCTCAGGGGCGTCTTCATGCGGGAGGGAATGCGGCCCGGCGACGCCTTCCGCGGCCTGGTCGCCGATCTGCGCGAGGGCCTGGGCGCTCGAGGGCGCGGACGGTCCATGAGCGAGGGGACGTACCCAGCCGGGCACACCCGGAAATAGATATTGATTTTCTGCGCCCTTATATCCAAGTTCTGCAGGAAAAGGTAATGGATATGAAAGCCCGCAGCGCGAAGTTCCAGATCGGCCAGGTGGTTCGCCACCGCATCTACCCCTTCAGGGGCGTGATCTTCGACGTCGATCCGGAATACGACAACACCGAGGAATGGTGGGACTCGATTCCGGAGGACGTGCGTCCCCACAAGGATCAGCCGTTCTATCACCTGTTCGCCGAGAACGACGAGACCGAGTACGTAGCCTACGTTTCGGAGCAGAACCTGGTGGTGGACGACAGCGGACAGCCCGTTCGTCACCCGCAGATCGGCGAGATCTTCGACGAATTCGACAAGGGTGTCTACCGCACCCGGGAACGCATCGGCCACTGAACCGACCCCATTCAGACAAAAGGCCCGGAGCGCGACCGAACGCGCTCCGGGCCTTTTGATGTCGCAAGCCCCGAGGGGCCCGGAATCACTTTTTGGACTTCGCCTTCTCCTGGGCTGCTTCCAGCTTCTTGCGCGCTTCCTCGGCCTTCTTCTGCATCTGCTCCTGCAGCAGCTTCTGGCGCTGCTGGAGATCGGACTGCTTCATCGGCGGTCCGTCGAAAGCGTCCGTGAATCCCTGCAGGGAGACCTTGATCGGATTGGGCTGACGCTGAAAATTCACAGACGTGAACGTAACTTCGCCGCCCTTCTTGAAGCTCGCGATCATCTGGTCGGTCAGCGGCACTTCCGCCACGCACTTGTCCGGCATGCAGACCGCGTAGTCGAGCTTCTGCGTCTGCCCGGTGTCGATCTGCATGCCGATGCCCGGCTGGACCATGCGCGCGCTCGGAACGGACACCTGCAGGAGCTTGCGGTTGACCTTGCCCTGAACCGTGATCAGGCCGACCGCCGTGATGAGCTGGCCGTTCGAGGCCGACACGAGGTTCTGGACGATGCAGACGTCGTTGTCCGCCTGCTTCGTGCACGCCTTGAACCAGCCCTTCGGAGGCTGCGCCGGCGCCCCTGAATCGGCTGCGGGCGCCTGGGCATTCGAATCCTGCGCAACGGCCGCGCCCGGCAGCATCGTCAGGCTCCCCCCGAGGAGCACCGAGAAAAGTGCGGCTGCGGCGGTTGATGTCTTCAAGGTCATGGTGATCTCGTTCTCCTGGCTTTTTCCGGAAAGATGTATTTTCGCGCCCGCGGCGCCAGTTTCAGCGGGTCCCGATTTTGCCCCTCCCTGTCGCCGAAATACGGCATTTGCAAGACCCTCGAATTGGCCCCTGTTACAATGCCTGCGGCCGGATATCCAGTGCGTCCGCCGAATCGTCGCTTCTCCCCGGTCAAAAAAAGTGTCGCAGTGTCGCCGGCGGAGTGCCCGTGCTAGGTTCGACACCGATTCACCGTTCCGCACCGGTCCTTCCGCTCATGAGCCTTTCGAGACTTCTTTTTTGTGCGCAGCTCGCCCTCGCTCTCGGCGCCGGCACGGCGCTGGCCGAACCGGTTTCCGGCATCGCGATGCACGGCGAACCGGCGCTGCCCGACAATTTCCAGCATTTCGGATACGTCAATCCCCACGCCCCCAAGGGCGGCAAGATCTCCTACGGCGTCGTCGGCACCTTCGACAGCCTCAATCCCTTCATCCTGAAGAGCATGCGGACGACCGCCCGCGGGCTTTGGGACCCGGAATTCGGACATCTGGTCTATGAAAGCCTCATGCAGCGGTCGGACGACGAGCCGTTCACGCTTTACGGGCTGCTGGCGAAGAACGTCGAGTGGGATGCCGACCGAACCTACATCCGCTTCGATCTCGATCCCGCCGCCCACTGGTCCGACGGCCGGCCGGTTACCGCCGACGACGTCATATTCTCCTTCAGGCTCCTGAAGGAGAAAGGCCGGCCGCCGTTCAGCAACCGGCTGGACAACGTCAAGGACATCGAGAAGCTCGGCGAGCGCAGCGTCCGGTTCGACTTCAAGGACGGGTCCGACCGGGAACTGCCGCTGATCATCGCCGCCTATTCCCCCATCCTTCCCGAGCATGCGATCGACCGGAACACCTTCGACCGCTCGACGCTGAAGCCTCCGATCGGTTCCGGGCCCTACGTGATCTCCTCCGTCGATCCGGGGGAGCGCATCGTCTACAAGCGGGATCCGAACTACTGGGGCCGAAACCTTCCGGTGAAGCGCGGCTTCGACAATTTCGGCGAGATCAGCGTCGAGTACTTCCTCTCGCAAAGCGCCCAGTTCGAGGCCTTCAAGAAGGGCGTCTTCGACGTCTATGCCGAAGGCAATCCCACCAAATGGGCGCGATCGTTCGATTTTCCCGCCGTGAGGAACGGCGACGTCGTGAAGGAAACGTTCCAGGACCGGCTGCCGTCGGGCATGTACGGGTTCGTCTTCAACACCCGAAGGCCGATGTTCGCCGATCGGCGCGTGCGCCACGCCCTCGCCCTCGCCTTCGACTTCCAATGGGCCAACCGCAACCTCTTCGACGGCGCCTACACCCGGACCGAGGATTTCTGGCAGGGTTCCGATCTTTCCTGTCTCGGGATCTCCGCCGACGCCGCCGAACGGGCGCTTCTGAAGCCGTTCCCCGATGCGGTGCTGCCTTCCGTCATGGACGGCACCTATCGCCTGCCGGTCACCGACGGATCGGGGCGGGACCGCAAGGTCCTGCGCATGGCCTACGACCTGCTGCGCAAGGCCGGGTACCGCATCCAAGACGAGAAGATGGTCGATGCGAAGGGCCGGCAGCTTGCCTTCAACGTCATGACCCAGGATGCCGGACAGGAGAAGCTGGCGCTGGCCTATCAGCGCACGCTCGCGCTGCTCGGCATCTCCATGTCGGTGCGCACGGTCGACGACGCGCAGTACCAGCAGCGCTCGCAGACCTTCGACTACGACATGATCATGAAGTCCTACTCCTCGTCGCTCTCGCCGGGTACGGAGCAGATCGGACGCTGGGCCTCCGCGTCCGCCAATGTCGAAGGAAGCTTCAACTATGCCGGGGCGCACGATCCAGCGATCGACGCGATGATCGACGCCATGCTCCACGCCCGTTCGCAGGCCGATTTCCGCGACGCCGTGCGCGCTCTCGATCGGGTGCTGGTTTCGGGATATTATGTCGTGCCGCTGTACCACGTCGACAAGCAATGGGTGGCGCACTGGAAGCATGTCGAACACCCGGCGAAGCAACCGCTATACGGCTACCAGCTCGAGACGTGGTGGGATGCCGGTGCCGGTGACGGGCAGGACTAGGCGATGAGCAAGGTAACCGTCGACATCGTATCCGACGTGATGTGCCCCTGGTGCTACGTCGGTAAGAAGCGCTTCGAAAAGGCGCTGTCCGAGCTGGACGGTTCGGTCGAGGTGGACGTTCGCTGGAGGCCCTTCCAGCTCGATCCGATGATCCCGGCGGAAGGCCGGAACAGGAAGGATTACCTGGAAGGCAAGTTCGGCAGCCTCGAGCAGGCCGATCGGGCCTACTCGGCCATCCGCGAGGCGGGTGCGGCCGAGGGCATTCCCTTCGACTTCGCCGCCATAGCGGTTTCCCCGAACACGCTCGACGCCCATCGTCTCATCCGGTGGGCCGCCTCCGCCGGCGACGGAATCCAGGACCGTCTCATCGACGGTCTCTTCCGCATGTATTTCACGCAGGGCCGGAACGTCGGCGATCCCGCCGTTCTTCTGGAGGCCGCCGAAGAGGCCGGCATGGACAGGAACGTCATCGCCGCGCTGCTCCACAGCGATGCCGACCGGCCGGAAGTGATCGAGGAGATCGCCACCGCCCAGCGGATGGGAGTGACCGGGGTCCCCTGTTTCATCCTCGACGGGCGCTACGCCGTCATGGGAGCACAGCCGGCGGACGCCATCGCCCGCGCGCTCGCCGACGTTTCCGCCGAAAAGGATCGCTCGGGCGCATAACGGAACTCCGGCCCTCTCGCCAGAGCGCCCCCGCTCTTAACGGACTCGCGGACTTGGCCCTACCTCATTGTTTCTACGCGGTTCTGGACCATTTCCACTTTCCTTGGAAGCGCTCTAGGAAGCCGCGGCGAGGTCCGCCAGCTGGGTCATGATCACGCCGGCTCCGGCAAGACGCTTCTCCGCGGTCGGCAGGTCGCGCGAGAAGACGATGCTCTGGTCCGGCCGGATCTTCGCCATCGTTCCCTGCTTGGCGATGAAGCCGACGAGGGCAGCAGGGTTGGGGAATTCGCGGTTGCGGAACTGCACGACGATACCCTTCGGCCCCGCGTCGAGCTTTTCGACATTGGCCCTGCGGCACAGCGCCTTGATGTAGACGATCTTGAGCAGATGCTGGACTTCGGTCGGCAGCGGCCCGAAACGGTCGATCAGCTCCGCGCCGAACCCGTCGATGGCGCCGATATCGGTGATGTCGCCGAGCCGCCGATAGAGTCCCATGCGCAGGTTCAGGTCCGGCACGTAGTCTTCCGGGATCATGACCGGTGTCCCCACCATGATCTGCGGCGACCAGCCCGTATCGATCGCTTCCTCGTCTCCCTTGAGTTCGGCCACGGCCTCCTCCAGCATGTGCTGGTAGAGCTCGAAGCCGACTTCCTTGATATGCCCCGACTGCTCCTCTCCGAGGAGGTTTCCCGCGCCGCGGATATCGAGATCGTGGCTGGCCAGCTGGAAGCCCGCACCGAGCGTGTCGAGCGACTGCAGCACCTTCAGCCGCCTGTCGGCCGTCTGCGTCAACATCCGGTTCGCCGGCAGCGTGAAGAGCGCGAAGGCGCGCGCTTTCGAGCGCCCGACCCGACCGCGAAGCTGGTAGAGCTGGGCCAGTCCGAACATGTCCGACCGATGGACGATCAAGGTGTTGGCGGTCGGCACGTCCAGGCCCGATTCGACGATCGTCGTCGAAAGCAGCACGTCGTATTTGCCGTCGTAGAAGGCGTTCATGATGTCGTCGAGCTCGCCGGCGGCCATCTGCCCGTGGGCGACGGCGAACTTCAGTTCCGGCACGTCTGAACGGAGGAAGGCCTCGACGTCGGCGAGGTCGGAAATCCGCGGACAGACATAGAAACTCTGCCCGCCGCGATAGTGCTCGCGCAACAGGGTTTCGCGGATGACGAGCCCGTCGAAGGGCGAGATGAACGTGCGCACCGCCATGCGGTCGACCGGCGGCGTGGTGATCAGCGAGAGCTCCCGGACGCCGGTCATCGCAAGCTGCAGCGTGCGCGGGATCGGCGTGGCCGACAGCGTCAGCACGTGGACGTCGCTCTTGAGTTCCTTCAGGCGCTCCTTGTGCTTCACCCCGAAATGCTGCTCCTCGTCGATGATCAGCAGGCCGAGATTTGCGAACCGCATGGACGAGCCGAGCAGCGCATGCGTTCCGATGACGATGTCGGCCTTTCCCTCGGCGGCCTCCCTCTTCGTCGTCGCCAGTTCCTTCGACCCGACGAGCCTCGACGCCTGCCCTATGCGGACAGGCAGCCCGCGGAACCGGTCGACGAAGGTCTTGTAGTGCTGGCGCGCAAGCAGCGTCGTCGGGACGACGACGGCGACCTGCACCCCGTTCATGGCGGCCAGAAACGCCGCCCGCAGCGCCACCTCGGTCTTGCCGAAGCCGACGTCGCCGCAGACAAGGCGGTCCATCGGCTTGCCGTCGGCGAGATCCGCCCTCACCGCCTCGATGGCGCTCATCTGGTCCTCGGTTTCGTCATAGGGAAACCGTGCGGCAAACTCGTCGTAAAGCCCGTCCGGGGCCTGGAGCACCGCCGCCTGCCGGGTCGTGCGCTCCGCTGCTATGCGGATGAGTTCGCCGGCCATGTCGAGAAGGCGCTTCTTCAGCTTGGCCTTTCGCGCCTGCCACGCCACGCCGCCGAGCTTGTCGAGTTGCGCCTCGGTCGCCTCCGACCCGTAGCGCGAAAGCAGTTCGATGTTCTCGACCGGGAGGTACAGCTTCGCGTTCTCGGCGTACAACAGCTCCAGGCAGGCATGCGGCGCTCCCGCCGCCTCGATCGTCCGCAGCCCCAGGAACTTGCCGATGCCGTGCTCGGCGTGGACGACGACGCTGCCCTCCTCCAGGCCGGCCACCTCGGATATGAAGTCCGCGCCGCGTTTCTTGCGCCGCCCGCGGCGCACCATCCGGTCGCCGAGGATATCCTGTTCGCCGATGACGCAGAGGTTGGAGGTCTCGAATCCGTTCTCGACCGACAGCACCGCCGCGGCGACCACCCCCGTCTCGAGCTTGTCGATCTCCGACAGGCGCTCCACGGTCCGGACGCGCTCCAGCCCGTGTTCGGCGAGGACCTGGAGCATGCGGTCGAGCGCACCGCCGGACCAGGCCGTGACCAGGACGCGGCTGTTGCCGCGCCGTTCGCCGATGTGGGCGACGACCTTGTCGAAGACGTTCGCGCGCCCCCCCTCGCCCGCCTCCACTTGCGTCCCGGCCCAGCGCGGCCCCGGACGGGCGTCGAGCGTAACGACCTTTCCGCCCGCACCCTCCTTCTCCGCAAAGGGCGAGAACCGGAGCGCATGGCGCCGGTCGAGCTCGTCCGAAAAGAAGTCGGCGTCGAGGTAGAGCTGCTCCGTCGGAACGGGCTTGTAGGGCGTGCCCTGCCCGGCCCCGCTGCTCTCCATGGCCTCCCGGCGGGCTTCGTAGTGATCGCGTACGAGCTTGGCACGCTCCGTCGCGGCCTCGCGGGCCAGATGGTCCGTGACGAAACTGAAGCCTTCGAGGTAATCGAAGGCGGTTTCGAGCTTCTCGTAGAACAGCGGAAGCCAGTGCTCCATGCCGGCATATCGCCTGCCCTCGCTGACCGCCTGGTAGAGCGCATCGTCGCGTGTCGCGGCGCCGAAGAGTGTCAGATAGTTGCGGCGGAACCGGCTGATCGTCTCGTCGGTCAGCGTCACTTCGCTCATCGCGTTGAGGGCAAGCGTCTGTCCCTGGCGGGTCGTTCGCTGCGACACCGGATCGAACGAGCGAACGGTTTCCAGGGTGTCGCCGAAGAAGTCGAGGCGCAGCGGCTCCTCGCTGCCGGGGACGAAAACGTCGAGAATGCCGCCGCGGACCGCGAATTCCCCGACCTCGCGAACCGTAGGCACCCGCTCGAAGCCGTTGAGGGCGAGACGCGCGGCGATATCCTCCATCGCCACCCGGCTGCCGGCCTTGGCCGAGAAAGCCATCGACGCGAGCACGTCGCGCGGCGGCAGCTTCTGCAGGAAGGCATTCACCGAGACGAGGACGATGGCCGGATGGGGGGCCTGCCGGTGGGCCATCAACCCGCTCAGCGCCGAAAGCCTGCGCGCCGCCGCCTCCGGACTGGGCGAGACCCGATCGTAGGGAAGGCAATCCCAGCCCGGCAGGGACAACACCGGAATGTCGGGGGCGACGAAACCGAGCATCTGTTCCAGGTCGAGCATGTGCTGCCCGTCCGATACGACGTGGGCGATCGGCCGGCCGGCTCTCGCCATCTCGGCAAGCAGGAACGGCTCCACGCCCGCCGGCACGTTGGCGAGCGTCGTCGGCCCGGACAGCCGATTGAAGAGGTCGGGCGGAAATCCTTCAATCATCTTGTATCGATCGTTTTCTTGCCGATGGGCGAAAAGTTCGGACGGAACGCCGCGATCCGGTGGAACAGCGGCGTATCGAAGGCGGCCGGAACCGGCTGCTCGCCGGTCACCCATTTGATGAGGTCGGCGTCCTGCACGTCCATCAGCTGCTCGAACGCCGCCAGGTCCGTCTCCCCGAGCGCCTCGATTTCCGCATCGGCAAAACCGCCCATCAGGAGATCCATCTCGCGCAGGCCGCGGTGCCAGGCGCGGAACAGGATGCGCCTGCGCCGCACATCGAGATCGGCGCTCGTGCGTGTCGTGCCTGTCATCGAATCCTTCCTGTTGATGGGCCTCTATATCGAAGCGGGCAGCCCTTGTCAGCCTTGCCAGGGCCATGCCGGTCGACGCATTGTCGCCGCATGCGTCCGATGGTTCTCGATCCCCTCTTCCGCCCGGTTTCGGCCCTGGCCGGCGTCGGCCCGAAGGTTGCCGAAATGCTGGCGAAGGTCGCGGACCGGGAGAACGGCGACGACATGCGCGTCATCGATCTGCTCTTCGTCGCGCCGCATGCGCTTATCGACCGGCGCCGGCGGCCCGGCATCGCGCATTCGCCGGAAGGCACGATCGTCACCCTCGCCGTGCGCGTCGATCGCCACCAGCCAGCGCCTCGCGGCCGCCGCAACGTGCCCTATCGCGTCTTCGTCCACGACGACACCGGGGAAATGGCGCTCACATTCTTCCACGCCAAGGCCGGCTGGCTCGAAAAACTGCTTCCGGTGGGCGAGAATGTCGTGGTCAGCGGCAAGGTCGACTGGTTCAACGGACGTCCGTCCATGGTTCATCCGGACCACGTCGTCGCGGAAGCCGACGCGGACGCCCTTCCGGCCGTCGAGCCGGTCTATCCGCTGACGGCCGGGCTGGCCCCCAAGGTGATGCGGCGTTCGGTCGAAACGGCGCTGGCATGCCTGCCGGTACTCCCCGAATGGCTCGACGGCGCCCTTGTCCGGCAGAACTCGTTCCCCGGCTTCGTCGAAAGCATCCGGGCCCTTCACGCGCCGCGCGACGCCTTCGACATCGAACCCGCGGCACCGGCCCGGCGACGCCTCGCCTATGACGAGTTCCTCGCCGGACAGCTCTCCCTCGGCCTGGTGCGCCAGCGCATCCGCAAGCTTGCGGGGCGGCCGGTCGACGCCAGCGGCGAGAAACAGGCCGCGATACGCGCCGCGCTTCCCTTTTCGCTGACACGCGGACAGGACGAGGCGGTCGATGCGATCGTCGCCGACATGCGGCGCAGCGAACGCATGCTGCGCCTCCTTCAGGGCGACGTCGGTTCGGGCAAGACGGCCGTCGCCATGATGGCGATGGCTGCCGCCGTGGAGGGCGGCGGGCAGGCCGTGCTCATGGCGCCGACGGAGCTGCTGGCGCGGCAGCACCACGCGACCGTCTCGGCAATGGCGGAAGCGGCCGGCATTTCGGTCGCGCTTCTCACCGGCCGGATGAAGGCGCGCGAGCATCGGGCGGTGCTCGATCGCATCGCCTCCGGCGAGGCGCAGATCGTCGTCGGAACGCATGCGCTTTTCCAGGAGACCGTGGTCTACGACAACCTTCTCCTCGCCGTCGTGGACGAGCAGCATCGCTTCGGCGTCCATCAGCGCCTCCGCCTGACGGCGAAGGGCACCGCGCCCCACATGCTGGTGATGACTGCCACGCCGATCCCGCGCACCCTCGTCCTCGCCGCGTTCGGCGACATGGACGTCTCCAAGCTCACCGAGAAGCCCGCCGGCCGCAAGCCGATCGCCACCGTGACGATACCGGCCGATCGCATCGAAGACGTCGTCGCCCGGCTTCGGACGGCGATCGCGGGCGGGGCGAAGGCTTACTGGATCTGTCCTCTCGTCGAGGAGACGGAGGCTTCCGACGCCATGTCGGCCGAAGCCCGCTTCAAAAGCCTGGAGCCGGCCTTTCCCGGCCAGCTCGGCCTGGTGCACGGACGCATGGCCAGTTCGGAGAAGGATGCGGCAATGGCCGCCTTCAAGGACGGAACGACCCGCCTGCTCGTCGCAACCACGGTCATCGAAGTGGGCGTCGACGTTCCGGATGCGTCGATCCTCGTGATCGAGCACGCCGAGCGCTTCGGCCTCGCCCAGCTCCACCAGCTCCGCGGCCGCGTCGGGCGCGGCGATGCGGCGTCGAGCTGCATCCTTCTCTATTCCGGGCCTCTGGGCGAGGTCGCCAAGGCCCGGTTGTCGATCATGCGGGACACGGAAGACGGCTTCCGCATCGCGGAAGAGGATCTCAAGCTGCGTGGCGAGGGCGAGCTGCTCGGGACGCGGCAATCGGGAACTCCCGGATTTCGCCTCGCCAGCCTCGAAGCGCATGCCGACCTCCTCGAGACGGCGCGAAACGACGCACGCCTGGTGCTGGAGACCGATCCCGACCTGAAAGGCGAGCGGGGCGACGCCCTGCGGCTGCTCCTCTATCTCTTTCGGCGCGACGAGGCGATACGCTTCCTGCGCGCCGGCTGAACCCGGGCCGGATTCGAGCGCCTCAGGCGCGTTTCTGCAGGTCCCTGTCTTCCGTATCGCGCTGCGCGGCGGCGAGCTGGGCGGTCTTGGCGTGATATTCCGGCGAGACGAGCCCGGCCGAGATGATCAGCTTGGCCGCGTCCTCCACGGACATGTCGAGGATCGTGATATCCCGCTTCGGCACGAACAGCAGGTAGCCGGAGGTCGGGTTCGGCGTCGTCGGAAGGAAGACCGAAACGGTGTCCTCGCCGCTTTCCGTAAGCTTCGCGTTCACCTCGCCTTTCGTATCTGTCGCGAGGAAGACAAGCGACCACAGCCCCTTGCGGGGATATTCGATCAGCCCGGCCTTCTGGAACGAGTTCGAACTCTCCGACAGCACCGTTTGGAAGATCTGTTTCAGGCCCTTGTAGATCACCCGGATGAAGGGCATCCGATGAAGGATGGACTCTCCGAACCCGATGACGGTCCGTCCGACCAGGCTTGCCGTCAGGAAGCCGATCAGCGTGATGACGACGAGCGCGATCAGCAGCCCGAACCCGGGGACGGGGAAAGGCAGGTAGTAGTCGGGCGTATACCGGCTCGGCAGGTAGGGCTTCACCCACGCATCGACCCAGATGACGAACGACCAGGTCAGGTAGAGGGTGATGACGAGGGGCGCACAGATCACGAGCCCCGTCAGGAAGTAGTTTCTCAGGCGCCCCGCAAAGGATACGCGTTTGGGCTTGTCGCTCATCGGGCAATCCACGCGGACGCCACCCAGCGCCGGACACCGGGCCGGCGCGTTATCCGCTCTCGGCATATATATGAGCAGTATGCCGCATCCGGCAAGCGCAAGCTTGCGGCTACTCCACGGTTACAGACTTCGCCAGGTTGCGGGGCTGGTCGACGTCCGTTCCCATGAAGACGGCCGTATGATAGGCCAGCAGCTGTATCGGCAGCGCATAGACCATCGGCGCGATCAGCTCGTCGACCTGCGGCAGCACGATCGTTTCCATCGTTTCCATGGAAGCGGCCTCGGCGCCTTTCCGGTCGGTGATGAGAACGATGCGGCCGCCGCGGGCGGCAACCTCCTGCATGTTGGAGACCGTCTTGTCGAATACGCGGTCGTAGGGAGCGATCACGATCACCGGCATCGTCTCGTCGATGAGGGCGATGGGCCCGTGCTTCAGCTCTCCCGCCGCATACCCCTCGGCGTGGATGTAGGAGATCTCCTTGAGCTTCAGCGCACCTTCCATGGCCAGCGGAAAGCTGGTCCCGCGGCCGAGGTAGAGAACGTCGTCGAATTTCGCAAGCTCGCGCGCCAGCACCTCGAGTTGCGGCTGGCAGGACGAGAGCACCTCCGTCATCAGTCGCGGCAGTTCCTGCAGGACCTGCACGGCCCTCGCCTCCGCCTCGGAACCCATCGCGCCGCGCGCCTTCGCGGCGCCGATGGCCAGCGAAGCCAGCACGGCGAGCTGGCATGTGAAGGCCTTCGTGGAGGCGACGCCGATTTCCGGGCCCGCGAGCGTCGGGAAGATCGCGTCGGCCTCCCGCGCGATCGTCGATTCCTGGACGTTGACCAGGGCACCGATCTTGAGTCCCGCATCCTTGCAATAGCGCAGCGACGCCAGCGTGTCGGCGGTCTCGCCCGATTGCGAGACGAAGATTGCGGCCGAATTCCGCGACAGGGGCATCTCCCGATACCGGAACTCCGAGGCGATATCGATGTCCACGGGCAGCCGGGCGTACCGCTCGAACATGTACTTGCCGACGAGCCCGGCGATATAGGCCGTGCCGCAGGCGCTGACGACCAGCCGGTCTATGGCGCCGAAATCGATCACCGGGTCGCCGGCGCGCACGACGCCGCCGGCGAAATCGAGATAGCGGCTCAAAGTGTGGGCGATTACCTCGGGCTGCTCATGGATCTCCTTTTCCATGAAATGCCTGTGGTTGCCCTTGTCGGCCACGTAGGTCGTGCCCGCCGACTTCCGCCGCACGCGCTCGACCGGCTGTCCGGAGTGATCGAAGAATTCCACGCCCTCATGGGTCAAGACGCTCCAGTCGCCGTCTTCCAGGTAGGCGATGTCGTTGGTGAAAGGCGCCAGCGCGATGGCGTCCGAGCCGAGATACATCTCGCCCTCCCCGAAGCCGACGGCGAGCGGCGGTCCGTTCCGGGCGGCGATGATCATGTCGTCGTGATCGGCAAAGAGGACCGCCAGCGCATAGGCGCCTTCGAGGCGCTGGAGCACGGCCAGCATCGCGGACCGGGCGTCGTGTCCCTGGTCGAGCAGGTGCGACAAGAGCTGCGCCACCACTTCGGTGTCGGTCTGCGTGCGGAATTCGATGCCCTTGGCAATGAGCTCGGCCTTGAGCTGTGCGAAGTTCTCGATGATCCCGTTGTGGACGACCGCGACCTTGCCGGCAAAATGCGGATGGGCGTTGCGCTCCGTCGGAGCGCCGTGGGTGGCCCAGCGGGTATGGCCAATGCCGATCGATCCGGGCAGCGGCTCGTCCTTCAGGCGCCTCTCGAGCACGGAAAGCTTCCCCTCGGCCCGCCGCCGGTCGAGACGGCCGCCTTGCACCGTCGCCACGCCGGCGGAATCGTAGCCTCGGTATTCCAGCCGCTTGAGCGCATCGACCAGGAGCGGTGCCACGTCTTGCTGGCCGACTATCCCGACTATTCCGCACATCGCTTTTCTCCGTTCCGGCCCGCATGCCGTCGCCGACTGGCGGGGAGCGCTTCCGGGAAAGGTGGAAAGCTCCGCCCGGATTCGCGTAAAATTAGATATCTAGCCTCGTTCAGGAAGTCCGTGAAGCGCTGAAAGGGACCAGGGACGATTTGTCGAGTGGGCCCGCGGTCCGCCGGCACCATGAGCCAACCTAGCCCGAATGGCCTTTCTTAGAAGTTTTGAAGGCCTCGTTGCGCGCCCTGATGAGGGTCGCGCGCCCTTCCTTGTTCACCTGCCGGGCACGGCCGAAGGCCAGCGCCTCGTCCGGCACGGCATCGGTGATGACGCTGCCCGAGGCGATATACGCCCCCGCCCCGACGCGCACCGGCGCGACCAGCGACGTATTCGAGCCGACGAAGGTCCCGGCGCCGATTTCCGTCAGATGCTTGTTCACGCCGTCGTAGTTGCAGGTGATGGTGCCGGCCCCGACATTGACCTTTTCGCCGATGACGGAATCTCCGATGTAGCTGAGATGGTTGATCTTTGCCCCTGCGCCGATGTCGGATTTCTTGACCTCGCAGAAATTCCCGACCTTCGACCTCGGCCCGAGTTTCGCCCCGGGACGGAGCCGCGCGAACGGCCCGACTTCGGCCCCCGGACCGATCGCCGCATTCTCGAAATGACAGAATGCATGGATCGTGGCGCCTTCCCCGACGACGACGCCCGGGCCGAAGAAGACGTTGGGCTCGATCACCGTATCGGGGCCGATCTGGGTGTCGAATGAAAGAAAGACCGTGTCGGGCGCCGTCATCGTAACCCCCGACAGCATGAGGTCCCTGCGTCTGCGGTGCTGCCACAGTGCTTCTGCGTCGGCGAGCTCGGCCCGCGTATTGACGCCGATCAGTTCGTCGGGTCCCGCCTCTATCGCGACGGCCTGGCCGCCGGCGCGGCGCGCGATCTCGACGACGTCCGTGAGGTAGTACTCGCCCTTGGCGTTGTCGTTGCCGATCGCGTCGATGAGCTGGAGCGCCTTTTCGCCGGCGATGGCCATCAGGCCGCCGTTGCAGAACGTCACCGCCTTCTCGGCTTCGGAGGCATCCCTTTCCTCGCGGATGGCGACGAGTTCGCCGTCCGTCTCGATCAGGCGCCCGTAACCCGCCGGCCGCGGCGTGCGGAATCCGATCACCGCCACCGTGGCGCCGCCGGCGAGGGCATCGCGCGCTTTCGCCAAGGTTTCGGGCCGCACGAGCGGCGTGTCCCCGAACAGGACGAGCACGTCGTCGTACCCCCGCTCGATGGCCGCTCGGGCACTGAGAACCGCATGGCCCGTTCCCAGGCGCTCGGCCTGGACGAAGGTTTCCACCCGAAGCCCGGTCGCCTCCGCCGCGCGTGCGACGGCTTCGCTGTCGCGCCCGGCGACCAGCGAAACCGCGTCCACGCCCGCCTGCGAAGCGGCCTCCAGCACATGGGCGAGCATCGTGCGGCCGGCGACGGGATGCAGAACCTTGGCGACGGAAGACCGCATGCGCGTCCCCTCGCCGGCGGCAAGAACGATTGCCATTGAAGTTCGCTGCATACCAATCTCCTTGTGGCCGTCGGGGAACCCGGCCGCGGGACCCGATCGCCGCCTTCTAACCGATACTGGACAGGGCTGGGAAGGTTTCGAGCAGCCAGTAGGAAAATTCCGCCATCCAGCCGGTGAGGAAAAGGATGCCAGTCAGCACCAGGAGGCCGCCCATAACCTTCTCGACCTTTCCGAGATGCCGCCTGAAATGCTGCAGGAAACGCATGAACCGCTGCGAAAAGAACGCCGCGATCCAGAAGGGCACCGCCAGGCCGAGCGAATAGGAGGCAAGCAGGACCGCGCCCAATTCGACCGTGCTGCGGGAAGCGGCCACGCCGAGGATCGCACCGAGGACCGGTCCGATGCACGGCGTCCAGCCAAAGGCGAAGGCGAGCCCCATGACGTAGGCGCCGGTCCATGTCGCGGGCTTCCCGCCGCCCTGGAAGCGCACTTCCCGGCTCAATATCCCGATCCGGAAGAGGCCCAGGAAGTTCAGCCCCATCACGATGATGACGACGCCCCCGATCTCGGCAAGCAGTGTGAGGTGCTGCCGCAGCGCCGCGCCGATGCTGGAAGCGCCCGCGCCGAGCGCCACGAACACCGTCGCGAATCCGAGCGTGAAGAAGAACGCCGCCAAGAGCACGGAGCGTTGCGCCGCAACGTCGCGTCGCAGCCCTTCGTCCCCGCGGAACTGCTCGACGCTGACGCCGGCCATGTAGCAGAGATAGGGCGGTACGAGAGGCAGCACGCAGGGCGAAAGAAACGAGAGCGCACCGGCAAGGACGGCACTGACGAGGGAAATATCGGCAATCGACACGAATAAGGGACTCCTGACGCGCTTCGGCGTATTTCTAGTCGCTTCCACGCTCGCGCGACAATCACCTTTTTGCGTTGCAGGAAGAGGCCCCGCGCATGTCGATTTTGTGTTGACCCATTAGACCCTCCTTAATATGGTCCGCGCCAATCCAGCGCGACCCACCCGCGCCATGGAGCCCGTAGCTCAGCTGGTAGAGCAACTGACTTTTAATCAGTAGGTCCAGGGTTCGACTCCCTGCGGGCTCACCAAAAACATCGAAAAATCCGCGACTTATCGTATTGCGCCAATTCCATGTCCCCCGAATTTCGCTGGGGGCTGCATGGGGCGCCACGGCAAGCAAGAATGACCCCTGCCCCATGTCCGAGACGCGGACTTCCGCGGTCCGACGGTTTCTGGAGAGCGCGGTGCACGAGCCGACGTCGCTTCGCCACCGGCCGCAGCTCCCCTCCGGGATTGTACGTAGGCAGATAACCGAATTTCGCCGCTCCGGCGGATAGGCGATGTTGGGGTCAATCTGATCGCCTACTGGAGTCGATGCCGTGAACGTTTATATCGCCCCTTCCTCCATTGATGTTTCCAATGCCCCCCTCTATGGCCGCGATCTCGACCTCCTTCAGGACGGACGGTCGCATCAGGTCACGACCTATGCGCCCAACGCCGAGATATACGGACAGGGCGAGGCGTCGAGCGCGCTCTATCAGGTCGTGTTCGGGACCGTAAGGCTCTATCGCCTGCTGGCGGACGGCCGGCGGCAGATCAGCGCTTTCTACGTCGCCGGAGAGGTTTTCGGGTTCGAGTGCGATCTCCAACATCGCTTCTTCGCCGAGGCGGTGGACCGGGTTGCAGTCCGGATCTTCCGGAAGCCCCTGGACCCCGCAACCGCTTCCGTCTTGCTGCCGGTCGCACTGAAGGCGCTTGTGCGGGCGCAGGAGCACCTTCTCGTCATCGGCCGCCAAAGCGCGAGCGAGCGGGTCGCGGCCTTCCTGGTCGACATGCAGGAACGGCAGGGCGACCTGCCCACCCTCGAACTCGCCATGGCTCGAAGCGACATCGCCGACTACCTCGGACTGACGATCGAAACCGTGTCACGGACATTCTCGAAGTTCCGGGAACGCGGCCTCATCCGGCTTTCCGGCGCGCGAACCGTGGTGATCGAGCGGCAAGACGCGCTTCGTGCGCTTTCCAGATAGCCGTGGAGGACGACATGAGCGATACGATCGACACCGACCGGTACCGCCGCCGGCTTCTCGAGCGAAAGGCAGAGCTCGAGCGCCGGCTTGCGAAGATTGAGGCCGACCTCGACGCCACGCCCGCCGCCGACGTCGAAGACCGTGCGAGCGAGCGCGAGAACGACGAGGTCCTCGAGGGCCTGGGCCTGTCCGGCCGCGAGGAACTGCGCGCGATCCGGGTTGCGATGCAACGCATCGACGACGGCACCTATGGAACCTGCGCCTCCTGCAAGGGCCCGATCTTACCGAAACGCCTGGACACCCTGCCGTTCACATCCCTTTGCCAGACATGCGCCCGAAGCGGCGAGCGGAGGAGAAATTGACGATAGAGCTGCTCACACGCGAGGAAAGCCTCGGCATTCTCGAGCGTTCGCACCTGGCACGGCTCGGCTGCTCGAACGGCCAGCAACCCTATGTGGTTCCCATCAACTACGTCCTCGAAGGCGACTTCGCCTACGGCTTCTCGACCTACGGGCGGAAGATCGACTGGATGCGGGCCAATCCGAAGGTCTGTCTCGAAATCGACGACATCGTCCACAATCGCCATTGGGAGACGGTCGTCGCGACCGGCGAATACGAGGAACTGCCGAATACGCCGGCCGCGACCGGCGAGCGGCATCGCGCTTGGCAGCTTCTGCAGGCCCGGCCGAACTGGTGGCAGCCGGGCTTCGTGAAGACCGTCATCAGCGGCGTCGAAAGGCCGCTCGTACCCATCTTCTTCCGCATCCGTCTGGTCGAGGTGACCGGACATCGGCTCGCGCTCGGCACAGACCGGTCCGCGCGGGAGAAACCCAATCTCGGCGGACTGCTCGGGGGGCTTCTGGGCAGGAGCCGCGCGAGCGTGACCGAAACGCAATGATACGACCTGGAGAAACAGCAATGGTGCAGAAGACGATCCTGAGCATCGCTCGCGAGGGCGAAAGCCTCGACTATCTCGACCGCATCATCGCTTTGGCGAGCGACGGCGGGTGCCATCTCGGCTTCGCCGTCTTCGGCGTTGCCCTGCCCCCGCCCCCGGCCGTGGCCTACGCCGCACCGCTCGATGCCTGGATGGAGGAGCGCGACGAGATCGAGCGGTCGATCGCCGCCACCGCCCGCGAAATCGAAGCTGTTCTCCAGAAAGCCGAGATTTCCGGCGACGTCTCGCGACACTACGTCGTGGCCGGCGGGGTTTCTTCGCTCGTCGGTCTTCGTGCCCGATACGCGGACCTGGCGGTGGTCTTCGCCGGCAAGGATCAGGACGCACGCTTCCGCAAGGATGTGTTCGGCGGCCTGATTTTCGAGGGCGGCATACCGTTCCTAACGGCCCCGGGCGGCGCCCGCCTGTCGCTGAAGCCGGAGAGCGTCGTGGTCGCATGGAACGGGTCGCTCGAAGCCGCACGGGCCGTCCATGCTGCGCTCGGTATGCTTTCCGAAGCCGGAGCGGTCTCTATCGCGATGGTCGATCCCAAGGAGACGGAGTGGCAGAGCGGCGAAGAGCCGGGCTTCGATATCGCCAGCTACCTGGCCCGGCACGGCGTCCGTGCGGAGGTGCATCGCCTCTCCAGCGGCGGCAAATCCGTTTCCGAAGTCCTTCTCCGCCACGCGCAGGACCGTGCGGCCGGCATGGTCGTGATGGGCGCCTACGGTCATTCGCGGCTGCGGGAATACATTTTCGGCGGGACCACACTGGAAATGCTGGACCAGGCGGAGGTTCCAGTCCTCATGATGCGGTGACGGGAGGCAGCCGGGGCGGGCCCACGACCCGCGAAAGCGGATTTCGTGGGCCCGCCGACATGGTGTAGCGGACCGCCCGATCCCGGACCGCGCTTCCAGGAAAAGTGGAAACCGGTTTTTCGTCCGGAAGCGCGTAAAAACAATGAGGTAGAGGTCCGCGATTCCGTGAAGCGCGGACGGACGTCTATCGCTGATATTTTATGAAAGGCGTCAGCCGTGCGATCCGGTCGTACAGCTTGCGGGCGGTTTCGTTGAAGTCCTGGGTCATCCAGTAGACAGACGGCGTGCCGTTCTCGTCGGCTGCCGCATAGACGGCCTCGATCAGGGCGCGGCCCGCGCCGCTCCCACGCGCAGCCGCGTCGACATAGAGGTCCTGCAGGTAGCAGACGTCCTCCACCCGCCAGTTGTGGGCGTGGTAGATGAAATGCACCAGGCCGACCAGACGATTGTCCGTCTCGGCCACGAAGGCGGATTGCCACGGACGCTTCGGATCGAGCAGCCGGGCGAAGGTCGTCCGGTAGATATCCTCCGTCACGCGCGTTTCGTAGAACTCCAGATAGTCGTGCCAGAGCGACCGCCACTGGTCCTCGTCCTCAGGACGCAACGGACGGATTTCGAAGGACATGGGGCTCTCCTGTCGCCGGCCCGGGCCGCCGGGCCCGGAAAACCGACATCCTAGTGGTGCGATCCTAACAGATGGTACCATCTGTTAGGAAAAATCGCCCCACCAGATCAATAGCTTGTGGGCTGACTTTTCCAAACGGATGGGTACCAGCCGTTTGGGTCGGACCACTAGAGCGCTTCCAGGAAAAGTGGAAACCGGTTTTCCGTCCGGAAGCGCGTAAAGACAATGAGGTAGAGCCTGTTCGCGATTCCGTGAAACGCGGACAGGCTCTAGCGTCAACCTGGACGGGATGAAAACCCGGTGGGTACCGCACCGACGGGCTCATTGCGTTGAATCGTATTCGACGATCAGGGCATGGTCGGTCGTCTTCAGGCAAAGCCGGCGGACGTTTTCCTGCCGGGCCACCGGGTCCGCCCCCTCCGTGACGTCGTAGACCTGCACCGTTCGCGGATGCGGGAATTCGAGCAGGGCGCGATCGCTGCCGGAAACGCGCTCGCCCCAGACGGCGATCGCATGCTTTCCCCCGCCCTTGGCGAGATCGAGCGCATGGACCGTCTTCGCATCGGCGCCGAACCGCGGATCGGATGGCCCGCTGCTATCCGGTGTCCCTGCCCCGGATGCAAGGATGGTCGTCAGGTTGTGGATGTAGTCGGCGGCCAGCTTCGGGTGATCGCCGGAATAGAGGCCCTGGAGGCTCGCCCCTCCCTCGTTGTCTCTGAGCTCGTAGATGTAGGTGTACGCCCAGCCGCGCGCGAACTGGGCGAGATAGGTGTTGACGAGCACGACACCCTGGACGCGCTGTTCGGCGGGGTCGGAGCCGGCTTCCCAGCCGGTTTCGGTGGTGACGCGCGGCAGGGTCTTCAAAACTGCCGGCGGATAGCCCGCGAAGCCCTTGTGCCAGGTCCGACCGTTGTTGCCGGCAAGCCCGTCCCACCGTCCGACGAGGATCGGATCCGCGGCATTCCATGCCTGGTTGTCGTGATAGCCGCCGCGAACGCCGCTGACATAGTTGTGGGCATTGGCATAGTCAGCGAAGGCGGTTCCGGGCGGAAGACGCGTCGAGGCGCCAGCAGGAATCGTCAGGAACTGCAGTCCGACGTCCTCCGTCTCGGCGCCGACTTCCGACGGCGCGAAGACCGGATATTTCTCGAGAACCGCATCCGCCTTGACGTGGGCATAGAGGTCCCGCTGGTATTCGGCCACCGGTCTCCAGCCGAACGATCCACCGCCCTTTCGACCCTCGTACTCGATCGGAAAGTTGTTCGGCTCGTTCGGTCCCTCGATCGCAAGCAGCGCCCCGTTCTTGGCGAGCGCCCGCGCCGCGGACATGTACACGTCGATATCGCCGCCGGAGATCAGGGAAAAACGGACGCCGGTGGCCTTGGCGAGAGAGATCATCGCATCCGAGTTCCGGGTTCCGTCCCGCACCTGCCGAACACCGAGATATTCGAGCGGCGCGACATAGGCGTCCGCGTCATACCCCTGGTCGACGTGAATATTCACACCGAGGGAATCGAGAAATCGCTCGGCCGGCCGCGACTCGAGCGCCGTGGTCGCCGCATCCACCGTTTCCGGATCGCAAAACGGGCCGGAACCCGCAGCGAAAGCGACCGGCCCGGGGGCCGTTGCCGTCAGCACCACCGCCAGAAGGCAATTGCGTAGGGAAACCGGAATGGAGCGCCCTCGCGACGGCATGCTGCTCATGTCTTTCTCCTCGGACCTGCGCCAGTTCCAGCCTCATTGGCGCCGGCCCCCCCGCATAACCCCTCATTGAGTGGAAGCGTCGCCCCCATCCTGATGATGGCACACCGACTTTCGCGGCGCGCGGAAACGCCGAGGGCCCAAGCTCCATCCGAACGAGCGGGAGGCGGGACTACCAGCGGTTCCAGCGGAACAGGCCGCTGTCGACCTCCCGTTCGCGGCGCTCCAGATCGGTTCTGGAGATGGAGCGGTTCAAGTAGGCTTCCTCGCGCTGGCGCACGCGATCCTGGCTCAGGTAGCTCCGAATGCGGCTGAAGTAGTTCGTCTTCATGGGCAATCTCCTTTGCTGCTTCGCAAGCTAGGAGGCCATATTGCACCGCACAATGGGGAAAGGGAAATAGCAGCCCTGCAGTAGCCGCAAGGGTCGAGCGAAAGCTAGTAGGTCGCCCGAAGCGTCCCTCGGACATCGATCGCGGCTGCCGAAAGCGCTTCACGCAACCGGGACGGCGAAACGCTGAAGACGCTGTCGGGACGGCCCGCAGCACACCAGACCGAGGGAAGCGCCAGCAGCGAACTGTCCATATAGGTCGGAACCGCGGTCGTCAGCCCGATCGGTGCGACCCCGCCGATGGCGAACCCGGTCTCCTCCCGCACCCGCCTCGGGTTGCAGCGCTTCAGGGACAGGCCGTAGGTACGGGCAATGAAGTCGGTATCGGCGTTGTGGCGCCCGGAGACGAGCAGAAGCACCAGGCCGCCGCTCGCCTCGTCCTCGAAGATGAGCGACTTGACGATCTGCCCCACGTCGCAGCCGCACGCCCGGGCGGCCTCCTCGGCGGTCCGCGTCGACTGCGCCATCGTCCGGATTTCGATCGCAAGGCCGAGCGCGTCGGCAGCTTGCGAAACGCGTTCGATGCTCGATGCCGTCCGGTCGCTCAAATGTCGTCCTCCCGCTCGATCCTCAGTCCGTCGTAGCACGGCTCGACGTTGTCCGGCGTCTCCCTCATGACCCTCGCGTAGTCCAGCGGCGTATGCATATGCGTCAGATAGGCCCTGCGCGGCTTGAGTCGGTCGATCCATTCGAGCGCCTCTTCGAGCGAAAGATGGCTCGGATGCCGCTTGTATTGCAGGGCGTCCACGATGAGGACATCCAGGCCGTCGAGCCGGGCGACCGTACCCGGCGGGAAGCCGCTGACGTCGCAGCAATAGGCGAAATCGCCGATGCGGAATCCGAGGGAGTAGATGTCCCCGTGGTTCTGCAGGAGCGGCACGAAGTCGATCGGCCCCCCGTCCCCGTCGATGCGCACCGCGCCGGCATCGACGTGGATTTCGTTCGCCTCGAGTATCGGCGGATAGCCACTCCCCGGCGGCGTCTTGAAACAATAGCCGAACGCGTCGTAGAGCCGCGCGAGCGTCTCCGCTTCCGCGTGGATCGGCACACGCCGACGCGTTGCGAGGGCGAAGCCGCGCAGATCGTCGATGCCATGGATATGATCGGCATGGGGATGCGTATAGAGAACGGCGTCGACCTTCTCGACCCCGGCGGCGATCATCTGCTCGCGAAAATCGGGTCCCGTGTCGATCACCGCCGTGGTGAGACCGCCGTCCTCGCCAAACTGCTCGACGAGCAACGACGCCCGGCTCCGGCGATTGCGAGGCTCCGACGGGTCGCACGCGCCCCAATCCCCTGTGATGCGCGGAACGCCGGGCGACGAGGCGCATCCCAGCACTGTGAAACGACGCCTGACCCTCATTCCGAACCACGCGGCATCTTGGAGAAGACGCGATAGACGTTGTCGGTCGTCCGTTCGGCGATCTCCTCGAGGCTTACGCCGCGCGTCTGCGCCAGGACGGCGGCCGTGTGAACGACGAACGAGGGTTCGTTGCGCGATCCGCGGTGGGGCACCGGCGCGAGATAGGGCGCGTCGGTTTCGACCAGCAGGCGGTCGGCCGGCAGGTCGCGCGCGATGTCCCGGATGTCCCCGGAATTCTTGAACGTCAGGATGCCCGAGAAGGAAACGTAGCCGCCGAGACGAATGCCGACCTCGGCCAATCGCCGCCCCGCCGAAAAGCAATGGAGAATGAACGGGAAGGCCCCCTTCGAGCTTTCGTCCTCCAGGATCGCGGCGATGTCGTCGTCGGCCGCCCGGGCATGGATCACGAGCGGAAGGCCGGTCTGGCGAGCAGCGGCGATGTGGCGGCGGAAGCCCGTCGCCTGGGCCTCGCGGGGGGCATTGTCGTAATAGTAGTCGAGTCCGGCCTCCCCGATCGCCACCACCTTGGGATGGTCCGTCAATCCGACGAGATCGTCCACCGAAACGTCGAGTTCCTCGTCCGCATTGTGCGGGTGGGTGCCGACCGAGCAGTAGATGTCGTCATAGGCATTCGCGACCGCCAACACCCCGTCGAAGCGCTTCACACGGGTGCAGATCGTGACCATCCGTTCGATGCCGGCCGATCTGGCCCGTGCCACGAAGGCATCCCGTTCCTCTACGAAATCGGGGAAGTCGAGATGGCAGTGACTGTCGATCAGCATTGCGGCGCTCAATTCTCCTCAATTGCTTCCGGCTCGACGTACCGTGGAAAGACCGGCACCGGCTTCGGCAGCGGCGTTCCGCCGCTAAGCCGTCCCGCTTCGCCAAGGCTGTCGAATCCGCGCCCGGCCTGCTCGACCGCGAGAATGTCCAGAAGCTTCGCCGCGGAGTCCGGCATGAAAGGCTGGCACAGGATCGCGATCTGGCGAACGACTTCCGCAGTGACGTAGAGCACCGTCGCCATCCGTAAAGGATCGCTTTTGCGAAGGGCCCAGGGCTCCTGTCCCGCGAAGTAGCGGTTCGCCTCGGCGACGACGCCGAAGATGGCGCCGAGGGCTGCGTGGGTGGCCTGCCTTGCCATGGCCTCGCGCGCGATCTCCAGAAGACCGTCGGCCTGCGCGAGCATCGCCGTGTCCACTTCCGCGAAGTCTCCGGGTTGCGGCACCCTGCCCTCGCAATTCTTGGCGATCATCGACAGCGACCGCTGCGCAAGGTTGCCGAGGTCGTTGGCCAGATCCGAGTTTATCCGGCCGACGATGGCGTCGTGGCTGTAGTTGCCGTCCTGGCCGAAAGGCACCTCGCGCAGGAAGAAGTACCGCACCTGGTCGAGCCCGTAGGCGGCGATCAGCGCCGCCGGATCGATGACGTTGCCGACCGATTTCGACATCTTCTCGCCGCGGTTGAAGACGAAGCCGTGGGCGAAGACCCGCTTCGGGAGTGGCAACCCCGCCGACATCAAGAAGGCCGGCCAGTAGACCGAATGGAAGCGAACGATGTCCTTCCCTATGACATGAACGTCCGCGGGCCAGTACTTCCAGAGCGGATCCGTCTCGTCCGGGAAACCGACGCCCGTGATGTAGTTGGTCAGCGCATCCACCCAGACATACATCACGTGCGCATCGTCGCCGGGAACCTTGATGCCCCAATCGAATGTCGTCCGCGACATCGACAGGTCCCTGAGCCCCGACCGGACGAACGAGACGACCTCGTTGCGGCGCTCGGCCGGCCCGATGAAGTCCGGATTGTCCTCGTAGTGCTTCAGCAGCCGCTCCTGGAACGCCGAGAGGCGGAAGAAGTAGCTCTCCTCCTCCACCCATTCGACCGGCGTGCCCTGCGGGCCGTAGCGCAGGCCGTCGTCCCGGACCTCGGTCTCGCTTTCCTGGTAGTAGGCCTCGTCCCGCACCGAATACCAGCCCGCGTAAGCGTCCTTGTAGAGGTCGCCGGCAGCCGCCATTCGCTTCCAGACTTCCTGCACGGACCGGTGGTGGCGCTGCTCGCTGGTCCGAATGAAATCATCGTTCGATGCATTCAGGATTGCGGCCATCGTCTTGAATTCGGACGAATTCCGGTCCGCGAGCTCCTGCGCTCCCAGGCCCTCCCGCCGCGCGGTCTGAAGCATCTTCTGGCCGTGTTCGTCGGTGCCCGTCAGGAAGTAGACGTCCTTGCCGTCGGCGCGCTGGAAGCGGGCCATGGCATCGGTCGCGATCAGTTCGTAGGCATGACCGATGTGCGGACGGCCGTTCGGGTAGGATATGGCGGTCGTGATGTAGTAGCGCGGCTTCGTCGACATACCAGTCTCTGATCGGGTCGAATGCGGATCGCCTGCGAAGCGTTTCCCAGGCTTGTCGAGCGTCCTCTTAGGATAATTCCGCGCCGGATGCTATGCCGCGCCGCCGGCGAAAAGCGAAGAAAAGACGGAGAGAACCGTCTGCTTGCGATCGAGATTGTAGGCGATGGACTCGGCCCACTCCCTCTCCACGACCGATGCGAGGTCGGACAGCCGGGCCGCCCGGGAGAGCTCGCCGGTCACGGCGGCAGCGCGTGCGCGCTCCCGGATCCAGTCCCCGACCTCCCCCTGGAAGAAGTGGAAGGCCGTATCCCGGTCCCGTGCCGAGAGCGTGTCGGCCAGCCGGTGTATGTCGCGCCGGGCGGCCGACGGCCCTGCCCGCATGATTTTCTCGAAGCCGTCCGCGATATCCAGCCCGCCGTAACGCAGCAGCATGAGCGCGCGCCCGACGCTTCCCCCCGCATGTGCGACGGCCGCTTCGGCATCGCCCCCGCCCTGCGCGAGCCCCAGATGCGACAGCGCCGGCAGCAGGTCCTCGTCGGCCAGCGGATGGAGCCGCAACGGCAGGCAGCGCGAGCGTATCGTCGGCAGGAGGCGCCCGGGCGCATGCGACACGACCAGGAACAGCGCGTTTTTCGGCGGCTCCTCCAGCATCTTCAGAATGGCGTTGGCGGCAGCCCGGTTGAGGTCGTCGGCCGGATCGACGATGACAATGCGCCAGTTGCCGGTGCCGGAGGTCTGCGAAAAGAAGCGGCCGACGCGCCGCACCTCGTCGACGGTGATCGCGCTCTTGACCCGCCCCGTCTTGTCGTCGGTGGGCCGCGAGAGATGAATGAGGTGGTGCGAAGCGCCGCCGACGATCTGCCGGTAGATCGGATGCCCGACGTCGGGATCGGAAATCACGCCGGGCGCATCGGCCGCGTCCGGATGGCGCAGGACGTGGTTGGCGAAACGGAAGGCAAGCGTCGCCTTGCCTATGCCCTCGGGCCCCTCGATCAGCACTGCGTGGTGGATCTTGCCGCTCCTGTAGGCCCCCGCGAGGAATTCCGTGGCTTCGCCATGCCCGAAGAACGCCGTGTTCTCGCGCGGCGGAATGGCACCGTCGAGGACTCCGGTTTCCTCGCTCATCGGGCCGCCGAGACCTTCGGACGATCGGTCTTCCTGCCGTCCTGCCCGTCGCAGAGATCCTGCACCAGATCGCCGATGCGTCGCGCGACTTCCGCGCTCGAAAGGCTGCCGTCGACGATGCGGAAGCGCTCCGGCTCGCTGTGTGCGACATCGAGAAAAGCCTGCCGGCGGCTCTCGTGTACGCTCACCTCCTCCCGCTCGAAGCGATCCGGGGCGGCATCGCTCCTTGCCCGGGCACCGCGCCCGCGCGCTCTCGCGAGCCCCGTCTCGGCGGGTAGATCGATCAGGATCGTCATGTCCGGCAACATGCCGTTCACTGCAATTCGCTCGAGCGTCTGGATGAATGCCGGTTCCAGATTGCCGGTGACCCCCTGGTACACGCGGGTCGAATCGATGAACCGGTCGCAAAGAACGATCTTGCCGGCCGCCACCGACGGGCGGATCACCCGCTCGACATGGTCGCTGCGCGCCGCGGCGAACAGGATGGCCTCCATCCGGACGCCGAATTCTTCGGCCGCGCCGCTGAGAAGGACATGGCGCACGGCCTCCGCGCCCGGCGAGCCGCCCGGCTCGCGCGTCTCCACGACCTCGCGCCCCTCGGCCCGCAAGGCTTCGGCAAGCAATCGGATCTGCGTTGACTTCCCGACGCCCTCGCCCCCTTCGAAGGTTATGAGGCGCCCGGCCTTGCGCACGCGCTTCACTGGGCCATACTCCGTTCCGGCCGGTTGCTGCGACCAAGCCGCCCAATCCCGCCGCGATGACACGTAAGGCCTCTCGCGCTCAAAGCCAAGAGAGCATAAGTTCTTCCAGCGCGTCCATGGCGCGCTTGTAGAGCGGTCCCCTCTCGACGTCGTCGGCGGCGAAGAGCGGCGTCTCCTGGCTCAGCGTATCGCCGAGATAGACCTTCAGCTGCCCGACCGGCGTGCCCGCGGCAACCGGGGCGACTACCGGCCAGTGATAGACGATGCGGGCGCTCAGCTTTTCCGGATTGGCGACGGGAACGAAGATGTCGATCGGGCCCTTGGCCTTGAGGGGCAGCGAGGCGGTCGCTCCGCCATAGACGCTTGCGTCGCCGACGACGGCGCCCTCGGCGAAGAGCGCCCGACGCTCGAACGAGCGCATGCCCCAGTCGAGCAGCTTCCGGGATTCCTCCGCGCGCTCCCGTTCGCTCTTCATCCCGCTCATGGCGACGTAGAGGCGCCGGCCACCCCCTGCCATGGACGCCACGATCGCGTACCCCGATTCGTCGGTGAAGCCCGTTTTCAGCCCGTCCACCCCGATATCCATGGCGATGAGGGGGTTTCGGTTGCGCTGGCGGATCTTGTTCCAGGTAAAGGAGTCCTCGGAGAAATAGTGATAGAGGTCCGGATAGGCATCGTGGAGATGACGGGCCAGGTCGACGAGCTCCCTCATGCTCACCTTGGACTTGGGATCCGGCAACCCGGTGGAATTGTCGAATACCGACTTGTCGAGCCCGATCTGCCGGGCACGCTGCGTCATCAGCCTTGCGAAATTGCTCTCCGAACCGGCCATGCCTTCGGCGATCGTGATGCAGGCATCGTTCGCCGACTGCACGATGATCCCCTGAATGAGGTTCTCGAGACTGATCGTGGAGTGGATCTTGGCGAACATCGTCGATCCGCCGGACATGGCGCCGCCGTTCCGCCAGGCCTTCTCCGACACCTGGAACGTATCGTCTAGGTGCAGGTGGCCGGTCTTGATGGCGTGGAAGACGACCTCGAGGGTCATGAGCTTGGCAAGCGAGGCCGGCGGCACGAGCCTGTCCGGGTTCTTGGCGAACAGGATGGTCCCGGTCTCTCCGTCCATCAGGACGGCCTCCCCGGCACGGGTCTCGAACAGTTGCGCCCTTGCCGGCATGGTGCCGACAAGACCGAAGACGACGAACGCGATCAGAATAACGATGCGCGACGCACCTTTCGGCATCACACCAACTCCCAGCACAGCCCTTGCCGCCCGAGAAGAGTATCAATCTGGCCGGACCCGATCAATGAAGATCGGCAGGCGCCGAAAAAGATCGAAATCGACGTTAATTCGCCGCGACGAGACCGTGGTTCCACGCGCGCACGATGGCCTGCGGCGTGAGCTTCTCGCCGTCGAGCACCTGCTCGAAGGCAGCCGGGGTCGCCGTTGCGTTGCGGGCGACATAGGCCGAGGCGGTCAGTTCGACCACCTGCTGGCGTTGCTGTTCCTCCTGCACCGCGGCGGAGAGCGTCGGCCGCATGGAGGGAACCGGCCCGACCTGCGGCAAGGCCCTGGCCGGCATCATGGCCGTCTGGATGCCGTGCTCGGCGGGCGATGCATCCGGAACGCGCGTCATGGCGTTCGCCGAAGGCGGCAAGGTCTTGCCGCCGGCGCCTTGGCCCGATCCGGTGCCGTCCTCCACCGTCACGCCGGGCAGGCCGGCGCCGGAGGACGGTTCGTTCATGGCCAGCAGGACGCCGGGCTGCCCGGTGTCGGGACCGATCTGCGGAGCGCCGTCGGCGCCCGGCTGGTAGGATGCCATGAGATAGGGCGCGTCGTTTCCATCCAGAGGCGCCATTCCCACATATTTCACGCGAACCTGCGCGACACCGACCTCGCGCATGTGCAGCAGCTTGGCCGCGGCGGTGGAGAGATCGATGATCCTGCCTTGCGCGAACGGCCCCCGATCGTTCACCCGCACGATGACGGAATCGCCCGTGGTTTCGTTGGTGACGCGGGCGTAGCACGGAAGGGGCAGAGTCGGATTGGCGGCGGTCAGGCTGTACTGGTTGTAGACCTCGCCGTTTGCGGTCAGCCGCCCGTGGAAGTTCGGGCCGTACCAGGAGGCCATTCCCACCTTGTTGTAGTCGGGGTTCATCTTGGGGCGGTACCATTTGCCCGCCACCTGATAGGCCTTGCCGACCTGGTAGCGGCCGCCGCCTGGGCGCACGGTCTTCTTCGACGTCACGCGCGGACTGGCCTTCACGCCGTAATCGGCGGAAGCGAATTTCGTCTTCGTGCTGATATCCGCCTGATCGTCACCGCCGGTCGTCGTGCAGGCCGCAAGTCCGGCCAGAAGCAGCGGAATGGATATTGCACGCCCCACACGCGCCACTGGCGCGCCAAACCTTGTCCCCGACATTAACGCTTACGCCCCCTCGCTAGGAGTTATGCTTGTTGTGACCCGCGTGTGGGCTCAAAGCCGAAGCTTCCCCTTGATTCCCACCGAAGGACTTAATCTTCGTTAAAAGCGTCAGCAAAATGGCGAAATTGCGGGGAGGACGCAAGAAGAAACTGCATTTTTCGGTCTACGGCACGCGCCGAACGGGAGCGGAGGCCGCGCTCAGCCCTGCCCTCGCCTCGATCTCGCGAACCGGCTCGAAGACACGCCTCGCTACAGAAATGCTATTCTTTCCGTCCTCTCCTGCGCTTCCGACGCTGTTCTTTCACGCCGCAAGGATCCGTGAAGACGACAAATGGAACGAAAGCCTCTACTTGCCGTTGACGGGCATCGATTTGGTATGGAGAAGAATAAAATGAAGAGCATCATCGTCGCCGCCGCCCTGGCCCTCGCCGCCGTCCCGACCCTGAGCACGGCATCTCAGGCGGCGAGCGTGACGATCACCACGACCGATCGCACCGTGCACCACTACGACCGCGGCCTCCATCGCGGATGGGACAGGGGCAGGCATTATGGATGGCGCCATCACGCGCGCCGGGACTGCTACGTCAAGAAGGTCCGTTACCATCATCACGGCAAGCTCGTGATAGCGACCAAGCGCATCTGCCGCTGACGCAACCACCGCATACCCGACAAACGTCCCGTCGGCCCTCGTCGACGGGACGCTTTTGTATCCGCCACCGGCCACGCCCCCGCGCGATCCTTCCCGCGCCAGCCAAATCGTTCCCTCAGGAGTTTGCCCCCTCCTGCACGGGCTTGCAGCTTTCGAACCCAAAACCTCCCATCTCCGGTTGACAGGCCTTCGCCGATCACCCTACAGGATTGATTGGCGATCCGGCCGAACGGCGCCCCAACCCGGCCCGACGTTTCGACCACGTCGTCCAGCACCCGACTATGCTGAATGCCGTGCCGGGAGGAGTGGCCGAGCGGTTTAAGGCACCGGTCTTGAAAACCGGCGTACCGGAGACGGTACCGTGGGTTCGAATCCCACCTCCTCCGCCACTTGCCCTCTGTACAGCCCGGAGACATGGGTAACAGATCGTACCTAAGACATGGGTGACAGCCTCGTGCCGAACGGGCTGTCGATGGTTTGCAATGTCCTCTGTTCCAGGTCGATATAACCGAGATCGTACTGCATGAAGCTTATCAGCCAAATGCCGTCGTCCACCTCCTTGATTCCAAGCCTCTGACCGGCAAGCACCGTCGATATGTTGATCTTCTTGCGGTGCATGCAGATGCGTCCGCATGCGGTGACCATGATGTCCTTGTCGTGGAAGGGGTAGGTCAGGTCCGGCAGGCCGTGATAGGGCCGTGAAGAGGGTGCGTAGCGCTCGGCCGGCAGCTTCATGGCGAGCGCCTCGTGGGGGCGTTCATCGTTGAATTCGCTGATAAAGGCGTCGAACCGTGCCTGTTGCTGGAGCGCGTTCATGGCCGGCGGCCGGGCGGTCTCCTGCTTCAGGGTTCGATGCATGCGCTCATGCCGGCCGTTCTCCTGGGGCCGCCCCGGCCTGATGCGCTCGATTGCGATGCCGAGCCTCAGCCACCAGACCGACAGCCTGGAGAGATTGTAGAGGCCGTTCGGGCTGGCGAAGGGGACGCCATTGTCGCTTCGGATCGCCTGCGGCAGGCCGCGGTCCCTGAAGAGGCGGATGAAGGCCTCGATGACCGGCGCTTCCTTCGTCGTTTCAAGGGCTTCGGCGACAAGCAGGTAGCGGGAGGCCTGGTCGGTGACCGTCAGGGGGTAACAGTAGCGGCCGTTGCCGAGCTTGAACTCGCCCTTGAAGTCGGCGCACCACAGGTCGTTGGGCGCCACCGCCTGCGAGAGCGGCGTGCCCATGGCCTTGCGAGCCCGGTGCCTCTTGCGGGCCTGGCTCACAAGGCCATGGCGGTCGAGCACCGCGTGCACCGTGCTCCTGGCCGGAATGCGCACGTCGCCGGCCAGTCGGCGCACCAGGAGCTCCCGGATCTTCCTGGCACCCCAGTGCGGCTTCTCCCGCTTCGTCTCGACGATCAGCCGCTCGATCTGGCCGGGCAACTGGTTGGCGTATCTGACCGGCCGCCGCGACCGGTCGGCGAGCGCCTCCAGGCCGTCTTCCTTGTAGCGGTTGAAAATCTTGTAGCCGGTCTTCCGCGAGATGCCGAATTCCCGGCACACGTCACTCATGCCCTCTCCCTCGAGAAGCCGAGCGACAAAGCGCATACGTTCCTCCATCACCGAACACTCTCTCCACGGCATCAACATCTCCCCCGAAAAAGGGAAAGTGTTACCCATGTGTCCGGTACAAAACGTCACCTATGTCTCGGGCCGTTCACTCGCGAAAGCGTTCTCCCGATCCGGCTGCGGCCGGATTTTCTCGTTGTATTTGAGGGTTATGCGGGATGGGCTGAGCACTGGCCTCGGCGCCAGGTGGCCCGGAAGCGGTCTCTCAGGGCCGATATTCTCCGGACCTCATGACTGCGCGGATTTGGTGAATTGTTTGCAAGACTCGGAAAATATTCGTTTGGGTCTTCGGCTGAACACTTCGACGCCAGTCGCGTTCGGCGAGATGGAACACAAACCGAGCTTCAAGTTCCTGAGCAGGCATGGCCGGAGGGAACCCCGGCCTTCGTCATAGGAGCATGCGATAGCTTCGAGCATCCGCGTCACTGGACTTGATGATCTGATATTCCATTCCGCTGGCCACTGCGATTTGCTCGGCAAAGTCCTTCTTCGCGCGAACCACTGCATCGTCAATCTGGTGATCTCCCTTCACCTCAACGATCACGTATTTTTCGTTCCCGTCCAGTTCCTCACGGATGAAAACGAAATCCGGATAATAGCTTCGAACCGTGTGCGAATCTGGATCGATGTACTGAATGAAGAAGTCCGACTGGCCATGGGTGAGCATACCCGTAAAGTAGATCTTCTTCACTCGCTTCTCTCTGAGGAGGTCCCAGAATAGCGTTCGCTCCGAATTGGAATCGAAGCAGTAGGTGTCGAGATGGAAGCTCTTGTCGCGCTCATTGCTCTTCACCACCGTGTCGGTGCTGCGTACGATCTTGTCCTTGGCGGCAGTGACCTCGTAATAACCGTTTGGTGGGAGCTTGATGAGTTCAACTTCATGCTCTTCGATTTTCTGCGCTTCGTCGAGGTCAAAGGTCATCCGGAACAAGCGTGGAATGATCTCGTCGTAGAGCAGCTCATTGAACTCATTAGTGATTTCAACAAGCTTTTCGACACTTTCTTTTGTGGCATCCAGCAGCGACTCGATTTTCAACGGCGATTGGTTGAGGTACCGAGAGACTTCCCCCACCAAGCTGAGGCGTGAGAAGACTTGCTTTTCGCGGCGCTCGGTGAGGTCAAATGTCCTGCTGGATGATGCACGGGCGGCCTCACTCGGCGTGAGTTCGTCCTGCTGCGTCTCCAGCAGCCGGTACTTCTCGACAAGCTCATTCCATTGGTCACGTGCAGCTAGTTCAGGGAAGAGTGCCAGTCCCGGGGTCACTGGCTTCTCGAGGACATTGTATTGCTTGCGGACCCGGACAAGCTTGATCTTGACGGGAGGCTCGACGACCTTGACCTGGACTGCTGGATGCTACGCTTGCGGCCGAGGATGCGCTCTCTCTGCACACCGCGAGCAGCGGGAGGACGACCTTTCGGACAACGCGGAGCGGCAAAGGACTGCCTTCGTGATGTCTCCAGATGGTATTTGGGGGGGCGACATCACGAGGTATCGTGACCTTCCGCGGCATGCAGTTCAGTCTTCGGCGGCGCGCTTGGTCCAGGCGATGGCATCGTCGATCCGATCATCACCCCAGAATATTTCACTGCCGACGGCAAAAGTCGGTGAGCCGAAAATGTCGAGGGCCATTGCCTCTGCGGTTACTCGCTCGAGCGCCTTGGCGATACGGTCGGAACGGGCTGCTTGGGTGACCCGATCCGGATCCTGTCCGATCTCCGCGAGGCTATTCGAAAGGTTCGGTTCTTCGCCCGCGGGCTGCCCAGCCTCAAACCAGCGGCGGTAGGTTGCCCGCGTGTAGGCCGCTGCCCATCCCTCTTCCGTCCCGAGGATGGCGACCTGGTTTGCGAAGACAAGCTCGCGCAATGGATAGGGCGCGGGAACGAGCGGTCGAAGTCCGTAGTTCTTCGCCCGACGCTCGATGTCGCGCCACATATAGGCGGTCTTCACCGGCTTGTTCCTGAACGGAATGTTGTTCTGTTCGACCATTATGTGGCGGACGTCAAACGGCCGCCATCGAAATTCCACCTCAGCGGCTTTCGCCAAGTCCGGCAAGCGCATGACAGAGAGGTAGCTATAGGTGCTTCCGATAGAATACCAGAAATCGATCGTCGTCATCGTCGAGTCCCTTCGCCGGCAGGGCAAGGACCATACCGTGCAAGCCTCCTGCAAAGCCCTGGCGCCTGGACCACTCTAGCACCATTCATCTCTGACGTCCGCTGGCGGCTTGGTCGAGACAAGGGGTGCGTCAAGCTGACTGGGTGGGCACCCTTCGCTATCTGCAACTGCTCATCGCTGCTCCGGTTCTCCTTACGACATTGAACTTGCTTCATTTTCCCCAACGAGCACACTGCAAACGGTGGTTTGCAGTTTGAACACTCCGGGGAATTCCATGTTGCAGCGCGCAGTCGCCTACTATCGTGTCTCGACCCAGCGCCAGGGCCGTTCCGGGCTCGGCATCGACGCCCAGCGCAACGTCGTCGAGCGCTTCGCCGAGGCAGAGGGCTTCGAGCTGATCGGCGAGTTCGTCGAGGTCGAGACCGGCAAGGGATCGGACGCCCTCGACCGGCGCCCTCGCCTTGCCGAAGCACTGTCGCTCGCCCGGCGCGAACGCGCCCGGTGATCGTCGCCAAGCTCGACCGGCTGTCGCGCGACGTCGCATTCATCTCCGGGCTGATGGCACAGCGCGTGCCGTTCATCGTCGCGGAACTCGGAGCAGACGCCGATCCCTTCATGCTGCACCTTTATGCGGCCCTGGCCGAGAAGGAGCGCCGGCTGATCTCGGAGCGGACCCGGGCCGCCCTCGCCCAGCGCAAGGCCAAAGGCGCCAGGCTCGGCAACCCGTCCAATCCGGCCGAGGCGGCTTCCCGCGGCCGGGCTGTCTCCATCGCCGAGGCCGACCGCTTTGCCGCAACGCTGCTGCCTGTCATCGAGGCCCTGCAGTGCGCCGGCATCACCAGCTACCGCGGCATTGCCGAGGCGCTCAACAACCGCGGCGTCCGCACCGCCCGTGGCGGCAGGTGGCAGGTGTCGAACGTGCGCAATCTGATCGGACGGCGGCCCAGACCGAAAGAGCCATTTGATAGGCGGGAATAAGTCCGTTCGCGCTCCGAAAGACCCGATCGCCCGCCACTCATCGGCCACCTCAAGTCTTTGGCCATAAATCGCCTTGCCGGAACGGACCACCTTGCAGGTTCCGTCGGCTCGCGTTGACCTGGTCGCACGGTATGAAGACCGATGGTAAGGCTTCAGGACCCAGCTTCACTGTGGACCGTGTGGGCCACAGAGAGCCTTTTTGCGGGCCCCTTCATCCCAATCGATCCCAAGACCGGGCGATTGCGACGGCTTTGCCCGTCCTCCTTCTATCTCCAGGGCCGCACCGGTCACGTCTTCGAGTTGCGGGATGTATTCGACCCAGCGGGCGTTCGGGACCGCGCAGGCCAGGGAGACGTGAAGTTCCATCAGGAAGTGCGGGCAGACCGCGACGTTGCATGTCTCGGCGAGATGGGCCGTCTTCAGCCACGGAGTGATGCCGCCGATCCGTCCGACGTCGACCTGGACGATGGAACAGGCGCGCGCTGGAGATAGCTTCGGAAAGCGAGAGGCTGTAGAGGCTCTCGCCGACGGCGATCGGGGTCCTCGTCGATCGCGACAGGCGGGCATGGCCATCGATGTCGTCTGCGGGAGCGGCTCTTCGAGCCAGCCGATGTGGAGGGCCTCGTATGGCGGGCCCGGCGGATGGCCTCGTCGACGTTGAAGGCTTGGTTGGCATCGGTGAAGATCTCGAAGCCGGGGCCGACCTACTCCCGTACGGCCCGGATGCGAGTCACATCCTCATGCGGAGGTCGCCCGACTTTGATCTTCGCGCCGGAAAAGCCTGCGCTTCACGCGCGCGGCGTCGTCGACCAGCAGCGAGGTCTCGAGATGCAGCCAGCCGCCTTCCGTCGAATAAAGCGCGCTCTCGCGGCGTGCGCCGCCCGCCATCAAGTGGAACGGAAGCCCGGCCCGCGGCATCGCAGGTTCCAGAGGGCAGTGTCGACGGCGGCAAGCGCGAGGGAGGTGATCGCGCCGACCGTAGTGGCATGAGTCAGGAAAAGCAGGTACAGCCAGATTGGCTCGATCTCGGCCGCTTCGCGCCCAAGGAGGGCCGGTGCGAACGAGCGGTCGATCAGTGGCATCACGGAAGGTCCTCCCGTGCCGATAGTGAAGGCATAGCCGGTAGCCGATAGAGCCGTCCTCGTCGAAGATCCGGATGATCGGCGTTTCCTGGCTGACGAACGACTGGATCGCGTCGGTTCGCTCGGTCTTCGGCTGAAGGTTCACCATCGAAGCTTCGATGCGGCGATCCTCGACATGCACCACCTCCGTCACGCGCCTCGCCCGGCCAGAACCGGTAGCGTCTCATCGAGCCGGTAGAGATCGACCGCCGAACCCGCCAACACCCTCGACTTCTCCGCCTCGGAAAGGTGGGATATGCCCGCGCATACACAGGACAAAACCTGCGTGAAGGAGGCGGCGAGCGTGCAGACAGGCCAGTCGCTGCCGAAGAGACAGCGGTCCGGGACCGAGCGAAAGCTCCAGCGCCTCGCGAATGTAAGGGACCA
>CAWIQE010000019.1:0-430505 GCA_963838155.1 uncultured Alphaproteobacteria bacterium
AATGGTGCCCAGAGGCGGATTCGAACCACCGACACGCGGATTTTCAGTCCGCTGCTCTACCAACTGAGCTATCTGGGCATTCCGGTCGGCGCGGCGTGGCCGGCCCCCGGAAACGCCGCGGGTTATAGCATCTTGCCGGACCCTGTCCAGCACCCGCGGCCGACTTTTTTCGCAGGCGTGCTGGAAACGGCCAGGAGCCGGCGGCACCGGGGGCGGCTTCCGTCGCTTGCCGTCGCCTGCCCTAGTCTAGACGTCCGGGTCGTCGCCGGGTTCGGTGTTTTCTTCCTCTTCCGTCACCGGGATCGCGTAGGATCCGGAGAGCCAGCGGTTGAGGTCGATGTTCCGGCAGCGCTGCGAGCAGAAGGGGTAGTCCGCCCGCGACGACTGGCGCCCGCATTCGGGGCACGGGCGGGGCGGGCGCAGCGGCGCGACGTTCGAGGGCCTGCCGGTCTCGTCCTTGGAAGTCACGGTCAGTGCGTCTCCAGCCATCTGTCGTACACGTCGTAGCCCTCGCCCGTCAGCAGGGACACGGTTTCGTAGAGCGGCAGGCCGACGACGTTCGTGTAGGATCCGACCATCCTGGCCACGAAGCTCGCCGCGAGGCCCTGGACGGCGTAGCCGCCCGCCTTGCCGCGCCATTGGCCCGAGGCGAGGTAGCTCTCGATCTCGACCCGGGACAGGCGCTTGAAGCGCATGCGCGTCTCGACGACCTTCTGCCGCACGGCACCCTTCGGGGTGACGAGGCAGAGCCCCGTATAGACCCGATGGCTGCGTCCCGAGAGCAGATAGAGCGCGTTCGACGCCTCGTCGAGGCGCTCGGGCTTGGGAACGATCCTGCGGCCTACCGCCACGACCGTATCGGCGGCGAGGATGAAGGGCCGCTCCCAGTCCGGATCGCCGGCCAGCGCCTTCTTCGCCGCGCCGGCCTTCTCCGAGGCCAGACGGCGCGCAAGGGTGCGCGGATGCTCGGACTTGCCGGGCGTCTCGTCGAGATCCATCGGCATGAGGCGATCGGGCTCGATGCCCGCCTGGCCGAGAAGCTCCAGCCTGCGCGGAGAGCCGGAAGCGAGGATGAGTTTGCTTTGAGGGGCCATGGCTTTCAGGAAGCGCGCGATCGGTCCGGACGGCGGCGGGAGCTACTTGAAGCGGTAGGTGATGCGACCCTTCGTCAGGTCGTAGGGGGTCATTTCGACCAGCACCTTGTCGCCGGCGAGCACGCGTATGCGGTTCTTGCGCATGCGGCCGGCCGTATGCGCGATGATCTCATGGTCGTTCTCGAGCTTGACGCGAAACGTCGCGTTGGGCAGCAACTCGGTGACGACACCGGGAAATTCGAGTACTTCTTCCTTGGCCATTCAGTTTTGCGTCTTTCCTTTGGATCGTCGCCGGCAGCGGTCCGCCGGCGAAAGTTGCGGGAACATAAACAATCACCGGCCCTTTGTGAACCGGATTGATCGAGGTACCCGAAAGTGCCGCAATCAACCGAACCGCGCCCCGATCAGCGCTTCCAGATGGTCGCGGACCTGGCGGTAGGCCGCGACGATCTGATCGCGGGTGCCGGTCACGACGCTCGGATCCTGCGTCGGCCAGTAGACGATGTCGGCAGCGGTCGAACGGTTCATGTCGAGGGCGGTGTGATGGGCTTCCGGCGCCAGCGTGACGATCAGGTCGAAATAGTCGTCCTCGAGCTGTTCGAGCGTCTGCGGCTGGCGGCGGTCGAGGCTCAGGCCGACTTCTGCGAGAACGACGTCGACGAACGGATCCCGCTCGCCGGCGCGCACGCCCGCCGAAGCGATGTAGGTGCCGCGGGGAAGGACGCGGCGGGCGAGGACCTCGGCCATCGGCGAGCGGATGGCGTTCATCCCGCAGACGAACAGAACGGATCCGGGAAGGCGGGACCTGACGTCGTGCGCGCCGTCGTTCGTCATCGCCGTCAGCCGCGCCAATGGAGCACGCAGATCAGCGTGAACAGCCGCCGGGCGGTGTCGAAATCCACCTCGATCTTGCCGTCGAGCCGATCCATCAGGGTCCGCGAGCCCTCGTTGTGGACCCCGCGGCGGCCCATGTCGATCGCCTCGATCCGGCTCGGCGTCGACGAGCGGATCGCCTCGTAGTAGCTCTCGCAGATCATGAAGTAGTCCTTCACGATCCGCCGGAACGGCGTCAGCGACAGGATGTGGGTGGCCACCGGCTGCCCGGCCTCGGTCCCGATGGCGAAGACGAGCTTGGAATCGACGAGCGAGAGGGCGAGCCGGTAGGGGCCGCCGTCATGGCCCGCCGGCCTGAACCGGTTTTCCTCGATCAGGTCGAAGATGGCGACGGCACGCTCGTGCTCGACGTCGGGCGTCGAACGGCCGATGCTTTCGTCGAGCACGATGTCGGTCAGGCGGAATGAGTCGGCCGGCTCCATCCGCGCCCCGCCTAGAGGTTCAACCGGATCGAGACGGAACGGGCATGCGCGCCGAGGCCTTCGGCTTCGGCCAGGACGACCGCGGCCGGCCCGAGCGCGCGCAACTGCTCCGGCCCGAGGCGGAGGATCGACGTCCGCTTCATGTAGTCGAGAACGGAGAGCCCGGAGGAGAAGCGCGCCGAGCGCGCCGTCGGAAGCACGTGGTTGGAGCCGCCGACATAGTCGCCGATCACTTCCGGCGTATGGCGGCCGACGAAGATCGCGCCGGCGTTGCGGATCGCCGGCAAAAGGTCCTCGGCGGCGTCGAGCGCCAGTTCGAGATGCTCCGGCGCGATCCTGTTGACGAGCGGCACCGCCGCGGCGAAATCCGGCACCAGCAGGATCGCCCCGTAGTCGCGCCAGCTCGGCCCGGCGGTCGCGGCGCGCGGCAGGGTCTCCAGCTGCCGGTCGACGGCGGCCTCCACGGCGTCGGCGAAACCGGCGTCGTCGGTGATCAGGATCGACTGGGCGCCGGGATCGTGCTCGGCCTGGGCGAGGAGGTCGGCGGCGATCCAGGCGGGGTCGTTGTTCGCGTCAGCCAGGATCAGCACCTCCGAGGGCCCTGCGATCATGTCGATGCCGACGACGCCGAAGACCTGGCGCTTGGCGGCCGCGACATAGGCGTTTCCGGGCCCGACGATCTTGGCGACCGGGGCGATGGTGCCGGTGCCGTAGGCCAGCGCGGCGACGGCCTGTGCACCGCCGATGCGGTAGATCTCGTCGACCCCGGCGATCCGCGCGGCGGCGAGGACGGCCGGGTTGAGCTTCCCGTCGGGCGCCGGCACGACCATGACGATGCGCTCGACGCCGGCGACCCGCGCCGGCAGCGCGTTCATCAGGACGGAGCTCGGATAGGCCGCCGTGCCGCCCGGAACGTAGAGCCCGACGGCCTCGATCGCCGTCCAGCGCGCGCCGAGCCCGACGCCGAGCGCGTCCTCGTAGAAATCGTCCTTCGGCAGCTGCCGCGCGTGGTGCTTCTCGATCCTTTCGGCGGCGAGTTCCAGCGCCGCGCGCGTCTCGTCGTCGACGGCGGCTACAGCCGCGTCGACCTCGGCCTTCGTCACCGCCATTCCGACCTCCGACAGGTCGACCCTGTCGAAGCGGCGCGTGAGATCGGCAAGCGCCGCATCGCCGCGGGCGCGGACGTCGGCGACGATTGCGCGGACGGCGGCGTCGACGTCCTCGGAGACCTCGCGCTTGGTCGACAGGAACGCCTGGAAGGCGCCTTCGAAATCCGGGTGGCTGGAATCGAGCCTCTTGACCAATGTCTGCTCCTGCCGATGGTCTCTGCGGCCGCGGCCGCGAATGGTCCTGCGGCCCTCTTTAAGGGGCCGCGCGCCGATTGGAAACGTCTTGCCTCAATCCGACAGGGGATGCTTGGGGCGAAACCGCGTCTGCCATGCGCCGCCGAGGTCCGTCAGCTGCACCTCCAGGCACTCCACGTCGAGCAGGATGGACGCATCGCCGGCGAAGACGAGCTCGACCGTTCCGGAGGGGGGAGTGGCCGCCGGCTCGTAGCGCACGGCCAGCAGCGACAGGACGTCGTCGCTGCGGCGGCGGTCTATGCCGCGCGTGCGCGCCGCGTCGACGCGATCGAAATGCATGACCGAGCGACGGCGTTCGAAGGCCTTCTGGCGCCTTGCCTGCGCGTCTTCCCAGACGAAACGATTGCCGACCAGGACGAATTGCCTGCGGCCGGGGCGGTAGTCCAGGTCGCCGACCCGGACGACCGCGTCCTGCATGTGGGCGGAGACGACGTCGAGGTCCTCCGCGTCCAGCCCTACTAGTCTGAGGCGTTCGGCCGTGGTCACGCTGCTGCCCTCGTCTGGCGTTTCGAACTGCCGGAGACATAGGAGTTCGGCGGCGGCGGTGCAACGCCGAAGGCAAACGGAGCGACGCCGCGCCCGTCGCGAACGGCCGCGTTCAGCCGCTCAGGCGTTCGACTTCGGCCCCGCAGCGGCCGAGCTTCGTCTCGAGGCGCTCGAAGCCCCGGTCGAGATGGTAGACGCGGTTGACGATGGTCTCGCCTTCGGCGGCGAGCGCCGCGATCACCAGCGACACCGAGGCGCGCAGGTCCGTCGCCATGACGGGCGCGCCCTTCAGCCGCTCGACGCCCTCGACCGTCGCGGTCTGGCCCGAAAGCGAGATCCTCGCGCCGAGGCGGGCGAGTTCCTGCACGTGCATGAAGCGGTTCTCGAAGATCGTCTCGGTGATGTGCGAGGTGCCCTTCGCCCGCGTCATCAGCGCCATGAACTGCGCCTGCAGGTCGGTCGGGAACCCGGGAAAGGGATCGGTGCGGACATCGACCGGAACAAGGCCCGTGCCGTTGCGCCGGACGCGGATGCCGGAATTCGTCTCGGTCACCTCGGCGCCGGCGGCCCTCAGGGTGTCCAGGGCCGTTTCGAGGAGCGCGCCTTGCGTATCCTCGAGCGTCACGTCGCCGCCCGCCATGGCCACGGCCATGGCGTAGGTTCCGGTTTCGATCCGGTCGGGCAGGACGCGGTGGCGCGCGCCCGACAGGGAGGAGACGCCGTCCACCGTGATCGTCCCGGTGCCCGCCCCGGAGATGCGTGCCCCCATGGCGTTCAGGCAATTGGCGAGATCGACGACCTCCGGCTCGCGCGCGGCGTTCTCGATGACGCTCGTGCCCCTGGCCAGCGACGCGGCCATCATGAGGACATGGGTGGCGCCGACGGAGACCTTCGGGAAGACGTAATGCCCGCCGGCGAGGCCGTTCTTCGCCTTCGCCTCCACATAGCCGTTGTCGATGTCGATATCGGCGCCGAGCGCCTTCAGCCCCTCCATGAAGAGGTCGACGGGACGGGTGCCGATGGCGCATCCGCCGGGCAGCGAGACGCGCGCCTCGCCCGTGCGCGCGACCAGAGGACCGATGACCCAGAAGCTCGCCCGCATCTTGGAGACGAGCTCGTAGGGCGCGGTCGTCTCGACGATGTTGCGCGCGGTGAAATGGACGGTGCGCGAATAGCCGTCGTTCTGTCGCTCGCGCCGGCCGTTGACCATGATGTCGACGCCGTGATTGCCGAGAATGCGCATCAGCTGCTCGGTGTCGGCAAGATGCGGCACGTTCTCGAGCGTCAGCGTATCGTCCGTCAGCAGCGAGGCGATCATGAGCGGCAGGGCCGCGTTCTTGGCGCCGGAAATCGGTATGGTGCCGTTCAACGGCCGGCCGCCGACGATCCTGATTCGATCCATCTTTTACCCTGCCGGACGCGAAGGCCCGCCTTTCCTGTCGAACGTCTGGACGCAACCGGCGGAGCCTGCGTTGCGAATGGTAAACGGGGGCCTAACGCCCCTCCCGCGTTTCACGGAACCGCGGACGGGCCGGCTCTTCATTCCCTCGCAAGTCCGGACGGAAAACCGGTTCCCACTTTTCCTGGACTTTAAGTCTATCCTTTTCGCAAGTCCGGACGGAAAACCGGTTCCCACTTTTCCTGGACTTAAGTCTATCCTTTTCGCAAGTCCGGACGGAAAACCGGTTCCCACTTTTCCTGGACTTGAGTCTATCCTTTTCGCAAGTCCGGACGGAAAACCGGTTCCCACTTTTCCTGGACTTGCTTTACTCCGGCATTTCCGTATCGCCCGGGCGGTCGTCTTCCTTCGGCGCGGCGGCGCGACGGGCCCTGGCCTGGACCTTCCGCCGCTTCAGGTTGGCGCGCAGCTCGGCCGCCAGGCGCTGGCGCCTGGCATCGGCGGCGCCGGTTCGCGGCGGCTCCTTCGCGCTATCACGAGTCATCAGCAGCGGCATACAAGAAAGCAACCGAACAAAAAAGCCCCAAGGACGGCCACGCCGCCGGAGATCGGCCGATTGCGGCTTGCACTGCCCCGGAAGCTATGGCAATAGGCGGCCCGTCCGCAGGCGCCACCCGCCCGCCGCCCGCTGCCGTAGCTCAGGGGTAGAGCACTCCCTTGGTAAGGGAGAGGTCGAGAGTTCAAATCTCTCCGGCAGCACCATCTTAGCCCACTGAATTCGTTGAACTCCTTGACCCGCAAGGGCTTTCACCCATAGTCAAGGCCCAAACGATGTTACAAAATGGGCAAGGAATGGCAGGCGATATCAGATACCTTCTCTATCGTGGCGGCCGCTACTATGCACGGATCGTCATCCCGCCGAGGCTTCGCCCTTATCTAGACGGCAAGACAGAACTGCGCCAGCCGCTCGGGGCGGATCGTCGGACCGCGATCGGTCGCCACCATGCAGCCGTTGCTGACATGCAGCGGCGCATCGGTATCGCCGAACAGCGGCATCAGGAAGACACCGGCCGCGAGACGGCGCGGGTTCGCAATCCGCTTTCCGTCGAGCAGATGGGGTTCCGGCTCTATTAAGCGATGATGGATCTGGACGCCCGCTCACGCCACGGCGAATTCGCGCGCCAATATACCAACCACGACTCGGATCCGGATGAGGCGCGCGACTACCGCGACGGTTATGCCGGAAGGCTCTCGGATGATCAGCTGGAGAACCTGGTCGGCAGATACATCGCCAACTTTCGCCTCGAAGGCAGCACCAGGGCGGAGAAGGGATCCCTAGAGTGGCGCCATCTGGCAATGGCACTTTGCGCAGCGATGCACGAATTCCTCGCGCACCGCCAGGAACTGAACGATGGCAACCATACCGTCACTGTCGCCCACCCGACAATCGCGCGGGGTCAAGCGCAGGCTGATCAACCGGAGGCCGTGCCACGCCCGCGAGCAGCGCGGTTCAAACTGCGCCGGTTTCATGCACCGTCTCCCAACGAAGCACCGCAAGCGGAATGAACGGCCGACCCGCATCGCCGAAACAGGTTTTAGGCAACGTGGCTCCAGAACGAGGTCTTTCGGCCATGCTCGGCACGCAACCGCGCAGCGTAGGCCTCGTGTGTCTCGATATCTCCGAAGCTCTCCACGGATGCGGCAAGGCTTCCGCATTCCAGAAAGTGGCGAGCGGCATGGCGGTAGCGGCTGGACCGGCCGGTTTGCAACGAGAAATCGATCATGGCTCGGAGCAGGAGCGTCGCCGCCAGTGGATGCGAGCCGGCCAGCGCATTCGCCGCCGGCGTCAGGATCTCGTAGTGATCTCCGTCAAGCTCTTCTGCACGCCGCAGAACCAGATCAGCCGCGCGGCGGAAGGACTTCCAGTTGATCAGGAAGGCGAGCGCGCTGTGCACGCTGGGATGAGCAGCAACGAGATCGAGTGCTTTTTCCTCGGCCTCCACATCGTCGAAATCCGGAAGCCGCCCGAGGAATGCGCGCAGGTGCGACGTCGAGAGCGATCGCTCGAAGCACGACCACCGGAAGGCCTGTGCCTCCTCCGTGCGGCCCAATGCCTCCAGCACTTCGAGACGCATCTCCTCCCACTCATAGGGGAGCCATCCGGCTCTCTGTTCTTCGACGGCGTCAATGGCGGCCCAGGCATCTTCAGCCCGGCCCGCTGCGAGCAGACGCCGGGCAATGGCGGCCGCGATCTTCGGCATCCTTCGTGCCAGTTCATCGTATTGCGCAATGAAGCCGTCTACGTCCTGCTGCGCATCAGCGATCTCCTGGAGAGCCTGCGCACCGTCATCTGTCTGGAACTCTCCTCGAGCTCGTCGGCATAGATAGGTCCATTCGTCCCCCATCCGATGACCCGACGCTCGTCGTCCTTCCGCCGCTCTGGAGTCTGGCTCGCGAGTTGCTGCACCTGAGCCTTCAGGCGATCCAGCCCCGGGTTCCCCAGCGTCGATGACAGGCTGTCGATGAGATAATCATATTGTCCGTATCCGTTCTTCTGGATCGCCGCGAAAACCTGATCGGCCAGCACCTCGGGATCGGCTTTCGCCTCACCGGCGAGGGCGGCCAGATCCTCGACCGCTTGGTGGAAGACGCCGATCACCGTTCCGCTGCCGTCGTCGCATCGCTCGAAAATCGAATCCGCCAGCTCCAGGAAGCGCCACATCAGGTCGAGGGCCTCTGACGGATCCGCCGGCGCGACCTTCTCCATGATGGCGCGGCGCTGCATCTCCAGATCGTCGACAAGGACCTTGCGTTTCTGCCAATCGACAAAAGTCCGGGCTCGCGCGATTGTGGAAAGCCGCTTGCGCACCTCGCGCGCGACCTCCTTCGGGCTTTGGGTCCCCGCCAGTTCCAGCCTGAGCCGTCGCTTGGCGGCCGCGTCTCCGGTGCTGATCTCGATCAGCAGCTCGGCCAATCGGGTCGCGCCGAGCGCCTCGAGGTTCTTCGCGTTCAGGGTCTTTGTGGAAGCCAAGATCGGTCGTCTTCTTTGTTCGAGTCGGCCGCCAGAATAGTAGGCAATCCCGGGGACGAGAACCGACTGAGACGACGAATCGCAATGCTGCCCGTCTGAGGCAGCGCTCCCTCAGAACAACGGGGTGTCGGATCCCCATGGTCCTTCAATAGCTTCCTTAGGGAGCGCTGCCCTCCGAAGGGTCCCCGGTAGTCTTTTCCCATTTGCGTCGGAACCTGAGGGCGCAAGGTTTCCGCATCGGCTCATAGGCGCCGGTCAGATCGAGCGGCACGATCGCGGCCCCGTCCGGGCGGCTTCTTCAGGAAGCGCGGCGCCGGGTCAGCTGCGCGATCTTGCGCTGGTGATCGGCCGCAGCCTTTCCACCGGTCGTCTGCGTGAACAGCGCAAGCGTCTCGTCCTCGTCGTCTTCTACCGGCGCCAGCGCCTGATCCGTATAGCCTTGCGCCCCTGCACTCCTCGATATCAGAACCGCAGCCCAGATGAGCGGAATGACGGTCCGGGCAAGCATCGCATGCTTGCGCAACGTCTCCCAGACGAACCGGGGCCAGAAGAGCCAGATGCTTTCCACGGCCATTCCGGGACGCCGCTCCGAAGGATGTTTCATGCGAAGAAGGCCGCTTTGAAGCGGATGCACGCCTTCGATGCGGACCGTCGTTGCAAAGGCCGAGAGCACCTTGACGAGACTTGCCATCGGGACGCCCGTCGCGCGGGCGCGCAGAAGCAGCATTCGCATATGTTCCGGCGTATAGTAGAGTTTCCAGGCCTCCTGATAGATCGCCTCCCACTCGGCCTTGCTCATCCGCTCATGCGGAGCGCAGATGTGCTCGACGTCGTAGATATTGAGATCCGCTTCCATCTCGACGCCACTGTCCCAAAGCACCTTGTGATCTTCGGATCCCGGCAGCGGCGTCAGACAGAAGAACTCGATAACATCGAGCGGCAGCTCGCGCTGGATGATGCCGATATCGCGGCGGATTGTCTCCGGCGTGTCGGACGGGAAGCCGAGAATGTAGCCCGCCAGCGTCATGATGCCCTGTGCCTTCCAGGCAAGAAGCATCCTGCGATATTCGGTGATCTTGTTCTGGCGCTTCTTGGCAGCAGCGAGATTGTCCGGATTGACGTTCTCCAGGCCGATGAAGACGCGCGTGACACCGGCGCGCTTTGCCTTCTCGATGAAGCCGTCGATCTTGTGACATAGAGTGTCGACCTGAATCATCAGGCCCAGCGGAATACCGTGCTCCTCGCGCAGTTCGATCAGCCGGTCGAAAATCGCCTCCCACTCCGAATTTCGCGCGAAATTGTCATCGGTGATGAAGAATTTGTGGATCCCTTGAGCCCAGTTCAGCCGCACAAGGTGTTCGACATCGTCGGCGGAACGAAAGCGTGACTTGCGGCCCTGCACGTTGATGATCGTGCAGAATGAGCATTGATACGGACAGCCGCGCCCTGCGTCGAAGCTGGAACTCAGGCCGAGCGTGTGAGACACGAACGCCTTGGGGAGGAACGGCGCCGGAGTGCCTGGCAGGCTCGGCAAATCGTTCATGAAATCATAGACCGGCTCGAGTTCGGCGTAGGCGGCGTCCTGCAGGACGCGATCGAGCCGGCCCTCGGCCTCGCCGGCGAACATCGAAACGCCCATCGCGGTGCACTCGTCGAGGCCGATGGCGTGGCCGTCCAGCATGGCAAGGCAGCCGGAAACATGGAAGCCACCGATGATCACCGGCAGATCGGCCTGGCGGAACGAACGGGCAATGTCGAGCGCACGCGGATACTGGTTCGACTGAACGCCGACCAGCGCCACCATGCCGAAATTGTCATGACGCGCGAACTGCGCCAGCAGCCGATCGAAGTTGACGCGCGTGTTGGTCTCATCGATGACGGTGACATCGATTTCGACGTCCGGTCCCAATGCGCGGCGGTCCGCACAATCGGCGGCAATCCCGTAGACGGCGGCGAGCGAGTTGGAAGGGATCATCGCACGCCACCATCGGATGACGTATCCGTCGTCGTCGTAATGCGATGGCTTGATCAGGATGAGCTGGAAGCGGCGGCGAAGATTTTCGCGCTGATTTGGCACGTAAGGCCTTTCGGTTGGCGCCACATGACAATCGAAGCGCATCGGTAACATAGAACACTCTGGCCCCCGCCGACAGGCCTTGCGTCAAGTCGGACAGGCGATCTTGCCCGCAAGCACGGAGTCAGCGAGGCAACGCTGTATAATTGGAAGGCGAAGTATGGCGGGATGGACGTGTCCGACGCCAAGCGCCTGAAGTCTCTGGAAGACGAGAACGCGAAGCTGAAGAAGCTGCTCGCCGACCAGATGCTTGAAGCCTCGGCACTTCGCGAGCTTCTGTCAAAAAAATGGTAGGGCCCGTCGCCAAGCGCGAGGCCGTCGCGCATCTGAGGGCCGTCATGGGCCTGTCGGAGCGGCGGGCCTGTTCCGTCGTCGGGGCGGATCGCAAGATGATCCGCTACCGTTCGTGCCGCCCACCAGAGACCGAACTGCGCGGTCGGCTACGGGACCTTGCCAAGGAGCCATCTGGCATCAACCGCATCTATCGGCTTTACCGCGAAGAAGGGCTGACGGTTCGCAAGCGCCGGGCGCGGCGACGAGCGGTGGGCACACGAGCACCGATCCTGGTCGAGGCAAGAGCGAATGCGCGCTGGTCGCTGGACTTCGTGCACGATCAGTTTGCCTGTGGGCGGCGCTTCCGGGTGCTGAACATCGTCGATGACGTCACGCGGGAATGCCTGGCTGCAATCCCGGACACCTCGATCTCCGGTCGCCGGGTGGCAGGGGAACTGACCGAGTTGATCGGCCGCCGCGGCAAGCCCGGCATGATCGTCTCCGACAACGGCACCGAGTTCACCTCGAACGCCATTCTTGCCTGGTCGAAGGACCACCGCGTCGAGTGGCATTACATCGCGCCGGGGAGGCCCATGCAAAATGGCTATGTCGAGAGCTTCAACGGCCGCATGCGCGATGAGCTCCTGAACGAAAGCCTGTTCTTCGGCCTCCATCATGCCCGCAGCGCCATCGCCGAATGGGCGGCGGATTTCAACACTGCGAGGCCGCACTCCTCGCTCAACTATCAGACTCCGGCGGCCTACGCCGAGGTCCTCACCGCAACCGGCTCCAGCACTGCGCAAGATGAAGGCTCCGCACCTCCGCCGGTTGCTCACCCCGCGCCAAACAGCGTAACAGAAACGGTCCCGGCTCTAATCGCTGCTGGATGAAAGTTCAGTGGCAGGTCAAGAAGCGTCGGGAATTGACCGGGATCAATGCGGCGGGCGCCGGTCCAGGCTTGTTGTTGTTCTCGTCGTCCATAGAACTGCGGTGGCGGTCAGGCTGCGGTTCGGGTTACCGGACCTCCCGCGACACCCGTGACAGGACGGCACGAACACCAGGGCGCCTCCTTACGATGAAAGACAAGAATGCCGGCGACTCATCTCGCTTCGCCGAACTCTACACCCCGAAGCTCCTGACGGTCCTTCGCGAAGGTTACGGCCTGCCCCACCTGCGCGCCGACGCCGTCGCCGGGTTGACGGTCGCAATCGTTGCCCTGCCGCTGTCGATGGCGATCGCGATCGCCTCGGGCGCGACGCCGGCCCAGGGGCTCTACACGGCCATATTGGGCGGTTTCCTCGTCTCGATGTTCGGAGGCTCGCGGTTTCAGATAGGCGGACCGGCGGGCGCCTTCATCGTGCTGGTCGCCGCGACGGTAGCAGAGCACGGCATGGACGGGCTGATCCTGGCGACCTTCCTGTCCGGCCTGATGCTGGCCGCCGCCGGGTTCGCGCGGCTCGGCACCTTCATCAAGTTTATACCGTTTCCCGTCACGGTGGGGTTTACGGCAGGCATAGCGGTGATCATCTTCGCAAGCCAATTCAAGGAGCTCTTGGGGCTAACCCTGGAGCATGAGCCGGGCGCGCTCCTGGCCAAGATCCCGGTCCTTTGGAAGGCGCGTGCGAGCTTGACCCCGGCGGCCGCAGGCGTGTCGCTGGCGTCGGTGGCAGTCATCCTTTGCGTGCGCCGATGGCGCCCGCATTGGCCGGGCATGCTGATCGCCGTCGGCTTGACAGCCGGCGCGACGTGGTTTCTCGGCCTTCCGGTTCAGACCATCGGCACGCGGTTCGGCGGTATTCCGTCGACCCTGCCGCTGCCGAGCGTTCCGGACCTGTCGCTGGACAGGATCATCGAGGTATTTCCTGCGGCTGTCTCCTTCACCCTTCTCGGCTCCATCGAGTCGCTTCTGTCCGCCGTCGTCGCCGACGGTATGACAGGGCGGCGGCATCGCTCGAACTGCGAACTCGTCGCCCAGGGCTTGGCCAATGTCGGCTCGTCGCTCTTCGGCGGCTTCTGCGTCACCGGCACCATCGCCCGCACCGCCACCAACGTGCGCACGGGAGCACATGGGCCTGTGGCGGGAATACTGCACGCGTTGTTCCTTCTGCTCTTCATCCTGATTGCGGCGCCGCTGGCGGCCTACATTCCTCTTTCGGCACTGGCCGGCGTGCTCGCCGTGGTGGCATGGAATATGATCGAGAAGCCCGCGGTCGCGATCCTGCTCCGGTCGGGCTGGGGCGAAGCGAGCGTTCTGGGTGCAACGTTCTTCCTGACGATCTTCCGGGACCTGACCGAAGCCATCGTAGTAGGATTCGCGCTAGGCTCAGTGCTCTTCATCCAGCGCATGAGCCGCGCGACCGCCGTCGCTACCCATCTGCCCTATGTGGGTCGCGACGTCCCGGACTCTTTTGCTCCACGCGCTTTCTATGACGAAGAGGAGGCTGCCGATCCGGACGTGGTCGTTTACCGCATCACGGGCGCCCTCTTCTTCGGCGCGACGGCGTCCATCGGCTCGGTTCTCGACCGTATCCAAGACAGCCACAAGGCCATGGTCGTCGACTTCACTTCCGTTCCGTTCCTCGATTCGACCGGCGCAAACATGATCGAAGGCCTGGCGCACAAGGCGCGAAAGCGCGGGGTCGCGCTCTGGTTGACGGGAGCCAGCCGGGAGATCCGCCGCGCGTTTCTCACCCACGGCCTTAGAAAGCCGCTCGTGCGATATGCTTCGACGTTGGAAGATGCTGTTTCGGCGATCCGAAGGGAGGCCGACGCAGAAAGCACGTCTGATCGGCAGTCGCTAGGGCGGGTCGCGTCGGCCGATGTCTAGTCCTCCATCCGGGAGACCCTTCGGCCGAGCCTCCGGGGGTGGCCGTCTTCCGCGTGACCGGCCTCATCACCCACTTTCGGCCATAGCTCCCGCAGCGATAGCCTCCCGCTCAGTCGGGCGGTCTGCCGCTGCCTTGGCGCACCATCGCGGCTGCCCTTTCAGCGACGAAGCTCTTCTTCTGCCGCGTCGATAGACAGTCGCTCGCTTAGGAAGGGTGGCGGGTGGCAGCACGCACGCCGATCGGTCCGTTGCCGGACAGGTGTTCCATGGAACTGCCACCCCACCGTAACGATCTGCTTGCGAAGCCACTGGTTCGCGGCACTGCTTTGGGCACGCTCGTGCCACAAGAGATAGAAGCGCATGGGCTGGAATTCGGGGGGCGCCGCGACAAACGAGACTGGAAGCGACTGCGAGTAATGCTGCGCGAAACGGCGAGAACTTGTGAAAATCAGGTCGGACGACATTAGCTAGCGCGAGAATCGAGTTGGCAGGGATCGAGGTGCGTTGAGCGGTCGCCGAGCGTTTGGACCAACTGCCGCCATGCTCCTTGCCGAAGCAGCTTGCGTAGCTAAGATCAAACGAGGCACATTTTCGCGCCCGTTACAGGGTCACAAGGCAAGAACTTAAGTGTCTGATATTGCTTTGTTCTATTCCATAATTTGACAATTCAAATCGCTCCGGCAGCACCAGTTTCTTCCAACGAAAACAATGCCCCAAGCCTGCATGCGCGCGAGCCTTGTTCAGCACGTCGGGGCTGCCTCGAAGTGTGCCGACATCGCCGTCGGGTCCGGTCGGATGCCGGTGAAGAGCTCGAATGCGCGGACCGCCTGGTTGATGGCCATGCCGGTTCCCGGCACGACGGTACAGCCGAGCGCCCTCGCCGCGCGTAGAAGTTCGGTTTCCACAGGGAAATAGACGATATCGGCCACCCACTGGCGCGGCCTCAGCATGTCGACCGGCAGCGGGGTGCCGGGATACTTGTCCATTCCGACGGGGGTGGCGTTGACGATCCCGTCGGCGGCGGCCACCGTCCGCGCGACGTCTTCGGCCACCTCGACGGGAGGCCCGGCTCCGGGCGCCAGTCGGTCGGCCAGCGCCTGTGCCCTCGCCTTCGACAGATCGACGATCGCCAACGCGTCGACGGCGCGTTCGAGGAGCGCGTGGGCGACGGCCGCGCCCGCTCCGCCGGCTCCGAACAGGACGACGCGCCCGAGGGGGCGCCCGGGCATCGCCTTGCGGAGGCTTTCGGAAAAGCCCCAGCCGTCGGTATTGTGGCCGACCGTCTCGGCGCCGAGCATCACGACCGTGTTGACCGACCCGATCGCAGCCGCCTCCGGCGCCACGCGGTCGAGGCACGCGATGACGCGCTGCTTGAGCGGGTGGGTGACGTTCAGTCCCTTGAACCCCAGCCGGCGTGCGGCCGCCACCACCGCGGCGACGTCTTCGTCGCGCAGGTCGAGCCGGTCGAAATCGATTCGGACGTATCTGTAGGAAAGTCCGAGCCGGGCACCTTCGCGCTCATGCATCGCCGGCGATCGCGACTGCCCGATGCCGCGGCCCAGCAGCCCGACCAGGACGCCGCCGGCGGCGGGCGGATGGGGCCCGCCTTCGGCGACGAGCGATGCCAGGGCCTTCTCGATCTCGTTGTCGTTCAAAACAGCCTCCCCGGCCCGCCGGTGCTTCTTGGGTCCGCCGGCGCGGTTTCGGCGCCGGCGCATGTGCGGAGCGGCATCAGTCCTGCCGCTCCATGGCGCTTGCGAGCAAGGCGCGATAATCGCCGGCCGTCGGCTCGCGCGGGTTGGTCGCGTGGCTGTGGTCGGCGAGCGCGCGTTCGACGAGCCAGTCGAACCGGTCCGGCACGACGCCGAGTTCGGCCAGGCCGGACGGTATGCCGAGCCGGCGGTTGAGGGCGGTCAGGGCGCCGGCCAGCGTCTCGTCGCCCTTCAGGCCGAGCGCCGTCCCGAGGCGGTCGACCTTTTCGGGGACGGCTTCCGCGTTGAACGCGACCACCAGCGGCATCAGGATGGCATTCAGCGTTCCGTGATGCAGCTTCAGGTCGTGCAGGCCGCCGAGCGCATGGCTCAGCGAGTGGACGGCGCCCAGCCCCTTCTGGAAGGCCATGCCCCCCTCGATCGCGCCCATCATCATCTCCGATCGCGCGTCCATGTCGTCTCCGTCGGCGAAGGCGCGGGGGAGATGGCGCCAGATCCGTCCCGCGCCATCGAGCGCGATCGCATCGGCCGGCGGGTTGAAGCGCGGGGACAGGAAGGTCTCGATGCAGTGCGAGAGGGCGTCAAGGCCCGTGGCGGCCGTCAGCGCGGGCGGCAGCCCCCGGGTGAGGTCCGGGTCGCAGATCGCCAGCCGGGGAATGACGTGCGGGCTGATGAAGCCGAGCTTGCGTCCGTCGTCGAGCGTCAGCAGGGCGGCGCGGCCCACCTCCGCGCCGGTTCCCGCCGTCGTGGGAACGGCGACGACGGGCGCCATGGGGCCGATCTTCGCCAGTCCGCCGTAGATGACCGCGTACTGCTCGAGCGGTCCCGGATGGGTCGCGGCCAGCGCCACGCCCTTGGCGAGATCGATGGGCGATCCGCCGCCGACGGCGACGACGCCGTCGCAGCCTTCGGAGCGGTAGAGCCGGGCTGCGGCCAGCACGGCCGCCTCGGTCGGATTGGGCGGCGTGTCCAGGAAGACCGGCGCCGAGGCCGGAAGCAGGGCGGCGGCCCGCTGCAGCAGGCCCGATGCCTCGATGCCGCGGTCGGAGACCAGCAAGGGCCGGCCGATGCCGAGCGCCTCGAGCGAAGACGTCAAGGAAGCGAGTTCCCCCCGGCCGAACTCGACGGCCGTGACGTAGTTGATGCGCGCCATGATTTCTCTCACCTCCCTTGGAAAGGACATCCGCGTGTCGGGACCGCCGCCCCTCGCGAAGGAGCGATCTGCCCGCGAACCTACAGTCTGCGGGCGTCATGTTCCTTCAAAAAATTCGCGGGTCTTCTTAATTTTGGAAGGACCGGAAGGCGAGGCAGCGCCCGCGCGGGCCGCGGGCAGGCCCCTTTCGCCGGCGAAACCGTCGGCGAAACTCAGGTCGGCATCGCGCGCGCCGAACGCGCCCGAGCCCGGCATTTCGGGGACTTCATGCTTCGGGGGAACCGCTTATTCGGGCCTCGGAGGGGCGCGGAGGGGCGTGGCGAAGGATCGGATCACCTCCGCAAGCGATCGCCTGTGGAACAGGGGCGGAAGCGGGGCGCGGTCCGAACGGCGGAGGCGGTCGTCGGCGCAGTTCGCGCAGTCGACCGGCTTTCCCGGGCAGCCGAGCTGGTAGGTGCCTTCCGGACAGCAGAATCCGCCGGTCCGCTCCCACCGTTCGCACTGGAAGATCTTGCCGCTACCCCTGCAGAACTCACACATGGCGTTCACGCTTCATGATTTATAATATTCATCTATCCTAATAGAAATCGATGGCGCGCGCAAACCTGAGGTTCCGGGCCGGCCCCCCTTGTCCCTCCGAGGCGCCCGGGATTTCCCAGGCGGCGACTGCGCGTCGGCCGGGGCTTGTCAGGGCGGCCAAGGGTCGGATAGATGCCTCTCGGAGGAACTTTCCGATGTCGAGCAGGCCGTCGCGCCATTTCCGCAGACCCGTTTCGATGCCCGGCGGCCGGGCGCGGCGCCGGAGGCCGGCATGACGGCGCATGCGACGCGTGGGGCCGAGGCGCCCGCGGTTCGCCTCGACGGCGTGTCGATCGAATTCGCCGTGGCCGGCAATCGCCTCTTCCGAGCGGTCGAGCAGGCCGATCTCACGGTCGCCGCCGGGGAGTTCGTCGCGATCGTCGGGCCCACCGGCTGCGGAAAGTCGACGCTGCTGAACGCCTCGGCGGGCCTCGTGCGGCCGGCGGACGGAACGGTCTCCGTCTTCGGCAACCCGCTCGCCGGCCTCAACCTCCTGTCGGGCTACCTGTTCCAGCAGGACGCGCTGATGCCCTGGAAGACGGCCCTGGAAAACGTCGCGATCGGGCTCGAGATCTCGGGGACGCCGCGCGGGACGGCACGCGAGCGGGCGCGCGAGTGGCTCGGCCGGGTCGGACTGGCACCCTTCGCCGACCGCTATCCGCACATGCTGTCGGGCGGCCAGCGCAAGCGCGTCGCCCTGGCGCAGGTCCTGATCCGCGATCCGGAGATCGTGCTGATGGACGAGCCGTTCGGGCCGCTCGACGCGCAGACGCGGCTGATCATGGGAGACCTTCTCCTGAGGCTCTGGTCGGAGAACCGCAAGGCGGTGATCTTCGTCACGCACGACCTCGAGGAGGCGATCTCGCTCGCCGACCGCGTCGTCATCATGTCGGCCGGGCCGGCGGCGCGCATCATCGGCGACTTCCCGATTCCGCTCGACCGGCCGCGGGACATCAGCGAGATCAAGCTCGACCCGGCCTTCCAGAGGATCCATCGCGAGATCTGGCACATGCTGAAGACCGAAGTGCTGAAGACCTATCCGGGCCTCGTGGCGGGAGAACCGGCATGAAACGCGCCTCGCTCGTGGCGGCGCAGGTCTGCGTGGCCCTCGTCGTCATCCTCTTCTGGCAGGTCGCCTCGACGACGCACGTCATCGGCGACCCGTCCTCCATCTCCTTCTTCTTCGCGACGCCGGGCGGCGTCGCCGCGCAGATCTGGGACTGGTTCTCGGGCGGATCGATCTGGTACAATCTGTGGATCACGCTGCTGGAATCGGCGCTGTCCTTCGTCATCGGCTCGCTTGCCGCCGTGGTCGTCGGCTTCTGGTTCGCGCGCAAGCCGCGTCTCGCGGCGATCTTCGATCCCTATGTGAAGGGCGCCAACGCGCTGCCGCGCGTGGTGCTCGCGCCGATCTTCACCCTCTGGTTCGGCCTCGGCATATGGTCGAAGGTGGCGCTCGGCTTCACGCTCGTCTTCTTCATCGTCTTCTTCAACGTCTACCAGGGCGTCAAGGAGGTGGACACGACGGTCCTGTCCAATGCCCGGATGCTCGGCATGAACGAGCGGCAGCTGCTGCGCCACGTCTACCTGCCGTCGGCGCTGTCCTGGATGTTCTCGTCGCTCCACACCTCGATCGGCTTCGCCGTCGTCGGCGCCGTGGTCGGGGAATATCTCGGATCGGCCGCCGGGCTCGGCTACCTGATCCAGCAGGCGGAGGGAATGTTCGACGTCGCCGGCGTCTTTGCGGGGATGTTCGTGCTCGCCGCCTTCGTGCTCGTCATCGACTGGTGCGTCACGCTGGTCGAACGTCGGCTTCTCGTCTGGCGTCCGGACGGTTCCGGAAACCGCTAATTCATTCCAAGGAGGAGGAAATCATGAATAGGATCGGAAAACTCGTCGCGGCGGCCGCCGCGCTGCTGACGATGGGCGGCGTCGCCGCGGCCCAGTCGAAGGTGACGCTCGCCATCGGCGGCGCGTCGTGCCTGTGCTACCTGCCGACGGTGCTGACCAAGCAGCTCGGCAACTTCAAGAAGGCCGGCGTCGACGTCGACCTCGTCAACTTCAAGGGCGGCTCCCAGGCGCTGACGGCCGTCATCGGCGGAAGCGCGGACGTCGTTTCGGGCTATTTCGACCACACCGTCGAGCTCGCCGCCAAGAAGCAGCAGATGACCGCCTTCGTCGTCTACGACCGTTTCCCCGGGCTCGTGCTCGTGGTGGCGCCGGACAAGAGCGACAAGATCAAGTCCATCAAGGACCTCAAGGGCGCCAAGGTGGGCGTCAGCGCGCCGGGCTCCTCGACCGACTTCTTCCTGAAGTTCCTCTTGAAGAAGAACGGCCTGGAAACCGACGCGGCGTCGGTGATCGGCGTCGGCCTCGGCGGAACGGCGGTCGCGGCCATGGAACAGGGCCAGATCGACGCCGCCGTGATGCTCGATCCGGCGGTGACCATCCTGCAGAACAAGTACAAGGACCTCAGGATCCTGACGGACACCCGCAGCCAGAAGGACACCGAGGCCGTCTTCGGCGGCGACTATCCGGGCGGCGCCTTCTACACCCGCGCCGCGTGGCTCAAGGATCACCCGAAGGAGGCGGCGGCGATGGCCCGTGCCGTGGTCGACACGCTTGGCTGGATCCACTCCCATTCGCCCGAGGAGATCATGAACAAGATGCCGAAGGAGATGGTGGGCAAGGACAAGGACGCCTATCTGGCGGCCCTGAAGAACACGATCCCGATGTATTCCAAGGACGGCGTCATGGACCCCAAGGGAGCCAAGGCCGTGCTCGACGTGTTCAGCGTCGGCTCGCCGGACGTCGCCAAGGCCAATATCGACGTGACGAAGACCTACACGAACGAATTCGTCGGCGGAGCGAAGTAACGCGCTTCCGGCAGCGAGACGACCGGGCCGCCCTGTCCGGCGGCCCCTGCCTGCCGGCGCGTGGCGGCGCCGGTCAGGATGTCTTCAGGACTTCTTGAAGCCCAGCCAGGGCTCGAACTCCTGCCAGCTCTTGTCCATGGCCCAGGCGCGCGAGAGCCCGGGTATGGCGATGTGGCCGTAGCGAATGGAGAGCTCGCGCTCCGAGGCGGCCTCGCCCGCCTTGCGGACGGCGGCCATGTAGAGGGAGGAGACGAGGCCGCTGCGGTCGGCCCCGCCCTCGCAGTGCACGAGGATCGGCTTCTTCGCCGCGGCCAAGATGGCGATCAGGCGCTCGGCACGGCTCCTGGAGAGAACCTGGCCCGCCGACATGGCGAAATCGACGTGGACGATGCCGAGCTGGCGCGATTCCTTCACTTCCCGGCGGTACCAGGCCGATTGGGGATTGCGCCCGCGCAGGTTGACGATCGTTCGTATGCCGTATTCGCTCTGGTATTCGACGAGCTGCCCCGGCGACAGCTGTCCGGAGCGGTAGAACTGCCCGGCGACGACCGTGTGGAAATTCCCCGAGGCGTCCTGCGCGAGCAGCAGCCCCGCGACGGCGACCAGCAGGATCCCTGCCACGGCACCGCCCCGCTTCAAAATTGTCTTCATGCGACATCCGGCTCCATGCGACGGCGGCCCTCGTGCCGTGACGTCGTCTCTTCGTTGCCGGCGATGTTGGGCGCGCGAGGTGACGGGAAGCTGAAAGCCGCGCCGGACGCCCCGGCACGGGGCGTCAGAGCTGGCTGAAATAGGCCGCCAGCCGGGCGGCGGCCTCCTCGATGTGGTCGATGCGGCGCAGGAAGCAGGCGCGGAAGAAGCTCTCGCCGCCCGCGCCGAAAGCGACGCCGGGCGCCAGTCCGACGCCGGCCCGGTCGACGATGTCCATCGCCGCCGCCATGCTGTCCGTCACGCCGTCGACGCTGAAGAAGGCATAGAAGGCGCCGTCCGGCTTGCGCAGGTCGATGCGGCCCGTGGAAAGCAGCGCCTCGCAGAGGACGTCCCTGGCCCGGCGCGCGCGGTCGACGTTGTCGGCGACGAGCCCCTCGCCCTCCTCGAGCGCCGCGAGGGCTCCGCGCTGGAGGAAGGCGGCGACGCCGGAGGTCGAGTACTGGACGAGGTTCTCGAAGGCCTGCCCCAGTTCCGGCGGCGCGACGATCCATCCGACGCGCCAGCCGGTCATCGACCAGTTTTTCGAAAACGAATTGACGAAGACGATGCGGTCGTCCGCCTCGCCGACGTCCATGAGCGAGGGCGCCCGCTCGCCGGAATAGCAGAAGCGTGCGTAGATCTCGTCGGCGATGATCCAGATCCCGTGCCGGCGGGCGATGTCCAGGATCGCGCGGAGCTCGCCGCGGCTCGCGGTCCACCCGGTCGGGTTCGACGGCGTGTTGAGGAAAAGGCAGCGGGTCTTGGCGGTTATCGCCTCTTCGAGGCGGTTCAGGTCGAGCGTCCAGCTTCCGTCGAAATGGTCGAAGCGGACGGGCCTGGCGACAGCCCCGGACAGCCCGACGGCGGCGGGAAAGTTGGGCCAGGCCGGCGACAGGTAGAGAACGTCGTCGCCGGGGGAGACGACCGCCTCGATGGCGATCCGGATGGCCTGCATGCCGGAGCCGGTGACGAAGAACATCTCAGGCGAGAACGGCCCCTCGTAGAACCGTGCATAATAGCGCGCCAGGGCCTCCCGCAGCGGCGGGATGCCGCGCTGCCAGGTGTAGAAGGTCTCGCCGGCTTCCAGCGCACGGGTCACCGCCGCTCCGATGAAGGCCGGGGTCGGCAGGTCGCCCTCGCCGGCCCAGAGCGGGATCAGCCCCTCGCGCAGGCGGCCGTGGTTGACGACGGCGACGATGCCGCTTTCGGGCGCGCCGGCGGCGCGGGGGCTCAGTGAAGAGAGATCGAGCACGGGCTGCCTCCGGCCATGGCGACGATTGCGCAGACATAGCGCTTCGCGGCGGCGCAATCACGTCACAAGTATCGATCGATCGATCCGGTTTCGTGAAGTGCCCCGCCGGGGCGCGGGTCAGGCGCGGGTCTTGAGCAGGTCGCGGATTTCGGTGAGGAGCTGGACGTCGGCGGGCGGCGCGGGAGAAACTTCGGGGGCCGGCTCCTCGTCGCGTTCCATCCTGCGGCGCAGCGTGTTCACGCCCTTGACCATCAGGAAGATGATCCAGGCGAGAATGAGGAAGTTGATGACCATGGTGACGAAGTTGCCGTAGGCGAAGACCGCGCCCTGCTTGCGGGCCTCGGCGAGCGTCTGGGCCGTGACGCCGCTCGTCAGGGCGAAGAAATAGTTGGAGAAGTCGAAGCCGCCGAAGATCGCCCCGACGATCGGCATGATGATGTCGTCGGTCAGCGACTTCACGATGAGGCTGAAGGCGGTGCCGATGATCACGCCGACGGCGAGATCCATGACGTTGCCCTTGGAGATGAATTCCTTGAATTCGTTGAGCATGGTGGCTTCCCCTTCAAACCGCCCGCTCGACGGCGCCGCATACGGGCAAGGCATCAACAACGGCGCGACCTTAGCACAACTCCGCCGACGGAGAAGCGCGTTTCCGCCAATATGAACAAATGCATGGCGGCTCCGGGAGCTCTCGCCGGGCCGCGATTGCACTCGGGCCCGTTGCGGCTATTCTAGGGTCTCGACGGAGGGGAACGGCGGATCGCCGAGTCGACCGTTCCGGGGAGGGAGCATGCTGTCCGGCTGGGCACTTTTCGCGACGGCGCTGATTTATCTGCTGCTGCTCTTCGCCATCGCGAGCTACGGGGACCGCAAGAGCGCGCTGGATTCCACCGCGACGACGCCACGCCCGATCATCTATTCGCTGAGCCTGGCGGTCTACTGCACGTCCTGGACCTATCTGGGCGCCGTCGGGCTGGCGACCCGGCACGGCCTCGAGTTCCTCGGCATCTATATCGGCCCGGCGATCATGTTCACGATCGGGATGCCGGTGATCCGGCGCATCGTCGGCCTGGCCAAGGCGGAGCGCCTGACCTCGATCGCCGACTTCATCGCCGCGCGCTACGGGAAGAACCCGACGCTCGCCGCGCTGGTGGCCTCGATCGCCGTCTTCGGCACGATCCCCTACATCGCCCTGCAGCTGAAGGCGGTGTCGGACTCGGTCGCGACGCTGACGAGCACGACCTTTCCCGCGCAGCCGGCGGCGACCCACGCGATGTTCGCGGACATTCCGCTCGCGGTGACCATCTCGCTGGCGCTGTTCGCGGTGGTCTTCGGCACGCGGCACACCGACGCGACCGAGCACCAGAACGGCCTCATCCTGGCGATCGCGACGGAGTCCGTGGTGAAGCTCGTCGCCATCACGACCGTCGGCCTCGTCGTCGTCTTCGGCATCTTCGACGGGTTCGGCGATCTCGTCGCCACGGCGAAGGCGAGCCCGATGATCCTGGAGCGCCTTTCCTACGAGACGCCGCTCGCGCGCTGGATCATGCTGACGGTGCTGTCGGCATTCGCGGTGCTGATGCTGCCGCGGCAGTTCCACGTGACGGTGGTGGAGAACCGCTCGCAGAGCGAACTGCGGCTGGCGCGCGTCCTGTTTCCGCTCTACCTGGTGGCGATCAACCTGTTCGTGATCCCCGTCGCCGTGGCGGGGCTCGACACCTTCGGCGGGGTCGGCGACCGGGACCTCTACGTGCTGACGGTGCCGCTCGCCCATGGGCTGCCGCTGGTGACGCTGGCGGCCTTTCTCGGCGGCTTCTCGGCTGCGACGGCGATGGTGATCGTGGCCTCGGTCGCGGTCGCCATCATGATCTCAAACGACATCGCGATGCCGCTCTTCCTGAGGCCGAACGTGCTGCGCCGGGGGGCCGTGCCCGGCAATTTCGGCTCGACGATCCGCACCGTCCGGCGCACGGCGATCTTCGCCGTCATGCTTCTCGGCTATCTCTACTACAGCATGGCCGACCTCGATGCGGGCCTCGCCTCGATCGGGCTCCTGTCGTTCGCCGCCATCGCGCAGTTCGCGCCGCCGCTCTTCGGCGGCCTTGTCTGGCGGCAGGCCAACGCACGCGGCGCGATCGCCGGCCTTCTCGGCGGCATGGCGATCTGGACGCTGCTTCTCTTCGTGCCGAGCATGGGCGGCCCGAGCCCGGACGCGGCGGCGGCCGCGATCCTGGATTTCCTGACCCCCGGGCCGGCCTGGGCATCGGGACGCGCCTCCGACCCGCTCGTCAACGCCGTCATCCTGAGCCTCGTCGCCAACGTAACGCTCTATGTCGTCGGGTCGCTGTCGCGGCCGCCGAAGCCGCTGGAGCGCATCCAGGCCGGCGTCTTCATCCCGCAGCGTTCCGCCGGCAGCCCGCTGAGCGGACGCTGGCGGACGAGCATCTCCGTCGGCGAGCTGGAGCAGACGGTGGCGCGCTATCTCGGCGCGGTGCGCACCCGCCGGTCGTTCCGCAGCTACGCGGCGGCGACGGGACAGACGCTGGTGGCGGCCGAGACGGCCGACATGGCGCTCGTGCGCGCGGCCGAGCAGCTGCTCGCCAGCGCCATCGGCTCGGCTTCGGCGCGGCTGGTGCTGTCGCTCCTCTTCCAGAAGACGGGCGACACGTCGCCGGAGGCCGCGCGGCTCCTCGACGAGGCCTCGGAGGCCCTGCAGTACAATCACGACCTGCTCGAAACGGCGCTCGGCCAGATGGACCAGGGCATCAGCGTCTTCGACGGCTCGCGGCGCCTCACGGTCTGGAACACGCGCTTCCGCACCTTGCTCGACCTTCCCGAATCCGTGGGCCAGGTGGGGTTTCCGCTCGAGAGGATCATGGACATCCTCGTCGAACGGGGCGACGTCGCCCCGCAGGACCGCGACACCTTCGTGCGCAACCGGCTCACCACGACGGAATCGTTCCAGCTGACGGTCAAGGCGAAGAACCGCATCATCGAGATCCGCTCGAACCCGATGCCGGACAAGGGTTTCGTGACGACCTACGCCGACATCACCGAACGGGTCGCGGCCGACCTGGCGCTCAAGCAGGCGAACGAAACGCTGGAGGCGCGCGTCGCCAAGCGCACGGCCGAGTTGACAGCTGTCAACCGCGAGCTGAAGGAGGCGCAGGCCGTGGCCGAAGAGGCCAACATCGGCAAGACGCGCTTCCTGGCCGCGGTCGGGCACGACATCCTGCAGCCGCTGAACGCGGCCCGCCTCTATTCGTCGACGCTGGTCGAGCGGCTCGGCTCCTCCGACAACCGCGAAGTGGTGCGCAACATCGATTCCTCGCTGGAATCGGTGGAAACGATCCTGGGCGCCGTGCTCGACCTCTCGCGGCTCGACACCGGCGCCATGAAGCCGAAGATCTCGGTCTTTCCCCTCAACGACGTCCTGCGGCGCGTCGCCACGGACTTCGCGCCGATCGCGCACGAGAAGAAGCTGCGCTTCTGCGTCGTGGAAACGTCGCTCCACGTGCGGTCCGACCCGAACCTGCTCAGGCGGCTGATCCAGAACCTCGTGTCGAACGCCATCAAGTACACGCGCGACGGGCACGTCCTCATCGGGGTCAGGCGGCGGGGGACGTTCGCCCAGGTGCAGGTCGTCGATACCGGCATCGGCATCCCCTCGGCGAAGTTCCGCACGGTGTTCAAGGAATTCGCCCGGCTCGACGAGGGCATGCGCACGGCGGCGGGGCTCGGGCTTGGCCTGTCCATCGTCGACCGTATCGCGCGGGTGCTCGACCATCCCGTCCGCCTCGATTCGCGGCCCGGGCGCGGCACGGACTTCCGGGTGGACATCCCGCGCGCGGCGGCGCCCGCCCTTCGGCCTCCGGCCAGGCGGGCAGGAGCGCCCGCTCCCGACTCGCGGCTCGAGGGACTGGCGGTGCTGTGCATCGACAACGAGACGAGCATCCTGGAGGGCATGCGGCTGCTGCTCGGCGGATGGGGCTGCCGGGTGGGCACGGCGACCTCCCTCGCCGAGGCGCGCGCCTTCGCCGGCACCGGCGGGCAGGCGGACGTCGTCATCGCCGACTATCATCTCGACGACGGAACCGGGATCGAGGCGATCGAGTGCCTGGAGGCCCTCCCCGGCGGGCCGCCGACCGCGCTGCTTGTCACCGCCGACCGCTCGGAGACCGTGCGCGACCGGGCGCTGGCCCACGGGATCTCGGTCCAGAACAAGCCGATCCGGCCGGCCGCCCTGCGGGCCTTCCTGAACCGCGCGGCCGTGGCGCGGCGCAGCGCGGCGGAATAAAAGCGCTTCCAGGAAAAGTGGGAACCGGTTTTCCGTCCGGAAGCGCGTAGAAAGAAACTCGCTTCCAGGAAAAGTGGGAACCGGTTTTCCGTCCGGGAAGCGCGTAGAAACAAACTCGCTTCCAGGAAAAGTGGGAACCGGTTTTCCGGCGTTCAGGTGCTCTGCAGAACGGCGTCCGTGCCGATGCGGGCGAGGCGGATGACGGCCTGGGTGCGGCTGTCGACGTCGAGCTTCTGCAGGACGGCGGAGACATGCGCCTTGATCGTCGCCTCGGACACCCCGAGTTCGTAGGCGATCTGCTTGTTGAGGAGCCCTTCGGCGAGCATGTTGAGGACGCGGCCCTGCTGCGGCGTCAGCGTCTGGATGCGGCCGATGAGGTCGGCGACCTCGGCGTCCTCCTCGGTCCCGAGGTCGATGCTGGACGGCGTCCAGATCTCGCCGGCCAGGACCGCCCGCACGCCGGCCCGGATCTCGTCTATGCTCGCCGACTTGGAGATGAAGCCGGAGGCGCCGAGATCGATCGCCCGGCGCACCGTGGCGGCGTCGTCGGTGGCCGAGACGACGACGACCGGGAGGTTCACGAACTCGGCCCTGAGCGCCATCAGGCCGGACAGGCCGCTTGCGCCCGGCATGGCCAGATCGAAGAGCATGAGATCGGCGTCCGGATGGTCGGCCGCCGCCTCGCGCGCCGCCCGGGCGTCGCCCGCCTCGACGATCGACGTCTCCTTCTCGAGGCCCGACAGCGCATGGCGAAGGGCGCCACGGAAGAGCGGATGGTCGTCGGCGATGATTATCGTGGTCCGGTCCGTCAAGCCGTGCCCCTCCTCCCGAACGGCGCCGGGCGGAGATTCGCGGGCGCCGCGGTCATTTTAGCCCCCCTCGGGCCGGCGGGGAAGCCTCGGGCGACGCATTGCGCCGGCCTCAGGTCTTCTGCGGGCCGAGGGCCGATCCCTTTTCGGGTTCGGGATGGTCCCTCCAGTCGCGGTTCAGGCCGTCGACCATCTTGAAGAGATGGCGCATCACCCGCTCGAAGGCGTTCATGGCGCGGTCGAGATCCTGGTCCGTGGGCAAGGGCGCGGTCTCCGCGCCCGGCTCCTTCGTCCGGCCCTCCAGCCGCTCGACGCGCCTTTCGAGGCGATCGACGCGGTCCTGAAGGCTGCCGGCCCGAGGGTCGCCGGCCGGCCCGTCGCAGACCATCGCCTTCGCCTCGACGTGGCAGAGCGACATCTCGCCGGTCTCGTTGTCCATCCGCACGACCCCGCCGTCGACGGGCTGCATGGAGTAGCGGGCGGCGGGCGGCTTGTCCTCGGCCAGGGCGGACATCGGCAGGCACAAGACGGCTGCGACGCAAGCGGCCGCCGCTACGATCGGTCTCGACATGGCATCCTCCTCTATCTGCCCAGAGGATATGGACGGACGACGCCGGAAATGCGAATCACATCCGATTTTCGGCAAACGGCCGGCCATCCCCTTTCCGGCACGTGCAAATGCCGGTAGGTAACGGACGATGAGCGACATGATATACAAGATCGCGCCCCGCCGCCTATGGGAGGATGCGGAAGACGCCGGCGTGTTCGCCGGCGCCCCCGTCGACCTTGCGGACGGCTTCATCCATTTCTCGACGGCCGGCCAGGCGCCGGAAACGGCGGCCCGGCATTTCGACGGCCGGGACGACCTGCTGCTCGTTGCCGTCAGGGCGGGCGATCTCGGCGAGGCGCTGAGATACGAGCCGTCTCGCGGCGGCGCGCTCTTTCCCCACCTTTACGCGGCCCTGCCGCTCGGTGCGGTGGCGTGGGTCAGGCCGCTGCCGCTCGGGGCGGACGGGCGCCACGTCTTTCCCGACATGGGTGACGCGGACGGGTCGGAGATGCAGGGGTGAACCGTTTCTTCGATGCGGCGGCGCGCCGGTTCGCCTTCGCGCTCGACCCCGAGCGCGCGCACGCGCTGTCGGTCCGCGCGCTCGCGAGCGGCATCCTGCCCAACGCGCCGCGCAAGCGCGACCCGCGGCTCTCGTCCATCGTCGCCGGCCTGCCCTTCGCCAACCCGATCGGCATCGCGGCCGGATACGACAAGAACGCCGAAGTGCCGCACGCCCTGCAGCGGCTCGGCTTCGCCTTCGTCGAGGTGGGAACGCTGACGCCGAGGCCGCAGGCGGGCAATCCCAGGCCGCGGCTGTTCCGGCTGCCGCGGGACCGTGCCGTCATCAACCGCATGGGCTTCAACAATTGCGGCCACGAGGAGGCGTGCCGGCGCCTGCGGGCCGACCGGCGGGGCGGGATCGTCGGCGTCAACATCGGGGCCAACAAGGACAGCCCCGACCGGGTGCAGGACTACGTCGCCGGCATCCGTGCCTTCTACGACGTCGCATCCTATTTCACCGCGAACGTCTCATCGCCGAACACGCCGGGCCTGCGCGACCTGCAGGGGCGCGAGGCGCTCGACCGGCTGCTTTCGGCTGTCCTGGAAGCCCGCGACGAGGAGGCCGCGGCGCGCGGCAAGCGCCTGCCGGTCTTCCTGAAGATCGCGCCCGACCTGACGGAAAGCGAGCTCGACGACATCGCCGGCGCGGCCCAGCACCACGGGCTCGACGGCCTGATCGTCTCCAACACCACGGTGTCGCGCGACGGGCTCAAGGACAGGCGGCTTTCGGGCGAGGCCGGCGGGCTGTCGGGCCGGCCGCTGTTCGAGCGGTCGACGGTCGTCCTCGCCCGCATGCGTGTCCGCGTCGGGCCGCATATGCCGATCATCGGCGCCGGCGGCGTCGATTCCGCCGAGACGGCGGCGGAAAAGATCCGCGCCGGCGCCGACCTCGTGCAGCTCTATACCGGCCTCGTCTACAACGGGCCCGGGCTCGTCGGGCGGATCGTGCGGGGCCTCTCAACGCTCTGCGACCGCGAGGGCCTCACCAGCCTGTCGGCGCTCCGCGACACCCGCGCGGAAGACTGGGCGATGCGCCGCGCCACCGACCGGTGACGCCGGCATCGCTTTTTTCCGGCGCCTGCATCGGGGTGTCATTTTCGGGACAGGGCGTGTCCCAGGCTTGGCGTATGGTCATGTCAGTTTCAGAAAGGGACTTGTGATGGTAAATCCAATTCAGCGTGCACGCGATCTAGCTTTTGATTTTCGTAATGACGCCTCCCATAATGTTGGTTCGTTTAAGAACAAAATTAAAGTAGAACGTTGCGTATTTTCTTATTCAGACGGAACTAAAAAAACAAAGTATCAAAACTCAAATTCTTATAAATTAGATCAGACTTTTTCTCAAAGAATTCGCGGGAAACTATTTGGGTATATTACTAATAAATATGATTGTCCTGACGTCGGCAATTCATCCGCGTCGGACAATAATACGTCTGGCACGAATTCTTCCCAGCATACGTGGAAAATGGCCGTCAGGCATCGGAATCCGCCGCAAGTCAACGATCCATCAGCCACTCGGACGCGGATGCGCACTGTTTGATTGAAAATTCAGAAGATCGAGCCCGCGAAGACCGCGAAAATGGACTTCGAACGCCAAGCGTTTGAAGGCGATCGACGATCCGGCTTTCACCGCTGACCGGACGACGGCTTTTTTTCAGGGTCGAAAGTGCTTGAGGGGCGGATCGGGTGTTCCGGAAGGGACACCCGATCCGCGTCCCGATTCGGGGAACCGCGAAATCGCCGGGATTTGTGCCGGTCTCTGCGGGCCGAACGGTGGACACTTCGCGTTTTTGGTTGCATAAAAGTTTATTGCAACCTTTGAGGTAATCCACATGAGCGACCCGATCGGACGCAGGACTGCAGCGAACGTGCCCGTGCCGGGGGAAACTACCGGCGCATCCGAAACGGTTGCGGCCGACGGCCGTGCCGTCGCTTCGGGGGTCGCCCGGCGGCCGGCGCCGTCCACAGGCGGGGCGCCCGTGGATTCGGCGAAGGCCGTCGATCTACGCGAGCAGCGCTTCAGCGTCGTCGGCGGCGGCAACGACACCGGTGCGTCCGGCGGGCGACGTCTTGCCGACGTCGTGAACAGGATACCCGTTCCGACCCGCGACGGAGGGTTCGATTTCGTCGAGCTGGACAAGCTCGGAACCGACAAGGCTTCCCTGGAGGCCTTGCTCGACGCGAGGCGACAGCTCGAACTGCCTGTCGATGCCAGATTGCTGAAGGCCGAGATCGGGGAAGACCTGCTGCTGTTGGTCGGCTGGAACGCGAACGAACTGGAAGCGACCCTGAAGGACGTGAACCGCCGCATCGACGCGATGGATCTCGCTCCTCTCGACAAGACGAGCCTTCTCGCCCGGGACATGACGTATTGCTATTTCGACCGTCACGAGCCCCTCGTCGAAGTCTACCGCGACCATGTGCTCGAAGGGCACGACGCGCCAGTCATCACGCCGGCCATGGATCTGTTGAACAAGTCGATCATGACCACGTTCAAGCAGGCCAGGGGCAGAGGCGATGAAAATCCCGAACTGACCGGAGCCAAGATCGCGGCGTCGCTCGCAACCATGAAAAGCGCGCTCGCGGCGGCGGTCTCCCGCCGGGACGACGCGGAGGCCGGAACCGACCTTCACGCGAAGCTGTCGAACTGCGTCGACTTCCTGACCATGACGGTTCGCAATGCCGGGCAGATGCTGGAGCTGAACGCGACGATACCGAGGACCTGAGCGGAGGCCGGATTCCCGCCCGCCGCGCGCGGCCTCTCCCGGCGTCAGGACGGGAAGGCCCCGGCCGCGCGGCGCTTGAGCATCGCCGCGAGGCTGAAGCCGCGCAGGCCGAAGAAGACGTTCAGCGCGAGCCAGAGTCCGTGATTGCCGAGGGTCGGCACGGCGACCACCGTGCCGATGACGAAGACCGCAAGCGACAGGAGCATCATGTTGCGCATGTCGCGCGACCATGTCGCGCCGATGAAGACGCCGTCCATCTGGAAGGCGAGGACGCCGGCGATCGGCGTCAGCGCCGCCCATGGCAGATATGTCAGCGCGGCGTCGCGCACGGCCGGCGCCGTGGTCAGGACACCGACGAGGGCGCTGCCGAAAGCGAGGAAGACGAGGGCCGTCGACGCCGCCAGCGCGAAGCCCCAGAGGACCGTCAGCCGGACGGCCCTGTCGAAGGCCGGCCGGAAGCCGGCGCCGATGGACCGGCCGACCATCTGCTCCGCGGCGGCGGCGAAACCGTCGAGATAGTTGCTCGCGACGAAGAACAGGTTCATCAGGATGGCGTTGGCCGCCAGCGTCACGGCGCCGAACTGCGCGCCGCTGCGGGTGAAGAGCGAAAAGGCGGCGAGCAGGGCGAAGGAGCGGACCATGATGTCGCCGTTCAGCCGCATCAGCCGTCCGACCGCCTGCCGGTGGAAGACCCGGCCGAGCGACGGCCGCCGCGGGGCGTCGAAGCGCAGGACGACGCGCGACAGCCCGAGGACCGCGCCGGTCACCTCGCCGCAGACGGTGCCGACGGCGACGCCGGCGATGCCCCAGCCGAGATGCAGGCCGAGCCACAGCGACAGCACGATGTTGATGCCGTTGACGAGGCCCTGCAGGAGAAGGGCGGCGCCCGTCTCGCCGCGCCCGAGCAGGTAGCCGAGGATGGTGTAGTTGGCGAGCGCGGCGGGCGCGGAGAGGATGCGGATCGCCATATAGGCGGCCATGGCGTCGCGCACGGCCGGCCCCGGGCCCATGACCAGCGCGCCGGCTCGGACGATCAGCGGCGACATGAGCGCCATCGCCGTCCCCGCGACGAGGGCGATGGCCAGCGAGCGCCAGAAGACGGCCTGCTCCTCGGCCGCGTCGCCGCGCCCGAAGGCCTGGGCGACGAGGCCGGTGGTGGCCGAGCGCAGGAAGTTGAAGGTGTTGTAGAGCACGTCGAAGACGACGGTGCCCACCGCCAGGCCGCCGATCAGCGCCGCCTGCCCCAGCTGGCCGACGACACCGGTATCGACGAGCCCCTGCAGCGGCGTCGTCAGGAAGGCGAGCGTCATCGGCACGGCGATGGCGAGCACGGCGCGATGGGTGACGGCGAACGGCCGAACGGGCCGCGCACCGCCGGCCGACGCGTCGTCTTCCGTGCAGCCTTCCGACACGGGGTAGCTCCTCGGACTCTCCTGGAATTGCCGTAACTTGCATGCGGCCCGGCCGAAAGCAATGCGTTTTTCGGGGCCGTCGGCGGCCGCGCGGCTGGCCGGCGGCGACGGTGCGCCTATAAAGAGGGCGATGGCGCTTTCGATCGTGCACAACCCGAACTACGACGCGGACTTCGATCCCGGCCATCGATTTCCGATGGGCAAGTATTCGCGGCTCGGGGCGGTGCTGCGGCAGGAGGGCCTGCTCGACGACACGACGATCCGCATTCCGACGCCTGCGCCCGGCGCCTGGCTGGCGCTGGCGCACGAGCGCGCCTATGTCGACCAGGTGATCGCCGCGCGCGTGCCCGTCGCCATCGAGAAGGCCATCGGCTTCCCGGTCTCCGAGAAGGTGTCGCTCCGGGCGCGCACGGCCGTCGCCGGAACGATCATGGCGGCGCGGCTCGCGCTCGAGCACGGCATCGCCTGCAACACGGCCGGCGGCAGCCACCATGCGCGGCATCCGCACGGCGCCGGCTTCTGCACGTTCAACGACGTCGGCGTGGCGGCGAAGCTGCTTCTGGCCGACGGGGAGATTTCCCGGGCTCTGGTGGTCGATCTCGACGTGCACCAGGGCGACGGAACGGCGGAGATCTTCGCCGGCGACCCGTCCGTCTGCACCGTGTCCGTCCACGCGCACCGGAACTACCCGCAGGTCAAGGCGCGCTCCGACATCGACGTTGCGCTGGCCGACGGCCTCGGCGACGAGGCCTATCTGGAAACGGTCGCGGCCCTGCTGCCGCGCACGCTCGGCGAAAGCCGCCCGGACATCGTCTTCTACAATGCCGGCGTCGACCCGCATCGCGACGACAGGCTCGGCCGGCTGGCGCTCACCGACGAGGGGCTGAAACGGCGCGACGCGGCGGTCATCTCGTTCTTCCGGCGGCACGGCATCCCGCTCTGCGGCGTCATCGGCGGAGGCTACTCCCGCGACGTCGATGCGCTCGCCATGCGGCACGCCATCCTGTTCCGCACGGCAGCCGAATTCGCCTAGAGCCTGTCCGCGATTCCGTGAAGCGCGGACAGGCTCTAACGCATTGTCTTTACGCGCTTCCGGACGGAAAACCGGTTTCCACTTTTCCTGGAAGCGCTCTAGCCGGAAACCGGCCTTCAGCCGCCGGTCAGGACCATGGCCCAGTAGGGCCGGCCCGTCTTCGCGTCGGTCGCGACGGAGACGCCGACGCCGGAATAGGCCTTGCCGAGCATGTTGCGCCGGTGCGGGGGAGACTTTTCCCAGGCCTCGAGCGCGGCGCCGACGGAGCTCTGGCCGCTGGCGATGTTCTCGGCCGCCGGCAGGGGCACGCCGTTCCGCTTCATGCGGCGGGCGAAATCGGCGCCGATGCCGATATTGTGCTCCATCACCTGGTGGACGGCCATGTTCCGCGCCTGGTCGAGGGCCGCCCCGGAGGCGCGGGCGTCGACCGTGAGGGCCGGTTCGCCGTTTGCGGCGCGAAAGGCATTGACGCCGGCGATCGCGCTGCCGCTCACGATTTTCGCGCCGGTCGCCTCGCCGCCCGCCCGGGGGGAGCCGCAGGCCGCGAGGCCGATCGCGCAGGATCCGAGCACGAGCGCGGCGGACAGGTTTCGGCGAACGCTTGAGATCACGCTTGAGATCACGCTTGCGGATCCTTTCGGGGGGACGGGATCAGCCGCGCCGGCGGCCGAGGGTGGACATCAGGCGAATGACCAGGAAGACCGGGACCACGACGACCGCGCCGAGCACGAGGTATCGACCGAAGCGCCCGAGCGCGGCGAAGCCTGTTTCCCAGAGGTTCTGCAGGAAGTCGCGGGCGGCATAGAAGACGTCGACGGGGTACCAGTCGAGCGCGCTCATGACGACGCCGACGATGAAGGAGACGACGAGCAGCTTGACCGCCGTGCGTCCCGGCGTATCGCCCAGAAATTGCGTGACCCTGCCCGACATTCCCAGCCTCTCGATGGCGCCTCGATTGCCGCAGACATAGGCGCGGAAAGATGGCGGCACAAGTGTTCCCTCGCCCTCAAAGTCCGGCCGCGCGCTCCGCCGCTTCGATCATGCGTTCGAGCGTCTCGATCCGGTCGGCCTCGGCGGCCGGCTTGTCCCATCTGAGCCGGGAGATCCGGGGGAAGCGCATGGCGACGCCGGACTTGTGGCGGGCGGACCGGTTGAGCCCCTCGAAGGCGACCTCGAGCACCAGGCCGTGCGCCGCCGTCGCACGGACGCTGCGCACCGGGCCGAACCGGTCGACGGTGTTGTCCCGGACATATTTGTCGATCGACTTCAGCTCCTCGTCGGTGAAGCCGAAATAGGCCTTGCCGACGGGGACGAGCTCCTCGCCCTTCCAGACGCCGAAGGTGTAGTCGGAATAGAAGCTCGACCGCTTGCCGTGCCCGCGCTGGGCGTACATCAGCACCGCGTCGATCAGGAACGGGTCGCGCTTCCACTTGAACCAGGGGCCCTTCGGCCGGCCCGGGACGTAGGCCGAATCCCATCGCTTCAGCATGACGCCCTCGACGACGGGATGCGGCGGCTCGGCGCGGTGGCGGGCGAGCGCGTCCCAGTCGTCGAACGCGATCAGCGGCGACATGTCGAAGCGCTCCGGCGGCAGTGCCGCCACGAAGTCCTCGAGCCGGCGGCGGCGCTCGGCGAAGCTGCGGGCGCGCAGGTCGTCCGGGCCGGCCTGCATCAGGTCGTAGACCCGGACGAAGGCCGGATAGTCCTTCAGGAGCTTCGCCGAGACGGTCTTGCGGTTGAGGCGCTGCTGCAGGTCGCCGAAGGTGCCGACGACGATGCCCGCCTCGCCCGGCCGGCCGACCAGGAGCTCGCCGTCCATGGCGCCCTCGAAGTCCATGTGCTCGACGAGGTCCGGGAAGGTCGCGGAAATGTCGTCGCCGGTGCGCGAATAGAGCCGCCGCGTGCCGCGCTCGACCGTCGCCTGCACCCGGATGCCGTCCCATTTCCATTCGGCGGCATAGTCGGCGGGGTCGATCCGGCCGAAATCCTCCTCCTCCAGCGGGCCGGCGAGCATCACCGGGCGGAACGGCGCGGCCGCGAGGTTCTCCGGCTTTTCGCGGTGGCCTTCGAGCCATGCGAAGAGCGCCTCGTAGGGCGGCTCCAGCCCGTGCCAGAGTTCCTCGATCTCGGTGACGTCGACATCGCCGAAATCGGCGAGCGCCTGCTTGGCGAGCCGGGCCGACACGCCGACGCGCATGCCGCCGGTCACGAGCTTCAGCAGCGCGTAGCGGGCGGAGGCATCCATCCGGTCGAGCCAGCCGGCGACGAGCTTCGGGCCCTCCATGCGGGAGGCGCGCATCAGCGCCTCCACCACGTCGGCGACGCCCGGGACCGCGTTCGCGCCGGTGTCGGGCCTCTGCCACACCAGCGAGATGGTTTCGGCGAGGTCGCCGACATAGTCGTAGGAATAGCCGAACAGCACCGGGTCCATGCGTTCGGCGATCAGGGCGCGCAGCATGGCGGGCTTGACCGAGTTGAACTCCAGGTCGCGCGTGATGGCGGCGAGCGCATAGCCACGGTCCGGGTCCGGCACGGCGCGGAAATAGTCGGCGAGCAGCCTGAGCTTGCCGTTGCGCGACGGCGTCAGGACGAGGCGGTCGAGCAGTTCGGCGAAGCGGTTCATTCGGCCTCGTCCTCGTAGCCCGCGAGGTGGAGCGGCCGGGCGGAGACGCCCTGCAGCGCGCACCAGCGCACCAGTGCCTCCTCGCGGCCGTGGGTGACCCAGACCTCGCCGGGCCCGACCGCCGCGATCGTTTCGGTGAGTTCGGTCCAGTCGGCGTGGTCGGACAGGATCAGCGGCAGTTCCACGCCGCGCTGGCGGGCGCGCTGGCGTATCCGCATCCAGCCGGAGGCGAAGCAGGCGACGGGGTCCGGGAAGCGCCGCGCCCAGCGGTCGGCGAAGGCGGCCGGCGGCCCGACGACGATCGCGCCGGCGAAATCGCCCTTCCTGCCCGTCTCCACGGTGGCCGGCGCGAGGTCGCCGAGGTCGATGCCGCGGGCGGCGTAGTAGTCGCAGAGCTTCGCCAGCGCGCCGTGGATAAAGACGGTCCTGTCGTAGCCGCGGTCGCGCAGCAGGCGGATGACGCGTTGCGCCTTGCCGAGCGAATAGGCGCCGACGAGGTGGGTCCGCTCCGGGAACTGCGCGGTGGAGCGGATCAGCCGGTCGATCTCGTCCTCCGGCTCCGGGTGGCGGAAGACCGGAAGCGCGAAGGTGGCCTCGGTGATGAAGACGTCGCAGGCGACCGGCTCGAAGCGGGCGCAGGTCGGGTCGGGCCGGACCTTGTAGTCCCCCGAGGCGACGATGCGGAACCCGTCCTTCTCGACCGAGATCTGCGCCGATCCGAGCACGTGGCCGGCCGGATGGAAGCGCACGCGCACGCCGCCGAGGTCGGTCGTCTCGCCGAAGCGCGCCTCCTGGGTGGCGCCGGCGAAATCCTCGCCGTAGCGGATCGCCATGATGTCCAGGGTCTCGCGCGTCGCCATGACGCTGCCGTGGCCGGCGCGCGCGTGGTCGGCATGGCCATGGGTCACGAGGGCGCGCGCCACCGGCCGCACCGGATCGATGTGGAAATCGCCGGGCGGACAGTAGAGGCCCTCCGGCCGCGGTGAGAGCAGGTCGGTCGCGCGCATCGTCCGGGGTTAGATAGGCCGTCGACGCGGCGTCGGAAAGGCGCGCACGCTCCGGCTTCGCCCGGGCCCCGGCGCCGGCACTCGCTTCCGGACGGAAAACCGGGTTCCACTTTTCCTGGAAGCATGGTTCTTTGCTTACGCGCTTCCGGACGGAAAACCGGGTTCCACTTTTCCTGGAAGCGCGCCTCCATTCGCACCCCGTCTTCCCCTCGCTCCGTCATCCTCGCCCTTGTGGCGAGGATCCACCAACGCCCGCCGGGGATGCGGCGCCCACTGCAGATCCTCGGGACAAGCCCGAGGATGACGGCGGTGGGGGTGAGGGTGACGACGGTGGGGGTGAGGGTGACGACGGTGGGGGTGAGGGTGACGGCGGAGGCTGCCGCGCTTCCGGACGGAAAACCGGTTACCACTTTTCCTGGAAGCGCGCCTCCAGTCGCACCCTCGTCTCGCTCCGTCATCCTCGCCCTTGTGGCGAGGATCCACCAACGCCCGCCGGGGATGCGGCGCCGACTGTAGATCCTCGGGACAAGCCCGAGGATGACGACGGTGGGGGCGAGGGCGACGACGGTGGGGGTGAGGGTGACGACGGTGGGGGTGAGGGTGACGGCGGAGGCTGCCGCGCTTCCGGACGGAAAACCGGTTTCCGCTTTTCCTGGAAGCATGATTCTCTCCTTCGCGCTTCCGGACGGAAAACCGGTTCCCACTTTTCCTGGAAGCGCTAGATTGCCGCTGGTGAGACAGGAGCCCACCGACACCGAACCGTCCGACGGACCGGCCCTGCCGGCGCCGTTCGCGGAATGGTTCGCCGGACGCGGGTGGCGGCCGCGGGCGCACCAGCTCGACCTGCTCGCCAGGGCCGAGGCCGGCCTCTCGACGCTGCTGATCGCCCCGACCGGCGCGGGCAAGACGCTCGCCGGCTTCCTGCCGTCGCTCGTCGACCTGACGCGGCGCGGCGGCCGCAAGCCGGGGGCCGCCTATCGCGGCGTCCACACGCTCTACGTCTCGCCGCTCAAGGCGCTCGCCGTCGACATCGAGCGCAACCTGGCGCGGCCGGTCTCCGAGATGGGCCTGCCGATCCGAATCGAGACGCGCACCGGCGACACGCCGCAGGCCAAGCGCCAGCGCCAGCGCACCGATCCGCCCGACATCCTCCTGACGACGCCGGAGCAGGTGGCGCTGCTGATCGCCGGGCCGGAAGCCGAACGGCTGTTCGGCGACCTCCGCACCATCGTCTTCGACGAGCTGCATTCGCTCGTGACCTCCAAGCGCGGGCAGCTGCTCGCCCTCGGGCTGGCGCGCCTCAGGACGCTCGCCCCCGGCCTCAGGACCATCGGGCTGTCGGCGACCGTCGCGGTTCCGGAGGAGCTTCAGGCATGGCTCGTCGCGCAGGAGGGCGGCGAGCCGCGGCTTTCGGAGCGCATCACCGTCGAGGGCGGGGCCAAGCCGGAGATCTCCATCCTGGAGTCGGAGGAGCGCGTGCCCTGGTCGGGCCACTCGGCGCGCTACGCCGTCCCCGAGATCTATGCGGCGATCCGCCGGCACGGGACGACGCTCATCTTCGTCAACACGCGCTCGCAGGCCGAGCTCCTCTTCCGGGAACTCTGGCAGGCCAACGAGGACAATCTGCCGATCGCGCTGCACCACGGCTCGCTGGACGTGGCGCAGCGGCGCCGGGTCGAGGCGGCGATGGCGGCGAACCGGCTCAGGGCGGTGGTCGCCACCTCCACCCTCGACCTCGGCATCGACTGGGGCGACGTCGACCTCGTCGTCCATGTCGGCGCGCCGAAGGGGGCGAGCCGGCTCGCCCAGCGCATCGGCCGGGCCAACCACCGCATGGACGAGCCGAGCCGGGCGATCCTGGTGCCGGCCAACCGGTTCGAGGTGATGGAATGCCAGGCGGCGCTCGACGCCAACTATCTCGGCGCGCAGGACACGCCCCCCGTCGGCGAGGGCGCGCTCGACGTGCTCGCCCAGCACGTGCTCGGCATGGCCTGCGCCGCGCCGTTCTCGGCCGACGCCCTCTATGCCGAGGTGCGCACGGCCTCGCCCTATCGGCAGCTCGCGCGCCCGACGTTCGACCGGGTCGTCGACTTCGTGGCGACCGGCGGATACGCGCTCAGGTCCTACGAACGCTACGCCCGTATCCGCCAGAGGCCGGACGGGCTGTGGCGGGTCTCGAACCCGCGCACGGCGCAGCAGTACCGCCTTAACGCGGGCACGATCGTCGAGGCGCCGGCGCTCAACGTCCGGCTGGCGCGGCGCGGCGGCGCGGTCGCGGGGCGCGGCGGACCGGTGCTCGGCAAGGTCGAGGAATACTTCCTGGAGCAGATGGTCCCCGGCGACACCTTCATGTTCGCCGGGCGCGTCCTGCGGTTCGAGGGAATCCGCGAGAACGAGTGCATCGTCTCCAAGACGACGAGCGCCGACCCCAAGATCCCCGCCTATGCGGGCGGCAAGTTCCCGCTGTCGACCTATCTCGCCGGGGAGGTGCGGGCGATGCTGGCCGATCCCGGGCGCTGGGGCGCCCTGCCCGACCAGGTCGCGGACTGGCTGCGGCTGCAGCAGGAGAAATCGGCGCTGCCGCGACAGGACGAATTGCTGGTCGAGACCTTTCCCCGCGGCAACCGGTTCTACATGGTGATCTACGCCTTCGAGGGACGGCTCGCCCACCAGACGCTCGGCATGCTCCTCACCCGCCGCCTCGACCGCGCCGGCGCGCAGCCCCTCGGCTTCGTGGCCACGGACTACGCGCTGGCCGTCTGGTCCATGAAGGACCCGGCCGCCTTCTTCCGGCGCGGCAGTCCCTCGCTCGCCGAACTCTTCGACGAGGACATGCTCGGCGACGACCTCGACGCCTGGATGGCGGAATCGTGGCTGCTGAAGCGGACCTTCCGGACGGCGGCGATCATATCCGGGCTGATCGAGCGGCGGCACCCGGGGCGGGAGAAGACCGGGCGGCAGGTGACCGTGTCGACCGATCTCGTCTACGACGTGCTGCGTACCCACGAGCCGGACCACATCCTCCTGGAGGCGACGCGGGCCGACGCGGCGGGGGGACTGCTGGATATTCGCCGGCTTGCGGATATGCTGAAGCGAATCAGGGGGCGAATCAGGCATAAGGTGCTCGATCGGATCTCGCCGCTCGCCGTGCCGATCATGCTGGAGATCGGCAAGGAGCAGGTGGTGGGCGAGGCGCAGGACGCCGTTCTCGAGGAGGCGGCGGAGGATCTCGTCGCCGAGGCGCTCGGCGACCTGGCGTGAGACGTGGAACGATCGGGGCCGAGGCATGAACCGGATGAGCGCACTTCTACGGCTGGGACATACCGAACCCGCGACGGCGACGATCTGCGTGGCCGGGGCCGAGGCCGTATGCGACCCGCTCGGCGCGCTCTATCTGCCGGACGTCAGGACGCTGGTCGTCTCCGACCTGCACCTGGAAAAGGGAGCGGCCTTCGCGCGGCGCGGCATGATGCTGCCGCCCTACGATACGGCGGCGACGCTGGCGCTCCTGGAAGCGGCGGTCGGCCGCTACCGGCCGTCGACCGTCGTCAGCCTCGGCGACAGCTTCCACGACGGCCTCGGGCCGTCCCACATGCCGGGGCCGCTCTGCGACCATTTGCGCCGGCTCGGCCAGGGGCGCGACTGGATCTGGGTGTCCGGCAACCACGATCCGCAGGCGCCGGACGGCCTGCCCGGCACGGCGGCCGACGCGGTCTATCTCGCAGGGCTGACCCTCCGGCACGAGCCGAGCCTCGCGGCCGGCGCGGGAGAGATCGCGGGGCACCTGCATCCCGCCGCACGCGTCGTCCGGCGCGGCCGGGGCGTCAGGCGGCCCTGCTTCGCCAGCGACGGTCGCCGGCTCGTCATGCCGGCCTTCGGCGTGCTTTCGGGCGGGCTCGATCTCGGGCATCCGGCGATGCGCGGGCTCTTCGACCTGGCGCGCCTGTCGGCCCACATCCTGGGGCGCGACCGGATCTATTCGGTGCCGCATGCGCGGCTGCGCGGCTGAAAGTTGACAGCTGTCAACCGGGGCCGCCGGCGGTTGACAGCTGTCAACCCGCATGCGGAAACGAGCCCTCAGGCGCGCCGGCGCGGCAGGAAGGCGGACCGGCCGAGCGTCTCCGAGAGGAAGGCGACGTTCGTTTCCGGGTTGTCCGACGGACTGTCGAACTCGATGTGGTCGATCTCCACGCCGCCGGTCTCGTCCTGGAGGGTCAGCCGGAGATAGACGGTCACGCCCCGCGGCCTCAATTCGAGATCGAGGACGATGCGCGGCTCGCCCTTCCATTCCAGGTGGTAGTCGCCGCCGATGCCGAGGCACACCGTCCCGGGCATGTAGAAGAGCTCGGCCGATTCGGAGACGAGGTCGGCCAGCTCGCCATGGCGCTCGAAGCGGAGCAGCGAGATGAGCTCGGCGGCGTCGACCAGCCGCAGCTCGCTGGCGATGGGACGCATGGCGTCGGCGACGATCTTTTCGCACTCGGCAGGGTAGTGGCAGGGTTTCATCTCGGCTTCGGGCCCCGGGAACTGTGAACGCTAGGTCTGGCGATTGCGCCGGCCGTCGGCGGCGTAGACACGGTGAACGAGTTCGGCCACCGCCTTGTAGAAGACCGGCGGAATGAAGTTATCCACCGAGACTTGCGCAAACATGGAGCGTGCGAGAGGCGGATCCTCGAAAACCGGGATGCCGTGCGCCTCGGCGATCTCCCTGATCCTCAGCGCCAGCAGGTCCTGGCCCTTGGCGAGGACCTTCGGCGCGCCCCCCTCCTCCCGGACGTAGCGCAGGGCGACGGCGAAGTGGGTCGGGTTGGCGATGACCATGGTTGCGTGCGGCACCTCGGCCATCATGCGCTTGCGGGCCCGGTCGCGCTGGAGCGAGCGCTGGCGCGCCTTGAGGATCGGGTCGCCGTCGGTCTGCTTCAGCTCGTCCTTGACCTCCTGCTTCGTCATCCTGAGTTCGGTGAACCAGTGATGGCGCTGCCAGAGAAGGTCCGCGACGGCGATGGCCGCCATGACCAGGAGCACGACGACCAGGATCTTCCGCGTATCGCCGCCGATCATGACCAGGATGACGGAGGGTTCGGATTCCATGGCGGTCAGCGTGTCGAAGAAGTTCCCCTTCATGGCGAGCGCCACGACGGCGCCGACCACGAGCACCTTGGCGATCGCCTTGGCGAACTCGACGAGGCCCGACGCTCCGAAAATGCGGCCGAAGCCCTTCGCCGGCGAGACCCGGGAGAGCTGCGGGCGGATGCGCTCGGCGACGGGGCTCGGCACGTTCTGCAGGATGGAGGCCGCGAGCCCGAAGCCGATCATCAGGGCGAAGCCGGGCAGCAGGAACGCGCCGGCGGCCATGAAGACGTGATGGAAGAGCGACAGGGCGTCGTTGCCGTTGGCGAGGGGCCATTCGTCCGGCTTCTCGAAGATGCCGCCGAGGGATTCGGCGAGCCGGTGCAGCCCCGCCGGAACGAAGAAGACCAGGTAGGTGAAGGCCGCCAGGATCGAGGCGAAGATCGGCGCCTCGCGGGAGAACGGCACGTTGCCCTTCTCGGCCGCGTCCCGGATCTTCTTCTCGGTCGGGTCTTCTGTCTTGCTGTCCTTGTCCTGATCGTCGGCCACGGGGAACTGGTCCGTTCAGCGCCGCTCAGGCGGCTTCCCGGCCGGGCGCGGGTTCCCGCAGCGTGATGGCGCCGGTGGCGGCGAGCCGTATCGCCTCCTGCGTGACCGACCGGCGGGCGACGGCGACGTCGCGGGCGCCGCCCGGCGTCTCGCCGCCGAGCTCGGCCTCGATCATGCGGCGCTGGCGGGCGCCGATCGCCGACAGCACGACCTCCTTGAGCGCGTCCGAAGCGCCCTTCAGCGCCATGGTGATCACCTCGCTCGACAGGTCGTTGAAAAGCACCACCCGGCTCTTCAGCGGCATGGCCTCGATGTCCTCGAACAGGAAGATCTTCGGGCGCACCTTGGCGGCGTCGGCCTTGCTGATCGTCTCCAGCCCTTCGAGCAGCTCCTCGACCTCCGGCTTGGCGAGCTCGTTCATCATCTCGACGACCTTGTCGGAGCCGCCGGCCGCGGCCTCGCTCTCGCGTTCGGCAAGCCACGCGCCGAGCCGCTCCTCGATGATCGCGCCGACGCGGGGGTTCACCCGCTTCATGTTGAGCGCCCTGCGGACGATGTCGGCGCGCCGGTCGGACGGGAACTGCATGAGCAGCTTGCCCGCCAGGGCCGCGGGCAACATGGAGACGAGATAGGCGGCGGTCTGCGGGCTTTCCTTCTCGAGGAAGCCCATGATCACCTCGGGATCGGCCTTTTCGAGGCGCTCCCAGACCGACATGCGCGGCTCGGCCAGGGAGACGCGGCGGCCGAGCAGGCCGTCGACCTCGTCGGGTGTCAGGCCCTCTTCCAGGATGCCCTCCATCGCCTTGGCGTTGTCCATCAGCCCCGCTCCCTCGGTGAAGAGGTTCTCGAACTCGGCGACCAGCCTTTCCAGCTCGTCGGGGGGAACGGAGCGCAGCGTCTGCGCCCGCGCGATGATCGTCTGCAGCTCCGACTGCTCGAAGAACTTGAGCAGCTTTCCCGCCACGGGCTTGCCCATCGCAAGCAGGATCGCCGCCGCCTTCTCGGGCTTGCTCAGCGGTTTCGCGGGCACGGAGGAGGAAAACTCGTTGAAGCCGGGCATGCGGGGTCAGCCCTTGCCGGTGTCGGTGTCGACCTCGAGAAGCCGGACGCCGAACCGCGTCTCGTCTTCCTCGAGGACGGTGATCTCGCCGCGTCCGATGACGCGGCCGTTGACGACGATCTCGACCGGCTCGCCGATCTTCCGGTCGAGCGCGATGGTCGAGCCCTGGGAAAGCTTCATCAGGGCGGAGACCGGCATGCGGGCCGCGCCAAGCACGATCTCGACGTCGATGGGTATGTCCATGACCAGGTCGAACCTCGATTGCCGCGGACCGGCATCGGCGGCGAAGCCGGCCGCCGGTTCCTCGCCGAAGTCGGCGATGGCGTCCATGGCGCCGCCGGCGGAGGCATGGCCGGCCGCGCCGTCCGTCTCCCCGGCGCCCTGCCGGAGAACGCCGCGCAGTTCGTCGATGGCGTGATCGAGCTCGTCGTCGTCTCCGGCCGGGCCGGCGAGATCGTCCGTGGCTGCTTTTTCGGTGCTCATGGGTTCATTTTCCATTTCAAGCTTGCGCCGGGCATGCATGCCCGCTTCGGACCGAGGGGTCGTCGTGCGGCGCTCACGGCATATCCCGCATGAGTTCGGCCCCGAGGCTCGCCGCCGGGCGCAGCCGCAGCATGTAGCGGCTGCCCGACCGGCCGAGCTCGCAACGGGCGAGGTCGCGGCCGTTGGCGTCGAGCCGGACGTCGACGTCGCGCCCGTCGGCAAAGGGCAGCACGTCGCCCGGCTTCATCCGCACGATGTCGCCGAGGGTCATCTGCGCGAGGCTGATGCGCGCCCTTAGGGTGACGTTGGACCGCCTGACCTGCCGCGTCAGGCTCTCGGCCCACTCCGGGGGGTCGGACGCCGCGGCGCCCTCCGGCTTCGGCAGGACGATCGTCGCCTTCAGGACGGCTTCCTGCGGAAGGAGGATGCGCAGGGGCGCGGAAAGCCCGCCGAACGTGACCTGGAGGGTGATCATCACCGCGTGCGCGTCCGGGCGCTCGTCGTCCTCCGCCGGCGGCGCGGCGACCGGCGCGCCCGCCGCCGCCACGGCTTCGCCCAGGCCGAGGACGCGCTTCAGCGCATCGAGAAGCTGCTCGAAGAGCATGATCGAGATGTCGAGCTCGACCGGGGAAAGCGGGCGATCCGCGGTCTCGGCCTCCGATCCGCCGAGTAGGCTGCCGGCGAAGGCGATCGCCATCGCGGCGCCGGTCGACATCGAGACGTCGCGGCACCACGGCCGGATCGAGGCCGGGCAACGGACGTCCGACTCGCCGATCGTCGCTTCGAGCGCAGAACGGCGCGCGAGGTCCACGTCCCCGGGGACCACCGTCGCGGACAGGCCGGCGGTCTCGGCCATGGACGCCTCGAGCGGCCCGCACAGGGCCGCGGCGAGGTCCGAGGCCTTCTGCCGGATCGTCGCGGGATCGCCCGCCTTTCCGGTCATGCGGGCCAGCAGGGTTTCGTCGATGCCGTTCGGGGCTGTCCGGTCGGTGGTTTCGGGATCCGCCATGGCCGCCTACGCCGCCTTGGCGTCGCCGCCGCCCGGATTCATCATTTCCTGCTCGACCGCGTCGATGGTCGGCCGCTCGTAGGAGGAGATCGTCTTGCGGCCGTGCTCCAGCGCGACCTGCGGGACCGAGCCGTTCATATAGGCGAGCAGCGTCTGCTTGACGATGACGTAGAGGCGGTTCTGCTTCTCGCGCACGATCTTGATGTTGGTCGCCAGCGGGCCGACGGCGCAATAGGACAGGAAGATGCCGAAGAAGGTGCCGACGAGCGCGGCGCCGATCAGCCCGCCGAGGATCTCCGGCGACTGGTCGATGGCGCCCATGGCGTGGATGACGCCCAGCACCGCGGCGACGATGCCGATGGCCGGGCAGGCGTCGCCCATGCTGGTCATCGCCTGGTAGGGCTTCATCTTGTCGCGCATGATGGTGTGGATCTCCTCGTCCATCAGCGCCTCGATCTCGTGGGGACGGGCGTTGCCGATGATGATGAGCCGGACGTAGTCGCAGATGAAGGAGGTGAGTTCCTTGTTCTTCAGGACCGTCGGGGCGGCCTTGAAGAGGTCCGATTCCTCGGGATTGTCGATATGGCCTTCGATCTCGGAGCGCGACTTCGTCCTGAGGTCCCGCATCAGGCTGTAGAGGACGCCGAGCGTGTCGAGGTACTGGCGCTCCTTCGGGACGGCGTGCCTCATCGCCTCGCCGAAGGCCTTGCCGGTGTCCTTGATGGTCTTCATCGGGTTGGCCATGATGAAGCCGCCGATGGCCGCGCCGCCGATGACGATGAACTCGGCCGGCTGGATCAGCACCGAAATCTCGCCGCCCATGAACATGAAGCCGCCGAGAATGCAGCCGAAAGTGACCACAAGGCCGAGAATGATGTTCATGCGATAGAATTCCCCGATGCATAGGCCGCCCCGTTCCGAAGTACGTCGTCAGGCTTGCGTGAAGCTGTAAGGCCCGGAAGGAACCGGAAGCGGCCGGGCCGCGCGAGGAAGGGAAAGCCTCGCGCAAGCCGGCGCCGTCATTGTCGGGGCGAGTTCGGCGGGCCGTCGCCCGCAGTTTCCGTATCGAGGGGGCGCATCAGGTGGAATCGGCACTCTACGTCTCGCTGTCTTCGCGGATCGCGCTGGAAAACCGCCTGAACACGATCGCCGACAACGTCGCCAACGCGAACACGGTCGGCTTCCGCGCGACGCAGATCAAGTTCGACCAGATGATCTCGCGCTCGGCCGCGGCGGACGTCTCCTACGTCACGGAGGGGCAGGACTACCTGTCGACCCGCTCCGGCGGGCTGCAGAAGACGGGCAACGACCTCGATTTCGCGGTGCGCGGCGAAGGCTGGTTCGCCCTCGACACCCCGGCCGGGCAGGTGCTGACGCGCGACGGCCGGTTCTCCATGACGCCCAACGGCGACCTCGTCTCGGTCAAGGGCTATCCGGTGCTCGACGGCGGCGGGGCGCCTATCCAGCTCGACCCGACGGCCGGGACGCCGGTGGCCGGACAGGACGGCTCGCTGACGCAGAACGGCAAGCTGGTGGGCGCGCTCGGGCTCTACGGCGCCGATCTTTCCGCCGGCTACAGCCGCTTCGAGAATTCCGGCGTCATCCCCGCCCGGGCGCCGCAGCCGATCCTCGACCGCTCCGACCAGGGCGTGCTGCAGGGCTATGTCGAGGAATCGAACGTCAACCCGATCGCCGAGATGACCAGGCTGATCATGGTCCAGCGCGCCTTCGACGACGTCGCGGCGGCGGACCGGCAGACCAGCGGCTCGCTCGACGAGGCGGTCAAGGTCCTCGGCGGAAGCTGACGATGGACGTACGGGCCGGCCGGTGAACGCAGACCTCCAGACCCAGACGGAACCGGCGGCAGCCGGCGCGGCGACGCTCTCGCCGGAGCTGGCGCGGCTCGCCCGGGTGTCGCGGCGGTTCGCCTCGCCCGGCGAGCAGGTCCTCCATGGCGGCCGCGTACGGACAATCTCGGCCGGCCACTACGGCGTCTGCGGCCTTTCCAGGCATGTGCGGCTCGGCGATTTCGTCGCGCACGAGAGCGCCGGCGGCCGCATCAGCCTGGGCGAGGTGGTGCGCGTCGAGCCGGAAAGCGTCGTCGTCTGCCCGATCGAGCCGGGGGAGCCGATCGGCATCGGCGACCGGGTGGTGCGCCGCGGCGCGTTCAGGATCGCGCCGGACCGGGGGTGGTGCGGCCGGACGATCGACGCGCTGGCCCGGCCGATCGACGGCGCGGGACCGCTGCCGCCCGGCACGACGCCGCGGCCGATCACGAACCCGGCGCCGGGATCGATGACGCGCGAGCGCGTCGAGCGGGGCTTCCGCACGGGCGTGCGCGCGATCGACATCTTCTCGCCGCTGTGCCTCGGGCAGCGCCTCGGCGTCTTCGCGGGATCGGGCGTCGGCAAGTCGACGCTCCTGTCGATGCTGGCGCGGGCCGACGCCTTCGACCGATGCGTCATCGCCCTCGTCGGCGAACGGGGACGCGAGGTGCGCGAGTTCATCGAGGACACGCTCGGCGCCGGCATGGCGAAGACCGTCGCGGTGGTCGCCACGAGCGACGAAAGCCCGACGATGCGCAAGATGGCGCCGCTGACGGCCGTCACCGTCGCCGAACATTTCCGGGACGCGGGCGAGAACGTGCTGCTGATCGTCGACAGCGTCACCCGGTTCGCCCATGCGATCCGCGAGGTGGGGATGGCGGCCGGGGAAGCGCCGGTGGCGCGCGGCTATCCGGCCTCGGTGTTCACCGAACTGCCGAAGCTGCTCGAACGCGCCGGCCCCGGGGCGGTGGGATCCGGCACCGTCACGGCCATCGTCTCGGTGCTCGTCGACGGCGACAACCACAACGACCCCGTGGCCGATTCGGCGCGCGGGATCCTCGACGGCCACATCGTCCTCGACCGGTCGCTCGCCGAGGAGGGCCGCTATCCGCCGATCGATCCGCTGGCCTCCGTCTCCCGGCTGGCGCCGAAGGCCTGGCGCGGCGACGAGCAGAAGCTCGTCCTCCGGCTGAAGGCCCTGATCCACCGCTTCGAGGAGACCAGCGACCTCCGGCTGATCGGCGGCTACAGGCCGGGCAACGACCCCGACCTCGACATGGCCGTGCGGCAGGTCCCCGTCATATACGAGGCGCTGAAGCAGGCACCCGGCGACGGGCCGGCCGCCGACGCCTTCGACGATCTCGCGCAGGCGATGAAGGCGGCCGCCGGCATCGCCGATCCGCAGGCGCGCGGCGGCAACGCTCCGGGGGCCCGGCGATGACGGCCTCGACGGCAAGGCGGCGGCAGAGGGCGCCGCGGGGGAAGCTCCTTTCGTCCGACCGCCTGCTGGCGCTCGCCGTCTTCGGGGTCGCCGGCTGTGCCGCCTTCCTGCCCTGGTACGCCATGAACGGCGGCCACGGCCTCGGCATCCGCAACGACGGCCACCTGCGGCTGTCCGGCCACCGCGAGAGTTCGGCCGGATCCGGCGCCGGCGGCTCCGTCCGGCCGTTCGGGCGCAGGGCCGACGACATGGCGCGGGTGCGCGCGCGGCTCGACGATCTGGAGACCGGCACGGTCGGCGACATCGGCAAGCCGTTCGAGCGGATGCGGCGCGGCGGCCGTCCGGAGCAGCCCTTTCCGGGGAGGCCCTTCCGGCTGGTGCACGTCGTCAACGGGCAGGCGCTGATCGCCGACTCCGAGGGCATGTACCTGGTCGGCGTCGGCTCGGAGCTTCCGGACAGGAGCACCCTGACGGGCTACCGCAAGGTCGGTGGACGGTGGGCGATCGTCACCTCCGCGGGCGACGTCGTCGGCCCCTGAAAGCGCCGGCGGCCGGCATTGCCGCCCCTCGGCCCGCAAGTCTGACGCAAGATTGTCCCTCTAAGCTGCCCGCGACGATGACGGAGAAGGGCATGCAGCCGATTCAGCTGTTTCAAATCGCCGCGGCGCAGGCGCACTGGCTGTCCGTCCGGCAGGACGTGGTGGCCGGGAACGTGGCGAACGCGAACACGCCGGGCTACAAGGCCATGGACGTGGAGCCGTTCTCCTCGGTGCTCGACAAGATGGACCGCGGCGGCGCACAGGGCCTAGCGGCGACGAGCGCGCTGCACATCAAGGACGATTCCGCCGTCGGAGCGGTCCGCACCGAGCCGGTCGACGGCGGCATCGCGCTGAAGCCCTCGGGCAACAGCGTCGACCTCGCGCACGAACTGATGCGCAGCGGCGAGATCCGCCGCGAATTCGAGCTCAATACGGGCGTCGTGCGCTCCTTCCACCAGATGATGATGATGACGGTGAAGTCATGACCGATCCGCTGACCGCCGCTCTCAAGGTGGCCGCCTCGGGCCTCGACGCCCAGTCGACGCGGCTGCGCGTCGTCTCCGAGAACATGGCCAACGCGCAGACGACCGGCACGTCGCCCGGTTCCGACCCCTATCGCCGCAAGGTCGTCGATTTCTCCTCGGTTGTCGACCGCCGCAGCGGCGCATCGGAGGTGAAGGTCGACCGCGTCGACACCGATCCCACCGCCTTCACCGAGATCTACGATCCGGGCAACCGCGCGGCCGACGCCAGGGGCATGGTGAAGATGCCCAACGTCAACATGATCACCGAGATGTCCGACATGCGCGAGGCCAACCGGTCCTACGAGGCCAACCTCCAGACCATCAAGCAGGCGCGCGATCTCATCTCCATGACGATCGACCTCCTGAGGACGTAAGCATGATCGACGCCTTCGGCCCAGTTTCCGCCCTGTCGCTCGCCCGGGGCCTCGCAACGGCGGCGCCCAGCGCTTCGGCAGGCGGCGCGGACGCGGCCGGCGGCACGCCGTCGGCAGCCGAAGCGGGCGCCGGCTTCGGCGCGACGCTCGCCCGCATGGCGGGCGACATGGCCGGCGACCTGCGCCAGGCGGAGACCGTCTCCGTCCAGGGCCTCAAGGGAGAGGCGACGACCCGGGAGGTCGTCGACGCCGTGATGAGCGCGCAGCAGTCGCTCCAGACCGCGATCGCGATCCGGGACAAGATCGTTTCCGCCTATCTCGAAATCAGCCGAATGTCGATCTGAGGACCAACGCCATGAGAGCGCTTGCCATCGCCGCAACGGGCATGAACGCCCAGCAGACCAATCTGGAAGTCATCGCCAACAACATCGCCAACATCAACACCACCGGCTACAAGCGGTCGCGGGCGGAGTTCTCCGACCTCATCTACCAGACGGAGCGGACGGAAGGCGTGCCGAACTCGGCCAACGGCACGGTGGTGCCCGAGGGCGCGCATATCGGCCTCGGCGTCCAGACGGTGGCGGTGCGCAACCTGCACATGCAGGGCCAACTGACCCAGACGGGCAACGACCTCGACCTCGCGCTCGTCGGGCGCGGCTGGTTCCAGGTGAAGGACGCGCAGGGCAACACGCTCTACACCCGCGCCGGCGCCTTCAACACCGACCAGAACGGGCAGCTCGTGACCGCCGACGGATACGCGGTCGAGCCCTCGATCACCATCCCGCAGAACACCTCCAAGATCACCATCTCGCGCAGCGGCCAGGTCTTCGCGCAGGTCGGCAACAGCACGACGCAGACCAGCGTCGGGCAGCTGACCATCGCCAATTTCGCCAACGAGGCGGGGCTCGAGCCGCTCGGCGACAATCTCTTCCGCCAGACGGACGCCTCGGGAAGCCCGGTCGTCGCCAATCCGAACGACCCGGGATTCGCCAACATCCAGCAGGGCTACCTGGAATCGTCGAACGTCGATCCGGTGAAGGAAATCACCGACCTGATCTCCGCACAGCGCGCCTACGAAATGAATTCCAAGGTCATCCAGGCCGCCGACGAGATGTCTTCGGTGGTCTCCAAGAGCCTGGGATAGGGCGAAGAAGGACGGGCAAACATGACGTTTGGCCTCATCATCGAAGGGCTGCGCCGCGCGCTGCCGCGCACGCTGCTCGTCGCCGGGCTGTCGCTCGTGCCGGTGCTCGCGGCAAGAGCCGGCGACGCTCCCGTGGCCGTGGTGCCGACCGTCGTCATCTATCCCGGCCAGTTCATCGACACGTCGAAACTTTCGGAAGTCGACGTCACCAATCCCAACGTGCGCAGCGACTACGTCCACGACATCTCGCAGCTGGAGGGGATGGTGGCGACACGCACGCTCCTGCCCGGGCGGGTGATCCCGTCCTCCTCCTTCCGCCTGCCCTACGCCGTCGAGCGCGGCAAGCAGGTGCGCCTCGTCTACAGCGACGGCGACCTGACGATCACCGCTCCGGGCATGCCGCTGCAGAACGCGGCGGTCGGCGATCTCATCCGCGTGCGCAACATCGAGAGCGGCATCACCGTCAGCGGGACGGTGGCGGCCGACGACACGGTGCAGGTGGCCGGGCGATGACGCGCGCCGGCCGCATCGCGCTCGCCCTCGCCGCGCTCGTCGCGGCGGCTTCGGCCGCGTTCCCGGCGGCGGCGGGCTCGCGCATCAAGGACATCACCTCGCTGCAGGCGGCGCGGGACAACCAGCTGATCGGCTACGGCCTCGTCGTCGGCCTGCAGGGGACGGGCGACAGCCTGCGCAACTCGCCCTTCACGGCGCAGTCGATCCAGGCGATGCTGGAAAATCTCGGGATCGCGACGGAAAGCGCGGCAGTCAGGGCGAAGAACATCGCCGCGGTCATGGTGACGGCGAACCTGCCGCCCTTCTCCAGCAGGGGCTCGCGCATCGACGTCTCCGTCGGATCGCTCGGCGACGCCACGTCGCTGAGGGGCGGCACGCTCGTGATGACGTCGCTGACCGGCGCCGACGGGAAGATCTATGCCGTGGCCCAGGGCTCGCTCGTCGTCTCGGGCTTCGCCGCCCAGGGCCAGGGCGCAAAGCTCGACCAGGGCGTGACGACGTCGGGCCGGGTGCCGAACGGGGCGATCGTCGAGCGCGAGATCCCGAAGGCCTTCAAGAGCGACGACGGCCTCGTCCTGCAGCTGCACGATCCCGATTTCTCCACCGCCGTCGCGATCGCCGACGCCATCAACCGCTTCGGCGCCGCCCGCTATCACGAGCCGCTGGCGAACGCGCAGAACGCCTCCGTCGTGACGGTGCGGCGGCCCAGGGCGGCCGACCTCACCCGCCTGATGGCGCACATCGAGGACCTGGTGGTGCGCACCGACACGCCGGCGAAGGTGGTGATCAACGAGCGAACCGGCACCATCGTCATCGGCCAGGACGTAAAGATCTCGCGGGTCGCGGTCAGCTACGGGACGCTGACCGTGCAGGTCTCGGAGCATCCGCAAGTCTCCCAGCCCGAGCCCTTCTCGAAGGGGAAGACGGTGGTGACGCCCGGAACCGACATCGCCGCGCAGGCCGAGGGCGGCAAGGTGGCGATCATCAACGGCCCCGACCTGCAGTCGCTCGTCGCGGGCCTGAACCGGATCGGCGTCAAGCCGGACGGGATCATCGCCATCCTGCAGGGCATCAAGTCGGCCGGGGCGCTGCATGCCGAACTGGTGCTGCAATGAGGGCCCTCGATCGAGCCGCCGCGCTCGCCGGCCTCGCGGTCGTCCTGGCGCTTCTCCTGCAGGCGCCGGCCTTCGCGCAGGACGCCGCCGGCGGGGCCGATCCGGCGGCGGGGGACGTGGAGCGGTTCTGCACCAACATCGCAGACGCCGCCCGCGACCGGCGCTACCTCATCCAGAAGCAGGAGCTCGCGGACCTCAAGACCGGCATCGACACGCGCATGAAGGCGCTGGAGGCCAAGCGGGCCGAATACGAAGACTGGCTGACGCGGCGCAACGACTTCCTAAAGTCGGCCCAGGCCGGGCTCGTCGACATCTACAACAAGATGGAATCGGACGCGGCGGCGAGCCAGCTCGAGCTCCTCGACCCGAACATCGCGGCGGCGATCATCATGAAGCTCCCGTCCAACAAGGCGAGCGCCATCCTCAACGAGATGAAGGCGGAGAAGGCGGCCCGGCTCGCCGGCATCATCGCCAGCGCCGGCGATCCCAACACGTCGAGGCACCCGTCATGAAGCGGCTCCTCCTGCCTCTGCCGATGCTTCTCGCGCTCGCCGGCTGCGGCGCCGGCATGAACGACATCGGCCGCGCCCCGTCCATGAGCCCGATCGGCAGCGGCCTCGAATACGGGCAGACGGCCGAAATGGCGCTCTATCCGAAGGCGCCGCCGCCGCGCCGGCAGGGCTTCTCGCTGTGGCGCGACAGCCAGAGCGCACTGTTCAAGGACGCCCGTGCCATGCAGGTCGGCGACATCCTGACGGTCAACATCGCCATCAACGACAAGGCCACCTTCGACAACCAGACGGACCGCAGCCGCCAGAACAAGAGCGGCATCAATCTCGACGGCACCTTCGATACGGGCGGCGCGGGCGGCAGCGCCTCGGCGGGAATCGACTTCGGCTCGAACACCTCGACGAAGGGCGACGGATCCATCGCGCGCTCGGAGAAGCTCGACCTCAGGGTCGCGGCGGTGGTGACCGGGATCCTGCCGAACGGCAACCTCGTCATCAGCGGCTCGCAGGAGGTGCGCGTCAACCAGGAACTGCGCATCCTGAACGTCGCCGGCATCGTGCGGCCGCGCGACGTCAACTCGGACAACACGATCTCCTACGAGAAGATCGCCGAGGCGCGGATTTCCTACGGCGGGCGCGGCCGGCTCAGCGAGATCCAGAACCCGCCGGTCGGCCAGCAGGTCGTCGACAAGTTTTCCCCCATCTGAGCGCCTAGGAGGACCAGCGCAACCATGGCAGCAGCGATCGCAAGCGAGGACGAGGCCCCGAAAAAATCGGGTTCGCCGATCGTCACCATCGCGGCCGTCGCCGGGCTGTCGGTGGTGGCCGCCGGCGGCGGATGGCTTCTCGGCAGCATGATCGCGCCGCAGAAGACGGCGACCGCCGACAAGGCGGCGATGCACGTCGAGCACGACAAGGGCAAGCGCGAGGAGGCGGTCAAGAAGGAGGAGATCTCGACGGAGGCGAACGGCGTCGTCCTCCTGCAGCCGCTGACGACAAACCTCACCTACCCCGCCGACAAGTGGATCCGCCTGGAGGTGTCGCTCATCTTCCGCGACAAGCCGGACGTGGCGACCGCGGAGGCGATCCACCAGGACCTCATGGCCTATCTGCGGACGCTGTCGCTGCAGGAGATCGAGGGCGCGCGCGGCTTCGAGCACCTGCGCAACGATCTTCAGGAACGCGCCCGGCTCCGGTCGAAGGGCCGCGTGACGACGCTCTTGATCAGGACGTTCGTGGTCGAATGAACCGATATTTCCTCTCCGCGGCGATCCTCCTCCTGACCACGGTCGCCGCCGGCGCCCAGCAGTTTCCCGGCAATCTCTTCAACACGCCGATCGACGGATCGGCGGCGAGCTGGATCATCCGCACCTTCGGGCTGCTGACGGTGCTGTCCGTGGCGCCGGGCATCCTGGTGATGGTGACGAGCTTCCCGCGCTTCGTGATCGCGTTCTCGATCCTGCGCTCCGGCATGGGGCTGCAGACGACGCCGGCCAACCTGATCCTGATCAGCCTGGCGCTGTTCATGACGTTCTACGTCATGACTCCGACCTTCGACAGCGCGTGGCAGAACGGCGTGCAGCCGCTGATCGCCAACAAGATCGACGAGAAGGAGGCGATGACGCGCATCGCCGAGCCGTTCCGGACCTTCATGTCGGCCAATACGCGCGGCAAGGACCTGGCGCTCTTCGTCGACCTGGCCAAGGAGCGCGGAGAGGACGTCGGCTCGGGCAACCGGATCGACCTGCGCGTGCTGATCCCGGCCTTCATGATCTCGGAGATCCGGCGCGGCTTCGAAATCGGCTTCCTGGTGGTCCTGCCCTTCCTGGTGATCGATCTCGTCGTCGCGACCATCACCATGTCGATGGGCATGATGATGCTGCCGCCGACGACGATCTCGCTGCCCTTCAAGATCCTCTTCTTCGTGATGATCGACGGCTGGAACCTGCTCGTCGGCAGCCTGGTACGCTCCTTCCACTGACGGCCCCGGCGTCCGTTCCGCCCGGGACGGAAAGCCGGTTCCCACTTCCCCTAGAAATGATTTAACCTGTCGGTGACCGTAATTCGGCCGTCCGCTCCCCGTTAAAGGTTTCGAAAGGGAGCGGGTGCCATTCTCTCGGGCAACATTGGGGGGTCGGCCGCCACTGACGCGCGGTCCGAATGGCATGATGCCTCGTCCCCAGAACCGGTAAGACCTTCTTCGCAGTCCGGTATGTCCCTGTTTCTCCCCATATTCGACAAGGGATAACCTCATGTCCAACAGCATCCTCACGAACACGTCCGCCATGGCGGCGCTGCAGACGCTGCGCTCCATCAACCAGCAGCTCGACACGACCCAGAGCCACATCTCGTCGGGCCTGCGCGTCGCCGGCGCGTCCGACAACGCCGCCTACTGGTCGATCGCGACGACCATGCGTTCGGACAACAAGTCGCTTTCGGCCGTTTCCGACGCGCTCGGCCTCGGCGCCTCGACGGTCGATACCGCCTACACCGGCATGAACTCGGTCATCGACAATCTGAACTCCATCAAGGCCGACCTCGTGACCGCGCAGCAGCCGGGCGTCGACAAGTCCAAGATCCAGGCCGACATCGCGAGCAAGGTGAGCACGATCCAGAGCATCGCCACCTCCGCCAGCTTCTCCGGCTCCAACTGGCTGTCCATCGATTCCTCGAAGGGCGACACCGTGCAGAGCGTCGTCGCCTCGCTGACACGCGACAGCAGCGGCACGATCTCGCTCAGCACGATCGACGTCGACACCACCAAGACCGGCCTCTTCGACGCCAGCACCACCGCGAAGGGCCTGCTGGAGGATTCCGGCACGTCGGGCACGGCGGTTTCCAGCTCGGCGTTCTCGTTCACGCGCCGGCTCCATGGCCAACGGCGATTCCCTCGACATCGCGCTGACGGTCGACGGCCAGGCCCAGACGGTCAACGTCACCGTCGCCGACGTCAGCACCTTCTCGATCGACGACCTGGTCTCCGGCCTGAACGCCGGCCTGAGCGGCGCCACCGCCAGCAAGGACGGTTCCGGCAACCTCGTCTTGACCTCCAACACGGTCGGCGCGTCGTCTGCGGCCTCGATCACCGGCGTCACCGCCAACCAGGCGGACACGACGACCGCGGCCACCATCGGCTTCACCGGCTCCACCGATACGGCGGGTGCGGACACGGGCGGCGTCGGCCTCACGGGCATCGACATCACCAATGCCGACCAGCTGACGGTGCAGCAACGACATGAACGCCGTCGACTCCTGGATTTCCAAGGTCACGTCGGCTGCCTCCACCATCGGCGCGAAGAAGTCGCAGATCTCGGACCAGACCGATTTCGTCCAGACGCTGATGGATACCATCGACCGCGGCGTGGGTACGCTGGTCGACGCCGACATGAACAAGGAATCGACCCGGCTGAAGGCGCTGCAGACGCAGCAGCAGCTCGGCATCCAGGCCCTGTCGATCGCCAACTCGAACTCGCAGAGCATCCTGTCGCTCTTCCGCTAGGAGCCCTGAAGGGCCGGCCGCAGGGGTCTCGACGACCCCCGCCGGCCGGCTCCGGGCCGCTCGACAAGGGCCGCGCCTTCCCAAGGGAGGCGCGGCCCTTCGCTTTTTCGGCGCCCGGCGCCTTCGGCCGGACCACCCTCGCGCAAGTTTCGCCTTCTAGGTTCGGTCGATCATCAATCATCTTTCGTCTTGCCGCCCCGGCAATTCAGGCGTGACGGACTGGCGGATCAGGAATGGACACGTCCGGACAGACAAGGGATTCCCAGGGTGCACGCCGCACGCGCGTTCCGGGGAAGACGCATGTCGCAGCCGGCGGCGGGAACGGCCGCCGATGACGTCGGCGCTCGCCCATTACCTGACCGATTTCGGAACCGGCGAGCCGCCGCGGGCCTTCGCACGGCCGGCCGCCGACCTGCGCCGCCCGTCCTCCCCGGTGGAGGCGCTTCCGCCGGTCGATCTCGATGCCGTGCGCGACGAGGCCCGCGAGGAAGGCCGGCGGGCGGCCGAGGCGGAGTTGCGCGCCGAGTTCGAGACGGAGCGTCACGCCCTCTCCTCCCGGCACGAGGACGAGATGGCGCGCATGAAGGAGCGCTACGAGGCGGAGCTCGCCGAGCGCATCGCGCAGCGCTTCGAGGCGATGCGCACGGAGCTCGGCGGCCGGATCGGACGGCAGGCCGCCGAGGTCCTCGCGCCTTTCGTCGAAAATGCCGCGCGCGAAGCGATGGTGCGAGCCTTCGGCGCGGCGATCGTCGAGGCGCTCGGCGACCCTGCGCAGACGGTCGTGACCGTGCGCGGGCCGGCCTATCTCTTCGGATATCTCGAGGGACTGCCGGCGTTCGGCGCGCTCCGGCTCGAGCACGTCGCGACCGAGGACGTCGACCTCAGCACCGAGATCGACGGGACCGCGCTGGCGACGCGCATCGCGGATCTTGCCGCCTCCCTCCTGGAGGGCGGCCGTTGAGCGAGGAGCAGAGCGCCCACCACACCAAGAACGAGATCATCATCATCAAGCGGCGCAGCGACGGCGACCACGACGCCCATCACGGCGGCGTCTGGAAGATCGCCTATGCCGACTTCATGACGGCGATGATGGCCTTCTTCCTGGTGATGTGGCTGATCAACGCCGCCAACGACCAGACGAAGGCGGCGGTGGCGAGCTACTTCAACCCGATCAAGCTCGTCGACCAGAAGCCGGCCGACAAGGGGATCAAGGACGACGGCAAGTCGACCAAGAAGGGGGAGCTGTCCGAAAAGTCCAAGTCGCACGGCACGGAGGCGGCCACGGGGGACGGCGGCCAGAGCGGCAGGGAAAAGATTTCGCTGGCCGGCGACAAGACGCAGTATTCGGAGGCCGACTACTTCAAGAACCCCTACTCCGTGCTGTCCGACATCGCGGAGGAGACGGGCGAAAAGGCCAATGTAAGCGCCGCCGGCGCGGGCGGCGCGCAGACGTCCGGACCGGCGACCGGGGCGTCCGGAGGCAAGGCCTACCGCGATCCCTTCGATCCCGACTTCTGGACCCAGCAGGTGCAGACGGTCCGCGGAAAGCAGATCCAGCGGAAGGACATCGCCACGCCGGTGGCCGGCTCGACGGCGTCCGGCGATGTCGAGCACGGCACCGGGGAGCGGTCGCGGCAGTCGCAGCAGGCCGCTTCGCCGAAGGCGGCGGGCACCGCGGACCATCGCGCGAAACCGGCCGAGGCGGCCGAGGTCGCGCAGGAGAAGGCGGCGCCGGCCGGCAAGGCGCAGGCCGCGGCAGCGGCCAAGGAAAAGCAGACCCCGCCCGGCGAGGCCCAGCAACGCAAGGCAGAGGCCGCAGCGGCGGAGCTCAAGAAGAAGATCGACGCCGCGACCGCCGGGATCGTCGGGAAGCTCGCCGAGGGGATCAGCGTCAAGCCGGCGGCCGGCGGCGTGCTCGTCAGCATCACGGACCGCGTCGACGACGGCATGTTCAACCTCGGCTCGGCCGTGCCGCGCCGCGACATGGTCGTGGCCATGGAGAAGATCGGCCAGGTGCTCTCCGGCCGGACGGGGCCCGTGCTGATCAGCGGCTACACCGATGCGCGCCCCTATTCGGGCGATAACTACGACAATTGGCAACTGTCCAGCGCCCGTGCCCAGAGCGCCTACTACATGCTCGTGCGCGGCGGGCTGGACAAGTCGCGGGTAGAGCAGATCTCCGGCTTCGCCGACCGGCACCTGCTCCTGCCCGACCAGCCCTTCGCGGCGGCGAACCGACGGATCGAGATCCTGGTGAAGGCAGACGGGGGCAAGCAATGAGGGCCCTCGGCCGGCGGGTCGTCGCGGGCGTCGTCCTGGCGCTTGCCGCCACGGGGGCGGTCCGCGCCGCGCCGCAGGAGAAGGCCGGCGCCGACCTTCCGCCCTTCGAGATGGTGCGGACGCTCGAATATGTGCAGGACTCCATCGTGCGGGGCGACCACGCCGCCATGGACATGCAGTCCTACCTGCTCTCGGAGATCGACAAGCGGCTGCGCGCCGCCGGGCCCGATGTCTTCGAGGACAGCCGGAACGTCGACGCCGCGTTCATCTACGCCATGAGCGGCGGCAATCCGTCGACGCTCGCGCTGCTGGCCTCGCGGGACGTCGAAGGGCATTTCGACCACGCGCTGACCGATGCGCTCGAAGGCTATTTCTCCGGGCACCGGCAGGCCTCGGCGAAGGAACTGCTGGCGCTGCAACCGCAGTTCCTCGACACCGGGATCGGCGCCTATGTGACGCTCGTCGCCGCCAACGCCGCGGCGCGCGAGACGCCCCGCGAGGCGCTGAAGCTGTTCGACTGGGTGCGCCTGCTGGCGCCCGGATCCATCCTCGAGGAGTCGGCCCTGCGCCGGTCGATCCATCTCGCCGACACGCTGCACGAGCCCGAGAAGGGCATCGACTACGCCACGAGCTACGCCCGGCGCTTCATCCGCTCGCCCTATGCCGGGCAGTTCGCCGACCTCTTCGTCCGGCTGGTGGTCGACAACACCGCGACGGTCAGCGAGGCGGAGGTGCGCACGGTGCTGCAGGGGCTCGACAAGGCCCACCGGAGCCAGGTCTATCTGAGGATCGCGCGGGCCTCGGTCATCGCCGGCGAAACCGGCCTTGCCGCGGCCTCCGCAGGGCGCGCGGGCGCGCTCGCGGGCAGCGACGGCGTCGTCGCGACGCTCGCCGGCTTCTACGGCGACCTGGCGGCCGTCGCCGGGCCGAGGGCGGACGCGGTCCGTGCCGAGATCCAGAACGTCTCGCCGGACGATCTCTCCGAGCGGGACGTCGCCTTGCGCCAGGCCGCCCTCGCGGTGTCCGGCGCGGTTCTCAGCCCGCCCACGGAGCAGAGCATCGCGCGGGCGGAGCAGGCCGAGAGGAACGCACCCGCCCCGGCGACGCATTCCTTGCTGCCGGCGGGCGAATCGGCCGCCGCAAAGCCCGGTACGAAGGAGACGGCGCGGCCGCCGGCGCAGGCCGAGGGGCGCCTCGCCGACTTTCTCGACCCCCGGCGAAACACCCTGAAAGCGATCGACGCGCTTCTGAAGAAAGGCGGATGACGATGAGCACGACCATTCCCGGCGGCATCGCCAGGATGCAGCCCCCCGGCCGGGCGCCGGCGGGCAGGACCGCATCTCCGCCGGACGGCTTCGACGCGGCGTTTCGGGGTGCGGGCGGACCGTCGTCCACCTCGGCCGACGCGGACCGCGCGACGCGCGAGGCGGAGGACGGACGCGAGGCGGACGCGCGATCGGCGCACTGGGCCCATCGCCTTCCCGCAGATGACACTCCGGCGCGGGCCGGACGCGAGGCCGCCGACGGCCAGGCGGACGCAGATGCCGGCGGGCGGCTCGACGAAAAGGACGCGAAGGCCGGCCGGCCTCTCGGCAAGCACGTCCGTGCCGACGGCGACGGGACATCGGCCGACGCGGAGGACGGCGGCGATGCGGCCGGGGACGGCAGCGAACCGGCCGAGCGCAAGAAGGACAGGACGGCGTCCCTCGCCATACCGGTCACCGTTCAGCCGCAGACCGCTCCGGCACCCGCCTCCCGGGGCGAGGCGGAACCCCTCGGCTCGAGGAAGGCGGCCGCCAAGGACACGCCCGCGGGCGCCGCCTCGGCGACGCCGGCGGCGGAGGGCAAGCCGCGGAAGCCCGCGGCCGAGGCGGCGGAGCGGCAACCCGCCGAGGCGAAGCCGGCGGCCAGGATCCTGACGCAAGGCGCAAGCGCGCCGTCCGCGCTCGCCGGCTTCAACGCCCGCCTTGCGGCGGCGGACGCCGACCGGCGTCTTTCGAACGGGGGCGACGCGCCGCGGGCGGACGAGACCCCTCTCCCGCACGCATCCGCGCGGGCGCAGGAGCGGTCGCATTCCGAAAGGGTGCGGCAGCTCTCGGCTCTCGAGGCGGACGGATCGTCCGACGGCGGAAAAAACCGCGGCAAGGAGGAACCGGCGCCGGCGCACGGCTTCCGGCCGCAATTCCCCTCCGCCGCGGCGAACCCGCAGGGGCCCGTCGGGCCGGCCGCGGCGGGCTCCCATCCGGGCGCCAACATCGCGGCCGTCGCCGACGGCATCGCGGCGCGGCCCGACTGGACGCAGGCGCTTTCGGCCGGCGCGACGGGCGCGACCGGGCCGGGCGGCGCGGCGAGCGGCGTCAAGGCCATGGTCGTCCAGCTCAATCCGGCCCATCTCGGGGCGGTCACGGTGACCCTGACGGTCGCCGGGGACCGTCTCGCCATCAATCTGCAGGTGCAGACGGCGGAGGCCTATCGCCAGCTTTCCACCGGCAACGACGCGATTCTCGACAAACTGAAGGGGCATGGCTATGCCGTCGAAGCCATCACGGTCCAGCACCTGGTCGTGGACCGGGCGGAGGGGCCGCAGCCGCGGCCGTTCCAGCACGCATTCGCCGGATCGCAGGGAAATCCCGGAGGATCGGCGCAGGGCGGGCAGCACATGGCAGGCCAGGGCCAGGGGCACCGCTCCGGCGGGCAGTCCGTTCCGGCCGAGGAGCGCGTGGCGGGCGGCGGCGATGCTCCCGGCCCTGCCGATCCTTCTGGCGCTCGCGCTGACGGCGTCTACATCTAGCAAGGCCGCGGCGGCCGGGGGCGCGTGCGAACGCGAGATCCTGTCGGCGGCCGAGCGCTACCGGGTGCCGGCCGGCATCCTCTATTCCGTCGGGCTCGCGGAGACCGGACGGAAGGGATCGCTGCAGCCCTATGCGCTCAACATCGAGGGCAAGGCGGTCTTCGCGGACTCCGAGGCGCAGGCGCTGCAGATCTTCGACGCGGCGCGCGCCGAGGGCAAGCAATTGATCGACCTCGGCTGCATGCAGATCAACTACCGCTACCACCACGAGGCGTTCGCCTCCGTCGCCGGCATGCTCGACCCTCGCCGCAACGTCGACTACGCCGCGAAATTCCTCGCAGGCCTGCACGCCCGGCACCAGACCTGGACGATGGCGGTGGCCCGCTATCATGCCGGGCCGGACAACGATCCGGCGCAGAAGCGGTATGTCTGCCGGGTCATCGCGAATCTCGTCGCCACCGGCTACGGCCGCTGGACGCCGGGCGCCCGCTCCTTCTGCCTCCCCTGAGCCGCAGCGCGTGTCCGTTCGGTGACACCACCGGGCCTTGCGGCGGCCGGACGGACTCGATTTCCCTTTCGAAGCAAGAGGGTCTTCGCGCCGCCGTTAACCTTTTCCACCGAAAAGTAGTGCTTCCGGCGAAGCCGAGCCACAACATCTAGATCAAATCACCACCCCGACGTCGAGCAACTGTTAATTCCGACCGGTCAATTCCTGTAGTTGTCCACGATTCCCCACCCCCGTACCCCTCAATGTCACGAGGCAACAGACTGATTCGGAGGGCGGGGCGGATGATCGTCGTCGTGGACGAGCGCGAGCTCGTGACGCGCGGATATGCATCCCTTTTCGGGCGGGAAGGTATTCCGTCCACGGGATTCGATCCGGAAGAATTCGGGGAATGGGTCAACACGGCGGCGGAGACGGACGTCGGGGCGGTCGAGGCTTTCCTGTTGGGGCAGGGCAAGCTTTCGCTCGGACTGCCGCGGGCCATTCGCGAGCGCTCGCAGGCTCCGGTGATCGCGGTCAGCGATTCGCCGTCGCTGGAGATGACGCTGGCGCTCTTCGATTCCGGCGTCGACGACGTCGTGCGCAAGCCGGTGCATCCGCGCGAGATCCTCGCCCGGGTGGCCGCGATCCGCCGACGCCTGACGGCGCTGGCGAACCACAGCGACAGCGGCGCCATCCGCGTCTTCTCGGACGGGCGCGACCCGGAAGTCGGCGGGGAGATCTTCCCGCTTCCGCGCCGCGAGCGCCGCATCCTGGAGTATCTCGTCGCCAACCGGGGCCGCAGGGTCACGAAGGGCCAGATCTTCAACGCGATCTACGGGATCTTCGACGAGGAGGTCGAGGAGAACGTCGTGGAAAGCCACATCTCGAAGCTGCGCAAGAAACTGCGCAAGCGGCTCGGACACGATCCGGTCGATTCCAAGCGCTTCCTCGGATACTGCCTCGAAGGCGCGTGACGCCGCTCCGGCAGGCCCGGCAGAAAGCGTTCCGGGACAATCAGTTTCGCGCAAGTCCCGAAGCGTAACCTGATCCGGAACTTCAACCGAGGGTGCTGTCATGAGTCTCTATGGAATGATGCGGACCGGCGTGTCCGGAATGAACGCGCAATCGAGCAAGCTCGGCGCGGTCTCCGACAACATCGCGAACTCCGACACCACCGGCTACAAGGAAGCGGACACCCAGTTCTCCACGCTCGTCCTCCCGGATACGGGCAGCAGCTACGCCTCGGGCAGCGTCAACGCCAAGACGCGCTACAAGATCGCCGACCAGGGCGACCTGCAGGCGACCACCTCCAACACGGACCTCGCGATCAAGGGCGACGGCTTCTTCGTCGTCCAGGACGCCAACGGCCAGCAGCTCCTGACCCGGGCGGGCTCCTTCGTGCCGGACGGCAGCGGCAACCTCGTCAACGCCTCCGGGTTCACGCTTCTCGGCTACGACTATTCCTCCGGCGCGCCGTCGGTCACGGCGAACGGATATGCGGGGCTCGTGCCGGTCAACGTCGACCAGAACAACATTTCCGCGACGGCTTCGACGAGCGGCGTCTTCACCAGCAATTTGCCGTCCGGGGCGACGGCGGTGGCGGCCGCCGACCTGCCCTCGGCGAACGGCGCGACGGCGGACTATTCGGCCAAGACGTCGCTGGTCGCCTACGACAATCTCGGCAACCAGAAGCTCATCGACCTCTATTTCACCAAGACCGCCGACAACCAGTGGGAAGTCGCCGCCTTCGACAAGGACGGGGCAGGCGCCGGGGCGGCGTTCCCCTATGCCGCGGGCGCGCTGCTCGGGACGGCGCAGCTCGACTTCGACCCCGCGAACGGCAAGCTGTCCGCCACGAGCCCGGCCAGCAGCCTGTCGCTGACGGTTCCCGGCGGCCAGCCCATGACGATCGACCTGGCGCAGATGACGCAGCTCGCCGCCGACTTCGACCCCACCACCGCCAAGGTCAACGGCAACGGCCCGAGCAAGATGACCGGCGTCACCATCGGCACGGACGGCGTCGTTTCGGCGCAGTACGACGACGGCACCGTGACGCCGATCTACCAGATCGCGCTCGCGGACGTGCCGAGCCCGGACAACCTCGAGCCGCTTCCGGGCAACGTCTACCTGCCGACGCTGAAATCCGGCGACGTCCAGATCGGCTTCGCCGGGTCGGGGTCCCTCGGTTCGATCAATTCCGGGGCGCTCGAAAGCTCCAACGTCGATCTCGGAACGCAGCTGACCGAGATGATCTCGGCCCAGCGCAGCTACACGGCCAACTCGAAGGTCTTCCAGACCGGTTCCGACCTTCTGAACATCCTCGTCAACCTGCAACGCTGATTTCCTGACCACTCGTCGGGCCGGACCCTTTCATGTCACTGTCTTCCGCGATCAATACCGCCCAGTCGATGCTGTCGAACACGGCAAGGCAGACGTCGATCGTCTCGAAGAACGTCGCCAACTCCGGCAACCCCGACTATTCCCGGCGCTCCGCCGTCATCTCGACCGCATTCGGCGGCAGCGCCGAGGTGGTCAAGATCTTCCGGGCGCAGAACGCGGCGCTCTTCGACCAGGCGCTGTCCGGGATCAGCGGTTCCAGCGCCCAGGACGCCCTCTCGAACGGCCTCCAGCAGCTCAGCGCGGCCATGGGCGGCAACGACTACGAGAACGCGCCATCGACGCTGATCGCGAGCCTTCGCGACGCGCTGCAGACCTACGCCACCCAGCCGAGCAACCTGACGGCGGCCCAGACGGCGATCGCCGCGGCCCGCGACGTCGCCAACGGCGTGAACGCCGCGTCCGCGGCGACGCAGTCGGTGCGCAGCGACGCCGACGCCCAGATCGCCACGGACGTGGCGGACCTCAACGACCTGCTTTCGCAGTTCCAGACCGTCAATGCGGCGATCGTCAAGGGGACGCAGGCCGGGGCCGACACGAGCGACGAGCTCGACCAGCGCGACAAGCTCCTGAAAAGCATCTCGAAATTTGTCGGCATCGACACGGTGCAGCGGGCCAACAACGATACCGTCATCTACACGAGCGACGGAACGACGCTGTTCGAGACGGTGCCGCGCACGGTCAAGTTCACGCCGACGCTCAACTATGCCGACGGCACCGCCGGAAACGGGGTGCTGATCGACGGCGTTCCCCTGAAGCCGGGTTCGGGCGCCGACACGACGGCCAAGGGATCGCTGCAGGCGCTGCTGCAGCTGCGCGACGACATCGCCCCGCAATACCAGAACCAGCTCGACGAGATCGCGCGCGGCCTTGTGGCGACCTTCAAGGAGACGGACCAGTCCGGCTCGGGGCTGCCGGACATGCCGGGGCTCTTCACCTGGAGCGGCGGCACGGTGCCGGCGTCGGCCACCGTCCAGACGGGCATCGCCGCGAGCTTGAGCGTCAGCGCGGCCGTCGATCCCGACAAGGGCGGCGATCCGGCGCTCCTCAGGGACGGCGGCATCAACACCGGCGGGACGGACGGCAAAGCCTACATGACCAACCCCGACCGGCAGACGGGCTATTCGGGGCAGCTCGACGGCTTCGTCACCGGGCTCGACGGCCCGGCGGCCTTCGACCCCGCGGGGGGCATCGACGCCAACGCCAGCCTCCTTTCCTACTCGTCCAACTCCATCGGCTGGCTCGAGCAGTATCGCAGCCGCGCTTCCGACGCGGCGACGAGCAAGGACGCCCTCGCCTCGCGCACGCAGGACGCCCTGTCGAACGCGACGGGGGTGAGCATCGACGAGGAGATGTCGCGGCTTCTCGACCTCGAGCAATCCTACAAGGCCTCCGCCAAGATGGTCGCGACCGTCGACCAGATGCTGAGCGCGCTCATGGACGCGGTGAGATGACGGCATGAAGACCTCATTCGTTTCGACGCTGGCGCTGCAGACGGCGCTCAAGCTCCAGGTGCAGACGGGACAGCTCGCGCTGACCAGGGCCCAGACGGAGGCCTCCACGGGCCAGTACGCGGATTTCGGCCTGGCGCTCGGCGGCCGCACCTCGAACGCCGTCAGCCTGTCCAACAATGTCGGCCAGCTGCAGACCATCCTCGATTCCAACAGCCTCGTGAACACGCGGCTCTCGTCGGCGCAGGACGCCCTCGGCCAGATTTCGGACAACGCCCAGACGGCGCTCGACGCCCTGCTCGGCATCACCGGCAGTTCCGGCGCGTCCCAGGTCCAGATCGTGCAGAATACCGTCAAGAGCGCGTTCGGGGCGGTGACGGGGGCCGCCAACCAGTCCGCCGGCGGCGAATTCCTGTTCGGCGGGATCAACACCAGCGTGCCGCCGTTAGACGACTATTTCGCAGCCGGCTCGCCGGCGAAGGCGGCCTTCGACGCGTCGTTCCAGAGCCAGTTCGGGTTCGCCGTCGACGACCCCGCGGTCTCCGGCATCACCGGCGCCCAGATGAACGCCTTCATCGACCAGCTGTCGTCGGAGTACGCGGGCGCCGACTGGCAGGCGAACTGGTCGAAGGCCTCCGACACGACGCTTTCGGCCCGCATCAACACCAACGAGGTGATATCGACGTCGACCACGACCAACTCCAGGGGCTTCCGCAGTCTCGCGCTCGGATCCGTCCTCGGGATGGAACTGCTCGGCCGGAACCTCTCCGCGGAGGCCCAGGGAGTGGTCGCCCGGCGGGCGACGACGGCCATCGGCGACGCGATCTCGGCGATCGACGCCGACCGCAGCACGCTGGGCGTCGCACAGTCCCGCGTGACGCGGGCCAACACCAGCCTCAAGAACCAGATCGACCTCGTGAACACCCAGATGAACGACCTGGAAGGCGTCGATCCCTACGAAGCCGCCACGCGCGTCAACGCCCTGAAGACCCAACTCGAGACGTCCTATGCCCTGACATCCCGACTGTCGCAGCTCAGCCTGCTCAACTACCTCTGACCCATACCCGCCGACCCATGACCGGCCGTCCGGCCATCGAAAAGGGTGCATGATGTACCAGTTCTCATATGCCGAAGTTCAGCAGGACGACCTCGCGGAGGCCAAGGACCGCGAGCGCCAGCTGCTGGACCGTTCCATCGAACTCCTGAAGGAGGCCATGGAGAAGGGGGCGAAGTCTCCGGAAGGCATCAATGCCATCTTCTTCGCCAGACGGGTCTGGGTGCGCTTCATCGAGGATCTCGGATCCTCCGACAACGAACTCGACGCGGGGCTTCGGGCCAACCTGATCTCCGTCGGCATCTGGATCCTCAAGGAGACCGAGCTGCTCCGCGAGGGGAAGTCCGACAATTTCGGCGACATCATCGAAATCAGCGAAATCATCCGGGACGGCCTGAAATGAGCGCGACGAGCACCCTGCGCATCTCCTTGAAGGCCGGCGAGAAGATCTTCATCAACGGGGCCGTGCTCCGCGTCGACCGCAAGGTCTCGCTGGAGTTCCTGAACGACGTCACCTTCCTGCTCGAGAACCACGTCCTCCAGCCGGAGGAGGCGACCACGCCGCTCCGCCAGCTCTACTTCATCACCCAGATGATGCTGATCAATCCCGAGGGACGGGAGCAGACGGCGGCGATGTTCCGGAAGTCGATCGCCATGCTTCTCGGCTGCTTCGCCAACGAGCAGGTTTCGGCGGAATTGAAGAAGATCGACGAGATCGTCTGCAAGGGCAGGCCCTTCGACGCGCTCAAGATCATCCGGTCCCTCTATCCACTCGAGCGGGCCATTCTCGACACGCCGGAACTTCCGGCAGCCAAGATCGACGAAATCAGCAGGGAGATCGCGCCATGGCGGTAGCAGCCACGACCGGCGTCACGCAGAACCAGTCCTCCTCGTCCTCCGCGGCGAGCAATGCGGCGAGCGCCTTGAACGTCGACTACAACACCTTCCTGAAGCTTCTGATCGCGCAGATGAAGAACCAGGACCCGACCAACCCCATGGACGCCACGCAGCAGGTCCAGCAGCTGGCGACCTTCTCGCAGGTGGAACAGACGATCCAGACCAACAAGAACCTGGAGAGCCTCATCTCCTCGTCCGTGCTGTCGGAGGCCGGCTCCGTCATCGGCAAGACGCTGACCTCCGCCGACGGATCGATCTCGGGCACGGTGCAGCAGGTCAAGGTCAACGCCAACGGGCTGACGGCGACGCTCGACACGGGCGACGAGATCGACGTCGCGCCGGGCGTCACGATCCGGTAGCCCGATGAACGAAGCCGACGCACTGGACCTGGTCCAGCAGCTGATCTGGACCGTGCTCATCGCCTCGGGACCGGCGGTCGCCGTGGCGATGATCGTCGGCGTCGGCATCGCCTTCCTCCAGGCGCTGACCCAGGTGCAGGAAATCACCCTGACCTTCGTGCCGAAGATCGTCGCCATCCTCCTGACTGTGGCGCTGACGGCGCCCTTCGTGGGCGCCCAGATCGGCAGTTTCACGACCCTCGTCTTCTCGCACATCCAGAACGGGTTCTGACGCCGGCGGCGCTTGCCGGGACGGCCTGCTACCCTCGCGCAAGCTTCGGGCCGTAGGGTCGGCGGCCGGCGGATGCACGAGGCACCGCGCGCGTCGACGGAACCGTTACGGACCATGGCCGAAAGTTCAGCAATCGCACTCCCGAAGATCAACCCGCAAGGGCGCGACATCGGCTTCGCGATCGGCATCGTCATCATCCTGTCGATCCTGTTCCTGCCGATACCGCCGTTCCTGATCGACATCGGGCTGGCGTTCTCCATCTCCTTCTCGGTGCTGATCCTGATGACGGCGCTGTGGATCGAGCGGCCCCTCGACTTCTCCTCGTTCCCGACCATCCTTTTGATCGCGACGATGATGCGCCTGTCGCTCAACATCGCGACCACGCGCATGATCCTGTCGCACGGCAACGAGGGAACGACGGCGGCGGGCCACGTCATCGCCGGCTTCGCGCAGATGGTGATGTCGGGCGACTTCGTCATCGGCGTGATCGTGTTCCTGATCCTCATCACGGTGAACTTCATCGTCATCACCAAGGGCGCGACCCGCATCGCGGAGGTCGGCGCGCGCTTCACGCTCGACGCCATCCCGGGCAAGCAGATGGCGATCGACGCCGATCTTTCGGCCGGCACCATCGACGAGAAGGAAGCCCAGCACCGGCGCAACGAACTGCAGCAGGAAAGCTCGTTCTTCGGCGCCATGGACGGCGCGTCGAAATTCGTGCGCGGCGACGCCATCGCCGGCCTGATCATCACCGGCATCAACATCTTCGGCGGCATCGTCATCGGCTATGCGCGCCATCACATGTCCATCGGCGAGGCGGCCAACGTCTTCGTCAAGCTGTCGGTCGGCGACGGCCTGGTCTCGCAGATCCCGGCGCTGATCGTCTCGCTCGCCGCCGGCCTGCTCGTTTCGCGCGGCGGCACGCTCGGCTCGGCCGACCAGGCCGTCATCGGGCAGCTCAGCGCCTATCCGCGGGCCCTGTTCGTCGCGTCCATCCTCATCGTCATCCTCGCCCTCCTCCCGGGCCTGCCCTTCATGCCCTTCGTCGTGCTCGGCGGCGTCATGGCGTTCGGAAGCTGGTTCATCCCGCGCCAGAGCGCGGCGCGGGAGGCGGTGCGCCACGAGGACGCGCAGCGCAAGGTGGAGGCCGCCGAGGCGGAGGAGAAGGACTCGGTCAAGTCCATCCTCAAGACGCCGGAGATCGAGCTCCTGCTCGGCAAGCAGGTGGCGGCGAAGCTCCTCGGCTCGCAGCAGGAACTCGCCTTCCGCGTCGGCAAGATGCGCCGCAAGTTCGCCGGCCAGTACGGCTTCGTCGTGCCGGAGATCAAGGTCAGCGACGACATCTCCATTCCGGAGAAGTCCTACCAGATCCGGATCCACGGAACGACGATCGCCTCCAACACGCTCAGGGTCGGCGAGGTGATGGTGATCACGCCCGGCGGGCGCAAGCCGAGCGTGCCGGGCGACGAGATCCGGGAGCCCGCCTTCGGCATGCCGGCCATGTCCGTGCCGGACAGCTTCGTGGAGGACCTCAAGCGGGAAGGCTTCCAGCCGATCGACTGCATCTCGATCGTGCTCACCCATCTCAGCGAGGTGATCCGCAACAACCTGCCGCAGCTCCTGTCCTACAAGGACATGAAGATCCTGATCGACCGGCTCGATCCCGAATACCGCAAGCTCGCCGACGAAATCTGTTCGTCCAACCTCACCTATTCCGGGCTGCAGGCGGTGCTGAAGCTGCTTCTGGCGGAGCGGATCTCGATCCGCAACCTCCATCTCATCCTGGAGGCGGTGGCCGAGATCTCGGCGCATGTGAAGAAGAGCGAGCAGATCGCCGAGCACGTCCGCGTGCGCATGGCGCAGCAGCTTTGCGGCGACCTCGCCGACAAGGGCGTGCTGCGCATCCTCAGGCTCGGCAACCGTTGGGACCTCGCCTTCCACCAGGCGCTGAAGCGCGACAACAAGGGCGAGGTCGTCGAATTCGACATCGACCCGCGCCAGCTCGAGGAATTCAGCGAGGAATCGTCCCGCGTCATCCGCGAGCACATGGACAAGGGAGCCCCCTTCGTGCTCGTCACCTCGCCGGACGCCCGCGCCTATGTGCGGATGATCGTCGAGAGGCTGTTCCCGACGCTGCCGGTGCTGAGCCACGTCGAGATCGCCAAGGGCATCGAGATCAAGATCCTGGGCTCCATCTCGTGATCGCCGACCCGCAGGGCGCGGTCCTGGCGCTCTTCGCCGCATTCTGCCGGATCGGGACCTGCGTGATGGTCATGCCGGGGTTCGGCAGCCTGCGCGTGCCGATGCAGATCCGGCTCTTCCTCGCGCTGGCGCTGTCGATGGCGATCCTTCCGCTGATGTGGACGACGATCCATTCCCGGATCGCCACCGGCCCCTACGACTACCTGGCGCTGCTCGGCGGCGAGGTCCTGATCGGCGCCACGCTCGGCTTCATCGCCCGGTTCTACGTGCTGGCGCTGCAGTTCGCCGGCGTCGCGATCTCGATGCTTTCCGGCTTCAATTCGATGTCGTCCATCGACCTGAACGAGGGCCTGCCGCAGACCGAGCTGGCGACGATCGTCAGCTTCGTCGGGATCCTGCTTCTCTTCGTCCTCGGCTTCCACCGCCTGGTGATCGAGGCACTCGTCCATTCCTACGGCTTCATGCCGATCGGCCACGTGTTCGAGGCGCGCATCGCACTGACGACCCTGACGGACGCGCTTTCGAGGGCCTTCATGGTCGCGCTGCAGCTCACCGGGCCCTTCATCGTCTACGGCCTGGTGTTCAACATCGCGATCGGAACGATCAACAAGCTGGCGCCGCAGATCCCGATCTATTTCATCTCCCTGCCCTTCATCATCGCCGGCGGGCTGCTGCTCTTCTATTTCGGCGCGTCGACGTTCTTCGACGTGTTCGCCCGGCAGTTCCCGATCGTCTTCGGGGGCCGGTAGCCGTGGCGGAAAAGCGCTCGAAACGGCTGGCGCGGCTCGTCGCGGTCCAGCGCCGGCTGGAGGAGATGGCCGAGGCCGACCTCGCCGAGACCAACCGCGAACGCGACCGGGTCCGGGACGCCGTGGAAGGCACCGTCGGGGCGATGGGATCGATGGACGACGTGCACCTGATGTTTTCGCGGGTCTATGCGGTGAGGATCGCGTCCCTGACGATGAAGGACCAGCGGCTGCAGGGGCTGGCGGGCGCACAGGAGAGACGGCTCAAGACCGAGCGGACCAGGCGGGACCGGCTGGAGGAGCGCGGCCGGTCGGCGGACGCGGCCGAACGGCGCGCGGAGGAGGACGAGGACCTCTACGACCTGGCCGAACGGGCCGGCGGCACGCCGCGCTCAAGCCTCCCGTAAGCTTCGCGGCCCATAGTGGGTCAAACGCCACGACAGGTGAACCACGTGTCCATTTCCCCCTCCAGCGATCTGGTCCTCGACGTGCTGCGGGCGGCCGATCCCGCTTCCGCCGACGCGGCGAGCGCGCGGCTCGCCACCGGCGCGCCGGTGCGCGCCGCCCCGGTCGCGGCCGCCGGAGAGGCCTTCCGGGCCGCGTTCGACCGCTCGTCCCGGGCCGCCTTCGACCGCTCCGCCGTCGCGGCGAAGGCGCAGGGCGGCCGGGCGGAGGCGAACACGCCGCAGGCCTACCGGAAATTCGAAGCCATGGTGCTTCAGAGCTTCATCAAGGAGATGCTGCCGAAGGACGGCCAGGACGTCTTCGGCAAGGGCACGGCGGGCGACGTCTGGAAGAGCATGCTGGCGGAGCAGATCGCCGGCGTCGTTTCCAGCCGCGGCGGCATCGGCATCGCCGATCACCTCCTGAAGGGCCGCTTCTCCGGCCTGGGGCTCGAGGGCGCGCCGCGCTCCGCGCCGTCCGGCGACGGCCTCGATTTCTCGCGCGGCCTCGTCCACCAGCTCCAGATGACGACCATCGACAAGGTGATGCCGCTCGGCGGCGACGACGACAAGACCGACGGGATAACCGGATGACGACGGAAACGAACGACCAGCGGATGAACGGCGTCCTCGATCGCCTGGAACTGATCCTGGTGCGGGAGAACGAGGGCATCGGGCGCGATCCCAAGTTCGACGTCAAGGCGTCGAACGCGCTCAAGAGCCGTTGTCTCTACGACCTGACGCAGCTGTCGCGCACGATCGCGGCTTCGGATCTGTCGCCGGCGGCGGCACGGCGCCTCGCGGATATCCGTCCGCTGGTCAAGGCCAACGAGACCAAGCTGCTGGCCCATGTCGAGGCGGTGCGGGCCGTCGCCAGCCTCCTGCGGGATACGGCGCAGGAAGCGGAGGCGGACGGGACCTATTCCGTCGAGCAGTTCTGGAGCTGCGAGGCCTCGTGATCAAGCTCGTCGTCTCGGGGATCTGGATCTGCGCGCTGTCGCTCGCGTCCGTGTACGTCTCCATGCAGATGGCCAGGGGCAAGACCGACGACGCGGCCCCGCAGCCCTATTTCGGCGGCATGGACTATGTGCGCGGCGACCTGGTTTCGATCCCGGTGATCAGCGGCGGCACCGTGCACGGCTATTTCCTGACCCGGCTCGTCTATACCGTCGACCCGACGAAGCTGTCGCAGCTCAGCGTTCCGCTGCGCGACCTCATCACCGACGAACTCTATACGCTGCTGGTCGGAAACCGCGTCGTCGACTTCCCGAAGATGGACAATTTCGACCTGAAGGCCTTCCGCACGGAGATCAAGACCGCGCTCAACAAGCGCGTCGGCGCCGATCTCTTTCGCGACGTCATGGTCGACCAGATCGACTTCCTGAGCAAGAGCGACATCCGCTCGCAATCCGGCCGTGCCGGATCCATCAAGTCCGGAACGCCCATCGCCGACGCGGCAGGCGCCGGCCACGGGGGCGGAGCGGAGTAGAGGGGCGGCCCGGCGGGTCAGTCCTTCTGGAAGACGATGCTCCCGATCCAGCCGGTGAAGCCCGCCAGGAAGACGGCGAAGATGCCATAGAGGAAGGCCTCGTTCTGCGCCAGGGTGTTGACGTATTGCTCGATCCCCGTCTTGACGACGTGGAGGGGCAGCGTCTTCTCGGCGATGAACTCGCCGTTCTTGAAGAGATAGCCGTGCACGGTGTGCGAGCCGACGGGAATGCTCGCCGGCAGGCGGATCGACGCCTTGAAGAGGGTGGTGCTGACGAACTCGACACCCTGGCTGTCGCTGCGGTAGAGATCGGTCTGCTGCTTGATCCTCAGGAGCGCCTTGCGGAACTCGTCGACCTCGACGCCGGTTCCCGTCGCACTCGTCGGCGGGAGGCGCAGATGGTCGATGCCGATCGCCATCCGGCGGAGTTCCTGCTGTGTGGTGATCAGATCGACCGGCCGCGTGCTCGACAGCGAGTAGGAGGTGGGGATCGGCGAGAAGTCGACGGAATAGCGGTTGACCCAGATGCCGAACATGCGCTGCTTCTTGCGCACCGTCGTTTCGAGCTTCGGGCCCTCCAGGGTGACGATCACGTCGTACTGGCCGAGGGCGATCGTCAGGGGATTGGCGTGCTTGATGGCGCCGAAGACCGTGATGTCCGCGCCGGCGAAATTGGAGCGGACCGCGATCTCGCTCGTCGAGATGCCGAGTTCGAGGTCCGCCTTCGGGGCCACGTCGGCAAGCTGGGCGCGGGCGGGCGCGACAAGTAGGAGGAGGGCGGCGGCGAGCGCGAGAGCCCTCATTGGAAGCCCGTCCCGTGCGTGATCAGCGAATAGATGTCCTCCGGCCGCAGGAAGAGCCCGACGGCCAGCCGGATGCCGACGGCGAGGACGAGCATGGCCAGGCCCGCCCGCAGCGTCTCGCCCCTCAGCTTCCGTCCGACCCGGACGCCGTACTGGACGCCGACGACGCTGGAGGAGATCAGGAGGATGGCCAGAACGATGTCCACCGAGTGGTTCGTGGTGGCCTGGACGAGCGTGGTGAAGGCCGTGGTGAACGTGACCTGGAAGAGGGACGTGCCGATGACGACGTTGGTCGGGATCCTCAGGAGATAGATCATCGCCGGGATGATCATGAAGCCGCCGCCGATGCCCATGATCGAGGTCAGGAGGCCGATGCAGAAGCCGAGGCCGACCACCGGAATGACGCTCAGATAGAGCTTCGACCGCTTGAACCGCATCTTCAGGGGCAGCTTGTGCACCCAGCTGTGCTGGCCCGGCCGCCGGCGCGGCGGTCCCCCCTCCTTGCGCGCGCGGCGTATGGCGTTGATGCTCTCCCAGAGCATGAGGGAGCCGACGACGCTCAGGAAGGTGACGTAGGACAGCGAGACGATGAGGTCGAGCTGCCCCATGTTCTTCAGGAGCTTGAAGACGAAGATGCCGGTCGTCGATCCGGCGAGGCCGCCGAAGAGAAGGACGAAACCGAGCTTCAGGTCGAGCGATCCGCGCCGCAGGTGCGACAGCGCGCCGGAGAAGGAGGAGGCGACGACCTGGTTCGTTCCGGTCGCGACGGCGACCGCGGGGGGGATGTTGTAGAAAATGAGCAGCGGCGTGATCAGGAAGCCGCCGCCGATGCCGAACATGCCCGACAGGAAGCCGACCGCGGCCCCCATGCCGAGGATGACCAGAACATTGACCGAAAGTTCCGCGATCGGCAGATAGATCGTCACGGGCTACCCCTGAAGCGCGCCCACCTTTCCGTCAACAAGAAGACGCTTGTCGGGGCTTGTCTTGCGCGCACGGAAACCGGCTGTCAATCGGCGCTCGAGCGCAAAAACGACGCGCCCGGCGCCTTCGTCCGCAAACGGCACATTTTCGCACCACCCGCCCCGGCGGCCGGCGGCGCGGGAGGCCGGCCGGCCGGGTCGAGGAGGCGGCCGCCGGCGCGGCTCAGCTGTCCTGGCCCGCCTTCGGCTGCCGGTTGAGATCGAGGAGCTTCTTGATCAGGGCGTCGGTGACCTCGCCCGTCGGCTCGGCGCCGACGGACTTCTGGAAGGCCTTGATCGCCGACCGCGTCTTGGCGCCCATGATGCCGTCGGGCTTGCCGGCGTCGAAGCCGTTGTTGTCGAGGATCGCCTGGATGTTGCGGATCGCCTTCGACATGTCCACCGAGGCGGTGCGGGTGTCGGTGCCGCTCCATTCCGGCGGCACGGCGACCGCGTTCGCGGCGGGATCGACCGGCGTCGGCTTCCAGTCGCTGGCGGCCGCGCGCGCCTTCTTCAGGTCGGCGGCATCGAGTGCGGCGGCGACCTCGTCGCGCTTGCGCGTCGCGTCGCCGTCTCCCGCCGCGGCGGCGACGGCGAACCATTTGTAGGACTGCGACAAATCGCGCGGGACGCCGCGCCCCTGCGCGTAGAGGATCGCAAGGTTGAACTGGCTGTCCTTGACGCCGTGTTCGGCTGCCTTGCGGAACCATTCGGCGGCCGCGTCGTAGTCCGGCTTGCCGCCGTTGCCCATGGCGTCGAGGACGGCGAGGTTGTGCATGGCGCTGACGTTCCCCTCGGCGGCGGACTTGCGGTACCACGCGCGCGCCTTGGCGACGTCGCGATCGACGCCGACGCCCTTCTCGTAGAGGTTCGCCAGCCTGTACTGGGCGGGAGCCAGCCCGCGCTCGGCGGCGGCCTGGAACCAGCGCGCGGCGGCACCGAGATCGGCGGGGACGCTACGCCCCTCCGTGTAGAAGGTCGCGATTTCGTAGAGCGCCTTGGGGTCGCCCTTTTCGGCGGCGGTCTTCAGGGATTGCGGTCCGATGCTCGCCGGGACCTCGGGAACGGCGTGGACGAGGGACGTCGCCTCGGTGGCCGCGCTGGCGGCGTCGGCCGCCAATGCCGCCGGGCCGGACGCCGCGACCTCGCCGGCCGCGCCGTTGTCGCCGGAGGCGGCAGCGGACGCGGAGGCGGGCGTCCCGGCCTTCGGAGCGGGTGCCGGAGCGGCGGCGGTGTCCGCCTGCCCGGCCGTTTGCGAAGCGGGCGACGACGGCGAAGGCGCGGCCGCGACGGGCGACGGCTCGTGCGGCCCCGTCCCTGCGGCGGATGCCGGAGCGGGCTTCACCGCATCGGCCACCGCCGCGGGCTTCGTCGCCTGGGCTGCGGGGGTCTTGACGACCGTGCGGTCGTCGGCGCCGTTGCCGGCGACCGAGCGAACCTTGGGAAGGGCCTCGTTGCCGGCTGCGGTCGCGCCGGTCTTCTCGTCGGAGATGCCGGGCTTCGCCGCGGAGGCGACCTTCACCTTGGACTTGGCGGACGGAGCGACGTCTGCCCCGGCGGAGATGGAGGCGGGGTTGTCCGGCCGCTTCAGCAGCGCGGAGGCGAGCGGCCACGACATCACGGCGAGCAGCACCGCGCCGACGGCAAGCAGGATGGGCCTGCGCTGCGCCTTGAGGAGGGCGGCCAGTCCGCCCCGGCGCTTGCGGAGCCCGCTGCCGCTCACCGTTTCCACCTCGGCGGCCGCCGCCTGGGCGGCACGCCGTGCGGCGGCAATGAAATCGGACTTGTCGTTGCCCTGGACGTCCTGGTTCTGCACCTCCCGCACCTTCCGCAGGATGCGGTCGATGTCGGGCGGGCCCGAACCCGGCTCGAGCGGCTCGTTGAGCGAGCCGGCCGACGCCTTCTCGTCGGCGTCGTCGCTTGCGGCTTCCTCGTCCTCGTCGTCGTCCCCGTCCTTCGGCAGTCGGTCGAGCGCATCGGAGGGGTCGATCGAGGGTGCGAGCACCAGGTTCTTGCGTTCCGGCCCGTCCGGCGTGTCGTCGTCGTCGTCCTCGCGCGGCTGGCGGCGCGGCGGGCGTATCCGCTCGCCGACCCTGGCGAGAAGGCCCTTCGGCCGGGCCGGCCGCGTGCCGGCCTCGATCTCCAGGTCCTCGAGGCCGTCGTCGAGAAACGCGTCGGTCTCGTGGGTCTTGGCGGTCTCGTGGGTCTTGGCGGTCTCGGGCGTCCTGGCGGTCTCGGGGTTCTCGGGCCGCCGGGCGCCCTCGTCCACGGCCCAATCGTCCTCCTCGACCGCATGGTGGGAGGCATCGGCCGCCACCGTCTCGACCGGCTCCGGCCGGTCGACGGACTGCCACTCGTCCCAGTCGGCGTCGTCGTTGGAGGACCAGTCGTCGTCGGCCGCATGGGCGCGCTGCGGGCCGATCGCCTCCAGATGCCCGGCGATCTTGACGAGCGTGTCGTGAACGGCGTCGAAGGCCCGCGCCGTGCGCTCCTCGCTCTTCTGGCTCAGCCGTTCGAGCGCGCGAAGATCCTCGGCGAGCTCCGAGATGACGGCGATCTCGCCGGCGCGCGCGGGAGCCTGCCCGCCGCCGCCCCGGCCGTAGGCCTCGACGACGGCCTCGGCGGCCTGGCGCGCGGCTTCGATGATGTATTCGTCGGTCGTCTCCAGATGTTCCTCGATCGCGGCCAGCCGCGGCGCGACCACCGGGTCGCCCTCGCCGTCAGACAGGCGGCCGATCCGTTCGGTGAGCTCGGCGAGCTGCCCTTCCAGGCCGTTCGGCACGGCCGGCCCGGGCCCCGCCGCCCGCATGTCCTCGAGACGCTCGGCGATTTCGAGCAGGCGCTCCTCGATGCCGGCCGGAACCGTCAGCTGGCCCGCATGGTCGATGAACTTCTCGCTGGCGGCGTCGAGGCCGTCGGCGAGGGCTTCTATGCGGCCCGCGAGGGCGTCGAAGCGCGCTTCGAGCCCTTCGTCCAGCGTGCCGCGGTCGAGCGAGTCGATCTTGGCGGAGATTTCCATCAGGCGCCGCGTCAGATCGCTCTCGCCGTCCTCCTGGCCGCCCTGCTCCAGCATCACCGAGAGCTGGTCGAGGCGCTCGGAGAGGCCCGCGACGGCGTCTCCGCCCGCCAGCGCGTCCATGCGTTCGGCAATGTCGGTCATCCGGTCGGCCAGGCGGTCCAGCGGGCCGCCGCCCTCGCCCAGCTCGTCCATCCGGCTGGAGAGCCCCGTCAGGCGGTTCTCGATGCGGGCCAGCGTCTCGGCGTCCTCGCTGCGGTCGGAGCGGGAGCCGACGGACACGATGGCGCGGCTGATCTCGTCGAGGCGCTGGGCCATCTCGGCGAAGCGGTGATCGATGGAGGCCTCGTCGAGATTGACCTGCTCGGCCAGCGTTTCGAGAGCGGCGGCGACGTTCTTCAGCTGCGCCTCGATCTCCTCGCCGTCGGACGATCCGGCGAGCGACGTCATGGCGTGCTTCATCTCGTCGAGGCGCCGGACGAGGCCGACGACCTCGCTGCGCAAGGTCGGCGCATCCATTTCCCCGAGCCGGCTGTCGACCGACGACAGGCCGTTCCGGCTTTCGGCGGCGAGCTCCTCGAGCATGGCGCGAAGCGAGCGCACCTCCGTGGCGAGCTCCCCGTCGGCCCCGGCGGAGGTCTGGGCGCCGAGACGCTCGATGCAGTCCGCCAGGCGGAGCATTTCCTCGCGCATGGCACCGGGCAGCGGCTGCGCCCGTTCCGAGGAGGCGGAGGCGATTTCCTCGCGCACTGCGGCAAGTTCCCTGGCGAGGCTGTCGGAAAAGTCGCGCTTGAGATCGGCGCGCATGCCGACGAGCGATTCGGCGATGTCGCGCAGGGCCTTGTCGGTCGCTCCGCCGGACGCTGCCGGCCGCCGGGCGGCCAGGCGCGCCTCCAGCCGCGAGCGCTCGCGGTCGAGCGTTCGCTGCCGCTCGCGGATTTCACTCGTCATCCTCGTCTCCGACGGATCGGACCGTTCGTCCTCGGCAAGGGACCCGCGCTCCGGGGACGGACCTGCCTTCCGGGCGACAAGGCTTTCCAGCCGCGCCTCGAGACCGTCGATGGTCCTGCTCAGTGCCTCCAGGGACGAAGAGCCCCTCCCCGGTCCGGTCGTGTTCGATTCAGATTCGTTCATTTCCGTGCCCACCTCGACTATGCATGGACCCTCGTCCCCTGACCAATGAGCCCCCTCAGCCGGCGCGCCACGATCGACCGCACTCGGGCATCGCGTCCGGCAAAACCAAGGGAAACGCAGAAAGCATATTCGGGACCAGTGCTCTCGACGCACCATCGTCGGAACATGGTAAACACCGCGTTAACATTTTCGGATATCGATGGGATTGCTCCCGTCGGTTGTGCCGGCAAGACCCATCCGGGGGCATTGCCGGAGGGTGCGCGCGCCGCGAGCGGCCGGGCGCCGGCGGCAGGCTGCCGAACGATTTTTGACGTTTACGCAAACGTCAACATTTTGTATAGCTGTCGCGAGACGACGCGCGGCGAACCGAACGAGGTGCAGAATGCCGATCTACACGGCCCCCGTGGACGATACGCTCTTCATCCTGAACCGGGTGCTCGACTACGGGCGCTACGACAATCTCCCCGGCTTCGCCGATGCCGCGCCGGACGTGGTGGAGGCGATCCTGCAGGAGGGCGGGCGGCTTGCCGAGGAGGTACTGCTGCCGCTCAACCGCGTCGGCGACGAGGAAGGCTGCGTGCGGCACGAGGACGGCTCGGTGACGACGCCGCCGGGTTTCCGCGAGGCCTACGACGCCTATCGCGAGGGCGGATGGCTGGGCCTGGCCGCGTCCCCCGAGCACGGTGGCCAGGGCCTGCCCTACGTCCTCCACACGGCGGTCGGGGAATATTTCTCCGCGGCCAACATGGCGCTGATGATGTATCCCGGCCTCACGCAGGGCGCGATCGCCGCCCTGCAGGCGCACGGGACCGACGAGCAGAAGGCGGCCTATCTTCCGAAGCTCGTCGACGGCACCTGGTCCGGCACGATGAACCTGACCGAGCCGCATTGCGGCACGGATCTCGGCCTGCTGAAGACCAGGGCGGTCCCGACCGGCGACGGCACCTACCGGATCAGCGGCCAGAAGATCTTCATCTCCGCCGGCGAGCACGATCTCGCCGAGAACATCGTCCACCTCGTGCTGGCGCGGATCGAGGGCGCGCCCGAAGGCACCAAGGGCATATCGATGTTCATCGTCCCGAAGCGGCTTATCGGCGAGGACGGCGCGCCGGGGAAACGCAACGGCGTGTCCTGCGGCTCGATCGAGACGAAGATGGGCATTCACGGCAACGCCACCTGCGTCATGAACTACGACGGCGCGACGGGCTACCTGATCGGCCAGGAGAACCGCGGCCTGCAGGCGATGTTCACGATGATGAACGAGGCGCGGCTCGGCGTCGGCCTCCAGGGGCTGGCCGTCGCCGACGCGGCCTACCAGAACGCCGCGGCCTACGCGCGCGAACGCCTGCAGGGCCGGAGCCTTTCGGGTGCCAAGCAGGCCGGCGCCCCGGCGGATCCGATCATCGTCCATCCCGACATACGGCGCACTCTGATGACGCTGAAGGCGGTCAACGAGGCGGGGCGCGCGCTCCTCCTCTGGACGGCCCTGCAGTCGGACATCGCCCACCGCAGCGAAAGCGAGGCCGACGTGCAGGCGGCCGAGGACCTGCTCGGGCTGATGACGCCCGTGATCAAGGGCGTCCTGACCGACCGCGGCTACGAAGCGGCGACCCAGGCCCAGCAGGTCTATGGCGGGCACGGCTACATCGAGGAACACGGCATGAGCCAGTTCGTCCGCGACGCCCGCATCACCATGATCTACGAGGGCGCGAACGGGATCCAGGCGCTGGACCTCGTCGGGCGCAAGCTCGCGGCGAACGGCGGGCGCGCCGTCATGGCCTATTTCAAGGAGGTCGGCGACTTCTGCGAGGACCATCGCGGCGACGAGACGATGAGCTTCTTCACCAAGCGGCTGAAGAAGGGGCTCGACGACCTCCAGGCGGCGACGATGTGGTTCATGAACAACGCGATGGCCCGGCCCGACAACGCCGGGGCCGGCGCCACCGACTACATGCACCTCTTCGGACTGGTGGCGCTCGGCCACATGTGGGCGCGGATGGCGCTCGCGGCGAAGGAAGGACTTGCAGCGGGCGACGGCAGCACCACCTTCCTCGAAGGGAAGCTGACGACCGCACGCTTCTTCATGGAGCGCATCATGCCGGAGACGGCGCTGCGCAGGGCCCGGATCGAGGCCGGCGCCGATTCCACGATGGAGCTGGCGGCGGACGCGTTCTGACACGGGCCGGACGGCGCGACGAAGGGCCTTGCGGCATGGCGGATTTCGCGATGGACTGCGCCGGAGCGCCCCGCCGGATCACTTGAGGAGTTTGAACATGGCCGACGTTTTCGTCTACGACGCGGTACGCACGCCGCGCGGACGCGGCAAGAAGGACGGCAGCCTGCACGAGGTGCCGTCGGTCCGCCTCGGCGCCAAGGTGCTCGAGGCGCTGCGCGAGCGCAACGGGCTCGACACGGCGAAGGTGGACGACATCGTCTTCGGATGCGTGGACGCCGTCGGCGAGGCCGGCGGCGACATCGCGCGTGCGGCGGCCTTCGAGGCGCGCTACGCGACCGAGGCGCCGGGCATGCAGATCAACCGCTTCTGCGCCTCCGGGCTGGACGCGATCAATATCGGCGCGGGCAAGATCGCGCAGGGCGCCGACGACATCGTCATCGCCGGCGGGGTGGAATCGATGTCGCGCATCGGCATCGGCATGGCGGGCGGGGCCTGGTTCATGGACCCGTCGGTGAACCTGCCGGCCTATTTCATGCCGCAGGGCGTCTCCGCCGACCTGATCGCCACCAAGTACGGCTTCTCCCGCGACGACGTCGACGCCTACGCCGTGGAAAGCCAGAAGCGCGCCGCCAGGGCCTGGGAAAAGGGCTATTTCCAGAAGTCGGTGGTCCCCGTGAAGGACCAGAACGGCCTGACCATCCTCGACCGGGACGAGCACATGCGCCCGGGCTCGGACATGCAGGCGCTCGCCAGCCTCAACGCCTCCTTCGAGATGGTGGGCGAGATGGGCGGATTCGACGCGGTGGCCGTGCAGGCGCATCCGGAGGTGGAGGCGGTGAAGCACGTCCACCATGCCGGCAACTCGTCGGGCATCGTCGACGGGGCGGCCGGCGTCGTCCTCGGCTCGCGGCGGGGCGGGCGGACCATGGGCCTTGCGGCGCGGGCGAAGATCCGCGCCTTCGCCAATATCGGTTCCGATCCGGCGCTCATGCTGACGGGTCCGGTCGACGTCACGGAGAAGCTCTTGAAGAAGGCGAAGATGTCGCTCTCGGACATCGATCTCTTCGAACTCAACGAGGCCTTCGCGGCCGTGGTGCTGCGCTACATGCAGCATTTCGACATTCCGCACGACCGGATCAACGTCAATGGCGGCGCGATCGCCATGGGACACCCCCTCGGGGCCACCGGGGCGATGATCTTCGGCACGGTGCTCGACGAACTGGAGCGGCGCGACCTGAACACGGCGCTCGTGACGCTGTGCATCGGCGCCGGCATGGGCACGGCGACGATCATCGAGCGGACGTAGAACGCGGGGAGGCAGGATGTACGTTCCGAGGCAATTCCGCGAGGAGCGGCGGGACGTTCTCGTCGACGCGATGCGCGAGATCCAGCTGGCGACGCTGGTGAGCGCGCATCCGGGCGGGATCGAGGCGACGCATTTGCCGACGCTGCTCGTCGAGGAGGCGGACGGGCGGCTCGCGATCGAATGCCACGTCGCCCGCGGAAACCCCCACTGGAAGGCGGCCGCCGACGCGACGGCGACCATCGCCATCTTCCAGGGGCCGCACGCCTACGTGCATCCGGGCTGGTACGCCGGCAAGGCGGAGCACGGGAAGGTCGTGCCCACCTGGAACTACGTGGCCATCCACGCGCACGGCAGGCTGGAGACCTTCGACGACGCCGAGGAGATCGGCAGGCACGTCGCCCGGCTGACGGAGCGCAACGAGGCCCTGCGCGACGATCCCTGGTCGGTCGCCGACGCTCCGCCGGACTACATCGCCTCCATGAAGAAGGCGATCGTCGGGATGCGGCTCGGGGTCGAGCGGCTCGAGGGAAGCTGGAAACTGATCCAGCACAAGCCGGAAGCCGATCGCCTCGGCGCCATCGCCGGACTGTCCGGCGAAGCGGACGGCAATGCGTCGGCCGTTGCCGCGCTGATGCGGCAAGCCGAGGCGGAGCGGACCGGGGGCGCGCCGTGACCCTTCGGCCGGAAAGGACCGCGCTCCTGCTGATCGACGTCCAGCAGGCCTTCCTGGACATGGAGGCCGGGGGCGCGCGGCGCAACAATCCGCACGCCGTCGACAACATCGCCCGGCTGCTCGACGGCTTTCGCGCAAGCGACGCGGCGATCGTCCACGTCAGGCATGCCTCGCGGGAGCCGGCATCGCCGCTCCGGGCGGACCGGCCGGGCCATGCGCCGATTCCGGCGGCGCGCGAACGGCCCGGCGAACCGGTCGTCGTCAAGTCGGTGAATTCCAGCTTCATCGGCACCGGCCTCGAAGACCTGTTGCGGGCCGACGGACGCCACACGCTGGTCATCGCCGGCATCACCACCAACCACTGCGTGGAGACGACGGCGCGCATGGCGGGCAACCTCGGCTTCGATGCGAGGCTGGTCGAGGACGCCTGCTACACCTTCGACCGGATCGGGCACGACGGCCGCCGCGAGACGGCGGACGACATCCACCGCATGACCCTTTCCAACCTGGACCGCGAATTCGCTGCGATCGTAACGACGGACATCGTGCTCGGCGCGCTCGATCCGGGCGCTTCGACTTGAGGAGACTGAGATGCCATTCAACAATTTCACGGTCGAAACGGACACGGACGGCATCGCGCTCGTCACCTGGGACATGCCCGGCAACTCGATGAACGTCTTCACCATGGAGGTGATGGACGAGATCGAGACGATCGTCGAGGACGTAGCGGCCGACGAGGCCGTCAAGGGCGCGGTCGTCACCTCGGGCAAGAAGACCTTCTCCGGCGGCGCGGACCTGTCGATGATCAAGGCCATGTTCGGCATGCTCGCCGAGGAGAAGGCGAAGGATCCCGAGGGCGCGGTCAAGCTTCTCTTCGAGACCGCCGGGCGCATGAGCCGTCTCTGGCGGCGGCTCGAGACCTCGGGCAAGCCCTGGGTGGCGGCGATCAACGGGACCTGCATGGGCGGTGCCCTCGAGCTGGCGCTCGCGTGCCACGGGCGGGTCGCCGCGGAGGGCGACGACATCAAGCTGGCGCTGCCGGAAGTCAAGGTCGGCATCTTTCCCGGTGCCGGCGGAACGCAGCGCGTGCCGCGCCTGACCAACGCCCAGGACGCGCTGCAGATGCTGACCACCGGCAAGAGCCTCACCCCGAAGCGGGCGCGGGCGATGGGGCTGGTCCACGAGGTGGTGCCGGCGGACGGGCTCGTCGCCGCGGCGAAGGCGATGATCCTCGGCGGGCTGAAGCCGGTGCAGCCATGGGACGAGAAGGGCTTCAAGCTGCCGGGCGGAGGCGTCTGGACGCCGGCGGGCGCGCAGCTCTGGCCGGCGGCGTCGGCCATTCTCCGCCGCGAGACCTATGGCAACTACCCCGGCCCGAAAGCGGTCCTGAAATGCGTCTTCGAGGGGCTCCAGGTCGACATCGACACCGGGCTGCGGATCGAGCAGCGCTATTTCACCGAAGTGCTGCAGACGCGCGAAGCCGCCGCGATGATCCGCTCGCTGTTCCTCTCGATGCAGGAGCTGAACAAGGGCGCCCGGCGCCCCGCGGACGCCGCTCCCACGACCTTCCGGAAGATCGGCGTGCTCGGCGCCGGGTTCATGGGCGCGGGCATCGCCTACGTCACGGCGAAGGCGGGCCTTCCCGTGGTCATCGTCGACCGCGACATGGAGGCCGCCGGCAAGGGCAAGGCGCATTCGGAGGCGCTGGTCGCCAAGGCGGTGCAGCAGGGGCGCACGACGAAGGAGAAGGGCGAGCGGCTCCTCTCCCTGATCACGCCGTCGGACAGCATCGGCGACCTCGCCGACGCCGATCTCGTCATCGAGGCGGTATTCGAGGACCGGGAGGTCAAGAAGGGCGTCACCACGGCGCTCGAGCCGACGATGCGGCGGCAAGCGATCTTCGCCTCCAACACCTCGACGCTGCCGATCACCGGGCTTGCGGAAAACGCCACCCGGCCGGAGAACTTCATCGGCATCCACTTCTTCTCGCCGGTCGACCGCATGATGCTGGTCGAGATCATCCTCGGCAGGAAGACGTCCGACGCGGCGCTCGCGGTGGCGCTCGACTATGCCCGGGCGATCGGGAAGACGCCCATCGTCGTCAACGATACGCGCGGCTTCTTCGTGAACCGCTGCGTCCTGCGGTACATGAACGAGGCCTACGACATGCTCATCGAGGGCGTGCCGGCGCCGATGATCGAAAACGCCGCGCGGATGGCCGGCATGCCGGTCGGGCCGCTTTCCCTCAACGACGAGGTGGCGATCGATCTGTCGCTGAAGATCCTGAAGGCCGCCCTGTCGGACCTCGGGGAGAAGGCGGTCGATCCGAAGCACGTCGAGCTGATCACCCGCATGGTCGAGACCGAAGGCCGCCTGGGCCGCAAGAACGGCAAGGGCTTCTACGACTATCCCCCGAAACCGGCGAAGAAATCCCTGTGGCCGGGGCTGAAGGATCTCTATCCGCAGAAGCCGGCCGCCGACGTCGACATCGGCGTCCTGAAGCAGCGCTTCCTGGCGACGATCGCGCTCGAGGCGGCCCGGACCGTCGAGGAGGGCATCGTCACCGACCCGCGCGAGGCGGACGTCGGCTCCATCCTCGGGTTCGGCTTCGCGCCCTATACCGGCGGCGCGCTCTCCTATGTCGACGGCATGGGGGCTGCGGCCTTCGTCGACCTCTGCAAATCGCTCGCGCGCAGCTACGGCCCGCATTTCAGGCCGACGAAGCTGCTCAAGGAGATGGCGGAGGGGAACGAGACCTTCTACGGCCGCTTCGGCGCGGCCGAGGCCTCCGGCAAGGCGGCCTGAGGCCGGTGCCTTCGAACGGCCGCTTTTAGAGCCTGTCCGCGTTTCACGGAATCGCGAACATGCTCTAACGCATTGTTTTTACGCGCTTCCGAACGGAAAAACCGGTTTCCACTTTTCCTGGAAGCGCTCTGGGGCGGGAACCGGGTCCCCGACGTCGCGTTACGGGATCTGGAGAAGGCCATGCGACATGTCGAAACCGGGACGCCTGCGGCGGCGAACCGCCTTGATCGGGTCGACGCCCTGAAGGGCGCGGGCATCCTGCTCGTGGTCTTCGGGCATCTGCTCGAACATCCGGTGGCGGCGACGCCCCTCGTCCATGGCCTGCACACGGCCATCTACAGCTTCCACATGCCGCTCTTCGTCTTCCTGTCCGGGATCTTCGCCAAGGAGATCCTTTCCCGGCGGGACTACCGCAGGATCGTCTGGTCGCTGTTCGTCCCCCTCGTCGTGTTCCAGATCGTCTACGTGACGGTCGGCCACTGGGCGAATTGGGGCAGCTACCCGCCCTTCGCGCCCTACTGGCTCCTGTGGTTCATCGCCAGCCTGATCGTCTGGCGGCTGGTGCTGCCGCTCGTCGCCTCGCCGGTCGGGCTGCTGGTGGCGCTGTTCGGCGCCGTGCTCGCCGGCTTCGACACGTCGGTCGGCTATGCGCTCAGCGCCTCGCGGACGTTCTATTTCCTGCCCTTCTTCATCTTCGGCCATCTCTACGGAAAGCAGACGATCGCATGGGCCGGCCGGCATCGCGCGGGCGTCGCGCTGCTGTTCGCCGCCACGATGGCGATCGTTCTCTTCTGGCGCTGGAACGGGCTCGACCCGGCCGCCCTGACGGGCAGCCACGACTATGGCGGCGCGCCCCCGACCCCGCTCCTGCCGGGCGTCGGCCGCCTCGTCGTCATGGCGCTCGGCCTCGCCGGCCTGGTCGGGTTCTCGGCGCTCGTGCCGGCGCGCTCGGCGCTGCTGGAATGGCTCGGGCGGCGGTCGCTGGCGATCTACCTGCTGCACGGGCTCGTCGTGATGGGCCTCGTCGCCTCCGGCGGCACGGCGCTCGTCCCCGAGGCGCTCCAGGTTCCCGCAAGCCTTGCGGCCGCGGCGCTGATCGCCGTCGCGACGGCACTCGGCGACGGGCCGATGCGGCGCTTCTTCCGGCCGCCCGAGGACGGCGACCGGCAAAGTGCCGGCGGGAGGCGGGCCGGCGAAGCCTACGGGCACCAGCGAAACTGACGCTTGCGCACACGGCGACAGCGGATACATTCGTGCCTTTGCGGCAACAGGAGCATCTCGTGGCTGTCATCGATTACTACTACACCAGCCTGTCGCCCTTCGCCTATCTCGGCCACCGCGCGGTGCAGGAGGTGGCGCGCAGGCACGGGTGCGGCGTGGCCTTCAAGCCGTTCGATCTTTCCAGGGTCTGGGCGGAGTCGGGATCGGTGCCGCTCAACCAGCGGTCCGAGATCCGACGGCGCTACCGCCTGATCGAACTCAAGCGCTGGGCGGCGTTCCGCGGCCTGCCGCTCAAAGTCGCGCCCGCCCATTTCCCGGCCGATCCGCGCCTCGCCGACCAGGCGGCGATCGCCATCGTCGAGCAGCGGAGGGATCCGGCGGACTTCATATTCCGGGTCTTCCAGGGGGTCTGGGTCCACGACGAGAACATCTCCGATCCCGCCGTCCTGTCGCGCTGCCTCGACGAATGCGGCTTCGACGCCGACGCCTATCTCGAGAAAGCCCAGAGCGACGAGGCCGCCCGCCGCCGCCAGCAGAATTCGGAGGAGGCCATCGCCGCCGGCGCCATCGGCGCGCCGCTCTACGTGCTCAACGGCGAGCCGTTCTGGGGCCAGGACCGGATCGAACTTTTGGACGCCGCGCTGGCGAGCGGGCGCGGTCCGCTCGGGGCCGGCTGAGGGGCACGGGAGGCCGCAGGACCGGCTCGTCGGCGCCTGCGAGGGAGCCTGAAAGCGATTCCGGAATTTCTTCCTATTATTGCTTTACTCCGCTCCTGTTCTTGGGTAAGAAACATTCGATAGCCCTGCCGGCTGATGGGGCGATTTAGACCGGGAACGATGACATATGCTATCTCACGATAGAATCTGGAGCGCCATCGATGCGCTTGCCGAGCGAAACAAGCTTTCGGCATCGGGGTTGGCCCGACGGTCCGGGCTCGACCCGACTTCGTTCAACAAATCGAAGAGAAAGGCCAATGACGGCCGCTCTCGCTGGCCTTCGACGGAATCCATATCGAAGGTGCTGCAGGCGACCGGCACGTCCCTCAACGAATTTCTCGGCCTCGTTGAAGGCGAGAGCGCCGCGGGATCGATGCCGCAGGGCTCGTTCCCGAAGCAGGCGGGGTCCATTCCGCTGCTCGGGTTCGCGCAGGCGGGCGCCGGGGGCTTCTTCGACGACGGCGGATTTCCTGCCGGCCAGGGATGGAACATCGTCGATTTCCCCACCTTGCCGGCGAACAAGCCGGGCGTCTACGCCCTGGAGGTCCAGGGCGATTCCATGATGCCGCTCTATCGCGACGGCGACGTGCTCATCGTCGAGCCGGGCGCCCAGGTTCGCCGCGGCGACCGCGTCGTCGTCAAGACGCGCGAGGGCGAGGTCATGGCGAAGGTGCTCTTCCGGCAGACCTCGAAGTCGCTGGAACTCGTCTCCCTCAATACGGAGCATCCCAACCGGACCTTCGATCTCAAGGACGTCGAGTGGGTCGCCCGCATCATCTGGGCCAGCCAGTAACCGCCGGACGCGCGCCGGTGCCGCCCCGCCTTCGCGTTCCGTCTTGAACGCCGCGCGGACAAGCCATAGCTGCGGTTTCACCCCCATCTGCGAGGTTTCGATGAACGACAAGATATCCACCCAGGAAGCGCTGATCTACGTCATGGTGACGGTCTCGGCCGTCGATACCGCGATGAACGACGCCGAGCTCGCGCGGATCGGCCGTCTGACGCGCTTCCTTCCCGTCTTCCAAGGCTTCGACGAGGAGCGGCTGATACCGGTCTCGCGCGATTGCGCGGGCATCCTGTCGGAGGCGGACGGCCTGAAGGCGATGCTTTCCATGGTTCAAGAGGCCATCCCGGAGAAGCTGCACGACACGGCCTACGCGCTCGCGGTCGAAGTCGCGTCGGCCGACATGCACGTGCGCGAGGAGGAGATCCGGTTCCTGCAGATGCTGCGCGACACGCTCCATCTCGACAAGCTGACCTGCGCGGCCATCGAACGCAACGTCATCGCCCGCTTCCGGACGCTGTAAGGCACCCGCCCGCAAGGCAGCCCGCGTGGACCAGCGGGCGTCGTCGGGAGGGTTCAGTACATTCCGTTCGGGAAGTAGCGGCGGTAGAGGTCGGCGAAGCGGCCGTCGCGGCTCATCGACAGGAGGGCGTGGTCGAACGCCTGCGCCAGGACGCGATTTTTCTTCAGGACGGCGATGGCCAGTCCGTGGCCGAGAAAATGCCGGGACAGATAGGGTCCGCCGAGGAAGGCGCAGCAGCCTCCGGCGGGCTCGCTGGTCAGCCAGAAGCCGAGTTGCAGGCCGTCGCCGAAGGCGGCCTCTATCCGTTTCGCCTTCAGCGCCTCCAGAAGGTCCGAGGAGGAGGAGAACGGCACGGCCTTCAGGCGCGGGAAGAACGCCTCGAGCATCTCGGCATGGGCGCCCTTCGCCACCACCCCGACGCGCTTGCCCGCCAGCGCCTCGGGCATGGGGCCGGAGATCGGGACGCTCTTGTTGCGCACGAAGCGCGCGGGAAACTGGAGGTAGGCGCGCGTGAAGGCGTAGTCCTCGCGATTGTCGGCCGTGATCGCGAGCCCGGCGACGATCGCCTCCCCCTCCCCCGCCGACAGCGCCTGCTTCAGGTCACTCCAGGGCAACGCCTGGATCTGACATTTGCGGGCGACCTTGAGTTCGTCGCAGATGGCGCGCGCGAGATCGACATGGAAGCCGGCGAGCTTGCCGGTCTGGTCGAGGAAGTTGAACGGCGGAAAGTCCGTCGTCGTCAGGAAACGGATGCGGCCGAAGCCGGATATGTCCGGAAGCACGAGCCGTTCGCGAGGGTCGAAATAATTCGGAACGACCGGCTCCTGCGCGGCCGGTCCCGCGGCGGGCGAAGGCTCCTGCGCCGGCAGGCGACCGGTGCCGAATACAACTGCCAGTACGCATAAGATAATTCTAAAATATACCCTAAATTGTGCAGGTGCTGCGATTTTCAATTCGTTTACCATCGCGCCGGTTCAGGGGGGACGGCTGCCGAAGCGGCAACCGGAAAGACAGTAATGCGTTTTGGCAGCGATCGGCAAGGCAATCCTGGGCGGCGGGACCGGTGCGGGCCGGCCGGCACGACCGGAGGGGACGCAGGACGGCAGGCGGCGGCTTCCGGCGGGGCGGACGGCGGCGCGGCGCCGCCGGACGCCGATCGGCTGTTCCGGATCCTCGGCGTCCACGAAGAATCGCTCTCGGAAGCGACGACGCGCGCGGCCGAAAACGGAACGTCGGCGGAGCGGGAGCTCTTCTCGAGCGGGATCGTCGAGCCGACGGCCTTCTATGCGGGGCTCGCGGCGCTGCTCGGAGTGCCCTTCCTGCGCTCGATCGCGCCGGGAAAGGTGATCGCCAGCGCCCATATCGACAGCATCCTCGCCCGCCCGGAACGGGTCTTTGCGGAGATCGGCGGCCGGCTTCGGCACATCGTCGCCCCCGCGGCCGGGCAGGTCGGTCCGCTGGCCAGGCTGGTCGCCGACAAGCCGGCACTGCGCGAGCGGCTCGCCGTCGCGACGCCGGAGGCCATCCGCTCGGCGGTCTGGGACTGCCGGGCGGAAGAACGGGCGCGGGAGGCGGTGCGGACGCTCTTCGAGCGCGGAAGCGGCGACAGCGCGCGCACGGTCGTGACCGGTTCGCAGGGATTCGCATTCGGCATCGTCCTGACCGGACTGGCCGTCGCGGCGATCGTCGCCCCCGGCTCGACGCTGCTCGCCATCCATCTCTTCCTCTCGGTCTTCTTCTTCTCCTGCGTGGCCCTGCGGGTGGCGGCCTTTCTCGCCCGCAGACGGCCTTCCCGGCGGTTCGCCGAGGAGGAGCTTCCCGGGCCGCTGCCGAAATATACGATCCTCGTCGCGCTCTACGACGAGGCGGCCGTCGCGGCGCAACTGGTGGCGTCGCTTCGCAGGCTCCGATGGCCGCGCACGCTCATCGAGATCAAACTGATCTGCGAGGCGGACGACACGGCGACGATCGAAGCGCTGGAAGCGACGCGGCCCGGGCCGGAGTTCGAGATCGTGAAGGTCCCGAAGATCGGTCCGCGGACCAAGCCCAAGGCATTGTGCTACGCGCTCTCGGGCGTCGGCGGCGACTATCTCGTGATCTACGACGCGGAGGACCGGCCGCATCCGGACCAGCTGCTCGAGGCGCATGCGATCTTCCGGCAGACCGATCCGACGCTCGCCTACCTGCAGGCGCCGCTGGTCATCACCAACGCCCGCCTGTCGGGCTGGTCGGCCGTGTTCGCCCTGGAATATGCCGGTCTGTTCCGGGGGCTCCTGCCGTTCCTCGCGAGGCGGGGCCTGCCCCTGCCCCTCGGCGGGACTTCGAACCATTTCCGCATGGAGGCGCTGAAGGCCTGCGGCGCCTGGGACCCGCACAACGTCACCGAGGATGCCGACCTCGGACTGAGGCTGTTCCGGAAGGGCTATCGCGGCGGCGTGCTGTCACGCGCCACGCAGGAGACCGCCCCGGCCGTCTTCGACGAGTGGGTGCGCCAGCGCACGCGGTGGCTGAAGGGCTGGCTTCAGACCTGGCTCGTCCTCATGCGCGCACCGATGAAGCTCCGGCGCGACATGGGTCTGGTCCCGTTCGTCGTGTTCCAGGTCCTGATCGGGGGAATGCTCCTGTCGGCGCTCGGCCATCCGCTGCTGATTGGCTGCATCGGGCTGGGGATCGCCAAGATCGCCTATGGCGACTTCCTGCCCGGCTCGCCGTTGCACGGTGTGCTTTTCGGCGTCGACACGATCAACGTCCTCGGGTGCTACGTCGCCTTCGTGCTGCTGGCGCGCAAGGCGATGGTTCCCGAAGAGCGCCGCAGGGTGGGCTACCGCTGGATCTTCCTTCCGATCTACTGGCTGGCGATGTCCTACGCGGCCTGGCGGGCGATCCTGGAACTGGCGCGAAAGCCGTTCTACTGGGCGAAGACACCCCATCGTCCCGACGAGGAGCCCGGCGCGGACACGCAGACCTGAACCCGGCCGGGCGCCGGTCCGGCCGCCGCGAAAACCTCCGGTTTGACGTTTTCGAACGGCGGGTGGAAACTCCGTCCTGCCTGAAAGAGGCGGGAGGAACGACATGCGAGAAGCCGCGGCCAAGGACGACGAACGGACCCTCGACTACGAGAGCGCCTACCGGACCTTCCGGCCGGACGACATCGCGTTCGAGGGCGATTTCGAAACCGGGATGAACGTCTGCACGGAATGCTGCGACCGGCACGCCGCCTCCGGCCGGACCGCCCTGGAGTGGGAGGACAGGCGCGGCAGGCGAAAGAGCCTGACATTCGCCGAGCTCAGCGCGCTCTCGGCGCGTTTCGCCGGCCTTCTGGCGGAGGCGGGCATCGGCCCGGGCGACATCGTCGCCGGCATGCTGCCGCGGACGCCGGACCTCCTCGCCACGATCCTCGGCACGTGGCGGGCGGGGGCGGTGTACCAGCCGCTCTTCACCGCCTTCGGTCCGGTCGCCATCGCCCAGCGCCTGAAGATGAGCGGGGCGCGGCTGGTGGTCACCGACACCGCGAACCGGCCCAAGCTCGACGAGGTGGAGGCGTCGCCGCGCGTCGCCCTCTTCGCCGAGGACGGCGACGCGGCAAGGCCGGACGACCTCGACCTCCGGGCGGGGATGGCCCGACAGAGCGACACGTTCGCCCCGGTCCCGAGGCGCGGCGACGACCTCTTCCTGATGATGTCGACCTCGGGCACGACGGGCCTGCCCAAGGGCGTTCCGGTCCCGCTGAAGGCATTGCCGAGCTTCCACGTCTACATGCGGGACGCCGTCGGCCTCAGGAGAGGGGACCGGTTCTGGAACATGGCCGATCCCGGCTGGGCCTACGGCCTCTATTATGCGGTGACGGGGCCGCTGCTTCTCGGTTGCGCGACCACGCTCTACGACGGGCCCTTCAGCGTCGAGACCACCTACCGCATCATCGAAAGCCACGGGATCACCAACCTCGCCGGCGCGCCGACGTCGTTCCGGATGATGATCGCCGCCGGTCCGGAGGCGGCCGCCGGCGTCCGCGGCCGGCTCAGGGCGGTCAGCAGCGCCGGCGAGCCGCTCAACCCGGAAGTGATCAGCTGGTTCGCGAAGCATCTGGACGTCCCGATCTACGACCATTACGGCCAGACGGAACTCGGCATGGTCGTCAACAACCATCACCGGCTGCGCCATGCGATCCACCCGGGATCCGCCGGTTTCGCCATGCCCGGATATCGCGTCGCCGTCCTCGACCCGGACGGGCAGGAGCTGCCCGCGAACGTTCCCGGCATCCTCGCGGTCGACATCGAGCGGTCGCCCCTCCTCTGGTTCAAGGGATACTGGCAGCAGGAAACGCCGGCGATTTCCGGAGGCTACTACCGGACCGGCGATACGGTGGAACTGGAACCCGACGGCTGCATCAGCTTCGTCGGGCGCGCCGACGACGTGATCACCACCGCGGGCTACCGGGTCGGACCGTTCGAGGTGGAGAGCGCGCTGATCGAACATCCGGCGGTCGTGGAAACCGCCGTCGTCGGCAAGCCCGATCCGGAGCGCACGGAGATCGTCAAGGCCTTCGTGGTGCTCGACAAGGGGCGCACGCCGTCGGACGAGTTGGCGAGCGAGCTGAGCGAATTCGTCAAGCGGCGCCTCTCGGCCCACGCCTATCCCCGCGAAATCGAGTTCGTGGACTCGCTGCCGAAGACGCCGAGCGGAAAATTGCAGCGCTTCATCCTGCGCAACCAGGAAAAGGCCAAGGCGGGCGCCAAGCCGGCGCCTTGAGCGCCGGGAGCGCCGGGGCCTCGCGGCCGGGGGGCGCGCCGGGCCCCGGAGAGGCGCGGCATCAGGCCGCTTGTCTCCCGGCAACGTATACATTAGCCTGCAGGGGTTGGGAGCCGAAAACAGCTTCGAAATCGGGAGGAGACGAGCCATGCTACGCAGAGACTTCATGAAGGTCGTGGCGGCCGGCGCCGGGACGGCCGCGTTCTCGGGACTGGCCGGTCGTGCCGCATACGCTGCCGACGACAAGTGCCTCGTGCCCTGGACGTCCGACACGCCGATGGTGTCGTGGAAGACGAAGAAGGCGCCCTACAAGATCGCCCTCAGCAACTCCTATATCGGCAACACCTGGCGCACCGAGATGGTGCAGATCGCCAAGGCGTATACGGAGCAGCCGGACGTCAAGGAGCTCATCAGCGAATTCAAGGTCTCGAGTTCCGGCAACGACGTCAACGCGCAGATCGCGCAGATGAACCAGATGATCCTGAGCGGCGTCGACGCCATCGTCATCAACGCCGCGACGCCGACCGGCCTCAATTCCGTGATCGACCAGGCGGTGGACGCCGGGATCCTCGTCGTGTCGTTCGACAACGTGGTGACGACGAAGAAGGCCGTGCTCGTCAACGAAGACCAGTACGCCATGGGCAAGCAGTGGGCCGAGTTCATCCTCGACAAGATGGGCGACAAGGGCAACGTGCTCATGGTGCGCGGCGTCGCGGGCACGTTCGTCGACCAGGAGCGCATGCGCGGCGCCACCGACGTCTTCGGCAAGCACGACGGCATCAAGACGACGGAGGTCTACGGCAACTGGGACGACGGGACGGCGCAGAAGGTCACCGCCAACGCGCTCGCCGCCGGCACGACCTTCGACGGCGTCTGGTGCCAGGGCGGCGACACCGGCGTGGTGCGCGCCTTCCAGCAGGCGAACGCCAAGATCCCGCCGATCGCGGGCGAGGCCGAGAACGGCTTCCGGAAGCTTGCGGCGAAGCTGAAGTTCCCGATGCTGTCCATCGGCCAGTCGCCGGCGCTCTCGGCCATGTCGATCAAGGTCGCGATCGCGATCCTGCAGGGCGAGAAGGTGCCGCAGAAGGTGAGCGTTCCGTTGCCGACGGCGACGAACGACACGCTCGAGGCGGGCAAGAACTACTTCCCCGACCAGCCGGACAGCTTCTTCACGCCGATCAACATCGAGCCGTGCGGACTGAGTTTCGACGTCACCAAGGTCCTCAAGCAGAAAGTCTGATCCACAGTGCGTCCTACACGATCGCAGCGCCGCGCGCCTGAGTATCGGGGCGCGGCGCACGGAGGCGGCCGGTGAGTCCCGGCCGCCCGGACCATGAGGACGCGCCGGCCGAGCTTCTCCTGGATGCCCGCGGCATCAGCAAGAGTTTCGGCGGCGTGCATGCGCTGGATTCGGCGGATTTCAGCTGCCGAAGGGGCGAGATCCATGCCTTGCTCGGCGCCAACGGGGCCGGCAAGAGCACGCTCGTCAAGATCCTGAGCGGCGTCATCCAGCCCGACAGCGGCACGATCGAGCTCGACGGGGAGAGGGTCAGCTTCTCCGGTCCGGCCGATGCGGTCGCCAAGGGCGTGGCGACCGTGTTCCAGGAACTTTCCCTCTTCACCCACCTGACGGTGGCCGAGAACATCATGATCGGCCACGAGCCGACGACGGCGCTCGGCCAGGTCGACCGGCGCCGGATGCGCTCGACGGTGCAGGCGCTCTTCGACCGCCTCGGCATCGGCCATCTCGATCCGTCGGCGCTCGTGTCGGAGCTCTCGCTCGCCGACCGGCAGCTCGTCGAGATATTCAAGGCGCTGTCGCGCGAGCCGCGCCTGCTCATCCTCGACGAAGGCACCTCGGCGCTCGGCCGCCAGGAGGTGGAGCGGCTGTTCGACCTGCTGCGCAACCTGTCGAAAAGCGGCACCTCGGTCGTCTTCATCTCGCATCGCATGAGCGAGATCCGGGCGTTCGTCGACCGGATGAGCGTCTTCCGCAACGGCCGCCACGTGGCGAGCGTCGCGGCGTCGGACTGCAGCGACGAGGAAATCGTCGAGATGATGCTCGGCCAGCGCGTCGAGCGCTCGTTTCCCGAGCGCGGCGCCGTCGGTCCCGACGCGGAGGTGCTGCTCGAGGTTCGCGACCTGACCGCCGGCCCCCGGCTGCGCGGCATATCGTTCGGGTTGCGCCGCGGCGAAGTGCTCGGGATCGCGGGCCTCGAAGGCCAGGGGCAGGGAGAGCTGCTTCTCGCCCTCTTCGGCGCCTATCGCCGGCTCGGCGGCACGGTGCGCGTCGGCAAGGGCGCGCGCAGGCTCGGGACGCCGTGGCGGGCCAAGCGGGCGGGCATCGCCCTCATTCCCGAGGACCGCAAGACGGAAGGGCTTATCCTGCCGATGAGCGTGCGGGAGAACATCACCTTCGCGACGCTGCCGGACCACAGCCGGCTCGGCTTCGTCTCGCGCGTGCGCGAACGCCGCTTCGTGGAACGGATGATCGACCGGCTCTCCATCCGGGTGGCCTCGATGGAGCAGCCGGCGCGCTCGCTCAGCGGCGGCAACCAGCAGAAGCTGGTCCTTGCGAAGTGGCTCGAGGCGGGCGCCGACATCTTCCTCTTCTACGATCCGACGCGCGGCATCGACGTCGGGACCAAGCAGAGCTTCTACGAGCTGATCACCGGGCTCACCAGGGAAGGAAAGGGCGTGCTGCTCTACACGACCGAAACCAGCGAACTGATCGGCCTGTGCCACCGCGTGCTCGTGATGGACGACGGGGCGATCGTGGCGGAGCTCGAGGGAGAGGAGATCACCGAACCGAAGATCCTCGCCGCCTCGCTCGGCCTCAGGAACGGCGAGACGGGGCGGAAAGGCGCCGCCGAGGGGGCAGGCGCATGAACCTCCGCCGGTACCGCAGCTCCCTGGTGGCGATCGTCGCGCTGATCCTGCTTCTCCTCTACTACTGGCACAAGCAGCCGCTGATCCTGTCGCCCTTCGGCTTCCGCACGCTCGCCAACCAGGGGACGACGCTCGCGCTCGCCGCGCTGGCACAGCTGATCGTGGTCCTCACCGGCGGGGTGGACCTGTCGGTCGGCGCGATCGTCGGCCTCAGCAACTGCATTGCGGCGACCTACATGGGAAGCGGGCCGGTGAGCGTGATCGCGGTCACGCTCTTGACGCTCGCCGCGGGCACCGCGGCGGGCCTCGCCAACGGCCTCTTCGTCGCCTACGGCCGGATCCAGCCGATCATCGTCACGCTCGCCACGCTCTACATCTATTCCGGCATCGCGCTGATCATCCGGCCGCAGCCGGGCGGCTCGGTGCCGGATTTCTACGCCCATGCGCTGACCGGGTCGTGGGGCTACCTGCCCTTCGCGCTGGTCGCCCTGCTCGTCGTCGCGCTGTTCGTGTGGACGCCGATCATGCGCTCGCGCCTCGGCACCGCCATCCACGCCGTCGGCGACAATCCGGGCGGCGCCCACATGTCGGCGATCAACGTCAACCGCACGCTGATCCTCGCCTATGCGCTCGGCGGGTTCTTCGCGGCCTGCGCCGGGCTCTACCTCACGGCGCAGACGACCTCGGGCGACGCGACGGTCGGCACCTCCTACACGCTCAACTCCGTCGCCTCGGTCGTCTTCGGCGGCGCGATCCTCGGAGGCGGAAGCGGCGTGGCGCTCGGGCCGATCGTCGCCGCCTATTTCATATCGATCATCATCAGCGTGCTGTTCGCCTCCGGCGTCTCGCCCTTCTACCAGAGCGTCTTCCAGGGCGGCATCCTCATCATCGTGCTCGTCTTCGGCAATGCGTGGACGCTGAGGGCGCGCAACTGGCTTTCGATCCTGAGGAGCTGACCATGGCCGAAACCCTCGCCAAACGGCTCACCGGCTGGACGAAACACGGGGTCCTCGTCGCCTACGTGCTGCTCGGTGTGCTGATCGTCGCTGCCATCGTCTACAATCCGCATTTCGCCTCGTGGGCGAACCTCAGGGCGCAGCTCCAGATCGGCGCCTTCATCGGCATCATCGCCATCGGGCAGACGCTGGTGATCCTGACCGGCCAGATCGACCTGTCGGTGCCGTGGAACCTGACCTTCTCCGCCATCGTCATGGCGACGCTATACGCCGACGGCCACGGCGTCGTCGTGGCCGTCGGGGCGGCGCTCTTGACCGGCGCGCTGGTCGGGGTGGTCAACTCGATCGGCGTCGCCATCTTCCGGCTGCATTCGCTCGTCTGGACGCTCGCCATGAACGCGCTGCTGGAGGGGGCCGCCCTCGTCTACACCAACGCCCAGCCGCCGAAGTCGGACGTTCCGGAGGCGGTCCGGTTCCTCGCCATCGGCCATGTCTTCGGACTGCCGGCGGGTGCCGTCGTCTGGGCCGTGCTCGCCGTGGTGACCATCTTCGTCCTGCGCCGCTCGCGGTTCGGGCGCTACCTCTATGCCGTCGGCAACAACGAATCCTCGCTGTTCCTGTCCGGCGTCGACAGCCGCAGGGTCTATCTCGGCGCGTTCATGGTGTCGGGCGTCTGCGCCTCGGTCGCCGGCATCCTTTTGACCGGATACGCCTCGCAGACCTATCTCGGCATGGGCAACGACTACCTGCTGATCCCCATCGCCGCCGTCATCATCGGCGGCACCAACATCATGGGCGGGTCGGGCGGCTACACGGGCTCGATCGCCGGGGCGCTCATCGTCGTCATCCTGCAGTCGATCCTGTCGGTGGCGCAGATCGGCCAGGCGGGAAAGGACATCATCTTCGGACTGATCATCCTCGGCCTCGTGCTTCTCTACGCGCGGGAGGCGCGGCCGACGGATTGAGAGGCCGACGGAAGCCAGCGAACAGACCGCTCCACGGGAGGTGCGAATGCAAACGCGTTTTTTCGAAGAGATCGATCCGAGGTTCCGGCGCCTGCACATACCGACGGCGCAGCTCGACACGCTTTATACGGGCTGCCGCTGGTCGGAGGGGCCGGCCTATTTCGCGGCCGGGCGCTATCTCGTCTGGTCCGACATCCCGAACAACCGGATGCTGCGCTACGACGAATGCAGCGGGGCGGTGTCGGTCTTCCGGCACCCTTCCAACAATTCCAACGGCAATACGGTCGACCGGGCCGGGCGGCTGGTCTCCTGCGAGCACGGCGGCCGGCGCGTGTCGCGCACCGAACACGACGGGACCGTCACGACGATCGCCGACAGGCATGGCGGGCGGCGGCTCAACAGCCCGAACGACGTCGTCGTGAAGTCGGACGGAAGCATCTGGTTCTCCGACCCGACCTACGGCATCGACTCCGACTACGAGGGCAACCGCGGCGAGAGCGAGCAGAAGGGCAACTTCGTCTATCGCGTCGATGCCGGCGGCGGGGAACCCGTAGTCGTGGCCGACGATTTCGTCCAGCCGAACGGCCTCGCCTTCTCGCCGGACGAAAGCATGCTCTACATCGTCGACACGGGGCGCACCCATCGCGAGGACGGCCCGGCCCATATCCGCAGCTTCCAGGTGTCGGAGGACGGAAAGCTCACGGATCGCGGCGTCTTCGCGGAGTGCACGGCAGGCCTCTTCGACGGCTTCCGCGTGGATACGGCGGGGCGGATCTGGACGAGTGCGGCGGACGGCGTCCACTGCTACGACCCGGACGGGACGCTGATCGGAAAGATCCACGTGCCGGAGGTCGTCGCCAATGTCTGCTTCGGCGGCCCGAAGAGGAACTATCTCTACATATGCGGGACGACGTCGCTCTACGGGGTGAGGCTGCCGGTCAACGGCCTGAACCCGTTCTGACGGGGACGCCCGTTTCCCCCGGGCCCCGCGGGCGGTAGAGGCGTCCGAGAACGAGCGGCGTCAGGTACATGGGCACCTGATAGCAGCCGATGAAGACGAGCAGCGGGTCCATGACGTGGCCGGGGAGCGCGGCGAGGAATAGGGCCATGTTGCGGTTGCCGGCGGCGATGGCGAAGGCCGCCCTCGCCCCGCTCCAGCGCTTGCCGCGGAGGGCGAGGTGCGCGGCGATCTGCAGGCCGAAATTGATCGCGCAGGCAGCGGCGAGGTTCCTTGCGAGCGCCGCAGGATCGCCGTGAAGCGCCGGGCCGACGGCCGACATCAGCGCCACGACGAGGACGCCCATCAGGAGCGCCGAGAGGCCGTCGACGGCCCTGAGCGTCCGCGGCTGCGGATCGCGCAGCACGCTCGCACGGATGCCGAAGGCGAGGACCGCGGCGGACGCGATGAGGACGAGCAGGCGCACCGCCGCCGCGACGATGGCGTCGGCCGAGCCGAGGGCCGGCACGAGCCAGAAGACCGGGACGACCGTGATCGGGACCAAAGCGGTCGCGACGATCAGCAGGCGCAGCGAGGGCGCGGGATCGTTGCCGGTCAGGAGCGTCAGGTTCGGACTGCCGGAGATCGGAGAGGCGGCCGTCATCAGCACCAGGGCGGCGGCGAGAGGCCCCGAGAGGCCGGCGACGTGCAGGATCCCGATGAGGAGGATCGGCAGGACCACCTGGAAGACCACCACGATCCCGAGGAGCGTCCCGACACCGCCGGACAGGGCGAGAGCCTGGCGCGGCCCGATGCGCAGGGCCGCGACGAAGAGCAGCAGCGCGACGAGTTCGGGCAGCCAGCCTTTCAGGACGACGGCGAGCTGCGGCATCGCCACACCGGCGACGAGCCCGAGCACGAGGACAAGGCGGCCATGGCCCGCAAGCCAGGCGAATGCGGCGACGAGGCGGCTCACGTCGCGACGTCGAAGCGGGAGGCGGGGGGCGTCGGGGCGCGGCGAAGGGGCATGGTCCTGGACTAGAGCAATTGCAGGGAAAGGGAAACCGGATTCTCCGTCCGGAGATGCGCGAGACCCGGCGGCGGACGCAATCCCGTTTCTAGCCCCCGGGCTTGAGCTGCATGTGGGCGGGAAGCCAGGTGGCGAGGCCGGGGAAGGCGATGAGGATGAAGACCATCAGCACCATGATCAGGAACATCGGGAAGGCGGCGCGGGCGATGAAGTTCATCTGGTGGCCGGTCATGCCCTGCAGCACGAAGAGATTGAAGCCGATCGGCGGGGTGATCTGGGCCATCTCGACGACGACGACGATGAAGATGCCGAACCAGACGATGTCGATGCCGACCTGGCGGATCATCGGCTCGACGACGGCGATGGTCAGCACCACCGACGAGATGCCGTCGAGGAAGCAGCCGATGATCATGTAGAACACGAGGAGCGCCATCAGGAGCTCGAACTTGCTGAGGCCCATGGAACCGATCCACCGGGCGAGCGCTACCGGCAGGCCGGTGAAGCCCATCGAGAGCGACAGGAAGGAGGCGCCGGCGAGGATCAGCGCGATCATCGCGGAGGTGCGCATGGCCCCCATCAGGCTCTCGACGAAGCTCGACGGCGTGAGCGAGCGCTGCACGGCGGCGAGCACCAGCGCGCCGAGCACGCCGAAGGCGGCCGCCTCCGTGGCGGTGGCGAAGCCGAGATACATCGAGCCGATGACGAGCGCGATCAGCAGCATGACCGGGATCAGGAACCGCGAATTCGCGATGCGCCGGCCGAGCGACATGGGCGGCTCGACGTCCGGCGTGTAGCTTTTCGACAGGCGGGCGACGACGGCGATGTAGCCCATGAAGAGGACGGCGAGCACGAGGCCGGGGACGATGCCCGCGATGAAGAGCCGCGTGATCGACTCGTTGATCGTGACGCCGTAGACGATCAGCGTGAGCGACGGCGGGATCATCAGGCCGAGCGTCGCGGCGCCGGCGAGCGTGCCGATCACGAGCCGTTCGGGATAGTTGCGGCGCCGGAGTTCGGGGATCGACATCTTGCCGACGGTCGTCAGCGTCGCCGCGGAGGAACCCGACACCGCCGCGAAGACCGTGCAGCCGACGATGTTCGTGTGCAGCAGGCCGCCGGGCAGCTTCGCCATCCAGGGCGACGAGGCCCTTGAACATGTCTTCCGACAATCGCGTTCGGAACAGGATCTCGCCCATCCAGATGAAGAGCGGCAGAGCCGTCAGCGACCAGGACGAAGCGGAGGACCAGATCTCCGTCATCATCGCGTCGCCCGCCGGGCGCATGGTGAACATCTCCATCCCGACCCAGGCGACCCCCAGCAGGGCGAGCCCGACCCAGACGCCCGACCCGAGGAGCAGGAAGAGGACGAACAGGAAGATGACGATCGGGGCGAGTTCCTGCATGCGCGTCTATTCGCCGTGGCTCTGGTCGACGAGGTCCTCGCCGATGTTGTCGTGCCTCGTCAGGACGAGCGTGACGAGGTTGTCGAGAAAGCAGAGGGCGAGCAGCACCGCGCCGGCTGCCATCGGGATCTGCGGGATCCAGAGGGGCGTCATGTCCTGGCCCTGGCTGATGTCGTGCAGCTTGTGCGACCAGTAGACGAAGCGCACCGCATAGTAGGCGAGATAGCAGGCGGCGGCGCTGCCGATGAGGAAGCACCACAATTCTCCCCAGAAGCGGCGCGCGCCGAGTGCCTGGACGAACAGGCTCACGCGGATATGCGCGCCGCGATTGAGCGCATGGGCGAAGGCGAGGAAGGAGGACGACGCCATCAGGTAGCCGGCATACTGGGTCGAGCCGGGAAACTCGACGCCCGTCCAGCGGGCCGCCATCTGCAGGACGATGACGACGAGCAGCGCGACGAGGCAGACGGCGGCGACGATGCCCGCGGCGTCGTAGAGCGCGTCCAGTCCTCGTCTCACGCCTTTGCCCATCCAGCCCTCCGGACGTCCCCTCCGGCCGGTCCCCGCGGACTGCGGGGACCGGCGGACCGCAAGGGTCCTTCGTTCGTTCGGACGGTCACTTGGCCTTGTAGGCGTCGATGATCGTCTTGCCCTGCGGGCCGGCCTGCTTGAGCCAGTCCTGCGTCATGGTCTCGCCGAAGCCTTCGAACTGCTTCTTCAGCTCGGCGCTGGGAGGCTGGACGTGCATGCCGTGGGAAGCGAGGGTCTTCAGGTATTTTCCGCTCAGGTCCTCGGCTTCCTTCAGTCCGCGCTGGGCGGCTTCGTCGCCGCATTTCGAGATGACCTTCTTCGTCGCGTCGTCGAGGCCGTCCCAGGCGTCCTTGTTGACGAAGACGACGTTTCGCGGCAGCCAGGCCTGGATGTTGTAGAAATAGGAGAGCTGCTCCCAGACCTTGGAATCGACGCCGGTCGAACCCGACGAGATGAAGGAACTGACCACGCCCGTCGCCAGCGCCTGGCTGAGGTCCGCCGCCTCGATCTGCACGGGCACCATGCCGGCGAGCTGGGCGATCTTGGCGGTGGCCGCGTTGTAGGCCCTGAACTTCACGCCCTTGAGGTCGGCGACGGACTCGACCTTCTTGTTGACGTAGAGGCCCTGCGGCGGCCACGGCACCGCATAGACATAGACGAGATTGTCCTTGGCGAGCGCCTCCTCGAGCGGGCCCTTGGCGGCCTTCCAAAGCTTCTCGGACTCCTCGAAGGAGGTCGCCAGGAAGGGGATCGAATCGACCCCGAAGAGCGGGTTCTGGTTGGCCTGGGCGGAAATCAGCCGCTCGCCGATCGGCGCCTGCCCGGTCTGCACGGCGCGCATGATGTCGTTGCCGGCGAACAGCGACCCGCCGGGGTGGGTGACGACGTCGATCTTCTTGTCGGTCCCCTCCGTCACGCAACTGGCGAACTTGGCGCCGTTCTCGGAGTGATAGTTCGTTGCCGGATAGGCCATGGGCATGTCCCATTTCTCGGCACGCGCCGCGGTCGTCGCCGCAAGGCCGATGGCTGCTCCCGCCATCAGAGATATCCACGTTTTCATGAGTTCCCCTTTCCCTCTTTCCGTTCGGTTCTTTCGGGTTCCTATTGGAAGCGCATCGGCGCGCAAGGCACAAGGTCCAAATTCTGCACCCGGCTCAGGCGACCCACTCGCTGACGGGCGCGGCGGCGTCCTGCAGGGGCTGGGAGACGACGTCGACCAGCGTCGGCCCGTCATGCTCCAGCGCCTGCTTCAGGACGGGTTCGAGATCGTCGGGATCCTCGACGCGCCACGACCGGACGCCGAATGCGCTCGCCACCGCGGCGTGGTCCGTTCGCGAGAAATCGACATTGTAGAAGCGCCGGTCGAAGCCGGACTTCTGCCCGGCCTTGATCCAGCCGAAGCTGGCGTTGGAGAAGACGACCGACGTGATCGGCATGCGATGGCGGACCAGCGTCTCCAGCTCGCCGCAGCAGAAGCCGAATGACCCGTCGCCCATCACGGCGACCGTCTTGACGCCGGGCCGCCCGAGATGGGCCCCCATGGACGCGGCGAGCGCGTAGCCGAGCGCGCCGTGGGCCCGGTTGGTTATGAAGTGCCGGCCCGCCTGCCGCCAGCGATAATGGGCGGAGACATACGGGCACGGGGTTCCGGGATCCGCGACGACGATGGCGTCGTCGGCGAGCAGGCGATGCAGCGTATCGACGACGCGCTCGGGCCTGACCGGCGTCTCGCGGGAGCGGGCAAGGGGTTCGAAGGCGGCGAGCTTGGCGGCCCATGCGCGCGCCGCACGTGCTCGGCCGTCCGATCCGCCGTCCACGCGGCGGGCTTCCAGCTCCCGCACGAGGGCCTCGAGCGCGAGCCGCGCGTCGGCGACGACGGCTACGGCCGTCCCGTAGTTCGCGCCGATCACCTGGGGGTCGCAGTCGATGTGGACGATCGGCGTTCCGGGCCTGGGCGAACGCCACCGCTCGGTGGTGACCGATCCCGCCCGGCAGCCGACGAAAAGGACGAGATCCGCCTCGTCGACGACCGCGCGCGTCGCCGGCACGCCGCCGTTCGAGCCGACGACCCCGAGCGCGCGGGGATCGGTCTCGGCGATGGCGCCCTGCCCCGAGACCGTCGTAGCCACCGGGAGATCGAGGATGGCGGAGAGGCGCCGCAACGCGTCCTCCGCCCCGGCGAGCAGCGGCCCGCCGCCGCAGATGGCGACGGCCCGCCTGGCTCCGAGCAGAGCGTCGGCGGCGGCCGTCACCGCGGCCGGATCCGGTCCGGACGGCTCGGCGGGGAACGTCGCGTGCCGGTCGTCGGCCCAGATCTCCTGCGGGTCGACGAACCCCTTCTGCGTGTCGAAGGGGAAGGCGAGGTGCGCGGCGCCGGGGCGGCCCGTCGTCATGGCCCGGAAGGCCGCGCGCACGGCCGCCGGCAGGCGCGCCGGATCGTCCAGGCTCGCGTTCCACTTGGTCAGGGGGCGGAAGAGCGCGACCTGGTCGAGCTCGGTCAGGGGATAGCGCCCGCGCGAGGCGGTGGACACGTCCGTGGTGATCGCCAGGACCGGGACCGAACTCTCGTTCGCCTCGACCACGCCCGGCAGGATGTAGGTGGCGCCGCCGCCGGAGGGGCCTTCGCACACGCCCGGGCGGCCGGTGACGCGGGCGTAGCCGTCGGCCATGTAGGCTGCGTGGCGCTCGTCGCGCGCCAGGATGTGGACGATGCCGTGGTCGAGGCGGAAGAGCGCGTCGTAGAAGGGAAGCGTCGTGTCGCCGCAGAGGCCGAAGACGTGCCGAACCCCGTGCAGCTGCAGCATCCGGACCATCGCTTCGGCGCCGGTCATCGAATTCGTAGCCGCGCTTTCCGCCACCTTGCCCTACACCGTCGATCAGCCTACCAATTCGTCAACTAAGGACGGGCAGGCACAGGAGGTCAACCCGAAAATGAGGGCAATCGGCGGAAAGACGGTCTACGGCGCGTCCGTCGGCATCCTCATGCTGGAGGCCCGCTTCCCGCGGATCCCCGGGGACATGGGACATGCGGGGACCTGGCCGTTTCCCGTCCACTACAAGGTGGTGCGCGGCGCCTCGCCCGAACGCGTCGTGTGCCGGGGGGCGGAGGGGCTGCTCGATGCGTTCGTGGAGGCGGCGCGGGAACTGGAGGCGGACGGCGTCGACGGCATCACCACCAGCTGCGGCTTCCTCGCGCTCTTCCAGGACGCGCTCGCCGAAGCGGTCGGCGTTCCCGTCGCCACCTCGGCGCTGATGCAGACGACCCTCGTCAACCGCCTGCTGCCGCGCGGAAAGCGCGCCGGCATCCTCACCGTCTCGGGCTCGACCCTGACGAAGGAGCACCTCGCGGCGGCGGGCGTGCCGGAGGGAACGCCCGTCGCCGGCACGGAAGGCGGCCGCGAGTTCTCCCGGGCCATCCTCGAAAACGCCGAGACGATGGACACGGAGCTCGCCCGCGACGACACCGTGACGGCGGCGCTCGGGCTGAAGGCGCGCAATCCCGACCTCGGCGCGATCGTTCTCGAATGCACGAACATGGCCCCCTACGCCGCCGCGATCGGCGCGGCGACCGGGCTGCCGGTCTTCAGCGTCGTCAATTTCGTGACGTGGTTCCAGGCCGGCCTGCGGCCGCCCGTCTTTCCGGAGGCCGGGGCCTAGAGCGCTTCCAGGAAAAGTGGGAACCGGTTTTCCGTCCGGAAGCGCGCAAAAGCAAAGACATAGAGCGTGTCCGCGATTCCGTGAAACGCGGACAGGCTCTAGGGCGCGTCCACCGGTTGCGGGCGGACGGCCGAAACGCCGGATTTTTTGTGGCAATTTCATTTAGATCGATCTATAAATCCGCGACGAACGGCAGAGATCGATGACCTCGGAAAGCAAGAAACGCAACAGGGTCACCCTCCAGGACGTGGCACGGGAAGCGGGCGTCTCGCGCGCCACCGCCTCGCTCGTCATCCGCAAGAGCCCGCTCGTCGGCAAGGACACCCGCGCACGCGTCGAACAGGTGCTCGAGCGGCTCGGATACGTCTACAATCTCGGCGCGGCGCGGATGCGGGCGGAGCGGAGCCATACGGTCGGCGTCATCATCCCGAACCTCAACAACCCGTTCTTCGCCGACATGCTCGCGGGCATAGAACTCGCCCTCGACACGGCCAACATGGTGGTCGTGCTCGCCAACAGCCGGGATTCGCGCGACAAGCAGGAAACCATCATCCGCCGCATGCGCGAACACGGCGTCGACGGCCTGATCCTCTGCCCGGCGGCGGGCACCGACAGGACGCTGCCGGAGCGGGCGCGGGAGTGGGGGCTGCCGCTGGTCCAGGCGCTGCGGGCGGTGTCGGAGACCAGCGGCGACTACGCCGGCTCGGACTATCTCGGCGGCATGAAGGCGGCCGTGCGGCACCTCGCCGCGCTGGGACACCGGCGGATCGCCTTCCTGACGGGAGGCAACGCTCATTCCGCCTATGCCGAGCGGCTGGCGGGCTTCAAGGCCGGAATGGCCGAGGCCGGCCTGCGGGACGACCTCGTCGTCAGCATATCGCTGACCCAGCCGGACGCCATCGACGCCGCGCGCGCGCTCGTCACCATGGCGGACGGACCGACGGCGGCCATCTGCTTCAACGACGTCGTCGGCCTCGGACTTTCGAGCGGGCTCTCCGATCTCGGCGTCGAGGTCGGGCGCGATTTCTCGATCGTCGGGTTCGACAACGTGCCGGAGGCCAGCCTCGCGCGCCCGAAGCTGACGTCGGTGGCGACGCACCCGGCGGAAATCGGGGAAACGGCGGCGCGGCTCCTGCTCGACCGGCTGGACAGCCCGGACCGCGCCGCACGCCGGATCATCAATCTGACCGAGCTCATCGTGCGCCAGTCCTGCGGCCCCCGCGCCGATGGGAACCGGGCCGGCAGCGCGGGCGTTTGAGAGTCACGAAAGGTTGACGTCGCGGTGCGGATGTTTTAGATCGATCCAAATTTTCGATCGTCGACCACGGCGCCGACCGGGGAGAATGCCGGCCGGCCGACAAGGCTAAGGGAGGACGCAGGGAGGCATGTACCAGTTCGACTTCGCGCCCGTCTTCGCCTCCTTCGACCACCTGCTCGCGGGCGCGGCGGTAACGCTCGAACTCTCCTGCGGCGCCATGCTCGTGGGGCTCGTCGTGTCCGTTCTCTGCGCGGCCGGCAAGACCTCCGGGATCCGGCCGCTGCGCTGGCTGATCAACGTCTATGTCGAAGCCATCCGCAACACGCCGTTCCTCGTCCAGATCTTCTTCATCTATTTCGGCCTGCCATCGCTGGGGCTGTCCTTCCGGCCGGACACTGCCGCGCTGATCGCGCTCGTCGTCAATGTCGGGGCGTACGGGACCGAGATCATACGCGCGGGCATCGAGTCGATCAGGCGCGGCCAGATCGAGGCGGGCATCGCGCTCGGGCTCAAGCCCCACCAGATCTTCCGCTACATCGTTCTCAAGCCGGCGCTGCGCACGGTCTACCCGGCGCTGACGAGCCAGTTCATCTTCCTCATGCTGACGTCGAGCGTCGTTTCCGTGATCTCGGCCAACGACCTCGCGGCGGCGGGCAACGACATCCAGTCGGAGACCTTCGCGAGCTTCGAGGTCTATCTCGTCGTGACGGCGATGTATCTCGTCATGTCGACGGCGCTGTCGGCCGTCTTCACCGCGATCCAGCGATCGGCCTTCCGTTACCCGCTGAGCCGATAGGAGCGCCGCCTTGATACGCCAGTTCGGATGGAACGAATTCGAGATCATCGTGCTCGCGGTGCGCTGGACGATCGCGCTGTCGGCGATCGCCTTCGTCGGCGGCGGCATCGGCGGCCTCGTGGTCGCGCTCCTGCGGACGTCGGACAGCCGGGCGGGGCGGGTCGTCACCATCGCGTTCATCCGCGTGTTCCAGGGCACGCCGCTGCTGATGCAGCTCTTCCTGGCCTATTTCGGCATGACGATCTTCGGATACAACGTCAATCCGTGGATCGCCGCGACGCTGGCGCTGACGGCGCATGCGAGCGCCTATCTCGGCGAGATCTGGCGCGGATGCATCGAGGCGGTGCCCTCGGGGCAGAGCGAGGCGGCGACGGCGCTCGGCCTCGGATATTTCGACAGGATGCGCTACATCGTCGTTCCGCAGGCGGCCCGCATCGCCGTCGCGCCGACCGTGGGCTTCCTCGTCCAGCTCATCAAGGAAACCTCCCTCGCCTCCATCATCGGCTTCGTGGAACTCACGCGGGAGGGCCAGATCATAAACAACGCGACGTTCCGTCCGTTCCTCGTGTTCAGCATCGTGGCGGCACTCTACTTCGCCATGTGCTGGCCGCTGTCGCTCGTCGCGCAGCGGATGGAAAGACGATTTGCCCGGTCGGGCGCACACTGACCGGGAAAGGACGCCGGGCATGTCGCCCGGCCTGACCAGGGAGAAGAGAATGAAGAACCTATTGAAGAAGGGCGTCGTGGCGGCGCTCGGGCTGGGCCTGATGGCCGCGGCCGGAACGCGGGCCGCCGATGCCACGTCGCTGCAGCGGATCGAGAAGAAGGGCACGATCAATGTCGGCATGCTCGTCGACTTTCCGCCCTACGGCATCATGAACGAGCAGAACAAGCCCGACGGCTACGACGCCGACGTCGCGAAGCTGCTTGCGAAGTACCTGAACGTGAAGCTCAATCTCGTGCCGGTGACCGGGCCCAACCGCATTCCCTACCTTCTCAGCGGCCAGGTGGACGTGCTCGTCGCATCGCTCGGCATCACGCCGGAGCGGGCCAAGAAGGTGGATTATTCCAATCCCTACGCGGCCATAACGATCTCCGTCTACGGGCCGAAGGACATGAACGTGTCGAAGCCGGCGGACCTTTCCGGCAAGACGATCGCGGTCGCGCGGGCGAGCACGCAGGACACGGCCATCACGAAGATCGCGCCGAAGGACGCCAAGATCCAGCGCTTCGATTCCGATGCCACGGCGGTCCAGGCCCTGCTTTCGGGGCAGACGCAGATGATCGGCTGCTCGAATACGGTCATCACCCAGATCAACAAGGCCGCGCCGGGCAAGTTCGCCCAGAAGATCCAGCTCTCCAAGCAGGTGCAGGGCATCGCCGTGAAGCCCGGCTCGGACAAGCTGCTCGCCAAGGTCAACGCCTTCGTCAAGCACGCCGAGGAGAACGGCGACCTCAACAAGGTGCACAAGAAGTGGCTGGGCGAGGCGCTGCCGGACTTCGTCAAGACGACGACGGCGAAGTCGGCCCTCAAGTCGCAGAACTGATCGGCTAAGAGGAGGTCTTCGCGATGACGCACGATTCCACCACGGGCGGGAAGCCGGTTTCACCGCGAAGGGACGGCGATTCTGCCGTCGTCATGGAGGGCGTCGACAAGTGGTACGGCGCCTTCCAGGCCCTCAAGTCCATCGACCTCGACGTCGCGAGCGGCGAACGCATCGTGATCTGCGGCCCGTCGGGGTCGGGCAAGTCGACGCTGATCCGGTGCATCAACCAGCTCGAGACGATCCAGAAGGGCCGCATCGAGGTCGACGGCATCGAACTCGCCGGCCGCAAGAACATCGACGCCATCCGCCAGGAAGTCGGCATGGTCTTCCAGCAGTTCAACCTGTTCCCGCACATGACCGTGCTGCAGAACTGCACGCTCGCGCCCATGCGGGTGCGCAAGACCGCGCGCGCGGAGGCGGAGGCGACGGCGCGACGCTTCCTCGAACGCGTGCGCATCCCCGAGCAGGCCGACAAATACCCCGCCCAGCTCTCCGGCGGCCAGCAGCAGCGCGTGGCGATCGCACGCGCGCTCTGCATGAACCCCAAGGTGATGCTTTTCGACGAACCGACCTCGGCGCTCGATCCCGAGATGGTCAAGGAGGTCCTCGACACGATGATCGACCTCGCCGAGGAAGGCATGACGATGCTCTGCGTCACCCACGAGATGAGCTTTGCGCGCAGCGTCGCCGACCGGGTCATCTTCATGGACCAGGGCGAGATCGTCGAGGTGGCGCCGCCCGGGGACTTCTTCGACAACCCGAAGCACGAGCGCACCCGCACCTTCCTCGGCCAGATATCCTGACGGCCGGCGTGAACGCCGGGTGAAGCCCGGCCGGCCCGGTTCGCCGAAAACCGGCGGCGGGAATGCCTGTCGGGGCCTCTGCGGCAAGCGTCCCAAAGGAGCCGGACAGGGAATATCCAAATTCATGCCGGCTCCATCATAAAGGAATTGAATAATAGAATTTAGTAATATATTATAGTAGCCCTGCCTTCGGGCGGTCATGCAGAGGTCCGAGTCGCCGTTCCAGCACCCCCGTCGGCGTACTCGACCTCCTGCGAGACCTGGTCGTCCGCGCGAAAGGACAAGCACGCGATCCGACAGACCAGTCGCCTCCTCGATGGAGTGCGTGATGAACATGACGGTCTTCTTGGTCTCCAGCCACAGCCGTTCCGGATCATGGCGGATCTGCGCTCGGGCAATCGCGTCGAGCGCGCCCGCCCCGACCGTCTAGAGCCTGTCCGCGTTTCACGGAATCGCGAACAGGCTCTACGTCATTTTTTTGCGCGCTTCCGGACGGAAAACCGGTTTCCACTTTTCCTGGAAGCGCTCTAATCCCGATCGGCATCGACCAACTCGACCACTGTCCTCATCCGCGACGGACAAGGCGTGGCCGCGTCGATGTGGCCCGTCCAGCGCAGGGCATGGCAGACATCCGAACTCACGACGACAGTCTCCCCGGGGCGGTGAGCGGAGAGAACTTGCCGAGTGCGGACGTAGAGCCAGATCGACATGAGAAGGACGACGGCAAAGACCGTGGCGACGAACAGTGTGATCGGTCTCGTCATCGCAAACATCACCTCCGCTCCGCAGATCGCCGTCGCCAGGCGCAAAAATTCATGGCGCAGGACGATTTTACGCCCCGCTTCAGGCCCTTCCGCTCGATAACGGCCGACGAGGCCCCTCGCAAGCCATCTGGTGGTGGGAGCGGGTCAAGGTCGACGGCAAGTCGAACCAGAGATAGCCGTCGTCGTCAACGCGCATGACATCACCGGTGCGTCATGCGGATTTACGCGCTTTGGAGAACTTCATCCCCGGTTGACTCAGACTTTCCGGCGGACCAATCCACGCATAAGCCAGAAGGCACGGATCAGTCTGTCCGGTCGTGATTCGGTGCTCGTCGCCCGATCGAATTCAGAATCAAGGAGCCGGGCGAATAGACGGCCAGTTCGTTCTCCGACCATGCTCCCGCGACCGAGATGTAGCTTTCCTCGATATCGCGATGACTGTGCTGTGGATAGGTCGTGTTCGGCGCGAACAGCACGAATCCAAGCACGAGATGACCGGTGCGGATCGGACCTCTTGGGCCGAGGATCTCGCAGTAGGCATATTTTCGCGCCAATGCTTTTGGGACGCGCTCATATCCGTATTCCCAGCTCAACAGCGCGGATACTCGCTCCAATGCACGGCTCATGCCCTGAAGTGCCTGACGCTCTCCGAGATCCAGCGCCCGCGGCAGATGGGCCGTGACCGGCTTATGTGATGGTGCCCGGTCGTAGAGCTCCGGATTGACGTCAATGACCGCGGAGAGGGTGTCGCGCACTCGCTTACGATGGCTGCGAATGGCTCACGGGGTCGAAACCTGCCGGGTGCGCTGGTGGGATAAGGTGTCGGCGGGAGGGGCCGGATGCGGTTCCCGCAGTCCCTCCCCCCTGACGATTTCTTGTCGGGTCGGGATAGAAGCCGGACGCGAGCCGGGGAAAGCGCTGGCCGGCGATTGGAGTTCCTGCTCCTCACCGACGCCGTCCCGGCGATCCGTCTCGTCCAGCGTTCATGCGAAATCCGTCCCACCTGGATCGAAGGCGACGTCGCCGGCGCCGCTCGTGCTACGAATGCGGCGAGCGTTCGGCGACCGCCCCCGGCCGCGGTTGAACAGGATCTTCGGGCGGACCCGATGCTGCCGGCTGCCGAGGAAAAGCTGGAAATAGAGAATCCAGACGACGAGCATGAGGATCTGCACCCCGACGCCGATCGTCGCACTGTGATCGTCAATCCATGATCCCGTCGTCTGCGGGCACCTTGCTTCGGATGGCTATGAAAGCGTCGCAGAGCGAAAATGTTCATCTCTGTGCGCCGGGCGCGACAGGAACGACGGATGTCGATTGATCCGGATCAAGACCGAGACGAGAAGGCATGCGCTAACAACGGGTTCCATTCTCATCGCCTGATCGCGGAGCGCAAGACAATGACTGACGAAACGAGAGCGGAGCAAACGCTCCTTGTCCTTCTAAGAGTGGCGATGGCCTGGGTCTTCCTCTACGCCGCATCGCATCAGGTCTTCGTACCTGGCTGGTCGGCGACGGGCTTCCTGGCCCACACCAAGACCTTCCACGGACTCTTCGCTCTGTTCACCGGCCCGGTCATCGGGCCAATCGTCTCGTTTGCGGTCGAGTATGGGCATCTGCTGATCGGCTTGTCCCTGCTCTTCGGCCTTGCCACGCGTGCCAGTTCCATTGCGGCCATCCTCCTGATGATCCTCTATTGGATGGCTCACATGGATTTCCCTTTCATCTCCGACACCAACAACTTCCTGGTCGACGAACATATCGTCTACGCGCTGGTGCTTGGACTGCTGATCGTCAAGCGCGCCGGACACGTCTGGGGCCTCGACGAATGGGCTTCGCACCGGCGGCTCGTCGAGAGCAACAGATGGCTGGGCTGGGCAACAGCTTGAGGCAGCGGCCGCTTGAAGCGACGGGCGAGCGGCATCAGGTGATTCCGTGCCACTCCCCTCCTCGTGACTTCATTCAATGCCGGGCTTGATCAAGCAGCCTTTCGGCTCTGGAAAGCTCTCGATGCGACGTTCCGGCTGCTCGTTGCCGTAAAACCCTTGGGCTTCCCACCCAATACGCGCCCGGCAAGCCTTCGATAGGATTTGGAGCGGGTGATCGGGATCGAACCGACGACATCAAGCTTGGGAAGCTTGCGTTCTACCACTGAACTACACCCGCGCCGCGGCTGAAATTCGTAGCGAAGCGAGCCGTTCGTGGCAAGGGGAAACTGGCGCCGTTTGGACCGCGGGGACGCCGGGCGGCGCAATTGCGGACGGAAAACCGGTTCCCACTTTTCCTGGAATTCAAGTCTTTGCCTAGCGCAATTCCGGACGGAAAACCGGTTCCCACTTTTCCTGGAATTCGAGTCTTTGCCTTCCGCAATTCCGGACGGAAAACCGGTTCCCACTTTTCCTGGAATTCGAGTCTTTGCCTTCCGCAATTCCGGACGGAAAACCGGTTCCCACTTTTCCTGGAATCGAGTCTTTGCCTAGCGCAATTCCGGACGGAAAACCGGTTCCCACTTTTCCTGGAATTGCTTTAGCGAAAATGCTTCGAGAGCTTCAGGCCCTGGGCCTGGTAGTTGGAGCCGAGGTCGCTGCCGTAGAGGGCGGCGGGGCGGTCCTGCATGGCTTCGTAGACGAGGCGGCCGACGATCTGGCCGTGCTCGAGGATGAAGGGGACCTCGTGGCTGCGCACCTCCAGGACGGCGCGGCTGCCGGTTCCGCCGGCGGCGGTGTGGCCGAAGCCGGGATCGAAGAAGCCGGCGTAGTGCACCCGGAATTCGCCCACGAGCGGGTCGAACGGCGTCATTTCGGCCGCGAAGAGCGGCGGCACGTGCACGGCTTCCCGCGAGACGAGGATGTAGAACTCGTCGGGGTCGAGGATGAGGTCGCCGCTTCCGCGGTTGTAGAGCGGCTCCCAGAAATCGAAGACGTCGTGGGCGGCCTTCAGGTCGACGTCGACGACGGCGGTATGGTGCTTGCCGCGATAGCCGACGAGGCGGTCGGGGCCGGCGCCCGCGAGGTCGATCGACAGGGCGATGCCGCCGCCCGACACATTGACGCTTTCGGCCGCGACCAGCGTCTCGGCGGCATGGAGCTCGGCCAGTTCCGCCTCGCCGAGCAGCGCCTTTCCGGTCCGGAACCGGATCTGCGACAGGCGGGAGCCGGAGCGCACGATGATCGGGAAGGTGCGCGGGCTGACTTCGAGAAACAGGGGTCCGCGGTAGCCCGGCGCGATCTTGTCGAATTCCTGGCCGTTGTCGGTCATGACGCGCGTGAAGATGTCGAGGCGCCCGGTCGAGCTCTTGGGATTGGCCGAGGCCGAGACGTCGCCGGGAAGGGCCAGGCTCTCCATGAGCGGCACGATGTAGACGCAGCCCGTCTCCAGGACGGCGCCGTGGGCCAGGTCGACCTCGTGCAGCTTGAGGCGGTCGAGCTTGTCCTTCACGGCGTGGCGGGGACCGGGCAGGAAGCTCGCGCGGACACGATAGGCGACCGGCCCGAGCCTCAGGTCGAGGCTCGCCGGCTGGATCTGCCCGGCGTCGAGCGGGCGGGCGGCGGCGAGCGCTCCGCCCTCGAACAACGCCGAGATCGCCCGGTCGTGCAATATGCCTGTCTGTCGCGCCATGAGCCTTCCCCGTTCGGCCTCATCCATTGCAGCACGCCGGAATTGACGCAAGCGGCGGGAGGGTCTAAAGGACCCTTATCCCGTGGTGATTTGGCCGGTCGGCTTGCAGCCACGTTAAAGAAGTCGCTAAAAGGCCGGGTGCAAACCGGCCGGCGATTTCGCGGCCGGTTTTTTTGTGTTCGAAAGCGACGACGATGACAAGCAAGAAATCCTGGCGCCCAGCAACGCAGCTCGTACACGGGGGGACGACGCGCTCCAGCCACGGGGAGACGTCCGAAGCGATCTTCCTGACCCAGGGTTTCGTCTACGACACGTCGGAGGCGGCCGAGCGCCGCTTCAAGGGCGAGGACGAGGGCTTCATCTATTCGCGCTATGCCAACCCGACGACCGACATGTTCGAAAAGCGCATGTGCCTGCTGGAGGGCGCCGAGGACGCCCGCGCGACCGCTTCCGGGATGGCCGCCGTCTCGGCCGCGCTGCTGTGCCAGGTCCAGGCCGGCGACCACGTGGTGGCCGCCCGGGCCCTCTTCGGCTCCTGCCGCTGGGTGGTGGAGAAGCTTCTGCCGAAATTCGGCGTGGAGGCGACGCTCGTGGACGGGCGCGACCTCGCCAGATGGGAAGAGGCGGTGCGGCCGAACACGAAGGTCTTCTTCCTCGAAAGCCCGACCAATCCGACGCTGGAGGTGATCGACGTCGCCGGCGTCGCGGCGATCGCACGGCGGGCGGGCGCGCGGCTCGTCGTCGACAACGTCTTCGCCACGCCGCTCTTCCAGAGGCCGCTGGAGCTCGGCGCCGACGTCGTCGTCTATTCGGCCACCAAGCATATCGACGGACAGGGCCGGTGCCTCGGCGGGATCGTGCTGTCCGACAAGAAATGGATCGACGAGACGCTGCACGATTTCTTCCGCCACACCGGTCCGTCGATGTCGCCCTTCAATGCGTGGACGCTGCTCAAGGGGCTGGAGACGCTGCCGCTCAGGGTGCGCCAGCAGACCGAGAACGCGGCGCGGATCGCCGATTTCCTCGCCGAGCATCCCGCGGTCGGTCGGGTCGTCTATCCCGGCCGCAAGGATCATCCCCAGGCCGATGTGATCGCGCGGCAGATGAGCGGCGGCTCGACCCTCGTCGCCTTCGAGGTGGCCGGCGGGAAGCGCGGCGCATTCGCGTTCCAGGACGGTCTCGAGGTGGTCCGGATCTCCAACAATCTCGGCGACGCGAAGAGCCTCGTGACCCATCCCGCCACGACGACGCACAAGAACCTTCCCGAGGATGCCCGCCAGCAGCTCGGGATCACGGACGGGACCTTGCGCCTCTCGGCGGGCCTCGAGGATGTCGAGGACCTGATCGAGGATCTCGACCGGGCCCTCGCCCGGGTCACTCCGGCGCTTCGGGCGTCCGCCTGAAGACCCGGCGGGCCAGCGCGACGCGCGAGAGCGCCGTGACGATGCAAATGCCGGCGAAGATCCAGGCGAGCGGCGAAAAGTGCGCGGGAAAGAGGCAGAAGGCGGCGAAGGCGATGTAGGTCTCCGTCGCTTCTGCGAGGCCGACGGTGAAATAGATCGATTTCGGTCCCCTCGCCTCGCTCGTCATCGACCGGCGCTCGGCCAGCGAGGCATAGGCCAGGAAGCTCGCGCCGTTGGCGTAGAAGGCGAAGAGAAGCGCCGCTCCGGCCAGGCCGTTGCGCCCGGGATCGACGAAGACGAAGGCGAGCGGGACGAGCCCGTAGAAGGCGAAGTCCAGGACGATGTCCAGGTAGCCGCCGAAATCCGTTCGCCGGGTCGCCTTGGCGACGGCGCCGTCGAGGCCGTCGCAGACGCGGCTGATGGCGAGGAGGACGAGCCCCGCGCCGAAGCGGCCGGCGCCGATCGCCGCGGCACCCGCCATGCCGACGAGAAAGCCGACAACGGTCACCTGATCGGCCGTGACGCCGGCGCGGGCGAGAGCGCTGCCCATGCGGGCGAGGAGAGGCGCGACCAGTCCGCGCGCGACACCGTCGAGCATTTGTCGTTATCCCTTGCGACCGTCCCTGGAGCCTGTCCCCGCTTCACGGAATCGCGGACCCGCTCTACCTTATTGTTTTTGCGCGCTTCCGGACGGAGAACCGGTTTCCACTTTTCCTGGAAGCGGTTGTTTGTTTCACGCGCTTCCGGACGGAAAACCGGTTCCCACTTTTCCTGGAAGCGGTTGTTTGTTTCACGCGCTTCCGGACGGAAAACCGGTTCCCACTTTTCCTGGAAGCGCTCTAGTGGTGCGATCCTAACAGATGGTACCATCTGTTAGGAAAAATCGCCCCACCAGATCAATAGCTTGTGGGCTGACTTTTCCAAACGGATGGGTACCATCCGTTTGGGTCAGACCACTAGCGTCTAAACCCCGGCCGACGCCCCGTCACCCGCTGGCCGATCACGGTTTCGTCACATTAAGGACAGTCGACGTACGACCTGCATCTGCCGCCGGACTCGTGTATATATTCGGAGAGGTGCGGAGAGACAGGAACAAGCGAAGGAGCGCCCGTGCCATGTATCGCGCGGTGACCCGGGACATCGAGGTGGTCGTGGAACCGTTCTACCTCGAGGACCAGTCCGATCCGGACGACGGACGCTATGTGTGGGCCTACCGCGTCGTCATCGTCAACCAGTCCGATGTCGTCGTGCGGCTTCTCACCCGCTACTGGCACATCACCGACGAGAACGGGCTCGTCGACGAGATCTCCGGACCCGGCGTGGTCGGCGAGCAGCCCGTGCTGGAACCCGGCGATTCCTACGAATACACGTCCGGCTGCCCGCTGGAGACGCCGTCCGGCGTCATGCACGGCCACTATTCCATGGAGGGCGAGAGCGGCGAGATCTTCACCGTGGAGATCCCGGCCTTCTCCCTCGACCTGCCCGGGCTGGCACGAACGCTCAACTAGAGCGTGTCCGCGTTTCACGGAATCGCGCACACGCTCTATCTCTTTGTTTTTTTACGCGCTTCCGGACGGAAAACCGGTTTCCACTTTTCCTGGAAGCGCTCTAGAGCGCTTCCAGGAATCGCGGCGCAACGCTTCAGCCGTCCGAATTCGCGCCGACCTCGGAGGGGAGGAACTCGTATTCGGTTGAGCAGAATTCGCAGGTCACCGCGATGCGTCCGTCTTCGGTGCTTTCCTCGATCTCCTCGGCGGAGAAGTTGTCGAGAACGGTCTTTATCTTCTCGCGCGAGCAGGAGCACTTGTCGAGCACCGGAACGGGCTCGAACACGCGCACGCCCCTTTCGTGGAAGAGGCGGTAGAGGAGCCGCTCGGAGCCGACCTGGGGATCGGTCAGTTCGTCGGTGTCGATCGTGTCCACCAGCATCTTCGTCTCCGTCCAGAGGTCGTCTTCGTCGAACTCGGGGAGATCGGCCCCCATCGGGACGTCGCCGCCCGGCAGGTCGCCCTGGCGCATGCGCTCGGGCGCCTCGGGCAGGAACTGCACGACCAGGCCGCCGGCGCGCCAGTGATGCTCGGCGCCGCCCTCGGCGCGCTCGTAGAGCTCGGCCACGCCCAGGCGCACCTTCGTCGGGATCTGCTCGGACTGGCGGAAATAGCCCGTCGCGATCTCCTCCAGCGAAGCGCCGTCGAGTTCGACGATGCCCTGGTAGCGCTGCATGTAGGGGCCCTGGTCGATGGTGAAGGCCAGGATGCCCTTGCCAAGGAGGTCCTGCGGCTCGAGCCGGTTGGCGGCAACGGCCTCGGCGACCGCCCTCTCGTCGAAGCGGGCATAGGCGCGCACGGAATCCGGCGAGGCGAAATCGGCGACCAGCAGGTCCACCGGGCCGTCCGTCTGGGTCTGCACGATGAGCTTGCCCTCGAACTTGAGCGACGTGCCGAGCAGGACCGTCAACACGATGGTCTCCGCCAGCAGCCGCGCCACCGGTTCGGGATAGTCGTGGCGGCCGAGTATGGTGTCGAGCATCCCGCCGAGCTGGACGGCGCGCCCGCGGGCGTCCAGTCCCTCGATCTGGAACGGTACGACGTGATCGTCACCGGCGAAATCGAATTCGCCGAGCTTGGCTGCAGTCTCGGACATCAGAAAACTCCGCACCCGGCAGCGACGGCGGCTCTTCCGCGCCGGCTTTCGCTGCGGTCGTGACATGAACGATCGGCCCCGCAAGGTCCGTCGGCGCCGTCCCGAAAGGCGGGGCGCCGGATCGGCCACCCCGGGCAGCGCCGGACTTCCCCCAAGGTTCGGGCTCCGGCAGGATCACACGGTGCCGAAGCACCAAGTAAGTATTGCCTTTTGCGCATGCAAGCGGTTCTCCGCTTCGTCGAAGACGACCGACTGGGGACCGTCGATCACGTCGTCCGTGACCTCCTCGCCGCGATGCGCCGGAAGGCAGTGCATGAAAAGCGCCTTGGGCGAGGCCTTCTTCATCAGCGCCTCGTTGACCTGGTACGGCCTGAAGACGTTGTGCCCGCGCGCCCTGTGCTCCTGGTTCATCGAGATCCAGGTGTCGGTGACGACGCAGTCGGCCCCGGCGACGGCGGCGTCCGGGTCCTTGGTCAGCATCACCTCGCCGCCGTTCGCCTGCGCCCAGTCCGTGAAGCGCGCGTTCGGTTCGGACCCCTCCGGCACCGCGACGTTCATCCGGTAGCCGAAGCGTGCCGATCCCTCGATCAGGGAATGCAGGACGTTGTTGCCGTCGCCGCTCCAGGCGATGGTCTTGCCCGCGATCGGTCCGCGCCGCTCCTCGAACGTCATGATGTCCGCCATGGTCTGGCAGGGATGCGTGTCGTCGGTCAGGCCGTTGATGACCGGGACGGTCGCGTATTCGGCCATTTCGAGGAGACGCTCGTGCTCGAGCGTGCGGATCATGATGGCGTCGACGAAACGCGACAGGACCCGGGCCGTGTCGGCGATCGTCTCGGCGCGGCCGAGCTGCATTTCCGTGCCCGAGAGGAACAGGGTCTCGCCGCCGAGCTGGCGCATGCCGACGTCGAAGGAGACCCGGGTGCGCGTCGATGGCTTCTCGAAGATCATCGCCAGGGTCTTGCCCTGGAGCGGCCTGTCGGCGGTGCCGTTCTTCGTCGCCGACTTCCGGCTCAGCGCGGAGTCCATGATGGTGCGCAGATCGTCGGCGGAGACAGCCGACAGATCGAGGAAATGGCGCGGTTCGCCCTTGCTTCTCATCGTCCGGATTCCTTCGTCAGGCCGGTTTCGAGCGCTCGGCGCCGGATAGCGCGCGGGCGGCGGCGGCGATCCGGGAAAGCCCGTCCCGCGCCTCCTCGGCCGTCACGATCAGCGGCGGCAGAAGGCGAACCACGTTGTCGCCGGCCGGTATGCCGAGCAGGTGCTCGTCGCGCATCGCCGCCACGAGGTCGGTGTTCGGCACCACGCAGGCGATGCCGAGCATCAGCCCCTCGCCTCGGATTTCGGCGATGACGTCCGGGAACTCGTCCTTCAGGCCCTCGAGCCCCTGGCGGAAGACGAGGGCGACGTCGCGGACGTGGTCGAGGAAGCCCTCCTCCAGCACGACGTCGAGCACGGCATTGCCGACCGCCATGGCGAGCGGGTTGCCGCCGAAGGTGGTGCCATGGGTTCCCGGCACCATGCCGGCGGCCGCCTCGGCCGTCGCGAGGCAGGCGCCCATGGGAAAGCCGCCGCCGATGCCCTTGGCGACGGCCATGATGTCGGGCGTGATCCCCGCCCATTCGTGGGCGAAGAGCTTGCCGGTCCGGCCGACGCCGGTCTGGACCTCGTCGAGGACGAGAAGGATGCCCTGCTCGTCGCAGGTTTCCCGAAGCCAGCGCAGCTCCTCGCGGGGGAGCGGGCGGATGCCGCCCTCGCCCTGTATCGGCTCGACGAGGATCGCCGCGGTCTCCTCCGTGATCGCCTCGAGCAGCGCCTTCCGGTCGCCGAAGGGCACCTGCGTGAAGCCCGGGGCCTTCGGCCCGAAGCCTTCCAGGTACTTCTTCTGGCCGCCGGCGGCGATGGTGCCGAGCGTGCGGCCGTGGAAGGCGCCCTCGAAGGTCACGATGCCGATCCGCTCGGGCCGGCCGTTCGCATAGTGGTAGCGCCTCGCCGTCTTGATGGCGGCTTCCAGAGCCTCGGCCCCGGAGTTGGTGAAGAACACCTTGTCGGCGAAGGTCGCCTGCGTCAGGCGCTCGCCGAGCCGCGACTGGCCGGGGATCTCGTAGAGGTTCGACAGGTGCCAGACCTTCTCGGCCTGGTCCTTGAGCGCCGCGACGAGGTGGGGGTGGGCATGGCCGAGGGAATTCACGGCGATCCCGGCGCCGAAATCGAGGTAGCGCTCGCCGTCGACCGTCGTCAGCCAGACGCCTTCGCCGCGCTCGAAGCTGAGCGGGGCACGTGCGTAGGTCTCGAAGAGCGGCGATGCGGTTGCCATGTCCAACTCCCTGGCAGGCCGGTCCCTTCCGCTTGGCGCGGGGGACCGGAAACTCCCGTCTGAAGGCGGCCTTTTCGAAGGTCCAGAAAATCAAAATGCCGCCCCTCGGGCGGCCTTCGGGGCACTATTGTCGTTTCGTGCGAGGTTGTCAACAAACCGCCGGAGGCGGGCTCCGCAGGCATTTCGCAAGCCGCCGGAGGCCCCATCCGCTGTTGCAGTTCGGTCAGCAAGTTGGGGAAAACCGTAGAAAGGAATCAATGCGATTCGGCGGACTCTTGCCACGGAGTCAAGCGCCCATTAACGTTCTGGTAACGGACTGGACTGCACGCGGCGGACCTAGTCACCGACACAAGTAGATGCGTTCCGGCGCCGGGCCCTCCCGGCGCCTCGGTGAAGGATTCGCTCCCGGGCGAACGCATGAAGCAGGCGAGGACAGGCGATGAACGCTATGAACTGGACCGACGAACGCGTCGAAAAACTCAAGAGGCTCTGGGCCGACGGGCTGAGCGCCAGCCAGATCGCGGCACAGCTCGGCGGCGTGAGCCGCAATGCGGTCATCGGCAAGGTGCACCGCCTGAGCCTGCCCGGACGCGCAAAGTCCGGCGGATCGGGCTCCGCGCCCCGCGCGAAACGCGCCACCTCCGCGCCCCGCGCGCCCAACTACGCCAGCCGCGCGGCCATCCGCACGGTGACGCGCAGCGCCGGCGCGACCGCGCTCAAGCCGGCGATCTCGGTCGAGATCGAAGAGGTCGACAGCCGCCCGGCCGAAGACGTGGTGGTGCCGATCTCCCGTCACCTCGCGCTTACGGAGCTGACGGAGCGGACCTGCAAATGGCCGATCGGCGATCCGCTGCAGGATGATTTCCATTTCTGCGGAAACGACGCCGGCGACGGATCTCCCTACTGCAAGTATCACGCAAGGCTGGCCTTCCAGCCGTCGGCGGAGCGGCGACGCTCCCGCTGAAAACCGGTTTCCACTTTTCCTGGAAGCGCTCTAGGCTCTGTCCGCGTTTCACGGAATCGCGGATAGGGCCTATCTCTTTGTTTTTACGCGCTTCCGGACGGAAAACCGGTTGCCACTTTTCCTGGAAGCGCTCTAGGCCGAAACCGCTGCTTCAGCCTTCCAGGGCGTAGCCTGCGCCGCGCACGGTGCGGATGACGTCGCGGCTTCCCGCGACGTTCAGGGACTTGCGGAGCCGGCCGATGTGGACGTCCACGGTGCGCTCGTCCACGTAGATGTCGTGGCCCCACACGCCGTCGAGCAGCTGCGAACGGGAGAAGACGCGGCCGGGCGTCGTCATGAGGAACTCCAGCAGGCGGAACTCGGTCGGCCCGAGACGGACCTCGCGGCCCTTGCGGTGGACGCGGTGGGTGGTGCGGTCGAGCTCCACGTCGCCGGTTCTCAGCAGCGTGGAAATGATTTCCGGCTTCGAGCGCCGGAGCATGGCGCGCACGCGGGCCATCAGCTCCGGCGTCGAGAACGGCTTGACGACGTAGTCGTCGGCACCGGTCGCCAGGCCGCGGATCCTCTCGCTTTCCTCGCCGCGCGCCGTCAGCATGATGATCGGCAGGCGCTCCGTCTCGGTGCGCTGGCGCAGGCGCCGGCACAGCTCGATGCCCGACAGGCCGGGCAGCATCCAGTCGAGGACCAGGAGATCGGGGACGGACTCGTGAAGGCGCAGCTCCGCCTCGTCGCCGCTCGTGACGACGTCCACCTCGTAGCCCTGCTGTTCGAGGTTGTACCGAAGGAGGACGCCGAGGGCCTCTTCGTCCTCGACGACCATGATGCGCGGCGACATGCTCATGGGCGCGCGGTCAATTCTCGACCGCCCCGACGCGCGGCGTCTCGTCCTCCTTCGGGCGGTCGGTCGCCAGCTGCGAGCCGGTGGCGATGTAGTACACGGTCTCGGCGATGTTCGTGGCGTGGTCGCCGATGCGCTCGATGTTCTTGGCGCAGAAGAGCAGGTGGGTGCAGGCGGTGATGTTTCGCGGGTCTTCCATCATGTAGGTCAGGAGCTCGCGGAAGAGCGAGGTGTAGATGGCGTCGATCTCGTCGTCGCGGTCGCGGATGGAATTCGCCAGGTCGGCCGAGCGGGTGGAATAGGCGTCCAGCACTTCCTTGAGCTGGGTGAGCGCCAGTTCCGCCAGGTGCTCGAGACCGCGCACGAGCTTCTTGGGCTGGGTCATGGCCTGGACGGCGATGACGCGCTTGGCGATGTTCTTGCCGAGATCGCCGACGCGTTCCAGGTCGGAGGCGATGCGGATCGACCCGATGACCTCGCGCAGGTCGGAGGCCATGGGCTGGCGCTTGGCGATGACGACCACGGCGCGCTCGTCGATCTCGCGCTCGGCGTCGTCGAGCTGGGCGTCTTCGCCGATGACCCGTTCCGCCAGCTCGACGTCGCCGTTCGTCAGGGCGGTCACCGAATCGGCCACCATGCGCTCGGCTATGCCGCCCATTTCCGAAATGCGCCTCACGAGAAACGCGAGTTCCTCGTCGAAGGACGAAACGGTGTGATGTTGAGCCATGGATTTCCGGTCCTTTCGATCCCGCCCGACTGGTTCCGAGGTCGGCGCGAAGGCGGCGCTCCGGGGCAGGATCCCGCCCGACGCCGACTTTCTATGACGCGCCGGTTACACGATTATGACAACTCAAGCTTCGGTTTTCACTGCGTTTCCGAAAAAAGCGGCGGCGCCCCTCAGGCCGCGCTGAAGCGCGCCGTGAACACGGACCCCTCGTCCAGTTCCGAGCGGACGATCAGGCGGGCGCGGTGGCGTGTCAATATGTGCTTGACGATCGCCAGGCCGAGGCCCGTGCCCTTCTTCATGCGGCTGGTCTCGATGCTGACGCGGTAGAAGCGCTCCGTCAGCCGGGGGACGTGTTCCGGCGGGATGCCGGGGCCGTAGTCGCGGACGGAAACGTCGATCATGCCCGCGGGGGTGCCGGTTTCCTCGCCCTGGCGGGAAACGGAGACTTCGACGACCTTGCCCGACTGGCCGTATTTGCAGGCGTTCTCGATCAGGTTCTGGAAGACCTGGATCAGTTCGTCGCGCTCGCCGACGACGGTCGCCGGGCCGTCCGCCGGCGCGTCGAGCCGGATGGCGACCCCCAGTTCGGCCGCCAGCGGGCGCAGCGTGTCGCAGACATGGGCGACCAGCGGCACCAGGTCGATCCGCTCCGCCGGGGCGACGTGGGCGCGCAGCTCGAGGCGGGAGAGGGACATCAGGTCCTCCACCAGCCGGCTCATGCGCTCGGCCTGTTCCAGCATGATGGCGAGGAAGCGGTCCCGAGCGGCGGGATCCTCCCTGGCCGGCCCCTGCAGCGTCTCTATGAAGCCGGTGAGGGACGCGAGGGGCGTGCGCAGCTCGTGGCTGGCGTTGGCGACGAAATCGGAGCGCATGCGGTCCATGCGCCGGGCCTCGGTGACGTCCTGGAAGGTGAGCAGGAAGAAGCCGCCGTCCATCAGCGTTTCCGGCAGCCCGGCGAGCGGGGCGACATGGACGGTGTACCAGCGCTCCGAGGGGATGCGGTCGGAATGCTCGATGCCGCCGGGGGCGCCGCTCGCGATCGATTCGCGCACCATGTCGAGGATGCCGGGCGAGCGGATGCGCGAGGAGAGATGGGCGCCCTCCGCCACCGGGCCGAAGAGGCCGACGGCGGCCTTGTTGGCGTAGACGACGGTGGCGTGGCGGTCGAGGAGGAAGGCCGGGAGGTCGAGGGCGTCGAGGATGGCGCGGCGCGCCGCCGGCCAGCCCTGCGCGGCCTCGTCCATGCGGGCCCGGTCGGCGTTGCGCTCGAAGCGCGAGCGGCGCGGCAGGAGGCAGGCCGCAAGGATTGCGAGGAACCCGATCGCGGCGGCGGCGGGGCCGACGGCCGAGAACGCTAGGACCGCGGCGATGGCGGCAGCGGCCGCGAGGACGTAGCGCGCGTCGCGCAGCCTGCTTCCCGCCTCGGCGACGAGCCTCGCACCGGCCCTGTCCCTCGGGGCGCGGATCAGTCCGCTCCTCGCAATCCGACGGCGAAGAGGTCGACCGAGCGGCCCTTGCCGGCGATGTCGGTGTTCAGCAGGATGCGGCCCGGCGCCTTCGGCGGAGATCCCTTCTCGAAGCGGAGTTTCATGACGACGTCGGTCATCTCCGCGGTCACGTCGAACCGCCGGCGGCTGCAGCCGCCGAGCGAGGAGAAGTCGCATTCGACGGCGATCTGCGTCGGCTTGCCGTGGACGGCCCGCAGGTTCAGCGCCAGGACGCTCGTGGTGCCAGCCATCCGGTCCATGAGGGAGGCCGGAACCTCGATCGCCAGGTCGCCGTCGGGGCCGGGGACGGTCGAGGTCAGGCGAAGCGCCTTGCCGCGCTCGTCCGCCACCGCCTCGATCCGCGCCTTCGGGCCGGCGCTGACGGGGTCGCCCTTGCCGGGCACGAAGATCGGGGACCAGGCACGGCCGAAGCCGTCCTGCGTCATCAGGTTCGCGGTCGCCCCGCTCGACACGGCGTCGAACTTGCGGAAGGAATTGGCGCCCCCGCCGACGGCCCCGGTTTCGCTGAGAAGGCCGGTGGCGCTGAGGAACCAGAGCACCAGCCCGCCGAAGACGAGGAGGGAAACCACCAGGAACAGCGCGGACAGGAGCCTTGCGGCGGTGCGCGGGCGCCGCGCGCGGCGTTCGCTGCGCGACAGCTTGCGTTCCTTCGCGGCCGCCTTGCGCCGTTCCCTTTTCGACGGGCGCTGCTCGGCACGCACCTCACGGGCAAGGCTGTCGAACATCTCCGCGGAGGGCGCTCCGTCGTAGGAGGGGCGGCCGGGCGGCTCGACGGTCGAGGCGGGTCCGGAAAAGACCGGGCCGTCGTCCCCGGCGTCGAGGGACTGGTCGTAGGCCGGCGGGGGCGGCTCCCAGCCTTGCGTGGCGGCGGGCATGGGCGCGGCGGCCTCTGCCGGCGCGGGCGGGGCCTCGTCCGCCGGGGGCGGGACGGCCTCCGGCGGGGCGGCCGGCTCGGTTTCGACGGGTGCCGGCCGCTCGGCCGCGGCGGCGGTCTCCTGCGTGTTCTCGGCCTCGATCTCGCGTATCAGATCGTCGAAGCGCCGGCGCTGCTGGTCGGCGGCGGCCGGGTCGAGGTCGGGGCGGCGCGCCAGCCCCTTTTCCAGGGCGAGGCGGGCCGTCCGGTAGACGCGCTCGCGCGCCGCCGGGTCGTCGGCGCCGGCCCGGTCGATCGCTTCGCGGATCGCTGCATCCAAACCCGTCACGCGTGTCCCCGCTGTTCGCTCGGCCGTCCCGGCGTCATTCGGTAGCGCCTGAAGGTGAAAACCGCAAGTCTCCGCGCATGCGAGGAGCCCGTGGCGCGCCGGCCTATGAACCGGACGCGCCGCGTGCTAGTGGTCTGACCCAAACGGATGGTACCCATCCGTTCGGAAAAGTCAGCCCACACGCTATTGATCTGGTGGGGCGATTTTTCCTACAGATGGTACCATCTGTTAGGATCGCACCACGAGTGGTCTGACCCAAACGGATGGTACCCATCCGTTCGGAAAAGTCAGCCCACACGCTATTGATCTGGTGGGGCGATTTTTCCTTCCAGATGGTACCATCTGTTAGGATCGCACCACTAGTCAACCGGTCGCGAAACGACGTCGACCTCCCAGCCTGGATCCAGCCATGCCGCTCCCGGACATCCTGAAGGCCCGCCTGCGGCTGCCCGTGGTGGCGGCGCCGCTCTTCATCGTCTCCCATCCGCCGCTGGTGCTCGCCCAGTGCAAGGCGGGCGTCGTCGGCTCGTTCCCGGCGCTCAACGCGCGGCCGGAGAGCCAGCTCGACGCGTGGCTGGCGGAAATCACCGAAACGCTATCGGCGCACGACGCGGCGCATCCGGACAGGCCGGCGGCGCCGTTCGCCGTCAACCAGATCGTCCACCGGTCGAACGCCCGCCTGGATCACGATCTGCGGATGTGCGTGAAATACAAGGTGCCGATCGTGATTTCCTCGCTCGGAGCGGTGCCGGAGGTCAACGACGCGATCCATTCCTACGGCGGCATCGTGCTGCACGACATCATCAGCCTGCGGCATGCCCACTCGGCCATCGCCAAGGGCGCCGACGGGCTGATCGCGGTGGCCGCCGGCGCGGGGGGCCATGCGGGGCCGCTTTCGCCCTTCGCGCTCGTCCAGGAGATCCGGGCCTGGTTCGACGGCCCGCTGCTCCTGTCGGGTGCGATCGCGACCGGCGGGGCGATCCTGGCGGCGCAGGCGATGGGCGCCGACCTCGCCTATATCGGCTCGCCCTTCATCGCGACGCCGGAAGCGCGCGCCGTCGACGACTACAAGCGGATGATCGTGGAGAGCGCGGCGGCCGACATCGTCAATTCGGACCACTTCACCGGCATCCCCGGCAACTATTTGAAGCCCTCCATCAGCCGCGCCGGCATGGACCCCGACAACCTCCCGTCGTCCGACCCCTCGGCGATGAATTTCGACGGAGGCAGCTCGAAGGCGAAGGCCTGGAAGGACATCTGGGGCGCCGGCCAGGGCATCGGCGCCGTGCGAGGGACCGCCCCGGTCGCAGACCTCGTCGCCCGCCTCGCGCGCGAATACGACGCGGCACGCCGAACCCTGTGCAACACAGCATGGCCGAACCGCCCCGAATTACCGAAATCGTCTTGAAATACCCGCCCGATCCCTGTATCAGCGCCCTCGTCCTGTCCGCAAAAGCCGGGACGCCGCTTTAGCTCAGTTGGTAGAGCACATCATTCGTAATGATGGGGTCGCGTGTTCGAGTCACGCAAGCGGCACCAGTTTCCAAGCCAGACACGAAAGTCTTGTCCGACGCCTAGTCGGCACCTCGGATGCCTTCCATCATCGCGACCTGTTCAACGGTCAAGATCGGAATGTCATCGAAGCCCGTCGTCTCAATCCCGGCACTATCCCCGTTCGGCGCGTTGGGCGTTGTCCCGCACGCTACTGCGGTTGCATTAGCACGTACGGTGGGACGTTCAAGGCTCTTGCCAAACGATCGACAACGAGAACCGTCGGATTCCGAACGCCACGCTCGACGCCGCTGATATAGGTCCGATGCAGCTCGGTCTCAAAAGCAAGCTGTTCCTGGGACAAGCCGAGCTCTTGCCGAATCCTTCGCACGTTTCTGCCAACCACTTGACGCGAATCCATGTCGGCATGTGACGGGCGATGTGACTTTTCGGTCTACACACTATGAGTAACAACGATCAAAAACCGCTGGCCTTTTCCCGTCAATGATTGCACACTATAAGTAACAAATTGGTTGGGGAATTCGGACGCCTTCGAGATGGAACACGACAATTTCTGGCAGGACTTTTTCGACACCTACCAGTCGCTATCGGACTGGATGAAATTCGCATGGCTGGTCGTGCCGCCGGCGTTCGTCCCGGGGTTCGCTGCGATGGTGATGCGATATCGTCTGGCCGGCGCACCGGAGAACGGAAGCCTAGCCTACACCGTCTTGGCCGACAGGAACGGCGGTCTGCGCATCTACACGCATGACGGCGCGGAGCGCCTACGGGATTGCGGTGAAGGAGGCTCTTACCACACCGTGCGCAATGTCGGGCGCTTCGGAACCGGCGACCTTGAACTTATCTTTGCCGATGCGGCGTCGCAAAGTGCGGGCCAGGCCGCTGACGGGACGTCGTCATGATGGATCATAAACCCGCACCCTCGCCCAATATGTCCAGGTAAGCGCGGTACGCGAAGACCCTTCCCCTTTTTCGTCCCGTGACTTCTTCGACAAGCCCGAGCGCCTGCAACTGTGCCAAGGCCGCGTTGACCGTCGGCGTGGTGAGGCCAGTCTGCGAGACGGCGGCGGTGGCCGTCAGGAAGGGGCGGGTGCGCATGAGATCATGCACTTGCAGCACCGAGGCCGTGCGGTCGGCCTCAGCGACGATGTGTTCGCGATCCCGGGCCAGCAGCGCCGCGATCCGGTTCGCCGTCTCGAATGCCTGCTCGGCGGTCTCGGCAATGCCGTCGAGGAAGAATTCAAGCCAGGCTTCCCAGGCGCCTCTCTCCCGTACCTCCTGAAGGAGCCGATAATAGGTCGCGCGATGGGTCTTGAAATAGAGGGAGAGGTAGAGCAGCGGCTGGTGCAAGACGCCTTGCGCGCAAAGGAACAACGTGATCAGCAGACGGCCGAGCCTGCCGTTGCCATCCAGAAATGGATGGATGGTTTCGAACTGAACGTGCAGCAGGCCGGCCTTGATCAGCGGCGGGACGTTCGGTGTCTCCGCGTGGACGAAGCGTTCCCAGTCGCCGAGGCAACCCATCACTTCGTTGGGCGGTGGCGGCACGAACATGGCATTGCCCGGGCGCGTGCCGCCGATCCAGTTTTGCGAAGTTCGAAACTCGCCGGGATTTTTCGTCGCGCCCCGCCCGCCGTCGAGCAACCGGCCGTGCATTTCGCGGATCAGGCGAAGCGATATGGGCAGATCGGCCATGCGCTCCAACCCGTACATCATGGCATCGACGTAGTTGGAGACTTCCCGGATATCGTCCAGCGGCTCGCCGGCGATGGCTTCGGTCTCGAACCGAAGGAGGTCCGACAGCGTCGATTGCGTCCCTTCGATCTGCGAGGAAAGAACGGCCTCCTTGCGAATATACATATAGAGGAAGAGTTCCTTGTTCGGCAGCAGCACCGAAACCCCGTCCAGCCGTCCCAGCGAGCGTTCGGCCGCGCTCAATCGCGTCAGAATTTCGGAGAGATCGACAGGCGGGTCCGGGGGCAAGGGCGGCGGCACGAACGCCTTGACCCGCTCGCCACCGACCGATGTTTCCACAAATCGCCCAAGGCGGCCGTTGGCGCTCCCGGTGTCAGGCAAATGCCGCTCCTCGCATCCTAGACCGCGCTTCGCGGATCGCGAACGCACCTACTTCATTGGCTTTAGGCGCTTCCGGACGGAAAACCGGTCTCCGCTTTTCCTGGAAGCGCTAGGGTTCGGACCCTTTCATAGCGCAGTTCTCTATTTAAAGAAATCGCGCTTTCGTTAATTAGCGCGGCTCGCTATTTAAACTCCTGGAAACAAGGCGCGACCTCTTCTCTCCGCCTCAGGCTTCGTCTTCCCGACGGTTCAGAAGGTCCGACGCATCGACGTGAAGGGCGACCGCGATCTGCTCCACGGTTTCGAGCGTTACGTTCATCTGCCCTGCCTCGATCCGGCTGACATAGGCCTGATCGGCGCCGATCCGCATCGCAAGTTCCTCCTGCGACACTCCCAGACGATTGCGATGCTCCCTGACGGCCAAGCCGAAGCGCTTCTTGATCTCCATGACCAAGAGGGAGCCAACTGGGAATGGCATTCACCATGTATTGTAATACATATTTCGATATGCTTTCCTCGACCGGCAATTTCGAGGCCGACCGGTGGACCACTACAATTTCTGGCAGGATTTTTTCGACACGTATCAGTCACTATCGGACTGGATGAAATTCGCATGGTTGGTCGTGCCGCCCGCCTTCCTGCTCGGGTTCGTGGCGCTGATTATGCGCTACCGCCTCGCCGGTAAGCACGCCGCCGAGCCGGAGACCGGGAAGCTCGCCTACACCGTCTTCGCCGATGAGAACGGCAGATTGCGAATTTACACCCATGGCGGCGCGGACGCGCTGGTCGCTGCGCGGTCGGACGTGGCCGTTTTACCCGTGCCACACCCCAAACCCGCCGCCATTGCCAAACCGCCCTCCCCGAACGCCCTTTCATAGCGCAGTTCTCTATTTAAAGAAATCGCGTTTTCGTTAATTAGCGCGGCTCGCTAATTAAATTCCTGGAAACAAGGCGCGACCTCTTCTCTCCGCCTCAGGCTTCGTCTTCCCGACGGTTCAGCAGGTCCGACGCATCGACGTGACGGGCGACCGCGACCTGCTCCACGGTTTCGAGCGTTACGTTCGTCTGCCCTGCCTCGATCCGGCTGGCATAGGCCTGGTCGGAGCCGACCCGCATCGCTAGTTCCTCCTGCGATACGTCGGCTTCGCGCCGCGAAAAAGGGCGGCGAGGTCGACGCAGCGCTTTCCTCTCCTCGAGCGGACGCCGAAAGCTCGCCGAAGCCGAGGACCGGACTTCGTCGAGCGATCGGTAGTGCATCCACGCCCTTCAGCCGAAACGGAAGTCGGCCGCGCTCAGGTTTGCGGCAGAGCGAGAGTTGCCGAAAGTTGCGAGCTGTGACGGCGACGCGGCTCCCGTTCCGTCCTGGTCCCAGGAAATACCGGCGGAGGTGACGAGGAAATGGCCATGATCGCCGTCCGGGGCGGTGGAGCCGAAGCACAGATAGTCGGCAATATCCGCGCCGGCGTCGATCCCGAATGAACCCCCGTCGATCTGTATCATATCACCAAGCGATGGAGAGAAATCGGTGAAAGTGTCCAGTCCGGGGACGTTTCGGACCACGAAGGTGTCTGCACCGTCCCCGCCGGTCAAAATATCATCACCGTCTCCGCCATCGAGACTGTCATTGCCAACGCCGCCTATGAGCCTGTCGTTTCCGGCACCGCCATAGAGCGTATTGTTGCCGCCCGAAATCGTAGAGAGTATCATCACCGGCCCCACCGGACAGCGAATTGTTGGCGCCACCGAAAAGTGTATCGTTTCCGGCACCTCCGAAAAGGCGACTATTCCTGCCACCGAAAAGGATGTCGTCACCGTCTTCACCGGACAGCCGACTGTTGGCGCCACCGAAAAGTGTATCGTTTCCGGTACCTCCGAATAGGGGACTATTGCTGCCACCGAAAAGGCTGTCGTCACCGTCTTCACCGAACAGCGGACTGTTGGCGTCACCGAAAAGTGTATCGTTTCCGGTACCTCCGAAAAGGGGACTATTGCTGCCACCGAAAAGGCTGTCGTCACCGTCTTCACCGAACAGCGGACTATTGCTGCCACCGAAAAGTTTATCGTTTCCGGTACCTCCGAAAAGGGGACTATTGCTGCCACCGAAAACTTTATCGTTTCCGGCTCCTCCGAATAGAATGCTATTTCCGCCACCGAAAATTGCATCGTCGCCTGTGCCGCCCGAGATGACGTTGACGTCGTTGAAAGTGGAAGCAGGTTTGTAGCTGTTATTGGTGTAAGTTCCCACCACCTGGCCGTCATCGTAGACAATCGCATTGACGTTGCTGCTACCATCAGGATGCTGAACTTCTACGAGTTTGTGTCCGTTTTCATCGAACACGATGTCATCCTCGGACCAGTCATACCGATTGCCTGGGTCATAGAGGATCTCCGACCTGAAGACATAGTCGGCATCAAGCGTGTCGACTGAAACGACGGCTCCATCGGTGTTGTAATTTGTTCGGGTGAAGGTGCCGTCGGTATTGCGCGTCAGGCGCATCAGTGTCCCGCAGTTGCCGTCCTGCGTCAGGCTGGAAACGATGTTGCCGAGGTAGTCCACGTCAGTCTGCGTGGTTTCCGTCACGGCACCGGTTTCATTCTTCGTCACCGTTTGCTTCGAGACGCCACCGCCGCTGTGGCGGGTTACGGTTTCGGTGTATTCATAGAACCCGTCATCGTCGGCATCCTTCGACAGGATGGTGACCGTGCCGTCACTGCTCGTCTGCAGGAGCCCCCGCGCCTTGACGGACCCGTCGGCATTCGTCTCGGTGATGTCGGTAACGACGCTGCCGTCGATTTGCCTGTTGGCGACCGAGGTGACTTCGAACCGGCCGTCGCCGTCTAGGTCGGCCAGCGTGGTCGTCGTCAATCCGTCGGCCGATACCGTCTCCTTCGCGGCAGCCGGAATCGCATCGTTCCAGTAAATTTGGCCGATCTTCTTCTGGCTGTCGTCGCGCGCGGCCTGGTTGTTGACCATTCGGGTTTCCATCGCACCGGAAGCAAGCAGGGTTCTGGTCACCGTCCCGTCGGCGACGCCATCGCCGTCGACATCCGTTTCGATCGTTTGCAAGAGCCCGTCCGCGCTCGTAACGGTCGTGACCGTCTTGGTCTTTCCGGTGGTTTCATCGGTTTCGCCGAGGACGACTTCCTTGCCTCCATCGGCAAAGACCGTGTTCGTCTGCGTCCGCGTGATATCCACCTTGCCGTCGCCGTTCTTGTCGATCGTCATGGTCGAGGAGAGGCCGTCCGCCGCTTCCGTGACCGTCGCGTCGCTCGAGACCGTCGATGCGTCCAGGTAGGTGGTGATCCTCGTGACCGTGCGCCCGTCGACGGTGTGCTCGACGGTCTTTCTGTGATCGACGATTCCGTCTCCATCGGTGTCGCTGTCGATCGAGGTCCGCCGGCCATCGTCGGAGACCGTGGTCGTGACCCTTTCCTGGAGCTGGCCCGATGCGTCAAGACTATCCTTCGTCGTCACCGTGCTGCCGTCCGCCAAGGTTCTGACGACGCTTCGGGTCAATCTCGTCTCGATGCCTGCGACGCCCGACAGCTCGGTCGTCTCCACCGTCTTGCCGTCGGCGCTGGTCTCAGTCGTGACAATCGAAAGCACGGAGCCGTCGGCCCGTCGTCGCGCTGGACGTCTCGGTTATCGACCCGTCGGCATTCAGCGTCTCGATGTCGCTCCCGGTCTCGTCAACCGACCCATCGCCGTCAAGATCCCATCGCGTTTCGGACTCCAGGCCATTCGCCGATACGGTCTTTTCAAGTCGTTTCGAGGTTTGACCCGCCACCGACCATTCATCGACCCGTGTCGTGGAACCGTCAGCGTTCAGAACCGCGGATTGCGCGACGGCTTCGTCGACGACACCGTCCCCATCGTCGTCCCACTCGGTCGATGCCGTCCGACCGTTGCCGCTGACCGTGCGCATCTCACTGGCCGACTTTTGCCAGGCGTCGTTCGAATAGACGAAATAGTCCCTCTCGACGACGGAATTGCCGTCATTGCCGAGGGTCGTTTCCTCGACCTGCTTGGCTTCGGCCTGGCCGTCGCCATTGCCGTCGAACAGCGTCGTCTTCAATAGACCGTTGCCGCCGAGAACGATGGTCATGCGCCGGCCGAGGGTGAACCCGTCATCCAGATATTCGGAAAGCGTCCGACGGGACGAGCCGTCGTCGAGCAGTTGCGTGATCGATTCCTGATCGACGACATGGTCGCCATCGATGTCCTTCGTCGTGGTGACGGTCCGCCCGTCGGCGGAGGTCACGCTGTCGACCCGGCTCTCCACAGAACCGTTTGCCTTGTAGAACACGGCGGACTCGTCCGTGGAGCCATCCTGCGCAAGGGTCGTCGTCTCGGAATATGAGCGCAACGTGTGGCCGGCGCCATCGGCATAGACCACGTATTTCTCCAGTCCATCCGCGCTTTCGGTTTGCGTCGTCCGCTCTTCGAGCGACGAAGTGCCCGAATATGTCGACATGACGGTCGTCACGGTGCCGTCATCGGCAATCGTCTCCTGTGTCTCGCGCACGAGGTCATCGACGCCGTCGCCATCCAGGTCCGTAGAAAGGCGCGTCTTCCGTCCATGCTCCGAGACGTCGATCGTGGAAGCCGACAGGAGGTTGCCGCCGGCGTCCAGTTCCTGGACCCGATGGCGCCGCGTACCGTCTTCGAGGACGGAGTCGGTCACCCGCCTGTCGACATTGCCGTCGCCATCGCGGTCCGTTTCCGCGACCACGGTCTTGCCGTCGGCGCCGGTCGTCGTGGTGGCACTGGCAAGGAGCCTGCCGTCGCCGGCATGCTGCGCCAGCGTCTCGGTGACCGAGCCATCGGCATTTTGGGTCGTCGTGCCGATTGTCGTCAGGTCGACCGTTCCATCGCCTTGCCAGTCCGTGGCCCGTGACGTCGTCAGGCCGTCGGCGGAGATCACCGTCGTCGTCCGGGAAACGAGGCTGGTGCCGGTGCCGACCGTCTCGACCACGGTCCGCGCGCCGTCGTCGCCGATCGTCGCCACGGATGTGCTCACCCGGTCATAGACGCCGTCGCCGTCGAGGTCGTCGCGGACCGTCGCGGAGAACCCGTTGCCGGAGGTTTCCACCGCCCGCCGGTCCAGCAAGGTGCCGTCGGCCGCTTGCGTCGTCGTCGTGACCGTATTGCCGCCATCCGCCTGCAGTTCGGTCACCTGGGTCGTGACAAGGTCATCGATGCCGTCACCATCGACATCCCTCGACGAGATCCGCGAGAGGCCGTTTCCGCCGACCCGTTGTCGTTCGCGGCTCAACAGCGTGCCGTTGCCGGAATAAGCGCTCGTCGTCACCGTCGTCGACCCGTCGTCGCCGATGCCTGTCGTCCGGACAACATCGGCCTTTCCGTCCCCGTCCGTATCCTGGCGGCTTTCCGTGACGCGGCGGTCGGCGCCGATGTCGGTCGTCACACTCGACAGCAGGGTGCCGTCGCCGCTTCGCACTTCCGCGACGCTCGACCGGCTGCCGTCGGCATTCAGCGTCCCGGTCGCCGTCGATACCCGATCCATGACGCCGTCGCCGTTCACATCGCTGGAAACCGTCACGGACATGCCGTCGGCGCCGGTGGTGGTGACCTGCCGGGCGAGCAGGGAACCGTCCGCCGAAAGGTCCTCGACGGTTTCCGTCGCGCTTCCGTCGGCGTTCTTGACGATGGTATCACTGTAGCGGTACCGGTCGCCCTCGAACGTCGTCGACAGACCGTCGGCGCTGGTGACCCGCATGGTTTCCGTGAGCTCCGCGCCTACGTAGCTGAAGGTCATCTCCATGACGGTGCGGTAATACTTCCTGACCATATCCCTGCTTTCGAACCTGCCGTCACCGTCGCTGTCGACGAGGATGGAGTCGAAGCGGCCGTCGGCGGAGTACTCCTCGACGGAATTCGAGATCAGCGTGCCGTCGGCGCTGGTGATGGAAGTCGTGCGGGTCCTGCCGAGGCCTGAGGCGACCGCCGTCACATCCACGTTGAGATCGGCGACGCCGTCGCCGTCCAGATCCTCGGCGGTCGTCCTGGTCAGCCCGTCGGCCGAGACCGTCGTCGTCGTGCCTGCGAAGACCGAGCCGTTGCGGGCCGACGCGGTTTCCACGACGGTCGTCGTGCCGGCAGCGTCGCGCGTCGTCGCGGAGGTGTCGATGACGTCGTAGAAGCCGTCGCCGTCGATATCGGTCGCGACCGTATGGGTGAGGTTGTTGGCGCCGTAGGACGTGTCGGCCCGGTAAAGCAGCGTCCCGTCGCCGCCGGTCACGATCTCGCGCTCGAGCCGCGAGCCATCGGCGTAACAGAGGGTGCGGGTCGTATCGATCCGCTCGAACACGCCGTTGCCGTCGAGGTCGAATTCGACGTTGCGGGTCAGCCGGTCGGCGCTCAGGGCGGTCACCTTCCGGCTCAGCACCGTGCCGTCCTTCGAAAGCTCCGACACGGTGATGGTCAGGCTGTCGTCGGCCCCCGTCACCTGCTCCTCGCGCTCGGTGACGAAACCGCCACCTCGTTGGTCGCGGTCGATGGTGATCGTCTTGCCGTCGGCGCTGGTGGTCGTCACGGTCCTGTCGACAAGTACGCCGCCGCCGTTCTCATCGGTCTCCGTGCGCGTCCTGCCGCCATCCGCGTCGACCACGGTGACGTCGGTCAGCGTCCTGTCGACGACGCCGTCGCCGTTGTCGTCGAAGGTCGTGGTGACGGTCAGTCCATCCGCGCTGACCGTCCGGTCCGTTTCCGAGGCGAGCGGGCCGTTGGCGTCAAAGGCCCGGCTGGTCACCGTCGTTGCGCCGTCGGCGGAAGTCGTCGTGGTTTGCTCGACCTTGTAGCCGTCGATGCCGACATTCAGCGTTGCGGTCGCGGCGGTGCCGTCGCTTCCGTCCGCTCGGGTGAAGCGCATCTCGCCGTCGATCGAGGAGCCGTCCTCGTAGTCGATATGGGTCTGGTCGACATTCAGGTCGATCGACTGGATGCCGAGTTCGTCGAGCGTCCTGGCGGTGACCGTGCCATCCGCATTGGTCACCATGACCTTGAATTCGGACCATTGCGCGTCGTCGCTGTCGAGCATGCCGTCGTGATTGCTATCGAAGACCTGCCGCAGCGCCTGCGCATCGCTGCTCGTCGAGGGGTCCCAGTCGGTGAAGACGACCTCCTTGCGGCTGGAAATCCTGCCGTCGCCATCGGCATCGATCATCAACACGCCGTCACCGGCGCCGACCCAGGCAGTGCGGTGCTTGTAGCCGTCCTCGCCGATATCGAGGAAAAGATTGGAATCCGCCTGCCGGGTCACCGAAATGCCGTCGTCGTCGAGATCGAGAAGGATCGGCTTGCCGGAATCGCCGCCGCCCCCGGCGTCGCTATTCGAAGCGACCGTGTTCGAGGACGTCGCGCCCCCGCCGCGCGAACCGTCCCCCCAGTCGCCGGAACTGGCGGCGCCGTAGGAGCCCCCATATTGCGAATTGCCGGTGGAGGACGACGAAGTACCTCCGCCGCGCGAACCGTCCCCCCAGTCGCCGGAACTGGCGGCGCCGTAGGAGCCCCCATATTGCGAATCGGCGGTGGAGGACGACGAAGCATCTCCGCCGCGCGAACCGTCCCCCCAGTCGCCGGGACTGGCGGCGCTGTGGTAGCCGCCATATTGCGAACCGCCGGTGTAGGACGACGAAAGGTCTCCGCCGCGCGAACCGTCCCCCCAGTCGCCGGGACTGGCGGCGCTGTGGTAGCCGCCATATTGCGAACCGCCGATGGAGGTCGACGAAGGGTCTCCTCCGCGCAAGCCGTCCCCCCAGTCGCCGGGACTGGCGGCGCTGTGGTAGCCGCCATATTGCGAACCGCCGATGGAGGTCGACGAAGGGTCTCCTCCGCGCAAGCCGTCGCCGAGATCGCCGGAGCGCGTGGCGCCGGAACCGGCCGAACTCTTCTGGCCGTCGGCGACCGCGTTTGCATAAGCTTGCTGCAGCTGCGCCCGCGAATAGGGATCGTCGGAGAGCACGTCGAGGATGGTGGTTTCGTAGCCCCAGGGCTGGAGTCCGAATTGATCCGGGGCCCGGGCGGATGACCGAGTCGATGTCACGGAGGACAGAGAGGGGGGGCCGAAAGCAATATCGCCAATGGCGCCAAAAAGGACGGACGCGATCTCCGGCCCAAGAACCGATCCGATTGCTGCCCCGGCCCACGTTCCAAACACGGGCACTACCGACCCGACAGCAGCTCCGATTTCGGCTCCGAGGGACGAAAGCTCCACATTCACAACTTCATTGGCTGCAGCTTTGGGAACTGCGGGCCATCCGCCGTATTTATAGGCGATGCCGATCTTTTCCACCGAAATGAGAACTTGGAGGGCCAAATTATGTCGACCAAGAGCCCCTGCCTCTCTCTCAAAGTTCAAAGATTCCAACATCTTCTCAGCGCCGGTTAGAAAGGCAAATGTATACTCCGTCACAAACTCGATACTGCTATTTGTCTTTTCCGACTGCCCCACGGCTTTCACTCCTTGAACCTAAATCCACGCCATATCCAATTAATAAGAACATAAAATGCCATGTACATATTCTCACCTTTTGTACCAAGGCATTTTATGCAAAATATTTTTACAATAAATAATGAAACGTACCAAAAACACAATACATAAAAAAACTTTCGCGAGTCACTAGAATGAAATAAAATATATATAGAAGATGATATAATGATCGATCTTCCTATCACTAATCCGGTAAGTTCCAGTTTGGACTTGGATTGAAGCCAGTTGCTAAACCACATACGCCCCTCCGATGAACCGCCCGCCCACGGCCTTCATCAGGCGATCGATTTCAAAGAGTTCCAACGCCTTCTCAGCGCCGGTTAAAAAGACAAAGGCATGCTCCGTCACATCGATACTGCTATTTGTCTTTTCCGCCCGCCCCATGGCTTTCACTCCTTGAACTTCAATCCACGCCAAAGCCAATTGACGATTACATAGACTGTTGCATACGTAGTCAGCGGTTCAAATTTGAACACTTTTACAAAGAACACAAATGAAAAATGTGTCGCTAAATATATAAAAGACAAAAAAAGCAACGCATACCTTGTATTATTTGAATACAAAACAAGAAAATATGTCATTATTATCAATATTAATCTACCAACTATCAATCCGATCATTTCCAGTTTCGTCTTGGATTGAAGCCAGTTGCTAAACCACATACGCCCCTCCGATGAACCGCCCGCCTGCGGCCTTCATCAGGCGATCGGTGGCGTTGATGTTCGCGCCGGTGGTGACGTGGATGAAGGAATGGGTGGCGCCGAGGGAAACGGCCCATTTGCGGATGGCGGCAACGAGGGACAGGAAGACCTTGGCACGGCGAATGGGAGGCAGTTCGACGTCGACGGCCACCAGATGGACGTTTACGAAGAGCGGGCCATCGGACAGCATGAACGAATCCGCCACTGCCCAGGCAAGGCCGGCGGGCCGGCCGCTCCACTCCGCCGTCACGGCCAGCATGCGCGGCGGACGCGACAGGACGTTGGCGATATGCCGGTCGACTTTCCGCTCGGAAAAAGGCTGGTTGCGAAACATCGTCGTCGCCAGGTGCCGGCGCAGGATCGCCTTGGCCTGGGGGATGTCGCGCTCTTCGAACAGTCGCACGCGAAGCCGGCTTCGAACCGGGTCTTGCGATGTCCCCTCATCGAAGGCGACAGCGGCCGCCGGCCTTTCCGAGATAGTCATATCGATCGCATCCCAAAGATATCTTCCCGCCACGGCATCCGAGTGCGTCTCGATGCGGAACCAACTGTTAGTTGCATTCCCTTCGTAATTAAATCAATCGTAGACTGCAATACAGTTTTTCGTTTCCACCGAAACGCGGATTTCACGGACAGAAAGCCGTACTTTCATATGTCATTATATTAAAATATAAAGATTACCGTTCATGGCCGGCGCTCTTCAGCACTTCGGTGACCGGGGAGAGGATGTAGTCGATCACCCGTCGACTTTCGGTCTTGATTTCCGCCCTCACCGTCATGCCCGGCTCCAGTTGCAGGCGGTTGCCGCTGTCGGTGCGGGACGGGTCGTCGAGTGCAACCATGGCTATGTAATACAGGCCGCTCACCTCGGGCGCGCCGGATGGCGCTTCGTTCGCCCGGCCCGAGGCGACCGAGATCGGATCCTGCAGCGCCTGAGCGTTGCGTATCGTCACCGCTTCGCGCGAAACGGTAGCGACCTTGCCCGTGAACATGCCGTAGCGGGTAAAGGGAAAGGCGTCGGCCTTGACGCCGACATCGTCGCCGACCTTGACGAAGCCGATGTCGGAGGACGGAATCAATGCCTCTACGACCAGCTTCGTCTCCTTCGGCACGATGACGAGTAGGGTCTGCCCCGGATCGACGACCTGGCCGGGTCCGACCGCGGCAAGCTGCTGGACCGTTCCGTCGACGGGTGCGGCGAGCGAGGTGTCGTCGAGGCGCGCCTTCTGTTTGACGATCTCCTGATCGAGCTGCTCGACCTGGCGTTCGGCAGTCTGGATGCCCTGAGCCTGCTGCCCGACGAAAGTCGACACGGCCTGGCGCTTCTGTTCCCGCAGGCTCAGCACGCCGGCGTCCGTCTCCTTCAACTGGGCGAGATTGCCGGCAAGGTCCGCTTCGACGCGAGCGAGATTTTCCTCCGCCGTCAACGCATCGGCCTTGGAGCCGACGGCGGAGGAAAGCAGGGTTTCGGCCATGCCCGCTTTTTGCTTCAGGATATCGTCGAGCCTGCGTTCGGCGGCGACGACGGCCGCGAAGCGGTCGTGTCGGGCCTTCATCTCCTCGATCTGCGCGGCCAGCGAGCCGATGCCGTTGCGCAGCGTCCGCAATTCCGCATCGAACGCCGCGGTTTCGCGCGCTGCCACCCGTTGCGGAATCTCCGCCGAAAACGCCGGCGACGCGGTTGCAAGGTCGTTGTTCGCGACGGCCTCGAGTGCCGATTTGCGCCGTTCGATTTCGGCCCGCCATGACAACCGGCTCGAAGTGGCGGCATCCAGCGCGGCCCTGGCCTCGACGCTGTCGAGAACGATCAGGACGTCGCCCTTCCTGACGTTCATTCCCGAGCGAACGCGGATGTCCGCTATCCGTCCGGCTTCCATCGGCTGCACCACCGCCGGCCGCAGCGAGGCGCGGACGCGGCCGGCGGCGCTGGTGAACACATCGAGCGTCGAAAGGGCGCTCCAGGCGATGGCAGCCGCCACCGCGGCGATAACGATGGCGAGCAGAATCGGCACCACCGGCGGCACGGGACGCACCGAGATCGCCACCGCGGCCGGAAGAAACTCCGCATAGGCCCTGTCGCTTCGAACCGCGTCGAGCGCGAGCCGGCGCGTGTCCGGAACCTTGACGTCTTCGGACGAGGTCATTCGAACACCTGCCGGTTCTGATGTGCCAGCATCCTGGCGAAAAATCCGTCTCCGGCGCGCAGGAGCTCACGCGGCGTGCCGTCCTCGGTGATCCTTCCCTTTTCGAGTGAAATGATCCTGTCGCATTTCGTAACGGCCGCCAGCCGATGGGCAATGACGATGACCGTGCGGCCTTTGGATATCTCCCGCATATTGGCCTGGATGGCCTCTTCGCTCTCATAGTCGAGCGCGCTGGTCGCCTCGTCGAAAATGAGGATACGCGGGTTGGTGGCAAGTGCGCGCGCAATGGCGATGCGCTGGCGCTGCCCGCCGGAAAGGTTGGCGCCACGCTCCTGAACGGGCGTATCGTAGCCCTCGGGCATCTGGCCGATGAACTCGTGGGCGCCGGCGAGGCTCGCCGCATTCATCACCTGGGCCCGCGTCAGGGCCGGGTTCGAAAATGCGATGTTTTCGTGGATCGAGCGGTTGAACAGGAAGTTCTCCTGGAGAACGACGCCCACCTGATGCCTGAGCCATGTCGGATCCACCTGGGATATATCCAGGCCGTCGATCAGGACCTGGCCGCGCTCCGGTATGTATAGCCGCTGGATCAACTTGGAAAACGTCGATTTTCCCGATCCGGAAGGACCGATGATGCCGATCGACTGACCAGCCGGAATCACGATGTTCAGCCCTTCCAACACCGGCGCCCGGTCTGCGCGATAGCGGAAGGTCACGTCGGATATTTCGATCTTTCCCCGTGCTCTCGGCAGAGCGCCGAGGGATTTGTTTCTGGGTTCCTGCGGATGGTCGAGAATGTCGGCGAGCCTGGCCGCAGAGACACGCACCTGCTGGAAATCCTGCCAAAGCTGGGACAGGCGCAGGACGGGGGCCGTTATCTGTCCCGTTATCATGTTGAAGGCGATGAGCGCGCCGACGGTCATGGCACCGCTCATCACCTCATTGGCGCCGAAGAAGAGAACCAGAACCTGCACGGTCCGGACGACCCATTGAATTAGGTTCTGACCGAACGCGGACAGGGCGATCGCTTTAAAGGACGTGTGAACGAAATCAGCGAGGCGCTCCTCCCAATCCGCCTGCAATTGCGGTTCCGCGGCCGATGTCTTGACCGTCTGGGCACCCAACACGGCTTCCACCAGCAATTGCTGGCTGTAGGCGCCCTTGTTGAAGCGTTCCTCGGTGAGGCGCCTAAGCATCGGTTGAAGAATGACGGCAATCGCGATGTAGACCGGAATTGACAGCGTGACGATAACGGCCAGGAGCTTCGAGTAGGCGTAAAGGATCGCTACCAGGATGAAGGCAAACAGAAAGTCCAGTCCTGCCGTCAACGCCTGCCCGGTGAGAAACCGACGGATTTGCTCCAATTCGCGCACGCGCGCCACGGTCTGGCCGGCGGGGCGGGTCTCGAAGTAGGCGACCGGAAGCTTCAGCATGTGGTTGAACACGCCCGCCCCCAGTTCGACGTCCACCCTGCTTGCCGTATGAGACAGCAGGTAGGTTCGCAGAAATTCGATCGCCGCCTGGAAAGTGTTCACGGCGACCATGCCCGCCACGACCGCAAGGAGGGTCGCCATGCCCTTGTGAACGAGCACTTTATCGATAACGATCTGAAACAAGAGCGGCGTTGCAAGCGCGAGGATTTGTACAAATGCCGACGCGAGCATGACCAACGCGAATTCGCGTTTGAACTTCGCGATGGTCGTCACGAACCATCCCAGCCCAAAGCGGTCGCTCATTCGATCGTATCGGCGGACGACGAGCACGAACTCGCCGTTCCATGCCGAGATGAAATCGGCCTGCTGAACCACATCGAGGGCGGACGACACCGGATCGAAGAGCCGCACCTCGTTCCCCTCGATCGCCAAGACAATACAAAAGCGTTCGCCCTGCAGTTCGACGATACAGGGCCTGGGCGCATCTCGAAGTTTCGAAAAGCCGCGCCGCCGGAAATGTCGTGCCCGGAACCCGGCGACGCGCGCAGCTTTCACCAACTCTTCCGCAGAAGCGCTCCTTTCGAACAACCCCAACTCATGCCGCAAGTGCTGAATATCGACCGGTTTGCGATAGTGAATGGCCAGGGATGCCAGGCATTCGAGCGCACTGTCATGTCCCCGAACGGCCTCATCTGCCGGCGCAGGCGAACTGACATTCATGGAGACCCGCATTCCATGAGGCGAGACCGGCCGATCGTCGGTTCAAAAGTCTTCGTTCGGTCGCAACCCGGCGATCGCCACCAACGGATCGCATCGCCGCTCGGCGGGTTCAGCGCCGAAAAGCGGTTGATCGGTCTTCCCAAGGTGGTTGCCATTCCTCAAACCCGTCACGATGCCTGCGCCCGCCTCACAATCATCGCTCTAATCGGACCGAAATAAAATTTCAAGTTGTATATCGACGTCGCATGCTTGCCGGGCGACGCTCGGAAGGGCTCCAAAATAGTTATTTTATATCATTGTCTTAAATATGGAATATCCTCACTTTCGAGCTGCGACCTACAACCTCAGTGCGAAGATCCTAAATCTCCGAAAAGCAACCTGATGTGAGCGGGTCGGCTAGCGCGCTCTCCAAAGAGCAATGACCAGAGGGAGCCGATCGGGTGTTGGAATGCGCACCGCCTTCGGACCAGATCCTGGTCTCGCTGACAGCGCGGGTTATCTGCTTGCAGTATCCTTATCTGCATCGACGCCTGGAACGTCGCCGAAGAGAAAGGCCGGCGCGATGTCGAGCGCGGCCGCAATCCTGCCGATGATCTTCACCGTCGGATTGCGATAGCCGGTCTCGATGCCGCTGACATAGGTCGGGTGCAGTTGGACCCGCTCCGCGAAAGCCGAGGTTCGGCGCCGGCGTCTCCCCGGGCACGAGCGAACGGGCTCGACTGCTGACCGAGATCAACGGCATCCTGTAGCGCATGAACGAGGAGCAGCTGGGCCGCGTGGCGAAGATGCTGAAGGCGTTCCTGGGATAGCGCCCCGCAAGGCGAGGAGCCTGCTTCCTAACCTGCCGGGCCGGCGTCGTCCGGGGAGTCGAAAACGGGCATCAGTGCGCGCGCCAGCATGGCGCCGACGCGCATCTCCACGGTGCGCCTGCGCGCCGCGCTGGCCTCGGAACCGAGGCCCCAGCGGTCGCAGTCGCCTGCATATTCCCACATTGCGGTTGCCTGCAAATCGAGGTTGTTCGCCGAAGCGGCGCGTCCTTCGACGCGGCCGTGCCCATGACCCAGCATATGTCTTTCCCTGCCTATGGGGGAATCTTAGTCGGGTCGCTCATGGCGGTCACCTGCCGCCGGGGAAAATAGCGGGGGAAAACTCGAAATATCTGGGGACGCTTCGAGGAGGCCCGGGGCGACCGTCACGCCGCGGGGCCGGCCCCGGGCGGCGTTCGAGATCGAGCGACTTTCGCCCGTGGCCGCGCGCCGGGTCGCCGGGTCGGCCGCACGGAGAAGGGAGAGTTAACGACCCACCCTCAAAGGGGGCGGTTGACGGGTGTTCTTAACCAATTCTTAATTAATCGTTGGCGCATCTCGCTAGCTTTGGCTATTGGGGCGGGGAATTCATCAGCGACGGGGCATTGTGGAGTAAGCCTATGCAGACCAAGCCGACCAAGGACTTCGACGGAGAATTGGCGGATTCGCTTCAGAGCGAGCTGGACAAGGACCTCAACGGAAACGACAACAGGAACCAGCCGGCGGTCGCCGAGACGGTTTCGCGGCTGCCGCGCCGGATTGCCGGCGGCTTCGAAGGCGTCGGCAACGACCTCGATCGACGGGCGCGCGACTGGCGCAACACCTATCGCCTGATGGAGCAGCAGCGGCCGCACCTGGAGGCCGCCGAGGCCGAGCGCGACCGCCTGCACGAGGCGCTGGACCGTGCCGTCGGCGAGATCAAGGACAGCAACCGCATCTTCAAGGAAGCGATCGAGCGGACCAAGGAGGGCGACGTCTCCTCCGATCTCGGCCCGCAGTTCGCGCGCTGCCTCGAAGGGCTGGACCAGCTGGAAAGCGTCGCGGAAGCCCTCACGGTGAACATGCTCAACATCCGCAGCTCGTGGGAGCAGTACGCGCGCACCATCATCCGCGCCCAGAAGATGCGGGACGAATTGCGGGAGAACGCGCCGAAGATGCCCCAGGTCAACGACTGACGGGACATCGCCGGTCCGTTCGAAAGCCTGCCGCCTTTTCGGGGGCAGCGGGCTTTAGAGCCTGTCCGCGCTTCACGGAATCGCGGACACGCTCTATCTCTTTGTTCTTACGCGCTTCCGGACGGAAAACCGGTGTCCACTTTTCCTGGAAGCGCGCCTCCAGTCGCACCCTCGTCTCGCTCCGTCATCCTCGCCCTTGTGGCGAGGATCCACCCACGCCCGCCGGGGATGCGGCGCCGGCTGCAGATCCTCGGGACAAGCCCGAGGATGACGGCGGTTGGGGGTGAGGATGACGGCGGTGAGGGTGATGGCGGAGGCTGGAGCGCTTCCGGACGGAAAACCGGTTCCCACTTTTCCTGGAAGCGCTTGCTTGCCTTTACGCGCTTCCGGACGGAAAACCGGTTCACCCTCGCTCGCTCCGTCATCCTCGCCCTTGTGGCGAGGATCCACCCACGCCCGCCGGGGATGCGGCGCCGGCTGCAGATCCTCGGGACAAGCCCGAGGATGACGGCGGTGAGGGTGAGGATGAGAGTGGGGGTGAGGGTGAGGGTGAAGGCGGTGGGGGTGATGGCGGAGGCTGGAGCGCTTGCGGACGGACAACCGGTTCCCACTTTTCCTGGAAGCGCGCCTCCATTCCCACCCTCGCTCGCTCCGTCATCCTCGCCCTTGTGGCGAGGATCCACCCACGCCCGCCGGGGATGCGGCGCCGGCTGCAGATCCTCGGGACAAGCCCGAGGATGACGGCGGTTGGGGGTGAGGATGACGACGGTGGGGGTGAGGGTGAGGGTGAAGGCGGTGGGGGTGATGGCGGAGGCTGGAGCGCTTGCGGACGGACAACCGGTTCCCACTTTTCCTGGAAGCGCGCCTCCATTCCCACCCTCGCTCGCTCCGTCATCCTCGCCCTTGTGGCGAGGATCCGCCCACGCCCGCCGGGGATGCGGCGCCGGCTGCAGATCCTCGGGACAAGCCCGAGGATGACGGCGGTTGGGGGTGAGGATGACGACGGTGGGGGTGAGGATGACGACGGTGGGGGCGAGGGTGACGACGGTGGGGGTGATGGCGGAGGCTGGAGCGCTTGCGGACGGAAAACCGGTTCCCACTTTTCCTGGAAGCGCGCCTCCATTCGCACCCCGTCGTCCCTCGCTCCGTCATCCTCGCCCTTGTGGCGAGGATCCACCCACGCCCGCCGGGGATGCGGCGCCGGCTGTAGATCCTCGGGACAAGCCCGAGGATGACGGCGGTGACTTTTCCTGGAAGCGCTTTCAGACCGACTTGATCGAGCCGCCGTCGCAGCGCACCAGGCTGCCGGTGACGTAGCTCGCCGGTCCGCTGACGAGGAAGGCCGCCACGGAGGCGAATTCCTCGACGGTGCCGTACCGGCCGGCGGGAATCGTCTTCAGCGCGGCCTTGCGGACCTCCTCGATCGACGTGCCGGTTCGCTTGGAATTGGCGGCGTCGAGCTCCTCGACGCGCTCCGTCTGGATGCGGCCGGGCAGCAGCAGGTTGAAGGTGACGCCGTCGGCCGCCAGCTCGTTGGCCATCGACTTGGACCAGCCGACGAGCGCCGAACGCAGCGCGTTGGACAGGCCGAGATTGGGGATCGGCTGGACGACGCCCGAGGAGGCGACCGTCAGCACCCTGCCCCAGCCCGCCTCGCGCATGGCGGGCACGAAGCGCGCGGTCAGGTCCATCACCCGCAGGACCATCGTCTCGAACTGGCGGGCGACGACCTCCGTCTTCGCCTCGCTCATGGCGCCGGGCGGCGGCCCGCCGGTGTTGTTGACGAGAATGTCCAGCTCGCCGAAGCGCTCGCGCACCGCGGCTTCCAGCCGGTCGGCCGCGGACGGTTCGGAGAGATCGGCCACCGCATGGGTGACCTTGCCGGCACCGCGCGCCGTGATCTCTTCTGCGGCCTTTGCCAGCCGGTCCCCGCTCCGGCCGCAGATGACGACGTCGGCGTCCTCGGCGGCCAGCCGCTCGGCTATGCCGAGACCGAGGCCGCGCGAGGACGCCAGGACGAGAGCGCGTTTGCCTGCGATTTCGAGATCCATGCGTGTCCTCCTGTTCCTGGCGGATCAGATAGCCCCCGCCATGGGGATTGGAAAGGGCCGGACGGGAGAAACGTTGTCCGCCGGGGCGCGATAGGCTATCGCAGGGGCGTTTCCAGCCTTCCGGAAGATCCGCCGCAATGACAGAAATCACCATCCGCCGACCCGACGACTGGCACCTCCACCTGCGCGACGGCGCCATGCTGGCCGGCATCCTGCCGGAAAGCGCGCGCCATTTCGCCCGGGCGATCGTCATGCCCAACCTCGTGCCGCCGGTCGTCACGGCGGCCGAGGCGCGGGCCTACCGTGCGCGCATCGCCGCGGCGCTTCCCAAAGGCAGCGGCTTCACCCCGCTGATGACGCTCTACCTGACCGAAGGCACCGATCCGGACGACGTCGAAGCCGCCTTTCGGGCGGGCGATGCCACGGCGGTCAAGCTCTATCCCGCGGGCGCCACCACCAACTCGCAGAGCGGCGTTCGCGACATCGAAAAGGCGATGCCTGTGCTGGAGCGCATGGCTGCGATCGGCATGCCGCTCTGCGTGCACGGCGAGGTGACGTGGCCGGAGGTCGACATCTTCGACCGCGAGGCCGTATTCATCGAGACCGTGCTCGATCCGCTGCGGGCCCGCCTGCCGGAGCTGCGCGCGGTGCTGGAGCACGTCACCACCCGGGACGGCGTCGACTATGTGCGAAATTCGGCGGCCAATTTGGCGGCGACCATCACGACGCATCATCTCGTCATCAACCGCAACGCCATCCTCGCCGGCGGGATCAGGCCGCACTACTACTGCCTGCCGGTGGCCAAGCGCGAGACCCACAGGCTGGCGCTGCGCGCGGCCGCGACGTCGGGCGATCCCCGCTTCTTCCTTGGCACCGATTCGGCGCCCCACGCCGATCCGCTCAAGGAATGCGCCTGCGGCTGCGCGGGTATCTTCACCGCAACGAACACGATGAGCGTGCTCGCCCACGTCTTCGAGGACGAGGGGGCGCTCGACCGGCTGGAGGCCTTCGCCTCGCTGAACGGACCGGGCTTCTACCGCCTGCCGGTCAACGAGGAGCGGATGACGCTGCGCAAACGGAGCGCGCCGGTCGACTTCCCGGCAAGGATCGAAACCGGCGACGGCCCGGTCACCGTCTTCGATCCGATGTTTCCCATCCACTGGGAGGTCGCCTGACGCTCCGGGAGCGGCGACGCCTTCTGTCGTCGGCGTTTCCGGACGGAAAACCGGTTTCCACTTTTCCTGGAAACGCGCCTCCATTCGCACCCTCGCTCGCTCCGTCATCCTCGCCCTTGTGGCGAGGATCCGCCAACGCCCGCCGGGGATGCGGCGCCGACTGCAGATCCTCGGGACAAGCCCGAGGGTGACGGCGCTGGGGGTGAGGGTGACGGCGGAGGCTTCTCGCGTTTCCGGACGGAAAACCGGTTTCCACTTTTCCTGGAAACAAGCTTTCCCGCGCGCTTCCGGACGGAAAACCGGTTTCCACTTTTCCTGGAAACAAGCTTTCCCGCGCGCTTCCGGACGGAAAACCGGTTTCCACTTTTCCTGGAAACGCTTTAAAAGACCCCGTCCGCGGTTCGGGGAATCGCGGAGCCATCGATTGAGGGTGATGCCGATGTTCTCGAACTCCTTTCCCGAAAAGCCCGTGATGGCCGATCTCGCCGCGCGGATGCTCCTGGAAATCAAGGCGGTGCATTTTCGCGCCGACGAGCCCTACAAGCTGACGTCGGGGCTGGCGAGCCCGGTCTATATCGACTGCCGCAAGCTGATCTCCTATCCGCGCATCCGGTCCGCCCTCATGGATTTCGCCACGGCGACGATCCTCACCGAGGCCGGCTTCGAGCAGTTCGATTCCGTCGCCGGCGGGGAGACGGCAGGCATCCCCTTCGCCGCCTGGATCTCCGAACGGATGGGGCTGCCGATGCAGTACATCCGCAAGAAGCCGAAGGGGTTCGGGCGCAACGCCCGCATCGAGGGCGACATGCCGGAAGGCTCCCGGGTCCTGCTGGTCGAGGACCTGACGACCGACGGCGGGAGCAAGATCAAGTTCGCGGAGGCGATCCGCGAAGCCGGCGCGGAGATCGGGCACGCCTTCGCGCTCTTCTACTACGACATCTTTCCCGAGGCGCCGGCGCGTTTGGCGGACAAGGGTATCACGCTCCACCATTTGGCGACCTGGCAGAACGTCCTCGCCGCCGCGCGGCGGGACCGGGTGTTCGACGAGGCGACGCTCGACCAGGTGCAGGCCTTCCTGGCCGCTCCCCTCGACTGGTCGGCTGCGAACGGCGGCATTGCGGAACTTCCGGCCCTGTAAACTGCGTTTCGTAAGTTTGCGCGAACTAATAATGTAAGCACAGCCTGACGTTTTAGACGCCGAGGTCCCGGAGGGTCTGCACGAGGCCGGCGGTCGACAAATCGTGGTCGTCCGGGCTTTCCTTGCCCTCGACCACCGGCAGCAGGCCGGTCGCGAGTTCCTTGCCGAGCTCGACGCCCCACTGGTCGAAGGCGTTGATGCCGAAGATCTGCGCCTCGACGAAGACGCGGTGTTCGTAGAGCGCGATCAGGCGGCCGAGGGCGAAGGGCGTCAGCTTGTCGTAGACGATGGTGACGGACGGCCGGTTGCCGGTGAAGACCCGATGCGGCGCAAGACGGTCGGCCTCCGCTTCGCCCATGCCCTTTCCGAGAAGCTGTGACTTCGCCTCGTCGAAGGTGCGCCCGCGCATCAACGCCTCCGACTGCGCCAGGCAGTTCGCCACGAGGAGCCGCTGCTGGTGGCGCAGCTCCGGCTCGTGGCCGTTGGCGGCGACCATGAATTCGACCGGCACCGGATCGGTCCCCTGGTGCAGGAGCTGGAAGAAGGCGTGCTGGCCGTTCGTCCCCGGCTCGCCCCAGGCGACCGGGCCGGAATGGCGCTTCAGGCGGACCCCGTCGAGCGCGACGCCCTTGCCGTTCGATTCCATGTCGAGCTGCTGGAGATAGGCCGGGAAGCGGGCGAGGCGCTGGTCGTAGGGAATGATCGCGCGCGACCCGTAGCCGCAGATCTCGCGGTGGTAGAAGCCGACGAGCCCGAGCAGGACCGGCAGGTTCGTCTCCATGGGCGCGGACCGGAAGTGCTCGTCGAGCGCATGGGCGCCGTCCAGGAAACGGCCGAAACTTTCCGGGCCGACGGCGATCATCAGCGGCAGCCCGATCGCCGACCAGACCGAATAGCGCCCGCCGACCCAGTCCCAGAAGCCGAAGGTGCGGGTCTCGTCCATGCCGAAGGCCTTCACCTTCTCGAGGGCGGTGGAGACGGCCGCGAAGTGGTCCCGCACGGCCGCCTCGCCCAGCGTTTCGGCAATCCACCGGCGGGCGGTTGCCGCATTGGTCATCGTCTCGACGGTGGTGAAGGTCTTGGAGGCGACGATGACCAGCGTCGTCTCGGGCTCGAGCCCGGCCAGCGTGTCGGCGATATGGGCGCCGTCGACATTGGAGACGAAATGGGCGCGGGGGCCGTCATGGTAGGGCGCGAGCGCCAGCGTGGCCATCGCGGGTCCGAGATCGGAGCCGCCGATGCCGATGTTGACGATGTCCGTGAAGGCCTTGCCGGTCGCGCCCGCGATCCGGCCGGAACGCACGTTCTCGGAGAAGGCGCCCATGGCGTCGAGCACGGCGTCGACCTCCGGCATGACGTCCGCGCCGTCGACGATCACCGGCCGGCCGGACCGGTTGCGCAGGGCGGTGTGCAGGACCGCCCTGCCCTCCGTCGTATTGATCGGCTTGCCGGAGAACATCGCGTCGCGCCGCTGTTCCACATGGGCGGCGCGGGCGACGTCGAAGAGGCGCGCCATGGTGCGTTCCGTCACGGCGCACTTGGAATAGTCGAGCGTCATGTCGTCCAGGCGCGCCGAAAAGCGCCGGAAGCGCCCCTGATCGGCGGCGAAGGCCGCTCGCATGTCCCTCGGAGCGTTCTGCTGGTGATGCGTCCGCAATGCGGAGACGGCGCTTTCGACGGCTTTGCTCATGGGGCTTGCTCCTCGGATGCTGTGGCGGGTATGCGGCAGGCTCGGGCCGAAATCAAGGATATCAGGGGTCGCGCAGGTGCCGGCGCAGGATCTTGCCGACGTTGCTCTTCGGCAGGTCGTCGCAGAACTCGATGGCCCTGGGGCGCTTGTAGTTGGTCAGGTTTTCCCGGCAATAGGCCCTGAGATCGGCCTCGCTCAAGCCGGGATCGCGGCGCACGACGAAGAGCTTCACGACCTCGCCGGAATGCTCGTCCGGCACGCCGATCGCCGCGACTTCGCGCACGCCCGGGTGGGCGGCGACGACCTCCTCGATCTCGTTCGGATAGACGTTGAAGCCGGAGACGAGGATCATGTCCTTCTTGCGGTCGACGATCGTCGTGTAGCCCGCCTCGTCCATGAAGCCCATGTCGCCGGTGCGGAAGAAGCCGTCGTCGGTCATGACCAGGGCGGTCTCGTCCGGCCGGTTCCAGTAGGCCTTCATCACCTGGGGCCCGCGCACGCAGATCTCGCCGGTGTCGCCGAGCCGCACCGAATTGCCGGCGTCGTCGCGGATGTCGATCTCGGTCGACGGCAGCGGCAGGCCGATCGTTCCGGTGAAGTCCGTCACGTCGAAGCGGTTGGCGCTGACGACCGGCGACGTCTCCGACAGGCCGTAGCCCTCGGCGATGTGGCAGCCCGTGACCGCCTTCCAGCGCTCGGCCACCGGGCGCTGCACGGCCATGCCGCCGGCGAGCGTCAGGATCAGCGGCTCGAAGTCGAGGGCGGCGAAGCTCTCGAAGGCGAGCAGCGCGTTGAAGAGGGTGTTCAGGCCCGGGAAGACGTTGATCCGGTGGCGCGCCATTTCCCGGACGAGGGCCGGAATGTCGCGTGGATTGGGAATGAGGACGTTCAGCGCGCCCTCGCTGATCCCCATCAGCATGTTCACCGTGAGCGCGAAGATGTGGTAGAGCGGCAGCGCGCAGAGATAGGTGAGGCGCTCGGGTTCCGGCCGCGTCAGGAAGGCGGCGCGCAGCCAGGCGGCGTTCTGGGCGACGTTCGACAGGACGTTGGCGTTCGTCAGCGCCGCGCCCTTGGCCACTCCAGTGGTGCCGCCGGTATATTGCAGGAAGGCGATGTCCTCCAGGCCCGAGGGAGAGCCGGGCGATTGCCGCGCGAGTGCCGTCCTCGTCGCGGACTTGAAGGACGCGTGACCGGGAAGCGTCCAGGCGGGCACCATCTTCTTCACCCGGCGGACGACAAAATCGACGAGCGGACCCTTCAGCCCCATGAGGTCGCCCATGGCGGCGACGCAGACATGCTCGATCGGCCGCCGCGCCGCCACTTCGGCCACGACATGGGCGAAATTCTCCAGGACGACGATCGCCCGGATGCCGGCGTCGGCGATCTGATGGTCGAGTTCGCGGGCCGTGTAGAGCGGGTTGACGTTGACCACCACCATGCCCGCCCTGAGGATGCCGGCGACGGCGACCGGATACTGCAGGACGTTGGGCATCATGACGGCGACGCGGTCGCCGCGCACGAGCCCGGCCTGCGCGAGCCAGCCGGCAAACGCCGCGGAGAGGGCATCGAACCGTCGGTAGCTGAGCGTCGCGCCCATGCAGGTGAAGGCCGGGCGGTCGGCGAAGCGTTCGCAGGAGGCCGCGATCAGGTCGGCGAGAGCCGCGTGACGCAGCGGCGGTATCTCCTCCGGGACGCCCGGGGGGTAGGAATCGAGCCAGATGCGGCGTCCCCGCCTTTCGGACGGCGTCGTGTGGTCCATCAAGTCCTCCGCATGGTCCGGCCGCTCGAAGAAAACGGCAGCTTGGAGCATTCTGCCACCGCAGGGAAGCGGCGTCGCCCCCGTTCGCCGTCGCCCGTACCCGGCAGGGCCGACCGTCGCACGATCCGGCCCCCAGGCATAGTTTCCCGCGGCCGGAGGGCCGCCCGTCGTACATAACATTGTTAATGGACCGCCCGCCTTCGGCCGTGATCTTCTCCGGCGGCCGGCCCGGCACGATTTGCAGAGAGATCCATGGACCTTCATACCCTGTTCTATGCCAGCTCGGCGAGGCCCGGCCTCGCGTCCGAGGACATCGACGACATCGTCAGAACCGCGCGCCGCGTCAACGCCGAACTCGGGGTGACGGGCTACCTCGCCTATGACGGGAAAGGCTTCGCCCAGATCCTCGAGGGCGACGGCGCGACGATCGAGGCGCTCTACGAGAAGATCGGGCGGGATCGACGCCACAGCGGCTGCGTGCTGCTGTCCTACGGCCCCTCGGAAAGCCGCCGTTTCGCGGACTGGACGATGGGCTGCCGCAAGCTCAGCGACCTGATCATGATACAGGGGCTCGCCGACTGAGGCATCGAGACGTTGATCGCGCCGCCCGCCTCGGCTACCAGCGGTCATGACATCGGCGCATGCGATTCTCAAGGAGACCTTCGGCTACGACACCTTCCGGGCCGGGCAGGAGGAGATCGTGCGGGCGATCGAGGCGGGCCGCGACGTGCTCGCGATCATGCCGACCGGCGGGGGCAAGTCGCTCTGCTACCAGCTTCCGGCCCTGATGCGGAAGGGGCTCACCGTCGTCATCTCGCCGCTGATCGCGCTGATGCGCGACCAGGTGGCGCAGCTCACCGCGAACGGGGTTCCGGCCGCCGCGCTCGTCTCCGCCAACACGCGCGAGGAGAACGACCGCATCTTGGAGGCGCTTTCGCGCGGAGAGCTGAAGCTCCTCTACCTGGCACCGGAGCGCCTGGCGGGGAGCATGGGCCTCATGCGCCGCAGCGGCGTCTCCCTCCTTGCCGTCGACGAGGCGCACTGCGTCAGCCAGTGGGGCCACGATTTCCGGCCGGACTACCTGACGATCGGAACGCTCCGGCAGGAACTCGGCGACGTGCAGACGGCCGCCTTCACGGCGACGGCGGACACGGAGACCCGCGCCGACATCGCCGCCAAGCTGTTCAGCGCGCCGCCGGTCGAATTCCTGCGCGGCTTCGACCGGCCGAACCTGTTCCTGGCGTTCGAGCCGAAGGCCGGCGGGCGCCGGCAGATCTCGACCTTCGTCGCCGCGCGGCGCGGGGCCTCCGGCATCGTCTACTGCTCGTCGCGCCGCAAGACCGAGGAACTTGCGGAGTTCCTGCGCGCGGAAGGCTTCGACGCGCTCGCCTATCATGCCGGCATGCCGGCGGAGCGGCGGCAGGAGCACCAGGACCGGTTCACCCGGGAGGAAGGCCTGATCATGACCGCGACGGTGGCCTTCGGCATGGGCGTGGACAAGCCGGACGTCCGCTTCGTCGTCCATGCCGACCTGCCGAAGACGATCGAGAGCTACTACCAGGAGATCGGACGGGCCGGGCGCGACGGCCTGCCGGCGGATACGCTGACGCTCTACGGGATCGACGACATCAAGCTTCGCCGGCGGCAGATCGACGAGGGCGACGCCCCGCCCGAGCGCAAGCGGGTCGACCATGGACGACTCAACGCCCTGCTGTCACTTGCCGAGGCGCCGCGCTGCCGCCGGCAGACCCTCCTTGCCTATTTCAGCGAGACCAGCCCGCCCTGCGGCCATTGCGACCTCTGCCGGTCGCCGCCCGAGCTCTTCGACGGGACGGAGGCGGTGCAGAAGGCGCTTTCGGCGATGGTGCGCACGGGAGAGCGCTTCGGGACCGAGCATCTGATCGCCCTGTTGCGCGGCGAAGAGACCGAACGGATCGCGAGCCTCGGTCACGACAGGCTGCCGACCTTCGGCGTGGGCAGCGCCGTCGAGACCGGGACGTGGCGGGACTATTTCCGCCAGATCTACGCGCTGGGGCTTGCCGGGGTCGACATGCAGTACGGCGGCTGGAGCGTGACGGAGGACGGCTGGGCGGTTCTCAAGGGCCGGTCGCGCGTCGAGCTGCGGGTGCCGGTCAAGCGCAAGTCGGCGAAGACCGGCCAGCGCCGGGGGGCGCAGCGGGTGCCCGACGACGTCGACGGAACGCTCCTGGCGGCGCTGAAGGCGAAGCGGCGGGCGCTCGCCGAGGAGCAGGGCGTTCCGGCCTATGTCGTCTTCCCAGACCGCACGCTGATCGAGATGGCGGCGTCGCAGCCGGCCACGCTCGACGAGATGGCGATGGTCAGCGGCGTCGGCGCCAAGAAGCTGGAACGCTACGGCGCGATCTTCCTGGAGATCCTCCGCGGCTGACGGTCAGGCGGCCTCGAGCTTGCCGACGAGCCGGCCGAGCATGTCGAGGCACGCCTCGAGCTGCTCGAGGCTGACGAACTCGTCGGGCTGGTGGGCCTCGGCGATCGAGCCCGGCCCGCAGACGACGGTGGAGATGCCGGCCTTCTGGAACAGCCCGGCCTCCGTGCCGAAGGAGACGACGTCGGTCTCCGTGCCGCCGGTCAGTTCCCGGACGATCTCCAGCGCTTCGGACCGTTCGACCGGCTCCAGACCGTCGACCTCGCCGATGATGCGGGTGACGATCCCGGCTTCGGGCGCCACGGCGCGCATGGCGGGCAGGAGCTCGCCGTCGACATAGGACTTCATGGCCTGCTTGACGAAGTCGGCGTCGTCCTTGGCGACGGGGCGCATCTCCCATTCGACGGCGCAGTGGCCGGCGATGACGTTGCGCGCCGCGCCGCCTTCCATCCGGCCGACCTGCACGGTCGTCCAGGGCGGGTCGAACCGGTTGCCGCGCGGCGCCCGTCGCTTCAGCTCCTGGCCGAGCGCCATCAGGCGCGTGACGTAGCGCACCGCGTATTCGACGGCGTTGACGCCCTTGTCCGGCTCCGAGCCGTGGCCGCCGGTGCCGGTGAACTCGGTCGTGTATTCGAAACAGCCCTTGTGGCCCTCGATGATGCGCATCGAGGTCGGCTCGCCGATGACGCAGACGGCCGGCCTGATGCCGGCGCGCTCCAGTTCCCCCATCAGCGCGCGGGCGCCGAAACAGCCCACTTCCTCGTCGTAGGTGAAGGCGAAATGCACCGGCCGGGCGAGGTCGGCCTCGGCGAAGGCCGGCGCCATGGCGAGGCAGGCCGCGATGAAGCCCTTCATGTCGCAGGTGCCGCGCCCGTAGAGACGGCCGTCCTCCTCGCGCAGGAGGAAGGGATCGCTCGTCCATTCCTGGCCTTCGACGGGCACGACGTCGGAATGGCCGGACAGGACGATGCCGCCGTCGCCCTCTGGACCGATCGTCGCGAAGAGGTTGGCCTTCAGCCCGGTCTCGTCGAAGGAGACGAAGGAGCGCGCGCCGCAGGCCTTCAGCCGCTGGTCGGCATAGCCGATCAACGCGGTGTTGCTGTCCGACGAGACGGTCGGGAACGCGATCAGGTCCGACAGGATCGACACGGTCTGCCGGAGAATGTCCGTGCTGTCGGCCACGTCAGTCCTTCACGAACATCTTGCGGGGTCGGTTGCACAGGCATTCCGCCGGCGCGCCCTCGCGGATGAGAATGCTCTCGGTAATTTCCATGCCCCAATCCTTCATCCAGAGGCCCGGCATGAAATGGAAGGTCATTCCGGCCTCGAGGATCGTGTTGTCGTTGTCGCGGAAGGAGATCGTGCGCTCGCCCCAGTCCGGCGGATAGGACAGGCCGATCGGATAGCCGCAGCGGGCGGAGCGCTTGATGCCCCATTTCGCCAGTTCGCCGTGGAGCGCCCGGGAGACGTCGCCGGCGCGGTTTCCAGGCCTTGCGGCGTCGAGGCCGGCTTCCAAACCGGCCACCAGCGCCTTTTCCGCGTCGATCAGGTGCTGCGGCGGCGTGCCGAGATAGACCGTGCGGCAGAATGGCGCATGGTAGCGGCGGTAGCAGCCGGCGATTTCGAAGAAGGTGGCCTCGCCCTTCTCGAAGGAGGTCCAGCCCCAGGTGAGGTGCGGGGCGGCGGCGTCCGATCCGCTCGGCAGGAGGGGCACGATCGCCGGGTAGTCTCCCCAGCTGTCGTCGACGCCGCGCACGGCGTCGGCGTAGATCTCCGCGACCAGCTCGTTCTTCTTGACGCCCGGCTCGACGCGCTGGAGGATCCCGTCGACGATCTTCTCCGAGATGCGCGCGGCGCGGCGCATGAAGATGATCTCCTCGTCGGACTTGACGCCGCGCTGCCAGTTGACCAGCGCCGTCGCGTCGACGAGTTCGGCGTTGGGCAGTTCCTGCTGCAGGGTCAGGTAAGCCTTGGCGGAGAAGTAATAGTTGTCGAGTTCGAGGCCGATGCGCTTGTTGGCGTAGCCCTTTTCGCCGATCAGGGCCGCCAGGTCCTCCATCGGATGGCAGTCGTCGGCCTGCACGAAATGGTCGGAGTATCCGCGGGCGCGGTCGTCGTCCATCCAGCAGGTGCGGATCGCGCCGTTGGCGTCCTGCGAGCGGCCCCACCAGATGGGATCCTCGTCGAGGAACACGAGCACGCCCTGATGCACGTAGAAGGACCAGCCGTCGTAGCTCGTCAGCCAGGCCATGTTGGACGGATCCTCGATGAAGAGCAGGTCCAGGCCCTTGGCCTCCATCGCAACGCGGACCTTGGCCAGCCGGCGCTGATATTCAACTTCACTGAACGGCAGGATCGATGCCGGCATCGCGGAACCCCCGGGAAAAATCGAAACGGAAACGAAACGTTCGCGGCCTCGGAGATTGAACCACGACTCCGGGCCGAATCCAACTCGTCGGACTGGCGGATATGAGCAATTTCGAACGGAGCGGAGTTGTCCAAAAGCGACGTTTCGGGGCGGGAACGCCCGTTCGCTGGGCTCAGCGCTCCCGGGCGAGCGTCCGGTGGTCGATGAGGTATTTCCCGAAAAGCGGGAGGCTGGCCGCACCGAGGGCGCGCGCGATCGGCCCGATGGTGCCCGTGAGGACGGCCGGCGCCGTCACGCCCTGCAGGTCGAGCCTGTCGATTTCCTGGCGTGTGGCACGGGCGATCGCCTCGCGATAGGTGCGCGGCAGTCCGCCGTCGATGATCGCCGTCTCGAAATCGATGACGGAGATGGCCGAGACGATCGCGCGCGACAGGCCGCGCGCCACGATGCCGACCCAGGCGTCGGCCTCGGCCTCGATGCCGGACCAGTCGTCGGGCGAGTTCCAGAGGATCGACGGGTCGATCCCCTTCTCCTTCAGCATGCGCTCCAGAACCATGATCGACGCCTGGTCGATCAGCTGTTCGAGTTCGCCGTCCGGTCCGGGGACCGGCATGGAGCCGAGGGCGCCGGCATTGCCGGTGCGGCCCGCATAGAGCCCGCCGTTCAGCACGATCCCGCCCCCGATGAACGTGCCGACATAGAAATAGATGAAGTCGGCGCGCGACTGGTGCTCGCCGAAGACCAGTTCGGCGGCGCAGGCCGCGGTCGCATCGTTCTGCAGGTAGACGGGATAGGCGGAGACGGCGGCGATCGCGGCTTCCAGGTCGGTCTCGCGCCACACGTCCAGCCCGCCGGCGGGCACCTCCATGCCGTCGGCCCAGTTCCACAGCTGGAAAGGCATGGCGACGCCGAGGCCCGCGACCCGTCCGCGCAGGGGCGGCGCCAGCCCGGCGACGAGCTTCTCCATGCCGCGCCCGGCGAATTCGATGATGTCGGCGGGCAGCGGCCAGGCATAGCTGCGGCGCAGGTGGCCCGTCGCCCGGCCGAGAAAATCGACGAGCACGAGATCGGCGCTGCGCCGGCCGACTTTCAGGCCGAAGAAATAGGCGCCTTCCGGGTTCAGGGACAGCGGCACCGAGGGCTGGCCGACGCGGCCGCGGATCGGCTCGCCGCGCATGAGAAGGTCGTCGGCTTCGAGGCTGCGCATGATGACCGAGACGGTCTGCGCGGAGAGCCCCGTCATGCGGGCGAGGCCGGTCTTCGTCATGCTGCCGTGGCGGCGGACGAGGGAAAGCGCCAGCCGCTCGTTGTAGGCGCGCATGCCGCTCTGGTTCGAGCCGCGCGGCGAAAGCCCGTGCTGCCCTTCCGCGCCGGGGAATACTCGATCGGCCTCGGTCTTCACGTCTCCTCCCGCGCTTTCCGTCGGCGGCGTTTCCGGCGCCGACGCAAGGGCTCCGGCCGCCACCATGAGGCGCGAACCGACGGGTGTCAATAAATAAATAAGAGTGATTTAATTATTGACAAGATCCCTGCCATGGTGTTCGCTGCGGATGACAGACCCGCCCCGTGGCAGCACGCCTCGGGCGGTCGTCGGAAGTTTTCAACTCGGGAGGTACTCATGAAAACTCGGACCATTCTGAAATCCGCTCTGCTGGGAACGGCGGCGGCGGGCTTCCTGGCAGCGTCGCCGGCCCTGGCGAAGGACGTGAGCGCCTGCCTCATCACCAAGACCGACACCAATCCCTATTTCGTCACGATGAAGAAGGGCGCCGAGCAGAAGGCCAAGGAGCTGGGCGTCAACCTCAAGACCTATGCGGGCAAGTATGACGGGGACAACCAGTCCCAGGTCGACGCCATCGAATCTTGCGTGGCGGAAAAGGTCGACGGCATCCTGATCACCGCCTCGGACACCAAGGCCATCGTGCCGACCGTGCAGAAGGCGCGCAAGGCCGGCGTGATGGTCATCGCGCTCGACACCACGCTCGAACCCGTCGACGCCGCGGACGCGACCTTCGCCACCGACAATTTCGAAGCCGGCGAACTGATCGGTAAGTGGGCGAAGGCGACGATGGGCGACAAGGCCAAGGATGCGCACATCGCCTTCCTGGATCTCGCCACGAGCCAGCCGTCGGTCGGCGTGCAGCGCGACCAGGGCTTCATGGTCGGCTTCGGGATCGATCCCAAGGACAAGACCAAGTGGGGCGACGAGAGCGACCCGCGCATCGTCGGCCACGACGTCACCGGCGGCGCCGAGGACGGCGGCCGCACGGCCATGGAGAACCTTCTCCAGAAGGACCCGAGCACGAACCTCGTCTACACGATCAACGAGCCTTCCGCGGCGGGCGCCTATCAGGCGCTGAAGGCCGTCGGCCTCGACAAGCAGGCCACCATCGTCTCGATCGACGGCGGCTGCCCGGGCGTCAAGAACATCCAGGACGGCGTCATCGGCGCGACGTCGCAGCAGTATCCGCTGCTGATGGCGGCCGACGGGATCCAGGCGATCAAGGACTATGTCGAGACCGGCAAGAAGCCGGAGAAGTCGAAGGGGCTCGACTTCCACAACACCGGGGTCAACCTGATTACCGACCACCCGGCCGACGGCGTGCCCTCGATCAGCGTCAAGGAAGGCCTGGACAAGTGCTGGGGCTGACGCCGGCCGGCCGATTGCGGACTTGATCCGCCCGGCGAGCCGGATCACACTGGCGGACCTGGCGAGGAGCGAGGGGCGCGCGGCGCCCCTCGCGCAGAATCGCGGACGGGAAGGGCGGATGCGCTCCTGACCGAACGGAACAGCGCACCTTCCAGCGGCGCCGCGGCCGCGACGGAAAGGCCGCGGCTCGAGGGAGGACATGCATGAGCGACCAAACGGTTGCCGCCGGCGGCAAGGCGGAACAATCCGCTTTCGAAACCCGGCGCCACACGCCCCTGCAGCGAATGCAGCATTTCCTGCACGGCAATCCCGCCGCCGTGCCGCTGATCGTCCTCGTCGTCGCGGTGGTCGGCTTCGGCCTGGCCATCGGGCCGCGCTTCTACTCGGCCTTCACGCTGACGCTCATTCTCCAGCAGGTGGCCATCACCGGCATCGTCGGCGCCGGCCAGACGCTGGTCATCCTCACGGCCGGCATCGACCTCTCGGTCGGCGCGATCATGGTGCTGTCGTCGGTCGTCATGGGCCAGTTCGCCATGCACTACGGGGTGCCCGGTTTCGCCGCCGTGCTCGCGGGCCTGATCGTCGGCGGGCTTTGCGGGCTCGTCAACGGGCTTCTCGTCGCGAAGGTGCGGCTGCCGCCGTTCATCGTGACGCTGGGCACATGGTCGATTTTCGGGGCGGCCAACTTCATCTATTCGGGCAACGAGACGGTCCGCAGCCAGGATATCGACCGGGTGGCCCCGATCCTGCACCTGTTCGGCGATTCCTTCCGCCTCGGGGGTGCGGTCTTCACCTACGGCGTCGTCGCCATGGTGGTGCTCGTCCTCGGCCTCTGGTACGCGCTCAACCACACCGCCTGGGGCCGCCACGTCTATGCGGTCGGCGACGACCAGGAGGCCTCCATGCTGGCCGGCATCCGGGTCGAGCGCGTCTTCATCTCCGTCTACGTCGTCACGGGGGTGATCTGCGCGCTCGCCGGCTGGGCGCTCATCGGGCGCATCGGCGCGGTCTCGCCGCAGGCCGGGCAGCTCGAGAACATCAACGCGATCACCGCCACGGTCATCGGCGGCACCTCGCTCTTCGGCGGGCGCGGATCGATCCTCGGCACCCTGTTCGGGGCGCTCATCGTCGGCGTGTTCTCGCTCGGCCTCAGGCTGATCGGCACCGACCCGCAATGGACGCAGCTCACCGTCGGCGCCCTCATCATCGTCGCGGTCGCGACCGACCAGTGGATCAGAAAGGTCTCGGCATGAGCACGGAAAAACCCATCCTCACCGCCCGCAACCTGGTCAAGCGCTACGGCCGCGTCACGGCGCTCGACAACAGCGACTTCGACCTCTATCCGGGCGAGGTCCTGGCGGTCATCGGCGACAACGGCGCGGGCAAGTCGACGCTGATCAAGGCCCTGTCGGGGGCCGTCACGCCGGATTCGGGCGAGATCCGGCTGGCGGGCGAGGTGGTCAACTTCGTCTCGCCGATGCAGGCGCGCGACGCGGGCATCGAGACCGTCTACCAGACCTTGGCGCTGTCGCCGGCGCTGTCGATCGCAAACAACATGTTCCTCGGCAGGGAAATCCGGAAGAAGGGCATTCTCGGCTCCTGGTTCCGGATGCTCGACAAGCAGGCGATGGAACGCTTCGCCAGGGAGAAGCTGTCGGACCTCGGCCTGATGACCATCCAGAACATCGGCCAGGCGGTGGAGACCCTTTCGGGCGGCCAGCGGCAGGGCGTGGCGGTCGCCCGGGCGGCGGCCTTCGCGGCCAAGGTGATCATCATGGACGAGCCGACGGCGGCCCTCGGCGTCAAGGAGTCCGGGCGGGTGCTGGAGCTCATCCGCGACGTGAGGAAGCGCGGGCTGCCGATCGTGCTGATCTCTCACAACATGCCGCATGTGTTCGAGGTGGCGGACCGGGTCCACATCCACCGGCTGGGCAAGCGCATCGCCGTGGTCGACCCGCGGCAGATGACGGCTTCCGACGCCGTGGCGATCATGACGGGGGCGAAGGCGCCGCCCGAAGAGGCGCAGGCCGCGTGAGCCGCGACGGCAGCCGCGACCTCGCCCGCCGGGTGCTGGAAGCGGCGGCGGGCCGGGCGCGCTTCGTCGCGGCGATCGCGGGCCCGCCGGGCGGCGGCAAGTCGACCGTCGCGGAACGCCTGCACCAGGCCGTCGAGGACGCCGCGGGGCCGGACTGCTCGGTCGTCGTGCCGATGGACGGCTTCCACTACGACGACGCCGTGCTCGAGGCCCGCGGCCAGCGGGCACGCAAGGGCGCCCCCTTCACCTTCGACGTGGCGGGCTACGCCGCGACGCTCGCGCGCATCCGGCGGTCGGAGGAGGCCGTTGCGGTGCCGGTCTTCGACCGCAGCCTGGAACTGTCGCGGGCGGCCGCCCGGATCGTCGAGCCGCATCACCGCATCGTCATCACGGAAGGCAACTATCTCCTGCTCGACGAAGAGCCGTGGTCGGCGCTCGCCCCGCTGATCGACCTCGCGGTGGCGATCGACGTGCCGGAGAGCGTCCTGGAGCGCCGGCTGGTCCGCCGCTGGCTCGGCTACGGCATGGACCGGGAGGCCGCCCTCGCCCGGGTCCGCTCCAACGATCTCGTCAACGCCCGCTACGTGGCCACCCGCAGCCGGCCGGCCGACATCGTCGTCGCGTCGGGCGACGACGGATGATCCGGAACCCAGGCTCCGGCCGGCACCCGCGGCAACCGGATGCGGCCCGCCCTTTGAAAATCCCCCGCCCGTTCCCGCGATCGCGGCCGCCCAAGGCAAGGCCCGCGCAAAATATTCCAGCCCCCCTTGGAAATCCCCCGCCCGCGGTTGACAGCCATTCCCCCGCAGCCTAAATGCGGGGCCGCTGCCCAGATGGCGGAATTGGTAGACGCGCACGGTTCAGGTCCGTGTGCCGCAAGGCGTGGAGGTTCGAGTCCTCTTCTGGGCACCAATCGCTTGTTTCAGGTTGTCCACGACAGTCCAACAAGGTACTCAAAAAGCCCGGGAAACCGGGCTTTTTTGTTGCCTGCGCGTCCGAGGTCGTCCAGCGGCGTTTGTTGGCATCCAGCAATTTTGCTGGTAAGGGTGTTGGTGTTTTGGCACTTTGTGTCCCTGCCCGCAGCTTTCGATACCAACACCTTATGCCCCTCACAGACACGCAAATCAGAAACCTTAAAGCGTCGGACAAGCCAAAAAAGTGCAGTGACGGCGGCGGTCTGCACGTGCTTCTGACGCCACAGGGATCGAAGCTTTGGCGTTTCTCCTACCGATTCGGCGGCAAACAGAAGACGATGGCACTCGGCGCGTACCCAGCGACTTCGCTGGCGCGGGCAAGGGAAAAGCGGGAGGCCGCGAAAAGGCTCCTTGCGGAAGGCGTTGATCCGGCCGTTCAGGCTAAGCTCGACAAGATCAAGAAGGACACCGCGGCGTCCCAGACGTTCAATGCTATCGCAGACGAGTTCCTCCAGAAGGTAGAGCGAGAAGGCCGCGCCGATGCCACTCTCACCAAAAAGACATGGCTGCTTTCGTTGGCTCGAGCGGATATTGGCAATCGGCCGATCGGCGATATCACGGCTTTCGAGATCCTTGTGCCGCTGCGAAAGGTCGAGGCCGACGGCAACTACGAAACCGCCCGCCGCTTGCGTGCCACGATCGGACAGGTCTTTCGGTACGCCATCGCCACCGCGAAGGCAGAGAACGACCCGACCTTCGGCCTCAAGGGAGCGCTCGTGACGCCGACCGTCACACACCGAGCAGCGCTGACCGACAGAATACGCTTCGGCGGCCTGCTACGCGCCATCTGGGGCTACGAGGGCATGCGCGAGACCCGCGCCGCTCTGCAGCTCATGGCGCTCTTATACCCCCGCCCGGGTGAACTCCGACAAGCCGCCTGGAGCGAGTTCGACTTCGCAAAGGCCGAGTGGGTTCTTCCGGAGGCGCGCACGAAGATGCGCCGCGAGCATCGAAAACCGCTTTCGACGGCAGCCATAGAGATCCTACGCGAGTTGAAGGAACTGACCGGATACCGGGAGCAACTTTTCCCGTCGATACAGAACCCTCGGCGTCCCATGAGCGAGAACACCATGAACGCCGCGCTTCGGCGGATGGGCTTCACGCAATCAGAAGCGACCAGCCATGGCTTTCGCGCCTCGGCGTCGTCGCTACTGAACGAAAGCGGGAAGTGGTCGTCCGATGCTATCGAGGCTGAACTCGGTCACGTCGGTGCCGATCAGGTCCGACGCGCCTACCACCGCGCGCAGTATTGGGACGAACGTGTGAGGATGGCCGATTGGTGGGCCGCCGAGATTGCAAGACTGCTGCATCAGGCGAGCGCCTGACGGCGCTTTTTGTCAAGTGATCGGGACGCCGAGACGACCAGCCATCCTCGCGAATTAGCGGAAAAGGCGTTGGCGCACACGATCGAGAACAAGGTGGAAGCCGGCTATCGTCGCGGCAACCTGCTTGAGAAGCGACGCGAGCTGATGTTGGATTGGGCGAGCTTCATCGGAGCGCCGCGGGAAACGAGCAACGACGAGGGTTAGAATGACGAGCGCCAGCAGGTGGCAAAAGGACTACGTGCATCTCCGTCATATCATCCTGGAAATGCGCTTTCCGGGTTTCACGCAGACCGTCGAAGACAAGCTATGGGAACTTGACCAAGGCCGATCATCTCACGCCAACTTGGAGGACATTGCTGACGGCCTGTCGAAAGCATTCGACGGTCAGCTCGATCTCCGGGACACTTTTGCCACCGACTTAGAGAATCCTGCGGAAGGTTCGACGGTCGCGAATGCATCTCACGTGGGAGTGCGTGCATGGCTGAGGGCAGTCTGGGACTTCATGGGCGAGCTGGAGACCACGGGAGAGAGCCGATCGAATGCGATTCTCCGCGCAATGGCCCCGTACAAAAGCGCGATCGTGCAGGAACAAGAAGCCAAGCGGAAGGCCGCTATCAAAGAGGCTGAACGGCCGATCGACTATGACCACTACTTCAGTCTCGCGCCGTGGACGCCAATGGAAGCGGCCTGCTTGTCGCTTGGAATTTGTCCTCCGTCGAGCGGGAGACCACGGCTGTCCAACGAAGCACGCGAGGAACTCGACAAGCGACTACAGCTTCTCACCCGTCGCCTCGGATGTGATGAAGACGAGCCAAAGGTCGCGCCTGCCGAGGTTTGTCGGATCCTCGGCGAACGCGCGCTAGTGCCTTTGAACGAGTTCCAGGTGCGAATGCAACCCGCGGCCGCTGATGAAGATGATCTGAGCGCAGATGCTAAAAGAAGCCTCTACAGGATGGTCGTCGGAATGGCGATCATGAATTACGAGTTTGATCCCAAATCAGCATATTCAGATAGCAAGACCTACACGTATATTTGCAATGATATCGCACGGACGAACGTGGAAATTAGCGCTAGAACTGCGAAAAAATATCTGCGCGCTGGACTTGAATATCTCGCAAATCATGACAACCGCTTGAAGGGTCCAATCCTTCGCCCTGACAAAGCACGCAGCTTTAGCTGGCCGAAATTCCACTAACGTCCGCACAACCGCATCGAAAATTGAACCTGGAAAAATTCGGCCCTGCCGAGGAACATTTCCCCGTTCCAACGCGCGCACGGCACCGTCTTCCCGTGATCAACACAAGACGGAGTAAGACCGTGAAAGACACAGACGACAGCTTCCCCGAAGCGGGTCCAGTCAGGCTGAGCCAGATCCTCAACTACGTGCCTGTCTCCCGGAGCCTCTGGTGGCAGGGAGTCCGCGATGGCCGGTTCCCAAAGCCGTGCCGCAAGATCTCCGCGAGAGTGACGTGCTGGTGGGCTGAAGACGTCCGCGCACTTTTCCATGATAACCTCGACGGAGGCAACCAATAATGAAAAAGGCGACGACGAAAAGGCAAGCCCAAAAGGCGCGTACGAGCGAGAGGCGCGAGCGCAATCGCAAGAATAAGAGGAAGTCGCTTGCGCGGGAAAGTTCGAAGGTGCGCGAGGAGCCATCTCGTTCACCAGCAACCCATGAACCCCGCACCGAGAAAAAAGGCGGCCAGAACAAAGCTGGTCAGGGCAAACCGAAACCCGACAAGAAGGAGGTCGAGGTAGACTTCGACGAGATTCCGACGGAGCCTGACCTGCCGCCCGTGGAAGAGCTGACGGACGGAGAGGGCGCGCCCCGGCAACTGATTCATGTCCGACGGTGCTTTCGAGCGCTTGAGGTCGGCAGCCGGGCTCGCCTGCATGCGCTGCTGGCGACCGTATATGGCTTGGCGCTCATCATGGCCGAAGACTTCGAGATCTGGCAGCAGCTATGCGATCACCCCGAATGGGAAGGTGTGCGGAACAGTCCTCAGCACCACCATCAGGACGAAGCTCTCCACTACGCGATGCGCTTCGCAGTCGGGCTCGAAGGCACGGAGGCGAGCAGGCGGGCGAGCAAATACGCTCGCGCCCTGCAAGGCTTCTTCGATGACCGCGTCCCGGCGGATCAGATTCCCGACCTCATTGAGGAGGGGCACGGCATCGAGCAACTTGCCCGCGAGAACGTCAAATCGCCTCGCGAGCCCGCGCCCGGCGATCCACCCCTCAAGAAACCAACCGAGGATCTGGATAGCGATGATGACGATGATACCGACGACAGCGATGATAGGCTTACGTCTTCGGAGGACGCCGAGGAGGAGGATGAAAGCGGTGGCCGCGGGGCCGCCAAGCCCGGCGCTTTCTCGCCACCGCCCGGCGCAATTCGCATCCTCGCAGAGGAGAGCATCGCGACGCGCAACCTGCTGAAGAAAAAGGGCAAGAAGGACGTCAGGCTATGCTTCGATGTGGATGATGTTCGCGGCCGCGAGGTGCACATCTCAAGCGTCCGTACGTTGCGGTCGAAAACGAAGACTTCTCGGAAGAGTTCGTCCAGGCGGTCGAAGTCGTAACCTTGTTACACCCCAAATACGCGCGAGAAACATGATCAGCGCGTGAAACTTGCAACCAAAACCCAAACCTGCAGAACCGATCGCAGTGATCGCAATGCAGTAAAGGGGCGGCGGGTGCAGCCAACGGCCCGAGGCCAACAACCCTGCACCCGCCGCATCGAGATAAGCCCTATGCCGAGCCCCTTCCTAAAGATCACCGACTTCACCGAGATCCACGCGGAGCTCGACCACAAGCTTCGGACCCATATGATCTCTGGCCGGGGCAAGCACCTATTCGATGATGCGCTCAAAGAGCGCCTTCAAGATCGCAGCGCTCATCAACTACCCGCCGTGAACGCCCGGGCCAGGATCAAGTTTGCGACCGGAATGCTCGCGAGTTTCCTAACTGCGGTGGACGAAAAGCATCAGAAATTCCGGTTCGTGACCTTCTCGCCGCGTGACTTCGCCGTGCCGCTTTCGCAGGCGGCCGACTTCGATCATGAACTGGTCCGGGACTGGGCGATGCACCGGCTTGCGGGGTACCATTTCGTCGGCATGGTCGAGGCCGCCTTCTACACCAACGCCAATGCCATTCCCGGAGTCGTCGAGCCAATGGTCAGCTGGCACGCCCATGCCGTCGTGTGGGGCGATCGGCTGCACGTCCTGGACGCGCGCTGTGAGGCGCTGAATTTGAAATTCGCTGCCCTGCTGCCCGGAAAGACGGCCGCCCGGAGCGATGTCCGTACGAGGAAGACCGCCAAGGAAAGAATGATTTACATGTCGAAGGGGCCGGTTCAGGACTACCGCGTGTTTGCCAAGAAGCGCGAGGTCGTCGATCCCGAAACGGGTGAGATCAAGGCGGTGGCCAGCAGGGAGTTCGGCCAGAAGGAATGGATGCTCAAGCCCGGCAACGCGGTGAAGATCTTCAAGGTGATGGGCGATCGCACGATCCCAGATTTGGCCTTTTCGGGCGGCGACGGTGATGCTGTGCTTGCCCGCGCCATCGAACACGCCAAGCAGCGCATCCGTCGTCAGGACGAGGAGCATCGGCGGCACCTTGAAGGCTTGCTTCGTACACCGCGCGCCACGCAGACCGGCCCCCGAGGCTAAGAAACCACCGTTACGGGCTGCCGTATCACCTCTCGTTCACCGCGTGCCAAGATCGGCATGCGACCGTCGCGCAGCGGACGACGCGATCCGGCGGGTTCGCCCGGTCGGCAAGTGTCCGGTTATCGACGCCATCAGCCTGACGTAAGAACAACCGGCGCGGCCTTCGGATGGACGGATCAGACCCATTTCCCGTGCGCGTCCAGTGCATCCGGCGCGGCGAAGAATATCACCGGCTGAGCGTAGCTTAAAGCTTGAGCGTAGCTTAAAGCTAACGACTGATCGGACACCTTTGTGCCATCGACCGCGTCGCATAGCCGGAATGGCCCTCCGGCAATGCCCTTGCCAGCTGGTTCCACAAGTTCGGTAACAGCCTGCGACGGCTGATCGGGCTCGCGCCGCCGGTCGGGTTGATCATATGCCGCGTGTTCGCCGCACACAGCCTCGTCAGCGCGCGTAAAGCCATTTTGGCCGCCCACCCACCAGCCAATGCCGAAACGGCCGTCAGTGGCGCTGTGAGTGGCCCTAGCGAGCGGCAAGGCAGGTTGGCGATAGCGTTGCGAGCTTGACCGTCGATCGGACGTTGTTGCTCAGGCGGAAATGTGACTGGTATAGAGCCCGGCTATCCTCTCCGTCACAGGGCCGGGACGGCCGGTGCCGATCGGCCGGTTGTCCACGCGGCAGACTGGAGTGATGCCGCCGAGCGTGCCGGTCACAAAGGCTTCGGACGCCGAATAGACCTCGGCGAGGGTGAAGTCGTCCTCATGGACGCGGCCGCCGTCGCCGCGTAAAGATCGATGATCTTCTGGCGCGTGATGCCCTTGAAGTTGAAGCGACCGGTTGAGGTCCAGAGTTCGGCCTTGCTCACGATGAAGAAGTTGGTGGAGTTGCAGCTTGCGACGAACCCCAGGGGATCCAGCATCAGCGCCTCGTCGGCGCCGGCCTCGATCGCCTGGATCAGCGCCTGGATGAAGTTCAGCCGGCTGTGGGAGTTCAGGCGAAGGTCGAAGACATCCGGGCCGCTGCAGCGGATCGCGGAGGTGAAGAGGCTGAGGCCCTTCGCCTTCTGCGCCGGAACGGGCTTCTTGTACTCCGCCACGATGACGATCGTCGCCTTGCCGGTCGCAAAGCGCGGGTCCTGGTTGGGCGTCGTCTTCACGCCGCGCGTCACCATCAGGCGGATATGCGCGCCGTCGGTCATGCCGTTCCTGTCGAGCGTCGCGCGGACGGCGCGATCAGCTCTTCCCGGGTCATGCCGATGTCGAGCCCGATCGCGTTCGCCCCCTCGTAGAGGCGCTTCATGTGCGCGTCCTCGGAGATCAGCCGGCCGTTGACGAGGCGCAGCCCCTCCCAGACGCCGTCGCCGAGGACGAAGCCCGCGTCGAACACCGAGACCTTCGCCTCGTTGCGGCGAAAGAACTCGCCGTCGACATAGATGAAGACGTCCTCGTTGCGGTCGTCCTTCACATAGCCTTGCGAGCTGGTGTTACTTGCTTGCGATGACATGCTGTTGTGACCATCTCCTTACTGGATACGGGGGTGCCGCTCGGCCTGTCTAGAAGGCGAACTCGGTGAAGCGCTGCAAGAACGCCTTGCGTGCGCTCTTGCTGTGGGATGCTTTAGGATCTCATCAGGTGTGCCGACCTCGTGAAAGACGCCATCGGCAAGGAAGATCACCTTCGTCGCGAAGTGATACGCAAAGCCGAAACCGTGCGTCACGAGCAGATGGTCCGACCCTTCTCTGAGAGCCTGCGGATGACGTGCAGCACTTCGCTGACTAGTTCGGGATCGAGTGAGAACGTAGAGGTCGTCGAAGAGGAAGGACTTCTGGTTCTATCGCCAGGGCGCGGGCGAGATCGCCACGCGCCGCTGCTTATGCACCAGAAAGACGACCGGGATAGGGTGTCGAACTCATCGGGTCAGTTGAGATGGCCGGAATCGTGCTCGGCGCGCGGCAGCGAGCCTCGGACTTGTGAAGCCTCTTGACGGTGAACGAGCCCCTCCATGGGCGTTTTCAGGTACCGTCGACGCCGGCCGGAACAATTCGAATCGCTGGAAGACCATGCCGAGGCGTTCTCGGGATGATGCAAAGCTCCCGTTCGCCGCAATCCGGCAGCTTGCGGTTGTCCGTGCGTGGCATCGGGCTGTTCGATCAGCTTGCCGTTGAGCTCGACGCGGTCGGAGGTTGGGGCAAGCTCCATGAAATTCAGGCAGCGCAAGAACGTGCTCTCTGCCTGGATCCCGAGCCGCCGATGATGGGCACGTGCTGGCCCTGTCTCGATGCGAAATTCGCACCAGCCTTTCAGCACCTCGAGGTCGCCTCAGACGCTTCTTGAGCCCAGTCACGCGAAGAAGCAGCCTACCCGGATCCCCGATCGCTCCATGGGCCAGTGCACTTATTCCTTCTGAAAATCGAGCATGTGCTCGAGCTGTGACGTGGGGAAAGGCCCGGGAAAAACGAGCACGAAATAAACGAGGGCGACGGCAGCGAATATCTCCAGCGGTCCATAGTAGGTCGAGCTCAAAAGGTGCCCCTGAGTACATCAGCTCGTGGACCGAAAAGATGGGATGCCAGCGGATCACATCTGGGTGACCTCGATCGCGCCGATCGGCGGAAGGCAGGAAGCATGCGACGCAGGACCTGGGGCAGTATGATCCGCCGCACGACGGCGGAGTGCTGCATTCCGATCGCCTTTGGCGTCCTCCCACTGGCCAGCCGCGATCGACTGAGTCGCCGCCCTGGTAATTTCTGCCTAATAGGCCGATGTGTCGAAGGGCAAGCCCAAGAAGTTGTCTGCCTCGTACGGCGTCAGTTCGAACCCGATTATGATCGGAGACGTATAGGAGAAGTCTGATCAGCTGAACGAGAACCGGCGTGTCGTGAAGAACTTCCATGTAGCCGGCGCTCCGGAAATCCGAATGAGTTTTCCAAGCGCGACAGTCGTCCAAGGGCGATAAACGAACCCTGCCGAAGATCCTGATGACGATGCTCTGCAACGAGCAGCCTCGACGGTCACGAGCAGAGACCGGAGACGTACCGGTAAACTGTGAAGCACAAGGCCGAAGTCGATGTGGTATCCGATCGTCGCCTCCTATCGGTACGCCGTTAAGCTCGGGTTTTGGCGACCGGGGCCAGGGCGGTGGCTGTGATCAGGAGGACCAGGTACATCACTGCGATGGTCGTATAGACCTCGAGGGGGCGAAAGGTCGCGCTGTTGACGAGCGAGCATCGCTCTGATAGAGCAGTTCCCCGTAGGCAAGCGTCGAGGCCAGGGCGCTGGTCGTATTCAGTTCAAATGATCGCTCCAACGAAGGGTCGGCACCATTCCGCGAGATCGCCTGCGGTGGTAACCACGCGCTGGATCAGTCCTGGCGCGTGCGTCATGCCGAGCGTGTGTACCGTCCTTCGACTTCTGCCGCCCTCGATCCAGTTGATGCTGCCCTGGAAGACTTCTGCATAGAACGCGCCGGACTGGGTCGAAAGAGCAAGAATCCCAGCCGTGAAACGGGTCGAGGTACTCGATGTTCATGACGACGGGCAGAGCATAGAGAGACGAGAAGAAATGAACGATCGGCGGCGCGTCGGCCAGAGACGTTCTGTGACCAAGGCGGTCGCCGGAGACGAGGCGACCCGGCGGGAAGACAGGTGTATGATCGCCAGGAGGGAGGCCGATCGCTAGCTGCCGATGATGATCGAGATGGCGGAAATCTTGACCTGTTTCCAAAGCCCGATCAGGAGCATTCCGAAATGCGACCAACCGCTGAAAAATCCCATTGAACGGCACTTGTCGCGGCCTCTCCTCACGCTGGCGTGCCTGATGTCCGAACGCCTGCCATATTGTTCGCGGGGCGATTTACGCGAGGCGGCGACCCCCTCCGCAGCTGGAGGATCAGCTCCAGTCCTCCTTCACGAGGCCGGGAATTCCGTAGGGGTCGATGCCCTTTGATTTCAGGTAGGCGTCGAACAACTGATCGTGTACGCCCGCCTTGTAGAGTTCGGCGAATTGCTTGCTGACCGAATCCCGGAATTCATGACCGGGCTCCTTGCGCATTCCGGCGCTCGGGGCTACTGGTTTGACTGGCTTCGGCAGAAGAATTTTGCCGAGCTTCAGGCGGGCATATTGCACGACGAGGGCGGGATGGAACTGAACGACAGTGTCCACCCTGTTCGCCGCGAAAGCAGCTACGGACTCGTCGTTTGTCGAGAACCGCTCGATCTTAGCTGACTTCACCATCTCCGTGATGTTTTTGTCGAGCGATGTCCCGAGCGTGACGCCGATCTTCTTGCCCGTCTTGTCGATGTCAGCCCACGTCTTGACATCGGTGCCGTCGTGGACGAGCGCTCCCATGGCATAGTAGAAGAGCGGAGCCGACGGAAAGGCGATTGCCTTCTGCCGTTCGGGCGTGGGATCGAGGACGAACATGATGTCGATCTGATTGGCTTGGAGCGCCGCCACGCAGTTTGCCCAGGTTGTTTCGACCGGCACAAGAGATACACCGAGGGCGTCGGCCAGCTTCTGGCCCATGGCGACGCCGACGCCAGTCCATTTGCCGCTCATGGGGTCCTTGAAGAACCATGGCTCGGCGGACGTGACGCCGATGCGCAGCTTCTTGGTCTTCTTGATCTGCTCCATTGTGGTTTCACCCGCCGCGAACGCGGGAAGCGAAGCGAGGGATGCCGTGGCCATCGCCGTCAGCGTCAAGAACTTTCGTCTGTCGAATTCCATCGTGTATCTCCTCTGGGGCTTTTGTTCCGCCTGTGTCGCGCGGATGGTCTTTCACTCTGACGCCGGTTCTCCGGCTTCCTTCGAGTTTCTCCTCGGAATCTTGTTCTGCCGGGTGGCCAGGAAGGCTTCGGTTTGTCTTCCGCCGCGGGTCATGTGCTCGGTGATCTCGTCGCGAAGAGCGGAAAAGTCATCGCCAAGAGCGGTCTCGACATACCTGTCGTGACCGTCACGTCTTGGCCCCCGCATGCCATGTGCTCGGTGGTGAGCGGCCCAGTAGAGCTGCAAGCGACCGCGAATGCTTTCCCATGTCTTCTGTAGGATGCTGTGGCCAGACGCTTCGTAGACAAAGCCGTGAAGCTGCAGCTCCGAATGAATGCTCGCTGCGTCGTCTCCGGCATCGATGCAATTGAGGAGGGTCTGATGCCGTTGCCAGAGGTTGGCCCGGAAGTCCTCATCACGTCGAGACCAGACCTGCTGGAAGGCAAAATCTCGAGCGTGACGCGCATGGAATAGATATCTCGGACGTCCTTCACTGAAAGATCCGCCACTTGCGTTCCCGTGTAGGCGACGTTGACAAGCAGTCCTTCATCAATCAGTTGGCGCATGGCTTCCCGAAGGGGGCCTCTGCTGACGCCGAATTGTGCGGCTAGATTCGACTCGACCAATTTGCGGCCGGTTCGAAATCGCCGTTCAGGATCGCTGATCTCAGCCCATCGGCAATATGTGCCCGGAAGGTTGTCTTGCTCAGAGGTGCAAGACCCGTCGCGGCTGTTGGCTGGAAGTGGGGCGAAGGATGCTCTTCTCAAGACATAATCGATTGTCAACAATCTACCGAACGAAAGCCAAAGGTCAAGTCGCGGGCTAAGCGGGCTAGCGTTCACCCCACGTCACGGACCAGTGGACGAAAAGAAATTGGAAAAACGTTTTAAATCAATATCTTAATTGACACACGGAAATTATTCCTGTATGCTGGCGCCGTCGGCGGTGCGTTCGCTTTCGCCGACACGAACACGAACGGGAGCTTCGAAATGACTGGTTTCGGCCGACCGCCGAGTGCGCCACCGAACATCGGCAACCAAGCTGCCGCTCGATCTGACAGACCATCGCAATGGACCCACTTCGGGTCCCTTTTTCATTGTGGAGATCATTGATGACAGCCCTTGCAACCCAACCCGCCGCCGGTGCCAGCAAGCCGGTCCCGGCGCTGATCGTGCTCGGCCGCGACGACAGCGGCAAGCCGCACGCCTCCTGGTTCGATCGAGGCCGAGGCCGCCCTTGCCACGCAGGCGGCCCGCCTGATGGGGATGAGCGCCGTTCAGGTCGCCACTGACGAGCTTCGCGGGCTGGCAGGCCAATTACCCCATGGCCGGGTGTTTTCGAGCGGTCGGGCCTTTGTGCCCTTCGTCAAGGGGAGCCTCTACGACCAGCTCGCAACGCACGCGCCGAAACCGGACCCGAAAGCCAACCCAAAACGCAACCCGCATCCAAACCGGCAGGCGGCGGTTCGGTTTCGCCCGCGAAGCCGGAGCCGTCGCAGGCTGCCTCCTATGCCGACGAAAAGCCCGCCACCGGGCGGGCGTCGGCATCGATCGCCCGCGACTGGGACGCAATCAAGGTCGGCAGCTTGGTCGTCGCCTACGAAAGCGATGACGACGGCTGGTGGATCGCCCGCGTCAGCGAGGTCAAGGGCGATGGCCTGTTCGTGCTCAAGTGGCGCGACTTCCCCGACATGCCGCCGGTGCTACGCAAGCGCGCCGACATGGCGCTCATGCACCCGGAGTGCACGAAGTGAGCGGCATGACCGATATCACCGGCGCTGGCCCCGAGGGGGCCAGCAGCAAGCCAACCGACGGCGCACCGCCAGGATCCGAGCCTTGAACGACGCGCTGCGCAACTCCTTCGAGGGCGGCAACGTAGGCCGTGTGGACGAATTTGAGCAAGCATAGTCCGGCAGCGAAGCTGACGATGGAGCGGAAATTCCGTGCGGTCTTTTCGCATCGCAGGGCGACGCGTTTGAAGCGCTTGAGCCGCCCGAAGCCCTGTTCAATACGAGCGCGCGCCTTGTAGAGCGTTCTGGCGAAGAAGGCCGGCAGGTTCTTCTCATTGGCCTTGTGAGGGATCACCGGGGCGATGCCGCGCGTTCGCGCGGCGGCGCGATTGGCCTTGCTGGAATAGCCTTTATCGCCCAGTGCGGCGCGTGGGGAGATGTCCGGCCCGATGTCGAGCAGGGTCTCGAAGCGGGTTGTGTCGGCAACCTGACCACCGGTCAGGTCGAAGGCGATGATGCCGCCCGAATTGTCCGCTTTGGCGTGGATTTTGGTCGTGAACCCGCCGCGCGAGCGGCCGAGCGCCTGGCCTTGCTGCCCCCCTTTGCGCCGGCCGCCGAGACATGGGCGCGCACGATGGTGGAATCGAACATCTGGATCAAATGGGCCGATGCGCGCATCTCGGCCAGCGTGTCGAAAAAGGCTTCAAACACGCCGGCCTTGCTCAGCCGGTCAAAGCGCTTCCACACTGAGTTCCAGTGGCCGAAGCGTTCCGGCAGCGCGCGCCAGCGCACATTCTCCACCGTGAAGAAGTGCATCGCTTCCAGAAACAATCGGTCGTCCGCCGCCTTGCGGCCTCGCCGTGGCAGGCAGGCGCGGAAAACCTCCAGCGCGTTCGCCCAATCCGTATCCGTCATCTTCGTGGACATCGCCGACCTCCAAATCAGTCGACAACCTATGAATCAGACCGGATTCGTCCCTGGAACCCAAAAACCTATACCTGAGTCAATTCGTCCACACGGCCTAGTGATGACGGCAGGCGTTCACGCGTTGCCGATCGAGGAGATGGTGGCGGTGCTCCGAGACGTGCAGCGGTTCGACGCCTTTACCGCCGACAACGATCCATACGGCGAGCACGACTTTGGCAAGATCGAGGGGGACAGCGGCACCTACTTCTGGAAGATCGACTACTACGACAGCGACCGGACGTACGGCTCGCCCGATCCTGCCGATCCGGCCGTCACCACGCGCGTGCTGACCATCATGCGGGCCGAGGAATATTGATGGTGGCCGCAATCGCTAAGAGAGGGTAGCGGCTTGAGGGTCGCCATCTTCGCTTTGATCGCCCTGCGGCTTGTACTTTTGGCAGTGTCCGCATCGGCCAAGGCGATCGGGAGTCATGATTTTTGCCATCCGAGGTCGAACAGAATGCACGGGAAATTCAACCTTAGACGACATCGCGGGTTGCAGCCTGAGAAGGTTTGTATAATTTGGAACTCAACTGGGGATTGGGGGATGAAATGGCGGACTTCTCCGGCGCGTGCGTGCGCGGTAAGAGCATTGCTGCCGTCGCGGCGCTTCTGCTCGCGTTGCCCGCTTTCGCAAGCGAGCGCACAGCAAATGAATGGCTTCATCAATTTGATGGGCCAGATGATTCAGCACGACATGCAGGAGAGGGCGTACAAGCGCCAGCTTCAGCAGCAACAGCAGATGCGCGCTGAGCAGGAAAGACAGCAGCAACTTGAACTGCGACGGCAGCAGATCGCCCTCATAAAGCGACTACAGACGGCCCTGAGCAAGTTAGGTTTCTACAAATCGGCGATCGATGGCGATGCCGGTCCCGGCACACGAGCCGCAGAGCGCAAGTTTAGCGCGGCATTCGACGTTGGCCAGATTAGCCTTACCGAGCATGACGTGGCCGCGGTGGAAAGCTACGCAGCAGCGGGTTTCCGAAGCAAAGACGAGATCATTCGGGCAAGGCGCGGTGGGTTTCAGACGCGCGATGAGCTGCTTGCTGCCGAGGCGGGGGGCTTCTCTAATGAATTAGATTTCCATGCGGCCCAGCAACTGGGTTTCAACTCATACGACGCCTATAACGCCTACCGCCTGTCCGGCTTCGATTCCGTCGCAGACTTCTGGGCGCACGCAAAGGAGGTTTCACCGATCCTCAGAGCTACCGTGAGGCGAAGGCGGCTGGATTTTCAAGCCGGGCGACCTTTGCGGAGTTCAAGCGCTCTGGGCTTCCAGACCGGGCATCCTTTGAAAAGCATTTGGCCGCGCAAAAGGCGGTGAAGCAGGCTACCGGATCCTGCCGAGCTGACGCCATCAAAGATCCGGTTGGTGTGATGGAGTCATGCCTGTCGGCCATCGCCCTCGGCGCAAATTCGCCCGAATTCACAGCGGCATTTTCCGCTCTAGGCGATCGCGTTTCGACCGACCTTGAGAAGCTTCGCCCCGAGCCGTCCGACGCACCCAAGGTCGCCAGTGCCGCCGCGACTGATGGAAGCCCTGAAGCTCCGAGCGCGGGGCAATATCTGCAGCATTATGCTGAGCTCCAAGCCGCGAAGCGGGGATACGAGTGCGGGCAGACGTTTCTTCAGGAAGCTTGGCGCGACGCGGAGCGGGCTTGCGGCAAGGCTGAGCAGGACGGCTCTGCCGGTGCCAAGAAGCTGGAAGCGCAGGCGCAGCATCAAGCGGACCTGCAGCAGCAGCAGGCCAGCGAGCAACGGCGACAGTTGGCGATCAAGGCGGCACATAAGCACGCCGAACAACTGATTGCTGATCTCGGTGCCTTCGCCGCGGACAGCGGCAACTTGTCGAATCCGATTCCGATTGCCCAAGCGCTTGTGCAGCTCAAGCAGGTCGATGGCTCGGACGACTACGATGCTATTGAACAGTCGGTCCTGCACCTCCAGTCTCTTTTGAGCAAAGAACGCGCGTTTCAGGCGTACGTGGCGGAGAAGGCTAAGGCGAGCGAGATCGCCGAAACAAATGCGCGAGCCACCGCCACAGCCAAGCTCAGGCACGCGGAAGCTTTCATCAAACAGTATGTTGCCCACCACATTCTGAGCAGCCATGTCGCCGACTTGCTGAGGCTGCAGAAAAAGATTGCTGGCACCCTCGCTGCGAGCAATCCTGGCGATATACTCGCTCAGCAGAAATTCGCGCAGGCCGAACTCGAGAGGCTGGGCCTCGCCAAGAATTCAGTGACTTTGAAGCGAGCCTGCCGAAGGCGGCAAGCAGGCCCAGGTCGGTTAAGAAAGCGGCTAACGGTCTCGCCGTGACCAGCCACGACCGCGTTCTTCTCGAAGGCAATGGCAAGGACGTTGTTGCAGTCGGCAATTACACCCCGACAGCACCACACTTGGCGGTCAACCTGCTCGGGAAGACAGTTTTCGAACATGATACCGCCGATCTTTGCTGGGCAGGTGGCAAACCGTCGGATGTCCGGATGGTGGACCTAGTCATCGGCAAACTGAAGAGCCTTGGGGCACAGTCGGTGCGAGACGGCGGCGACTGTACGTCCGCGACGCAGATGAAGATGGACGTCATTTTGCTCCAGCGCGGCCGTTTCCTTCGGACGGACGTCCTGCAAGCGAAGCCGATCGTCGATGCGTTCAGCGCGGGCAAACTGAAGATGCTCGCGAATGTGCAATGGTCAGATTACGGCGAGCGCGCTGCCAAGGATGCAAAGGAGTTCGCAGCGATCGAGTCCGATGTAATGGCGGGTCTGCGCGAGGGATACGGGATCCTCCAGGTTGCAAATAATGCTCATCGTATGTGTCTTGTCGTTTCGGCGACCGATGCGAAGGCGCAGCAAGAGCTGCTCTCATCGCACCGGGACGACCTGAAGCTGTATTTCCCCCACACACCTGAGTGGACCGTTACGTCGCTAGACGATGCCTTTCTCGGCATCCAAAAGAATTCTTGCTCCGCCGTCTACTCAGATGCGTCTGACCTGAAGCGGCTTTTAGCGGGCCTTAATCGGGCGGAGCTTGCATATCATGTGGTGCCGCGGTGGTTTACGCCGGTTGATCTGGCATCCGCGAAACAGAAAGTTGCCGAGGCCGCCACAAATAAGGCCAAACAGATGGCCAGCCGCCGCCAGGAGCAAGAAGCCGAGGCCAAGCTTGCGGCTAGCAAGGCAGCCGACGCCGAGAAGGTCAGAGCGGCTCAGCAGCGTCAGCTGCGCACCCGCTACGGCGAAGAGGCAAAGGCGGCATTTAACGAGCTGTCCGACATGGCCAAGCGCTACATCGTGAGCGAGCCGCCGAGCGGGAATTTTGGGTCTCTGTTCCCGTTGGTGGACAAATGGCGCTCCGCTCGCAAGGCTGACGATTGGGAGGTGGCCCACTTTAATGCGGATCTCCTGGACTATGGAACGGCGGAGTGGAAGGGGCGGCGGGCCGAGTTGAGTCTTCGTGAGAATCACGGTCAAGTCGAAGAACCAGCTCAAAGGCGAGTACGCAACAGACTGCTTCGTAGTCGGCTATCTAATCGACGCCGAATTCAACATGCTTCGAGATCCGTTCGCTTCCACGTGCGATATGTCAGCTCCGGCCCTCGCGAAGTGGAAGAGCGGGCGGTCGTTCGAGAGCCGATGGATCAAGAAGTGACGAAGCTCCGAGCCAATCTCCCCGACCGCACGTGCCGTTTTTTATCGGACCCACGTCCTCATCAGCGGGCACGCCAAGCGACCAGCGGCTGTGCATCGGTATTCTGATGGGATGAGCGTCGTTCAGCTGGGCACTGACGAGCTTCGCGGGCTGGCAGGCCGAATTTACCCCATGGCCGGGCGTTTTCAAGCGGGCGGGCTTTTGTACCCTTCGTGAAGGGGAGCCTCTACGACCAGCTCGCAACGCACGCGTCGAAACCGGAACCCAAAGCCGAACCCAAAAAGAAAGCCTCACCCGACTCGGCGGATCACGCCGTCACCGCCCGCGAGCTCACTGTCATGCGAGCGGAAGACTAGTGACGGCGCTCGCAGCTGAAGGAAGGAGGGCCCCTATCGAGTGGTCCAGGTATTGCCTTATGCATGATCTGCTGTGGGTTTGCTCAATGCGACGGTATGGCAGATCCGAAAATATTACTAAGATAAATCCGAAAATGAGTTTTTCGATAATCCGAAAAAAATTCATCTATTCTCCGAATTTGGCCTCGGCGGATCGCTTCGTGCGGGTCATCATGTACCCGACACGACCGAGGAGCGATTCCCATGATGACAAGACACGCTGTCGTGCGTAGCCAGAACCGGGGCGTTCGTCCTGGCTTTGTTGACGCCATCCTTCGTAATGCAGATCTCGACCGACCGGTGGGGGGCAATTGCCGCCTGCTGCGGGTTAGCCGTCGGCGCGCCCAAGCACTTAACTTCAGTGATCGTCTCTCACGCTACGCTGTTGTTCTTAGCGAGAACACTGGCTGGGTCGTGACCGTCTTTCCAGTCCACACGGGACCGGGCGGCGCACACTATCGGCGATCTATCTGAGGGAGAAGAATATGGAGTTCTTCACGAAGCCTCAGGACCGACCCGGCCCGCCTGATCTGCGTTCTTTGGCTATTAGCCGCCTGCGCACTCTGGAACAGGCAGCTGCCGATGGCAGAAAGCTGTCAGGAAACGCCGACCTACTCAAGGCCGCGTGGCATCTCCGCCGTGCATGGGAGCACGCAAAATGCAAAGGCATGAAGAAGGAGACTTTCCAAGATCGCGTCTTCGCCAGGTTGGAACATCCCCATCGCAGCCGCAAAGGTTTCAAGCTGGCAAACTACCTCCTGCCACGCCGTTACGAGACCGTGACGAAGGAACTAATTGCGGCATACGACAAAAAACCTGGATCGTTGCTGCGTGGTCTTGAGCCATATCTCAAGGGGATAGAAGTTGCCGCGGTTTGGTGTGAAGCTGATTCCGATAAGTGGAAAATCGATTTCCTCCAGGAAACCTCGCTATGGGAACGCTCCGTGGCAACCTCCGGCGTTCAGGCGCCAGACGACCGTCCGTCCGAGACGCTGGCACTTCTGCTATCCAATCTCTGCGCGTCTATTGCTCGCCGCCACGATCTTTTAAAGGTCTACGAAGCCCTGCGTGGACTTGCTTGCCGCTGGGAGATGTTTGACGACCGCCTCGTACCCTACAGCGGGAACTGCATGCAATGGATCGACAGCCCGATCCGCCCGATTTTTGGAACGGCCAGTTACTTCGAAGAGAGCTTGCCCTATCCGTCGATCCCATTGCTGCGTGTCCCTTATCTTTTCGCGCCCACCCGAGTGCAAGTCGTGCCAGAACTTGCATCACAAGCTCTCGACATCTCCCACGCCAACTCTGAAGAATATCTGCGCGGTAGCACAGGGATCAAAGCAGTCGAAGGACAGCCTGCTCGAGACTTCTACACCTTCCCGGACGACATCCCTGACGACATCCCGGGACGGCGTCACCTTATAGCCGACATGATATATCAGCGCGAAATTCGCCTCTGCATCGTGCCCGACGGACAAGAAGGCTTCACTGCCGGACTGGAGTCACGGCCACGCGTGGAACTGACCATCCCCGAAGACGATGCGCTTTCAGGCCGTCACGCTGTCCATGCTGCCTGGAAACCCGATTTCGGTGAGCCGTTATTCTATGCACGTCGTCCCGATGGCGGCCCCGTTTTGCCCACGATCCGCGATTCCCAGGGCAAGATTTGGCGCATTGGATTCTACGAAACAAATCCTGACGCCTGGCAGGTAGTGACGCGGAACCCGAAGACCACGGGATGGGAGTTTGACGCTGACCCGATTGGCGCGCCAGGCGAGTTGGAGGCAGAACCATGGTATCTATCCTACACGCCCGCGACGCCGGACTTTGTATCGCACTGGCTGACGCAAGACTGGTCACTGGCAGATGTTCGGGCCGATTGTCCCTGGGATAGAAGAAGTCATGATGTCGATGACAACCGATACAACCGGGACCTGCCACCGCTCCACGAACTGAAATTTCCCTTTGAGTGTGCGGCGAGGTGCGTGGAGTGCTGTCTTTATAACGGCCTTATTGAAGAAGCTCTCGGTGCAGCTGCCGATCGGTTGGTCGGGCAAGTGTCGGAACTTCAGCGCGGCTGGATGACAGCCAGCGACGCCCACGCTGACATGCTTTTGAAACGTTGGTCCAAAACCCCGACAAACGACACCTGACGTCTGACCAGGACAATTCGCGGATGCGCGACCTCGACCGCCATCTAAAGGACGGTGCGGGTCCTAAAACAGCAGCCAAGCGGCATAGAGGGAAAGCGAGCATGACCGAGAATGACTTCAACGAACCATCAATCAGCCGTCGCTTCAGCGACCTGCTGCGGGCAGACGAAGCCTTTTGCGAGAAATTCAGGCAAGCGTGCGGGATCAAGGGCCGTGGTGTCATGCCCATTGTCCAATCGGAGTATGACCACACACCCGATTCGGGCACGATTGATATCTACTTCGAGGCATCTGGCCAGCGCGTTCTTGTCGAGAACAAGATCAATGCGGGCTGGTCCTATACGAATGACGGCGCGTCACAGTTCGAACGGTATGCGCGATCAGCGAAGCGCTCAACGCGAAGACACTTCTATTGGCACCTCAAAAGTACCTCCTTGGTGCACGGCATTTGGAGAACTTTGATTCGACGCTTTCCTACGAGGCAATACTACCAGTGCTTGACGAGGCGGACCATGCGCTCGTCTGCGCGGCGATTGAACGTGCGGCGGTCCCACCAGAGAATCCCGATCCGGACAGGACAGCTTTCTTCGAGAGGTTCGAGGAACGTGTCCGCAAAATCGCCCCGGAACTGGCGATGAGGACCCGGAATCGCAATGCACGTTCCCACACGGTCCATTTCAACGGGAAGAAGACGCTTGTCCATCATCCAGGATTGCCAATTCCGAGTATCTACCTCCAATTCGTCAAGACAGGGGTTAACCTGTTTGTGCGTGAATGGGGCAAAGCTCTGCCCGCGATCTTGTGGCACGGCGGCCACCGGAAGGCCGGAATTTCCCTTCACCGCACGCCGCGGGGCACGCTTGGTATCGGAATGCAGACCGCGTACATCGACGTCCATGGGGCCTTCTCGGAACAGATTCCGACGGTCGATGAGGCGATCCTAACAACGCAGCGGCTGTGCAATTGGTGGAACGAGAACCCTGAGGTTCTTGAAAACTGGCGCGACACGGTCAACCCTTGAGCTGAGTTAGGTCTTGAACCGATCGCCAGCCTGCCCAGGGATGCTCCGTCCCTGGGCAGGTTCTCAAAATTCGTGCTTGCAAGGCAGCATCACGAGCGACTGTTTTTGCTTCCTTGCGGGCTTGGCGGGCATATCGGATGTAGAAGGCTCAAGATTACCGAATAATTCGGTAGACTTGCATTCGTGAGCAGCCTATCTTCTGCGCGATCTGTGATGGTCCCAGACCCTCGGCCCGCAGTTGCTCGACTTTCGCCCGATCAATGCGCCTGCTGCCACCCTTGTAGACGCCATTTGTCTTGGCCCGCTCGATCCCGTCACGTTGGCGCTCCCGAATAAAGCGGCGTTCCATCTGCGCGACCATGCCGAGAACGGTCAGCACGACGTGCCCCATTTCGCCGCGCGTTGAAACATGCGGATCAAGGACCGTCACGAACGCGCCTTTCTGCTCGCACTCGTGGATCAGGTTCAGCACGTCGCGCGTGTCGCGGCCGAGCCGGTCGAGCCGCGTCACGACCAATTCGTCGCCGGGGCGCAGAAATTCGATCACGGTGGCAAGTTCAGCGCGACCGTCGCGGCTGCCGCCCGACACTTTTTCCGACCGCACCACGGTGCACCCCTCGGCGTGCAGCCGGTCGAGCTGATGCTGAAGATCCTGGTCGAGCGTGCTGACGCGGGCGTAACCGATGCGAGCCATGTGTCACCTCAAGGTTTAGGCTCGACCGTAGCTTGTCACAAATAGTCGCTGTCAACCCAGATGTTACATGAGCCGCGAGGCCGGATGTTACGTCACGCGGGGGTATACCCTGAGGCGACTAAGCACCGTGACCACGTCTGTCGCAGGAACCCCACCGCTTCATTAGCTGGCCGTTGGGCTGCACCGAGTTGCCGTTAGTCCGAAGCTGCGCTTAAAGAACGTCCCAGCTGATCGGCCGCCCCGACGAGTCATGTTGCACGAGCACCGCGATCATGCCGTTATCTGGGCGAGGAATGCGAGAGCGCGCTGCGACGATATCAGTTACGACGTGGAGCGCTCGCCGACGGCCGTGTTTGAGCAGTCGAAACCCTGTTCGGTGTGGCTGCGCGAGATACAGCGCCACACCAGCCTTCCACTGGGTCTCGCCTTGCGCCCACTTACCGGAAGCTGCCAGTGCTTGTTCCATAGAAGAAGTTACTGAGACGTCGAAGCACATCGCAATGCACAGTAGATCTGAATGCAGTTCTGAAATTTCCGTCGCGGTAGGCGTATATCCCGCTGAATGAGCGCTCCGGTGCCGTTTCCGTACGGTGCTCTTAACAATTTCCTGTACGGAAGGGACGCCGATGCCCGAGTCTGCTGCGAATTGCCGAAAGCTGTTCCAGCAGTCATGAACTTGCAGACTAGATAGCAAATCCTTAAGCCCATTATCGGAAATGTTTCCGGTGTAATCGCCAGCGACGAACTTCGTGAATTGAAGTACCGAGTCATTGCCTGATGCCATTTTTTTAAGTTCGGTTCGAAGTTCTCCTTCGTAATCGTCACCTTGCCTTTTGAGCATTTTAGCGTATTGCTGAAGGTGAGCGAGCGCACTCAGTCTCGAGGCGATCCGCAGTTTCTCTGGCAGTTCCTCGTAGGATCTCGGCCAGCGCTCGAGTGTCCGAAGTGCCTCGCTTGTGCGATCTCTTACAAAGGCTTCGAGAGCTATAAGTCCGGCAATTAGAATTCCGCGCCTCAGCACAAATATGCTCGGCGAGATTGTCGCAACCATCGAGCCTTGTGCAACCGACTCGAGCTCGATGGCCGCCCCGATTCCGGACAAGCTACGCATGAACTCGTCACGAGCGACACTCATTCCTTACGCCAAGCTGAGCAGCATGCTAGAGATTTCTTGAATGCGAAAACGTATCCGCGAAGGTGTATTTGTGCCCAATCGAACAGCTTCCTCAAACTCAGGCTGATTAAACAGGTCTTTCGTCGCCTCGAGAACGTCTGATCGGCTTTTCGCTACGGCGGAAACCTGCTCATCTGTTAACATGGCTGCCGCAATCATCTCCGCGTCATAAAGCCCCGCTAAAGCTTGCTGCCGCCATTTCTGCCCGTCCCACCGTTGGAAAGCATTTTCACCCCACAGGGTGGACGTGCGTTGAATGGCCTTGTGGAAGGGGGCGACCAGCGCTGCGACCGCGTCTTCGTCAAGCCTGCTATTCTCGAGCATGAAGCTGTCCATAGACCTGGACAGGCTGCCAGAAAAGTTGAGCCAGCTCCGGTTTAGCGTCAGGAACCGTAGGACGAATTCCGCATCCTGCATCTGTTGATACGCAGCGGATTTGGGGCCATCGATTTTTAGGGCAATCCTTAGAAGTTCGGTAGTCGCCGCCTCGTAAATCGCATCATTCAGCGGTCCTCTAAACGCAACATTCCTAATCTCTTGGTTGTTGAGCCGAACTCCGCCGCGGTTGAGCCTGATGAAGACCTCGTATTTCAACCGAGGATGGGATTGCTTCAGAAGTGTAATAACGCGGAGATAGGGGCGAACTTTCAAGGCATTTTGTAAGGTCTTAGGAAGTTCACGAAAGCGCGCACCGTTGAGTTCAGGAAATTCCTCAAGTCCTTTTAACGGAAAGGAGTTATTTAGGTAATCGGACACTGCCGTAATGCGTTGTTTACCATCTATAATGGAATATATTCCGTATTCTTCCTCCGCTAGATAGATTGGAGGAACGGGAACATTGAGCAAGAACGATTCTATCAATTCTGATTGTCGTTCAACCTCCCAACGCTCCCGTCGCTGATACTTTGGTGCCAGATCGATTATTTCGCTGTCTACCATGTCCTTCAAGCCCTGCAGGGAGAAGTCTGAGGTCTGTAGGACTAAATCGTTCTGTGATTGATCAAAACGACGCTCGATCTCAGCCACATTTCCAAGTGCCACAGAATCTTCCCACCTGATCGCCAGAACGCGCAGCACCATATGGTAGCAATTCCGTATCGGCAAGGCAGCAAGCGCAAGCTGCAGACTGCGTTTCCATTGCCGCGAAATCGGCCTGAACGGCCATGGCCTTTCACGACCACTGATCGGGCGATCATTTCTTGGTGCAGGGACAGTCGGCGTCGGACCACTGGAAGGAAGTAGACCGCCTCGAGAGGAATTGGCGCATCCCGGTCTCTGTCAAGTTTTGGTGGCGTCAGAACCCATAGGTGCAGTGTCCCGGCAAGACAGGCGTTCTGCCGACCGCTCAAGCGTGACCGGCTGCGGGCCGACAGGGGGCGGCTCAAGTGGGAAGAAGATGAGCGCGCTCCGCTTCATATTGACGCGATCAAGGCCGTACGCTCTAAGCCAAGCCTGAGGCAGGCCATACAGGCCGCTAAGAAATGTGGGGTAAACCGTGGGGCTAGTGCCGACTGATCAACAAATTATTTGTAGAAACAATAAGTTGAACTGGAAGGTGGCGGAGGGGAGTCCGAGCTCCGAAGGTCAGAAGAGGTTTGCGGAGGGAGTCTCCTCCTGCTATGGGCTCAGGGACATTCCGCTTCAGCATCGCCTACCGATTTGATGAGCTTTGTATGTCTGTGGCCCGGCACACCGTCGGATATCGGCATGCGCGAAACGCAATCATTCGCGGGTCGGCTAAACCGTAGCGCGTGAGACTACCGCGAGAAGTTGCATTACCCGATCGAGTCAGAAACTTTACTAGGCGCTCCCGAGAAACATCCTAGGCCGGAAGAACGCAGCACCTGATGCCCTACTCCTCTTCAACTGTAGCAAACGTTATAGACCGCTTGAACCGGACCTACTTTCTGCCTGCTATACAGCGTCCGTTCGTTTGGGGACCTGAGCAGCTGCTACAGCTCTTCGATTCTCTGATGAAGGGTTATCCTATCAACTCGTTTCTGTTTTGGGAAGTGGCACCGGAGAACAAGCTGAACTGGCAGATATACAAGTTTGCGGAGCACTTTCGCTATGGGGAAATTCATAACGAGATCGCCGAGCCCACGGGACGCGACATAACGCTCGTCCTTGATGGCCAGCAGCGGTTAACCTCGTTGCTTATCGGCTTGCGTGGGTCGTTTACCGTCAAGGCGAAAGGAAAACGCTGGGATAATCCGAGCGCTTGGCAACGCAAACGTCTCTACATCGATCTTTTGCTCGATCCCGAACTCATGCAGACCTCGGATGAAGCGCAAGAAGATGTCGAGCATCCCTTCGGATTCGAACTCTTCGAAAGCGCTCCGTCGTCTAAGCACGGGAAGCTGTGGTTCAAAGTGGGCGACATCCTAGACCACGAGGAGCCTGAATTGCTATGTAAGTTGAAGGATAGCTTATTAAAGTTACTTCCTTCCAAAAGCACTTGGGTGCAAAAGGAGATTGCATCCCGGAATCTGGACCGTATCCATACGATGATCTGGAAGGACGAGATAATAAGCTACTATACGGAGCTAAAGCAGGATTACGATCGGGTCCTCGGCATATTCGTTCGAGCGAATGACGCGGGGACGAAACTTTCGAAGTCGGACCTTATGCTATCGATGGTTTCGTCAAAATGGACAGATATTTCCGCACGCGAAGAGATTTATAATTTTGTAGATACGATCAACGGCCGACTAGATCGAAAAAATGACGTGAACAAGGACTTTATTATGAAGGCTTGTCTCGTGCTCTCGGATCTCAATCACGTCTACAAGGTTAACAATTTTACAAATCACAACCTCGCAGTGATGAGGAAGAACTGGCCAGAGATCAAGAAGGCCATTCGTCGGACGTTTCTCCTAATAAATAGGTTCGGGATCGACCGCGAGAATCTCACCAGTCTCAACGCACTGCTGCCAATCGCCTACTATCTTTATCGGATCAATACAGACCTTATCGAAGGTTCCACTGAATTCCACGTTCTGAATGCGGAACGCGTTCGTCGTTGGCTTATCGCGTCCCTGCTCAACAGGGTTTTCGGTGGCAGTTCAGATTCGACGATCGCCGCCTCTCGCGCCACGATCGCGGAATCGCTCAAGTCCGGGCGCGATTTTCCTCTGCAACTTCTCCATACAAATCTTTCACGGCAGATCAAGCGACCATCCACTCTGAGCGGTGAAGCGATAGATTCAGCAATGGGAATCCGTTATGGGCAGAAGCTCACTTTCCTGATTCTGTCGCTCTTGTACGATGATCAAAGCTGGGGAGCTACGCCGCATCAGATCGATCACATTTTTCCGCAGTCGAGATTGACACGGAAAGCACTTATGGGACTTAACATACCGTACTCGCGGGTTGAAGGATTGCTCGACTATGCAAACCGGATCGGCAACCTGCAGCTTCTATCTTCGCGCGAGAACGTTGAGAAAAGCAATCAGAGCTTTGAGGACTGGATTCTGACTCGGAGTCCATCCTTTCTTCAACGGCACCACATTCCGACTGACGAATGCTTGTGGTCCTTTTTAATGCTACCTGACTTCGTGGAGAAGCGTGAGCTACTCATTCGGAAGCGCCTTTGCCAGTTGCAACTTGATCCGACCACCGCTTTTGCCGGATAAAGCCGTCCGAAGAAGCCGATTCGCGGAGATAGTTTTGACCACCCTGGACGAAAAGATGCGCCGAATCGCTGAAGAGCGAGATCGGCTGGCGCGCGAAGAAGTCGCGATGCGTGACGAGGCATTGGCCGAGCTTACGAGGATCAGCGATGAGATCCTGGCTCTTGAGGAAAGGAAGGAGCAACTGGAAAGTTTCCTGGGCATCGACGAAAATGTTCAACGCGCCGCGCATGGCCAAATTCAACAGCTGTGTATAGGTGTTCTGTCTCAGCATCCCTCGGGGCTAAGTTCTGGCCAAGTCCGAGAATGCCTCGAGGTAGAGAATCCTGGAATGAAGCTATCTTCGGTGCCTGCCACTCTTAGCCGCATGCTTTCTGTTGGTAAGGTCCAAAGAGACCAGTCTGGTCGATACACCTTGGCTTGATGCTGCAGCCGTAACGGGAAGAATGACCGCTTTGGGGTCGCTTTGCTGGTAGTTTCCCGATAACGGAACGACGCCGAGGCTTGCATTTTTCAAACGTTGGCATATTTGTTGGTATCAGCGTTCATCGATTATCTTTATCTTTTATTTTTCAACAAACTGAAATCTTTTTTAGGTGCCTCTTCTGGCACCATTTCCTTCTCCCTACCCACCTGGCGTTTCCTCGCCGACAATGGCCGTGGCTTTCCTTGGCGTGCGTGTCTGCCGCCTCCGCCCCCGCCGGTCGGCCATGGGTCCGCATCGGGAGGTCCTCGATTAACATTTAATGGTGATAGCTTCCGATCAATCTGGTAAGCGGACCGCCGAAGGGGCTGGACACCATCAAGAACGCGATCGGGGAAATGCATGAGTTCCAAGACTGTTGAACTGGCCAGGGTGCTGAAGTCGGAGTTCGAGGAGATCTTGGCCAGTTGGCTGAAGGTCCAGACGGACGAGGGCATCAAGCGGACCGACGTCATCTCGGCGGATGAGACGGCCTCGCAGAGCCGGGCCCTGCTCGCAGCCTTCGCGCGGGCATCTGAGGAGGGGGCGACCGACGCCGACTTCGATTTCGCCAATCCCTCCTGGGACCCGGTGCGGGACGTCCTCGGCGACGTCTCCAAGAGCCGGACCGAACGCGGCGTCTCGCCGACCGAGATGGCCTGGTTCGTCGCCTCCCTGAAGCAGGCGCTTTTCACGACGTTGCGGACGGCGCTCGCGAGCGACCCGAATACGCTCGTCGACCAGGTCGGCGACGTCACGCGCATCGTCGACCAGTTCGCGCTCTACGCCTTCGACGCCTACGTCCAGGAGCGCGAGGCCATCATCGAGCGGCAGCAGTCGGAGATGACCGAGGTCTCCGCCCCCGTCGTCAAGCTCTGGGAGCGGATCGTCACGGTTCCGCTGCTCGGAACGCTCGATTCCTTCCGGGCGCAGACGGTCATGGAGAACCTCCTGCAGGCGATCCTGGAGCGCGAGGCGGAGGTGGCGATCATCGACATCACCGGCGTTTCGACCGTCGACACCATGGTCGCCCAGCACCTGTTGAGGACCGCGGCGGCCGTCCGCCTGATGGGCGCGGAATGCGTGATTTCCGGCATCAGCCCGAAGATCGCCCAGACGATCGTCCATCTCGGCGTCGAGTTGCCCAACGTCGTCACGCGGTCGGACCTGCAAAGCGGGCTCGCCTATGCCTTCGAGCGCATCGGCCTGCATGTCAGCGAGCACGGCCGCCATGGTTGAGCTCGCCGACTTTCCCTCCTCGCCGATCGTCACGATCACCGGCTGCGTCATCGTCGCCATCCGCGACGACCTCGACGATTCCGCCGTGCTCGCGCTCCAGAACCAGCTGGTCGAGGAAATCGCCCACAAGAACGCGCATGGCGTGATCATCGACATCTCGGCGCTCGAGATCGTCGACACCTTCACCGGACGCATGCTCGCCGCCATGGCCGAGATGTCGCGCGTCCTCAACGCCCGCACGATCCTCGTCGGCATGCGGCCGGCCGTCGCCATGACGCTGGTCGAACTCGGCATGACGCTCGGCACGATCGAAACCGCCCTCAATGCCGACCGCGCGATGATGATGATCTCCGAGAAGCGGCAGCCAACGACGTTGTGAGCACCGAGGAGTGGACCGTCTCGCTGCGCAAGGCCGCCGATGTCGCGCTGGCCCGCAGGGCCGCGATGGAGGCGATGGAAGCGCTCGGCGCGACCGCCATCAAGCGGACGAAATTCGTGACGGCGGTCTCGGAGATCGCCCGCAACGCCATCGTGCACGCCGGGGCTGGCGTCGTGATCATCAAGGTCGTACGCTCGCCCTCCCGCGCCCGCGTGGTCGCGGAGTGCCGGGACCGAGGCCCCGGGATTCCCGACGTCGAACGGGCGCTGACGGACGGGTTCACGACGGCGCGCGGCATGGGAGTCGGGCTCGGCGGGGCGCGCCGGCTCGTCGACCGTTTCGAGCTCCTGACGGAAGTCGGCAAGGGGACCACGGTGATCATGGAGGTTTCGGGACGTTGATTGCCCAGGACATCGCCGAACCCAGCCAGATCGCGGCCGCCCGCCGCCATGCCCTGCAGCTCGCCCGCGACGCCGGCCTCGACGCCGAGGCGCTCGACCGGGTCGCCCTCGTCGTCACCGAGGCCGGAACCAACCTTCTGCGGCACGCCCGGGCGGGCAAGATCCTCGTCGTCGATACCACCGAGCCGGGCGGCCCCCCGCGCGTGAGCGTCGTCGCGGTCGATTCGGGTCCGGGCATCGCCTCGGTCGAACGGGCCATGGAAGACGGGTTCTCGACCGCGACCGGCGGCCGCGCGGGCATCGGCACCGGGCTCGGCGCGATCAGGCGGCAGTCGGACCGTCTCGACATCTATTCCGACGCGGACGGCACGGTGCTCAACGCCACCATCGCGGTGCGGCCGGCCGCCGACGTCCGCGCCGCCACGCTCGCCGGCGTCATCGTGCCGAAGCCTGGCTTCGACGTCGGCGGCGACGCCTGGGCCCATCGCCGCGCCGGCGAGACCGACATCGTCATGCTGATCGACGTGCTCGGCCACGGGCCGAATGCCGACGCCGAGGCGCGCAAGGCGACGGAGGAGTTCGCGGCGGCGCCGATCGAGACGGCGGAGGACGCCGAAGCCGCCGTCTCGCAGGCGCTCGCCGCCAAGCGCGGTGCGGCCGTCCTGATCGTGTCCGCCGGGCCGGCCGGGCAGCCGCTGAGGGCCGTCGGCCTCGGGAACGTGCGCGGCGAGATCGTCGTCAGGGACGAGCGGCACGGCATCCCCTCCGCTCCCGGCATCGCCGGCGCCTCGACCCGACGGCCGCTGCCGACGGAGCACGACTGGCCGGCCGGGGCGACGCTGATCCTCACCACCGACGGCCTGAAGACCACGCAGCGCTCGCCCGAGCCGGCCGCACTGCTGCATCGCGACGCCCTCACCATCGCCGCGGCCATCTACCAGCGCCGGCGGCGGGACACCGACGACGCGGGCGTCGTCGTCCTGAAGGCCCGGCAATGAGCGCCGTCGTCACCTCCGTCCGCATCGAGAACGACACGGACGTCGCCCATGTGCGACGGGCCGCGCGGATCGTGTCCAAGAGCGCCGAGGCGAAGCCGCGCGACCAGGCGCGCTTCGCCACCGCCGTCTCCGAAATCGCCCGGAACGCGCTGCAATACGCCAGGAACGGCGTCGCCGAATTCTCCTTCGCGGAGTCCGATTCGGGCATCCTGCTCGTCGCCGTGGTCAGCGACGAGGGACCGGGCATCGACCATGCCCTCCCCGGGCCGAAGCCGGGCAGCGCGGCCCCGAACGGCACGGGCCTCGGCATCGCCGGATCCCGCAAGCTCGTCGACGAGTTCAAGCTGTCCAGCGGTTCGGGCGGCACGATCGCGACGCTCGGGCTGAGGCTCGACGCGCCGCCCGGACGCACCGTCTCGCATTACGCGCGCTCGGCGAAGGAGGCGCTCGGCGTGTCGGTGCAGTTCAGCCCCATGGAGGAACTCGCCGAGCAGAACCGGTCTCTGCGCGAAGCGTTCGCCCAGCAGGAGTTCCTGATGCGCGAGCTTCACCACCGCACGAAGAACAACCTCGCTTTGATCGGGTCGCTCGCGACGCTCCAGGCGCGCAACGTCAAGTCGAAGGAAGCCAAGGAGGCGCTCGAGACCCTGTCGAACCGCATCCGGGCGTTTTCCTCGGCGCATTCCTACCTGCACCGCGCCGACGACGTCACGAGGATCGACCTGAAGGAGCATCTCGACCAGCTCGTCTCGATGCTGAGGAACGCATTCGCGCAGGACAACATCGTCATCGTCGCCGACATCGAGCCGGTGATGATCGACGCCTCCCATGCGCTGGAACTCGGGCTGATCGTCAACGAGCTGATCACCAACGCCGCCAAGCATGCCTGCCCGCCCGGCGGAGACCCCTGCACCATCCGCGTCGACGTCACGACGGCGGGCGACCGGCTCCGGCTCTCCGTCTCCGACAACGGTCCCGGCCTGAAGGACGCCGCGACGGTGCTGCGGAATTCGAATTCGCTGGGCTGGCGCGTCGTGGAGGGGAGCGCGCGCAAGCTCGACGGCAGCGTTTCGATCGACGGCACGTCGGGGCTCTCCGTCAGCGTGGAACTCGTCCTGGAGCCGGACCCGTCGATCTCGGCCGAGGCCGATTAGAGCGCTTCCAGTAAAAGTGGAAACCGGGTTTCCGTCTGGAAGCGCGCAAAAACAATGAGGTAGAGCCTGTTTGCGATTCCGTGAAACGCGGACAGGCTCTAGGCGGGCCGGTCGTTCCCGCGGCGCCTGCTGCGACTATCGGACGCGAGTCCGGCCTTTCGGGGGCCGGAGCCGCTATCTCTTCAGCCCGTCCAGGAAAATATCGAGCAGACGCAGGACCTGTCCGCGCCAGCCGGGGCCGGGATCGCGGGCGTAGCAGAGGGCGTACATGGTCTGGAGCAGGTCGTCCGCCGTCACGCCTTCCCGCAGCTGCCCGGCCTTCGCCCCCTCCACGAGCAGGCGGTTGACGGCCGTCGCGATGCGGCCGGAGAGCTCGCTGTAGTTGCGCTTGGATTCCTCGGTCATCACGATGGAGAGCGCGCCGAGCATGCCGCGCTTGGTCTCCACGAGCGCGACGTTGGCGTGGAGCCAGCTGCGCAGGGCGGCGACCGGGTCGCCGGTGCCGGCCAGTCCCTCGGCCCTGTCGACGAGCTGCTCCAGTTCCCGGTTGAAGACGGCGTGGAAGAGGTCCTCGCGGGTCGGGAAATGACGGTACAGCGTGCCGATGCCGAGGCCCGCCTTGCGCGCAACGGACTCGAGGCTGGCCTCCGGACCGCCCTTGCCGAGCACGTCCTTCGCCGCCTCGATCAGCCGATCGCGATTTCTGACCGCATCCGAACGCGGCCTGCGTTTGCGCGTGTCCACCGTCGACGCGTACCCCTCTTGAAAACGGAGGCGCCCTCCGTATAATATCGTTCCATCGGCAACGCCGAAGCGTTTCGCCTGGCTTTCGCGCAGGCCCGACACTCTCCACATCGCATATTGAAGGAGGACGCATGTCAATCTCCATCGCCTTGACGATCAACGGTGCCGCCCGGGAGGTCGTCCTCGACGACGCGCGGGTGACGCTGCTCGATCTCCTGCGGGAGCGCCTGGCGCTGACCGGAACCAAGAAGGGTTGCGACCGCGGGCAATGCGGGGCCTGCACGGTGCTCGTGAACGGACGGCGGATCAATTCCTGCCTGACGCTCGCGGCGACGCTGGACGGCGCCGAGATCACCACCATCGAGGGGCTGGCCGAGGGCGGCGAGCTGCATCCCGTCCAGTCCGCATTCATCGAGAACGACGGCTTCCAGTGCGGCTACTGCACGCCCGGGCAGATCATGAGCGCGGTCGGCCTCATCGCGGAAGGCGAGGCCGGAGAGGACCTGGAGCGCATCCGCGAGGGCATGAGCGGCAACATCTGCCGATGCGCGGCCTACCACGGCATCGCGCGGGCGGTCTGCGAGGCGACCCGCAGGATGGCCGGAAACGCCAAGAGGGATGCAGCATGAAGAGCTTCGAATTCGTCCAGGCCGCCTCCGTCGAAGACGCCCTCGCGGCATGGCAGCCCGGAGCGGCCTTCCTCGCCGGCGGCACGAACCTCGTCGACCTGATGAAGACCGGGGCGGAGGAACCGGGCAAGGTGATCGACATCACCCGCGTTCCCGATCTTGCGAGCATCGAATTCTCGGCCGACGGAGACACGCGGATCGGTGCGCTCGTCTCCAACGCCGCGCTCGCCCGCGACCCCGATTTCGCGCGGCGCTTCCCGATGGTCGCCGAGGCGCTCCTGTCCGGTGCGTCCGGACAGCTCCGCAACGCCGCGACGGTCGGCGGCAACATCATGCAGCGGACCCGTTGCGCCTATTTCCAGCATCCGGGAACGGCCTGCAACCGGCGGGCGCCCGGCACGGGCTGCGATGCGCAAAAGGGCGACAACGCCAACCACGCGGTGCTCGGGTGGAGCGAAGCGTGCATCGCGACGAACCCCTCGGATTTCTGCGTTCCCCTCGCCGCGCTCGACGCGGTGGTCGAGGTCGAGGGCCCGCAGGGCCGGCGCGAGATCGCCTTCCGGGATTTCCACCGGCTGCCGGGCGATGCGCCGGAGCGCGGGACCGCGCTGCAGCAGGGCGAGCTGATCCTTGCGGTGCGGCTTCCCGCCGAGGCGGCCGAATTCGCCGCCAACGCCCGTTATCTCAAGGTCCGGGAGCGGACGTCGTTCGCGTTCGCCGCCGTTTCGGCGGCCGCCGCGCTGCGGCTGGACGGCGGACGCATCGTGGAGGGGCGGCTCGCCCTCGGCGGGCTCGCGGCCAAGCCCTGGCGCGTCGGCGAGGCGGAAGCGCTGCTCGCCGGACAGGCGCCGGACGCCGCGCTTTTCGACCGTGCCGCCGCGGCGGCCCTTTCCGGGGCGCGGCCCTCCGGAGACAATGCCTGGAAGATCGAACTCGCCCGGCGCACGGCCGCCCGCGCGCTCGCCATGGCGGCGGCCGGGACCCCGGCGCGCATGCCGGCGCTTCCCGCCTCCCCCTTCGCCGACCAAGCCGGAGAACCCGCCCATGTCTGATGCCATGACCCGCCCCATCCGCTTCGGCTCGAACTCGGGCCAGCCCGTCACCCGCCGGGACGGCGTCGCCAAGGTGACCGGAGCGGCGACCTTCGCCGCCGACAACGCCCCGGAGGGGCTGCTCCACGCCGTGTTCGTGCCGGCGACGATCGCGCGCGGGCGCGTCACGGGGCTCGACGTCGCGGCGGCGGAGGCCCATCCCGGCGTGACGCAGGTCATGACCCCGGCGAACCGCCCGCCGCTCGAGGGCGATCCCTCGGCGAAGCCGACGATGTTCTCGTTCCGGGTCGACGTGCTGCAGGACGACACGGTGCGCTATGCGGGCCAGCCGATCGCGCTCGTCGTCGCCGAGACGCTCGAGGCGGCGACCGAGGGCGCCCGGCTCCTGAACCCCCGCTACGACGCGGAACCCGCCCGCACGCGGATCGACGACGGCGCGCCCTTCGCGTTCGAGCCGGCCGGCTTCGGCCTGCCCGCCGACGTCGAGCACGGCGACGTCGCGGCCGGTCACGCGGCGGCGGCGCGCTCGATCGACGTCACCTACGAAACCCCGTCGCAGTACCACAACGCGATGGAGACCCACGCCGTCGTGGCCGCGTGGGAGGGCGACCGCCTCACGCTGGACATGCCGAGCCAGGCGCTCGCCATCTCCTGCGCCGGCTACGCCTTCTTCTTCGGCATTCCCGCCGAGAACGTGACCCTCCGCAGTCCCTATCTCGGCGGCGGGTTCGGCTCGAAGGCCATTCCGACGGGGCCGCAGGTGCTGGCGATCCTCGCGGCGCGCACGGCGGGTCGGCCGGTCAAGCTGGTGGTGACGCGCCAGCAGATGTTCGGGCCCGTCGGGCACCGAGGCGCGACGCGCCAGCGGCTGCGCCTGGGCGTGGACGCGGAGGCGGCGCTGACGGTCATCGACCACGAGAACCTTGCCGCGACGTCCACCTTCGACGACTTCGTCGAGCCGGCGGCGGGCGCCTCGCAGGGCCTCTACGCGGCCGGGGCGCTGCGGTCGAGCCCACCGGGCCGTGCGCCTCGACATCGGCACGCCCGGGCCGATGCGGGCGCCGGGCGAGGCTTCCGGGTCGGCCGCGCTCGAATGCGCGATGGACGAGATGGCGGAGGCCGCCGGCATCGATCCGCTCGAATTCCGGCTGCGCAACTACGCCGAGACGGAGCCGGGAACCGGCCGCCCCTATTCCTCCAAGGCGCTGCGGGAATGCTACGCGCTGGGTGCGGAACGCTTCGGCTGGGCGGGCCGGCCGCTCGCGCCGCGGCAGATGCGCGACGAGAACGGCCTGCTGGTCGGCTGGGGCATGGGCACGGCGCTCTTTCACTGCCCGATGTTCGCGGCGGACGCGCGGGCGACGCTCAGGGCGGACGGCACGGCGCTGGTGGAGACGTCGGCCGCCGACATGGGCCAGGGCGCATGGACCGCGCTCGCCCAGATCGCCGCCGACAGCCTCGGCGTTCCGCTCGACCGGCTCGAGTTCCATGCGGGACATTCCGCCCTTCCGGACGGCGGCGTCGCCGGCGGCTCCGGCCACACGGCGACGGCCGGCGGCGCGCTCCACGCGGCCGGCAGCGACGTCATCCGCAAGCTCGGAGAAGCCGCGGCGGCGGATCCGGGGTCGCCGCTTCACGGTGCGGGCAACGCCCGGTTCGTGGCGCGCGAGGGACGGATCCACATCGAGGGCGACGAGGCCCGCAGCGAAGCCGTCGCCGACATCATGGCCCGCCTCGGCGAGGCCGAGGTGACGGGGACCGGCAGCGCCTCGCGGCCGCCGGAAGTCGCCCAACGGCATGCGATGAGCTCGCACGGAGCCGTCTTCGCGGAGGTCAAGGTCGATCCCGATCTCTGCCAGATGCGGGTCACGCGGCTCGTCGGGGCCTTCGCGGCGGGACGGATCATCAACCCGCGGCTGGCGGAAAGCCAGCTCATGGGCGGGATGATCTGGGGCATCTCCTTCGCCCTCCACGAGGAGGCGCGGCACGACGCCCGGACCGGCCGCATCGTCAACGCGGACTTCGCCGGATACCACGTCCCGGTCAATGCGGACGTGCGGGACATCGATGTCCTGACGGTGCACGAGGACGATCCCTACGTGAACGCGCTCGGCATCAAGGGCGTGGGCGAAATCGGCGTGACCGGCACCGTCGGTGCCATCGCCAACGCGATCCGGCATGCGACGGGCCGGCGCGTGCGCCGCTTTCCGATCCGGATCGAGGACATCCTCGCGGCCTGACCGGCCTCTCGACGCGCATCGTTGCCGGGCCGCAGGGTGCGGCCCGGTAACATTGAAGTGAAGACGCGACATGAACCGAATCGTCGCACCGGCGGTTTCGGTCTTCATGTTCGACCAAAAGGGTAGTTTCGGTCTTCATGTTCGACCGATAGGGTGATGGCATGGAACAGGCGAAACGCGTTCTCGTCACCGGCGGTGCAGGCTTCCTCGGGACGTTCCTGTGCGAACGGCTCCTCAGCGAGGGCCACGAGGTCGCCTGCGTCGACAACTTCTTTACCGGACGCCGGAAGAACGTCGCCCATCTTCTCGACAACCCGTCATTCGAGGTCATCCGCCACGACGTGACGTTCCCCCTCTATATCGAAGTGGACGAGATCTACAACATGGCCTGCCCGGCCAGCCCCATCCACTACCAGCACGATCCGGTCCAGACGACGAAGACGAGCGTCCACGGCGCCATCAACATGCTGGGACTGGCCAAGCGGGTGCGCGCCAAGATCCTCCAGGCCTCCACGTCGGAGGTCTACGGCGACCCCGAGGTGCATCCGCAGCGGGAGGATTATTGGGGCCGCGTCAATCCGCTGGGGCCGCGCTCGTGCTACGACGAAGGCAAGCGGTGCGCGGAAACGCTGTTCTTCGACTACCGGCGCCAGCACCGGCTCATGATCAAGGTCGCCCGCATCTTCAACACCTACGGCCCCGGGATGCGGCCGGACGACGGTCGCGTCATCTCCAACTTCATCGTGCAGGCGCTGCGGAACGAACCGATGACGGTCTACGGGACCGGCAAGCAGACGCGGTCGTTCTGCTACGTCGAAGACCTCGTCGACGGCCTCGTTCGCCTGATGCGCACGCCCGACGCGGTCACCGGGCCGATCAATCTCGGCAATCCCGTCGAAACGACGATGCTCGAGCTTGCGGAGCTGACGGCGGAGCTGACCGGGAGCCGGTCGGAGATCCGCTACCTTCCGCTTCCGGCGGACGATCCCAAGCAGCGGCTCCCGGACATCGGGCTGGCCACGCGCGAACTCGGCTGGGAGCCGAAAGTGCCGCTGCGCGAGGGCCTGGCGAAGACGATCGCCTTCTTCGAGGGTCTGCTCTCCTCCGGGCCGTCGCGCCCGATGGCGGCGGAATGAAGACCGTCCTCGTCACGGGCGGCGCAGGCTATATCGGTTCCCATTGCTGCAAGGCGTTCGCCGAAGCCGGATGGACCGTCGTCACCTACGACAATTTGTCCCGGGGCTGGCGCGATGCCGTCAAGTGGGGCCCCCTGGTGGAGGGCGACATTGCGGACGCGGCGTCCGTCGCAGCCGCACTCGGCACGTACCGGCCCGACGCGGTCGCCCATTTCGCCGCCTATGCCTATGTGGGCGAATCGGTCGAGCATCCCGCGCTCTACTATCGGAACAACAGCTTCGGCACGCTGGTGCTCCTGGAGGAGATGCTGAAGGCGGGCGTCGGGAAGCTGATCTTCTCGAGCACCTGCGCCTCCTACGGCATCCCGGTCAGGACGCCGATCGACGAGACGCATCCGCAGTCTCCGATCAATCCCTACGGCTGGTCGAAGTTCATGATCGAGCGCATGGTGCAAGACCTGTCCGCCGCCCACGGGCTCGACGCCGTCGTGCTCAGATATTTCAACGCCGCCGGCGCGGACCCGGACCGGGAGATCGGCGAACGCCACGAGCCGGAAACGCACGTGGTCCCGCTTGCCATCGACGCCGCCCTCGACCCGGAGCGCGTCTTCACGATCAACGGCACGGATTTCGACACCCGCGACGGGACGGCCCTTCGCGACTACATCCACGTCAGCGACCTGGCGCGCGCCCACGTGCTGGCGGGCGAAAAGCTCCTCCGGGACCGCGGCGTGGAGGTCTACAATCTCGGGACCGGCGTCGGAACGACCGTCGGGGAGCTGGTCGAAGCGGTCGCCCGGGCCGCCGGACGGCGGCCGACGGTGGCGAACGGCCCGCGCCGGGCCGGCGATCCGCCGGCGCTGGTCGCAGCCGCCGGCAAGGCGAAACGGGACCTCGGTTGGGTGCCGGACCATTCCGGCATCGACACCATCGTCGAGACGGCGCTCGCCTGGTTCCGCGACGGCCCCGCCGGGTGAAGCCGGCCGGCATCCGCCCTGCCCCCGTTACGGAGCGAACGGCACCGCCCGTGAGATGGCGGGCACGGACCTCCCCTTCGAAACCTAGCTAGGCCGCCAGGAAGCCGTCGAGTGCGGTGCCGACCGCCCGCAGCGAGAATTTTTCGGTCGTCCGGTTGCGCGCGGCCCGGCCCAGACGCGCGCGGAGCGCGGGGTCGTCCCGCAGGCGCACCAAGGCGTGGGCGATCTCCCCGGGCCGCTCGCGGGCGACCATCAGGCCGCCCGACGCCTCGCCGCCGGCCAGGATGTCCGGCAGGCCCTGCGCGTCGGTGGCGACGACGGGGAGACCGCAGGCCATCGCCTCCAGCGGGGCGACCGGCATGCCTTCGACGCGGGACGCGGTGACGTAGACGTCGGCGGCCGAGAGCCAGCGCCGGACCAGCGGCCGGTCGGTGGTATAGTCGGAGATCCAGCGCAGATTGCCGATGCCGCTCTCCCGCAGGAGCCGCCCGAAGGCCTCGCCGTCCTGGCCCGCGCCCATGACGACGAGCTCCGCGGCGGGATCGCCGGCGAGCTCCGACCAGGCCTTCACCAGGACGTCCAGGCCCTTGCGCCAGATGTCGATGCGGCCGTGGCTGATCGCGACGAAGCGGTCCTGCGGCAGGCCGAGCCGGGCGCGCGCCTCCGTCCGGTCGACGGCCGTCCACTCCTCGGTATCGAGCGGGTTGGGGATATCGGCGATGTCGAGCGCGATGCGCGGATAGGCCCGCGCCAGGCGGGCCCGTTCGCCGGCGGACGCGACGATCAGCCCGCGGCAGGCGCGCAGCGACAGCTGCCGGGCGGCCGCCTCGGCCAGGGACAGGGTGCGGTCGCCGCCCTGGAACGTCGCATAGAGCGGAAGATCCATGCGCCGCGCCAGCCATGCGAGGGCGTCGAAGCGGGCATATTCGTATTCCTGGACGAGCAGCACGCGGCAATCGCTCTCCGCCAGGATCCGCCGGAACGCGGCGAGCGGCGTCGCCGTCCAGCGCCGGAAGCTGTAGGCGGCGGGTGAACGTCCTTCCCGGGGCGGGCGGGCCGGCGCCACCCAGATGGGTGTTCCCGTGCCGGCATGCTCGAAGCGCTCGATGCCGTTCACCCGGGCGGACGCGCACACGATGACCGGGCTGCGGCCGACGGCCTGCAGGGCGGCCGCGTAGCCGAATAGCCAGCCGCCGGTCATCCGCTGCGCGAAATCGTCGAGGGTGAGCCCGATCGGATCGAGGAACTGCTCGATCACGTCTCCCCAGGGGAAGACGGCGACGGTGCCCAAGCGGTCCCTTCCGGTCATTTGCGCCAGGCGAAGGCGGTCTCGCTGCCGCGGGTCGAAGGCCGGTGGGCCAGGTATCCCGCGACGGTCGCGGGGGCGGCCAGGGCGTAGAGAAGCTTCCGGCGCCGGCCTCCGATCCGGGAGAAGGAGACGTCGTGGAAGAAGGACGTGACCGGGTTGATGAAGGTCGCCCGCCGTTCCGGAGGCCGGTCGAAGAGCGCCGAAAGCTCCTCGTCGCGATAGCCGCGCCTGACGTGCCCCCACTCCCGCATCAGCTCGCTCTCGTGCGGGCAGTAGGGCTTCATGATGCTGAAATAGGGATAGTGCCAGCCGATATGCGGGGTGGAGACGAGGACGGAGCCGCCGGGGCGGACCACCCGCAACGCCTCCCGGGCGGCGAGACGGTCCTCCTCGATGTGCTCCAGCACGTCGAACAGCGTGACGATGTCGAAACTGTCGTCGCCGAAGGGCAGCGAGCGGGCGTCGCCGCATACGAAGGCGGGGCCGGCGCTCGGCGGCTGGTGGCGCGCCAGATCGGGGTCGATGTCGATCGTGACGATCCGGGCCCCGGGATAGAGGATGCCGGCCAGCCCGCTCCGGCCGCCGCCGACTTCCAGTATCCGCCCCGGGATCTCCGCCGGGGCGACGCGATGGATCGCGCGCATCTTCTCGCGGTAGAACAGGCCGTCCGTGAGGCCGTTCGGGAAGGGGTTGCCGGCCAGGTACCGGCCGAGGGGGGCCTTGCGGATCACGACGTCGCTCCTTCTCCAAGGGCGGCCGACTTCGCCCGCCGCCTTCTCCATCCCGGGCGCAAGAGATAGGTCAGGCCGGCCAGGAAGCCGGATATTTCGGCAAGCAGGATCGCCATCCGGCCCGGATGGCCATCGAAGAGCGAGCCGAAGAAGGTGCGGACGAAGTAGGCCGGCAGCTGCCTGCGGATGCGCACGAGGTTCCCCCGGTCTCCGAAATTGTCGTATTGCACGACCAGGGCGGAGACGTGGCCCTTCATGTAGGACCGCATCTGCCGCCTGAGGCCGGGCCAGTCGCTCCTGTGGTGGTGGAAGACGACGATCCTCGGCTCGTACTGGCAGGTGCCGCCCGTCGCCAGCAACCGGTACCAGAGCTCGGAGTCCTCGGAACATCCGGACGCGCCGGCGCCCAGGCGTTCGTCGAAGGGGCCGACACGCTCCAGGGCCGATCTCCGGAAGGCCATGTTCGCCCCGGCGCCGATCTTCCAGACACGCGCCCCGTTGGGGCGCGTCTCCTCGAAGAAGGGTCGGCCGAAGGCGAGCGGAACGAAGGTGGAGCCGAAGCCGCCCATGGCGAACTGAAAGCAGCGCTCAGCGGCCGTATCGAGCCGCGCCGGCAGCACGAGACCGGTCAACGCCTCGACGTCGCGCTCGGCGAAGGTGCGGGCGATCTCGGCGGTCCAGCCGGGATGGACCTCGACGTCGTCGTCGGTGAAGGCGACGATGCCGAGCCGGCTTTCGCGGACGCCGGCGTTCCTGGCGCGGCTGAGGCCCGGGCGGGGTTCGTGCAGGTAGCGGATGCGGGGAAACCGGCCGCAGCACGCCTCGGCGCCGCGGTCCCGGGAATTGTCGACGACAATCACCTCGCCGGCGGGGCTGCGCTGCGCTTCGAGGCTGCGCAGGCACCTTTCCAGGAGCGGGCCCCGGTCGCGGGTGCAGATCACGACCGAGACGTCCTCCGCGGAAGCCGACGACGCGGCCGCCACGTCCTGCAGTCCGCGGACCAGGTCCTTCGCCTCCCGCACGGACGCCAGGGAGAGGGCGCGCTTCGGCCAGCCTTCGCAGGTCGCGCGCAACGGCGCGCCCAGCCCGGCGGAGCGCGCCTCCAGCTGCGCGGCTCCGCATTCGGCCAGGATCCGGCGCAGCTGCGAGCGGCCGTAGGGCAGTTCCTCGGGCAGCGCGGCGCGCATTCCGAGCGGCAGGTCGTTCCACCAAAAGACCGACAGCGCCGGACCCGCGGGGGCGTCGCGCTCCTCGCCGCCGGCCGCGAGATCGACATGCCTCACCTCGAAGCGCTCTCCCGTCATGTCTGGCGCTCCCGGATCGCGTTCACCCGGGCGCGCGAGCGGTCGTATTCGCCCGCCAGGCCGCAGATGCCGCCGGCGAGCTCCGCAGCCCGGAACCGCAGGTCGCGGCCGCGAAAGCCGCCGGCCGCCCGCAGGAGCGCCTTCGACTGGTCGAGGAACCACCACCGGACCATGGCCCGGTGGCGGGGCCGCAGCTCCCGGTCGGTGCGGTAGCTCTTGACGAGGAAGGCCATCATCCCGAGGCCCCACGTCCAGTACTGGCGGCGCAGTTGCGGGACCGTCTCGCGGTGCTCGTGGCGGACGGCGTATTCCGGCTCGTAGACCATCGTCCTGCCGGAACGCAGCACGCGGTAGAACATGTCGAGATCGCCGCCGCCCGGCAGCGGCGCGCCGGTGTCCAGCGCCTCGTCGAACCCGCCGAGCTCCATCAGCAGGCTGCGCCGGAACGCCATGTTGCACCCGGCGCCGAGGATGCCCGCCCCGACCGGATGGAGCGGATTGTCGAACCGCGCGCCGCGAAATTCCCTGCGGGCGAAGCCGCGGCCGAATCCGCCGTGCCGCTCGAAGAGGACCTGCGCCTCCGTATCGAGCCGGAACGGCAGGACGAGGCCGGTGAAGCCGCCCGCGTCCGGAGCGTCGCGGCAGGCCCCGGCGAGGCCCCGGAGCCAATTGCGGTCCACGACGACGTCGTCGTCGAGATAGGCGACGAGGTCGCCCTTGGCCGCATGGAGGGCGGCATTGCGGGCGAAGTCGAGCCCGGCCTTAGGCTCCCGCTCGTAGCGGACGTCCGCGAAGGCCTCCACCGCCTTCTCGGTGGAGTCGTCGGGCGGTGCGTTGTCGACGACCACGATCTCCACGGAGGGGAAGGGGCTTGTCGCGCGCACGCGGTCGAGCGAGGCGAGGAGCCGGCCGAGCCGCTCCGCGCGGTCGCGCGTGCAGATGGCGACGGTCAGCGAAGGCAGCGGCGTCTTGTCGTCCGGCGGCCCGCGGACCTCCGCTTCCAGCCTGGCGGCGAGCGCCCGTCCGGCGAAGCATTCGTCCGCGAGGGCCTCGAGCGCGTCGACGGACATGGTCGCGCCTGGGGAAAGATCGATCATCCGGAAGCCGACCGGACGGCCTTGCCAGCGCGCGAGCAGGCCGATGCCGTCCTCCTTCGCCGAAAGACCGATCGGCCGGAGGTCCTCCGACAGCTCGATGTCGACCAGCTTGTAACCCATCGGCCTAATGTCCACCCATGACGGCGCGTCCCTCATGGAACTCGTTGAGCCTGCTGAAAGGTCCCTTGCGCTCGATGAGTTCGTCCGGCGGGCCGGTTTCGACGACCCGCCCGTTCGCCAAGACGACGATCTGGTCGGCCGCCCGGACGGTCGACAGGCGGTGGGCGATGACGACCAGCGTGCGGTCGTGCGCATATTGCTCCAGCGCGAACTGGAAGGCCTTCTCGGTCTCGACGTCGAGCGCGTTCGTGGCTTCGTCCAGGAGCAGGATGTCGGGATTGCGCAGGATGGTGCGGGCGAGCGCGACCCGCTGCCTCTGCCCGCCCGACAGGCGCATCCCCTGGTCGGCGATCATCGTCTCGTAGCCGTCGGGAAGCAGGCGGATGAAATCGTCGGCCCTGGCGACCTCGGCGGCCTCGCGCACCTCGTCCATGCCGGCGCCGAGATCGCCGTACCGGATGTTGGCGGCGATGGTGTCGTTGAAGAGATGGACCTCCTGGGACATGAGGGACAGGCGCTTGCGCCAGCTCTGGAGCCGGAAGTCGCGCAAGGGGACGCCGTCGGCGAGGATCTCGCCGGATGCGGGATCCATGAAGCGGAACAGGAGGGACATGATCGTCGACTTGCCCGCCCCCGATTCGCCGACGATGGCGGTCGTCTTGCCCGCCGGCACGGTGAAGGAGACGTCCTCCAGCGCCAGCGGTTCGTCCGGGGCGTAGCGGAAGGAGACGTTCCGGAACTCGACCCCCTCCCCGACGGGTCCCGCGCTGCGGCTTCCCTCGGCGAGGAAGGGCCTCTCGGTCGCGCGCAGGAAATCGTCGACGTCGTCGATCGCGCCCGCAAGCCCGTCGAGGGCGATCTTCGACTGCAGCAGTTCACGGGTCGGCCCCTGGAGGCGGTAGAGGAGCGAGAGGAACGCCGCCAGCTCGGCGATGCCGACCGACGCCGACTGCGCGACGAGGACGAGGGCGCCGATCAGCACCGTGATCGATATTTCCGAGACCGGGCCCGGCGTCGCCCACAGCATGTCGAGCTTCAGGAGACGGCGGCGCACGCGCTCGGACGTCTCGGTGAAGCGGCCGCGCTCGTAGTCCTCCTGGGCGAAGGCGCGGATCAGCTGCAGCGCGTTGATGCTCTCCCACATCCTGAGCCCGAACTGCTTGTTCTCCTCGACCACGGCCTTGCCGGTCTCGTCGGCGCGCCGGGTGGCGAAGCGGATGACCATCGCGACGAGGAAAAGGAACACGATGGACACGACGGTGAGCTGGACCGAGATGAGGAGCATGAGCAGGAGGAAGACGACGAATGTCGCGGAGCAGATCATCAGCCGGTAGGCGAGGCTCAGGCCCTGGCTGACCTTCCAGGTATTGTTGGCGATGGTCGTGACGATGTCGGTGCGCCGGTTCTCCACCCGGTAGTCGACGCAGGAGCTGACGGTCTGCTCGAAGACCCTCGTGCGCAGCCGATGCGCGACGATGCCGTCGACGTAGCGCGTCACCCAGGTGTTGACCAGGTGGACGAGGTTCTTCAGGAGGATGCTCAGGCACAGGATCGCCACCAGGAACGCCGTCAGGTGCCGTGCGGGAACGGCGGCGAGGAGCCAGTCGAACATCGCCTGCCACCGGCCGGCATGGGGCGCCGACGCTCCGAGGCTGCGGATGAGCGGAATGAAGAGGAAGAGGCCGGCGCCCTCCAGCACCGCCGCCGCGAGGCCGAGCCCGACGATCGACGGGCCGGCCCAGGCGGGCACCGCGGCGAGGCGGAAGAGCGCGCGCAGGCGCGCAAGGAGGGGGACGGCCGGCATCACGAGACCAATTCCCCGAACAGCGGCCTGTATTCGCCGTCCTTGCCGCTGAGGCGCCGCAGGCCCGCCTTGAACCAGCGCGGCGCCAGCCTGGCGCGACAGTAGACGTCCATCATGCTCGGCAGCCGGGTCGTCGCAAGGCCCGGGTCCAGCGCGAAGAACTTCTTCAGGAGGGCGCAGGCGTCGAGGAAGTTCCCCGCGATGAAGGCCCGGATCACCAGCCAGTTGACCATGTCGACCAGATGGGCGTCGAGTTCCGGGCCGTATTGCGGGTATCGCCGGTGATAGTCGGCGAGGACGATCTCGCAGGATCGGAGCATCTGCATGACGTCGCTCGACATGTTCGCGTCGGTGATGCGGTAGCCGACGAGGAACTGCGGAACGACGCGGAACTCGTGGCTCTCGGCGATCCTGAGGCACATGAGGAGGTCTTCGCAACCCTGGGCACGACGCGCGCGAAGGGACGGATCGAACTGCCCCGCCTCCTCGAACACGCGGCGGCGCACCAGCATCGAACTTCCGTTGCCGACGAAGTTGCTCCTGCACATCTGCCCGAGAACCCGGCCCTCCGCCTGCGGGCGGTTGATCAGCGAGAACACGCGGCCGGCGCCGTCGATCTGGGCGAACCAGCAATAGGCGAGCCCGGCCGAGGGGCCGCCCCGGCGCAGGGCCTGCATCTGCAGCTCGATCTTGGCGGGGGCCCACAGGTCGTCGGCATCGACGAAGGCCAAGAATTCCGCGTCGGTCGCGGCCGCGCCGTTGTTGCGGGCCACCGCCACGCCGCCGTTGCGCTGGCGGAGCAGGCGAACCCGCGGATCGCGTTCCCGGAAGGACGCGGCGATCTCCGCCGATGCGTCGACGGAGCCGTCGTCGACGACGACGATGTCCAGCGACCGGTAGGTCTGCCGGCAGATGCTGGTCAGGGTCTCGGCCACCGTCCTCTCGGCGTTGTACATCGGTACGACGACGGCCGACGGTGGGGCCGACGGTGGGGCCGACGGTAGGATGGTCCTCGCTCATTCCGCCTTCTCTCTCCCGCACCTCTCTCCCGCACCTCTCTCCCGCACCGGGCGGCGCCTGCCCGGTCCAAGGCATCTTCGGGGTCGACGCCGCGCTCGAACCGGCGACTGCGGGACGCGGGGGTTGCGACGAGCCGAACGCAGTCGTCTCGCAAGGCCAGCAACCGTTGGTTTCGGCGACGCTCGGACAAGGACAGGCAACATGCAGCAACCTGCTAATTCAACTTCTCAATTTTGATTAGACGAAGGCCGTTCCGTCTCTTGCGCTCAAACGACCCGCAGCCGGCGATCACGAACGGCCGGGGAACACGGAAACGCGTTACGAAACGTGAATGGCCGGCAGCCGTCCAGGAACGGGACAGGCAGCCTGCCGCCTCCCCGTTCGGCCCGCTGGCCACCGGCCCGGAGAAGCGCCGCCGACGGTCCGCGGACGGGGCCGGCCGGTTAACGTCAATTTCACCTTGTTTATTAGCAGTTTCGCAAAACGTGCCCGTTATTCTCCGGATCGCTGATACGGAACCGGGAAAGGAGAATCCCAATGACGACCAAGCTGCGCGCCCTGGTAAAGGGCTTCATGGAAGAAGAGACGGGTGCAACCGCGATCGAATACGGTCTCATCGCTGCGCTCATCTCCGTCGCGATCATCGCCGGCGCGTCCGCGCTGGGCGGCAACCTCGGCAACACCTTCAACCATCTCTCTGATTGCATGGCCAGCGCAAATGCAAGCGGAGCGGCCTGCTGACGATTTAGCGGAGCCCGCGAAAGCGGAACGCACATCGCGAAACATGGCCCCGGTCCGATCGACCGAGGCCAGCAAAAAGCGACCTTCGCCAGACGGCGGAGGTCGCTTTTCCCGTTTGCGGCGGCGCCGCGGAGTTCCGCGGCGCTTTCCCCGGTGGACTTGCGCCGGCGAACCTTGCATGGCCGTGTCCACTCTGATTCCCTGTGCGGGATCGGGCGATACTGATTCGCCGACCGCTCAATGCAGCCGGGGTTAAGCCAGTGGACATGGAGACGAGCGAAACGCGGATGCATCCGGAGCTCTCGCTGATGCGGCCGAAGCTGACGGTGCTCGGCGTCGGCGGCGGTGGGGGCAATGCCGTCAACAACATGATCACGACGGGCCTGAAGGGCGCGGAATTCATCGTCGCCAACACGGACGCCCAGGCCCTGACGGCCTCCAAGGCCGAACGGCTCATTCAGCTGGGGGCGGAAGTGACCGAGGGTCTCGGCGCCGGGGCGATCGCCGAGATCGGCAGGGCGGCGGCGGAGGAAACCCTCGACGAGGTGATGGACTATCTGTCCGGCACCCACATGTGCTTCGTCACCGCCGGCATGGGCGGCGGCACCGGCACCGGCGCGGCGCCGGTCCTCGCCCGCGCGGCGCGGGACGCGGGCATCCTCACCGTCGCGGTCGTCACCAAGCCCTTCGCCTTCGAGGGCACCAAGCGGATGCGCATCGCCGAGGAAGGCATCGAGCGGCTGCGCGAGAGCGCCGACACGGTCATCGTCATACCGAACCAGAACCTCTTCCGCATCGCGGATGCGGCGACGACGCTCGCCGACGCGTTCGCCGCGGCCGACAAGGTGCTCTATTCCGGCGTCGCCTGCGTGACCGACCTGATCGTGAAGGAAGGCCTCATCAACCTGGACTTCGCCGACGTGAAGAGCGTCATGCGGCGGATGGGACGCGGCATGATGGGAACCGGAGAGGCGGCCGGCGCGGCGCGGGCGACCGAGGCCGCCGATGCGGCGATCGCCAATCCGCTGCTCGACGAGCGCTCGATGCGCGGCGCCAAGGGCGTGCTGGTCTCGATTTCGGGCGGCCGCGACATGACGCTGTTCGAGGTCGACGAGGCGGCGACGCGCATCCGCGACGAGGTCGAGGAGGCGAGCGACATCGTCGTCGGCGCGATCTTCGACCAAAGCCTCGAAGGGCGCTTCCGCGTCTCCGTCGTGGCGACCGGCCTCGACCCGAACGCGGCGCCGCGAGAGGCCTGAACGGCCCGCCCGGCGGCCGCTTCCATCGCCCGATCGGGCTATATTCCTCATCCGAAAGACTTAGAGCCTGTCCGCGTTTCACGGAATCGCGAACAGGCTCTACCTCATTGTTTTTGCGCGTTTCCGGACGGAAAACCGGTTTCCACTTTTCCTGGAAGCGCTCTAGCCCTCGCCCAAACGGTCGAACTTTCGGCCAAACGGGCGCGCCGGCGTGCGATCCGTATTGTTTCGGAATCCTCCGGCTGTGATATCATGGCGCTTCGCGTCCGGAGGGGAAGCCGACGATGCACAGTGTCTCCGCAGGCAGAACGATTTTCTTCGCCACGGCGGTCTGCGCGGCCCTCTGGTGCGGCGGCGCACCGGCCGACGACACCAGCGGCGAGACGGCCGACGTCGCGACCGCCGAGCGTCTCGCGGAACTGCTGCGCGACGGCCGCACCGTCGTTTCCAACAACCAGACCCTGATCAACGATCCGTCGATCGGCGACAAGCATCTCGATGGCAACCGTTTCGTCGAGGAGGCGACCCAGCTCTATGTCGACCATACCGGCGAGAAGCCCGGATCGCCGGACCTGAGCGACAGGGACCGGCGGCTCCTGCAGGCGCAGATCGACGCCATGCGCGAGGTCGTCGACGAGCACCAGGACGACATCAACCGCTCCGGCGTCGGCTTCAAGGGCTTCGTGCCCGCCCTCTTCGGGCGCCTGATGAACGAGAAGTTCGGCAACATGGTCGGCGAGGAGGCGACGGTGCGCGTCACCGCCCCGCAGGAGCTGGTCCGCAACCGCAAGGCGCTGCCCGACGCCTGGGAAACCAAGGTGATCGACACCGTCTTCTCCGACCCCAACCGGGCCAAGAAGAAGGCCTACACGGAGCAGACCACGGTCGACGGTCGTCCCGCGTTCCGCATGCTCGTACCCGAATACTATACCGCTTCGTGCCTTTCGTGCCACGGCGCGCCCAAGGGAGCGATGGACATCACCGGCTACCCCAAGGAAGGCGGCAAGCTCGGCGAGCTCGGAGGCGCAATCAGCATCGTGCTGTTCAAATGACGATGGCCGGGACGCCGTCCCCGGCAAGGCGCCGCGCCGGCATCCCCATCGCGGCCCGGATCGCGGCGCTCACGGCGGCGGGCCTCGTCAGCCTGGCGATCGCCTCCTTCTTCATGACGCATGCGCTCTATCGCGGCGCCGAGCGCACCGCGGCGACCAAGATCCTGTTCGACCGCGCCGCCACCGCCGCCTCCGCGCAGGCCGCGTTCGGCGATCTCCGATACTGGCTGACCGATCTTTCGGTCAGCCTGCTGATGAATTCGCAGCGCAAGGCCGAGGAGGCGCGCAAGCGTCTCGACACGCGCCTCGCCGCCCTGGAGAGGTCGTCGCCGAAACTCATCGCCACGATCCGCCCGGAGGTCGACGCCTATGTGGAGACGGCGCTGAAGGCGGTCGACAGCTACACCAAGGACAACCGGATCCTCGGCAACACCCTGATGGCGAAGGCCCGGGCGCACAGCGCCAACGTCGACACCGACCTCGACATGCTGGTCCACCAGGTGAGCACGGAGGCCGAGGCGGCGCGGGCGGCGGCGGTCCACCAGGCGCGGAGCACGGCCGGCCGCGCCGCGATCCTCGTCGGCTTCCTCGTCCTCGTCGGCGTCGTCCTGACGGCGCTGGTCCTGCGGTCGATCGTCGGGCCGCTGCGCGACCTCAACAGGGCCGTGGCGGACATGACCGCCGGCCGCTACGACACCGACATTCCCGCCGGCCGTCGAGACGAGCTGGGCGCCATGGCGGATACATTGCGGCTCTTCCGGGAAAGCGTCGTCGAGCGGCAGCGGCTGGAGGAAGAGGCCGAGCGCCAGCGCGCCACGATCGCAGCCGCGCTCGAGGCCATCTCCGACGGCTTCGTCCTCTACGACGCGGACGACCGGATCCTCCTGGCGAACAGCCGGTACTGCGAGATGTTTCCCGGAGACGATCCGGCGGACCTCGTCGGCAAGAGCTTCAGGTCGGTCCTCCAGGACGAGATCGACCGCCGGCACGTGGACCTCAGGGGAAAGACGCCGGAGGCCTGGATCGAGAAGCGGCTCGCCCGCCACGCCCGTCCCGAGGGGCTGGTCGAGGAAATGGAATTCTCCGACCGGTGGGTGCGCATCAGCAAGCGGCGGATACCGGGGGGCGGCGTCGTCGCCGTCTACACCGACATCACCGTGCTCAAGCACCGCCAGATGGAACTGGAGGCCGCCAAGAGCCACGCCGAATCGGCCAACGAGGCCAAGAGCCGCTTCCTCGCGTCGATGAGCCACGAGCTCAGGACGCCGCTGAACGCCATCATCGGCTACAGCGAAATGCTGATCGAGGAGGCGATCGACCAGCACGAGGAACTCGTGCCCGATCTCGAGAAGATCGCCGGTGCCGGCCGCAACCTGCTGGCGCTGATCAACGACATTCTCGACCTTTCCAAGATCGAGGCGAACAAGATGGAGGTCTATGCGGAGACCTTCGACGTCGGCGCGCTGATCAAGGACGTCGAGGCCACCGTCGCGCCGCTGATCGCGCAGAACGGCAATCGCTTCGTCGCCGAGCTGGCGGGCGATCTCGGAACGATGCATTCGGACCAGACCAAGCTGCGCCAGAACCTCTTCAACCTGCTTTCCAACGCCGCGAAATTCACCGAATCCGGCACCGTCACGCTGACGGCGAGACGGGAGGAGCGGGCGGACGGCGACTGGCTCGTCTTCGTCGTCCGGGACACCGGCATCGGCATGACGGCGGAGCAGCAGGCGCGCCTGTTCAACGCCTTCACCCAGGCGGACGCCTCGACCACCCGCAACTACGGCGGCACCGGGCTCGGCCTCAGCATCACGCGAAGCTTCTGCGGCATGATCGGCGGTACCGTGCAGGTCGACAGCCAGGCCGGACAGGGATCGAGCTTCACCATGGAGGTGCCGGCCCTCTGCCCGGTCTCCGACGCGGAAGAGGAGGCGGCGGCGGGCACGACGGCGGCGCCGGTCGTTCCACCCGGCACGCAATCGGTCCTCATCATCGACGACGACCCGGCGGCGCGGCGCGTCGTCACCCAGGCGCTCGCCGAGGCGGGCCTCGCCGCCATCGAGGCGGCGAACGGGGCGGAGGGCATCGAAGCGGCGCGCAGCCGGCGCCCGGCGGCGATCATTCTCGACATCATCATGCCGCACCAGGACGGCTGGTCGGTGCTGCGCTCGCTGAAGAGCGACCCGGACCTCTGCGAGATACCGGTCATCCTCGCCACGATCCTGGCGGACCGCGAGCTCGGGCTCTCCCTCGGCGCCGTCGAATACCTGACGAAGCCCATCGACAAGGACCGGCTGATCCGCACGGTCAACGCCCATGGCGGCGGCGAGCACGACGTGCTGGTGATCGACGACGACGGGCCGTCGCGCGACTTCCTGCGGCGGATCCTGGTCAAGAACGGCTGGACGGTGCGGGAAGCCGGCAACGGCGCGCGCGGCCTCGAGCTGATGCGACAGAGGCCGCCGCGCCTCGTGCTGCTCGATCTGCTGATGCCGGAGATGGACGGCTTCCAGACCCTCAACGAGATGCAGCAATCGCCGGAATTCCAGACGATTCCGGTGGTCGTCGTCACCTCCAAGGATCTTTCGGCCAACGAACTGAAATGGCTGCGCGAGCGGGCGGTCGCCGTCGTCAACAAGGGCGCCAACAGCCGCAACCAGCTCGTGCAGGCCCTCGAGCGACAGATCGCGCTCACCGGCCAGGGCGCTGCGCCCGACCCCGCCGGACCGGCGTGACCCGAAGGAGGACGGCCATGGCGAGAATTCTCCTGGTAGAGGACAACGAAATGAATCGCGACATGCTGTCGAGACGGCTGAAACGGCGCGGCTTCGACGTGCTCATCGCCGAAAACGGCGAGAGCGGGGTCGAGACGGCCCTGTCGGAGCGGCCGGACCTCGTGCTGATGGACATGAGCCTGCCGGTCATCGACGGATGGGAGGCGACGCGCAGGATCAAGGCGGATCCGACGACCGCGGCGATACCCGTGATCGCGCTCACGGCCCATGCGATGGCGGAGGACCGGCAGCAGGCGCTCGACGCGGGCTGCGACGACTACGACAGCAAGCCGGTGGACCTGTCGCGGCTGCTCGGCAAGATCGAGAGGCTCCTGGCCGATATCGGCGCAGGTTGAGATGGACGGACGAAGCGATTTCGAACGGAATGCGCTGGCCGCCCACGCCGCGCAGCAGCTCGCCGGCCCGGCGCAGGCCCTCATCGGCCTCTCCGACCTGCTCAACGAACGGACGTCCTCCTCCGGCCTGCCGGAGCTGCAGGCCGACCTCGATCGCGTCGGGACGGCCGTGCGGCAGCTGAACGATTTGGTCGAAAGCCTGATGGGCGGCAGGAGCGCGACGGGCGGGCCCGCGGCGGAGCCGGACCCCGTGCGCGTGCGCCACGATCTTCGCACGCCGCTCAACGCCATCATCGGCTATGCGGAACTGATGCTGGAGGACAGCGGGGCCAGCGGGGGCGCGGACCTCGTCGGCGACCTCGACGCGCTTCTGGCGGCAGCCGGCGATCTTCTGACGCGGGTCGACGCGATCGCGGACCTGTCCGCCGCGTCGAGCGGGACGGGAGCGGAGGGCGCCCCGGCGGGCGGCATCGCGGCCGGGCTCGACGCGGGCCGGCTGCAGATGTCGGTCGTCGCCGAGGAGACCGCGCCGGCGAGACCCGGGACGATCCTCGTCGTCGACGACGTCGCCGGCAACCGCCAGCTCCTGAGCCGGCGACTGGCGCGGGAAGGCCACGCAGTGGCGACGGCAGACGGCGGGACGGCGGCGCTCAACCTCCTCGGCGAACGCGAGTTCGACCTGATCCTGCTCGACGTCCTGATGCCGGACATGAACGGCATCGAGGTTCTCCGCCGGCTGAAGGCGGACCGGGACCGGCGGCATATTCCTGTGATCATGATCTCCGGCCTTTCCGACGTCGACGCAGTGGCGCGCTGCATCGAATCGGGGGCGGACGACTATTTGCCGAAGCCGTTCAACCCGGTCCTCCTCAAGGCCCGGATCAACGCCGTCCTCGAGCGGAAGCGCTGGGTCGACCGGGAGCGGAGATACCTCGCGCGGATCCAGGCCGAGCAGAAGCGCACCGACGCGCTCCTCAGGGCCGTACTACCGGGGCAGATCGTCACCCGCCTGAAGGACGGCGAGAAGCTGATCGCCGACCGGTTCGGCGCGGTGACGGTCCTCTTCGCCGACATCGTGGGCTTCTCGCCGATCGCCGCCCGGCTGCCGGCCACGGTGCTGGTCGAGCGCCTCGGCGCCATGTTCGAGACCTTCGACCAGCTGGCCGAGCACCATTGCGTGGAGAAGATCAAGACGATCGGCGACGCCTACATGGCCGCCAGCGGCGTGCCGGAGGCGACGGACGACCATGCAGACCGCATCGTCGCGCTCGGCGTGGCGATGCTGGAGGCGCTGGCCGGGCCGGCGCGGGAGGACGGGTTCCAGGTGCGCATCGGCGTCCATACCGGACCCGTGGTGGCGGGGCTCATCGGCCGCCGGCGGTTCGTCTACGACATCTGGGGCGAGACGGTGAACATCGCCAGCCGCCTGGAATCCCAGGGCGTCGCCGGATGCCTCCAGCTTTCGGAGGGGACCCGGCAGGCGCTGTCGGGGCGCTGGCCGCTCGAACAGCGCCCGCCGGTCGACTTGAAAGGCGTCGGCGTCATGACCACGTACCTTTTGAGGCCATAGGCTTTCCAAAACCGGAAAAGGGCGCAATTCTACAGCGATGGACGTTCTCTTCCTCATCCTTCTCGTGTCGTTCCAGATCAAGCATTTCGTCGCCGACTACCTGCTGCAGCCGACGTGGATGATCCGGGGCAAGGGCGACCCCATGCATGCGGGCGGATATGTCCACGCGCTCGTCCACGGCCTCGGCAGCGCCGCCATCATGCTGCTCTACGGATTGTCGGCCCTCCCCCTCATCCTGCTGGCGCTCGGCGAATGCGTCGCCCACTATCTCATCGACTTCGCGAAGTCGCGCTGGTCGGCGGCACGGCAGCCGGACGTGACGTCGCAGCTCTTCTGGGCCGCGCACGGCGCCGACCAGCTGCTCCACCAGCTCACCTACGCCGCCCTGATCTTCCTCATCCTGATGTTCGGCCGCGTCGGCTGACGCGCCTTGCAGCTTTTCCTGAAGTCGGTTTTATCGCCCCTGTGCGCGGGCGAGTTCGCGGGTGGTCCTGGAGAGCCGGGTAGCGAGTTCGCGCACCACCTTCAGGGCCAGGGCCGGTGATTCCTCGATCAGGCTCAGGAAGGCCGCCTGCGGGATGCGCAGCACGCTGAGCCTGCCGTGGGCCCGCACTCCGGCCGTGCGGGGCACGTCGCAAAACGCCGAGATCTCGCCGAACAGCGCATGCCGCGGCAAGGTCGCGACGAGCACCGGCCCGCGCTCGGACGCGGCCACGACGTCGGCCTTTCCATCCAGGACGAAATAGACGTCGCTGCCGGTGCTGTCCTGTTCGAAGACGATGTCGCCGCCGTCGAAATCGAGGCGCTCGGAGGCATAGGCGAGAAGCTTGAGGCGGGCCGTCTCCACGTCGCTGAGAAACGGGACCGCCCGCAGCATGGCCGCGTCGCTCTCGATCGATCCCCCGTCCCCGCCCGATCCGAACTTGCTCGCGACCATCGGTCTTCCTCGCCTCGCTCCGGAGCGCATTGGCGCTCCATTTCCCCTTCTACCGCAATTCCGGACGGAAAACCGGTCCCCACTTTTCCTGGAATTGCTTTTTTCCTTTCCGCAATTCCGGACGGAAAACCGGTCCCCACTTTTCCTGGAATTGATTTAGACCCCGACCATTTGCGTCGCCGGCTGCGGGCCGGTCAAGACCTCCGACGGCGGGCCGTCGCCGACGACGTGGCCGTTCTGCAGCACGATGACGCGGTCGAACAGGGCGGCGTGCTCCGGGTCGCAGGGCAGGCAGACGATGCCCGGCGCCGTATCGCCCGCGTCCCCCGGATCGCCGAGCACGGCCTCCAGGAGCCGCTGCTGCTCGCTGCGCGGCAGGATCGAGCAGGCGCGATTGAGAATGAGGATGTCCGGCTTCTTGATCAGCGCCCGGGCGAGACGGAGCTTTTGCCGCTGCGCATCCGAGAGGCCGCGCCCGCCCGAGCCGACGCCGAAGCGCAGGCCGGCCTCGAAGACCGCGTCCCAGTGGCCGCCGGACTTCAGGACGGCGCGCACCGCCTCGAACACGCGGGCGCGGGCGTTGACGTTGCGCGTCGCGACGAGGCCGAAGACGACGTTGTCGAGAATGCTGAGCGAGGGATCGTAGACGGCGGGATCGTGGGCAAGGACGGGCGGGTCCGGCATCGCCTCCAGAAGCGCGTGGAACCTCCTGCGCCCGTCGAGGATGCCGGCTTCGAGTTCCGGGCCGAGCAGGCCGAACCGGTAGCCGGTCTCGGTGTAGTCGAGCGCGAGGGCGAGCAGCTCCCGCTGGTCGCCCGCCCCGACGCCGCCGGGCCCTGCGGCCGCGCGCTTGACGATATCGCCGAGCAGGGCGATCCGCTCCGGCGTGATCGACCCGACGAGGTTGAACAGCGGGCTTGCCGCGGAGACGGTCTCGAACATTTCGGCAAGGGTGGCCGCCACGTCCCGCCCGAGCGCGAGAAGCGGCGCCTTCAGTCCCGAGCCGTCGAGCACGTCGAGGAGGACCGGATTGCGGGCGAGCTGCGGGGACGCGAAGGCCGGATCCATGGGGGCGCCGAAAACGATGTTCTCTCCGATGGACGCCTGGGTCAGGTAGCGGCCGGCCTCGAAGAATTCGACATGCGCGAGGAGGTCTGCCTCCCGGAGGCGCTCGTGCAGCAGCGTCCGGTCGGCGACGACGGACGCCCGCATTTCGGCCGGAGCGTCGTCGGGAAGGCGGCTGTTGAGGCCGATCTCGCAGATGTCGTCGTAGAGGCCGGTCCTGCGGGCGGCCGTCGCGACGAGGGAATCGAGGTCGCCCTCGTCGCGCGCGCCGACGCGTTCGAGGTCGGTCCAGTCGGCGCCGAACCGCAGTTCCGCGGCGGGCAGGCCGCCGTCGTCGGGCCCGGTCGGCGGCGGCCGCCCGACCGGACGGTTGCGAAGGACCGCGAGCAGCGTGTCGCGGATCGTGCCGGCCGGCAGGAACCCGTCGCCGTCGACATAGCCGATCGACCTGCCCGTCAGGGATTCCGGCAGGCCGTCGAGGGGACGCCCGTCGAGCAGCACCTGCCCGCTCGCCTGCTGGACGAGCCGGGCCATGATCTCGAGAAGCCGCGCGCCGGCCTCCGGGGGCACGGAGACGATCCCCACGCGCTCGCGCACGCCGACGGCCAGCGAGACGCCGTCGAGAAGGGCGGGATGCCCGTCCTCCCTGACCGAGACGCCGCGCACCTCGAACCCGGTGCCGATGCGCCCGGCGTGGTCGGCGTCCTGAATGTCCGGGGCCGGGAGCTGATCGAGGTGGAACGGCTCGAGCGCCTGCGCATAGCGGACCTGCGACAGCAGGCGCTGCTGGTCCCAGTCGATCAGTCCCTTGATCGGGGTGGGAAGGTCCTTGTAGGCGGCGATGGAGGCGACCAGGGCGCCGACGTCCAGCCGGCCGGCGATCACGAAGTAGCCGCCGATCAGATAGAAGAGCACGGACGTGAACTGCATCAGCAGGTTGTTGAGGAACTTGACGGAGAACTTCCGGCGGTAGAGGTCGAGACGGATGCCGAGGATCGTCCGGAGCCGCTCCAGGAAATCCGCCCTCGCCTGGTTCGACAGGTCGTTCAGGTGCAGGTCGTTGGTGCCCTGGACGATCTCGCCGATGCGGGTGGCCATCTGGCGCGCGGTCGCCTGGCGCTCCCGGCCGAGGTGGATGAGCTTGCGCCGGAGCCGCGGAATGACCACGACCTGCAGCGCGACGATCAACAGCGTCAGGAGCCCGAACCACATGTTCTGCAGGAACAGGAACCCGAGGCCCGTCAGCGCCTGGCCGGCGAGGAAGAGCGGGGCGGAGAAGCTGTCGCCGATGAACTCGGACAGGGGGTCGACTTCGTCCTTGACGATCCCCGCGATCTCGGCCGTGCGGACGCGGCGCGCGTGCCAGGGCGGGAAGCGCAGCAGCCGGTCGATCATCTGGTAGCGCAGATGCTGCAGCAGCCGCTCGCCGATCCGGCCCTTGTAGGTGTTGATGTAGAGCTTGAAGCCGCCGTTGATGACGACGAGGACGAGAAAGGCCGACGAAAGCGCGAAAAGGAGCCCGATGCGGCCGAGCTCGAAGCCGTGGAAGAGGTGGACCTCGCTGCCCGACAGCGCGCGGCCGAAAGGCAGCGTGACGTCGAGGAACGCCTGCTTGTCGCCCGGGGCCGCGAATCCCTTGCCCTGGATCGGGCCGTTGATGATCCGCTTGGGAATGTCCAGCAGGAGGAAGTAGACCGGCATGGACGCGAGAATGACGACAGAAAGCCAGATCTGGCCGCGCCGCGTGTGGCGCCAGATATATCTCAGAAGCCGCGGCTCCATCTGCATGCGCTGACCATGACGCCACCGGACGGCGTTCCCCTCGCCCGACCGCAACCTCCTTCGGCCGTGCGCCCGATCAATACACCTTTCTCGCCCGGAAGTCTTCCTCCGGCGCGCAACACCCGCCCTGGCGCGCGCGACGCGCGACGGCGGGCGGGACTCCGGCGGGAAACGGTCCTGCGCAAATGCGGGAAGTGGTGGTGGAGCCAGGCGGAATCGAACCGCCGACCTGTTGCGTGCGATGCAACCGCTCTCCCAGCTGAGCTATGGCCCCACAGGCGCCGGCATACATAGCGAAAGGCGGGGCGGGCATCAATCGGGGAATCGGCGTTTCCGAAAAAAATCCGGGGGGTCAGGCGGGGCGCTCGGCTTTCGGCTGGGCGGGCTTCGGCTCCATGGCGGCGATGCGGTCGACGAGGGCGGTGGCGAGCGGGCAGTCGAATTCGACCGCCACGGTGAAATCGCCCTGGCGGGCGGGCTTGCCGGCGATCTTGGCGCGCAGGCCCGGCAGGACGACGTAAAGCTCGGCGATCTCCCGGACGAGGCCTTCGACGAGCAGCAGGACGCCGCCCTCCGAGATGTTGGAGACCCACGCATTCGCCTTCGCGAAGCCGCCCGCCCCGGCGTGCCGGTAGATCAGCGCGGCCGGACAGTTGGCGTCGCGCCGGTAGTAGGTGCGGCGGTTGAAGTCGTCTCCGACACGGGTGAGTGCATGCTGCATGAGGTCGCTTTCCGAGCTTGTATCGGCCCCAGGCTAGCGGGTCGGGGTTGAGATCTTCTTAGGGGGACCGTTCGATTCCGACGGATCGTCACGGTTGGCGGGCGTTGAGGCTGCCGGGCGCGGCGGCGGCTCGGGGTCGCTCGGGCGGCGGAGCCGCCGTTCCACTTCGGCGCGCTTTGCTCTATAGGCTCTCAGCGGTCAGACATGTTTGGAAAGGACCTCAAATGGCTACGATCCGCCACCATCGCGGCGACATTCCGGAGGCCGATGCGGCGCGCTATGCCGGCGACATCGCCATCGACACGGAAACCCTCGGGCTGGTGCCGCGCCGCGACAGGCTGTGCGTGGTGCAGCTGTCGCCGGGCGACGGATCGGCCGACGTGATCCAGATCGCCGCCGGGCAGACCCAGGCGCCGAACCTCGTCCGGCTGCTCGGCGCGCCGGGCCGGCAGAAGATCTTCCACTACGGCCGGTTCGACATCGCCGTCCTCTACAACGCGTTCGGCCTGGTGTGCGAACCGGTGTTCTGCACGAAGATCGCCTCGCGGCTGACGCGCACCTACACGGACCGGCACGGCCTGAAGGACAATCTCAAGGAGATGCTCGACATCGACATCTCCAAGCAGCAGCAATCCTCCGACTGGGCCGCCGAGGACCTCAGCCAGGCCCAGCTCGAATACGCCGCGTCCGACGTGCTCCACCTGCATGCGCTGCGGGACCGGCTGACGGAGCGGCTGGTGCGCGACGGCCGGCAGGAGCTCGCCGCGGCCTGCTTCCGGTTCCTGCCGACGCGGGCGAAGCTCGACCTTCTCGGGTGGGAGGAGACCGACATCTTCGCCCACAGCTGAGGACGCCGCCGGATAGGCCGCACGAAAAAAGCCCGCGGGGCGATCGCTCCGCGGGCCGTTTCGAAGTCCTTCCGGACGGAGAGGACTACTTCTCTTCCTGCTTCTTCAGCGCGGCTCCCAGGATGTCGCCGAGGGAGGCGCCCGAGTCGGACGAACCGTACTGTGCCACGGCTTCCTTCTCCTCGGCGATTTCCAGCGCCTTGATCGACAGCGACACCTTGCGGTCCCGCTTGGAGAAGTTGGTCACGCGCGCGTCGACGACCTGGCCGACCGAGAAGCGGTCCGGACGCTGCTCGTCGCGGTCGCGCGACAGGTCCGACCGGCGGATGAAGGCCGACACGTCCGGATGATCCACCAGCCTCACCTCGATGCCGCCATCGTTGGTGGCGGTCACTTCGGCCGAGACGACGGCGTTCTTGCGCAGGCCCCCGGAGGCCGCGGCATCGCCGAGCGCGTCGCGCCCGAGCTGCTTGATGCCGAGCGAGATGCGCTCCTTCTCGATGTCCACGTCGAGGACGACGGCCTTGACGACGTCGCCCTTGTTGAACTCCTCGATGACCTGCTCGCCCGGACGCGTCCAGTCGAGGTCGGAGAGGTGGACCATGCCGTCGACATCGCCGTCGAGACCGATGAACAGGCCGAATTCGGTCTTGTTCTTGACCTCGCCCTCGACTTCCGTGCCGGAGGGATGGGAGTGCGAGAAGGCCTCCCACGGGTTCTCGAGCGTCTGCTTGAGACCGAGGGAGATGCGGCGCTTGACCGGATCCACCTCGAGGATGACCACCTCGACCTCCTGCGACGTCGACAGGATCTTGCCGGGATGGACGTTCTTCTTCGTCCAGGACATCTCGGAGATGTGGATCAGGCCCTCGATGCCCGGCTCCAGCTCGACGAAGGCACCGTAGTCGGTGATGTTGGTCACCGTGCCGGCGATCTTCTTGCCGACCGGGTACTTGGCGCCGATGCCGTCCCACGGATCCGCCTCGAGCTGCTTCATGCCGAGCGAGATGCGGTGGGTCTCCTGGTTGATGCGGATGATCTGGACCTTGACGGTCTGGCCGATCTGCAGGATCTCCGTCGGATGGTTGACGCGGCGCCAGGCCATGTCGGTGACGTGAAGCAGGCCGTCGATGCCGCCGAGGTCGACGAACGCACCGTAGTCGGTGATGTTCTTGACGACGCCCTCGACCACCTGGCCTTCCTCGAGGTTCTGCACGATTTCCGAACGCTGTTCGGCGCGGCTTTCCTCGAGCACGGTGCGGCGCGAAACGACGATGTTGCCGCGGCGCTTGTCCATCTTGAGGATCTCGAAGGGCTGCGGATTGTGCATCAGCGGCGTGACGTCGCGGATCGGACGGATGTCGACCTGCGAGCGCGGAAGGAAGGCCACCGCCCCGTCGAGGTCGACGGTGAAGCCGCCCTTGACCTGGTTGAAGATGACGCCCTCGACCCGCTCGCCCGCGTTGAACTTCTCTTCGAGGCGGACCCAGCTTTCCTCGCGGCGCGCCTTCTCGCGCGACAGCACGGCTTCGCCGAGGGCGTTCTCGATGCGTTCGACATAGACCTCGACTTCGTCGCCGACGACGAGGGTTCCGTCCTTCGACTTGGCGCCGAATTCCTTCAGAGGCACGCGGCCTTCGACCTTGAGGCCGACGTCGACGATGGCGACGTCCTTTTCGATCGCCGTGACGATGCCCTTGGCAACGTAGCCTTCGGCGAGATCGTTGCCCTGGAACGATTCTTCGAGGAGGGCGGCGAAGTCCTCCCGCGTGGGGGTTTCTACAGTCATGAATTCTCCTGAGCGATCCGCCGGCCGGCTGAAAAGCCGCGCAGCGGACGAGCGCCGTGGGTTCGCGTTGCATCTGCCTTCGGACGGTCAGGGCTCCCCGGGAGCCCGGAACCGGCGCATGCGACCGGCCCGAAGACGGTTTGTCGGCCCGCGAGGGCATCGAACGAGCGGAAAAAAGGAAAGGGCGCTCGCGGCCTGCCGCGACGCCCCGTACTAATCCGCATTCCGGACGTTCATCGCCTGATCGATCAGGTCTCGTGCCGCCCGGAACGCGGCTTCTATACCCATTTCGGTCGTATCAAGCAAGTGCGCGTCTTCGGCGGGCCTGAGGGGCGAGTCGGTGCGTTCCGTGTCGCGCGCGTCGCGGCGCTTCAGGTCGGCGAGGATTTCCTCGTAGCGCGCGTCGCCGCCCGAGGCGCGGATCTCGTCGAGGCGGCGCTGCGCCCGGGTTTCGGCGGATGCGGTGACGTAGAGCTTCACCGCCGCGTCCGGACAGACGACCGTCCCGATGTCGCGTCCGTCCAGGACGGTGCCGGGGGGCATGGCGGCGAAGCGCCGCTGCGCCTCGACCAGCGCACGGCGCACCGCCGGCATCACCGCGATGCGCGAGGCCGCATCGCCGATCTCGTGGGAGGAGAGCGTCGTGCGGTCGAGCCGCGCGAGATCGACCCGGCGTGCCATGCGCGCCGCCGTCTCCTCGTCGTCGAGGGGCAGCGCCGCATCGACGAGCGCCTTGGCGGCGGCCCGGTAGGTCAGCCCCGTGTCGAGATGATGGAACCCGTAATGGGCGGCCAGCCGGCGCGCGAGCGTCCCCTTGCCGGACGCCGCCGGACCGTCGAGCGCGATCGTCTGGGTCATCCTCGCTTCCTCCTCGGGCCGGTTCCCGCGTCCGCGGTCGGGCGGAACGCCGCGGCGTCGTCTTTCATCCCCGCGCCTCCGCCTCCCCCTCGACTTCCGAAATCGGTGCCCCGAGGCCGGTCAGGAGGCCCATGAATTCGGGAAAGCTCGTCGCGATGATGCCGCAGTCGTCCACCGCGACCGGGTGTTCGCTCGCCAGGCCCATGACGAGGAAGCTCATCGCGATGCGGTGGTCGAGATGCGTCGCCACGCGGGCGCCGGACGGCGAACCGAGGCCTTTTCCGCCCGGACGTCCGCGAACCGTGAGGACGGCCGCCCCCTCGGTGCAGTCGACGCCGTTCAACTCGAGGCCGCGGGCGACGGCTGCGAGGCGGTCGGACTCCTTCACCCGGAGTTCCTCTATGCCGTCCATGACGGTCTCGCCCTCGGCGAAGGCGGCCGCGACCGCCAGGACCGGATATTCGTCGATCATGGAGGGCGCGCGCTCCGGCGGGACGACGACGCCCTTCAGGTCGCTGGCGCGCACGCGCAGGTCGGCCATGTCCTCGCCGCCGGCGTTGCGCGGGTTCTCGACGACGATGTCGCCTCCCATCTCGAGGAGCGTCGTGACGAGGCCCGTCCGGGTCGGGTTCATCAGCACGTTCTCGACGACGATGTCCGAGCCCGGCACGAGGAGCCCCGCGACCAGCGCGAAGGCGGCCGAGGAGGGATCGCCCGGCACGTCGATGGACTGGCCGGAGAGCCGCCCCTGGCCCTGAAGCCGGATGGTGCGAACGCCGTCGGCCGCGGTCTCGACCTCCAGCTCGGCGCCGAAGCCGGCCAGCATCTTCTCTGTGTGGTCGCGCGTCATGACGGGTTCGATCACCGTCGTGATCCCCGGCGCGTTGAGGCCCGCGAGGAGCACGGCGGACTTGACCTGGGCCGAGGCCATCGGCACGCGGTAGGCGATCGGGCTTGCGACCTCGGGTCCGCGAAGCGTCGCGGGCAGCCGGTCGCCCTCGCGGGCCGTCACCTGCGTCCCCATCTTCCGCAGCGGATCGAGCACGCGGCCCATGGGCCGGCTCTGCAGCGACCGGTCGCCGGTGAAGGTGGTCTCGAAGCCGTAGACTCCGACGAGCCCCATGGTCAGCCGGCAGCCGGTGCCGGCATTGCCGAAATCGAGGGGGCCGGCGGGCTCCAGGAGGCAGCCGTTGCCGGTGCCGTCGACGATCCACTCGCCGCCCTCGCGGCGCAGCCGGGCGCCCATCTCCGCCATGGCGTGGCCGGTGTTGACGACGTCCTCGCTCTCCAGCAGGCCGCGGATCCGCGTCTGTCCGCTCGCCAGGCCGCCGAACATCAGCGACCTGTGGGAAATCGACTTGTCTCCCGGCATGCGCACCCGGCCGGCGAGCGGCGGCGCGGCGCGGGAGACGGCTGGTTTCAGGCGGTCGGGAGAGTGTGTCATGTCGGTCGGCAGGCTGTCGGGTGCGTGGGCGCCGGCACCCGGGGAGCGGCGGTCGGACCGTGCCCTATCACAGGCATCGGGCGCGGTCATCTCCCGAGGACGAAAATGCCTGCGCGCCGCGCGCGCCAGATAGGCTTTGACAGAGCGGGCCAAGATCAGTATGGGGACCTCGAAACCGGACTTGGCGGGGGCTCCGGACGGACCCTCCGAGTCCGGTCGAACACCGCCATCTGCGAGGCTTGTAACCGTGGCAAAACCCGAACTCGGCACGAAGCGCGTCTGTCCCGATACGGGCCGCAAGTTTTACGATCTCAACAAGAATCCGATCGTCTCGCCCTATACGGGCAAGTCGTTTCCCCTGTCTTTCTTCGAGGACACCGGCTCGTCCAAGGTGGTCGAGAGGGAGGAAGAGGAGGAAGTGGCCGAGGTCGACAGCGACAGTTCCGACGTCGAGATCGTTTCCCTCGAGGAGGCCGACGACGAGGAGAAGACGAACGCCAAGTCGGGCGACGTTCCCGAGATCGACGACGATTCCGACGTGGAGATCGACGACGACGACGAGGACGACACCTTCCTCGAATCGGACGACGACGAGGACGACGACATGAGCGACATCATCGGCGGCCGCCCGGAGGACGAAGAGGAAAACTGATCCGGCGCCGGCGCCGCCCTTTTTCCGGCCCGGACGTTTTACGTCTTGATCTCGGGATCGTGCGGAAGTAAGAGACCGCCTCGCAGGGGTCGCCAAGACACCGCAACCGCCCGGCCGCCCAAAGCCGGGAAAAATCGGGGCCATAGCTCAGTTGGGAGAGCGCTACAATGGCATTGTAGAGGTCAGGGGTTCGACTCCCCTTGGCTCCACCATTCTCCACTTGAGTGGATAAGGTTCCTGGAAATTCCGGTTAATCAAGGCCTTAATGCTCGCCGGTCCATTTCACTGGTACGCACGAAGCTGAGCACCATCGCCTCCTGACGGCTTCGCGAGCTTCCGCTTCCACACATAAAGCGAATACGGGCTGACGCCGAGGCGCTTCGAAACCTCCGAAACGGGATAGCCCCGCCCGGTGATCCGAGCGACCGCCACGCGCTTGAACTCATCGCCGAAATTGCCAGTCCCCGTCATGGCCTCCTTGCCTCAAAATTGGGGAAGAAGGCCTCACAAATCCAGGGGCTATTCAGTCTTTGCTTATCTTGACGCACCAAACCAGTCGAAGCAGGATGGCAGCGCGATCGGCAATTCGAATGAGGTCCACCTATGTTTGTCGAAAACTTGCGTCAGTTTCCAAAAGTAAAGGAATTTCTGCGTCAGAAGATGCGCAGATTGGGTATTGAGACGGCGGATTGGATTCGCATAGAAATGTACCGTGACTGTTTTCGGTATATTCATGAAATGGGTCCGGAAAAGCTGGACGCCCTCGAAATCTCTGGTGGCCCTCAATGGAAGAGGGAGTTGAAATTTAAGTCCTACATGTCAGCCGACTACCCGGAATTTGACATCTGCACGCAAGTCCTGCCACAGCAATTCGACCTGATAATCGCGGATCAGGTCTTCGAACATCTGAAACACCCTCACGAAGCGGCCAGAAATGTGTACCAGATGCTTCGACCCGGCGGCACATTCATAGTTTCCACGCCATTTCTCATCCGTGTCCATGCCTCACCTATCGATTGCAATCGCTGGACCGAAACCGGCCTGACCTGCCTGTTGCAAAGGGCAGGGTTCCCCGAAGACCAGATCACGACGAACGCTTGGGGCAATCGCGCCTGCGTCAAGGCGAACTTCAATAAATGGGCCAAGGCAGGACCGCTTTCGTCGATGAAGAACGAGCCTGATTTCCCGGTCATGGTGTGGGCTTTTGCGCGAAAGTCAGCAGGCGTGTCGCAACCCGTTACGACAAACTCCTCGTCATCTTCATGGGATTCGTCATCAAACTCGACGCGGTCGCCATATGGCTCAGATCGTTAAATCGTTACCACGGCCTAAGGCCTGTCCGCGTTTCACGGAATCGCGAACAGTCATTGTTTCTACGCTTCCGGACGGAAAACCGGTTTCCACTTTTCCTGGAAGGTCTCATTGTTTCTACGCGCTTCCGGACGGAAAACCGGTTTCCACTTTTCCTGGAAGCGCTCTAGGTAAGTTCAAGGATGCGGGATGGGTGCAGGCGGCCGTTCATGAACTCCCCGATCGCCAGCAGGTTTCCCGCCAGGCGTCCCTTGCGGTCGATCCAGGGTTCCGGCTTCGCCAGGTGCACGGTATTCGCGACGATATTGCGGCCAATCTGCTTTATGGCCCGCCCCCGTGACATCGTTCCCTTGCCGGCCAGATAGAGTGGATTGGCGACTTGCGAGTATCCGAGTTGTCGCGCAGGGCTCCGGCCGGAGGATTTCGTTCCGAGATGAACCCCACGCAGCCGCGGGCTCTTCACGATCCGTCCGTAGCTGGCGAGTTGTCGCGAAAAATCCAGGTCCTCCAGCCAGCCATAGAGCGGTAAGGCCTCGTCAAAATGAATGCCGTGTTCTCGCACGGGTCCAAGCCGAACCACCATGTTGCAGCCATAAGCGTTGTAGGTCTCCCTCGGTGGGCCGCCCCTATTTGGCCCGGCCGTATCGAGAAAGCCTCGCCCCTCCTCGAATTCGAGGCCCGACGTAAGGATGCCATCGGCCAGCACGGAACCGGTTGCGACGACGACGTCGGGATAATCTCGAAAGAGATGCCCGACTTCCTCCACGAAATCAGTTGCAGGCAGAAAATCATCGTCGAGGAAGATCATCACGTCCGCATCGGATTCCCGGATCAGAGCGTTGCGTTGGGCGCAACTGCCGCGCACGCCGGAGACCAGGGTCAGCGGCTGGGCGAAAGTATCTATCGACGCCCGGTCGACGTCCTCCGCCGATGCCGGGCAAATCGCGATCACATCGGGCGGGCGGCTTTGTTGGACCAGATGATAGACGGTCTTGGAAAGCACGAGTGGCCTTCCGGCCGTGGCAATACCGACTGCGATCCGCGGCGATTCTTGCTCATTCATGTCGCGCTCCGCGAAAGCTGCATCGAGTGATTTCCGCCGGACCCTGCGCATTAGCGTCAGTCAATCACCACCATTGCTCGAAACCGCGGGTTACAGTTACCAATAAAAATCTAAAATATCCAGATCGATGCAATACCAACATCTTCCATTATCTGCGCAAATTCGGTGAGATTGGCGGAGGCCTACTCCTTTTGGCGCTCGTTTGGAAGATGCGTCCGACGTTACTGTCGGGGGCCACGATTGATGCAAGCCCGTCCTGATCGACAAGAAGGCGCCGGACGTTCTTCTCAAGGACGCTTCCCGTTCCGGCCGGAACCGGCAGGCCAAAGGTCTTCACGAGGCCGCGGATCCGGTTGGAAAGCCCGGTGGTGAACCGAACCGACCGGGTGCGGGCAGCGACGCGCGTGCGGGTCGGTCCTGCTCGGTGCCATATCGAGTGCCGCTTCGGGGTCGCGGGCGTCGATGCAGATCGCCGGCACTCCGTCTGCGCAGAGCGCATGAGCTGCGGATCAGAGCTGCACTTCTTGCTATGCAGACAAGGGTTTCCCCTCGGCTCCACCATTTCCCGCCAAGCAGCCGCGGGACCGATCCGTCACGCAAGACGACCGCCTGCAAGTCGCCTGTCATTCCGGCGGCCGTCCGGGACCGGTTTCCGGCGACCGGTCGATGTCGGGCAGGTCGTGGAACCGGCGCATGAAGCGCCGGTCGATGGCGTCCTTCCACCACCACATCGAAGCGCCCCGGAACGCCCAGCGTCCGCGCGTCGCAATCGCCGACTTCCGGCCGTTGGAGAGCAGAGCGAGGACCTTCGTCTGCGGCCGGTAGGTGCGCAGGGGCCGCTGCCGCGAGCGGCGCCTGAGATTGTCGGCGAGGACGGGTGCCTGGCGCACGGCGAAGACGCCGGCCTTCGGCAGCGGCCTGCCCAGGAGCGAGGCGCAGTCGCCGGCCGCGAAGACATTGTCGTGGTCGACGAGCTGCAGCGTTGGGCGGACGAGGGCGAACCCGAGCTCGTCGCATGCCAGGCCCGAGGCCGCCAGCCAGGGGGGCGCGGCACCCTCCGTGCACAGCACCGGTACGCCGCATGGCAGCCTGCGGCCGCTCGCCAGGGTCAGGCCGGCCGCCGTGATCTCCTCCACCCTCTCGTTCTCGACGAGGGCGACGCCGGCCCGCGCCAGCTCCTCCCTCGCCATGCGCCGGGCCCGTTCGCCGACCGTTTCGAGCAGGCGGCCTTGCGTGACGAGGGCGAAGGCGAAGCGCTCCCCGTCGGGCAGGGCCTTGGCCTCGGCGAGAACCCGGTTGCGGATCGCCAGCACCAGTTCGTAGCCGGCGGGACCGCCGCCGACGACGGCGAACCGCCGCGGCCCGCCGGGTTCCAGGACCTTGTCCAGCACGTCGTTCCAGCGCGGCCAGAAGGTGGAGATCGGCTTCACGGCGAGGCCGAACTGCGCGGCCCCCTTCACGGCGGCGGTGGACGGCGTGAGGCCGACATCGAGGGACAGGAGGTCGAAGCCGAGGGGTGGCCGACCGCGGATCGAGAGCCGTCCCGCGGCCGCATCCACGCCGTCGGCCTCGCCATGGACAACGTCCGCGCCGGCGAACGCGGCCAGCCGGATCATGTCGATATGGCACTCCTCAGCGGCATAGTGCCCGGCGATCAACCCGGGAAGCATGCCGGAATAGGGCGCTTGGATCTCCTTGGCCACGAGCGTTACCCGCACGTCCGGCAGGGGATCGATCCCGAAGGTTCGCAGGACCTCTGCATGGGCGTGCCCTCCGCCCACCAGGACGAGGTGCGATCGGATCGGTCGGGCGGCGTTCACGGGCGGGGACGTCCCCGCCGTCTTTGCCGAAGCGTCCGGCTCATTCCGGCCATCGGTTCGGTTCGGCCGTCCATGGCGGCGGCGGCTTTGGTTTCGAGCCGGCCGCCGCGCCGCGGGTGGAGGCCTGCGGGACGGCGATCAGCCCGGCCGCGTAGTAGAGCAGGAACGAGCCGACGTCGTAGGGCGCGAGGATGTCCACCTCGACGAAGGAGCGGACGAGCAGCAGGACGCAGATGCCGAACATCACCTGCGAACCGGGCCGGTCCGGCCCGGCGATGACGCGCTGCGTGTGTCCGACGAGTGCCGCGAGCAGAACCAGCGAGAGCAGGACGGCGCCGACCAGCCCGGTTTCCACCAGCGTCTCGATATAGGTGTCGTGGAAATGGAAGCCGGTGCGCGTGGTGATGTAGAACTGCTCCCAGAGCCGTTCTGGTCCCGGGAAGCCGGGCACCCAGTAGGCCCGGTAGCCGAGGCCCAGCACGGGCGCGTGCCGCGCCTCCGCCAGGCCCTGCGCCCAGAGGAAGGTGCGGCCGGTCAGGGTGGTGTTCTTGTTGAACGCGCCGAGCACCAGTCCGACGGCGCCGGACTGCACGGCGACGAAGACGAGCGCCCCGCCGAAGACCAGCGCACCGACGAGCAGCGCCCGCCTGCTGCCGGGGGCGAAGCGCAGCAGCAGCGAGGTGCCGACGACCGCGGCGATCGCGGCGAGAATGCTGATGAGCGACGTCGCAGAATTCGACGCCAGCAGCGTGTAGGCGCACAGGAGGCCGACAAGGCCGGCGGCGACGCGCACGGGCCAGCGCTCCCGATAGAGCCACAGGCTGCAGAAGGACACGAACAGGCCGACGGACGAGTACAGGCCGAGCTGGTTCTTCGACGCGAAGGCGCCGACCATGCTGAAGCCGCCGTCGATCGGATCGTAGAGATGCCGGCCGGTCGCCAGCGAATAGACGACGACGAGGAAGATGCCGGATATCGAGCCGAGGGTGAAGGTTCTCGGGCTGACGGTGCGCGCGGCGATGAGAATGCACAGCACGTGCGACAGATACTGGACCGAGGCGCGCGCGGTGACGCCGGGCGCGCGCGACCAGAACACCGAAAGCATGGCGAGCACGGTGAAGGCGAGGATCCAGGCATATCTGGAGGGGTTCGCGAACGCCTTGCGATAGTCCACCAGGAGCAGCGAGAACCAGACGCAGTAATAGATCAGGATCGGCAGCTTCCCGAAGAGTGTCGAGTAGGCGAAGACGGGATAGCTGACGGACAGGGCCGCGACGCCGAAAAGCGTGTTGAACTCCGGATCGACCAGGCGGGACTTGGAAATGCGCACCCCGCGGCCTAACCGTTCTGTTCGAGGGGCAGTTCCACCGTGGTCCTGATCACGTCTCCCGGCTGGACCGGCGTGTCTTCGTTCGCCGAGATGGTGCCGGACTTCCCGTCCTTGCCGGTGCGAACGATCTCGTAGCCGGCTTGCGGCTTGGTGATGGTCCCGGCGCCCATGGAGGCCGACTGCAGCACCGATTCCAGCATCAGGTCGCGGCTGGTCGACAGCTTGTGCCGGATCTGCCGCAGCTGGACGTTGACGTCCTGGAGCTGCTGGGCCCTCTGGGAATCCCTCTCGTTCTCGAACCTGATCTTTTCCTGGTCGGCCTTGTTGATGTCCTGCTTGGCCTGCAGCTCCGTCGTGTCGAAGTCGAGGAGCCGGCTCTGCAGGTCGGCGATCTGGGCCTGAAGGTTCAGGAGGCGGGAATTCACCACCAGTCCCTTGTGGGCGAGGTTGCCGAGGCCGCTCAATTGCTGCTGCATCAGCTCGAGCTGCTTCTCCTGGGTGGCGCCCTTCTTGTTCAGCGATTCGATCTCGGAATGGAGGAGGCCCTTCAGGTCCTTCAGGGCCTGCAGCTTCAAGGTCTTGGTGCGGTTGTTGATGGACAGGATGTCGTTCTGGTTCGCCATGAGCTGATCGGCGTTCGGCTGGCCCTTCAGCTGCGGCGGGGCGTCGACCGTCGGCTTGCCCTCGGCTTCGGCCATCAGCCGCGCCTTCTCCGCCAGGAGCGCGTTGCGCTGGGCGAGGAGGACGTCGTAGTCGCCGCGGGCATTGATGAAATCGCGTTCGGGACGGCCGCCGCCGCTCTCGCGCCGCAGGCCGCCGGCAAGCGACACCGCCTTCAGGACGGTCAGGCCCGGCTGGTAGGGATATTTGCCGGGCGTCTGGACGTCGCCGGTCATGAAGACCGGCCGGTACTGGGCGATCTCGACCGAGGCAGACGGCACGTCGATGAGGCCGAGGTCCTGCTGCAGCTCGTTGCCGATGGTCTTGGCGAGCTCGCCGGTCGTCTTGCCGGCCGCCTCGACCGAGCCGATGAAGGGCATGGAAATGGTGCCGTCGGCCCCGACGGTGTATTCGCCGCTGACCGACGACCAGTCGCGGAAGGTCGCGTCGGCGGTCTGCCACTCGGCGATCCGGATCTTCAGCTGGTCGAGCGGGCCGAGGGCGTAGGTCGCCGCGGGCCCGGCCGCCATGGCGGGGCGGAGCGCCGCCGGCAGGGCGAGGAGCAGGACGGCGAGCGCCAGCGCGATGCAGCCGCAAGCGGCACCCCGCCGCCGGCGGATCGGACGGTAGCCTGGCCTGGTCGGAATCATGGCCGGCCCGGTCAGTAGCTGCCGCGCTGGGCGCAAACGGCCGGCACGGTCTTCACGATGATCAGGACGTCCTGCCCGAGCGACCAGTTCTCGACATACTGGCGATCAAAGGCCACGCGGGACTGGTAGGAGGTGTCGTTGCGGCCGCTGATCTGCCACAGCCCGGTCAGGCCGGGGCGGGAGCGCAAATAGAACTGGGCCGCGCGACCGTAATAGGACAGCTCGTCGTCGACCACCGGGCGCGGGCCGACGATGCTCATGTCGCCCGTCAGGATGTTGATGAGCTGCGGCAGCTCGTCGATGCTGAGCTTGCGCAGCACCCCGCCGACGCGGGTGACGCGCGGGTCGCTCTTCAGCTTGCGTGTTTCCAGCCATTCGCGGCGCTGGGCCGGATTGCGGCGCAGATGGTCCTCGAGCACGCTGTCGCCGTCGAGAACCATGGTGCGGAATTTCAGGCATTCGAACTCGTTGCCGTTATGGCCGATCCGGGTATGCCGGTAGAAGACGGCACCGCCGTCGGTGAGCCTTATCAGGAGCGCCACCATGAGGAAGAGCGGCCCCAGCAGGAGCAGCCCCCCCAATGCGCCGACAATGTCGAACACTCTCTTCAGGATTCCGCCGGTCGGAGGCAATGCCCGCGCCTCGGCGCGAAAGTACCATATGGACGCGAGCCTGATCGCATTCTTCATCAACTGCTCCTCGGATCGTGCCTACAGATTTACAGACGTACTTCTCTGCACCGCAACATAGTCCCGCAGCGCAATCGGCGAAGTAGGTGTTTCGCCTAAAAGCGCGCAAAGTTTGCCGCGATCCGTAATTTTGCGTATCCCGTTTTTACAAGGCGTGATGGAACCTTAAGATCGCCATCCTTCTGCACTTTTTCGGAACGTCGGTCCAATTGTATTAGCTTATTCTTCCAGTGATGATAGTCGCATTAAACTTGCATATTTCAAATTGAAATAATCCGTGCTCGCGATACACTCGAATCCATCGAAATATATATGCGAGTAATTTCAAGTTAACGATACCGAATTGCAGGAGACCCCTGGCGGCAAATCGACCGTGTCAATTTCGCATCTGATGTGCGAAATCTCCCGAATTCGCACCGGCATCTGCGAAACATCGTTGCCCGCCTGTGGGGTAAAGCTTATGCTAATGCACACGATCCGTTTCGGGTCGTGTGCGCAAGGGGCGATGGAGAGATGCCGAGAAAGGCAGCCGGAGTGTCCGGATGCCGGAGCGACAGTCGAAGCAGGCATGCGCCTTTGCGACAGATGGGGAGACGGAAATGAGATTGCCACGTTTCGTGCTTGGCATGCTCGCGGCACTGCTGGCGTTTGCACTGGCGACCTATGCGCTCACCGGTGCCTTCTGGACGACGGTTTTGCAGACGCTCGTGTGCGCGGTGCTCATCCAGGCCGGCTATTTCGCGGTCGTCGTCTATCTGGCCTTCCATGGCGAGACGAAGCGGGAGGGCCAGCCCTCCTCCGCGCGCGACGGCGTCTCCAGCGACGACGCGGAAGGCGAGCCAGCGGTCCACCGCTGATTTCCGCCCGTTGCCAAACGCGGGCGGCGTGTTCACATTCGACTGAACCGGTTCACGCACGACGGCACCGCCGGCGTTCGTCGCATTCGTCCGCGGGAGCGTGCGACGGCGGGACGCGCTGCGGCCAGCGGAGAATTCGGCAGGGGCTGAAATCCGGCCACATTCGTGTGCTCGGCGAAACCTGCCGGTCGTTCGGGGCTACCGGCATCGATCGATCGAACACGGAAAGAACAGATGCCCGCCTCAAGCAACTCCGTATGCGTCGTCATCGCCGCCCATAACGCCGAGGACACGATCGAACGGGCCGTGGCGTCGGCGCTGGCGCAGCCCGAGGTCGCGGAGGTCATCCTCGTGGACGACCTGTCCGCGGACGCGACCTGCGAGCGGGCATGCGGCGTCGACGACGGCACGCGGCGGCTGAAGATCATACGCAGCCGAGAGAACCGCGGCCCGGCGGCCGCGCGCAACCGGGCGCTCTTCGCGATCTCGGCGCCGCTCGTCGCCATCCTCGATTCGGACGACCGTTTCCTGCCCGGCCGCTTCGCCGCCATGCTCGCGGAGGACGACTGGGACATGATCGCCGACAACATCGTCTTCCTGCCGCCCGGCGCCGAGGTCGGGGAGGTGCGGCAGTTCGAAGCGCGGCCCGAGTTCCTCGACCTCGCCCGCTTCGTGGAGGGCAACATCTCGCGACGCGGGCGGAAGCGCGGCGAAATCGGCTTCCTGAAGCCGGTCATGCGCCGGTCGTTCCTGGAGGCCAACGGGCTGCGCTACCGGGAAAACCTCCGCCTCGGCGAGGACTACGACCTCTATGCCCGGGCGCTCGCCTGCGGCGCGCGCTACAAGGTCGTGCGCCAGTGCGGCTACGTCGCCATGGAGCGGCCGGAGTCGCTCAGCGGGCGGCATCGCACGGAGGATTTGCTGCAGCTCCTCGAGGCCGACCGGGCCCTCCTTCGCCTCGCCGGTCTCCGGGGGCCGGCGCGGGACGCGCTCCGTCGCCATTCGCGCCAGATCGCGGGGAAATACGCCCACCGGCGATTCCTCGACCTGAAGCGGGAAGAGGGCATCGCCGCCGCCCTCGGTTATGCGCTCTCGAAACCGAACCGGCTGCCGGCCATCGCCGCCGGCATTTTCGGCGACAAGGTCCTGCTCGCGCGGGAAAACGAGGAGGCGCCCGCGGAAGCCGGACGCTATCTCTTCCGCGACGGGCCCCTCTCGGCCGGTCAGCCGCAGAAGTGATCACGGCCTGACAGGATGTCACGGGCGGGCCGGTGGAGGCCGTCTTTCGTGAACGCCGCGCCCGGCTTCGGGCGCGAAAGAGGAGGGCCGACCCCTGGATGAATCCGCCGGCCGTATTCCCGTGAGAAGCGATCCTTCGCCGCGGTTTCAGCCGAAGATCGGGACGGGGCCATCCGCCTTTTCGTCGGCGACATCCGCGATAGACTTCGAACACCCGTCGACCATGCGGGCCCTAAGAAAGGTTTCCTTCATTCGACAGAATAGCTACAACAAGGACGTGCCGAGACAAGAGAATACCTCTTTCCCGCCATGGAACATTCCAATTTCCTAAAGCGTTGGACATTTTCGCTCTCGGATCCCCTGAAACGAACCGAAATATTTGTTGACATAATGCGCCGCAGCATGGTCGCTGGATTGCCATAACACTTGCACTATAACGCTGTCGGGACTTTCGGAACGACCGCTGCGGGCACGCGCGACGGGAGCCCCGACGTGCCGGCCCCGTCAGTGGCGCCTGACCGGGCGTCGGGCGCAAACGGGGCGAGCCACGCCGATGGGACGCCAAAGGAAACGGAATTGCCGGATCGCCGGGCCGGCACTGAACTGACATTCATTCACGCGGGGCACAGTCAATGGTTCGCTTTCTCGTTCGAAATCCCATTCGCGACCGGTGGAAGGACTACCTGCGCATGCAGAAGCTCACCGTCGTCCTCGGCACCATCGCCGAGGACGTGGCCAAGGAGCGGGCCGGGCTTCAAAGACGCTATGAAACCGCAATGGCCGATGCGGCGTTCTCGATGAACGCCTTGGAAGATCCCAATGCAGCCGCGGCCGATCCGCCCGCGGTCGAGGGAATGTCCGGTTCCCTGGACCGCTATTCCCGACGCATATCGGAACTCGAGCAGCAAATCGCATTCTTCGACGACCTGCAGAACAAGGTGCAGGCGTTCATGAAAGACAACGAAATCGACACCGAGGCGCAGGGCTGAGCAGCGAAACAGGAGACCCATGGTTCGGATACTCTATCTCGTACACGACCTGAACGACCCCGCGGTCCGCCGCCGCGTCATGATGCTGCAGGCAGGCGGCGCGGAGATCGTGCTGGCCGGGTTCAGCCGCAGGGCGAACCCGCTGGCCGGGGTGGACGGGATCGAGCCGATCGATCTCGGCCGGACCCATGACGGGCGATTCCTGCATCGCGTGGCCTCCGTCGGCCGGGCGGCGATCGCGCTGTCGGCCCGGCTCGCAGGCGCCGTCCGGCCCGACATCATCGTCGGCCGGAACCTCGAGATGCTGGCACTCGCCCATCGCGCCAACGCGCTGATGGGCGGCGACATTCCCGTGGTCTACGAGTGCCTGGACATTCACCGCCTGATGCTGCGCGACGACGTCACCGGACAGGCGCTGCGCGCCGTCGAGCGCCGGCTGGCGCGCCGGGCCGTCCTGCTCGTCACCAGCTCGCCGGCCTTTCTCAGGCACTATTTCGAGCGCTTCGGCCAGGCGGAGCTGCCGACGATCCTCCTGGAGAACCGGGTGCTCGAGCTCGCGGACGAGCCCGGCGCTGAGTCGTTCGAAACGACCCCTGCCCCGGCGGACGGCATGCCCTGGCGGATCGGCTGGTTCGGCGCGCTGCGCTGCCGCAAGTCGCTGGCCCTGCTTTCCCGCCTCGCCCGGGAGATGGACGGCCGGGTGGAAGTCGTGCTGCGCGGGCGGCCGGCCTACGACCAGTTCCCGGATTTCGACCGCGCGGTGGCCGAGGCCCCGCATCTCGTCTTCGCCGGGGCCTACCGCAATCCGGAGGACCTGGCGCGGATCTACGCGGACGTCCATTTCGCCTGGCTGCCGGATTTCTTCGAGGAAGGCCTGAACTCGGACTGGCTCTTGCCCAACCGGCTCTACGAGGGCTGCCGCTACGGCACGGTCCCGCTGGCGATGGCGGGGACCGAAACGGCGCGCTTCCTCGACGAACGCGGCGTGGGCCTGACCATCGCCGAGCCGACCGTTGAGGCTCTGTCGCGGCTCCTGAACGCGTGCACCGACCCGACGCGCTACCGCGAGGCCGCCGATCGCGTGAGCCGGCAGGACGTCGGCACGTGGCGGATCGACCGCGCCGGCTGCGCGGCATTCGTGGACGAATTGCGCACGGCGACCGGCGTCGCCCGGATGGCTGCATGAGGAGCGGTCCCATGACGTCATCGGCCCATGAGCGAACGAGGACAACGAACGACGGCGCGAAGCCGCGCCGGCTGATCGTCGTGCCGTGCCTCGACGAGGAAGACCACATCGGCGCGGTGATCGACACCTTCGCCCCGCAGGCGTGCGACCTCGATGCGCACATCGTCGTGGCCGACGGAGGCAGCGCCGACCGCACGCGCGAGATCGTCGCGGAGAAGGCCGGCCGGAACGGCCGCATCGCGCTGATCGAGAACGAGAAGCGGATCCAGAGCGCGGCGGTCAACAAGGCGGTGGCCGAGTTCGGCGACGGCGCCGATTTCCTGATCCGGGTCGATGCGCACGGTCTCTATCCCGCCGACTACTGCCGCCGGCTGGTCGAGGAGGCGGAACGCACCGGGGCGGATTCCGTCGTCGTGGCGATGCAGACGCTCGGACGCGGCATCTTCCAGAGGGCGGCGGCCGCGGCCCAGAACTCGAAGCTCGGGAACGGCGGTTCCCGGCACCGACAGGGTAGCACCGGCTGCTGGGTCGACCACGGCCACCACGCGCTGATGCGCGTCGACGCCTTCTCCGCCGTCGGGGGCTACGACGAGAATTTCAGCCACAACGAGGACGCCGAACTCGACTTCCGCCTGCGCCGGGCGGGCCACCGGATCTGGCTCACCGACCGCACGGCCATGGGCTACTTCCCGCGCGACACGGTCACCGGCCTATTCCGCCAGTACATCGCCTACGGGCGCGGGCGGGCGCGCAACATCCTGAAGCACCGACTCGTGCCGAAGCTGCGCCAAATGTTGCCGCTGATGATCGCCCCGGTGCTCGCCGGGACCGCGCTCGCCGTCTTCAACTGGGTGGCCGTGGTGCCGGCGCTGGTGTGGGCGCTGTTCTGCCTCGGCTACGGTGCCATGGTGGCGATCCACGAGCGCAAGGCGTACGGGGCGCTGATCGGCGTGGCCGCGATGGTCATGCACCTGGCATGGTCGCTCGGCTTCTGGCTGCAGCTTCTGGCGAGGCGCCGGCGCCGGGACGGCACGGCATGAGCACGGCTTCACCGCCCAGGGGACCGTCGGTCGACGTGGCCGTCTGCACCTTCCGGCGCAGCGCCGGCCTGACGGAGACGCTCGATTCGCTCCGCGCGCTGGCGCTGCCGGGTTCGGCCGCCGTGCGCGTCATCGTCGCCGACAACGACTTCGAGCCGAGTGCGCGGCCGGTCGTGGAGGCGGCGGCCCGCCGCCTGCCTTTCCCGGTCGACTACGTCCATTGCCCGGCCGCCAACATCTCCATAGCGCGCAATGCCTGCCTCGATGCGTCGCGCGCGGACTTCCTCGCCTTCATCGACGACGACGAGACGGCGACGGAGGGCTGGCTGCGCGAGCTCCTCGCCACGGCCGAGGCGTCCGGCGCCGACGTCGTCCTGGGTCCGGTCCGCGCGCTCTACGGTGAAACCGCGCCGTCGTGGATGCGCCGCGGCGACTTTCATTCGACGCGGCCCGTCTGGGTGGGCGGCGAGATCACGACCGGCTACACCTGCAACGCGCTGCTGCGGATGGCGGCGGCGAGCGTGCGGCAGCGGCGGTTCGCGCCGGCGCTCGGCAAGTCCGGCGGAGAGGATACGGATTTCTTCACCCACCTTTACCGTGGCGGCGGGCGGATCGCGTTCTCGCCGGAGGCATGGATCGAGGAGCCGGTGCCGGCGGCGCGGGCGCGTCTCGCATGGCTCGCCCGGCGGCGTTTCCGATCCGGCCAGACCCACGGGCGGCTTCTCAAGGAGCGCGACGGACCGCGCGGCACGGCGCGCAATCTCGCCCTTGCCTTCGCGAAGGCGGGCTTCTGCGCCGCGATGGCCGTCGCGCTCGCTCCCTCGCGGCGGCGAAGCGCCGCCTACGCCCTGCGCGCGGTCATGCATGCCGGCGCGGTCGGCGGGCTCGCCGGTTTCGCCGAGATCCGCCAGTACGGCACCGTGGGGGTGCAGGCCTGATGCGGGAGACCCTCGACGTCACGTTCGTCATGGCGGCCTACAACGCCGAGCCGTTCCTGCCCGACGCGATCGCCAGCGCGCTGGCGCAGGAGGGCGTGAGCGTGGAGGTGATCGTCGCCGACGACGGGTCCCGCGACGGCACCGCGGAGGCGGCCCGCGACTTCGCCGGTCGCGGCGTCCGGGTGATCGAGATGCCGCGCAACGGCGGGCCCGCCGCGGCCCGCAACGCCGCCCTCGCCGAGGCGTCGGGCCGGTGGATCGCCGTCCTCGATGCCGACGACCTGGTCCGGCCGGATCGCATGGCGCGGATGATCGCGCGTGCCGAGAGCGCCGGCGCGGACATCGTCGTGGACAATCTCGACGTGGCGACGGCGGACGGCGCTTCGCGGCGGATGTTTCCCGAGGAGGATTTGAAGCGCATCGGGGAGATCGACCTCGCGACGTTCATCCTGTCGAACCGGATTTTCCGCTCGACGCACAATTTCGGCTACATGAAGCCGGTGTTCCGCCACGCGTTTCTCCGCACCCACGGGCTGCGATACGACGAGAGCCTGCGGATCGGGGAGGACTACGTCCTTCTCGCCTCGGCGCTGGCGCGCGGCGCGCGCTGCACGGTCGATCCGCAGGCCGGCTACGTCTATCGGGTCCGCAAGGGCTCGATCTCGGAGGTGCTCGAACTCGGCGACGTCGAGGCGATGCAGCGGGCGGACGCGGCGTTCCTGCGCGAGCACGCGCTCTCCGGCGCCGCCCTGTCGGCGATGCGCAAGCGGGCGCGCAGCCTGTCGGAGGCGGCCTCCTACCTGGCGCTTCTCGACCATATCCGGAAGCGCGCCGTCGCCAGCGCGGTCGCCACGGCGGCGGCAGATCCGCTCGCGCTTCGCCATCTGAGAATGCCGATCGGGGTCCGCCTGCGGCGGCTGGCGCGACAAATTCCCGTCCTCCGGCTCGTCTGAGCCGGAACGACAAGAAAGGAGCGCATTCATGACGCAGGCAAGGAAGGCAGCCATTCCCTCCACGGAACCGATCGGGGAGCGGCCGGCTTCTCACGAGGACGGGCAGGAGTTCGCCTGAGCCTGGGGCGACAGGCTTCGAGAGGCCAGACTACCGGATCCGGACGCGCGGTGGAGGAGGCCGCGCCCGACCGACCATTTCGGCGCGGGCGTCTTCGCAATAGGATGCCCAGCGGAGGAAGCGCCCGGACGATTGCGAGAAAGAGACTGTGTGACCAGGATGGATCAGCGGCACTATACGAGGGACTACGAGCCCGAGGAGCAAGCGGCCGGAAACGCCGGGTCTTCCGACGACTTCATCGACATCGACCGGCTCCTGTCGATCGTCTTCAGAAGGCTGTGGCTGATTGCGGGATGCGTCGTGCTGGCGCTGGCGATCGGCGTGGCCTATCTCGCCGTCGCGCCGCGGACCTATACGGCGCAGACATCCATCCTGCTCGACAACAATCTCGCCAAATACGCCACGGACCAGGCGCCACCGGCGCGCCAGGACGCGCAGACCGATACGGACGTGTCGAGCGAGATCGAGATCCTGAACTCGCAGCAGATGGCGACGACGGTCGTCGACAAGCTGAACCTCGACAAGAACGCCGAGTTCATGAATCCGCCGACGTCGCCGGTCGCCTGGCTCAAGGGCACCGTCAAGAGCATCGTCGCGGCCCTCCTGCCCCATCCGGCGCCCAAATCCTCCTCCTCCGGCGGCGGCTCGGATGCCGGCGGCGACGCGACGACGACCCCGCGGGACGTGGCGGCCGCGCTGCTGCGCCAGTCGCTGGACGTCTCGCGATCGGGCCGGAGCCTGGTGATCAACGTTTCCTTCACCGCCTACGACCCGGCGCTGGCGATGCGCATCACCCGGGCCTATGCCGACGCCTATCTCTCCGACCAGCTCAACGCCAATTTCGACGCGACCAAGCGCGCGACGGTCTGGCTGCAGCAGCGGCTCGGCGACCTCAAGGACAGCGCGCGCAAGGCCTCCATGGAGGTCGCGCGCTACAAGGCGAACAACGGCCTGACCCAGGCCCGCGGGCAGCTCGTCTCGGAACAGCAGCTCTCCGACATCAACACGCAGCTGATCAATGCGCAGGCGGACCTGGCGGGCGCGGCGGCGCGCTATCACCAGTACGAGGCCATCGTCGCGGAGGGTCCGAAGGAGGCCGTGAAGAACGCCACGGTGTCGTCGTCGGATTCCACGACGGACAGTACGGTGCTGGCCAAGCTGCGCTCGCAGTACCTGAACGTGTCGAACCGGGCCGATGCCGTCGCGGCGCGCTTCGGCAAGGACCACCCGCAGGTCGCCAGCCTGCGCAACCAGCAGCAGGAGCTCGCCGACCAGATCTACCAGGAGCTCAAGCAGCTGACGACCAGCTACAAGAACCAGTACGACGTGGCGAAGTCGCGGGTCGATTCGCTTCAGAAGAGCATCTCCCAGCTGACCGGCGAGACCTCCGACGCCAACAAGTCGCTCGTGCGCCTGAATTCGCTGCAGCAGCGCGCCGACGCCCTGAACAAGCTCTACCAGGACTACCTCTCGCGCTTCGAGGAGGCGACCCAGCAGAGCACCTTCCCGATCGCCAAGGCCCGGGTCATCTCCGAGGCCGGCCTGCCGACCGCTCCGTCGAGCCCCAGCAAGAAGCTGGTCCTCGGCCTTTCCATCGTCCTCGGGCTGATGGCGGGCGGCGGGTTTGCGACGCTGGCGGAGTTCCGGGAACGGTCGTTCCGCACGGAGCGGGACGTCCAGTCGGCGCTCGATCTCAAGTTCCTCGGCTATCTTCCGGAACTGCCGGCGGAGGTCCGGGACGGACGGGACCGGCCGAAGCGGTCGACCGCCGAGGTCGAGTCGCTCTTTCCGCCGGCGATGCGGATCGCGGTCGACCGGCCGTCCTCGGCCTATGCCGAGACCCTGCGCACCGTGAAGCTCGCCGCCGACATCGTCCTCGACGGGCGGGACTGCAAGGTGATCGGCATCATCTCCGCCCTGCCGCAGGACGGCAAGACGACCGTCGCCGCGAACTTCGCCGGCCTCCTGGCCGCTACCGGTTTCAAGACGCTGCTGATCGACGGCGACCTGAGGAAGCCGGGGCTCAGCCGGCAGATTTCCGAGCCGGTGACCTCGGGGCTGGTCGAGGCGGTGACGGGCGGCGAATCCTGGACCAAGAGCGTGAAGATCGACAAGAGGTCGCGCCTCGCCGTCCTGCCCTCCGTCGGCCGGCACAGCCTGCAGCATTCGAGCGAGTTCCTGACCACCCGGGGCATGGCCAAGCTGATGCAGAGCACGCGCGACATGTTCGACTACGTCGTCATCGACCTGCCGCCGAGCCAGGCGGTCATCGACGCCCGGGCGATCGAGCCGCTGACGGATGCCTTCGTCGCCGTGGCGCGCTGGGGCGAGACGCCGAAGGCGCTGCTGCGCGGCGTCATCGACGCGGACCGGCGCGTCAGGACGAAGGTGCTCGGCGTGGTCCTAAACAGGACCGACATGAAGAAGCTTCCGAGCTACGCGACGATCGACGGATCGGAGCGCTTCATCGACCGCTATGCCGCCTATTACGATACGGACGGATGAGGCCCGACTGTGGCCCGTCCGCATCCCCGCCGCCGATAATTCATCATGTCATCACATTTGATCGCCCGGCGGCTTCTGTTTGACGCCCGCCTCTCCTACATCTTGGGAAACGGACAGTTCTGTGGGTTTTCGTTTGTGGCCGATTCGACCGGCCGCGTCGGGGAAACTCGCGTCTTCGAGGATGCGATGAGCGTGCTTGATCAACCGAACCGAAAGCAGCGACGAGCCAGGACATCGGCCACGGGCGACCGCCTGGGGTGGGTGGCCGGCGTCATGATCGTGATCGGCGCCGCGCTCTGCTTCGCCGCGCTGCTGAACATCTAGAATCTCTCCGCGCTTCTTGCGGCCGCGTCAGCGCAGACGCCGCAGGAGCGCAGGGCCCGGGAAGCAGGTCTGGCGGAGGCCGGCCTTGGCCTGCCACTCGCCGATCGAGCGGCGGGTCTTGTAGCCGGGCAGGCCGTCGGCGCCGCCGACGTCGTAGCCCTTCGCCTCGAGCGCCCGCTGGATGGCGGCGACGTCGGAGCGCAGCATGTGGCCGACATTGCCCCAGGGGGCGACGAAATTTCCGGATCCGTAGGCGATGCGATCGGCGAGGTTGCCGATGTAGAGGGCGTAGAGGTCCGAATTGTTGTACTGCTTCAGGACGTAGAAATTCGGCGTCACGACGAATTCGGGGCCGGACCGGCCGGCGGGGACCAGCATCATGCCCGTCTCCGCCTCCTCGGCTTTCGAGAAGGTGCGGCCGGCGACGCGGCGGATGCCTTCCGCCTTCCAGCCGGAGATCGGGCGGGCGCGGTCGGGCCCCTCCTGCGCGCAGGACACGCCGTCGGGGATCGTCACCTCGTATCCCCAGCCGCGCCCGCGCTGCCACCCTTCGGCCGCCAGGAAACTGGCGATCGAGGCGAGGGTGTCCGGCACGGAGTTCCAGATGTCGGGGCGGCCGTCGCCGTCGAAGTCCACGGCGTATTTCAGGTAGCTCGACGGCATGAACTGCGGCTGCCCCATGGCGCCCGCGGGCGATCCCTTCATGGCCGAGGGCGCCGCGTCGCCCCGCTCGACGATCACGAGGGCGTCGAGAAGCTCGGTGCGAAAGAGCTCCTTGCGGCCGGACATGAAGGCGCGGGTCGCCAGCACCCGGATGGCCGAATCGGGAATGGCGGCCGCGCCGTAGCCGGTCTCGCGCGCCCAGATCGCCAGGAGGAAGCGGCCCGGCACCCCGTATCGCTTCTCGATCCTCGACAGGGTCCCGGACCATCGCGCCTGGAGGGTGCGGCCCGCCGCGGCGAGCCTGGCGAGGCCGGCCTCGGGGAAATAGGCCCCGGGGGCGCGGAACTCGGCCTGGCTCTGGACGCGGCGCTTCGGCGGCCGGGTGCCGGGGGGCACGAGGTCCGGCAGGCTCCAGTCGAGCGAGACGCCGGCGAAGGCCTCCCTGAAGGTCGCCGGCGAGATGCCCTTGCCGCGCGCGTCCGGCCAGAGGCTTGCCGACAGCCAGGTCCGGAACTGCGCCTCGACGGCGGAACGGGAAACGGCCGCGGCCGGAACCGCGGCGCCGAAGAGCAAGGCGGCCTGGAGCAGAACGAGGCCGAGCAGTCTGGCGATCATCTTTCCTCCCGAAGCGTTCCGAATCGCGGGCACCGAGCCTCGGAGCCTAGTGGTCTGACCCAAACGGATGGTACCCATCCGTTTGGAAAAGTCAGCCCACAAGCTATTGATCCGGTGGGGCGATTTTTCCTAACAGATGGTAGCATCTGTTAGGATCGCACCACTAGACCCGTTCGGGCCGTCACGGAATCCCCGAACGGGTTCGATCGCCGCGCCCACGCGCCTCGGGACCTCCCCCGCCTCCTTCAAGCGCCTTGGAGCATCGGCCGCCGCCAAGGAACGGACGGGCCCGTTCCGGCCGTCCCGGGACGGCATCGCCCGCATCGCCCGCATCCTCGCCGGCTCTCCTCCAGTCATGGGAATTCGTTCTCTCGCGGGCTTTCGCCGCAGAGGCATGGGGCATCAAGTCGGGTGCGGGGCGGAGGGCCGTGCCGAATTGATTGGTTTAGCAAGGTGGCACGGTCCCCCGCGCCCCGCCGGCGTTCGTCACGACGCCATCCCGTATGGCACCGCTACCAGGCTCCGATTCCGGGCGTTCTGCAGGACGCCGGCCCCCTTTTCGGGGACGATCCGGCTCGCGGTGCATCGCCCGCGCCTTTTCACGCCACTTAGACGAACCGGCCACTCCTTGACGGGTGTCGCGACCGGGGACGCCCTCTTCCGAAGCCTCTCCGGAACCGGACGCACGTTACGCCCGGCGCCGAAGCGCCGTCCCCCACCCGCATCCGAACGTCTCGCGATACTCCCGAGCGGCGGGGACGGGTGTGTTATGCCATGGACTGTATACGGAATAAAGTCCTAGATTTTAGGGTATCTGGTCTTTGAGGGGGCACTGCGCCGTCAGGTGTCTGTCAGGCTCGCCGGATAGGTTCGCCATGGTTCCAATCCAACCACGGAGATCACCTTTGAAGCGTCTAGTCACACTACTCACGATCCTTTCGGCGATCGCGGTCGCCGGTCCGGCCATGGCTGCGGGCAAGGGGTGCAGTACCGCGCCGAAGAGCGCGTGGAAGTCCCAGGCCACGCTCAAGAGCGCCCTGAAGAAAGAGGGCCTGAAGGTCCGGCGGATCAAGGAAGAGGGCGGCTGCTACGAGGTCTATGCGATGAACGGCCACGGCAAGCGCGTCAACGCCGCCTACAACGCCGAGACGCTCAAGAAGGTCGCCAATGCAGAAGCCGGCGAGCAGTAGACCCCAGCTGCCGCAGGCTCCCGGCGCGCACGTTCTCGTGCGCGTCTGGGACCCCTTCGTGCGCCTCTTCCACTGGGGCGTGGCGGCGAGCTTCGTCGTCGCCTGGCTGACCCGGCACTCGGCGGAATCGGTCCACCACGTCGCCGGCTATGCCGCCTTCGGGCTCGTCGCGCTGCGGGCCGCCTGGGGCTTCCTCGGCGCGGGCCATGCCCGCTTCGCCGCGTTCGTGCGCCGGCCGTCCACCGTCGCGGACTACCTTCGGGCCATCGCCGCGGGCAACGAGACCCGCTATGTCGGGCACAATCCGGCCGGCGGAGCGATGGTCGTGAGCCTTCTCGCCGTCATGGCGGGCACGGCCGGGTCCGGCTACATGATGACCACCGACCGCTTCTGGGGCGTCGAATGGGTCGGCACGTTGCACTCGCTGCTCGCCCACGGGCTGCTGCTCCTGGTCGCGGTGCATCTCTGCGGCGTCTTCCTGGCCAGCTACCGGCATCGCGAAAACCTGATCGCCGCCATGATTTCCGGGCGCAAGCGCGCCGCCGCGCCGGACGACGTCGCCTGAGCGACGGACGGCGGGCGGATCAGAATGCGGTGCGCGACCTCAGCGCGGCCGTCAGCGTCCCCTCGTCCAGATAGTCGAGCTCGCCGCCGACGGGCACGCCGTGCGCCAGCCGCGTGATCCTGACGTCGAGGCCGGCGAGCCGGTCGATGATGTAGTGCGCCGTGGTCTGGCCCTCGACCGTGGCGTTGACGGCGATGACGAGCTCGCGGACGCCGCCGGCCGAAACACGGTCGACCAGCCCGGCGATGTTGAGGTCCTCGGGGCCGACGCCGTCGAGCGGCGAGAGCGTGCCGCCGAGGACGTGGTATGCGGCGTCGATGGCGCCGGCGCGCTCCAGCGCCCAGAGGTCGGCGACGTCCTCGACGACGACGATGGTCGTCCCGTCGCGGCGCTCGTCGGTGCAGATGGTGCAGGGATCGGCCGTGTCGACGTTGCCGCAGACCGAGCAGACCTTCACCCTCTCGTGCGCTTCGGCCATGGCGGCGGCGAGCGGGCCCAGGAGCTGGTCCTTCTTCTTGATGAGCTGCAGCGCGGCGCGACGGGCGGAGCGCGGGCCGAGCCCCGGCACGCGGGCCAGGAGCTGGATCAGCTTCTCGATTTCCGGACCTGTCACACGCTTGGGCATCGGCGTCGTTCTAGAGCAATTCCGGTGAAAGTGGAAACGGGTTTTCCGTGCGGACGCGACATGACGGACCGCGATGCCGCGCGGATTTCAAGGGGCGGGAGCGGCCGGGCGCCCCGGGCGCCTGGCGCGCCGGTGTTGACAATGCGCGCGAGAAGCCCGATTCCGCGAGATCCCAGCGAACCAGCGAGCAAGTGTCGACGTGAGCCAGCCAGACGACAGCCCGAACGTACCGGCCGATCCGCGGGCGCTTGCCGGCGACTTCGCCCGCCCCTGGATCTTCATCCGCGGGGTGCCGGCGATGCGCTTCCTGCCGCCCGAGGGGCCGCCGGAGATCGCCTTCGCCGGACGCTCCAACGTCGGCAAGTCGTCGCTCATCAACGCGCTCCTCGGGCACAAGGGGCTGGCGCGCACCTCCAACACGCCGGGACGCACGCAGGAGCTCAACTTCTTCGTGCCGCAGGGCTATTCCGGCGAGGGCGGCGACCTGCCGCCGATGGCGCTGGTCGACATGCCGGGCTACGGCTACGCCAAGGCGCCGAAGGGCCGGGTGGACGCCTGGACGGACCTCGTCTTCGATTACCTGCGCGGCCGGGCGACGCTGAAGCGCGTCTTCGTGCTGATCGACGCCCGGCACGGCATCAAGAAGAACGACGAGGAGGTGCTCGGCCTGCTCGACAAGGCGGCCGTCTCCTACCAGGTGGTGCTGACGAAGATCGACAAGATCAAGACCGTCGCCGTGCCGCGCCTCATGGACGAGACGGCGGCAAAGCTCCAAAAGCGCCCCGCGGCGTTTCCCGAAGTGCTGGCGACGTCGTCGGAAAAGGGCGCGGGCCTCGACGACCTGCGCGCGGCGGTCGCCTACGCGGTGAGCGCGTAGGCGGTCCGGACGGTCCCGGACTGGACGGCTCAGGCATCCGCCTTCGGCGCGAAGGTCAGCGCGACGCCGTCGATGCAGTGGCGCTTGCCGGTCGGCGGCGGGCCGTCGTCGAAGACGTGGCCGAGATGGCCGCCGCAATTGGCGCAGTGCTCCTCGGTGCGGACCATGAAGAGCGAGGCGTCCCGCTTGTTGCCGACGGCGCCCGGCAGGGCCTCGTAGAAGCTCGGCCAGCCGGTGCCGCTGTCGAACTTGGTCTTCGAGGAATAGAGCGCCTGGTTGCAGCCGGCGCAGTGGAAGATGCCGGCGCGGTGCTCCTTGAGGAGCGGACTGGAGAAGGGCGGCTCGGTGCCCTCCTTGCGCAGGATGTCGTACTGCTCGGGCGTCAGCTTCTTGCGCCACTCGGCGTCGGTGAGGGTATAGGGGAACTTGCCCTCGGCCGCACGGGCCGGGCGGCCCGCCAGGCCGATGCCGGCGAGCACCGCGGCCCCGGCGCTCGACAGGAAGAATTCGCGGCGGTTCATCATGATCTCGGATCTCCCGGTATCGGACAACTGGCCGGACAATGCCGCATTGCCGCCCGCGACGAAACGGGGCGGGCCTTCAAAGACGATCAAACCCGCGTGTTCGCGGCGGAGCGGGACGGCCGCAAGCCGCCTCGTCCGAGAAAGCGCGGCGGCTGTGACGATCGTGACACCCGAGGCCGGCGCCTTGCCGTATGGTGGCGGTATTGCATCTCTCCCGAAAAGTTCGACGTCGGGAGATCCATTGCCCGCACACCGACAGTGGCGCGGGTGTTTCAATTTCAGCGCCGCGTCGGCGCGCCCGTTATTTCAGGAAGGTATATCAGAATGGTCAATCCAATCCGCAGTGCCGTCAAAGCGATCAGAGGGGCGGCGGGCGCCGTTTCTCAAAAGATCGGCAGTTTTGGCGGGCATAAGGTGGAAAATAAAAAAACAGATTATATTAAATATACAAAACCTATACCCTCTCATGAGAGAAGAGTTCGTTTTTTTGACGAAATCGAACGCCATGAAGCGCTAGACAAAGAAATTGCATTTTTGCATGCTCAATTGGAAGGTAAGGTTTAATTTTACGATGTTTGAAGGGCTGCGGTTCGGATACGCGGTCCTTCGGGCATAATTACCCCTTTCTCCTTCAAGCACTTCCGGAGCCGACGATGACGTCGGTCCATGCAGCGGACATGTCGTCGCGCCGGCTTCGGAAAAAAAACGCGCCGGGGTGTGATATCCGAGACAAGGCGGCGCGGCGTGATGCTCTAGAAAGCATGGGCGTGCAGGGTTCTGCATGCACGAAACGGCCGCCTGGACGGCGGTATTTGTATAACGGGTCAATTTCAGCCGGCGAGAGCCGGCCTTTCAGAGGATTTTCGACATGTCGGGTTCCATTCAGTTTCTCGCCCGCGCCATCAGGGGGCACGGATACTCCGAGACCAAGCCGGCCAATCATCGCGGCCATTGCGTCAGGCAGGCGCGGGCGACCAGGCTTCCCGGTGCGCTCGGCAAGATCGAAAGCCGTGTCAAGACGGCCTGGGCGGAGCGGCAGGAGAAGAAGGCCGTCAAGACAACATCGAGCGCGAACGACGTAATCACGGAAATTAAGTTGAATATGCTACGCGCCGGAAAAGAGTCTTCGAATGATTTGTTTTATGCGGTTGGAGTGGAAAAGAAGCCTTCAACGCCTATTTTTGACCCGGCCGCCGGCAAGACGGTAATGGAGACGCTGCTGGCAAACTAGGCCACGCAGTCGCGACAAATTAAGCTTCGCGCAACCATCTGGTGGCAGAGTGCCGCGGTTCGGACAACCGCGGCGCTCGACGCATGACCTCCACCCTCGCCAGTTTCAGTCTGGTCAACAAGGACCTCCAGGCGACGCTCCGGCGCACGGCGCAGGACCCGATCGTCAGCCGCGACGCCGCCTATTACCGGGACACGATCGGCACGGTCTCGTCGGTCGACGACTTCCTCGGAAACTACCGGCTCTATTCCTACGCGATGAAGGCGTACGGGCTGGAGGACATGACCTACGCCAAGGCCTTCATGAAGAAGGTGCTGGAAAGCGACCTCACCGACAAGAACAGCTTCGCCAACCAGCTGCAGGACGCGCGCTACAAGGATTTCGCCGCCGCGTTCAACTTCGGCACGGACGGCAAGATCGCCGCGAGCGGCTTCGACGGGCAGTCCTCGGCGCAGGAGGACGCGACGATCGGCCTCTACGGCCAGAGCGTCCAGCAGACGCTGACGGACGTCGACACGGAGACGGCCTACTACAAATCGGCGATCGGCGGGGTGCGGTCGGTCGCCGACCTCCTCGCCAACCCGCGGCTCCTCGACTATGCGCTGAAGGCGAACGGCATCGATCCCGACTACGCCTCGACGGACACGATCCGCAAGGCGCTGACGAGCGACCTCTCCGATCCCGCGAGCTTCGCCAACACGCTCGGCAGCACCCAGTATCTCAATCTCGCCAAGGCGTTCGACTTCGGCACCGACGGGACGCTCGGAGCGGGCCAGAGCGCCCAGACGGCCGAGCAGGTGACCGGCACGACGGCCGACTACGGCTTCTACGAGGCCCGCGGGCTGACCCCGCAGATGGCGGCCGACAATACCGCCTACTTCACCGGCCGGATGGCGTCGATCACATCCGTCGACGACCTGATGAACGACCAGAGGCTCTACACCTACGTGCTGACGGCGTTCGGCTTCGATACGATCTCCACCGATCCGGCGACGATCCGGCAGGCGCTGACGAGCGACGCCTCGGACCCGACGAGCTTCGCCAACACCCAGGCGGGCGGCGACTATGCGGGGCTCGCCTCGTTCTTCGACTTCTCCGCCGACGGCAGCGTGCCGGCCGGCAGGGCGGCGATCTCGGGCGACCGCCTCTCGGCCGTGACGGACGCCTACATGCGGAACTACGACAGCTTCCAGAAGGCGCAGGCCGACAGCGCGACGAGCTACTACAAATCCGCCTCGCAGGGCATCCGGACGGTCGACGACCTCGTCGGCGACGGCCGGCTCTACGACTACGTGCTCAAGGCCTACGGCATCGACCCGGGCACGGTGACGAAGAGCGAGATCAAGCGCGTGCTGACGAGCGACACCGGCGACCCGGCGAGCTTCGTCAACACGCCTGCACGACAGGAACCTGTCGCAGCTCGCGGCGGCGTTCAACTTCACCCCGGAGGGTCAGGCGGCCGCGCCCGCGGCGGCGCAATCCGTGGCGGACCGGCAGAAGACAGAGACGGCCTATGCGGGCCTCGTCGCGAAGGGGGACGTGACGAAGGAGAAGGCGCAGGCCGAGACCGCCTATTACGACGCGGGGATCGGCAAGGTGACCTCGGTCGACGATTTCCTCGGCGACAGCCGCCTCGTCGACTATGCGCTGAAGGCCGCGGGCATCGATCCCGGGACGGTCAAGACGAAGGACCTGCGGGCGGCGCTGACGAGCGACTTCAAGGACCCGAAGAGCTATGTGAACGACGTGGCGGACCAGGCGCTGCGCGACTTCGCGGCCGGCTTCAACTTCCGGCCGGACGGCTCCGTGGGGCCGGAGCCGGCGGGGGCGGCGCAGTCTCGGCTCGCCATCGTGAAGACCGGGGACCTCTATACTCGGCAGACGCTCGAGCAGACCGAGGGCGAGGCGGATACCGGCGTGCGGCTGGCGCTCTATTTCGAGCGCAAGGCGCCGGAGATAACGACGGTCTACGACGTGCTGGCCGACCCGGCGCTCCTGCAGGTCATGCAGACGGCGCTCGGCATGTCGGCCGACACGGGCGCGGCGAACATCGACCTGCAGGCCAACTACATCGACAGCCGGATCGACGTGAAGGACTTCCAGGATCCCGACAAGCTCTCGCATTTCCTCGCGCAGTTCGCCGGCATGTACGACCTGCAGCAGAACGACCCGACGACCGACCCGACGGTGGCGCTGATCTCGGGCAGCTCGGCATCGGCCGGCATCAGCGCGGACCTCATGCTGAGCATCGCGCAGCTCGGCAACGGCTGACGCCGGGACGCCCCCGCCCGCGCATTGCCCCCTCGCCCCATTGCCGCTAATACAGCCCCCGGAAAGCCGGAAGGGACACGAGGATGAGCGAAACCGAAAGCCAGATGCAGGCGCATCTTCTCTCGCAGGCCCTGCCCTACATGCAGCGCTACGAGAACAAGACCGTCGTGGTGAAATACGGCGGCCACGCCATGGGCGACGCGACGCTGGGCCGTGCCTTCGCGCGCGACGTGGCACTCCTCAAGCAGTCCGGCGTCAACCCGATCGTGGTGCATGGCGGCGGGCCGCAGATCGGGGCGATGCTCACCAAGATGGGCATCGAATCGAAGTTCGAAGGGGGCCTGCGGGTCACGGACGAGAAGACGGTCGAGATCGTCGAGATGGTGCTCGCCGGCTCCATCAACAAGGAAATCGTCGCGATGATCAACGCCGAGGGCGAATGGGCCATCGGTCTTTGCGGCAAGGACGGCAACATGGTCTTCGCGGAGAAGGCGAAGAAGACGGTCGTCGACCCGGAATCGAACATCGAGCGGATCCTCGATCTCGGCTATGTCGGCGAGGTGGTCGAGGTCGACCGGACGCTTCTCGACCTGCTGGCGAAGTCGGAGATGATCCCGGTCATCGCCCCGGTGGCGCCGGGGCGCGACGGCCACACCTACAACATCAACGCCGACACCTTCGCCGGCGCGGTGGCCGGGGCGCTGAACGCCACGCGGCTCCTGTTCCTGACCGACGTGCCGGGCGTGCTCGACGGGGAGCGGAACCTCATCAAGGAGCTCTCGGTGGCAGAGGCGCGGCGCCTCATCGCCGACGGCACGATCTCGGGCGGGATGATCCCGAAGGTGCAGACCTGCATCGAGGCGATCGAGGCCGGGGTGGAGGGCGTCGTCATCCTCAACGGCAAGACGCCGCATGCCGTCCTGCTGGAGATCTTCACCGAGCACGGCGCGGGGACGCTGATCGTCCGGTAGGCCCTCACTCCGTCAGGTGCGACAGGGGCAGGCCGGCGCCGCCCTTGACGTTCTTCAGGACGAGGCTGGTGCTGACGTCTCCGATGCCGGGGATGCGCAGCAGCTTCAGGGCCATGAAATCGGCGAGATCGTCCACATGCGGCAGGAGGACCTGCAGCATGAAGTCGTGGTCGCCGGCCAGCGACCAGCAGGCGACGACGGACTCCAGGCGCTCGATGTGCCCGACGAAGACGCCGGCGGCGTCGTCGGCGTGGCTCGCCAGCCGGACGTGGACGAAGACCTCCACCTCCAGCCCGAGGGCGCGGCGGTCCAGCCGGGCGCCGAAGCCGGTGATGATGCCGGCCTCGCGAAGTCCCTCCAGGCGCCGCGTGCAGGGGGTCGCCGACAGTCCGATCGAGTCCGCCAGGTCGGAAACCGATTTCCGGCCCTCGCGCTGGAGGATGTCCAGCATGCGGACCTCGTGGGCGTCGAATGTCTGTCTCTTCATCGAATTCGCCTCCGGCGAGTGAATTCGCCTCAAAGTCTGCCTTCCGGACGCGGGAAAAGTCAAATCCGGCCGGCGCGGCGGGCCGGGAAGCCGGCCGGCAGGCGGTGCGGGCATCGGCGGGGTTCCTTTGGCCTGCGACTTGGCGTAAGCCGGGCCGATGGACAGCAAACTCTCCCAGCCGCAGCCGGCCGATTTCGCCCATGTCACGGACTGGGTCTTCGATCTCGACAACACGCTCTATCCGCGCCACACCAACCTTTTCTCGCAGATCGACCGCAACATGACGGCCTTCGTCGCCGAGCTGATGCAGCTGCCGGAGGCGGAGGCCCGCGAGATCCAGAAGCGCTACTACCGCGACCACGGCACGACCCTGCAGGGACTGATGCAGAACCACGGCATCGACGCCGACGCGTTCCTGGAGCGGGTGCACGACATCGACTATTCGTGGGTCGCCCCCGATCCGGCGCTCGGAGACGCGATCAGGGCGCTCCCGGGGCGGAAGTTCATCTTCACGAACGGCGATACGCGGCATGCCCGGCGGACGGCGGAGGCCCTCGGCATCCTCGACCATTTCGACGACATCTTCGACATCGTCGCGGCGGATCTCGTACCGAAGCCGGCCGCCGAGACCTACGACAAGTTCCTCGGGCTCCACCGGGTGGACGCGCGGCAACGCCGCCATGTTCGAGGATTTGCCGCGCAACCTCGCCATCCCGAAGACGCTCGGCATGAAGACCGTGCTGATCGTTCCGCGGAACCTCGATGAAACCTTCGGCGAGCACTGGGAGCACGAGGGGCGCGACGGCGACCACATCGAATACGTCACCGACGACCTGGCCGGCTTCCTGGCGCCGCTCGGCGGGGGCTGACCGCCTTCAGTCGGAAAGACCGTAGTGATCGGCCACGATCGTCCAGGCCTCCTCGGCCGTCTCGACGAAGGAGACGAGCTTCAGATCGTCCGGGGCGATCGTGCCGAACTCCGCCAGGCCCTCGAAATTCACCATGCGGCGCCAGAAATCGTGGCCGAACAGGAGGAAGGGCACGCGCTCCATCCGTCCCGTCTGGACGAGGGTCAGCGCCTCGAACATCTCGTCCATGGTGCCGAAGCCGCCGGGGAAGACGGCCACCGCCTTGGCGCGCATGAGGAAGTGCATCTTGCGAATGGCGAAGTAGTGGAAATTGAACGTGAATTCCGGCGTCACATAGGCGTTGGGCGCCTGCTCGTGCGGCAGCATGACGTTGAAGCCGATCGATGGGACGCCCTCCTGGAAGGCGCCTAAATTGCCGGCTTCCATGACGCCGGGGCCGCCGCCGGTGGCGACGATGTATTCCCGGCAGTCGTGCTTCTTCGCCTGGCGGGAACACAGTGCGGCAAACCGGCGCGCCTCCTCGTAGTAGTTCGAGGCGTTCATGAGGTTCCTGCGCTGGGTCTCGTTGCGCGCGGCCCGGGGCTCGGCGCCGGGTGCGGGGATGCGGGCGCCGCCGAACAGGACCACGGTGGAGCGGATGCCGGCTTCGGCGAGCAGCATCTCGGGCTTGAGCAGCTCCAGCTGGAGGCGCACGGGCCTGAGTTCCTCCCGGCACATGAAGTCGTCGTCGGCGTAGGCCAGCCGGTAGGAGGGCGAGGCGCTCTGCGGCGTTTCGGGGATCCGTTTCGCGCGGGACCGGTCCGTGCCGCTGTCGGCAAGGGGGTCCCACCGTTCGTCGTTGCGCCTGGCTGCCATGGTCGTCTGCCCTTCTGCCCTTCGCTTGCGGGCCCTGCCGGGCCGCGACGGAATTGACGCCTGCCGCAAGGTCTCATAGGAAATACCACCGAGTGTACCGCGCGCATGCGGCCTTCGGCTCCGTTTCGGGAACCATAGGTCTCGAAGTTTAAGGAATATTCATGAGCAAGCCCGACCTCGCCGCCCTCGAAAAGGAAATCGAGACCGCCTTCGACGATCGCGACAGCGTCGGCGTGAAGACGCGCGGCGCGGTGCGCGACGCGGTCGAGACGGCGCTGAACCTCTTGGACGCCGGCGAGGTGCGCGTCGCCGAGCGGGGCGCCGACGGCACCTGGGTCGTGCACCAGTGGCTCAAGAAGGCGGTGCTGCTGTCGTTCCGGCTCAACCCGATGGAGGTGGTCGAGGGCGGCCCGGGGGCGGCCAGATGGTGGGACAAGGTCCCCTCGAAATTCCGCTTCTGGGGCGCCATGGAGTTCGAGAAGGCGGGCTTCCGCGCCGTCCCCGGCGCCATCGTGCGGCGGTCGGCCCATATCGGCAAGGGTGTCGTGCTGATGCCGTCCTTCGTCAATCTCGGCGCCCGCGTCGACGAGGGAACCATGGTCGACACCTGGGCGACGGTGGGCTCCTGCGCGCAAATCGGCAAGAACGTGCATCTTTCGGGAGGCGTCGGAATCGGCGGCGTCCTGGAACCGATGCAGGCCGGGCCGACGATCATCGAGGACAACTGCTTCATCGGCGCGCGCTCGGAGGTGGTGGAGGGCTGCATCGTCCGCGAGGGGTCGGTGCTCGGCATGGGCGTCTTCATCGGCAAGTCGACCAAGATCGTCGACCGCGCGACCGGTGCCGTGACCTATGGCGAGGTGCCGCCCTATTCGGTGGTCGTGGCCGGCTCCATGCCGGGCAAGCCGATGGGCAACGGGGAGCCGGGGCCGAGCCTCTACTGCGCGGTGATCGTCAAGCATGTCGACGAGAAGACCCGCTCCAAGGTCGGCATCAACGACCTTCTGCGCGACTGAAGCCGACGGCGCTTCGCGCGCCGGGGCGCCGGCGCGAGGCCGATCGATCCTCCAGGCCGCCTCGTCGCGACAGCGGCCGCGCGGCGGCGGAGCTTGACCGCGGGCGATTTTTCCTTATTGGAATTATTCTAAACTGTATCCTGCTCGCGGGGCTTCCATGTTCAATCGCATCTTCAGTTTCGGCCGCCGCCCGTTCTCCTCGCTCTCCGAGCAGGAGATCCTGGCGCTCGCCATCTCGTCGGAAGAGGACGACGCGCGCATCTACCTCGCCTATGCCGATGCGATCCGCGACCAGTACCCGGCTTCCGCCAAGGTCTTCGAGGAGATGGCCGAGGAGGAGAACCTGCACCGCGACGGGCTCATCGCGCGTCACCGCGAGCGCTTCGGGGAGCGGATCCCGCTGATCCGGCGCGAGCATGTCAGCGGCTTCTACGAACGCAAGCCCGACTGGCTCGTCAAGACCCTCTCGATCGACAAGGTCCGCGCCGAGGCCGAGGCCATGGAGGGGCAGGCGCATCGCTTCTACGTGGAGGCGATCCGGCACGTGACCGACGCCGGGACGCGCCAGCTTCTCGGCGACCTCGCCGTGGCGGAGCAGAGCCACGAGAGCCTCGCGCGGCGGCTCGGCGAGGAACATACGCCCGGCTCCATCCGCGAGGAGGAGGCCGCGACGGAGCGCCGGCAGTTCATATTGACCTACGTGCAGCCGGGGCTCGCGGGCCTGATGGACGGCTCGGTGTCGACGCTGGCCCCGATCTTCGCGACCGCCTTCGCCACGCACGACAGCCGGACCACCCTTCTCGTCGGCCTTGCTGCGGCGATCGGGGCGGGGATCTCGATGGGCTTCACGGAGGCCGCGCACGACGACGGCAAGATCTCCGGCCGCGGCTCGCCGATCAAGCGGGGCCTCGCCTGCGGGCTGATGACGGCGGCCGGCGGGCTCGGCCATGCGCTGCCCTATCTCATTCCGAGTTTCTGGACGGCGACGATCATCGCCGCCATCATCGTCTTCGTCGAATTGTGGGTGATCGCCTGGATACAGAACCACTGGATGGAGACGCCCTGGGGACGGGCCATCATACAGGTCGTGATCGGCGGGGCGCTCGTCTTCGCCGCCGGCATGCTGATCGGCAACGCCTGAGGCCGCTCGGGCCTCTATAGCCTGGCCGCGTTTCACGGAACCGCGAACAGGCTCCAGCTCATTGTTTCCACGCGCTTCCGGACGGAAAACCGGTTTCCACTTTTCCTGGAAGCGCTCTAGCGCGTTTCCGCGTTTCACGGAATCGCGGAAACGCTCTATCTCTTTGTCATTGCGCGCTTCCGAACGGAAAACCGGTTTCCACTTTTCCTGGAAGCGCTCTAGCGCACCGAGCCGACGAGGAGTTCGTTGCCGTTCTCGATGCTCACCCACTGGCCGGCGTTGTCGGTCGCCTGGCGCTTGAGGTAGGCATAGGGCGTATCGCCCCACCGCTTCACGCCTTCGGTCAGGTTGTCGAGGATGAAATCGCCGGTGGCGGTACGCAGCGTCAGCACGGCATGGCCTTCGCCGTCGGGCTTGCGGACCACGGTGATCAGCAGATCGGCCGGCTTGAAACCGTGCTGCTCCAGCATGTACTGCTTCAGGAGGACGTAGTCCTCGCAGTCTCCGGCCGTCGTCGGATAGGTCCAGTATTCCTCGCGGCCGTACTGGCGCATGTCGGTTTCCGGCATGATGGAGAGATTGACCGACGCGTTGACCTGCCGCACGAGCCTCCATTGCGCCCCGTCGAGGCGCGGTGCACGGCGATCGGCCGCATGGGCCTCGCACTGCTCGCGAAAGCGCTTGCAGAACTCGTAGTGCCCGATCGGCTGGGAGGTCATGGACCCGGTCACCATGAACCGGCTGACGGATTTGGGCGCGGCATCGGCCAGCGAAGAGGGCACGACGAAGGCAAGGGCGGCGGCCGTTATGCCAAATGCTTTCCACAACGACTTCATATCGCGACCCGTCCTGCCAGGGTAATTCCTTAACAAACAGTTAAAGGCCGTCAGCGAAGACTGTCAACGGAGCATCGTCGCCCTCACGCGAACATGGTTAAGAGCCGGATCGCCGGTGACGGCGCTGCAACACGCCGCCGCGCACGCGTCAGCGGCCGGGTTCGATCATCGCCTGCAGCGCGTTCAGCATGCGGGCGAGGTCCTCGGGACGCGACAGGCGGTGGTCGCCGTCGCGCACCAGCGTCAGGACGACGTCGTCGGAGGGCAGGTGCTCGAGCAGCCTGAGGGCATGGCGGTAGGGCACGTCGGGATCGGCCATGCCCTGGATGACGTGCACCGGGCAGCCGGTATCGATGATGCCGTCGAGCACGCGGTTGTTGCGGCCGTCCTCGAAGAGGGCCCGCGTGAAGACGTCGGGCTGGGGGCCGTAGGGGGTCGGCTCCTCGAAATAGCCCTTCGTCTCGAGGTCGCGCCGGTTCGCTTCGGTCAGTTCGGGCTCCATGAGTTCCGACGTGAAGTCCGGGGCGGGCGCCAGGAGAAGGAGGCCGGCCGGCGCGCGGTCCGTGCCGCCGAGCTCCTGGACCATCCTGAGCGCGATCCAGGCGCCCATCGACGAGCCGACGAGGATCTGCGGCCCCTCGGCGACCTGCGCGTGGACGGCCAGGCTTTCCTCCACCCAGCGGGAGACGGTTCCGTCCGCGAAGGCGCCGCCCGAGCTTCCGTGGCCGGAATAGTCGTGCCGGGTGCAGGCGAGGCCCGCAGCGGCGGCGAAGCGGTCGAGCTCCACCGCCTTCGTGCCCTCCATGTCGGAGCGGAACCCGCCGAGCCAGAACAGCCCCGGCCGGCGTCCGGCCGGCGCCGGGCGATGGCGAAACGCGATGCGGCGGGCGGCGCTCCCCTCCCCGACCTCGATGAACCTGATGGCGCCGTTCGGTGTGTCTTCGGGCATTTCGACCTCCGTTTTCCGTCTCTATAACCAATTTCCGGCGTTTCTCGCGAGGGGCGGATGATTTTTTCGGGCGAGCCGTGCTATTGACTTGTCGCTGTCGATACCGACATTGCGGCCGAAGGTGGCCGCAGCCGGCGGCGGCCTTCGCAAGGATCGAATAACGTCAGGGAGACCACGGCCATTCGCAGACCGTTCAGAGCGCCACCACCCACCAAGGAAGGCCCCCGCGCAAATAGCGAAATCCGCATACCCCGGGTGCAGCTCATAGATGCCGAAGGCAACAACCACGGTGAGGTTGCCACAGACGAAGCGCTTTCCATGGCCGAGCAGGCCGGCCTCGATCTCGTCGAGATCGCGCCGAACGCCGACCCGCCCGTCTGCAAGATCCTGGATCTCGGCAAGCTCAAATACCAGAACCAGAAAAAGGCCGCAGAAGCCCGCAAGAAGCAGAAGACCGTCGAGGTCAAGGAAATCAAGATGCGGCCGAACATCGACACCCACGACTATCAGGTGAAGATGAAGGCCATGAACCGCTTCTTCGAGGAGGGCGACAAGGTCAAGGTGACCCTGCGCTTCCGCGGCCGCGAGATGGCCCACCAGGAACTCGGCCTCAAGCTCCTCCGGCAGGTCAAGGAGGACACGCTCGAGATCGCCAAGGTGGAGGCCGAGCCGAAGCTCGAAGGCCGCCAGATGATGATGGTGCTCGCTCCGCGCTAGTGGTCTGACCCACAAGCTATTGATCTGGTGGGGCGATTTTTCCTAACAGATGGTGCCATCTGTTAGGATCGCACCACTAGTGGTCTGACCCAAACGGATGGTACCCATCCGTTTGGAAAAGTCAGCCCACAAGCTATTGATCTGGTGGGGCGATTTTTCCTAACAGATGGTGCCATCTGTTAGGATCGCACCACTAGGGCCTCATTGTTCTTCCGCCCTGAATTGCAGGGTTCTTCCGCCCGGAATTGCGGGAAGGATACCGCGAGGGCGCGCGGCGGCTCAGGCATGAATTTGCCCGCTGCGCTCCGTCAGGCTCTCGGCCGGTCGATCGACCGGCAGCCTTTCGTGCCCGGACGGAAATCTTCCGACGAACGGCCGGCCGCGCGCCGGCGCGCGTTCGGGGCGCGTTCGGGGCGTTGCATTTGACCGGGAGTGCCGTTATAAGGCCGCGGTCGAACGGGCCGGCAGGGCATGCCGTGGTCGTTTTCGAATGCTGGAAGCCGGGATCGTCTCCGGATTATCCGACAAGAACAACAAGGGAAGCCGCCCCTGGGCGGGTTTTTCCCGTTTAAGGAGTAGCAAAATGCCCAAGATGAAGACGAAGTCGTCGTGCAAGAAGCGCTTCAAGATCACGGCGAGCGGCCGGGTGAAGTCGGCGGCCGCCGGCAAGCGCCATGGCATGATCAAGCGGTCCAACAAGTTCATTCGCGATTCCCGCGGCATGATGGTTCTTTCCGAGCCAGACGCGCGGATCGTCAAGAAATTCATGCCGAACAGCCATTGAGCGCTCGGCAACGGACCGGATTCTAAGGAGATCATACCATGGCACGAGTGAAGAGAGGCGTCACGTCGCACGCCAAGCACAAGAAGGTCCTGAAGCAGGCCAAGGGCTTCTACGGGCGCCGCAAGAACACGATCCGCGCCGCCAAGGCCGCGGTCGACCGTTCGAAGCAGTATGCCTATCGCGACCGCAAGGTGAACAAGCGCAATTTCCGGGCTCTCTGGATCCAGCGCATCAACGCCGCCGTGCGCGAGCACGGCCTGACCTACGGCCGGTTCATCGACGGGCTGACGAAGGCCGGGATCGAGGTCGACCGCAAGGTGCTGTCCGACATGGCGATCCACGAGCCGGAAGCCTTCGGCGCGCTGGTTGAGGCGTCGAAGACGGCGCTCGCATACCTCAAGGACACGACCCCGAACGCCTTTGAAAGCGCTGTGCACTGAGCCAGCGCTTTCCCGAGGCTTCCTAGGAATTCATCGATCGGGAAACCCGCGCTGGCAGGGCCGGCGCGGGTTTTTCCTTGCCGGGCAGGAAGCCGGCCTCGAAAGGGCCGGCGAGAGAGACCGGCGATGCAACGGAACGGATCGGCACGATGAAGGCAATGCAGGGACTGAAGGCGGATCTCTTGCGCGGCTGCTGGTATGTCGCGGCGACCGCAAGCGGGCTGAAGCGCGGCCGGATGATCGCCAAGACGCTGCTCGGCGAGCCGGTCGTGCTGGTGCGCGGCGAGGACGGGCGGGCCTTCGCCCTCAGGAATTTGTGCCCCCATCGCGGGATCCCGCTGTCCTACGGCGACGTCGAGGGCGCCTCGGTGCGCTGCTGCTATCACGGCTGGCGGTTCGACCGGAGCGGCGCCTGCGTCGAGATCCCGAGCCTGCGCGAAGGCCAGCAGATGGACATCGGCAAGATCGGCTGCGGCGCCTACCCGACCGTGGAGCGCTACGGGCTGATCTGGGTCTATTTCCCGGCCGACGGGGAGGAACCCGAAGCCGGGCCGATGCCGGACGTCGACATCTTCCCGCATATCGGCGGGGACGACGTGCCCGCCGCGGCGATCATGCAGGAATTCGACTGCTCGATCGACCATGCGGCGTTCGGCCTGATGGATCCGACCCATGCCGCCTACGTCCACACCTCGTGGTGGTTCAAGAAGGACGCGCGCAAGCTGCGCCCGAAGGAAAAGTCCTTCGAGCCCGCCCCCTTCGGCTGGCGGATGGTGCGCCACAGGCTGCCGCCGCAGAACCTCGTCTACAAGCTGCTCGGCGACGACGTGACGACGGAGATCTCCTATCGCCTGCCGGCCTACCGGATCGAGGACGTCGCCGGCTCCCGGCACTCCGTCGTCGCGATCACCGCGCTGACGCCGATCGACGGCGAACGCACCGAGGTCTACCAGTTCTTCTATTCCACCATGGCGCTGGTGCGCTACGCGCGCCCGCTCGTCGAGTATCTGATGGGGGTGTTCCTCGGCCAGGACCGGGTCGCCGTCGTGCGCCAGCGCGAGGGGCTCGTCTGGGAGCCGAAGCTGATGATGATCAACGACGCCGACACGCAGGCCCGCTGGTGGGCCCGCATCAAGGCGGAATGGCAGGATGCGCTCAAGGAGAAGCGCGCATTCCGGAATCCGCTGAAACCGAAAACGCTGCGCTGGCGCTCCTAGTGGTGCGATCCTAACGGATGGTACCATCTGTTAGGAAAAATCGCCCCAGCAGATCAATGGCTTGTGGGCTGACTTTTCCGTCCGTTTGGGTCGGACCACTAGAGCGCCGGCGGGAACCAGGAACGAAAGAGAAGTGAGATGTCCGATCTGGAAGCCCTGAGGGAACGCATCCTAACCGACGTGGCGGGCGCCGCCGACGAGCAGGCGATCGAAGCGGTCCGCGTTTCCGCCCTCGGCAAGAAGGGGGCGGTCTCGGAGAAGCTCAAGACGCTCGGCTCGATGAGCCCGAAGGAGCGCCAGACGATGGGCCCGGCGATCAACGGGCTGAAGACCGAGGTGACGGAAGCGATCGCCCTGCGCAGGAGCGAACTGCGCGATGCGGCGATCGCCGAGCGGCTGTCGAAGGAGAGCGTGGACGTCACCCTGCCGGTGCGCGCCTCGCCGGCGGAGCGGGGCCGTATCCACCCGATCAGCCAGGTGACCGACGAGATCACCGCGATCTTCGCCGACATGGGCTTCGCCATCGCCGAGGGTCCGGACATCGAGACGGACTATTACAATTTCACCGCGCTCAATTTCCCGGAAGGCCACCCGGCGCGCGAGATGCACGACACCTTCTTCTTCCCGCCCGACGAAACCGGCGAGCGCAAGGTGCTGAGGACGCACACCTCGCCGGTGCAGATCCGAACGATGGAGGCCCAGCGCCCGCCGATCCGCATCGTCATTCCCGGCAAGACCTACCGGCAGGATTCCGACGCCACGCACTCGCCGATGTTCCACCAGGTCGAGGGTCTCGTCGTGGACCGGACGGCGAACGTCGCCAACATGAAGTGGGTGCTGGAGGAGTTCTGCAAGGCCTATTTCGAGGTTCCGGCCGTGACGATGCGGTTCCGCCCGTCGTTCTTTCCCTTCACCGAGCCGAGCCTCGAGGTCGACATCCAGTGCGACCGGTCCGGCTCCGAGGTCCGGTTCGGGGAAGGCAGCGACTGGATGGAGATCCTCGGCTGCGGGATGGTGCACCCGAACGTGCTGAGACATGGCGGGCTCGATCCGGACGAATACCAGGGCTTCGCCTGGGGCCTCGGCATCGACCGGATCGCGATGCTGAAATACGGCATGCCCGACCTCCGGGCCTTCTTCGACGCCGACCAGCGCTGGATCGAGCACTACGGCTTCCGGCCGCTGGACATGCCGACGCTGTTCGGGGGCTTGAGCGCTTGATTTTATCGTGACCACGATTAAATAATGGAGCTGGAATGGAACGAAGAGAAGACGCTGAGAGAGCGCGGCCTCGATTTCGATGACATTCATCGTTTCGACCCCGAAAGTCTCGTGACGATCGCGGATGAGCGCCGGGACTATGGCGAACCCCGCTACAACACGACCGGATCTCTCGACGGCGTCTTGTGCACCTTCTGCTGGACTCCACGCAACGGACGCATCCGCGTCATCTCGCTGAGGAAGATCAATGAGCGCGAACGCAAAGCCTACGAAGCATGGCAAGCCCGGAGGGGCGGCGCTTCCGACCCTTGAGGACGTGAGGACCGGCCGCGTGTCGCTCGACGACTACGAGGCCGCCCACGGGGAAGACGTGCCGCGGCTGAAAAAGGGCGACCTGTCACGCGGCCGGCCGATCGAAGACTTCCCGGGGCTGGCGCAGGCGCTGGAGCGCGGCCGCGGTCAGCGCGGACCGCAACGGGCGCCCGTCAAGGAGCGGGTGGGTCTTCGTCTGGACCGGGACGTCATCGAATTTTTCCGCGGGACGGGCCCGGGCTGGCAAACCAGGATCAACGACGTCCTGACCAAGCATGTGAAGCAAGAGAGGGACTGATTCGGCCGAGCGAAGGCCAAGCGTCCGTCCCCTTATTCCGAAAGCAAAAAAGACAATGAAATTCACGCTCTCCTGGCTCAAGGACCACCTGGACACCGAGGCTACGCTCGACGAGATCGTCGAGCGCCTGACGATGATCGGGCTCGAAGTGGAATCCGTGGACGACAAGTCCGCCTTCCGGCCTTTCACCATCGCGCGCGTCGTTTCGGCGGAGAAGCACCCGGACGCCGACAAGCTCAAGGTGCTGAGGGTCGACACCGGGGCCGGCGAACCGGTGCAGGTCGTGTGCGGCGCGCCCAATGCGCGGGCGGGCCTCGTCGGCGCCTTCGCGGCGCCGGGGACCTACGTGCCCGGGATCGACCTGACGCTTTCCGTCGGCACCATCCGCGGCGTGGAGAGCCGCGGCATGATGTGCTCGGAGCGCGAGCTCCAGATGTCGGACGAGCACTCCGGCATCATCGACCTGCCGGAGGACGCCCCGGTCGGGCAGAGCTTCGCCGCCTATGCCGGGCTCGACGATCCGGTCGTCGAGATCAACCTCACACCGAACCGCCCCGACTGCACCGGCGTCGCCGGCATCGCGCGCGACCTTGCCGCCGCCGGCCTCGGTACGGTCCGGACGCCCGCCGTGGACGCCGTGGCGGGCGAAGGCCCCTCACCGGTCAAGGTCGGCCTCGACTTCGGCGATACGCCGTCGCTCTGCCCGGGCTTCGCGCTCAGGATGGTGCGCGGCGTGACCAACGGCCGCAGCCCGAAATGGATGCAGCAGCGGCTGATCGCGATCGGCCTCAGGCCGATCAACGCGCTGGTGGACATCACCAACTACATCACGTTCGACCGCGGGCGGCCGCTCCACGTCTTCGACGCCGCGAAGGTTTCGGGCGACCTTACGGTTCGCCGGGCGAAGGAGGGCGAGACGGTGCTGGCCCTGGACGGGCGCACCTACGCGCTCGACCCGCAGGTCTGCGTCATCGCCGATGCCGACGGCGTCGAATCCATCGCCGGCGTGATGGGGGGCGAGCATTCGGGCTGCGACGAGACCACGACGGACGTGCTGATCGAGTCCGCGCTCTGGGAGCCCGCCAACGTCGCCAGGACGGGCCGGTCGCTCGGCATCATCACCGACGCGCGCTATCGCTTCGAGCGCGGCGTCGATCCGGAATTCATGGTGCCGGGCCTGGACCTCGCCACGAAGCTGGTGCGCGACATCTGCGGCGGCACGCCGAGCGCGGCCGAGATCGTCGGGTACCGTCCGCCCGAGCCCAAGGTCGTCGCGTTTCCGGTCGCCGAGGTCGAGCGGCTGACGGGGATCGCGGTGCCGGCGGGGGAATGCCTCGATATCCTCGAGCGGCTCGGCTTCCGGCCGGAGGGCGAAGGCGCGGTCGTGCCGGTGGAGGTGCCGAGCTGGCGCCCCGACATCGACGGCAAGGCGGACCTCGTCGAGGAGGTCATGCGCATCCACGGTGTCGACAGGATCGAGCCGCGCCCGCTGCCGGGCCACGGCGCCGTCAACGGGCCGATCCTGACGCCGCTGCAGATCCGCACCCGCGCCGCAAAGCGCGCGCTGGCCGCGCGCGGCATGCTGGAGGCGGTCACTTGGTCGTTCATACCGGGGCCCCATGCGGAGGCGTTCGGCGGCGGCAGGTCCGAGTTGCGGCTCGCGAACCCGATCGCCGCCGACATGTCCGACATGCGCCCGTCGCTGCTGCCGGGCCTGCTCTCGGCCGCGCAGCGCAATGCGGACCGGGGGTTCGCCGACGCCGCCATGTTCGAGGTGTCCGGCACCTATGACGGCGATACGCCGGAGACGCAGCGGCGCGTGGCCGGCGGCGTGCGCCGCGGCACGGCGACGCTCACGGGCGCGGGACGCCACTGGGACGGCGCGGCCGCGCCGGTCGGCGTGTTCGACGCCAAGGCGGATGCCTTCGCGGTGCTCGAAGCCTGCGGGCTCTCGACGGACAAGCTGCAGGTCGAACGCGGCGGGCCGGACTGGTACCACCCGGGCCGCTCGGGGACGATCCGGCTCGGACCGAAGATCGTGCTCGGCCATTTCGGCGAATTCCACCCGAAGACGCTGGAGGCGCTCGACGTGTCGGGGCAGCTCTGCGGCTTCGAGGTCTATCTGGACGCCCTGCCCGAGCCGAAGAGGAAGACGACCCGCACCCGGCCTCCCCTGGAGCTGTCGCCGTTCCAGACGGTCCGCCGCGACTTCGCCTTCGTCGTCGACCGTTCGGTCGAGGCGGCGACGGTGCTGCGCGCCGCGGCCGGGGCCGACAAGAAGCTGATCACCGGCGTCCGGGTGTTCGACCTCTTCGAGGGTCCCTCGCTCGGCGAGGGCAAGAAGTCGCTGGCCATCGAGGTGTCCATCCAGCCGGCCAGGCGCACCCTGACGGACGAGGACCTGGAGGCGCTCGCCGCCTCGATCGTCGACAACGTGACGCGGTCGACGGGTGGGACGCTGCGCGGATAGGGGCGCCGTTCCGGCGGCGGGGAACGCCCTTTCGCTCGCCGCCCGAAGGCTGTAGCCTTCCTGCGAGGTTTGAAGGAGGCTAGCGATGTTCCGGTGGGGAATCCTGTCGACGGCCAAGATCGCGCGCGCGTTCGTGGTTCCGCAGATGCTCGAGGCCGAAAACTGCGTGGTCTCGGCGGTCGCGAGCCGCGAGCGGGCCCGCGCGGAGGCCTTCGCCGCCCGTTTCGGCATTTCCCGGGCCTATGGCTCCTACGAAGAGCTTCTCGAAAGCGACTCCGTCGACGGCATCTACATTCCGCTGCCCACGTCGCAGCACGTCGAATGGAGCCGCAAGGCCGCCGACGCCGGCAAGCACGTCCTCTGCGAGAAGCCGATCGCATTGTCGGCCGGCGACATCGGCGAGCTGATCGCGGCGCGCGAGCGCAACGGCGTCCTCGTCGCCGAGGCCTTCATGGTGTTCTACCACCCGCAATGGCACCGGGTGCGCGACCTGATCGCCGAGGGCGCGATCGGGACGCTCAGGCACGTGCAGGGGGCCTTCTCCTACTTCAACACCGACCCCGCGAACATGCGAAACCGGCTGGCGCTCGGCGGCGGCGGCCTGCTCGACATCGGCGTCTACCCGACCGTGGCAACGCGCCTGGCGACCGGGCAGGAGCCGCGACGCGTCCAGGCGACGGTCGAGCGCGACCCGGATTTCGGAACCGACCGCTACGCGAGCGTCAAGGCCGACTTCGGGGGCTTCGAGCTGACGTTCTACTGCTCCACCCAGATGGCCGCCCGCCAGGTCATGGTCTTTCACGGGGACGAGGGCTTCATCGAGGTGGCCGAGCCGTTCAATGCCGGATCCTTCGGGGAACCGAAGGTGGTCCTGGCCGACCGCGGGCACGCGCAGGAGACGGTCTTCCGGTTCGCCGGCGTGCGCCAGTACCGGCTCGAGGCGGAGGCGTTCGCCAGGCGCGCGCTCGGCGAGGACGTGCCGGTCTTCACGCTGGAGCAGTCGGTGCTGAACCAGAAGGTCATCGACGCCATATTCCGCGCCGGCGGGCACGACGGATGGGAAGCGGTCTGACTGCGGGCGGAATGCGTTTCGCCCCGCAGGCTACTGCCGGAAGACGAAGCGCGAATAGCCGTTGTAGGAGACGATCTGCGCGCAGCCCGACGAGACCATGAGGGCCAGGAGGGGCGGCACGTTGCGGTCGATCAGCAGCAGGATCGTATAGACCCCGTAGTTCACGAGGCTGGACGAGAGGCCGACGCTCCAGTAGCGGGCGCCTTCCATGGCCAGCGAATGCGCGCTCCGGTCGAAGGTGAAGTTGCGGTTGATCAGCCAGGTGCAGCACAGCGCTCCGCCGATGGCGACGAGCCGGGCCGAAAACGCGTCGAAATGGCCGAAGCGCATCAAGACGACCAGGATGCCGACGTCGACCAGGAAGCCGACGCTGCCGGCGATAAGGAACGAAAAATATCTTTTCATGCCGCTCCGATACGAGCCCGATTCGGTTGCCTCGACTTTTCAAGCGGGTCTGACGGCGGGACGGCACCCCAAGCCGATGCCCGACGTCGCAAGAAGTCGATCGAAGTGGCTCGATCTTGCACGGTCGACGGCGGGGGAGTCAAGTTTGCCGCCTGCGACCTCTTGGCCGAGGGCCGCCGCGGCTGCGGCGGCGGGAAGTTGTATCCATTGACCATTTACGATTTATTGGCGGTGTTCGTCTAACGTTCGCGGCTCGGAAAGCTGAGCTTGGAGATGCGGATGTCCGAGGCTGTGTCGAGCGTCGACCCCATGGGCCGCCAGGTGCCGCGCGCGCGGGCGACGGTTGCCGGAGCGTGCTTTCGCATCGCCCTTCACTACGCCGTTCCGATCGCCGCATTCCTGATCACGAGGCAGTTTCTCAAGACCGACGACTATGTCGGCACCGGCAACGACAACTGGATGCGGCTCGTCGAGGTGCGCGACTTCCTGGCCGGCCAAGGCTGGTTCGACACCCACCAGTACCGGCTCGGATTTCCCGGCGGCACGCTGATGCACTGGTCGCGGTTCGTCGATCTGCCGATCGCCGCCATGATCGCCTTCTTCTCGGCGTTCCTGCCGCAACAGAAGGCGGAGGCCGTGGCGCTGGCCATATGGCCGACCGTCATGCTCCTGCCGCTGCTGACGGGCGTCGCCCTTGCCGGATGGCGCCTGGCGGAACGGACGGGAGCGCATTTCGCCGTCGGCCTGACGGCCCTCTTCGCGGTCAGCGTGCAGCGTTTCGCGCCGGGCGCGATCGATCACGACAATTTGCAGATGGCGCTGATGGCGCTGGCGACCGCCATGCTGCTCGACCGCAGCTACGGCGCGCGCTCCTTCGCCGTCGCCGGCTTCCTCTGCGGCGCCTCCATCGCGATCGGCGCGGAGACGACGCCCTATGTCGCCGTCATGTGCGCCGTCGCGGCCGTTCTTTGGGCGTGGGAGGGCCAGGCCATGGCGCGGGCCGCGCAGGCGTTCGGCCTCGCGTTCAGCGCGACGCTCGCCGCCGCCTTCTATTCCACGACGCCGCCGGCCCTCTACTCGACCGTCAGGTGCGATTCCCTGTCGGTCGGCTTCTTCGCGCTCGGAGCGCTCGGCGGCGGCCTGCTCTTCGCGGCGGCTGCGACCGCCGCGTCGCGACGGTCCCGGACGCTGCGCTTCGCCGTCCTTGCGGGGTGCGGCGCGGCGGTTGCCGCCACGGCGCTCGCCGTCGCGCCGCAATGCCTGCGGAGCCCTTATGCGGGCCTCGATCCGCTGCTTGTGAAGCTCTGGCTGAACCATGTGTCCGAAGCGCGCTCGGTGATCGCCGAATACCGCCGCTGGCCCTTCTCGGCGAGCGCGTTCTACGCCACGCCGGTGCTGGCGATGCTCGTCTGCGCCGTCCGCATCGCGAAGGCCGACCGCAGCCAGGCCCACCTCATGCTCCTGGCGCTCCTCGTCGCTTCGCTGGGCGTTACGCTCACGCAGCTGCGCGGCAGCCTCTTCTCGTCGCTCTTCGCCGTGGTGCCGCTCTCGGCGATGGTCGCGGACGTGCGCAGGCGCTACCTCGCCGCGCCCGGCCGTCTCGCCGTGCCCTATGTCGCGTCGGTGGTGGCATCCTCGGCGCCGGTGTGGGGGTTCGGCGGCGCGGCGCTCGCGCACGTGTTCGGCGGCAAGGAGATCCGCCAGGCGGACAAGTCTGCCGACTGCCGCGGCGAGAAGACCATGGCGCCGCTGCTCCACCAGCCGGTGGGGCTCGTCGCCGGCCCGTCGAACATGGGGGTGGGCGTGCTTCGCTTCACCGGCCAGCGCGTGCTGGCGGCGCCCTACCATCGAAACGCCGCCGGGCTGACGGCCGCCCTGAAGATCGAGATGGCGCCGCCGGAGAAAGCGCGGGAGCTGCTGCGCAAGGACGGCGTGACCCTCCTCGCCTATTGCGCCGGCGATCCCGAGACCACCTATCTGCGCCACGAGGCGCCGCACGGCCTGCTCGCCGAAATCGCCCGCGGGCACGTTCCGGCCTATCTGTCGTTGCTGCCCGAAAGCGCGGGCGGAGCGGCCAAGTTCTACCGGGTGCTCCCGGCCGCGAAGTAGCGGGCGGCGGCCCTGGAGCGTGTCCGCGTTTCACGGAATCGCGGACACGCTCTATCTCTTTGTTTTTACGCGCTTCCGGACGGAAAACCGGTTCCCACTTTTCCTGGAAGCGCTTGTTTGTCTGCCGCGCTTCCGGACGGAAAACCGGTTCCCACTTTTCCTGGAAGCGCTCTATTATCGCCCGGGGAAGGACCCTATCCTCGGAGGCCGGGTGATTCGGGCGGTTCCCGATCCGGCCCAGGCGGAGACTGGACGAGCATGGCGATCTCCTCGCGGTCGAGCCGGCCGACGGCTCCTATCCGGTTTCTTGCGGCGCTTCTCCTCGTTGCAGCGGCATGCGGCTTCCACGCGCAGGCGCAGGCCGGCGAGGGCATGGCGGCCAAGACGCTGTTCGGCGCGAAGGTGCTGCCTGCGGCGCTGCAGCCCGATTCGATCGGGTTCTACGCCAAGGGCTGCCTGGCGGGCGCCGTCGAGCTGCCGGCGACCGGCCCGACATGGCAGGTGATGCGCCCTTCCCGCAACCGTGCCTGGGGCAATCCGGTGCTGATCCGGCTCATCGAAACGCTGTCGCGCGACGCCGCCGCCCGGGACGGCTGGCGTGGCCTGCTCGTGGGCGACCTCTCCCAGCCGCGCGGCGGGCCGATGGTGAACGGGCACGCCTCGCACCAGATCGGGCTCGATGCGGACATCTGGCTCACGCCGATGCCGGACCGCCTGCTCTCGACCGCGGAGCGGGAGACCATGCAGGCGCCCTCCATGGTGAAGCGCGGAACGCTGGAGCTCGATCCCTCGACCTGGACCGACGCCCGGGCCCGGCTGATCATGCAGGCGGCGAGCTATCCGCAGGTGCAGAGGATCTTCGTCCATCCGGCGATCAAGAAGCGTCTCTGCCAGATGTGGCACGGCGACCGGTCCGCGCTCGGCAAGGTCCGCCCCTATTGGGGCCACATGTCGCACATGCACATCCGCATTACGTGCCCCGGCAACTCGCCCGACTGCAAGCCGCAGCACGGGATACCGGCCGGCGACGGCTGCGGGCGGCAGCTCGCCTGGTGGTTCACCGACGAGCCGTGGAAGCCGGCCAAGCCGTCGAAGAAGCCGGTCAAGCCCCGCGTGACGACCCTCGCCGACCTTCCCTCCGCCTGCAGGGCGGTGCTCCGGGCGCCGGCTGCGGCGATGGCCGCGCAGCCCTCGGCGATGGCGGCGGCTGCGGCCGAAACCCCGCAGGCACCGGATCTCCCCGTGCCGGCGCCGCGCCCGACGAACCGCTGACGGCCCCCGAGCGGGGCCTCGCCGGATTCCGCCTCGCGTCGCTTTCTTTGGCCCGGTGCATTGGCTATAGACTGGGGTCTCCGATCGTTCGGGCCGCCCGCGCGGGGCCCTTGCCGGAAGGCCGAGAGATGTCCGACGTCAAATGCATAGCCCTGATCGCCCACGACCAGAAGAAGGACGACCTGGCGGACTTCACCAGGGCGCACGCATCCGAACTCGAAGCGTGCCGTATCGTGGCGACCGGCACGACCGGGGGGCGCGTCCTCGACGCCTGTCCCCAGCTCGACGTCAGGCGGCTGAAGAGCGGCCCCCTCGGCGGCGACCAGCAGATCGGCGCGATGATCGCGACGGGCGAGGTCGACGAGCTGATCTTCTTCGTCGATCCGCTGACGCCCTTGCCGCACGACGTCGACGTGAAGGCCTTGATGCGGCTGGCGATCGTCTACGACATTCCGATGGCGCTCAACAGGGCGACGGCCGAGCGGCTGCTGGCGGCCGGAGCGAACTGAGCCGCCATCGCATTCGGCGGGGCGGCGGCCTGCCGCGCAAGGCAAGAGGAACACCATGCGACCCCCACTGGAAACGGACACGACCTTTTCGTTCCCCATCCTCATCGGCGACATCGGCGGGACCAATGCGCGTTTCGCCATCCTGGTCGACGCCTATGCGGAGCCGAAAAGCTTCCCGATCATCGCGACGGCGGACCACGCGACCATCGACGCCGCCATCCAGGCGGGCGTGCTCGACAAGACCTCCGTGCAGCCGAAGACGGCCATCCTGGCGGTCGCCGGCCCGATCGACAGCGACGAGATCGACCTTACGAACTGCCCCTGGGTGGTGAAGCCCAGGGAGATGATCTCCGGTCTCGGTTTCGAGGACGTCGTCGTCGTCAACGACTTCGAGGCGCAGGCGCTGGCGGTGGCGTTCATGGAGGACGAGCATCGCTCGAAGATCGGCGGCGGCGAGATCGACGAGCATTCGTCCCGGGTGGTGCTCGGACCGGGCACCGGCCTCGGGGTCGCCGGCCTCGTCAACTGCCGGCACACCTGGATACCGGTCCCCGGCGAGGGCGGCCACGTCGACATGGGGCCGCGCACGAGGCGCGATTTCGAGATCTTCCCGCATCTGGAGACGATCGAGGGGCGGATCTCGGCCGAGCAGCTGCTGTGCGGGCGCGGCCTCGTCAACATCTACGGCGCGCTCTGCAAGGCGAACGGGGCCTCGGCGGCGCTGAGGGAGCCGGCCGGGATCACCGCGGCCGCCCTCGACGGATCCGACCCGGCGGCCGCGGAAACCGTGGCGCTCTTCGCCACCTATCTCGGCCGCTTCGCCGGCGACCTGGCGCTGGTGTTCATGGCGCGCGGCGGCGTCTATCTCGCCGGCGGCATCTCGCAGAGGATCATCGCGGCGCTGCGCCAACCCGCCTTTCGCGCGAATTTCGAGGACAAGGCGCCGCACGGCGCGCTCCTGCGCTCCATGCCCACCTATGTGGTGACGCACCCGCTGGCGGCACTGTCCGGACTTGCCGCCTATGCCCGCACGCCGGTCCGCTTCGGGGTGGCGACGGACGGACGGCGCTGGAAGGCATAGCCGAGGCGCCGCCGGTGCGCGCCATCGCTTTGTTTCGACGCAATTCCGGACGGAAAACCGGTTTCCACTTTTCCTGGAATTGAGTTTTGTTTCTCGCAATTCCGGACGGAAAACCGGTTTCCACTTTTCCTGGAATTGAGTTTTGCTTCTCGCAATTCCGGACGGAAAACCGGTTTCCACTTTTCCTGGAATTGCTCTATAGAGCCCGTTCGACGAAACGCATGGCCGCCGCCCGGCGGCCGGGATCGGTCTTTTTGTTCGCAAGACGGAAGAAGCAACGGCGCATAGACCCGGATGCCCTCTTCAGCATGCTGAAGCGGATCGTCTCGGAAAACGGCCGGGACTACGTGAAGACCTATGCCTTCGCCGTGGCTTGCCTGTTCGTCGTCGCCGGATCGACCGCCTTCACGGCCTGGATCATGCAGGACGTGGTGGACGAGGCCTTCGCGAAGCAGCGGGCGGACCTCGTCTGGGTCATCTGCCTCTCCATCCTCGTCGCCTTCGTCCTGCGCGGGATCGCCTCCTACGGCCAGGCGATCGCTCTGGCGCGGGTCGGGAACAACCTGATCGCGCGGTATCAGCGGCGGCTCTACGAACATCTGATGAAGCTCAGCGTCGGCTACTTCAGCGAGGCGCGCTCGGCGCAGATCTCGGCGCAGATCAGCCAGAACGTCGCCGGCATCCGCGACGTCATGAACCTGACGGTCACGTCGCTCGCGCGCGACGTCCTGACGCTCGTGGCGCTGGTCGCCGTCATGATCGAGCGCGATCCGCTGCTTTCCGCGTTCACCTTCCTCGTCGGTCCGCCGGTGCTCTATGCCCTGCGCTACATTTCCAAGCGCCTGCGCAGCGCGACGCGGGACGCGGTGGTGATCAACAGCCAGGTTCTGGGTGCCATGCAGGAAACGGTGCAGGGCATCACCATCGTCAAGGCCTTCACGATGGAACCGCAGCTCGCATCGCGCGTCGAAAGGCTGATCGTGGCGGCGGAGGAGAAGGCGAACCGCATCGTCAACCTGACCGAACGCACCTCGCCGCTGACGGAGACGCTCGCCGGGATCGCCATTTCCGGCGTGCTCGCCTATGCCGCCTACAACACGATCTATCGCGGCATCCTGCCGGGCGCCTTCTTCTCCTTCGTCACGGCGCTGCTGCTCGCCTACGATCCGGCGCGAAAGCTCGCCCGGCTGCAGGTGACGCTCGAACGGGCCATGGTCAACGCGCGGATGATCTACGAGATCCTCGACACCGAGCCGAACCAGCCGGACGCGCCGGACGCCCCGGAGCTGGCGGTCGAGGGCGGCCGCATCGAGCTTCGCGGCGTCTCCTTCAGCTACGGCGGAAGCGGGCCGGTGCTGGACGGCGTCACCTTCACCGCCGAGGCCGGGCGCACCACCGCGCTCGTCGGCCCGTCGGGAGCCGGCAAGTCGACCGTCATCGCCCTGATCCCGCGGTTCTACGATCCGGCCGCCGGCGAAGTGCTGATCGACGGGCAGGACATCTCCAAGGTGACGAAGCGGTCGCTGCGCAAGTCCATCGCCTACGTGTCGCAGCAGCCCTACATGTTCGAGGGCACGATCCGCGACAACATCCGCTACGGGCGGCCGGAGGCGACGGACGCCGAGATCGAGGAGGCCGCGCGCCTCGCCAACGCGCACGACTTCATCCTCGCCCAGCCGGACGGCTACGAGACGCCGGTGGGCGAGAACGGGGTGACGCTGTCGGGCGGGCAGCGCCAACGGCTCTCCATCGCGCGCGCCCTGGTGCGCAACGCCCCGATCCTGCTGCTCGACGAGGCGACCTCGGCGCTCGACACGGAATCGGAGACGATGGTGCAGGCGGCGCTCGACAGGGCGATGGAGGGCCGCACGGTCCTGGTGATCGCCCACCGCCTGTCGACGATCGCGCGCGCCGACCGGATCGTCGTCATGCAGGACGGCCGCGTGGCCGAGGAAGGCCGCCACGACGACCTCGCCGGGCGCGAGAACGGGCTCTACGCCCGTTTCCACAGGATGCAGGCCCTCGGCTTCGCGCCGACCGACGCCATCGACGCCGCCGCGAAGGACAAGAACAGACGGAAGGAGACACCATGAGCGGAACCGGGACAGACGGGGAGATGGGCCTCGTGGTTGTCGGCGCGGCCGGCCGGATGGGGCAGACGCTCGTCCGCGCGGTCTGCGGGATGGACGGGGTGCGGCTCGCCGGGGCGGTCGAGCGGGAGGGATCGGATTTCTGCGGCCGGGACGCCGGGGAAGTCGCCGGGCTCGGCACTCTCGGCGTGGCGATCACGGACGATCCCCTGAAGGCGTTCGCGGAGGCCGAGGGCGTGCTGGATTTCACCGTGCCGGCCGCGACGGTCGAGTTCGCCGGGCTGGCCGCGCAGGCGCGCATCGTCCACGTGATCGGCACCACCGGCTGCAGCGCGGAGGACGATGCCGGGATCCGGGCGGCTGCGCGCCATGCGCGGATCGTCAAGTCGGGGAACATGAGCCTCGGCGTCAACCTGCTTTCCGTGCTGGTGCGCCAGGCGGCGAAGGCGCTCGACGGGGATTGGGACATCGAAGTGCTGGAGATGCACCACCGGCACAAGGTGGACGCCCCCTCCGGGACCGCGCTGCTGCTCGGAGCGGCGGCGGCGGAGGGGCGCGGCGTCGATCTCGGCGAGAATTCGGTGCGCGTGCGCGACGGGCACACGGGCGAGCGCCAGCGCGGCTCGATCGGCTTCGCGACGCTGCGCGGCGGATCCGTCGTCGGCGAGCACTCGGTGATCCTCGCCGGCGAGGGCGAGCGCCTGGAGCTGTCCCACAAGGCGAGCGACCGCTCGATCTTCGCGCGCGGCGCCGTCAAGGCGGCCCTGTGGGCGCGGACGCGCAAGCCCGGCCTCTATTCCATGCTCGACGTGCTCGGGTTCGCCGAATAGTCTTCCGACCAAATTCGATAAACGAGGAACGCCACCATGTCCGGAACCCTTGTCCTTGTCCGCCACGGGCAGAGCGAATGGAACCTGAAGAACCTCTTCACCGGCTGGAAGGACCCGGGCCTGACGGACCTCGGCATCAAGGAGGCCGAGGACGGCGCGAAGGCGCTGAAGGACTACGGCATCACCTTCGACATCGCCTTCACCTCCGCGCTTTCGCGGGCGCAGAAGACCTCGGAGATCATCCTGGACATCATCGGCCAGGGCGACCTCGAGACGATCCGCGACCAGGCGCTGAACGAGCGCGACTACGGCGACCTGTCCGGCCTCAACAAGGACGACGCCCGCGCCAAATGGGGCGAGGAGCAGGTCCATGTCTGGCGCCGCTCCTACGACGTGCCCCCGCCGGGCGGCGAGAGCCTCAAGGATACCGGCGCGCGCGTCTGGCCCTATTACATGACCGAGATCCTGCCGCGGGTCCTGCGCGGCGAGAAGGTGCTGGTCACGGCGCACGGCAATTCGCTGCGCGCCCTCGTGATGATCCTCGACCGGCTGGATCGCGAGGCGGTCCTGAAGCTCAACCTGGCGACGGGCGTGCCCATGGTCTACAGGCTCAAGGCCGACTCCACCGTCGCCTCCAAGGACGTGCTCGGCGACATGTCGGGCGCCCACTAGAGCGCCTAATCCAGAGCGTGCCCGCGTTTCACGGAATCGCGAACAGACTCTAATGAGAGCGCACTCTAAGCGCGTTTCAGGCGCCGGCCAGCCGGGCGCTCTCCCAGCCGAGCATCGCCCGCTTGCGCGTCAGGCCCCAGTGATAGCCCGTCAGTTCCCCGGACTTGCCCACCGCGCGGTGGCAGGGGATCACGAAGGACAGCGGGTTCGCCCCGACCGCGGCACCGACCGCGCGGGCGGCCGAGGGCCGTCCGACGCTGCGGGCGAGGTCGGAATAGGAGCCGGCCCGGCCGAGCGGGATCCTCAGGAGGGCCTGCCAGACGCGCAGCTGGAAATCGCTGCCGATCATGACGATGCGCAAGGGTTCTTCCGGGCGCCAGCGGGCGGGATCGAAGACGCGGTCCGCATAGGCGGCGGTCGCCGCCGGATCGGCGACGAAACCGGCGCGGGGCCAGCGGGCGGACATGTCGTCGAAGGCGGCGGCCTCCTCGCCCTCGTCGGCGAAGGCGAGGCCGGCGAGCCCCCGGTCGGTCGCCATCAGGAGCGCCGTGCCGAACGGCGACGGGTGATAGCCGTAGCGGATGGTCAGGCCCTCGCCCCGCGCCTTCCAGGTGCCCGGCGACATCGCCTCGTGGGTGACGAAGAGGTCGTGCAGGCGGCCCGGCCCGGAGTAGCCGACCTCGAAGCTCGCATCGAGCAGCGGCAGGTCCTCCTCGGCGAGGAGCCGCTTGGCATGGTCGAGCGTCACGGCCTGCAGGAACGCCTTCGGCGAAAGGCCGGCCCAGCGGGTGAACACCTTCTGCAGCTGGGTGGGGGACTGGCCGAGGTCGGCGGCGATCCGCTCGAGCGTCGGCTGCGCGCGGTAGTCGAGGGAGATGCGTTCGATGACGCGGCGGACGGTCTCGTAGTCGCCGCCCGCGGGCGGGATCTCGGTCTGAAGTGTGGCGGCCATGTTCATGGGAAGCTCCTTCGGCCGCCATCAAACACGGCGGCCGAAGCCGCCGCCACCCGATTCTTGCCCGAAGGAGAGCGAAACGACCGAGCTAGCGCCCCCTGACCTTCGAAAGCGCCAGCGAGAAGGCCGAGGCGAAGGTCTCCCGGTCGGCCGGGTTCAGGAACGAGCCGATGTCGGTCGACCGGCCTTCGCCGCTCACCTGCATGCCGGTGATGCCGATCTCCTCGTGACGCGCGACGCGGAAGCGCGCCCAGAAGGGGTTGAAGACGTAGTCCGTGCGCCGGCCGGAGGGCGCGAACTTGTTGATCTCGAGCGACGTCTTCGACACCCGGACCTCCTCGCGCGCCCGCGCCGCGCGGAAATTGAGGAAGAAGGCGCCGAACAGCAAGAGGATGTCGAGGCCGCAGAAGCCGAAGACGGGCCAGGCGCCGGCCATCAGGAAGACGAAGCCGTTGACGAGGCACAGGCCGCCGAAGACCAGCATCAGGATGGTGAAACCGCGACGGCCGAGCGAGCGGTGCGGCGTGAGCAGCGCCTCGAAAACAGGCCGTTCCTCGATGTCCCCGTCCGGATTGCGCTCGATCATGGGCGTCGATTATAGAGTCCGCATGGAAAAGCCCAACAGCAAAATTGCGGAGAAAGTTCCCGTCGCTTCCGCGGCGGCCGAAAAGAAGGCCGGACGCCGGCCGCGCAGGCGGTTGCGGAGAAGCCGCTACGGCCGCGACGAGATCGGCGAGATCTTCGCGCGGTTTTCGGTGCAGCGGCCGGAGCCGAAGGGCGAGCTCGCGCACAGCAACCCCTTCACGCTGCTCGTCGCCGTCGTCCTTTCGGCGCAGGCGACCGACGCCGGCGTCAACCGGGCGACGAAGCGGCTGTTCGCCGCCGCCGACACGCCGGAGGCGATGCTGTCGCTCGGCGAGGAGCAGGTGCGCGAGCACATCAGGACGATCGGGCTCTACCGCAACAAGGCGAAGAACGTGATCGCCCTCAGCCGCAGGCTCGTCGACGATTTCGGCGGCACGGTCCCGCACACGCGCGAGGAACTCGTCACCCTGCCGGGCGTGGGCCGCAAGACCGCAAACGTCGTCCTGTCGATGGCCTTCGGGGAAGCGACCATCGCCGTCGACACCCACATCTTCCGCATCGCCAACCGCATCGGGCTGGCGCCGGGCGCGACCCCGGACGAGGTGGAGGACAACCTGCTAAGGGTGATCCCGGAACCCTATCTCCGGCACGCCCACCACTGGCTGATCCTGCACGGGCGGTACTGCTGCAAGGCGCGCAAGCCGGAATGCGAGCGCTGCGTGATTGCGGACCTTTGCAAATACGAGGGGAAGACCTCGGACGTGCCCGCTCCGCTCGTGGAGCTGCCGCCCCAGATCATCTGACGGGCCGCCGCGGACTGCCGCGTCAGGCGCGCGCCACGGACGCCCCGGCCGGGATCGGGAATTCCCGGTCGCGGGCCGAGATCATCTTGTGCAGGTGCACCATCAGGCCGGCGGCGAAGAGCGGGGTCAGGAGATTGAGCAGCGGCACGACGAGGAAGCCGGCGACGACCAGCCCGGCGAGGAAGATCGTGACCGCGTATTTCTGCCGGAGGAGGCGCACTTCCTTCTCCGGCCGGTAGCGCATGGCGGCGAACTCGAAGAACTCGCGGCCGAGGAGGTAGCCGTTGACGAGGAAGAAGGCGAGCACGTTGACGCCGGGCACCACGAGCAGCGCCAGGGCGACGAGGTTGCCGGCGATCACCACGCCCAGGAAGCGCAGGGTGTAGCCGGCCGCCGCGACGACCGGCAAGGCGCGGCCGACCGGCTCGCCGGCGTAGTCGCGCGCCTCGATGACCTCGGCCACGTCATCGAGAAAGAGGCCGGCGACGATCGCCGTGACGGGCGCGATCAGCAACGCCAGGGCGAGGCCGAGGCCGATGCTGGCGACGATGCCCACGACGAAGCCGAGCCAGCCGGCCCAGGCCGGAATTCCCGGCAGCAAGGCCTCCAGCGGCGGCAGGGCGAAGCGGGTGAAGGCGGCCTCGATGCCGAACCAGGCGGCAGCGAGGAGCAGGATCGTCACGCCGAGCATTTTCCAGAAGGCGGACCGGGTCTCCGGTGCCAGGAGGTTGCGGCCGGCAAGGCGGGTGGCCTCGAGGATCATCGGCAAAGTTTCCGTTGACAGACTGGCAGCATGTAGGGACTAACATGGGCACCCGCAATGCCCGACACCTGCCATCCAGGGGACAAGACAAAGCTTCATGAAGACAACGGACGTCCTGTGCGTCGGCAACGCCATCGTCGACATCATCGCGCGTTGCGACGACGCGTTTCTGACCCGAAACGGGATCATCAAGGGCGCGATGAACCTCATCGACGCCGAGCGCGCGGAACGCCTCTACGAGCGCATGGGGCCGGCGATCGAGACGTCGGGCGGGAGCGCCGGAAACACGGCGGCCGGCATCGCCTCCTTCGGCGGCAAGGCGGCCTTCTTCGGCAAGGTCGCGCGCGACCAGCTCGGCGACATCTACGGCCACGACATCCGCGCCCAGGGCGTCGCCTTCGCCACGCCGCCGCTCGACGCCCCTCCTCCGACGGCCCGCTCGATGATCTTCGTCACTCCGGACGGCGAGCGCTCGATGAACACCTATCTCGGCGCGTGCATCGAACTCGGCGCCGACGACGTCGAGGAAGCGGTGGTCGCATCGAGCAGGCTCACCTATTTCGAAGGCTATCTATGGGATCCGCCGCGGGCCAAGGAGGCGATCCGGGAATGCGCGAGGATCGCCCACGAGAACGGCGGCGAGGTGGCGATGACGCTGTCCGACCCGTTCTGCGTCGGACGCTACCGCGACGAATTTCTCCACCTCATGCGCTCCGGCACGGTCGACATCGTCTTCGCCAACGAGGCGGAAGCGCTCTCGCTCTACGAGACCGAGGACCTCGAGCAGGTGCTGCGCAGCATGGAGAACGATTGCCGGGTCGCGATCGTCACCCGAAGCGAAAAGGGTTCCATCATCCTGGGCGACGACGAGCGCGTCGACATTCCCGCCGCCCCGATCAGGGAATTGGTCGACAGCACCGGCGCCGGCGACCTCTATGCGGCGGGGTTCCTGTACGGCTACACGCGGCAGATGGCATACGAGACATGCGGACGGCTCGGAAGCCTCGCGGCGGCACACATCATTCAACAGGTGGGGCCGCGCCCGACGCGCTCGCTCGGCGAGATCGCACGCGATTCCGGACTGCTCTGAGCCCGAAGGGGCTCGCGCCCGAGGCGCGGCCCCCGGTTTCAGGCACCAGTTTCAGGCGTCCCGTTCGGCCTGGGCGTTCGGCGCGCCGGGCTCGGCTTCCGTGGAGGCCTCGCCGGGCGTCGGCTTCGGGCCGCCCTTGGCGACGCCCACCATGGCCGGCCGGAGCACGCGCTCGCCGATGACGTAGCCGGCCTGGACCACCTGGACGACGGTGTTGCTCGGCACGTCGGCGTTCGGGACCTCGAACATGGCCTGATGGAAGTTCGGATCGAATTTCTGCCCCTCGGGCTCGATCTTGCGGACGCCGTGGCGCTCCAGAGCCGTCAGCATGGAGCGTTCGGTCATCTCGACGCCCTCGATCAACGCCTTGAAGCTCGCGTCGCCGCTCTCGCGGAGCTCCTGCGGCACGGCATCGACGGCACGGCGCAAATTGTCGGAGACGGCGAGCATGTCGCGGGCGAAGCCCGCGATCGAGTAGCTGCGCGCGTCCCTGACGTCGCGCTCCGTCCGCCGGCGCAGGTTCTCCATCTCCGCCGCGGTCCTGAGAAAGCGGTCCTTCAGTTCGGCGTTCTCGGCCCTCAGGGTCTCGAGCGGATCGGCGGCGGATTCCTCCGCGGCAAGCTCGGAGACGGGCCGGATGTCCTCGGCCCTGCGCCCTTCGGTGTTCTCTGCGGCCTCTTCTCGGCCGTGTTTCTTCGTATCATCGGTCATGACGCTGTCGATTTCCCTCGTTCGGATCAGGTCGGCACGGTGTCAGGCCGTTCGGCCCCGATATCGAGGTTCGACGCCGAAAAATCAAGCCCTGCGGCCGCGCCGGTCCCTATCGCATCAGCCGCGAGACGAGCTGCGCCGTGTAGTCGACCATCGGCACGATCTTGGAATAATTGAGCCGCGTCGGACCGATGACGCCGACGGCCCCGACGATCCGCTCCTCGGCGTCGCGGTAGGGCGCCACGACGAGCGAGGAACCGGAGAGCGAGAAAAGCTTGTTCTCCGAGCCGATGAAGATGCGCACGCCCGACGCGTTCTCGGCGAGGTCCAGCAATTCGAGGACGCTGTCCTTCTTCTCGAGGTCGTCGAACAGCATGCGCAGGCGGGCGATGTCCTCGTTGCCCGAGACGCTGTCGAGCAAATTGGCCCGGCCCTGCACGATCAGCCGGGCGGGCTCGTCGGAATTCGCCCCCGACCAGACGGCAAGCCCGCGCTCCACGAGATCCTGGGAAAGCAGGTCGAGTTCCCGCCGGACCTCGTCCTTCAGGACCCTCAGCTCGGTGCGCACCTCGGCGAGCGTGCGCCCGACGAGGTGGGCGTTCAGGAAATTGGCGGATTCGGTGAGCTGCGCGGCGGTGGTGCCGGCCGGCAGGTCGATGATCCGGTTTTCCACCTGGTCGTGGTCGCCGACGAGGACGGCGAGCGCCTTGGTCGGCTCCAGCCGGATGAACTCGATGTGCTTCAGGGTCGCGTCGCTCTTGGCCGCGATGACGAGGCCGGCGCCGCGCGACAGGCCGGAGAGCATCCGGCTCGCGTCGTTGAGGACGGTGTCCACCGCGGGGCGTCCGTCCCGGCCCTGCACCTGCCGCTCCATCCGGTCGCGCTCTTCGGCGGACAGGTCGCCGACCTGCATGAAGGCGTCGACGAAGAAGCGCAGGCCCTGCTGGGTGGGCAGCCGTCCGGCGCTGATGTGGGGCGCGTAGATGAGGCCGAGTTCCTCGAGATCGCTCATGACGTTGCGCACCGACGCGGGCGACAGCGTCATCGGCAGGATGCGCGACAGGTTCCGCGATCCCACCGGCTCGCCCGACTCCAGATAGCTCTCCACTATCTGCCGGAAAATCTCCCGTGACCTGTCGTCGAGCGCTCCCTCGCTCATTTCACTCGGAGACCGTGTTGCCACGTTGAGCCACCAGACGTTTGCACATAGCCAACTGATAAGCCCGTTCACCCGGGAGTGCAAAGGATTTGCCGGCTTCCCGGAGGGGTTTTCCTTTGCATGGCCCCGAACCACTCGCTAGAAGGCTCGGGCGAACGCTGATACACCATGCGAACAGGGAGCCCGACAATGCGGCCTTCAGGCAGGAAGCCAGACCAGATGCGCGCGGTCTCTTTCGAGCGCGGTTTTTCCAAGCACGCCGAAGGGTCGTGCCTCGTCCGGTTCGGCGAGACGCATGTGCTGTGCACGGCAAGCCTGGAGGAGCGCGTGCCGCCGTGGCTGCGCAACGCCGGCCGCGGCTGGGTCACCGCCGAATACGGCATGCTGCCGCGCGCGACGGGCGAGCGCATGCGGCGCGAGGCCTCCTCGGGCAAGCAGGGCGGCCGCACGCTGGAAATCCAGCGGCTGATCGGGCGTTCGCTGAGGGCGGTCGTCGATCTCGAGGCGCTCGGCGAACGGCAGATCACCGTGGATTGCGACGTGCTGCAGGCCGACGGCGGAACGCGCACCGCGTCGATCACCGGCGGCTGGGTGGCGCTGCACGACTGCCTGCGCTGGATGGAAAAGCGGCAGATGATCCGGTTCGACAAGGTCATGAAAGACCATGTGGCGGCCATTTCCTGCGGGATCTTCGCCAACCAGCCGGTCACCGACCTGGACTATCTGGAGGATTCCGCGGCCGAGACGGACGCGAATTTCGTCATGACGGGCGGCGGCGGCATCGTCGAGATCCAGGGGACGGCGGAAGGCTCTCCCTTCAGCGAGGAACAGTTTTCGGCGCTGATGGCGCTCGCCAAGGACGGAATCGGCGCGCTCGTCGATCTTCAGAAGCGCACGATCGCCTGAAACGGAGGAAAGGCGGCATCATGGCACCTCTTTCCGGGGCACCTCTTTCCGGCATCCTCGAATCCGCGCTCTACGCCGACGACCTCGTCGCCGCCGAGCATTTCTACGGCGACGTTCTCGGACTGGAGCAGGTGGCGCAGGTCGAAGGGCGCCACGTGTTCTTCCGATGCGGCGGCGCCATGCTCCTGATCTTCAACGCCGAGGCGACGCGCGAGGCGCCGACGAACCCGGACATGCCGGTCCCGCCGCACGGAAGCCGCGGCCCGGGGCACCTCTGCTTCGCGCTTCCCGACGACGAGATCGACGGCTGGGCAGAACGGCTGCGGGAGGCCGGCGTCGAGATCGAGGCGGATTTCCGCTGGCCAGGCGGCGCCCGCTCGATCTATTTCCGCGATCCGGCCGGCAACAGCCTGGAATGCGCCGATCCCAAGCTCTGGGGACTTTGAAGGACAGAATGCGAAAGCTCGAGACGAAACACCTGGTCGTCGCAAGCCACAACGCCGGCAAGATCCGCGAGATGCGCGACCTGATCGAACCGTTCGGGTTCGAGGTCGCGACGGCCGCCGACCTCGGCTTCGACGTGCCGGAGGAGAGCGGCACCACCTTCGAGGAGAACGCCGCCATCAAGGCGCTGGCTTCCGCGAAGGCGTCCGGACGGCCGGCGCTCGCCGACGATTCCGGCCTCGTCGTCGACGCGCTGAACGGGGCGCCCGGGGTCTACACGGCCGACTGGGCCGAAACGGGCCAAGGCGGACGCGACTTCCCGATGGCGATGCGCAAGGTGGAGCATGCGCTGGCGGAGGTTGGCGCCACGGCGCCGGCGATGCGGCGCTGCCGGTTCGTTTCGGTCCTGTGCCTGGCGTGGCCGGATGGTCATACGGAGACGTTCCGCGGCGAGGTCGCCGGCACCATCGTCTGGCCTCCGCGCGGCGACAGCGGTTTCGGCTTCGACCCGATCTTCCAGCCGGACGGCTACGGTTCCACGTTCGGGGAGATGACCGCCGAGGAGAAGCACGGCTGGCGGCCCGGCGACGCGCAGGCGCTGTCGCATCGCGCCCGCGCGTTCAAGCTCTTTGCCGAGACGGCGCTCGCGGCGGGACGGACATCGGCATGAACGCAGACCTCGAGCGCGCCCACGCCGGCGCCCCTCTCGAACGCGACGCGCCGGGCTTCGGCGTCTATGTCCATTGGCCCTTCTGCGCGGCCAAGTGCCCCTATTGCGACTTCAACAGCCACGTGCGCCACCAGCGGATCGACCAGCCGCGCTTCGCGGCCGCCTTCGCGCGCGAACTGGCCCACATGCGGGAAATGACAGGGCCGCGGACGGTCACCAGCATCTTCCTCGGCGGCGGGACGCCGTCGCTGATGGAGCCGGCGACGGTCGGCGCCATCATGGAGGCGATCGCCCGCGAATGGGACGTGCCGGAGGGCATCGAGGTGACGCTGGAGGCCAATCCCTCGAGCGTCGAGGCGGAGCGCTTCCGCGGCTACCGCGCCGCCGGGGTCAACCGCGTCTCGCTCGGCGTACAGGCGCTCGACGACCGGGACCTGAAATTCCTCGGCCGCCTGCACGACAGGGCCGACGCGCTGAAGGCGGTGCGGCTCGCCCGCGAGATCTTTCCGCGCATGTCGTTCGACCTGATCTACGCCCGGCCCGGACAGACGGTGGAGGCGTGGAGCGCGGAACTCGAGGAGGCGATCTCCTTCGCGGTCGACCATTTGTCCCTCTATCAGCTGACGATCGAGGAGGGGACGCCGTTCTACGGGCTGCAGAAGGCCGGCAAGCTCGTCGTTCCGGACGGCGACCAGTCGGCCGCGCTCTACGAGGCCACGCAGGCGGTGACGGAGCGTCACGGCCTTCCGGCCTACGAGGTCTCCAACCACGCGCGGCCGGGGGCGGAGAGCCGGCACAACCTCACCTACTGGCGCTATGGCGACTATGCGGGCGTCGGCCCCGGCGCGCACGGCCGGCTGACCAGCGCGGGCCACAAGCTCGCGACGGCCACCGAGCGATTGCCCGAGCGGTGGCTCGAGATGGTGGAGGCCGGGGGCCACGGGCTCGTCGAACGCGAGGCGCTCGACCGCCAGGAAGAGGCGGACGAACTGCTGCTGATGGGGCTCCGGCTGCGCGAGGGCCTCGACCTGACGCGCTGGCAGAGGCTTGCGGGGCGCGAACTCAATCCGGCGCGCGAGGACTTCCTGCTGCAGGAAGGCTTCCTGGAGAGGCTCGGCAACAGCCGCGTCCGCTGCACGCCCGCCGGCATGCTGGTGCTCGACGCCGTGGTCGCCGACCTGGCGCTTTGACGCGGACCCGAAAGCCGGGAGGGGAAGAGCCGTGACCGGGCCGACGGAGACACCTGGAGAAGCCGAAAGGACCTATCGCCTCGCCGGCGGCGCCGTCGCCGCCCGGCCGCTGGAGCCGGGGCTCTATCTCGTCGCCACGCCGATCGGCAATCTCGCGGACGTCACGCTGAGGGCGCTGGAGACACTCGCCGCGGCCGATATCGTCGCCTGCGAGGACACCCGCGTCACGCGCGTGCTCTTCGACCGGTACGGCATCGCGCGGAAACCGTTCGCCTACCACGAGCACAATGCCGAACGTGCCGGGGAGCGGCTCCTCGCCGCGCTCGACGAGGGGCGGAGCGTCGCGCTCGTCTCGGATGCCGGAACGCCGCTCGTCTCCGATCCCGGCTACAGGCTCGCGACCGGCGCGATCGAACGGGGACACCGGGTGTTTCCCCTGCCGGGCGCATCGGCGCCGCTCGCGGCGCTGCTCGCCTCGGGCCTGCCGAGCGACAGCTTCTTCTTCGCCGGCTTCCCTCCGACCAAGAAAAAGGCGCGCCGCGACCGGCTCGGCGCGCTGGCGGACGTGCCGGGGAGCCTGGTCTTCTTCGAATCGCCGCACCGCATCGCCGCGACGCTCCACGAGGCGGCCGAGACGCTCGGCCCGGCGCGCAGGGCCGCCGTCTGCCGGGAACTGACGAAGATGCACGAGGAGGTCACGCGCGGCACGCTCGCCGAGCTGGCCTCGGACTTTGCCGGGCGCGAGCAGGTCCGCGGCGAAATCGTCCTGGTCGTCGGGCCGCCGGCGGAGGCGCCGCCCCCGGCGGCGGCGGATGTCGACGCGCTCCTCGCCGACCTTCTCGCGACGATGCCGCCGGCGGCGGCCGCCCGCGAAGCCGCGCAGCGGACCGGGCTCGATCGGAAGACGCTCTACCAACGGCTCCTCGCCATGAAGGGCGGGGCGTGAGCGGAACCGACGCGGCGTCGCTCCGCCGCAGGGCGGAGCGCAAGGGGCACGGGGCAGAGCTCCTGGCCGCCCTCGCCTTGCGCCTGAAGGGCTACCGGATCGTCGCACGGCGGTATCGCACGAAACTCGGCGAGATCGACCTCGTCGCGCGCCGGGGCGACGTCGTCGCCTTCGTCGAGGTGAAGGCACGGCGCGAGGCGGAGGCCGCGCTGGACGCCGTGTCGCCCACCGCGCAACGGCGGATCCGCGCGGCCAGCGACATGTGGCTGGCGCGCCAGCGCGACGCCGGGCGGATCTCGCTGCGCTACGACATCGTCGCCGTCCTGCCCTTCCGCTGGCCGGTCCACTTTCCGGATGCGTTCTGAGCCGCGCACCGGAAAGCGGTTTCCACGTTGCAATGATCGCGGCCTGCGCAGTATGTCAATCGAAACCCTTTTCGCTGCCGGAGCCCGTGACATGACAAAGCCTTTGAAAGTGGCCGTGCAGATGGACCATATCTCGAGCATCGACATCGGCGGGGATTCCACCTTCGCCATGTGCCTCGAGGCGCAGGCGCGCGGACACAAGCTGTTCCACTACACGCCGGCCTCGCTCAGCTTCCGGGACGGCGTCGTCTACGCCTATGGCGAGCCGATGACGGTGCGCGACGAGACCGGCAACCATTTCACGCTCGGCGAGCAGATCCGCCTCGACCTGTCGACCATGGACGTCGTGCTGCTCAGGCAGGATCCGCCCTTCGACATGGCCTACATCACCTCCACGCACCTGCTGGAGCGCATCCACCCGAAGACGCTGGTGGTCAACGATCCGGCCTGGGTGCGCAACTCGCCGGAGAAGATCTTCGTCACGGAGTTCCCCGACCTCATGCCGCAGACGCTGATCACCCGCGACCGCCGCGAGATCGAGCGGTTCCGGGCGGAGATGGGCGACGTCATCCTGAAGCCGCTCTACGGCAACGGCGGCGCCGGCGTCTTCCACTCGCAGCGCGACGACCGCAACCTCACCTCGCTCCTCGAAATGTTCGAGCAGCTGTTCCGGGAGCCGATCATCGTCCAGCAGTACCTGCCCGCGGTGCGCAAGGGGGACAAGCGCATCATGCTGGTCGACGGGGAGCCGGTCGGCGCCATAAACCGGGTGCCGGCGGACCACGATTCCCGCTCCAACATGCATGTCGGCGGGCGGGCGGAGCCGGCCGTGCTGACCGACCGCGACCGCGAGATCTGCCGGCGCATCGGCCCGGCGCTCAAGGAGCGCGGCTTCCTCATCGTCGGCATCGACGTCATCGGCGACGTAATGACCGAAATCAACGTCACCTCCCCGACCGGAATCCGCGAAGTGCGCCGCTTCGGCGGCGCCGATATCGCATCGCTGCTCTGGAACGCGATCGAAGCCCGCCGCGGCTGAGAACAAAACCTGTCGGTCCACATGTTATCAACAGGCTGCGCACAGGTCCGTCAACAGCGCGTTCCAATTTCGTTCTTGTTTTATTCACGTGTATATGCAAAGTTGATTTAAAAGCACGATTGATCGCCCAGGTAGTATCGGACCACCCGGCCCGGCCGCCCCGGCGGCACCATCGGAGGGGCTATGGTCGCGCGCGTCAGGACGGTCGCATTCCAGGGCATCGAGGCCGTACCGGTCGATGTCCAGGTCATGGTGGCGCCCGGGAAGATCAACATGCACATCGTCGGATTGCCGGACAAGGCGGTGGCCGAGAGCCGGGAACGGGTCCAGGCGGCGCTGCACGCCTCCGGGCTGACGCTGCCGCCGAAGAAGGTCACGGTCAACCTCGCGCCGGCGGACCTGCCGAAGGAGGGCAGCCATTTCGACCTGCCCATCGCGCTCGGCCTCATGGCGGCGCTCGGGGCGATCCCGGGCGACGCGCTGGAGGGCTATGCGGTGCTCGGCGAGCTGTCGCTCGACGGGACGATCACACCGGTCGCGGGCGCGCTTCCCGCGGCGATCGGCGCGAACGCGCAGGGCCGAGGCCTGATCTGCCCGGCCGGCAGCGGACCGGAGGCGGCCTGGGCGGGCGAGGACATCGACATCCTGGCGCCGCGAAGCCTGATCGCCATCGCCAACCATTTCCGCGGCACGCAGGTGCTCACCCGGCCGACGCCGGCGCGGCGCGCCGGGGCCTCCGACCTGCCGGATCTTTCCGACATCAAGGGACAGGAGAGCGCCAAGCGCGCGCTCGAGGTCGCGGCCGCCGGCGGGCATAACCTTCTGATGGTGGGCCCTCCGGGATCGGGCAAGTCGATGCTCGCCGCGCGCCTGCCGTCGATCCTGCCGCCGCTGTCGCCGGCGGAGCTTCTCGAGGTCTCGATGATCCATTCGATCGCCGGCCAGCTCGCCGGGGGCAAGCTCTCCGATCGCCGCCCCTACCGGACGCCGCACCACTCGGCGTCGATGGCTGCCATGGTCGGCGGCGGCTTCCGGGCCCGGCCCGGCGAGGTGTCGCTCGCGCACAACGGCGTGCTCTTCCTCGACGAGTTCCCGGAGTTCACGCCGCAGGTCCTGGATTCGCTGCGCCAGCCGCTGGAGACGGCCGAATGCATCATCGCGCGCGCCAATCATCGCGTCAGCTATCCGGCGAGCATCCAGCTGGTGGCGGCGATGAACCCGTGCCGCTGCGGCATGGCCGGGGAGCCCGGGCACCATTGCGCGCGCGGCGCCCGCTGCCAGTCGGACTATCAGGCACGGATATCCGGACCGCTCCTGGACCGCATCGACCTCAGGATCGACGTGCCCGCCGTGAGCGCCGCCGACCTCATCGCTCCCGCGCCGGCGGAACCGAGCGCCGAGGTCGCCAAGCGCGTGGCGGAGGCCCGCCGGCTGCAGGAGGACCGCTACCGGGCGCTGGGGCATGCGGTGCTGCGGACCAATGCGCGGTGCGCGACCTCGCTCGTCGAGACGATCGCCGAACCGGATGCCGGAGGGCTCGCCCTCCTGCGGGAAGCGGCCGAGAAGATGGCCTTTTCCGCCCGCGCCTATCACCGCGTCCTGAAGGTCGCCCGGACGCTCGCGGACCTCGAGGGGACGCAGAAGGTCGGCCGGATCCATCTCGCCGAGGCGATCGCCTACCGGGTGGCGGGCGAGCGGCGGCCGGCGCCGGCCTTCCCCGCCTGAGCGCCGGGCCGGGCCCGCCGGAGGCGGTCGGTCAGTCCCCGAGGCCCTCGAACAGCGCCGTCGACAGATAGCGCTCGGCGAAGGACGGGATGATGACGACAAGCTCTTTGCCGGCATTCTCCTCCCGGCTGCCGATGCGGATCGCCGCGGACAGCGCCGCGCCCGAGGAGATGCCGACCGGCACGCCCTCGAGGCGGGCGACGCGGCGCGCCATCTCGAAGGACTCCTCGTTCGTCACCTGCACGATCTCGTCGTAGACGGAGGTGTCCAGGATCGCCGGGGCGAAGCCGGCGCCGATCCCCTGGATCTTGTGCGGACCCGGTTCGCCGCCCGACAGGACCGGCGAGGCCGAAGGCTCCACCGCGACCACCCGGACGGACGGCTTGCGCTTCTTCAGCACCTGCCCGACGCCGGTTATGGTGCCGCCCGTGCCGATGCCGGCGACGACGATGTCGACGCCGCCGTCGGTGTCGTTCCAGATTTCCTCCGCCGTGGTCCGGCGGTGGATCTCCGGGTTCGCGGCATTTTCGAACTGCTGCGGCATGACGGCGTCCGGCGTGGCGGCGACGATCTCCTCGGCCTTGGCGATGGCGCCCTTCATGCCTTTCGCACCCTCCGTCAGGACCAGTTCGGCGCCGAGCAGCGCCAGCATCTTGCGCCGTTCCACCGACATGGTCTCCGGCATGGTCAGGATCAGCCTGTAGCCCTTGGCGGCGGCGGCGAAGGCGAGCGCGATGCCGGTGTTGCCCGACGTCGGCTCGACGAGGGTCGTGCGGCCGGGCTCGATCCGTCCGGCCGCCTCCATCGCCTCGATCATGGCGACGCCGATGCGGTCCTTGACGCTGGCGATCGGATTGAAGAATTCGAGCTTGGCGAGAAGCTGGGCCTCGACGCCCGCCTCCCTCGCCAGCTTGTCGAGGCGCACCAGGGGCGTGTCGCCGATGGTTTCGGTGATCGACGCGAAGATGCGTCCGCGGCCGGGCTTTCTTTCCGCTGTGCTCATTTGGTTCTCCGATCGTGTCCGTTTCGGAGGCCACCCTACCGCGGAAGGCGCTCTCCGGCGAGACGGAAGCTCCGCCGGCGCGGCCATCGGGGGCAAACGATTTCCTCCGGGACGGCCCGGACCGGATCGCCAGAACCCGTCCGAGTTTCACTGACTCGCCCTATCTCTTTGTTTTTGCGCATTTCCGGACGGAAAACCGGTTCCCACTTTTCCTGGAAATGCGCTATTGCGTGCCGGTGGAGCCGAAGCCGCCGGCGCCGCGCTCCGTGCGGGCGGCCGCAGGCCGTTCGTCGAGCCGTGCCTGGACGACCGGCGCGACGACCAGTTGGGCGATCCGCGCGCCGCGGTGCACGACGAACGCCTCGCCGCCGAGATTGACGAGAAGGACGCCGACCTCGCCGCGATAGTCGGAATCGATCGTTCCGGGCGTATTGAGGCAGGTGATCCCGTCGCGCAGCGCCAGCCCGGAGCGCGGTCGGACCTGCGCCTCGAACCCGCTCGGAAGTTCGAGGACCAGGCCGGTGGGAACCAGGGCGCGCTCGCCCGGCCCGATCTCCACCGGCGCGTCGGCCGGAACGGCGGCGCGCAGGTCCATGCCGGCGGCGCCGGCGGTCTCGTAGGCCGGCAGGGCGAGGCCCTCGCCGTGGGCGAGGCGGATCACGCCGACGACCGGCGCCGAGGCGGATAGGGAGTGCTGCATGGTCATGGCCCTTATGTTGCGCATCCGCTCGATTGCGTCGACGCCGACGAGCCGCTAGAAGGCGGCCTTCAACAGGATTCTCTTCGAATGCCCGAAACACTGGCAGACGCGGTCTCCCGCCGCCGCACATTCGCGATCATCTCGCACCCCGACGCCGGCAAGACGACGCTGACGGAGAAATTGCTCCTGTTCGGCGGCGCGATCCAGCTCGCCGGCGAGGTGAAGGCGAAGAAGAACCGGATCCACTCGCGCTCGGACTGGATGACGATCGAGCGCGAGCGCGGCATTTCGGTCGTCACCTCGGTGATGACCTTCGAATACGGGGACCACGTCTTCAACCTGCTCGACACGCCCGGTCACGAGGATTTCGCCGACGACACCTACCGGACGCTGACGGCGGTCGACGCGGCGGTGATGGTGATCGACGCCGCCAAGGGCATAGAGCCGCGCACGCTCAAGCTGTTCGAGGTCTGCCGCCTGCGGGACATCCCGATCATCACCTTCGTCAACAAGATGGACCGCGAGAGCCGCGATCCCTTCGAGATCCTCGACGAGGTGGAGGAAAAGCTCGCCCTCGACACCGCGCCGATGACCTGGCCGATCGGGCGGGCGAAGACCTTCTGCGGCACCTACCATTTGGCGCTGAACGAAGTTCGCGGGACCGACGGCGACGAGACGACCACGACGGTCAACGGCCCGGAGGCGGAGGCGGCGGCCGGCCGGCTGCCGGAGAACGAGCGGGACGCCTTCATCGAGGAGACGGCGCTCGCCATGGAGGCCTGCAGGCCCTTCGACCTCGCCGCCTTCCGGGAGGGGCACCTGACGCCCGTCTATTTCGGCTCGGCGCTCAGGAACTACGGCGTGCGGGACCTGATCAACGCGCTCGGACGCTTCGCGCCGCCGCCGCGCGCGCAGGTGGCCGACCTCAGGACGGTGGAGGCGACGGACGAGCGGATGACGGCCTTCGTCTTCAAGATCCAGGCGAACATGGACCCGAACCACCGCGACCGCATCGCCTTCGTGCGGGTGTGCTCGGGCAAGCTGGAGCGCGGCATGAAGGCGCGGCTGTCACGCACCGGAAAGCCGATGGGCCTGACGGCGCCGCAGTTCTTCTTCGCCTCCCAGAGGCAGATCGCCGACACGGCCTATGCGGGCGACGTCGTCGGCATCCCCAACCACGGGACGCTGCGGATCGGAGACACGCTGACGGAGGGCGAGCCGCTGGTGTTCCAGGGCGTGCCGAACTTCGCCCCGGAGATCCTGCGGCGCGTGCGCCTGGAAGACGCGATGAAGGCCAAGAAACTGAAGGAAGCCCTGCAGCAGATGGCCGAGGAAGGGGTCGTCCAGCTGTTCTCGCCCGAGGACGGGTCGCCCGCGATCGTCGGCGTCGTCGGCGCGCTGCAGCTCGACGTGCTCAAGGAGCGGCTGAAGGCGGAATACGGGCTGCCGGTCAGTTTCGAGACGGCGCGCTTCTCGGTCTGCCGCTGGATATCGGCCGACGACCGGAGCGAGCTGGACCGCTTCGTCGACGCCCATCGCGGCGACATCGCCCGCGACCTGGACGGCGATCCGGTGTTCCTCGCCTCGGACGGCTTTTCGCTCAACTACGAGGCCGAACGCTGGAAGGCGATCCGCATGGTGGCCATCAAGGAATACCACGTGCGGAAGGCTGCCTGAGGCCTCAGCCGCCTCTTTCGAAGCGCGGGACCTCGCGGACGTCCTCGGTCCATTCGAGCGCCGAGCAGGCGAATATCTGCCGCGACGGCTTCAGCTCGCCCCTCTGGCGCATGGTCCCGGTCCGCAGGCTGAGCATCGCGGCCTTGTCGCCGACACCGGTCGCATAGATGTTGGTCCCGCATTTCGGACAGAAGGCGTGCACCCGCCTGTTGCCGCTGTCGGCGGTGCGCTCGTAGAAGGCCGGCTCGCCCGTCATGGAAAAGGCCGCCGTCTCCACCTGGGCGTTGACGCGATAGGCGCTGCCGCTCATTTCCTGGCAGTCGGTGCAATGGCAGATGGTGATCCGCGCCGGATCGATCTCCGCCTCGTAGGCGAGGTTGCCGCAGTGACATTTGCCGTCGACTTTCATCCCGGTTCTCCCGTTCGATTGCAGGCAGGCGGCGCCCCGGCCGTCAGGCCGGATAGAGGGGCACCGCCGTGGTTTCCTTGATTTCCTCCATGACGAAGGAGGCCGACACGTCGGAAAGCGGCACCCGGGCGATCAGCCGCTGGTAGAGCCGGTCATAGGCCTTCACGTCGCCGACCCGCGCCCTCAGCACATAGTCGAGGTCGCCGCTCGTGCGGTAGACGCCGGTGATCTCCGGCAGGCCGGAGACCGCCTGGCGGAAGCGGGCGAGCCAGTCCGGATCGTGCCGGTCGGTCCTGACGAAGACGAAGACGGACAATCCGCAGCCGACCGCCTCGGCATCGACCAGGGCCACACGACCCTTGAGCACGCCGCGTTCCTCCAGCACCTTCACCCGACGCCAGCAGGCGTTGCGCGACAGGTGCACGCGCTCGGACAGCGCATCGAGCGACAGCGAACCGTCGCGCTGCAGTTCCGCCAGTATGCGGGTATCGATGTCATCCAGAACAGCCATTCGCGGGACGTATATCCCAAATTCTCTCTCTTTTGAAGGACATTCGGGATGAAATCTCAAAAGTCCCGGCTAGACTTTACCCCAGGTTCGGCATGTGAACGGAGACCGCAATGACACGCTTTTCCACCCGCCTCTTCACCGACCACCCGCGCTCGGTCGACGAGACCTACCTGGAACACATGCGCTTTGCGGGCGGCTTCGCGGCGACATTGCTGGCGGCGGCGGCGGCCGCGCTGGTCCATGCCGTGCTGCCCTTCCTCTTCGAACGGACCGCAAGCACGATGATCGACCGGATGCACCGGCGCATGCACAATCGCGGACACTGAGGGCCCCGGCTTTCCCGGCCGGGCCGAACGGTACTCTGCCGGACGCTCAGCCGCGGCGCCCGAGACGGTCGGCGATGGCCTTGGCCAGGCGCCCGGCCACCTCTTCCTTGGTCATTTCCGGCCAGTCCTCGACGCCTTCGCCGGTGACGAGATGCACCTGGTTGCGCGTGCCGCCCATGACGCCGCGGCCGCCCGACACGTCGTTCGCGACGATCATGTCGGCGTTCTTGCGGGCGAGCTTGAGGCGGGCGTTGTCGACGACGTTCTCCGTCTCCGCGGCGAAGCCGACGACGAGGCCGGGACGTTCGGCATGGTGCCCCACCGTCGCGAGAATGTCCGGGTTTTCCACCAGTTCCAGCGCGGGCGCGCCCTTGTCCGCGGTCTTCTTCATCTTCTGACCGGCCGCGGCGCCGGGTCGCCAGTCCGCCACCGCGGCGACCATGACGGCGATGTCGGCCGGCAGCAGCGCGACCACGGCGTCGCGCATTTCCTCGGCCCGTTCGACATGGATCGTCGAGACGCCGGCCGGATCGGGGACGGCAACCGGCCCCGATACGAGGCGGACGTCCGCGCCGAGCCGTGCGAGGGCGGCCGCGATGGCGTGGCCCTGCCGTCCCGACGACCGGTTGGCGATGTAGCGGACCGGATCGATCGGCTCGTGCGTCGGTCCCGAGGTGACGATGGCCGTCCTGCCGGCAAGCGGCCGATCGCCGGGCGACAGGATGCCTTCGGCGGCGGCGGCGATGTCGAGCGGCTCGCTCATCCTGCCGGTGCCGGCTTCGCCGCTTTCGGCCATCTCGCCGCTTGCGGGCCCGACGAAACGGATGCCGTCGCCCGCGAGCACGGCGCGATTGCGCCGGGTCGCCGGGTGGGACCACATGGCCGGGTTCATGGCCGGCGCGAGCAGGACCGGGGCGCGTGTCGCCAGCAGGACGGCGGAGGCCAGGTCGTCGGCCAGGCCGTTCGCCATCCTGGCCATCAGGTCCGCCGTCGCCGGTGCCACCAGGACGAGGTCGGTTTCGCGCGCGAGGCGTATGTGGCCGACGTCCTCTTCGTCCTGCCGGGAAAACAGATCGGTGAAGACACGGCTCGCCGCCAGGGCGCCGACCGCGAGCGGCGTGACGAACTCGCCCGCGGCACGGGTCATGAGCGGCGTCACCGCCGCGCCGCGCTCGCGCAGCCGGCGGATGAGGTCGAGGCTCTTGTAGGCCGCGATGCCGCCGCCGACGATAAGGAGAATACGCTTTTCTTCCAGAGACTTCACGTTCGCTTCGATCCGGTTTTCGCTCGCCGGCATTGTGTCACGTCCGGGGCGCTCAGAACAGATGGAACAGATAGCCGAGAAAACCGAGGGCGAGGATCCAGAGGGCGACGTGCCCGACGCGCTGGCTGGCCGCCTCCGCCTTGCCGAGCATCTTGACCGCCTCGTTGTCGAAGCGCACGCCGTTGCGGATGATGTCGTCGATCTCGGCCGACAGCGCCTCCGCCCGGGAGGCGAGCTCGGGCGCGCTGTCGATGAAGCGGACGAGGGCGTGCAGGCCGTCGCGCGTATCGTTGAGGATGCGGGCGGGGCCGAGATGCTGCTTGATCCAGTCGCCCACGACCGGTTCGGACGCCGCCCACATGTTGAAGCGCGGGTTGAGCGTGCGCGCGACGCCCTCGACGACGACCATGGTCTTCTGCAGGAGGATCAGTTCCGGCCGCGTCTGCATGTCGAAGAGCTCCGTCACCTCGAAAAGCAGCGTCAGGAGCTTCGCCATGGAGATCGTTTCCGCCGGCTGCCCGTGGATCGGCTCGCCGATGGCGCGGATCGCCTGCGCGAAGCTCGCGGTGTCGTGGTGGCGGGGGACGTAGCCGGCTTCGAAATGCACCTCGGCGACGCGCCTGTAATTGCGCGTTATGAAGCCGTAGAGGATCTCCGCCAGGTACCGCCGCTCCTTCTTGCCGAGCCGGCCGACGATGCCCATGTCGACGGCGACGATCGTGCCGTCGCGGTCGACGAAGAGGTTGCCCTGGTGCATGTCGGCGTGGAAGAAGCCGTCGCGCAGCGTATGGCGCAGGAACGACTGGACGAGGGTGTCCGCCAGGCGGTGCAGGTCGAAGCCGGCATTGGACAGCGCGGCGACGTTCGACATCTTTATTCCGTCGATCCATTCCATCGTGACGACGTCGCGGCCGGTGCGCTCCCAATCCACCTTCGGCACGCGGAAGCCCGGGTCGCCCTGGGTGTTCTCGTCGAGCTCCGAAAGGGCGGCGGCCTCGAGCCGCAGGTCCATCTCGATCTTCGTCGTCTGCTCGAGCGTCCGGGTGATCTCCACCGGCTTCAGGCGGCGGGCGGAGGGAACGAAGCGCTCCTGCAGCCTGGAGACCAGGTAGAACGTCTGCAGATCGCGGTGAAAGCGCTTGCGGATGCCCGGGCGGATGACCTTGACGGCGACCTTGCGGACGGCCCCGTCCGCGTCGACGACTTCGGCCGGATGGACCTGGGCGATGGATGCGGCGGCGATGGCGGGCTCGAAGGTGCGGAACAGCTCCTCGACCGGGCGCCCGATCGATTCGGCGATCCGCTGCTTGGCGATCTCCGTGGGGAAGGTGTCCATCTCGTCCTGCAGCAGGGCCAGGTCGAGCGCCATGTCGTTGCCGACGACGTCCGGCCGCGTCGCGAGGAACTGGCCGAGCTTCACGTAGGAGGGGCCGAGCTTCTCGACGGCGCGCGCCAGGCGGTCGCGGCGGTCTCGCTGGCGCGCCTTGCGGCGGGCGAAGATGACGGCGAGGCGATGGGCGGTCCTCGCAGAGCCGCCGAACCCCTCTACCGGCAAGGACGCGAGGACGCCCTCGCGCAGGAAGACCCAGCCGACGCGAACGAGCCGAAAGTATGCCGCAGGGCTGCTCATTCCGGATCAGAGCTTCCAGCCGGAATGCAGGGCCGCGATGCCGCCCGAGTAGTTCGTCCACCGGACCCGGGCGAAGCCGGCGCGCTCGACCATGGCGGCGAAGTCGCGCTGGCGCGGGAACTTGCGGATCGACTCGACGAGATAGCGGTAGGGTTCCTCGTCGCCGGTCACCAGCCGGCCGAAGCGCGGGATGGCGTTGAACGACCAGGCTTCGTAGGCCTTCTCCAGGATGGGCATCTCGACCTCGGAGAATTCCAGGCAGAGGAAACGGCCGCCGTGCCGCAGCACGCGGTACGCCTCCGACAGCGCGCGGTCGATGTGCGGCACGTTCCTGATGCCGAAGGCGATCGTGTAGGCATCGAAGCTCTTGTCCTCGAACGGCAGGTCCTCGGCGTTCGCCTCGACGAAATCGAGATTGGCCTCGAGACGCCGCCTGACGGCACGCTCGGAGCCCACGGCCAGCATCGCGCCGTTGATGTCGAGGACGGTCGCCTTCGCCTTGCCGCCCGAGGCCTCGACGATGCGGAAGGCGACGTCGCCGGTGCCGCCGGCAACGTCGAGCGCCCGCCAGGTCTCCCGGCGCGGCGGATTGAGCGCCGTCACCATCGCGTCCTTCCAGAGACGATGCATCCCGCCGGACATGATGTCGTTCATGATGTCGTATCGATGCGCCACCCGGTCGAAGACGGAATTGACGCGGGTCTGCTTCTCGCCGTCCCCGACCGTCTGATAGCCGTAGGACGTCTCCATGCCGCCATCGACCGAAACGCGTTGTCTGGACATCGGCACTCTCTTTCTGCGCCACCATGGCGGAATTGCGATTGCAGCGCTATCTAGTGGTCTGACCCAAACGGATGGTACCCATCCGTTTGGAAAAGTCAGCCCACAAGCTATTGATCCGGTGGGGCGATTTTTCCCAACAGATGGTACCATCCGTTAGGATCGCACCACTAGCGGTAACGGATGCATCTTCCGATGCGCCATTTAGAGCAAAGCACGGTCGTTGGGAACCGTCGTGCCGCCCGTCGGGGGGCAAGGCGTCCGCCCCGCCTCGAAACGGAACGCGCCCGAATGCCCGAACTGCCGGAAGTCGAAACGGTGAGACGCGGTCTCGCTCCCGTGCTGGAGGGCGCGCTGATCGAGCGGCTGGAACAGCGGCGCGCCGACCTGCGCTTCCCCTTCCCCGCCGACTTCGCGGCCCGCCTGGCGGGGCGCAGGGTCGTGGCGCTCGGCCGGAGGGCGAAGTACCTGCTCATGGATCTCGACGACGGGACGGTGGTGATCGCGCATCTCGGCATGTCCGGTTCCTTCCGCGTCGAGGGCGGGCAGGCGCCGGCGGAGGCGCCGGGCAATTTTCACCGGGCGCGCTCGCGCGACGAGCGGCACGACCATCTCGTCCTTCACGTTTCCGGCCCGCACGGCCCTGCGCGGGTCATCTACAACGACCCGCGCCGTTTCGGCTTCATGGACCTCGCAAGGCGCAGCGCGGTCGAAAGCCATCCCTTCCTGGCCGCGCTCGGCGCCGAGCCGACCGGCAACGAATTCGACGCGGCCTATCTCGCCCGGCGCTTCGAGGGGCGGTCGGCCCCGCTCAAGGCGGCGCTCCTCGACCAGCGCACGGTCGCCGGGCTCGGCAACATCTATGTCTGCGAGGCGCTCTTCCGGGCGAGGCTCTCACCGCGGCGGGCGGCCGGCACGCTCGTCGGCGCGAAGGGGAAACCCTCGGCGCGGCTCGTCGATCTCGCCGCCGCCGTGCGTGCCGTCATCGATGAGGCGATCCTGGCCGGCGGGTCGTCCCTGCGCGACCACATGCGCACGGACGGAACGCTCGGCTACTTCCAGCATTCCTTCAGCGTCTACGACCGCGAAGGGGAGGCTTGCCCACGACCCGGATGCGGGGATACCGTGCGTCGCATCGTCCAGAGCGGGCGGTCGACGTTCTATTGCAGCCGCTGCCAGCGCTAAACGCGGCCTTCGAGGAAAGGGACACCATGGCCTACGAGACCCTCAAGGTGGAGACCCGCGGGCGGGTCGGCCTGATCACCCTGCACAGGCCGGAGGCGCTGAACGCGCTCAACTCGACGCTTCTCGGCGAATTGAGGGACGCGCTCGGAAAGTTCGAGGGCGACGGCAAGATCGGCTGCATCGTCGTCACCGGCTCCGAGAAGGCGTTCGCCGCCGGCGCGGACATCAAGGAGATGCAGCCGCTGGAATTCGTCGACATGTATCTCGGCAACTACATTTCCGGCTGGGACGGCGTGGCCGCCACGCGCAAGCCGATGATCGCGGCGGTCGCCGGCTACGCGCTCGGCGGAGGCTGCGAGCTGGCGATGATGTGCGACATCGTCATCGCAGCCGACACCGCCAAGTTCGGCCAGCCCGAGATCACGCTCGGCGTCCTTCCCGGGATGGGCGGCACGCAGCGTCTGGTGCGGGCGGTGGGCAAGGCCAAGGCCATGGACCTCTGCCTGACCGGCAGGCTGATGGACGCCGACGAGGCGGAGCGGTCCGGGCTTGTCGCACGCGTCGTCGCCGCCGACGATCTCATCGACGAGGCCATGAAGGCGGCGGAGCGGATCGCCGAATTGTCGCTGCCGGCGGTTATGATGACGAAGGAAAGCATCAACCGGTCGTTCGAGGAAACGCTTTCGGAGGGGCTGCGCTTCGAGCGACGGGTGTTCCAGTCGCTTTTCGCCACCGAGGACCAGAAGGAAGGCATGGCCGCCTTCGTCGCCAAGCGCAAGCCGCAGTTCAAGAACCGATAGCCCGAAGCCGGCCGCGCGGGCTTCTTTCGCGGCCGGCGAGATGGCCGTTGACGATCGGCGGCAATCCGGCTATACGCCCCCCACAGTTTCGGTGCCCTAGCGGAGCGGCGCCGGCAGTTCTGTCCCCGATTGCGAACAGGATCAGGCCGTTGCGGCCGGCCGACGCGATGCGGGCCTATGGTTGAATTCGAAGGAAGGCACGATGGCCAATACAGCTTCAGCGAAGAAGGCGACCCGCAAGCTCGCGCGCCGCACCGCTGTCAAGAAATCGCGCCGCTCGCGCGTGCGCGGCTTCATCCGCAAGGTCGAGGAAGCGATCGCCAGCGGCGACCGGGAAGCCGCCCAGAACGCGCTTCGGACCGCCCAGCCGGAATTGATGCGCGCGGCCTCCAAGGGCGTGCTGCACGCCAACACCGCGTCGCGGAAAGTGTCGCGTCTCGCACGGCGCGTTCAGGCCGTCGGCGCCTGAACTAATTCCTAGAAAAGCAGTTTCCCTACCGGGCCTGGCGGCAACGCCGGGCTCTCGGCGATTCGATCCAGGGCCCCGCGAAACCCCAGCCCCGGCGCTGTCGTCGTTCTGTCAAAATGACAAGGAAAACCGTTTGAATCCGGGACCTTACGGAAGGTTCCAAATCCGCCCCCACTCGCCGGGCAGGCCGGGCTTTCCCCAGATCGAGTCAAGAACATTTTTTGAATTCTGTTGCCGAAACGCCATGTCGTCGACGGCAAAATTCAAAACTCTTTGAATCCAAAGCGGTTAATCGAGACGCACAAAATGCGGCGCCGCCGTCGCGGCGGCGCGGGCGGCCCGCCGGCTTAAAATTTCATTAACGGGCAGCTTGATCTCACCCGGCGAGCCTGCCTTAATACGCCTCAAGAGAGACCGGGGGGCGGCCAAACGAAGGCGGCCGCTCAGCGTGACAAGGCGGAACGCCTGCGCCGTCCTGTCTTTCGGAGCGCGACAGTCTTGCCGCGTTTATCATGATCGCAACGACGGGTTGAAGCCGCATTTTTCGGGACTTGCGGCAAGGAGCAGTTTTGCCGATTTTCGGCTGGGGACATTGAGGGAAAATCGGGATGAGAGCATGCCTGCCTGCCCTGCTCGACGCGGTGGCTTAGGTTCGGCGTATCAGCCGACAATCTGAAACGAACACGAAAAGGGAGACGACGACGCTGGCGGGTCCGCTGGCGCCAGGTGGATTTTTGAAAAAAAATCGGAGCGGTTCGCGAGGGGCCGGTCCAACAACTGAACAGCGAACTTGGGAAGCGGCAAAAAATGCAAACGACGGTGGCGGCAACGAGGGCAGACAAAGTGGCGAATCCGGCTGAACAGGCGGAGGACGCGCTACCGCATCGCAATCCGAGTTCTCCTCAGGCGGCGAGAGGAGCGGAAGGAATGAAGGAGGAGGCGCTTTTCGAACGCGTCCGGAGCAGGCTCAAGGCCCAGGTCGGTCCGGAGATCTTCACGAGCTGGTTCGGGCGGCTGAAACTCCATTCCGTGTCGAAGAGCGTGGTTCGCCTGTCGGTGCCGACCACATTCCTCAAATCCTGGATTCACAATCGCTACCTCGAAATTCTCACCGCCCTGTTCCGGGAGGAGGACGCAAGCATCCTGCGCGTCGAGATCCTGGTCCGGTCGGCGACCCGCGGGAACCGACTGATCGATTCGCCGGAGATCGGCGCGGCCGCGGCGCAGCCCTGCCAGCCGCCCGCGACCCGGCCGAGCCGTCCGACGGCCAGCCTTGCGGCACCCGTCGCCCTTGCCGGCGCGGCCCAGCGTCCCCTCGCCCGCGCGAATTCCGTCATGGGTTCGCCGCTCGACCCGCGATATTCCTTCGACACGTTCGTGGAAGGTTCGTCGAACCGGGTGGCGCTCGCCGCGGCCAGGACCATCGCGGAAGCCGGCGCCGGCGCCGTGCGCTTCAATCCCCTGTTCATCCATTCCAGCGTCGGGCTCGGCAAGACCCACGTCCTTCAGGCGATCGCCGCGGCGGCCATCGCCAGCGAGCGCAACCCGAGGGTCGTCTACCTGACGGCGGAATATTTCATGTGGCGCTTCGCCACCGCCATCCGCGACAACGATGCGCTGTCCTTCAAGGAATCCCTGCGCAACATCGATCTGCTGATCATCGACGACATGCAGTTCCTGCAGGGAAAGTCGATCCAGAACGAGTTCTGCCACCTCCTGAACATGCTGCTGGATTCGGCCAAGCAGGTCGTCGTCGCCGCCGACCGGGCGCCATGGGAGCTGGAATCGCTCGATCCGCGCGTCCGCTCGCGGCTGCAGGGCGGCGTGGCGATCGAGATGGCGGCGCCGGACTACGAGATGCGGCTGGAGATCCTGAAGCGGCGGCTCGCCGCGGCGCAGGCGGAGGACCGGACGCTCGACATTCCGGAAACGATCCTCTCCCACGTGGCGAAGAACGTGACGTCGAGCGGCCGGGAGCTCGAAGGCGCCTTCAACCAGCTTCTCTTCCGCCTCAGCTTCGAGCCCGAGCTGACCATCGAGCGGGTCGACGAATTCCTCGGGCACCTGGTCAATGTCGGAGAACCGAAGCGGGTGCGCATCGAAGACATCCAGCGCATCGTCGCCCGCCACTACAACGTCTCGAAGCAGGAGCTGGTCTCGAACCGGCGCACCCGCGTCATCGTCAAGCCCCGGCAGATCGCGATGTACCTGTCGAAGACGCTGACGCCGCGCTCCTTCCCGGAGATCGGCCGGCGGTTCGGCGGCCGCGACCACACGACGGTCCTGCACGCGGTCAGGAAGATCGAGGGCCTGATCTCGAAGGACACCAAGCTCTCCCACGAACTCGAGCTCCTTCGGCGGCTGATCAACGAGTAGCGAAGCGACGGCGGATCGGGCCGGCGGAGCCGGAGACGGAGACGGGGTTCCCGGCCATGGCTGGGGGCCGTATTATCCCCAGAAAGCCGCCTTCGGGCGTTTCTCGAGGCGCTGTTTCGCTTGCTTCGGTGTCCGGAAATCTGCCATCCTGCGCGTCCATATCGGGGGCGCCCGCGGAGGCGGCCCAACCGATCGACACGGAAATCTCCTTGCGCCGCACCGGCTGCGGTCGCGAGCCGAAAGCGGTACCACGAACATGCGCGTCACACTCGAACGGTCCGACCTCCTGAAATCGCTCAACCACGTGCACCGCGTGGTCGAGCGTCGCAACACGATTCCGATCCTGTCGAACGTGCTCCTCAAGGCAGATGGGACGAGCCTCCAGATGAAGGCGACGGACCTCGACCTGGAGATCACGGAGACGACGGGCGCACAGGTGGACCAGGGCGGGGCGACCACCGTGCCGGCCCACCTGCTCTACGACATCGTGCGGAAACTGCCCGATGGGGCGGAGGTGCAGCTCTCGACGAACGGCGAAAACACGGCGATGGCCGTCACGTCCGGGCGGTCGCGGTTCTCGCTGCAGTGCCTGCCGGAGTCGGATTTTCCGGACCTGACGGCCGGTTCGTTCTCGCACACGTTCCGCCTGCCGGCGTCCGAGGTGAAGATGCTCATCGACCGGACGCAGTTCGCGATCTCGACGGAGGAGACGCGCTACTACCTGAACGGCATCTATCTCCACACGATCGAGACCGACGGCAAGCTCAAGCTGAGGGCGGTGGCGACCGACGGGCACCGGCTGGCGCGCGCCGACGTCGAGGCGCCGGCCGGCTCGGAGGGGATGCCGGGCATCATCGTGCCGCGCAAGACGGTTGGCGAGCTGCAGAAGCTGGTCGACGACCCGGAGGCCGCCGTGACGCTGGAGGTGTCGGATGCCAAGATCCGCCTGACGATCGGCAACGTCGTCATGACGTCGAAGCTGATCGACGGCACCTTCCCGGACTACCAGCGCGTCATCCCGACGGCCAACGAGAAGACGATGACCATCGACTGCGAGACCTTCGCGCGGGCCGTCGACCGCGTCTCCACGATCTCGTCCGAGCGCGGGCGGGCGGTGAAGCTGTCGATCGGCAGCGGGCAGCTGACCCTGACCGTCCACAATCCCGATTCGGGCAGCGCCACCGAGGAACTCGCCGTCGGCTACGAGGACGATCCGCTGGAGATCGGCTTCAACGCGAAATACCTGCTCGACATCACCAACCAGCTCTCCGGCTCGGACGCCGTCTTCATGCTGGCCGACCCGGGCTCACCGACGCTCATCCACGATACGGCCGCCGACGACGCGCTCTACGTGCTGATGCCGATGCGCGTGTGAGGCGGTCGATCGCGAGCCGCCCGGCCCGCGGCAGCTGCCCCGGATGAATGCCATGGTCCATCTCGAGACCCTCAAGCTCGGCGATTTCCGCAACTATGCACGGCTTTCGCTGGACCTCGACGGTCGCCACGTCGTCCTGACGGGCGCGAACGGCGCCGGGAAGACGAACCTCCTGGAGGCCGTCTCCTTCCTGTCGCCGGGGCGCGGGCTGCGGCGCGCGGCCTATGCGGAGGTGGCGCGCAAGGGTGCCTCGAGCGGCTTTTCCGTCTTCTGCGCCATGGAGGGCATGGCCGGGCCGGTGGAGATCGGCACGGGCACGGCGGGCGGCCCCGACGAGCCCCTCGTGCGGCGGGTGCGGATCAACGGCGCCCCGCGGCCTCCGCCGACGCGTTGCTCGAGCATCTTCGCGTGCTCTGGCTCACGCCCGCCATGGACAGCCTCTTTTCCGGGCCGGCCGGCGATCGCCGGCGGTTCGTCGACCGGCTCGTCCTCTCGGTCGACGCGGCGCACGGGCGGCGCGCGCTCGACTACGAACGGGCGATGCGGAGCCGCAACAGGCTGCTTTCCGACGGCCGTTTCGACCCGGCCTGGCTCGACGGCCTCGAAACACAGATGGCGGAACTGGGGAGCGCCATCTGGGCGGCGCGGCGCGAGCTCGTCGCGCTCCTTGCCGGCATGATCGAGCGCGGCCAGGACGAGAGCCCTTTCCCGAAGGCCTCCCTCGCCCTCGCCGGCTTCCTGGACGACCAGCCCGGCCTCTCCGCCGGCGATCTCGAGGACGCCTTCGCCCGGGAATTGCGGGACGGGCGCATGCGGGACGCGTCCGCCGGCCGAACGCTCGTCGGTCCGCACCGCGCGGACCTGCTCATCCGGCACCATGCCAAGGACATGGAGGCGGCCCGTTCGTCGACCGGGGAGCAGAAGGCGCTGCTCGTCGGCATCGTCATGGCGCATGCCCGGCTGGTCGCCGAGATGACCGGCGCCACGCCGCTCCTGCTTCTCGACGAAATCGCCGCCCACCTGGACGACGGACGGCGCGCCAGCCTCTTCGACCTGATCGACGCGCTCGGCGGCCAGGCGCTGATGACCGGGACGGACGCGAGCATGTTCGCCGCGCTCGGCGACCGGGCGCAGTTCCTTTTCGTCCATGACGGCGGAAGCGTCGTCGCCGGCTGACGCCGCGCGATGACGGAAAACCGGTTTCCACTTTTCCTGGAATTCAAGTCTTTGCTTCACGCAATTCCGGACGGAAAACCGGTTTCCACTTTTCCTGGAATTCAAGTCTTTGCTTCACGCAATTCCGGACGGAAAACCGGTTTCCACTTTTCCTGGAATTGCTCTTTGCCTTCCGCAATTCCGGACGGAAAACCGGTTTCCACTTTTCCTGGAATTGCTCTAAGAATCCCCCATGACCAGGGAAGACGATGCGCCGCCTCTCAGCGGCGAGGAACTCGAACGCTACGCGCGACATATCGTTCTGGCCGAGATCGGCGGGCCCGGCCAGCAGCGCCTCCGGCGGGCGCGGGTGGTCGTCGTCGGGGCGGGCGGGCTCGGAGCGCCGGTGCTCGAATATTTGGCCGCCGCCGGCGTCGGGCGGCTGACCGTGATCGACAACGACGCGGTGTCGCTCTCCAATCTACAGCGCCAGATCATCCACGACACGGACGCGGTCGGGACGGCGAAGGTGGACAGCGCGGCACGGACCATCAGCCGCATCAATCCGCACGTCACCGTCGACCGGGTGCACGATCGCGTCACCGCGACGAACGCGGCCGATCTGCTGGCGGGGCACGACGTGGCCATCGACGGGTCGGACAATTTCGAGACGCGGTACGGCGTGGCCGACGCCGCCGAGGCGGTTCGCGTCCCCCTCGTTTCGGGGGCGGTGGGCCGGTTCGACGGCTCCCTGACGGTGCTGAAGCCCTTCGAACGCACTGCCGACGGGCACCGCAATCCCGGCTACCGGGACCTGTTCCCGGCGCCGCCGCCGGACGGGCTCGTCCCGACCTGCGCGGAAGTCGGGGTGCTCGGCGCGCTGACCGGGGTCGTGGGGACGCTGATGGCGATGGAGGCGATCAAGCTGATCACCGGAATCGGCGAGCCGCTGGTCGGCCGCCTCCTGCTCTACGACGCGCTGGCGGTGCGCTTCGAGACGCTGAGCTACGGCGCGCCGCGGGACGGCCGCTGAGCGGGCGGCAAGCGCCGCCTCCTTCGCTCCGGAAAGGCCTGGAACCGGGCGATCAGAGCCGGCCGGGCAGCACGCGGTCCGGCGGGCGGTGACCGTCGAAGAAGGTGCGGATGTTGACGATCACCTTCTCGCCCATGTCGACCCGGCCTTCGATGGTCGCCGAGCCCATGTGGGGGAGGAGAACGACCTTTCCCTCGGAGGCGAGCTTGACGAGCTTCGGATCGACGGAGGGTTCGTGCTCGAAGACGTCGAGCCCCGCGCCGGCGATCGCTCCGTCGCGCAGGCACCGGATCAGGGCCTTCTCGTCGATGATGCCGCCGCGCGAGGTGTTGACGATGTAGCTTGCCGGCTTCATCAGCGCGAGCCGGCGCGCGGAAAGCAGGTGGAACGTGGCCGGAGTCGAGGGGCAATTGACCGAGATGATGTCCATGCGGGCGAGCATCTGGTCGAGGCTGTCCCAGTAGGTCGCCTCGAGCGCCTCCTCCGTCTCCGTGTCGATCCGATGCCGGTTGTGATAGTGGATGGACAGGCCGAACGCCTTGGCGCGGCGCGCGACGGCCGTGCCGATCCGCCCCATGCCGACGATTCCAAGCCGCTTTCCCCAGATGCGTCGGCCGAGCATCCAGGTGGGCGACCAGCCGTGCCATTCGGCGCCGTCGGTCAGCACGCGCGCACCTTCGGTCAGCCGCCTCGGCACGGCGAGGATGAGCGCCATGGTCATGTCGGCCGTATCCTCGCTGAGGACGTTCGGCGTGTTGGTCACGGTGATGCCGCGCTTGGCGGCCGCATCGACGTCGATGTTGTCGACGCCCGTGCCGAAATTGGCGATCAGCTTGAGCTGCTCGCCGGCCTGGTTGACGACCGCGGCGTCGAGGCGGTCGGTGACGGTCGGCACCAGAACGTCGAAGGACTTCATGGCCGCGACGAGCTCGGGCTGCGTCCTCGGGGAATCGTCCACGTTCAGCTCGGTGTCGAAGAGTTCCCGCATGCGCGTTTCGACGGCGTCGGGCAGTCTCCGCGTGACGAAGACGCGCGGTTTCTTCCTCTGATTAAGCATCCCGTTCACGCCGCCCTCCCGTTGAGAGCTCCTTAACCAAGTTGCCCGATAGTGGCTCCTTCAAGAGGCAGTTCTTAACAGACCGCGGCGCCAACACAAACAGGACTCGTGCGCCCGCGGCCCCCGATGCGGAAGGCGACAGGCGGGATGCCTCGGACAAGCGGTTCGAACGGGAATTGCCATGCGTAGTCTCATTGCCATCTTCATCCTCGCCGCCGCGCTGCTGGTGTCCGCCATGACGGGGCGGCCGCTCGCCAGCGGGACCGAGGCCGCCCACGACACCACGCGCGGCCCGAGCGGCCTGCCGCTGCCGCGCTTCGTCAGCCTCAAGGCCGGCCGCGCCAACCTCCGGATCGGGCCGGGAACGGACTATTCCGTTTCGTGGCTCTATACGCGTCCGGGGCTGCCGATGGAGATCATCCAGGAATACGACCACTGGCGCCATGTGCGGGACTCGCAGGGCACGGAGGGATGGATCTACCAGTCGCTCCTGTCGGGGGACCGCACCGCGCAGGCGGCGCCGTGGATGCAGGGCAAGGTCACGAAGACCCCGGCCTATGTCGACATGTACGCCAGGCCCCGCAAGAGCGCCTCGGTCGTCGCGAGGCTCGAGCCGGGCGTCGTCCTCCGGCTGCATCAGTGCAACGGCGAATGGTGCGACGCCAGCGTCGACGGCGCCGACGGATGGGTCGCGCAGGCGCAGCTCTGGGGCGCCTATCCGGGGGAAGCGTTCAAATAGGCGACAAAGCGCCGCGGCGCGGTCCGCGGCCGTCCCGTTCCGAAGGGCGCTCAGGCGCGCTTCGGCCTCAGGCGGATGACCACGTCGACATGGGAAATCTCCATGCCTTCCGGCGGCTCCGGCAAATTGCCGACGCTGATGTTGCCGACGGGAATGTCGCGGATGTCGCTTTCGCCCTCGACGAAGAAGTGATGGTGATCGGACACGTTGGTGTCGAAATAGGTGCGCGACGACTCGACCGACAGCACGCGCAGGAGCCGCGCCTCGGTGAACTGGTGCAGCGTGTTGTAGATGGTGGCGAGCGACACCGGGACGCCGGCGTCCACCGCCTCGTCGTGCAGGTCCTCGGCGGTCAGGTGCCTATCGCCCTTGGCGAACAGGAGATGCGCCAGCGCGACACGCTGCCGCGTCGGGCGCAGGCCCGCGGCGCGCAGGCGGTCGCCGACGTCGCGGCCGCTCTTCGCCCGTAATCGGTGCTCGCTGTTCGTACGGCTCACCGTCTGTGTCCTCTCCCGGCGCAGGACTGTGGATGACGTCCTGCCCAACGCATATATCTTTCCGGCCAAATTCTTTCAATAGTGCCCCATTCCGGCCATTTTGCGCGTGCTGGCACTGGCACTTGCGCCGCCCTTCCGTTAATCCGTGCGCGTCGAGTTTCGGTTTTCGCGTCGAAATAAGCTGTGATAGGGTCCGGCGGCATTTGCCGGGAAAGACATTCAGGGTGCCGCTCGGAGCACCCGCCAACGGGAGACGTGTTTGCGAATGGGCATGCAGCAATCCAGCTTCAGCTACGAGGAAATCCTCTCGTGCGCGCGCGGCGAACTCTTCGGCCCGGGCAACGCCCAGCTGCCCATGCCGCCGATGCTGATGTTCCATCGGATCACCGAAGCCTCGGAAACCGGCGGCGCGCACGGCAAGGGAACGATTCGCGCCGAGTTCGACATCACACCGGATCTCTGGTTCTTCGAATGCCACTTCCTGGGCGACCCCGTGATGCCGGGATGCCTCGGCCTCGACGCCATGTGGCAGCTCACGGGATTCTTCCTCGGCTGGCTCGGCGAACCGGGCAAGGGCCGTGCGCTGTCGACGGGCGAAGTCAAGTTCACCGGTATGGTGACGCCGCAGACGAAGCTCGTCGAATACGGCATCGACTTCAAGCGCGTGATGCGCGGGCGTCTCGTCCTCGGCATCGCCGACGGCTGGATGAAGGCGGACGGCGAAACGATCTACAAGGCCAGCGACCTGCGCGTCGGCCTCTTCAAGGAAAAATCCGCCTGACCCCGGATGCGGCTGGCGCGCCCGGCAGGCCGGCCTCGCTTTTGGACAACCGCTGAAACGAGAGAACTTCGATATGAGACGTGTCGTCGTCACGGGAATGGGGATCGTTTCCTCCATCGGCAACAGCGTGGAGGAGGTGACGGAGTCGCTGAGGCATGCCAAGTCGGGCATCTCCTTCTCCGAGGAGTTCGCCGAGCACGGCTTCCGCTGCCAGGTCTGGGGGGCCCCCGACCTGGACCCGGCCGAGCTGGTCGACCGGCGGGCCATGCGCTTCCTCTCCAAGGGCGGCGCGTGGAACCACGTGGCGATGCAGCAGGCGATCGCGGATGCTGGCCTCGAGGGTTCCGACATCACCAACGAGCGCACGGGCATCGTCATGGGCTCGGGCGGCCCGTCCACCCGCACCATCGTCGAGGCGGCCGACATCACCCGCGAACGCGGCTCGCCGAAGCGCATCGGGCCCTTCGCCGTGCCGAAAGCCATGTCCTCCACCGCTTCGGCGACGCTTGCGACCTGGTTCAAGATCCATGGCGTCAACTATTCGATTTCCTCGGCCTGTTCGACGTCGGCGCACTGCATCGGCAACGCGGCCGAACTCATCCAGTGGGGAAAGCAGGACGTGATGTTCGCCGGCGGCCACGAGGATCTCGACTGGACGATGTCGAACCTCTTCGACGCCATGGGCGCCATGTCCTCCAAGTTCAACGACAGGGCGGCGGAAGCCTCCCGCGCCTACGACCTCGACCGCGACGGCTTCGTCATCGCCGGCGGCGCCGGGGTGCTCGTCCTGGAGGAACTCGAGCACGCCAGGGCGCGCGGCGCCCGGATCTATGCCGAGATCACCGGCTACGGCGCGACGTCGGACGGCTTCGACATGGTCGCCCCGTCCGGCGAAGGCGCCGTGCGCTGCATGCGCCAGGCGCTCGCCACGGTCGACGGATCCGTCGACTACATCAACACGCACGGCACCGCCACGGAGGTCGGCGACAAGCGGGAAGTCAACGCCATCCGCGAGGTCTTTCCCGAGAACACGCCGCATATCGCGTCCACCAAGTCCCTGACGGGTCATTCCCTCGGTGCCGCCGGGGTACAGGAATCGATCTATTCGATCCTGATGATGCAGAACGGCTTCATCGGCGAGAGCGCGCACATCCACGACCTGGATCCCGAGTTCGAAGGGGTTCCGATCGTGCGGAAGCGTATCGACGACGCGAAGATCGATACGGTGCTGTCCAATTCGTTCGGCTTCGGAGGCACGAATGCGACGCTGGTCTTCCAGCGCTTCAACGGTTGAGGGGTGCCGAGCATGGACGGATTGATGAAGGGCAAGCGCGGCCTCGTCATGGGGGTCGCCAACGACCATTCGATCGCCTGGGGCATCGCCCGGAACCTGGCGGAGCACGGCGCGGAGCTCGCCTTCACCTACCAGGGTGAGGCGTTCGGACGCCGCGTCAAGCCGCTTGCGGAAAGCCTCGGCTCCAAGCTGCTCCTGCCCTGCGACGTCGAGGACGTCTCGACCGTCGACGCGGTCTTCTCCGCCCTCGAGCAGGAGTGGGGAAGCATGGACTTCATCGTCCACGCCATCGGCTACTCGGACCGCGCCGAACTCAAGGGCCGTTATGCCGACGTCACCACCCGGGCCAATTTCAGCCGCACCATGGTGATTTCCGCGTTCTCGTTCACCGAGGTCGCGCAACGTGCGGCAAAGCTCATGCGCCCCGGCGGCGCGATGCTGACGCTCACCTATGGCGGATCGGTGCGCGTGATGCCGAACTACAACGTCATGGGCGTCGCCAAGGCGGCGCTCGAGGCGATGGTGCGCTACCTCGCGGCCGACTACGGGCCGGACGGCATTCGCGTCAACGCGATCTCGGCGGGGCCGGTACGCACGCTCGCCGGCGCCGGGATCGGCGATGCGCGCGCGATGTTCAGCTACCAGAAGAAGAACGCCCCGCTGCGCAGGACGGTGGACGTCGAGGAGGTCGGCCGCTCGGCCCTCTATCTCCTGTCGGACCTTTCCAGCGGCGTGACCGGCGAGATCCACTATGTCGATTCCGGCTTCAACATCACCTCCATGCCGGTGCTGGACGAGCTCAAGCGCCAGGACACCGGGGAATAGGGGCGCTGCGGCGGCCGATTGCAGGGCCTCGCGGTTCATGTAATCTGTCGTGCCCGGGCGGGGCCTCCCGCCCGCTCGTTCCATAGCCGAGGAGGACGGCGATCGCGCGCATTTTCGCCAACCGGTGGAGCTTCCTCGCGTTCGTCGGTGCGGCAACGGCGGCGGCGACTGTGCTCGTCTGGATGGCGGCCGCACAGACGGGCCGGCAGCGTGCGGCGGGCGACCTCAGGGACGAGCTGCACGTCCTCAGCCGCTCCGTCGAGAGCGAGATCGAACGCTTCCGCTATCTGCCGGCGGTCGTCGGGCGCGACGGCCGCATCCGCGCGGCGCTGACGGGACGGACCCCGGAGGCGATCCTTGCCGCGAACGCCTATCTGAAGGCGGTGCGCGCCGATTCCGGAGCGGACGAACTCTACATCATGACCCGCGACGGCCTGACGATCGCGGCCAGCAATTTCGACGAGCCGTCGAGCTTCATCGGCAACAACTACCGGTTCCGACCCTATTTCCAGCGGGCGGTGTCGACCGGACAGGGCCGCTACTACGCCGTCGGCGTGACGACCGGAAAGCCGGGCTACTTCCTGGCCTCGGCCATAAGGGACGACGGCGGCGTCATCGGCGTCGCGGTGGTCAAGGTCGACATGCTGGACATCCAGGAGGCCTGGCGCAAATCGTCGACCGTCGCAGCGCTCGCCGACGCCAACGGGGTCGTCTTCCTCGCGAGCGAGCCGGGCTGGCGCTACCGGCCGCTCCATCCGCTGAACGACGCCGTGCTGGAGGGCATGTCGAAGACGCGCAAGTACGACGGCTTCGAGCTGACGTCCGCCAAGCCGCTCTTTCCCCATGAGACGGGGCTGCCGCCGGAGGCCAGGCTGCCCGGCATGAACGGCAGGTTCCTGATCGACAGCCTGCAGATCGAGCCGGACGGCTGGCGGCTGATCGGCGTGCGCGGGCTGGCGCCGATCCATGCCAACGCGAACCTCCTCGGCATGCTGACCATCCTGGTCGGGCTGCTCGTCTGCGCCGTCGGCGTCTATATCGGCCAGCGCCGGCAGATCGTGCGGGCCAAGCTCGACGAGCACGACCGGCTGGAGGCCCGGGTGGCGGAGCGCACGTTCGAGCTCAACCGGGAGGTCGACGAGCGCCGGCGCGCCGAGGCGGACCTCAGGGACGCCCAGGCGACGCTGATCCAGACGGCCAAGCTCGCCGCCCTCGGCCGCATGTCGGCGGCGATCGTGCACGAGGTGAGCCAGCCGCTCTCGGCACTCGAAAACCGGTTGGCGACGGCCGAACTCCTGGCCGAACGCGGCGACACGAGCTCGGTCTCCGGCAAGATGCGATCGGCGCGGGAGATGATCCGCCGCATCCAGCGCACCGTCAAACTGCTGCGCTCCTTCACGCGCAAGGAACCCGGACTGCGCGAGCCGGTGCCGGTCGCAGCCAGCATCGCGGCCGCCGTCGACCTCGCGCAGCACAGCATCGACAGGAAGCGGATCGCCGTCGAGGTCTCCTGTCCCGACACCCTGTCCGTCCTCGCAAACGCCATCCGGCTGGAGCAGGTCGTCCTGAACCTGCTGCTCAACGCGCTCGACGCCGTGGGCGAGACCGAGGCGCCGGTGGTCCGGATTTCGGCGCGTGCCGTCGGCGGACGGGTCGAGATCGACGTCGAGGACAACGGGCCCGGCATTCCCTCCGATCTCCACGAGCGCATCGCCGAGCCGTTCTTCACGACCAAGCAGACGGGCGAGGGCCTCGGTCTCGGCCTGTCGATCTCGCGCACCATCGTCAGCGAATTCGGCGGCGCGCTGACCTTCTCCTCCAGGGAGGGCCGGGGCTCGACCTTCACGATCGCCCTCCCCGCGGCGGCGGGTGACCGGGAGGCGGCGGAATGACGCGGGGGGTCGTGCTCATCGTCGACGACGAGGCCGAACTTCGCGACGCCGCGGGCGACTGGCTGACCGTGTCGGGGTTCGAGGCCCATGCGGCGGCGACCGCGGCGGACGCGCTGGCACTGCTTGCCGGCGGCAGCTTCGACGCCCTGGTCACGGACGTGCGCATGCCGCAGATGGACGGGCTTCAATTGCTCGACGCCGCGCTTTCGGCCGATCCGCGCCTGCCGGTCGTGCTGCTGACGGGGCATGGCGACGTCGCCCTGGCGGTCGAGGCGATGCGCCGCGGGGCGCACGACTTCCTGGAAAAACCCTACGACGCGGACCACCTCGTCGCGGTGCTCGACCGCGCCGTCAAGGAACGGCGGCTGGAACGGGAGCTCGCGCATTTGCGCCAGGCTTCGGCGAACAGCGAGGATCTTGCGGTGCGGCTGGCCGGCAACTCAGCGGGGATCGTCGCCCTGCGCGAGCGGATCCTGCAGCTCGCCGACATCGACGTCGACGTCCTCGTGGAGGGCGAGACCGGCACCGGCAAGGAGGTCGTGGCCCGCGCGCTGCACGATTTCGGCGGGCGCCGGCGGCGGCCCTTCGTGGCAGTGAACTGCGCGGCGGTGCCCGAAACGGTGTTCGAAAGCGAAATCTTCGGCCACGAGCGCGGCGCCTTCACCGGCGCGGTGCAGAAGCGCGTCGGCCGGATCGAGCACGCCCAGGGCGGGACCATCTTTCTCGACGAGATCGAATCGATGCCGCTTGCGCTGCAGGCGAAGCTGCTCAGGGTGATACAGGAGCGCGTCGTCGAGCCGGTGGGATCGAACCGGCAGGTGCCGCTCGACGTCCGCTTCGTCGCCGCGACGAAGGCCGACCTGCGGACGGAGGGCGAGGCGGGGCGGTTCCGGCCGGACCTCTATTTCCGGCTGGCGACGGTCACGCTCGAGATCCCGCCCCTGAGGACGCGCGCGGAGGACATCGCGCTTCTGTTTCGCCATTTCTGCGCGGAGGCGGCGCTCCGTCACGGGGTCGCCGAGGTTGCCGTTCCCGCCTCCCTTCACGAGGCGCTGCGGACGGCGCAATGGCCGGGCAACGTGCGCGAATTGAAGAGCGCCGCCGAACGCCACGTGCTCGGCCTGCCGGGGCTGCCGCGCCATCCCTCCGGCGGCGTCGCGGCGGCGGTCTCCGGTTCGCTGCCCGACAGGGTCGCGGCCTTCGAGGCGATAGTGATCGCCGAGGCGCTCGAGCGCCATGGCGGCAGCGTCCAAGCGGCGGGCGAGGCGCTCGGCGTGCCGCGCCGCACGCTCAGCGAGAAGATCGCGCGCCTCGGCATCGCGCGGCCGGGCAGGCCGGAGGAGAGCGGCTAGCGATCGGCCGGGAGAGGCGGCTCACCCCGCCTCCCCCGCCGGCAAGATGTTGCCGGCGTTTCCTGCCGCCGGCAAGAACCCGCCGCCGCCCGCCCCGACCCTTGCGCGGCGGAAGCGGCTTTTCCGGCCGATCCGCCTGCCTGCGGACGGGCCTTCGAACCTGGCACGCTTCGTGCGTGTCTTCGCGCGATGCCGGCAATCGCCGGCAGTAGGAGAGAAAGGGAGGACTTACATGAAGTTCGTATCCAGCAAGCTCATTGCAGCGGGCGCGGTGGCGCTGTCGTTCGGGATCGGCTCGATGCCGGCGAGCGCGACCGATTTCATCAATATTCTCACCGGCGGAACCTCGGGCGTGTACTACCCGCTCGGCGTCGCGCTTTCGAAAATCTATTCCGACAACATGAAGAACGTGAAGGTCCAGGTCCAGTCGACCAAGGCCTCCGTCGAAAACCTCAATCTCCTGCAGCAGGGCCGCGGCGAGATCGCCTTCGCGCTCGGCGATTCGGTCAAGTCGGCATGGCAGGGCGACAAGGAAGCCGGCTTCCCCAAGAAGCTCGACAAGCTGAGGGCGATCGCCGCGATCTACCCGAACTACGTGCAGATCGTCGCGTCCAAGAACTCGGGCATCAAGACGTTCCAGGATCTCAAGGGGCACAGCCTGTCGGTCGGCGCGCCGAAATCCGGGACCGAACTCAACGCCCGCCGCATCTTCGAAGCGCTCGGCATGAGCTACAAGGACCTGTCGAAGACGGAATATCTTTCCTTCGGCGAGTCGGTGCAGCTGATGAAGAACCGCCAGCTCGACGCCACGCTGCAGTCGGCCGGGCTGGGCGTCGCCTCGATCAAGGACCTCAGTTCGTCGCTGCCGATCCAGGTCGTCGCGGTGCCGAAATCCGTGGCCGAAAAGCTCGGGGCGCCCTTCATCGCCGCAGACATCCCGGCCGGAACCTATGACGGCCAGGACAAGGCGGTGCCGACGCTGGCGATCACCAACATCCTCGTCACGCGCGCCGGCGTTTCCGACGAGGAGGCGTACCAGATGACGAAGCAGCTCTTCGAGCATCTGCCTGACATGGTGGCCGCGCATGCGGCGGCGAAGGCGATCAAGCTCGACGCGGCCGCGAATGGCCTGCCGATCCCGCTGCATCCGGGTGCGATGCGCTACTACAAGGAAAAGGGCCTCATCAAGTAAGGCCCGGACCTCGGGCCGCGCCGCTTGCCGGCGGTGCGGCCCCCCCGCTGATGCAAAAGCGAAAAATCGGATAGGATAGGCGGTCTTCCGGAGGAGACGGCCAAGGCGGCGATGCCCGGCGATCCGCCGGCAGGCCCCGATCCCGTGGGAGGGAACAGACCAGATGACCGTAGCGACAGAGGACCGCGAGGCGGCCGCGGCCGCCGCCAATGCCGAGATGCACGATCCGCTGGCCGGCGGGTTCACCGGGTCCCGCGAAGGGCGGCTGCTCTTCTGGATCGCCGTGGCGTTTTCGCTCTACCAGATTTCCACGGCGCTCAACCTTTTCGGCCTGCCGAGCCAGGTCATGCGCTCGATCCATCTCGGCTTCCTCCTGTTCCTGACCTATACGCTGATCGGCGCCACGAAACCGCGACCGGGGGCCCTGAAGGCGCTCGGCTGGGTTCTGGCGCTGGCCGCGGTCGGGGTGGCCTTCTACCAGTGGTTCGAATACGAGCCGCTCATTCTCAGGGCGGGATCGCCGACGACGCTCGATACGGCGGTCGGCATCGTCACGCTCGTCACGGTCTTCGGCGCCGCCTGGCTGATCATGGGGGCTGCGCTGCCGGTGATCTCGGGCTGCTTCCTAATCTATTGCTTCTTCGGCCAGTACTTCCCCGGCTCGCTGCAGACCCGCGGCTACGACTTCACGCAGGTCATCGACCACATGACCTTCGGGCAGGAAGGCATCTACGGCATTCCGATCTACGTCTCCGCGACCTACATCTTCCTGTTCATCCTTTTCGGCTCGTTCCTCGAGCGCGCCGGCATGATCCGGCTGTTCACGGACGTCTCGCTCGGCTTCGTCGGGCATGCGCGGGGCGGCGCCGCCAAGGTCGCGGTCATCTCGTCCGGGCTGATGGGGACCATCTCCGGATCGGGCGTGGCGAACGTGGTGACGACGGGGCAGTTCACGATCCCGCTGATGAAGAGCTTCGGATACCGCGCCGCCTTCGCCGGCGGCGTCGAGGCGACCTCGTCCATGGGCGGGCAGATCATGCCGCCGGTGATGGGCGCCGTCGCCTTCATCATGGCCGAGACGCTCGACGTCCACTACTACGAGATCGTCAAGGCGGCGATCATCCCGGCTATCCTCTATTTCGCGTCGGCCTTCTGGATGGTGCACCTGGAAGCGGGGAAATATGACCTGCTCGGCCTGCCGAAGTCGGAGCTGCCGTCGCCGCGCAAGGCGCTCAAGGAGGGCTGGTATCTCATCCTTCCCCTGGCGGTCCTCGTGTTCCTTCTCTTCTCCGGCTACACGCCGCTCTACGCCGGGACGATCGGGCTCGCCATGACGGTCCTGCTCATTCTCGGCGGCACGGTCGCACTCGGCCTGCCCTCGGCCGTCGTCAGGGTCGTCTTCTGGGTGGGCCTCGGACTGGTTTCGGCAAGCTTCTTCGAATGGGGGATCGGCCCGATCCTGGCGGTCGCCGCCGCGCTCATCATCGTCAACGTCTTCGTCGACGGCGGCCGGAAGACGCTCGTCGACTGCCGCGACTCGCTCGCCGAGGGCGCCAGGACGGCGTTGCCGGTCGGCGTCGCCTGCGCGATCGTCGGCATCATCATCGGGACGATGACGCTGACCGGCGCGGCCACCACCTTCGGGCAGTTCATCGTCTCGGTCGGCCAGTCGAGCCTGTTCCTCTCGCTCATCCTGACGATGATCACCTGCATCGTGCTCGGGATGGGCATCCCGACGATCCCGAACTACATCATCACCTCGTCGATCGCCGGGCCCGCGCTGCTGCATCTCGGCGTGCCGCTGATCGTCAGCCACATGTTCGTCTTCTATTTCGGCATCCTGGCGGATTTGACGCCGCCGGTGGCGCTCGCCTGCTTCGCCGCCGCGCCGATCGCCCGGGAAAAGGGGCTGAAGATCGCCTTCGAAGCGATCAAGGTGGCGGCCGCGGGGTTCATCATCCCGTACATGGCGGTCTATTCGCCGGCGCTGATGCTGCAGCCGGGCGGGCCGCTTTCGGAGCATTTCGGCTTTCCGGTGGCGGTCGCCTACATCCTCGTCAAGACGACGCTGGCCATCGGGCTCTGGGGATCGACCGTGATCGGCTTCCTGCTCGGCCGACTGACCTGGTGGGAGCGCCTGTTCGGCGCGGCCGCGGCCTTCACGCTCGTGGCGGCGCTGCCGGCGACCGACGAGATCGGCTTCGCGCTCTCCGCGGCCTTCATCGGCCTGCACTGGCTGCGGATGCGCAAGGCGCGACACGTGGCGGCGGCACAATGAGCGCCGGCATCTGCGTGGTGGCGGCCGGCAAGACGCTGGCTCTGGCCGCCATGACCTTCACCCTGTCCTGGACCCATTCGGTGGAGAAGATCCGGTGGGCCGAGCACTGGGCGCTGACGCCCGCCGGGTTCGTGGTGACGCGTGCCAGCGTCGAGGGGTCCGGTGCCGGCATGGATCCGCCGGAGGGCTCCCGCTTCGTCGACGGCAAGTGGATCTATCGTCCGAAGCTGCCGCCGCAGGAGAAACTGGTCCTGGCCGCCTCCGGTGCGACCGTCGGCGGATGGACGATCTGCTCGGGGGGCGCCTGCCGCGTGGTCGGCAGGGTGGCGGAGAAGCCCGTCGTCGTCGAGCGCTGCGACCGGGCCGGCTCCTAAAGCGTGTCCAGGAAGAATGGAAACCGGCTTTCCGTCCGGAGCGCGTAAAAACAAAGAAATCGAGTGTGTCCGCGATAGCGTGGAGCCCGGGCACGCTCCAACGGGAAACGGCCTCTACTTTTCGAAGACGAGCCCCTCGGGCTGCGCGCCGAGGTCCTTCAGCGACGCGTTGATGTCCTTCACCATCGGGTCGGGCCCGCAGACGTAGAAATGCTGCGAGAAGTCGCCGATGTGCTTCTTCAGGAACGCCTTGTCGATGCGGCCGTGCTCGAAGCGGGGGTTGTCCCCCTCGTCGAGGACGTAGATCGTCTCGAGCCCGTCCATGTCGTCGAACTCGTCCTTCAGGATGATGTCGGCTTCGGTGCGGTTGGCGAATATCAGCCGGTGGCCGGCGATGCGGCCCTCCGCGGCCAGGTTGCGCAGTATCGCGATGAACGGCGTGACGCCGGCGCCGCCGGCGATGAAGGTGCCGGGTCCCGAGTAGCGGATGGTGCCCCAGGACTCCTCGATGATGAAGCGATCGCCGACGTCGAGGCCGCCGATCTGCTCGGTCAGTCCGCCGTGCTCCGGATAGATCTTGATGGTGAATTGCAGCTCCCGCCAGTCCGGCAGGGAGGTGAAGGTGAAGGGATGCTTGTCGTCGCGCCAGCCGTCCCTGTCGATGCCGACGTCGGTGGCCTGGCCGGGCTCGAACTCGTAGCCCTCGGGCCTTTCGAACGTGAACTGACGCACGTTGTGGGTGATCTGCTCGACTTTCGTGATCTCGACGACGTGGCTCATCCTGTTTCTTCCGTCTCCGCAATGGTCACCTCGCGGTCAATGCAGAGATCATACGCTTGTTCCGGCCGGCAGGCGACCCGAACGAGAAAACCCCGCCCGGCGGGTCGCCGGACGGGGTTTTCGATTGCGGTTGGAAGGCGGCGTCGCCGGTTCAGTCGGCGGCGGCCTCTTCCCTCTTGATTTCCTTGCCCGTCTCCTGGTCGACGACCTTCATGGAGAGGCGGACCTTGCCGCGCTCGTCGAAGCCCATCAGCTTGACGAAGACCTTGTCGCCTTCCTTGACCACGTCGGTGGTCTTGGCGACGCGCTCCGGCGCCAGCTGGGAAATGTGGACGAGGCCGTCGCGCGGACCGAAGAAGTTGACGAACGCGCCGAAGTCGGCGGTCTTGACGACGGTGCCTTCGTAGACGACGCCCACTTCCGGCTCCGCGACGATGGACGTGATCCACTTTTTCGCCGCCTCGATCTCCTTGCCGGAGGACGAGGCGATCTTGATGGTGCCGTCATCCTCGATGTTGACCTTCGCGCCGGTCTTCTCGACGATCTCGCGGATGACCTTGCCGCCCGATCCGATGACTTCGCGGATTTTGTCGACGGGGATGTTCATCACCTCGATGCGGGGTGCGAACTCGCCGAGCTCGGCGCGGCTCGAGGTGATCGCCTTCGCCATTTCGCCGAGGATGTGCAGGCGTCCGCCCTTGGCCTGGTCGAGCGCCACCTGCATGATTTCCTCGGTGATGCCGGCGATCTTGATGTCCATCTGCAGCGAGGTGATGCCGTTCTCGGAGCCTGCGACCTTGAAGTCCATGTCGCCGAGATGGTCCTCGTCGCCGAGGATGTCGGAGAGAACCGCGAAGCGCTCGCCCTCCTTGATCAGGCCCATGGCGATGCCGGCGACGGGCTGGGCGATCGGCACGCCGGCGTCCATCAGAGCGAGCGAGGTGCCGCAGACGGTCGCCATCGAGGAGGAACCGTTCGATTCGGTGATCTCCGAGACGACGCGCAGGGTGTAGGGGAACTGCTCGGACGTCGGCAGCATCGGATGGATCGCCCGCCAGGCCAGCTTGCCGTGACCGATCTCGCGGCGTCCGGGAGACCCCATGCGACCCGTCTCCCCGACCGAATAGGGCGGGAAGTTGTAGTGCAGCATGAAGTTTTCCTTGTACATGCCGGTCAGGGCATCGACGTACTGCTCGTCCTCGCCGGTTCCGAGCGTCGCCACGACGACCGCCTGGGTCTCGCCGCGGGTGAACAGCGCGGATCCGTGCGTGCGCGGCAGAACGCCGACCTCGGCGACGATCGGGCGGACCGTCTCCAGGTCGCGACCGTCGATGCGGCTCTTGGTGTCGAGGATGTTCCAGCGGACGATCTTGGCCTGGAGGTGCTTGAAGACCGCGCCGATCTGCTCGGCGGTGTATTCGGCCTCGGCGTCCTCGGCCGGTGCGAAATGGGCCTTGACCTTCGTCTTCACCGCGTCGACGGCGGCGTAGCGTTCGGTCTTGTCGGTGATGCGGTAGGCGGCGCGGAGCTCGTCCTCGGCGACCTTCAGCATCTTCTCCTCGAGGGAGGAAAGATCCTCGGGCTCGAACTCGCGCGGCTCCTTGGCGGCGGCCTCGGCAAGCTTGATGATCCCGTCCATGACCGGCTGGATCGCCCTGTGGCCGAACATGACGGCGCCGAGCATGACGTCCTCGGCCAGCTCTCCGGCTTCCGACTCGACCATCAGAACCGCGTCCTGCGTCCCGGCGACGATGAGGTCGAGGGTCGATTCGATCATCTCGTCGACATGGGGGTTCAGGACGTATTCGCCGTTGATGTAGCCGACGCGGGCGCCGCCGATCGGACCCATGAAGGGAATGCCCGAGAGCGTCAGCGCGGCGGACGCGGCGATCATCGACACCACGTCCGGATTGTTCTCCAGGTCATGCTGCATGACCGTGATGATCACCTGGGTGTCGTTCTTGTAGCCTTCGGGGAAGAGCGGGCGTATCGGGCGGTCGATCAGCCGGGACACGAGGGTCTCGTTCTCGCTCGGACGGCCCTCGCGCTTGAAGTACCCGCCCGGGATCTTGCCGGCCGCGTAGGTCTTTTCCTGGTAGTTGACCGTCAGCGGGAAGAAGTCCTGGCCGGCTCTCGGCTCCTTGGCCGATACCACGGTGGCCAGCACGACGGTCTCGCCGTAGGTGGCGAGCACCGCGCCGTCCGCCTGGCGGGCGATCTTTCCCGTCTCCAGGGTGAGCGTGCGCCCGCCCCATTCGATCTCGATCTTGTGGGTGTTGAACATGTTGCGTCCTTTGTTGCCGGCGGCGTTTCCGCATCTCGTCAGAGCATGCGCGGCCGCTTCACCGGCGGTGGTGCCGACGCGTCACGGGCAAGACAACGGGAGGCTTTTCCTTCTCGGCCCGGGGCCGGCAAAAGCATCCAGCAATCCTGCCCCATGACAGGTCGCCGTTGATCCGCGCCGCGGCCCATCCGCGGCGCTGGAAATCTGGTGGACCGCGCTCGTGCGCGGCCCGTCGAGTTCGCGACGATGGAACCATCGCCCCGAAAATGCAACCGGCGGAAAATGCCCCTCAAGGACAACCTCCGCCCGAGCGTAAGGCTAGCGGCGAATGCCGAGGCTGGAGATCACCTTGCGATAACGCTCCTCGTCCTTCTTCTTCAGGTAATCGAGAAGCGAACGGCGGTGCGAGACAAGCTTCAGGAGACCGCGACGGGAGTGATTGTCCTTCTTGTGTTCCTTGAAGTGCTCGGTGAGGTTGACGATCCGCTCGGTGAGGATCGCGATCTGGACCTCTGCGGACCCGGTATCGCCGTCCTTGGCGGCGTATTCCTTGACCAGCTCAGCCTTGCGCTCAACAGTAATCGACATCGTGCCATCCTTTCGAATTTGAGGATTATGGTCGCCGACGGCCGGGATGTCGTCCAGCTGCGGCCGGTTACAACGAGCGACGAACGCTCGTTGCCGCGCATATAGGCGAAATCGCGCCGGATTGGAAGAGGGCAAAGAGCGGTCCCGGCATCAGCCCAGGTTCTCGAAATCGCCCTGCAGCTTCTCGAGCGGGATCGAGAAGGTCCATTCGATGCCGTCGTCGTGCATTTCGCGGGCGAGCTCGGCGCCGAGCGATATGCCGAGAATGCGCTCCAGCACGATGGAACCGAAGCCCTTTCGCTCCGGCACGTCCTTCAGGACGACGTCCCTCTCCCGCCAAACGAAACGGACGAGCCCGTCCTCCAGCGTCCAGCTCACGTCGAGCCGGCCCTTCAGGTCGGAGAAGGCGCCGTATTTGGCGGCGTTGGTGGAGAGTTCGTGCATGGCCATGCCCATGACCTGGGCCGACTGGGAATCGAGGCGCACCTCCGGGCCGGCGACCTTGACCCTGCCGGCCTCGGCGGGGCGGAAGGTCTCCAGCTGGTCGATGACGAGGGCCTTGAGGTCGACGCCGTGCGTGGTGTTGGTGATCATCAGGTCGGTCGAACGCGCCAGCCCGGATATGCGCCTGCGGAAGGCGTCGGCGAATTCCTCCTTCGAACCGGAAAGCTTGGCGGTCTGGTTCAGCATGGCCTGGATGACGGTCAGCTGGTTCTTCGACCGGTGGGCGACCTCGCGCATCAGGAACCGTATCTCGTTCTCGGCATTCTTGCGCTCGCGCCCCGCCCGCGCCAGGGCTTCCGAAACGGTCGTGAACTCGATGATCGGCTGCTCGCGGCGTTCGACCGCCTCGCCGGCTCCGAGCCGGCTGGCGTCGCGGGCGAGGCTGCGGGCCGAGGAACTCATGATGCGCGCGATGAAGAAGGCACCGGTCACGGCAAGGCCGGCGATCGCGATGCCGCCGAAGACGAGCCAGGCGAGCGACCGGTTGATCGTCCTGCGCACCTCGGCGGTCGGCGCCCATGACACGATCGACCAGCCCGTCACGTCGGAGGGCTGGACGATGAGCTGATAGTCGGTCCCCTGGTACGACACCTCGGTAAAGCCCGAACTCAGTCCCTTGTCGAAGGGGATGTAGAACGGGTGGCCGGTGCGGCCCGGTCCGTCCGAGGACGCGATGACGGTCCGCGTGCCGTCGACCAGCGCCGCGCTCCAGCCGTTGGGGATCTGCTTGCTCGACAGGGTCTGGTCGAATTCCGCGGCGCGCTTCGTCAGGACGAGCAGGGAAGCCTTGCCGGTCTTCGTCTTCAACGGCAGCGCAACGTCGAAGGACCACTGGTTGAGGCTACTGTCGAAAAAGACGTCCGAGACGACGGGCCAGCCGGACTCGAGCGCCTTCTTGGCCGATTCGAGGTTGGCCCCCTTGCCCAGCGATTTTCCGAACGGTTCGGTCGTGTTCATCATCTCGCCGAACCGGCCGTCTAGGACGGTCAGGTAGGCGCTGGTTCCGGCGAGCGCCTGGATGGCCCGGTCGTGGAACTGGTTCAGGTCGCCGGCCTGCAGGGAGGTGGCGGTCGACAGCACGCGCAAGGTCGCGAGCATGCCGGAGACGTCGCGGTCGACCAGCTGTGCGACGGAGCGCGTGGCGGCGATGAAGGCGGATTGAAAGGCCCGGTTCTGCGCCTCGCCGGTGCGGATGAGAACCGTCGCCGAAAACAGGAAGGCCGGCAGCAGGACGACCAGGAGCAGGGCGATCAGATAGACCTTGATCGAATAGGTGACCCGGCGACGGCCCTTGCGGGACCCGGCGCGGGCCGGGTCCACGACGCCCGCCTCCACGACCGAGGACCGGCCGTCAGCGGCCATGGGTGCACGCTTCCGGGAACCGGACCCCCTGCGGGCACAACGTCTCCATCCGCATCCGCCTTTCCGCCAAAGTCGAGAGCGCGCGAGCGCGGCGGAACCGCCGCCCGCCGACCGCTTCGGAAAAGTGGGGCGCCCGCCGGCGCTTCCGTTTCCGAACAAGATGACCTAACCCATTTGGGGCAGGCTGTACACTCCGACCCGGCCGCTTGCGGCCGGCCTTCCGTCAGCCGGCAAAGACCCGCTTCGGCCGGAATTCTCCCTCGCCGATCTCGCCGATGGCGACGAGGCGTCCGCGTGCGGTGGCGAAGGCCTCCTCCTCGGCGACCGGTGCATCGCGGCCGCGCAGGACGATCGGGTTGCCGAGGCGCAGGCGACGCGCCTGGTCGTCGCTGACGGCGACGTGCGGCAGGGTCGCCAGCGCCTCGCCCGTATCGATGAGATATTCGTCGAGGGCGGCCAGCCGGGCCTCGTCCTCGGCCCCCTCGAGGGCGACGAGGTCGGCGAGCGGAACCAGGTCGGCCTCGCCGAACGGGACGACGCAGGTCCGCCTGAGCTTCGAGATGTGGCCGAAGCAGCCGAGGTCGCGGCCCATGTCGCGGGCGAGCGCCCGCACGTAGGTGCCCTTGCCGCATTCGATCTCGAACACGGCGGTGCGGTCGTCGGGGCAGGCGACGAGCAGCAGCCGGTGAATCTCGACCTCGCGCGAGGGCACCTCGACGACCTCTCCCTCCCGGGCGAGATCGTAGGCCCGTTCGCCGCCGATCTTGATCGCCGAGAAGGTCGGCGGCACCTGTTCGACGACGCCGGTATAGGCCGGCAGCAGCGCTTCGATCGCCGACCGCGACGGCCGCACGTCCGACGTGCGCGTCACCTCGCCTTCCAGGTCGTCGGTGCTGCGCTCCTCGCCCCAGGTCACGCTGAACCGGTAGATCTTGCGGCCGTCCATGACATAGGGGACGGTCTTCGTCGCCTCGCCCAGCGCGATCGGGAGCATTCCCGAGGCGAGCGGGTCGAGCGTCCCGGCGTGGCCCGCCTTCTGGGCCTTGTAGAGCCACTTGATCTTCGAGACGGCCTCGGTCGAGCCGAAATCCTCCGGCTTGTCGAGAATCAGCCAGCCGGAAATCGCGCGGCCCTTCTTCTTTCGGGGTCGGGACATCTCTACTCGTTCCTGTGCATCGTCGTTCAGGAGGCGTCGATCAGCGCCCGTGGCCTTCGTCGTCGTCGCGGTCGAGGTCGCGCGCGACTTCCGGAGAGCGCAGCAGATCGTCGATCTTCTGGAAGTTCTCGAAGCTCGTATCGTCGCGGAAGCGGACCTCCGGCATGTACTTCATCTGCCGCAGGGCCGGACCCAGCCGGCCGCGAATGAACCTCGAATGGCGGTTCAGCGCATCGATGAAGGGGGCGTGGTCCTCCTGCCCGAGCGGCGTCACATAGGCCGTCGCGATCTTGAGATCGGGCGACATGCGCACCTCGGAAACGGAGATGACGCTGCCCTCGATCAGCGGATCGCTCACGTCGCCGCGCTGCAGCACCTCCGTGAGGGCGGCGCGCACCTGCTCGCCGACGCGCAACTGGCGCTGGGACGGCGCGGAGGATGGGGATCGTGTCATCAGTTCATCACTCGATGATGGCCGCCGCCGGCGGACGCCGTCCGCCGGCGGCGGCCCCCGCGGAGGATCCGCGGGGGCCGCTCGCGGCCGCTAAAGGGTGCGGGTGACGTGCTCGACGCGGAAGCACTCGATCTGGTCGCCGACGCGGATGTCCTCGTAGTTCTCGAAGGCCATGCCGCATTCCTGGCCGCCGTTGACCTCGCCGACCTCGTCCTTGAACCGCTTGAGCGTCTTGAGCTTGCCCTCGTGGATGACGACGTTGTCGCGCAGGAGGCGGACGCCCGAACCGCGCTCGACCTTGCCCTCGGTGACCCGGCAGCCGGCCACCTTGCCGACCTTGGTGATGTTGAACACCTCGAGGATCTCGGCGTAGCCGAGGAAGGTCTCGCGGCGCTCCGGGGAAAGCAGGCCGGACATGGCCGCCTTCACGTCGTCGACGAGGTCGTAGATGATGTTGTAGTAGCGGATCTCGATGCCGGCCCGCTCGGCCGCGTCGCGCGCCTGCTTGTTGGCACGCACGTTGAAGCCGATGATCGCGGCGTTGGATGCTTCGGCGAGCGAGACGTCGGACTCGGTGATCGCGCCGGCGCCGGAATGCACGAGCCGGGCTCGCACCTCGTCCGTGCCGAGCTTGTCCAGCGCGCCGGCGATGGCCTCGATCGAGCCCTGGACGTCGCCCTTGATGACGAGCGGGAATTCCTTCAGCCCGCTGTCCTGGAGCTGAGTCATCATCTGCTCGAGAGAACCGCGCGACCCCGCCTGCCGGGCGACCGCCTTCTCGCGGGCGAGCCGTTGGCGGTATTCGGAGATCTCGCGGGCGCGGGACTCGTTCTCGACGACGGCGAAGCGGTCGCCCGCCTGCGGCGGGCCCTGGAGGCCGAGCACCTCGACCGGGGTCGACGGCGTGGCCTCCTTCACGTGCTCGCCGCGGTCGTCGACCAGCGCGCGCACGCGTCCCCACTCGTCGCCGGCGACGATGATGTCGCCGGGGTGGAGCGTGCCCTTCTGGACGAGCACGGTGGCCACCGAGCCGCGTCCGCGGTCGAGCTCAGCCTCGACGACCATGCCTTCCGCGGTGCGGTTCGCGTTGGCCTTCAGGTCGAGGATCTCGGCCTGCAGCAGGATCGCCTCCAGCAGCCGGTCGAGATTCGTCCCCTTCGTGGCCGACACCTCGACGTCGAGGACCTCGCCGCCCATGGACTCCACGAAGACCTCATGCTGGAGAAGTTCCGTGCGGACCTTGTTGGCGTCGGCCTCGGGCTTGTCGATCTTGTTGATCGCCACGATCATCGGAACGCCGGCGGCCTTGGCGTGATTGATCGATTCGATGGTCTGCGGCATGACGCTGTCGTCGGCCGCGACCACGAGAATCGCGATGTCGGTCGCCTGGGCGCCACGGGCGCGCATCGCCGTGAAGGCGGCGTGGCCGGGGGTGTCGATGAAGGTGATCTTCTGACCGTTCTGCTCGACCTGGTAGGCGCCGATGTGCTGCGTGATCCCGCCTGCCTCTCCGGCCACGACGTTGGCGTGGCGGATGGCATCGAGCAGCGACGTCTTGCCGTGGTCGACGTGACCCATGATGGTGACGATCGGAGGACGGGCGACCATGTCGGCCTTCTCGTCCTCGACGTTGAAGATGCCTTCCTCGACGTCGGATTCGGAGACGCGCTTGACGGTATGGCCGAATTCGCCGGCGATCAGTTCCGCGAGGTCGGCGTCGATGATGTCGCCCGGCTTCATCATCTGGCCTTCCTTCATCAGGTACTTGATGACGTCGACGGAGCGTTCCGCCATGCGCTGCGACAATTCCTGGATGGTGATCGTCTCGGGGAGCGTGACCTCGCGGGAGATCTTTTCGCGGCTCTCCTGCATCTGGGACCGCTTGAACTTCTCCTGCCGCCGGCGCATGGCCGCCAGCGAACGGCCGCGCGAGCCGCCTTCCTCGTCGAGGGCGCCGGACAGGGTCAGTTTTCCACGGCGGCGCTCCTCTTCGCGCGGGCGCGACGGCTTGGGCGCCTCGACGGTACGCGACGGCTTGCCGCGCGGTCCGCCGCGGGGCGACCGGTCCTCTTCGCTCTCGCGCTCGTCCTTGCGCGCCGGGCGGGCGGCGGCGTCCTCGACCACGGCCTCGGCCTCGGCCGGGCGCTTGGTGCGCTTTTCCGCCTCTTCCTCGGACCGCCGCCGATCGTCGGCCTCCTTGGCGAGGCGCTGTTCTTCCTCGGCCTGGCGGCGCGCGGACTCCTCGCGTTCGCGGGCCCGGCGGGTTTCCTCCTCCGAGCGGCGATGCGCCTCTTCCTCGGCACGCTTGCGTTCCACGACCTCGCGGACCTTCGCTTCCTCGAGGGCCCGCCTGCGGGCTTCCATCTCGCCGGCCGAAAGATCGTTGAGAACCACGCCGTGCCGCGAGCCCTGCTGGCGCGGCGCCGGTGCCTCGGGCCGCGGTGTCGGGGCCTGGGGCGGCGCCTGGGTCGTCTGCTGCGGGGCAGCCGGGCGCGGCTTGGCGCCGGCGGCCGGCGCCGAGGGGGGCGGCGGCGCCTTGGCCTCGTCCTCCGGCCGCGAAATGCGCCGCTTGCGCGTTTCCACGACGACGGCCTTCGAGCGGCCGCGACCCATGTCCTGCCTCACGGTTCCGTGCTCCACGCCGGACCGCTTCAGGGTGAGGGTCTTCCTGCTCGAAACGCTGAGTGTCTTGTCGTCTTTCGTATCGCTCATTCCGTGTCCGTTCCTCGCGAAGCCCGGCGGCATCGGCCGCATCGTCAGCTTCTTTTCTCGTTCCTTCGGCGCCCGGTCCCCGCACGCGGCATCGAACCCGACGAAAGCGACCTCATTCGTCCTTGGGCGTCGCGCGCTGTCCGTGTCGATACCGATCAAGCCTTATTGCGCGCTTCACTACACCTTCTCCGGCCTGTCCCGCAAGCGCAGCGCCATGCATTAACGCCGCTTCGCCGAGCGCGGCCTGCATTTGTCCGGCGCCGACCAGCCGGAAGGCGGGTATTCCGACCCCGCCGGCCGCCATGGCGCGCGCATGGCGCGCCTGGTCGAGCTTGCGCACGCCGTCGGGGGCCGCATCGGTCACATGGAACACCGCAAGGGCGTTTCCCGACCGTACCGCGTGATCGACCTTCGTCGCTCCGCCGACGAACTGCCCCGCCTTCCGCGCGAGGCCGATCATTCCCAGGAGGTCCTCGGCCAGCAGCCGGTCGACCTCCTCGCCGAGATCCGCCGGCACGTCGACGTCGCCCCTCAGCGCGCGGGCGAAGAGCCTTTTCGCCACCGCCCGGTCGACGAGGGACCGTTCCGCCGTCACCCAGCAGCCCCGTCCCGGAAGCCGCCTCTTGAGGTCGGCGACCACGCGTCCGCCGGGACCGGCGACGAAGCGGATCAGGTCATCGGGAGACCCGGCAGCGCGGGAGACGATGCAGGTCCGGCCGTTCATGGCGTTGCGCTCTTGCTGCATATAGTGTCGCCCGAGCCCGCATTCAGGCCGTCACTTCGTTTTCGTCCGCGGTTTTTTCGGAAGCCTCCGCCTCCGCCTCCGCCTCGGCCTCGGCCTTGCCGGCCGCCAGGTCCTCTTCGGTGATCCAGCCGGCCGCAAGGCGCGCCTGGACGATCATGGTTTCGGCCTCGGCGCGCGAGACGTCCATGCCGGAGAGGAGCCCGTCGAAGCGCTTCGTCTCGCCGTCCTTGCGCTCCGACCAGCCGATCAGGTCGTCGGAGGCGCAGCCGGCGAAGTCCTCCAGCGTCTTGATGCCGTCCTCGCCGAGCTTGACCATCATGGCGGTGCTCAACCCGTCGATCCGGCGCAGGTCGTCGGAAACGCCGAGTTCCTTGCGCTTCTCGTCCAGCTCGGCCTCGATGCGCTCGAGATACTCGCGGGCGCGGGTCTGCAGCTCCTGTGCGGTGTCCTCGTCGAAACCCTCGATGGAGGCGATTTCGTCGAGTTCGACAAAGGCGACTTCCTCGACCTGGCTGAAGCCTTCGGAGGCGAGCACCTGGCCCACCATCTCGTCGACGTTGAGGGCGTCCATGAACAGGTCGGTGCGCTCGGTGAATTCCTTCTGGCGGCGCTGCGATTCCTCTTCCTCGGTGAGGATGTCGATGTCCCAGCCGGTGAGCTGCGATGCGAGGCGGACGTTCTGGCCGCGGCGGCCGATCGCCAGGGACAGCTGCTCGTCGGGCACGACGACCTCGATGCGCTCCGCGTCCTCGTCGAGCACCACCTTGGCGACTTCCGCCGGCTGCAGCGCATTGACGATGAAGGAGGCCGGATCCGGCGACCAGGGGATGATGTCGATCTTCTCGCCCTGCAGCTCGCCGACGACCGCCTGCACGCGGGATCCGCGCATGCCGACGCAGGCGCCGACCGGATCGATCGAGGAATCGTTGGAGATGACGGCGATCTTGGCGCGCGAACCCGGATCGCGGGCGACGGACCGGATCTCGATGATGCCGTCGTAGATTTCCGGAACCTCCATGGTGAAGAGCTTCACCATGAATTGCGGATGGGTGCGCGACAGGAAGATCTGGGGGCCGCGCTGCTCGCGGCGCACGTCGTAGACATAGGCGCGCACCCGGTCGCCGTAGCGCATGTTCTCGCGCGGGATCATCTCGTCGCGGCGGATGATCGCCTCGCCGCGGCCGAGATCGACGATGACGTTGCCGTATTCGACGCGCTTGACGGAGCCGTTGACGATCTCGCCGATGCGGTCCTTGTATTCCTCGTACTGGCGGTCGCGCTCGGCTTCGCGGACTTTCTGCACGATCACCTGCTTGGCGGACTGGGCGGCGATGCGCCCGAAATCCATGGGCGGCAGCGGATCCGCGATGAAGTCGCCGAGCTGGGCGTCCGGATTGCGGTCCCGGGCGAGCTCCAGGGCGATCTGGGTGGTGTAGTCCTCGACGGTCTCGACCACCTCGAGCAGGCGCTGAAGCCTGATCTCGCCCGTCTTGGCGTTGATGTCGACGCGGATGTTCGATTCCGAGCCGTAGCGCGAGCGCGCCGCCTTCTGGATCGCGTCGGCCATGGCGTCGATGACGATTTCGCGGTCGATCGACTTCTCGCGCGCCACGGCGTCCGCGATCTGCAGAAGTTCGAGCCTGTTAGCACTGACAGCCATTGTGGTCTCCGTTCAAGTTGCGGGCGTGCGGGCGCCCGCCTTCGATTTCAGTCGCCGGACTCCGCGTCCGCCGCGTTCTGGTTGGCCGCTCGGGCCTTGGCTTCCTTGTCGGCCTTCAGGGCGTCGCGCACGAGATCGTCCGTGAGGATCAGCTTCGCCTCGGCAAGCGCGGCGAAGGGGATGGTCACGGTCTGCTCCTCGTCGGCGGGCGGCTGGTCCCGGTCGAGCGTGAAGCCCGTTCCGTCGACCGCGGCTATCGTGCCGCGAAAGCGCTTGTGGCCGGCGACGAGGGCCGAGGTCTCGCACTTGACGAGATGCCCCGTCCAGCGAACGAAATCCGAGCGCCGGACCATCGGCCGGTCGATGCCCGGCGACGAGACCTCGAGATTGTAGGCCTTGTCGATCGGATCCTCGACGTCGAGCACCGGCGAAACGGCATGGGAGACCGCCTCGCAATCCTCGACCGTCATGGTGCCGTCGGCGCGCTCCGCCATGATCTGCAGCGTGAGGCCGTTCAGGCCGGTGATGCGCACCCGCACCAGGCGATAGCCCATCGAGACGACGACCGGTTCGAGGATCGCGGCGATCCGCGCATCGGTTCCCGTCTCGGCGACGAGGCGCTCTTCCTTCAAGTCCTCGAGAGGCGTCGGATTCGACAAGCCGGAACCTCCTTCGCGTGTTCGTCGTCGCGCATCGCCTGAGGCAATCCCGGAGCCTTCCGGCGGCGGCCGGCCCCATGCGGCGATCGAACCAATAAAAAAGAGCGGGTCCGGCAGGCCCCACTCTTCATCTTACGATCAAGAATTTGAAGCCGATATACGCGCAGGCGCCCGCGATTGCAAGGGGCCGGGCGCGATTTACGCCGCCTGCCGCCAGAGGCGCGCGAGGCGTTTCGCCTCCTGCTTCGGAGCGTCGCGGAAAAGCCGGCCGGCGCGGCCCATGGCCTCGTCGCGCAGGGCGGCCCGCCGGTCGGTGACGAGGCGCAGCAGCAGATCGCGGTCGGCCCCGCTTCCGATCGCCTCGGGCTCGCCTTCGACGAGCGCGGCGAGCAGCGACAGATTGCGCTCGTCGCCGATCAGGTCGCCGATCGCGGCGGCCTCCTTGCGCCTCAGGCGCATGAGCGCCGGCCAGGCCGGCTCCACCAGGCGAACCTGCATCCAGTGATACTTGACCCGCTTGCGCAGGTCGTGGAAGGCGGCATCGTCGCCGGCGTCCGCCGCGGCGTGCAGCGCCCGCCTCCCCTGCTTGCAGACCTTTCGCCACCCCGCCGCCACGGCGTCGGCCCTCCCCCTGCTTCCGGCGGCTTCGAGATCGAGGCCGTCGAGGGCCCGCAGGGCTTCCCCGCATCCGCCGGCCGCCGCCCGCATGCGCTCGCGCAGGTCCGTCTCCGCCGCGACCAGACGATCGCGCCGTTCGGCGAGGTGCGAGCGGGCCGACGACAGGCCGTCGGGCGCGATCCCGGGCGACAGGTGGTCGAGGAGGTCGTCCATGGTCTCGACCAGGGCGGACGCGTCCCGGACCCCCGAAAGGGACCGTGCCAACGCGCCCACGCGGACGTTCTCCCGCCGGTAGAAGCCGGGGGCGGCGGCGCGCACCAGCCGGTAGAGCCCGCGCACCTTCTTGAAGCGCTTGCGCGCGTCGTGGACGGCCTCGTTCGCATCCCTGTCGGCGGCGACCAGTGCCTTGGCCGCCCGCTCGAGTTGGGCGGTGGCGATCCGCCTGACCTCTTCGCCGAGGTCGCGCGAGGGATCGAGGCGGTAGGTCATGCCCGCACATCCGCCGGGAGGCCGTCGACCGCCAGGGAGCGGTTGCCGAACTCCGCGACGCCGGTCACCTCCGACCCCAGCCATCCGGGAAGCGCCGGGCGATCCGCGGAGGACGTCATTTCCACCTCCGCCACCACCAGGCCGGCGAGCGCGCCCTCGAAGACGTCCACCTCCCAGACGAATTTCCCGAACGGCACGCGGTAGCGGGTCTTTTCGATCAGGTTGCCGAGGCGGAGGCGGATCAGCTCGCGCGCGTCGGCGAGGGGGACCTCGTACTCGTATTCGTCCCGCTCCAGGCCGCCGTCGCCCAGCTTCAGGGTCAGCCGCGCGACCCTGCCGTCGGCAATGCGCACGCGCAGGCTGCGGCCGGGGGCGAGGATGACGTATGCCTGAAGGAGATGCGAGGCCGCGCCGGCAGCGTCGCGCCATGCATTCGATGCGACGAGAAACTTGCGTTCGATTTCCTTGGCCATGCCGCCTTGCGGTCCCTCCTTACGGCGCTCGCATGCTGTCGCAATACCCTGTCCGGGGCAACCGACATTTCGATGCGGCGAGGCTCATCGCCGGACGAAGGTCAGATAGGCCGGCCGACGTCCCTCCCGGATCGCCTTGGCCTCGTAGCGCGTGCCCGGCCAGCCGGGGAAGGGCTCGCGCCAGTCGGCGGCGGTCCGCGCGGTCCAGGCGAAATCCGGGTGGCGGGCGACATGCTCCAGCGTCCAGTTCACGTAGCCGTCGATGTCGGAGGCGAAGCGGAAGGTGCCGCCGCTGCCCAGCACCCGGGCGAAGCGGTCCAGGTTGGCACGCGAGACGAAACGCCGCTTCCAGTGCTTCTTCTTCGGCCATGGGTCCGGATAGAGGAGATCGATGCCCGCGAGCGACGCCGCCGGCAGCCAGTCGAGGAGGCGCACCGCGTCGTCGTCGTAGAGGCGGACATTCTCGAGCGGCGCCTCGTCGAGCGCCGCCAGGAGCTTGGCCATGGAATTGACGAAGGGCTCGACGCCGATGAAGCCGACCTCCGGATTTTCGCCGGCCCGGTGGCGCAGGTGCTCGCCGCCGCCGAAGCCGATCTCGAGGCGGACCTCGCCGACCTTCGCGGGGAAGAGGGCGGCCAGGCCTTCCGCCGGCGGCGGGCGGCCGAGATCGACGCACAGCGCGGGGAGGAGCCGGTCCAGCAGCGCCGCCTGCCCCGCGCGCAGGCTTTTGCCGCGGCGGCGGCCGAAGAATGCCTCGGTGGAGCGCCGGCGCCGTCCTTCCGTCATCGTCGAGACCCGCGGGGGTTTCTGTTCGGTCTGCAATTCGGGGCGGCCGTAACGGTCAGGCGCCGCTCAGGCCGCTTCGAGCTGCTTGACCGCTTCCTTCAGTTCCTTGACCAGATCGAGACGCTCCCAGGCGAAGGAACCGTCGCGCCCGGCCCTGCGGCCGAAATGCCCATAGGCCGCGGTCTTGGCATAGATCGGCCGATTCAGGTCGAGGTGGCGGCGGATGCCGGAGGGCGACAGGTCCATGACGGTGCGGACGGCGCGCTCGACGTCCTCTTCCGTCACTTTGCCGGTCCCGTGCAGGTCGACGTAGATCGACAGGGGCTGGGCGACGCCGATCGCGTAGGACAGCTGGATCGTGCAGCGGTCGGCCAGGCCCGCGGCGACGACGTTCTTGGCCAGGTAGCGCGCGGCATAGGCCGCCGAGCGATCGACCTTGGTGGTGTCCTTGCCGGAAAACGCGCCGCCGCCGTGCGGGGCGGCTCCGCCGTAGGTGTCGACGATGATCTTGCGGCCGGTGAGGCCGGCGTCGCCGTCCGGTCCCCCGATGACGAACTTGCCCGTCGGATTGATGTACCACACGCAATCATCGGAGATCGCGATGTCGGTCAGCGCCTCCCGGATATAGGGCTCGATGACGGACCGGACCTTAGCGGAGTCCCAGGTGGGATCGACATGCTGCGTGGAAAGAACGATCTGGGTCACCTCGTGCGGCTTCCCGTCGACATAGTGGACCGTGATCTGGCTCTTGGCGTCCGGGCCGAGCTTGGCGGCCTCGCCCTCGCCCTTCTTCCGGGCGGCAGCCAGCAATTCGAGGATCTTGTGGGAATAGTAGATCGGCGCCGGCATGTAGTCGGGCGTCTCCCGGCAGGCGTAGCCGAACATGATGCCCTGGTCGCCGGCGCCCTCGTCGCCCTGGCGGTCGGCCGACTTGTCGACGCCCTGCGCGATGTCGGCGGACTGCGAGTGGAGCAGCACGTCGATCTTCGCGGTCTTCCAGTGGAAGCCCTCCTGCTCGTAGCCGATGTTGCGGATCGCACGCCTTGCGACCGAGCGGAAGCGGGAGGGGTTGATGACGCGGTTCCCGTTCCTGTCGTCCTTCATCAGCGTTTCCGGGATGCGCACCTCCCCGGCGATGACGACGCGGTTGGTCGTCGCGAGCGTCTCGCAGGCGACGCGCACGGTCCACGGGTCGACGCCCGCCTTGCGCGCCTCCCGGTAGACGAGGTCCACGATTTCATCGGAGATCCGGTCGCATACCTTGTCGGGATGCCCCTCGGACACGGATTCGCTGGTAAAATGATAGTGATGACGTGCCATGGAAGGACCCTCGACTGTCGCTGAACACCCGCCCGTTGTTAGTCAAAGGCGGCTTAAAACACAAGCGTACAACGACATAAATATATCTTGATATGTCCCTCCGCAATCGCCGGCGCTGGAAAAGCAATGGCGGCCGAAGCCGCCATTTCCTGTCTTCCGCAGTATGGTCGGGCGGCCGGCGCCGTCAGTCGCTCTCGGCCTCTGCCCCGAGCGCCTTGACGAGATCGACGATCTTGCGCCTCACCTTCGAATCCTGGATCTTCACGAAGGCGCGATTGAGCTGCAGCCCCTCCGACGAGGACAGGAAATCGACGACGTAGTTCGAATTGGAGGCCTCGGAGAGCCCCGGCTGTCCCGTGCTCGGATCGCCGGGCGCGTCCTCGAAGAAAAAAGCCACCGGAACGTTCAGGATCCCCGAAATATTCTGAAGGCGGCTGGCGCCGACACGGTTGGTGCCTTTTTCGTATTTCTGAATTTGCTGAAAAGTTATCCCCAGACTGTCTCCGAGCTTTTCCTGGCTCATGCCAAGCATCGTACGGCGCAGCCGAATGCGACTCCCAACGTGGATGTCTATCGGATTCGGCTTTTTCTTGTTTTCGATCATTAGCGTGTCCTAGCGAGGCAAGAGTTTGCCAGTTTCTCCAAGATCCGACCCTATCACTTCACGTGGAAAATTGGCGCATGCCGCCCACGACACCCGGTTCTCTTTCCCCACGAATTGCCGCAATTGGCCGGCGAGAAGCGTGACTATGCAATTTTAGGGGTTTTTGTGTCAATTGAGTTTCCGTACTAAACCCTTACGGGAAAATATGGCGGTAGTGAGAAGAAATGCTATTATTAGCCAGAAAGTAGTAGTCTTCCAAGCCTCATCTACCTTTAAGGGATTTGTTCCACCCAGGGTCGCGTCCATCGTGCCGACACCATCGAGCCCGATCCCCTCGACGACGCGGCCGTAGGCGTCCGTCACGACGGAGATTCCGTTGTCTCCGGCGCGCACCATGGGCAGTCCCGTCTCGACCGCGCGGATGCGGGCCTGATGCAGGTGCTGGTAGGGGCCGGTCGTCCTGCCGTACCAGGCATCGTTCGTCACGTTGAGGATGAGGTTCGGCCGGGGGCCATCGGCGTCGATCGGTCCGGGGAAGATGACCTCGTAGCAGACGAGGGGGAGAGCGACGAGGCCGTGGCCGAGCTTCAGGGTCGTTCGGCGCGCCCCGGGCGTGAAGCCGCCGGGCATGGCCACCGGCGGGACGCCGAGGGACCGGAAGACGTCCTCGAAGGGCATATACTCGCCGAACGGCACCAGATGCACCTTGTCGGCCGCGGCGACGATCTCGCCGCCGTCGTCGACGACCTCGACGGAATTGTAGTAGCGCGGCCCCTCGCCCGATCCGCCCTCCTCGACCCGGACGGCGCCGGCGATCAGGGTCTGCCCCGGCTGCAGCATGTCGGCGATGCGCCGGAGCGCGGCGGCGTTTTCCGTCAGGACGAAGGGGACCGCCGTTTCAGGCCAGACGATATAGTCGGGGCGGCGCCCGCCGCCTGCCGGCTTTTGCTTCGAAAGCGCGATATACCGGTCGAAGATGCGGTTGCTCTCGGCCTCGTCCATCCGGGCCGTCTGGGGGATCGACGGCTGGACTATCCGGAAGACCGGCTTGCCCGCGGCCTGCCGCTGCACCGGCGGCGCGACCGACAGGACATAGGCACCGTAGCCGACATGCGCGGCGAGGAGGACGCCGGCGAGCGCGAGCCCGGGGACCGCGCCGCGCCGCGTGGCGACGAGGGCGGGCGCGGAGAAGACCAGCACCGTCAGCGCGTTCATCGCGAAGAGGCCGACCACGTGCACGGATTGCATCATCAGGGGGACCGGCATGGCGCCGTAGCCGATCTCGTTCCAGGGAAATCCGGTCAGGAGGAAGCTGCGCAGCCACTCGACCAATCCGAAAGCGGCGGCGAGCGCGGCTATCCGCCCCGCTCCGTCCGACCAGAGCGTGCGGGCAAGCAGCGCGGCCAGGCCGTAGAGGACGGCGAGCATCGCCGGCAGGCCGACGACGGCGATGGGCAGGGCCCAGGCGAAGGTATCGGCCTCGACCAGCAATGCGGCGCCCACCCACCACAGGCCGGCCAGGAAATAACCGAAGCCGAACCACCAGCCGACCCAGAACGCCGGCATCCGCCGGCCGAGGAAGCCCGCATCGGGATCCCCGCTGGCCCCGTCCAGAAGCCAGACGAGGACAGGAAACGACACGAAGAGCGCCGCGAAGAAATCGAACGGCGCAAGCGACAGCACCGCGACCGCCCCCGCGACGAACGCCACCGCAGCCCTCCTGAAGCCGGAAAGCAGCATGACGCGGTAGGCGAGACCTTCCATTTGACACCCCCAGATTGTGCAGGCGCTCGGACCGGAGGACGCGTCATGCCGCTTCGTCCGGGCGAATCACCCGTCGCATCATTTCAAAAAAAAGCGGATATGTCCGGCGGTAGACGGCAACACCCGTGTTCCAGGCGCAGGGGCCGGTCGATCAGCCCTTGTCCGGCGTCAGGTCGCCGCCGGCGTCGGCGGGGCGGGGCGAGGCCATTCCCGCGTCGCCCTCCGGCTTCGCCGGCCGGCGGCGGCCGAGAGTGCGGCGGCGGACGATCCGCACGCGCTTGATCCGCCGCGGGTCGGCATCGAGGACATGGAACTCGAAACCGGGAAGCGCCTGAACGACCTCGCCGCGCGCGGGAATGCGGCCGAGGGCGGCGAACAGCAGCCCGCCGAGCGTGTCGACGTCCTCGATCCTGTCGGAAACGTCGAAGGACGGGCCGATCATCGTCTGGAGGTCCTCCAGGTCGGCCTTGGCGTCGGCGAGGAAGACGTCCTCGGACGACTTCGTGATCATCGTCTCCTCGTCGTCGTGCTCGTCCTCGATGTCGCCGACCACCATTTCGACGATGTCCTCGAGCGAGACGAGGCCGTCCGTGCCGCCGTACTCGTCGATGACCAGCGCCATCTGGGTGCGCATCGCCTGCATGCGCTCCATCAGGTCGGAAGCGAGCATGGAGGGCGGAACGAAGAGAACGTCGCGCGTCAGACCGGCTTCCTGGATCGTCCTGGAGAAATCGACCCGGGAGAAGTCGAAGGGGCCATGCTTGCGCGCGGCTGCGCCCCCGGTTCCCGCGCCGGCGCCCTTGCCGTCGGGATCGGCCGGGACGGCCGGCTTGCGGCCGCGGCGCTTGTTGCGCGCCTGCTTGGTCAGGTAGGCGAGAAGGTCGCGAATGTGGACCATGCCGCGGGGGTCGTCCAGGTTCTCCCGGAAGACCGGCATGCGCGAGCGCCCGGACTCCTCGAACATCAGCATGAGGTCGGCGATGGTCGTCGTCTGGTCGGCCGCATCGATGTCGGCCCGCGGAACCATGACGTCCTCGACGCGGACTTCGCGCAGGCGAAGGATGTTGTGCAGCATCGCCCGCTCTTCGGGCGAGAAGGCCGTGTTGACGCCGGTGTCGGTCCTGAGGGCGTCGGCGAGATCCTCGCGCAGGCTCGCCCGCGCCGTCTGGCGGAAGCCGTTCAGGAACCGGCCGAAGAGGGAGGGCGTGGCCCGGTCCTTGATCCGCCGATGCGGATCGGATCGGTGACCGTCGCCGTCGTCCCCGGGCTCCTCGCGTTCGGCGTCGTCGATGTCCGCCTCGCGCGACGGCGGTGTCGGATTTTCGTTCATCGTCTTTTCGGACATTCAGGAAAAGTCGGCTTCTTCATAGGGGTCAGATAGGCCAAGCGTCGACAGAATGCGAGTCTCGAGCCCCTCCATCTCTTCTGCGTCGTCGTCTTCCATATGGTCGTAGCCGAAGAGGTGCAGGAACCCATGGACCAGCAAATGGGTGAGATGCGCCTCGAACGGGACGCCCATGCGGCCGGCTTCGGCCGCGATCGTTTCCCGCGCCAGCACGACGTCGCCCAGCATCGGGCCGGGCATCGCACCCGGCCGGACGGGGAAGGCGGGAAACGACAGGACGTTGGTTGGCGCATCCCGGTCGCGCCACTGCGCGTTGAGTGTCCGGATCCCGGCGTCGTCGGTCAATACGACGGAGAGCTCGGCGGCATCCGGAAAGGGCTGGCCGGCGGTGGCTTCCATGTAGTCGGCGGCCTTTCCGATCGCCGTCGAAACCAGCGCCTCGAGTTGCCCGAGGTCTTCCCAGCTTCCCGCCTCGAGGGCGATATCGATGTCGATCGCAGCCATGTCGGCGCTCCCGGAGCCGTTCGGGTCCCTAGAGCCCGTCCGCGCTTCACGGAATCGCGGACGCTCTCTATCTCTTTGACTTTACGCGCTTCCGGGCGGAAAACCGGTTTCCACTTTTCCTGGAAGCGCTCTGGAGGTCCCCGCGCGGCCTGATTTCCTTGGGTCCCCGGCGATGCGGACGGGCAGCCGGCCGCTCAGTCCGAACGGCCGCTGTCCTCGACCATCGAGCTTTCAGCATCGTAGGCGGCGACGATGCGCGCGACCAGCGGATGCCGCACGACATCCACGTCGCGAAAGCGGCAGGCGACCACGCCGTCCACGCCCTTCAGGACGTGGAGCGCTTCGACCAGGCCGGATTTCACGCCGCGCGGCAGGTCGATCTGGCTCGGGTCGCCGGTGACGATCATCCGGGCATTCTCGCCGAGACGCGTCAGGAACATCTTCATCTGGATCGACGTGGTGTTCTGCGCCTCGTCGAGGATCACCGCGGCGTTCGAGAGGGTACGTCCGCGCATGAAGGCCAAGGGGGCGATCTCGATCACTCCGGCGGTGATGGCGCGCTCGACCTTGTCGCCCGGGATCATGTCGTAGAGGGCATCGTAAAGCGGCCGCAGGTAGGGATCGACCTTTTCCTTCATGTCGCCGGGCAGGAAGCCTAGCCGCTCGCCGGCCTCGACCGCCGGGCGCGACAGGACGATCCGCTCGACCTGGCCGCGTTCGAGCAGCTGGGCGGCGTGGGCGACGGCGAGATAGGTCTTGCCGGTGCCTGCCGGGCCGACGCCGAAGACGAGCTCGGCCCGGTCCATGGCGCGGATGTAGGTGTCCTGCATCGGCGAGCGGGCGGCGATGGTCTTCTTGCGGGTGGAAATCTGCGCGAGCGACAGACGGCCCTTGCTTTCGAGCGTCGGCAGCGTCAGCTGGTCGTCGGCGGCCACGGCCATGCGTATCGCGCCCTCGACATCCGACGGCTCGACGTTGCTCCCGCCCTGCAGCCGGTCGTAGAGGTAGTCCAGCGCACGGCGAGCCTGGTCGGTGTTCACCTCGTCGCCCGTGATCGTCACGGTGTTGCCGCGGGCACGTGCGTCGACGCCGAGCTTCTGTTCGACGAGCGCGAGGTTCTGGTCGAACTGGCCGAAAAGCTCGCTCGCCAACCGGTTGTTCTCGAATGTCAGCACGATGCGGGTTGCGTCGGAGGCACCCCCGGCGGACGGGCGTGGCGATCTTGCGGGCCGGTCGTGTGCGTTCAAGCGGGGCGGCTCCTGATGGTTCGGGTCCAGTCTATCACCCAACGCGCTCGGCGAACAAACTGTTCGACCCGGCATGCGTGATTCTCACTGCGATACTGTTGCCGATTTCCGAAGGATTTGCATCAACAATTACGGGCTGGAGCCACGGCGAGCGACCGATCAGCTGTCCCTCGTGGCGGCCGGGCTTCTCGAGGAGCAGATCGATGGAGCGTCCGACGCAGTCCTCGAAAAACCGCCGCTGATGCTCGCCGAGGCGGGCCTGGAGCCGCGCCAGCCGTTCGGACTTCACGTCCTCGGGAACCTGGCCGTCCATCTCCGCGCCCGGCGTGCCGGGGCGCATCGAATATTTGAAGGAGAAGGCCTGGGCATAGCCGACGGCGTCGACGATCGCCAGCGTCCGGTCGAAGTCGGCCTCGGTCTCCCCCGGGAAGCCGACGATGAAATCGCCGGACATGGCGATGTCGGGCCGGGCCGCCCGGATGCGTTCGACCAGCCGGAGATAGTCCTCGGCGGTGTGCTGCCGGTTCATCGCGGCGAGTATGCGATCGGAGCCGGCCTGCACCGGCAGGTGCAAATAGGGCATCAGCTTGGGCAGGTCGCGATGGGCCGAGATCAGGCCTTCGTCCATGTCTCGCGGATGGCTCGTGGTGTAGCGCAGCCGGGTAACGCCGTCGATTTCCGACAGGCGGCCCAGCAATTCTCCGAGGCCCCATTCGCGGCCGTCGGGGCCCAGGCCGTGCCAGGCATTGACGTTCTGCCCGAGCAGCGTGATCTCGCGCACGCCGGACTCCGCGAGGCGTTCGGCCTCCGCGAGGATCTGTCCGACCGGCCGCGAGACCTCCGCCCCGCGCGTGTAGGGAACCACGCAGAAGGTGCAGAACTTGTCGCAGCCTTCCTGGACCGACAGGAAGGCGGTGACGCCGCGGGCGCGCACCCGCGCCCGGTCCGGCGCGGGCAGGTGCTCGAACTTGTCCTCGACGGCGTAGTCCGTCTCGACGACCTTTTCGCCGGCCAGGGCACGCCTCAGCGCCTGGGGCAGGCGATGATAGGTCTGCGGGCCGATGACCAGGTCCACGGCCGGCGCGCGGCGGACGATCTCCTCGCCTTCGGCCTGCGCGACGCAACCGGCGACGCCGATGGTCATGCCGCGGCCGGCGGCGGCGCGTTCGTCCTTGAGCCTGCGCAGGCGCCCGAGCTCGGAATAGACCTTCTCGGCCGCCTTTTCCCGGATGTGGCACGTGTTGAGCAGGACCAGGTCGGCCTCCTCGATGACGTCTGTGCGCCGGTAGCCGTCGCGTGCCAGCGCATCCGACATGCGGTCGGAATCGTAGACGTTCATCTGGCAGCCATAGGTCTTGACGAAGACCTTGCGGGTCGGCGTCTCGGCCATGTCGGGCTCGGGGCGGGTCGCGGTATCTGTCACGGTGTCGCTCGTCATGGGCGGCTTTTAACGCCAATCGCTTCCGGATGAAACGGCTTTGTGGCCGAGGGCCGGCTCACGGGCCGATTCAGGGGCCGGTTCAGGGGCCGGTTCAGGGGCCGCGCAGCCGGGCGATCAGCATGCGGCGCACGGCCTGCTCGGTCTCGCGGGCGACGTCCTTGCGGCGGCTCTCGGCCGTGAACCGCACGGCCTCGCCGAAACAGACGTCGACGTCGATCGCCCCTTCCTTGAGGACGCCGATCAGCGAGGGGCCCAACGGCACGTCGCCCGGCCAGGCGGCGATCGGCCGGTGAAGGCGCCCCATCGGCATGCCGTGGATGCGGGTGTAGGCGATGGCGACCGGCTGCACGAGGACCTCGCCGCCGGGCGCGAACGGCAGGGCCGCCGATGCCGCGCCGAAGAGCGAGCTCTTGAATTCGAGGATGCGGTTGCCGTCCGACGTGGTGCCCTCGGCGAAGAGCACCACGATCTCGCCGGCGGCGAGGCGCCCGGCGACGTCGCCGATCTGCCGGCCGGTCTCCCGCTTCCTGTCGCGCTCGATGAAGACCGAGCGCTGCAGCCGCGCAAGCCAGCCGAAGACCGGCCAGGTCTTCACCTCGGACTTGGCGATGTAGACGACGTCGGCCACCGAGCCGAGGACGATGATGTCCTTCCAGGAGACGTGGTTCGAGGCGAGCAGGAGGGGACGGCCCGCCTCGGGCGCCCCGTGGACGTGGACGCGGATGCCGAGCGCGGGGCAGGCCAGCCGATGCCACCAGCGCGGCAGCCGCCGGCGGACCGGCAGTTCCAGCCAGATCCCCACCAGTTGGACGGGCAGCAGGACCAGCGTCCAGACGAAGACCGCCAGCAGCGAGACCGCGATGCGGAGGGCGACGACCGGGGTCATGGGGAAGGCGCCCCCATCACCGGGCGAGGTCGAGCCGCATGACGAGGGCAGAGGACTTCGCCCCGCCTTCGCCCTCGTAATAGGCCTTGCGCTCCGAAACCTGGCGGAACCCGAGACGCCGGTAAAGGGCGGTGGCCGGCCCGTTGGTTTCGTCGACCTCGAGGTACATCTCCTCCGCGCCGCGGGAGACCGCTTCGCGGATCGCGGCGCGCATCAGCCGCCAGCCCAGCCCGCGGCGCGCATGGCGGGGAAGGACGGCGATGGTCAGGATCTCCGACTCGCCGCCGGCGGCGCGGGCGAGAACGAAGCCGCAGAGGGTCCGCGCCGCGTTGGCTCGGCGGGCGACGAAGCCGTAGACGGCCTGTTGCACCAGCAGCGCGTGTATCTCGTCGCCGCCCCAGGAGCGGCGGAAGCGCCTGGAATGCAGCTCCGCCGCCTCGTCGGTGTCCTCGTCCGACAGGTCGAAGATCTCGAATTCGAGTTCCCTCGCGAAGAAGCGTGAGATCATCGACATCTCAGGCCCTCCGCGCCACGGCGAAGCCCTGTTGCGGCTTGGCGTCCGCGCCGCGGAGATAGAGCGGCTTCGGAGGGGCGAACGGGCCATGCCCTGCGGCCACGAGCCGTGCGAGCGCGCCCATGTCGACGGTATCGGAGACGGACACGACGCGGCCCGCCTCCGCACGCTTCGGCAGGTGGGCTTCGACAAGCGGCGCGCCGGAGCCCGTCAGGCGGGCGTCGGCACGTTCGGCGAGTTCCGCCGCCTCCGCCGGCGTCATGGCCGCCGGGGCCGCGACCGGCTGCAGGTCGGCATCGAACAGCGCCGCATAGACCTCGCCGCGCTTGGCGTCGACGACTGCGAGGACCGGGCCCTGGCCGCCGGCGGAGGCCGCCAGGGCCTGCAGGGAGCCGACGCCGATGCATGGGCGACCGAGGGCGAGGGCGAGCCCGCGCGCGACGGAAACGCCGACGCGGATGCCGGTGAAGGAGCCGGGACCGATCGTGACGACGATCCGGCCGATCGCGGACAGGTCCACCGCGGCCGCCTCGAGCGCGCCGTCGAGGACCGGCATCAGCCGCTCGGCGTGACCGCGGCCGATGATCTCGCAGCCGACGGCGAGCACGCGACCGGCCTCGTCGTGAACGCAGGCCTGGCAGGCGGCGGAGGCCGTATCCATTGCGAGGGTCAACATGGCGGATGCGTTTACCGGGGCGTGCCGTTCAAGTCCAGCCGCGGGACGCCCGCGCGCCCTTTCGGGGAGCGGGCCGGGGAGCGGGCCGGGAATGCGCGGCGGGGTCAGACGGGCTCGACTTCCCGCACCTCCGGAACGAAATGGCGCAGGAGGTTCTGGATGCCGTGCTGCAGCGTCGCCGTGGACGAGGGACAACCGGAACAGGCCCCCTTCATGTTGAGGAACACCTTCCCGTCCCTGAAGCCGCGGAAGGTGATGTCGCCGCCGTCCTGGGCGACGGCCGGGCGCACCCGCGTCTCCAGGAGTTCCTTGATCGTGGCGACGACGGTGGCATCGGCCTCGTCGAAGAATTCGCCGTCGGTCGTCTCCACCTCGCTGTTGCCGCCATGGGCCATGATGGGCGCACCGGACATGAAGTGCTCCATGATGGTGCCGAGAACGGCCGGCTTGAGGTGCTGCCAGTCCGGGCCGTCCTTGCTGACGGTGATGAAGTCGTAGCCGTAGAATATGCCGGTGACGCCCGGCACGTCGAAGAGACGCTCGGCCAGGGGCGATCCCGCGGCCTCCTCGGCGTTCCTGAACTCGGCGGTGCCGGATTCCAGCACCACCTTTCCGGGCAGGAATTTCAGGGTCGCGGGGTTCGGCGTCGTCTCGGTCTGGATGAACATTGCGCGCTCCGTTCGGCCGGCGATTTCCTCCGGCGAATAATTTCGGACTGTTGCACTCAACAATAAGCGTCGGCGGGAACGCATTCAAGAGCGATGGCGCGACCGCTTCTCAGCAGAGCGAATCGATCTCCGGGTCGGACAGCATGCTCGGGATGACCGTGACGGGAATCGGGAAGACCGCGCCGCGGCCGGCGATGGACGCGACCAGCGGTCCCGGCCCTTCCTTGGAGACGCCCGCGGCGAGGACGAGGATCGCGATGTCGCGGTCTTCCTCGATCAGTTCGTGGATCTGCTCGGCGGGGTTGCCGATCTTGACGACGAGCTCGGGGTCTATGCCGATCGTCTCGCGCACCGACTGCGCTTCCTTCGCGAGCGTCGATTCCGCTTCCTCCATGGCCTCCGCCTTCATGATTTCCTCGACGCCCAGCCAGTGCTGGAATTCGCTGTCGCCGATGACGAAGAGGAGGACGAGGGCCCCGCCGGAATTGCGCGCGCGCATTGCGGCGTAGCGGACGGCGCGATTGGCCTCCGGCGTCCCGTCGATGATGACGAGAAACTTTCGGCGGTGTCCCTCCTGCCGGGACTGACGGGGTGAAACCATGCGCTGACTTTGCCATCCGGCCCGGTCCGCGGCAAGCCGGGATCCCGAAGGCGGGTCCGTCTTGCTGCGGCTCAGGGGTTTCGGTCTTCAGATGAACCCGATGATGTCCTTGACATCCTTCATTGTTTTCTCGGCCAACGCTCCCGCGCGCTCTCCGCCGGCCTTGAGAACGGCATCGATGTGGCCGGGATCGGCCATCAGGCGGCGCATCTCGGCATTCACCGGAGAGAGCGTCTCGACCGCGAGCTCGGCGAGCGCGGGCTTGAAATCGGAGAACTGCCGGCCGCCGAACTCGGAAATCACCGATTCCCTGGTGCGGTCGCTCAATGCGGCGAAAATGCCGACGAGGTTGTCGGCCTCGGGGCGCCCCTTCAGTCCGTCGAGGTCGCCGGGCAGCGGCTCGGGATCCGTCTTGGCCTTGCGGATCTTGCGGGCGATCGCCTCGGCGTCGTCGGTCAGGTTGATGCGCGACAGGTCCGACACGTCGGACTTCGACATCTTCTTCGTTCCGTCGCGCAGGCTCATGACGCGGGGGGCCGGCCCCTCGATCAGCGGTTCGGTGAGCGGGAAATAGCCGGTCACCTTCTCCTCGCCGACCGTCATGTCGATGCCGAGGCCGGTCGCCGCGATGCGCTTCGAATAGTCGATGTTGAATTTCTGGGCGATGTCCCGCGTCAGTTCGAGATGCTGCTTCTGGTCGTCGCCGACGGGCACGTGCGTGGCGCGGTAGACGAGGATGTCGGCGGCCATGAGGGAGGGATAGGCGAGCAGGCCGAGCGAGGCGTTCTCGCGGTCCTTGCCGGCCTTGTCCTTGAACTGGGTCATGCGGTTCATCCAGCCGATGCGCGCGACGCAGTTGAAGATCCAGGCAAGCTCGGCATGCTGGGGCACCGCGGACTGGTTGAACACGATGTGGCGCTGCGGATCGATGCCGGAGGCGAGGAAGGCGGCCGTGATGGCGCGAATCTGGCTCGGCAGGTCGTCATGGACGAGCTGGGCGGTCAGCGCGTGCAGGTCGACGACGCAGTAGATGCAGTCGTAATTGTCCTGCAGCGCGACGAATTTCTTCAGCGCTCCGAGATAGTTGCCGAGATGGAGATGGCCGGTGGGCTGGACGCCGGAAAAGACGAGTTCCTTGAAGCCTGACATGTCGTTCCTCTCGCAGACTTGTGGAGGGCCTGCTCCTCGTTTGTGAATCGCGGCGGGTTATGCACGGGGCTTTCGCCTCTTGCAAGGGGGCCGGCCCCTCGCCTCACGCATCGCCCTTCGGCACGGTCTTGCGGGCGGCGCGGTCGCGGTCGAGGCCGCGCCGGATCATGCCCATGTCGGCGCCGCCGATGCCGAAGGCGAGCGCGAAATAGACGATCATCGCGCCGGCGATCAGGGCCCCGAGCGCCGGGACCTGGACGAGGATCGAGGTCTGCGGCGTGAGGTAGGGTTCGGCGAGGGGAAGCGCGAAATGGAGGGCGACGCCCATCGCCAGCGCCGACGCCGCCAGTCGCGGCAGCCGGCGCATCAGGTGGCCGTCCCACTCCCAGTGACCGCGGCGGGCGAGCGTCGTCAGGAGCAGCGTCGCGTTGATCCAGCCGGCGCTGGCCTCGGCGGCGGCGATGCCCGCCTCGGCGATGCGCGGAAAGAGGGTCAGGGCCAGCGTCACGTTGACGACGACGGAAATGCCGGCGAACAGCATCGGCGTGCGGGTGTCCTCGCGGGCGAAATAGCCGGGCGTGAACGCCTTGATCATGACGAAGGCCGGCAGGCCGAGGCCGAAGACCGAAAGGGCCCGCGCGACGGAGTGGGTGGTCGCGGGCGAGAAGGCGCCGCGCTCGTAGAGGACCCGGACGATCTCCGGCGACATGACCCAGATCGCGGCGGCGGCGGGAAGCGTGAGGAAGAGGGCGAATTCCAGCGAACGGTTCTGCAGGTTCGCGGCGTCGCGCATGTGCCCCGCCTTCAGTGCCCGCGCGAGTTCGGGCAGGAGCACCACGCCGACGGCGATGCCGACGACGCCGAGAGGGAGCTGGTAGACCCGGTCGGCATATTGCAGCACGGAGATGGCGCCGGGCTTGGACGAGGCGATGATCTGCCCGATCACGAGATTGATCTGGGTGATGCCGCCGGTGGCGGCCGCCGGGACAGCCAACGCAAGGAGACGGCGGACGTTGCGCGTCAGCCGCGGGCGGCGGAACCCGATCGCGATGCCGGCCCGCCGCACGGCGAGGGTGACGATCGACAGCTGGAGGACGCCGGCGACCAGCACGCCGCCCGCCATGGCATGCGCCGTCGCGCGCCCGCCGAGACCGGCAAGCAGCGCGTGGCCGAGGACGGCGATGAGGACGACGTTCAGGAAAACGGGCGCGATGGCGGCGGCGAAATACCGGTGCAGCGAATTGAGGATGCCGCTCATCATCGCCGTCAGCGACATGCACATCAGGTAGGGGAACATGATGGCGGCAAGGCGCACGGTCAGGTGGAACTTCTGCGGATCGTCGAAGCCCGGGGCGATGACCGTCTCGACCAGCAGCGGCATGGCGAGTTCCATGACGATCGTCAGGACGAGAAGGACCGTGAAGAGAACGCCGAAGACTTCTTCGGAGAAGCGGCGGGCGCCCTCCTCGCCGCCTGCCTCGATCTCCTTGGCGAAGAGCGGAACGAAGGCGGCGTTGAAGGCGCCTTCGGCGAACAGCCGGCGAAAGAGGTTCGGGAAGCGGAAGGCGGCGTAGAACGCATCGGCCATCGGGCCGGCGCCAAGGGCGGCCGCCATCAGCGTCTCGCGCGCGAAGCCGAGCACGCGGCTGCCGAGCGTCGCGGAGCCGACGGTGGCGAACTTGCCGACGAGGCTCATCGGGCGGCACCGGCCGCGGAGGGCGTCACGACAGCTCGACCTTCGCCTTGCGGGTCGCCGCCTCGGCTCTCTTCGAGACGGCGGACGGCGCGATGATGCCGGAGGGCATGCGGTCGCGAACGTCCTCGCCTTCGCCCGCCATCACCGCCTTCAGCCGGGCGACGGTGTTGGCCTGCCGGTTCTCGTTGGTGATCTTGTGCCCGAAAAGGTCCGTGACGTAGAACGTGTCGATCACCTTCTCGCCGAAGGTCGTGATGTGCGCGGACGCGATGTCGAGGGAGAGGTCGGAAATCACCGCGGTGACCTCCGAAAGCAGTCCCGGGCGGTCCAGGCATTCGATCTCGATGACGGTGAACTTGTTCGAGAGGCTGTTGGAGATCGTGACGGCGGGTGCGACCCGGAAGGCCTTGGTCTTGCGGCGGGAGCGCGCCTTGCTCGCGATGACGTCGGGCAGGCGCTTGCGTCCGGCGAGCACGTTTTCGATCATGCGGCCGATCTGGCCGGCCCGGCGCAGCTCGTCCTCGTCGTCGCCGAACTCGCGGTTGACGAGGATCGTGTCGAGGGCGCGGCCGTCCGAGGTGGTGAAGATCTGCGCATCGGCGATGTTGGCGCCCGACGCCGCGCAGGCTCCGGCGATGATCGTCAGGAGGCGCGGATGGTCGGGCGCCAGCACCGTGATCTCCGTTATGGCGTGGAAGGAATGGGTGCGCACCATGGTCGCCAGGGCCTTGCCGGCCCGGTCCGATTCCAGGATGAAGTCGGCATGGCGAACCTGGTCCTCGTGCGCGACCGAGAGAAGATAGGGCTCGTAGTGCAGGTCGAGATAGCGCTCGCGTTCGGCCTCGTCCCAACCGGACAGCGCCTCGCGGAGCTCGGCCAGGGTCTGCTCGGCGCGCTGCTTGCGCGAGACGGCGGAGAAGCCGCCGGTGAGCACCACCTCGGTCTCGAAATAGAGGGTGCGGAGGAGCTGCCCCTTCCAGCCGTTCCACACGCCGGGCCCGACCGCGCGGATGTCGCAGCAGGTCAGGACCAGGAGCATCTGCAGCCGGTCGAGGGACTGGACGCGGTCGGAGAAGTCGTCGATCGTCTTGCGGTCGTTGAGATCGCGCGACTGCGCCGTCATGGACATCGTGAGATGTTCCTCGATCAGCCAGGCGACGTCCGCGGTCTGCTTGGCGGTCAGGCCGAGGCGCGGGCAAAGCTTGCGGGCGACCTTCGCGCCGGCGATCGAATGGTCTTCCGGCCGGCCCTTGGCGATGTCGTGCAACAGCACAGCGGCATAGAGCACCTCGCGGTCCTCGACCTCGGGCATCAGGCGGGTGGCGAGCGGATGGACGTCCTCCTCCTCGCCCTTCTCGATGCGGGACAGGACGTCCACGGTGCGCAGGAGGTGCTCGTCGACCGTGTAGTGGTGATACATGTTGAACTGCATCATCGAGACGATCCTGCCGAAATCCGGGATGAACCGGCCGAGCACGCCCGCCTCGTTCATGCGCCGCAGGATGAGCGCCGGATTGCGCCTCGACGTGAGGATGGACAGGAAGAGCCGGTTCGCCTCCTCGTTCTCGCGCAGGCCGGCGTTGATCAGCCGCAGGGAGCGCGTGACGCGCTTCAGCGCGTCGGGATGGAACTCCAGCCCGTGGATGTCGGCGAGATGGAACAGCCGGACGATGTTGACCGGGTCCTTCTTGAAGACGTCCGGGCCGGCGATGTTGATGCGCCCGCGGTCGTCGAGGAAATCGAGCGTGCCGGCGATCCTGCGCTCGCGCCGGGTGAACCGGCCGATGACGCCGCTCCAGCCGGGGGCTGCTTTCGCCTGCTCGTCCTCGAGGGCCGCGCAGAGGATCCGGGTCAGGTCGCCGACGTCCTTCGCCACGAGGAAATAGTGCTTCATGAAGCGTTCGACGGCGGACAGGCCGGGATGGTCCTGGTACCCGAGGCTCTCGGCGATCTCGCGCTGAATGTCGAAGGCGAGCCGCTCCTCGGCCTTCCCGGAAAGGAAATGCATCTGGCAGCGGACCGCCCAGAGGAAATCCTCCGCCTTCTGCAGAAGCTTGAATTCCTTCCTCGACAGGACTCCGAGCCCGACCAGCTCCTCCGAGGAGCGGACGCGGTAATGGTACTTCGCGATCCAGAAGAGCGTGTTGAGGTCGCGCAGGCCTCCCTTGCCCTCCTTGACGTTCGGTTCGACGAGGTAGCGCGTGTCGCCGTCCTTCCGGTGGCGGGCGTCCCGCTCGGCCAGCTTGGCTGCGATGAAATCCGGGCCGGTGCCCTTGACCAGTTCGGCCTCGAAACGGGCGGAAAGTTCGTCGAACAGGGTCGCCTCGCCGCAAACCAGGCGCGCCTCGAGGACGGCGGTGCGTATCGTCATGTCGGCGCGTGCCTGGCGCAGGCACTCGTCGACGCTGCGCGTGGCATGGCCGACCTTCTGCCCCATGTCCCAGAGCATGTAGAGCATCCATTCGCAGATCTGCTCGGTCCAGGGCGTCGACTTGTAGGGCAGCAGGAAAAGAAGGTCGATGTCGGATCCCGGCGCCAGCGTCCCGCGGCCGTAGCCGCCGACGGCGGCGACCGCGATGCGTTCGGCGCTGGAGGGGGACGCGACCGGGTAGATGTGCCTGCTGGCGTAGCGGAAGATGGCGGTGACGAGCGTATCCTCGAGCCCGGAGATGCGTTCCGCGCAGGCGCTGCCGCCCCCGTCCTCGTCGAGCCGCAGGCGGGCGAGCCTGCGTCCCTCGGCGTCGACCAGCTTGAGGGTCTTCAGCACGTCCTGCCGGGCGCCGAGGCTGCTGCCGCCATGGGTCCGTGCGATCTCGTCGAGCGTGCGGTCGAGCGCTTCGGCGTCGACCACCGCCTCGGCGGTCCCTGAGTTCTTTGCGCGTGATGCGGTCATGGTTCGCTGGTTGGCTCGATTCTCGCGCTCAGGCTATAGCGGTTTTGCCGTCCGGATTACAGGCGTTCGACCCGTTCAATGAACCAGTTGGTCAGTCGCGTCCAGACCTCGTCCTTTTCCGCGTGATCCTCGACGCCGTGCTCCAGGTTCGGATTGTCGTTCACCTCGATGACGAAGACGCCGTCGTCGGTTTCCTTGAGGTCGACGCCGTAGAAGCCGTCGCCGATGCACCGGGCCGCCCTCAGGCCCGTGTCGAGCACCTGCGGCGGCGCGTCGGCGAGCGCGAAAGCCTTGAAGCCGCCTTCGAGCGGCTTTCCGCCGGTGTCGTGCTTGATGATCTGCCAATGGCTCTTGGCCATGAGATACTGCACGGCGAAGAGCGGCTTGCCCCCGAGGACGCCGACCCGCCAGTCGAAGGCCGTGGGCATGAATTTCTGGGCGATCAGGAGGTCGGAATCCTCCAGCCAGGCCGACGCCAGGCTCTTGAGTTCCTCGAAGCTTCCGACCTTGCTGACGCCGCGCGAGAAGGACGAATTGGGGATTTTCAGCACCATCGGAAAGTCGAGGATGTCGGCCGCCCTGACCAGGTCGTCCTCGCCGGCGATCATCACGGTCGCCGGAACCGCGATGCCGTTCTTGTCCATCAGTTCGTCGAGATAGACCTTGTTGGTGCAGCGGATCATCGACACCGGGTCGTCGATCACCGGCATGCCTTCCTGCTGGGCGCGCCGGGCGAAGCGATAGGTGTGGTTGGAGATCGAGGTCGTCTCGCGGATGAAGAGCGCATCGTAGTTCGCCAGGCGCGGCAGGTCCTTCTTGGTGATCGGCTCGACCTCGACGCCGAGGCGGGCGGCGATGCGCGCCCAGTGCTTGAGGCTCGCGATGGTCGACGGCGGCAGTTCCTCCTGCGGGTCGACGAGCGTGGCGAAGGAAAAGCGCGCCGGCGACTTCGCCTTGGGGTCCCTCCACTGGCGCGACGTGTAGCGCGCCATGCAATGGAAGAAGTCCCGCTTCTCCTCCTCGCCGAGCTTGGAAGGCGAGCCGAGGCCGATCCGCCCGATGGTCAGCCATTCGCCGCGCTTCAGCGTCACTTCCAGGATCGGCGCGCGGAACCAGTCGAAGATGAGCCGGGCGAAGCGCTCCAGCCTGTGGTCTGCGGTCATCCCGAAGAAGATCCGCAAGCGGGACGGATAGCCCTCGGAATGGCCGCGGAGCGCGCGGTTGAGGGCGTCCTCGAGCTCGGGCAACGCGTTTTCGTAGAGCTTCCGGGCCGACAGGTCGATGATCGTCTCGACGGATGGGATCACCCGCTGCCCGCGGGCGGCTGCCAGGAGCGAGGCGTAGTAGCCGCGGCTCTGGTAGGCGTAGGACCGCGACAGGTTGATGATGTTCGGCCGCGCGCCGCGGAACAGTTCCGGACGCGAGAGATAGTCCCTGCTGACGAGCACCTTGTGCTGGGTGGCGGCGTGATCGATGGAGGCCAGGCTGCTGGCCAGAATCACCCAGTCAGACATGAGGCTGCCGTCCCTCCAGAAACACGGCGGCGCGCAGGTTCGTGCGGCCGAAGCGGGAAATTCGTTCAAAAACGGCGTAGGGCACCGGAAGGTTCGCCGCGTCGGCGACGGTTTCTCCCGATTCCTCCTCCACCCACGGGTCGTGTATCATGATGTGGCGCCCGTCGTCGCCATGCGCAAGGACCCAGTGGGGCACCTTTTTGCCGAACATCAGGTAGCCGCTGACGAGGACCGCGACGAGCTTGCCGTCGGCGATGGCGGCGCGGACGTCGTTCAGGGAAAAGGGCGTGAAGTGGGTTTCGATCCGCATCTCCCCGACGCGTTGGCGGAAATCGATCTGCGCCAGTTCCATGACCTTGCGCTTTTCCGGGTTGCGCACGGTGTCGAGGAAGAGCAGGTCGGGCTGCGAACAGTATATTTCAGGCTCGAGGCCGTAGGTGCGGGCGGTGACGGCCAGTCCGAACGGCTCGCACCCGCCCGGGCCGGCGAGCATGAAGACCGTGGTCGCCTCCCTCCAGAGGCGGATTTCCCACAAGGGGTCCAGATAGGACGTCGACACGAAGCGGCCGAGCGCCATCAGCAGGCACGCCGAGCCGCAGGTGAAATCCGTCGTCTGCTCGTAGAAGGGCGCCTTTGCGACGGGGAACGCGGCGTCGTCGCGCACCAGCTTTTCCAGGCGCAGGGCCGCCATCCCGTCCTCGTAATAGTCGGGAATGCGGCCGATCTGCCGGTAGCCGGCCCGTCCGTAGAGGCCGATCGCGCCGTCATTGTCTTCGCGCACTTCCAGGCGAAGCATGATCCGGTCGTGGCGCTTGGCTGCGTCCTCGGCGGCGGCCAGGAGCTTCTTCCCGATCCCCCTTCCGCCGCGCTCGGGCGTCACTGCAAGCGAATAGAGCCGCGCCATGCCGGTGCCGGCGCGGAACAGGATCATGACGTAGCCGGCGACCGCACCGTCGATCTCGGCGACGAGCGTGGCCGCCGTCGGGCGGGCGATGAGGGCGCGGAACGACCGCCGCGATATCCGGTCGGTCGAAAAAACAGCCGCCTCGATGGCGGAAAGAGCGTCGATATCGTCGGCGGAGGCAGCGCGGATCCGCAGTGCGGACATGGAAAGCAACCGAATGTTTCGTGCTGCACCAACCGCAGCCTTCTTCACGCCCTCACGCGCCTAAATCATGGCCGAATTGCGGCGGCCGGCCCGTTGCGGCGGCCAGGCGCCGAAAAACGGAGGCGCCGTCCGGCGGCTGGCCGGACGGCACCTCGATCATGCGGAGCGAGCCTCCTGGCCGGCGTGCCGGGCATGCAGGCCGGCGGCCTGCTCGCAGACCTCGACGTGCTTGGCCAGCGCCTCGTTGGAGAGCACCGCGCTGATGGTGCGTATGTCGCGGTTCTGGAACTTCGGCATGTCCTGGAGTTCCTTGAGCCGCTCGAGAAGGGCTACCCGTGTCATGCTCGTCTCCTTTGTTCGGCCGGCGGCCGCGGGCCGCCGGCGGTACCGTTCGACGCTCTCAGGCCGCCTTCATTCCGGCGTCCAGCGGAATTTCGATATCGACCTCGAGCGTCGAGACCTTCTCGCCGCGGTCCATCTTGACGTTGACCTTGTCGCGATCGACCTGGACGTGCTTGGCGATGACGTCGAGGATCTCCTCGCGCAGCTGCGCGACGAGATTGGAATGGGCCGCCGACGCCCTTTCGTGGGCAAGCAGCACCTGCAGGCGCTCGCGCGCCTTGGGCGCGGAGGTGTCCTTGTTGAAGAAGCGAAAAATATTCATGCGGCCCTCCGTCCGAAGATCTTGCCGAACAGCCCCCGCTTTTCCCCGGGGATGGTCATGGCCACGGTCTCGCCGGCCAGCCGGCGCGCCGCGTTGTAATAGGCCTGGGCCGGCGCGCTGTCGGCGTCCGCGAGGGTGACCGGGGTGCCGAGGTTCGAAGCTCTCAGGACGTCCATGCTTTCGGGCACGATCCCCAGGAGCGGGATCGAGAGGATCTCGAGCACGTCCTCGACCTTGAGCATGTCGCCCCGGTCGGCGCGGCCCGCGTCGTAGCGGGTCAGCAGCAGGTGCTTCTCGATCCGCTCGCCCTTCTCGGCCTTTTCCGTCTTGGCGTCGAGCAGGCCGATGATGCGATCGGAATCGCGGACCGAGGAGACCTCGGGATTGGTGACGACGACGGCGATGTCGGCATGCCGCATCGCCAGGGTCGCGCCGCGTTCGATGCCGGCCGGGCTGTCGCAGACGATCCAGTCGAAGTGCTTCTTGAGCTGCGCCATGACGCGCTCGACGCCTTCCGGCGTGAGGTTGTCCTTGTCCCGCGTCTGGGACGCCGGCAGGAGGAACAGGGTCTCCAGGCGCTTGTCCCGGATCAGCGCCTGAGGCAGCTTGGCGTCGCCCTGGATGACGTTGATCAGGTCGTAGACGACCCTGCGCTCGGCGCCCATGACGAGGTCGAGATTGCGCAGCCCGACGTCGAAGTCCACGACCACGGTCTTCTCGCCTCTCTTGGCCAATGCAGCACCGAGCGCGGCGGTCGACGTCGTTTTGCCGACGCCGCCCTTGCCCGATGTCACCACGATTACTTTTCCCATGTCGCTCTCCTGTCTCCTGGCCGGCCGGCGGCTCAGACCAGCTTCTCTGCCATGATCGTGTCGCCGTCGAGCCAGAGCTGGACGGATTGCCCCCGCAGTTGCGGCTCCATGTCTTCGGCGGTCTTGTAGAGGCCGTCGATCGCGAGCAGCTCGGCCTCGAGCTTCCGACAGAAGATCCGTGCCGACGCGTTGCCGACGGAGCCCGCCATCGCCCGTCCCCTCAGGGTTCCGTAAACATGGATCGAGCCGCCCGCGACGATCTCCGCGCCGGACGCGACCGATCCGACGATGGTGACGTCGCCTTCGGTGAAGATGACGGACTGGCCGGACCGCACGGGCTCGTCGATGAGCAGCGACGGCAGGGCCCGGACGGTCTTCGTCTCGGTGCGTTCGGCAAGGGCCGTCTCCTCGCGCCTCGGACCGGCGGCCGCGGCGACCTTTTCGCCGCTCTCCGCTTCGGCCTCGGCCTCGAAGTCGGGCGCCGGACGGCCGCCGCGCATGGCGGGCGGCATTCCGAGGCCGAGCAGCGACGGACGCGCGCCCTCGATGCCCATGATTCGCACGCTGCGCTCGCCGAGCTCGCCGATCAGGTCCTGAAGCTTCGCCTTGTCTATGTCGAGGCCGGCGACGTCGAGAATCACCGGCCGACCCAGGAAAAACCCGGTCGAGCGGGCGGCCAGGTCGTCCAGTCGGGCGAGCCAGTCGTCGAAGGGCAATTCGGGAGAAAGGACGATCGCCAGGAACGAGCGTCCCTTGAGGCGGATCGGGCGGGTATCCGTTAGGAGTTTGGTCATGTGCGTTAACTTTCCGTTTCCAGAAGGTCTAGGCGATTTGTGGTTAATCAAACGTTAACCGGCGGAGCCTGCACGGGGCTGGAGTCGATTTTCCGCGACCGCGAAAAGAGCGGCTCAGGGGGCCGGCACCTTTGCGCGGACAGGCTCTGCCTCGAGGTTCCTGGACGCTTCCGGACGGAAGTCCGGCTTCCGCTATTCCTGGAAGCGTTCTAGCCGGCGGCGGCCTTCTTCAGGGCGTAGATCGCCTCGAGCGCGTCGCGCGGCGTCAGGTCGTCCGGGTTCAGGGCGGCGAGCATCTCCTCCACCCTGGAGGCTGCCGGCGGCGCCGGCTGCGGGTCGCGACGGGCTCCGGCCGAGAAAAGCGGCAGGTCGTCGACCAGCGAATGGGCGGGGTTCTGCCGATCCCCTTCCTCGAGCCGCGCGAGCACGGCACGGGCCCGGGCGACCACGGATTCGGGCAGGCCGGCGATGCGTGCGACCTGGATGCCGTAGGACCGGTCCGCGGCGCCGGGCCCGACCTCGTGCAGGAAGATCACCTCGCCTTCCCACTCCTTGACGCGCATCGTCACGTTGGAGAGGCGGGGCAGCTTTTCGGACAGCGCCGTCAGCTCGTGGAAATGGGTGGCGAAGAGCGCGCGGCAGCGATTCGCCTCGTGCAGGTGCTCCACCGAGGCCCAGGCGATCGAGAGCCCGTCGAAGGTCGCCGTGCCGCGTCCGATCTCGTCGAGGATGACGAGCGAACGGCGGCTCGCCTGGTTGAGGATGGCGGCGGTCTCGACCATTTCGACCATGAAGGTCGACCGGCCCCGCGCGAGGTCGTCGGACGCGCCGACGCGCGAGAACAGGCGGTCGACGACGCCGATGCGGGCGCGGCCGGCGGGGACGAAAGACCCCATCTGGGCCATGACGGCGATCAGGGCGTTCTGCCGGAGGAACGTCGACTTTCCGCCCATGTTGGGGCCGGTGAGCAGCCAGATCGCGCCGGACTCGTCCTCGCCGGGGGGCGACAGGTCGCAGTCGTTGGCGACGAAGGGATCGGCGGCCTGGCTGCGCAGGGCCTGCTCCACGACGGGATGCCGTCCCGCAACGATCTCGAAGGCCGTCGAACCGTCGACTTCCGGTCGGCAGTAGCCCTCGCTCTCGGCAAGCAGGGCGAGCCCGCAGGAGACGTCGAGCACCGCGAGCGCACGCGCGGCGCGCCCTATCGCGTCCGCTTCGGCGACCGCCGCGGCGACGAGTTCGTCGAAGATCCCGAATTCGACGGCGAGCGCCCGGTCGGCGGCATTGGCGATCTTCGTCTCCAGATCGGCGAGCTCCGTCGTCGTGAAGCGCATGGCGCTCGCCATGGTCTGTCGATGGATGAAGCGCGCCCGCGCCTCGTCGGTGCCGGTCAGGGCCGAGGCGTTTCCGGCACTCACCTCGATGAAATAGCCGAGCACGTTGTTGTGCCTGATCTTGAGCGAGCGTACCCCCGTCTCCTCGGCGTAGCGCATCTGGAGCCCTGCGATCACCCGGCGCGACTGGTCCCGCAACGCCCGCATCTCGTCGAGTTCGGCGTGGTAGCCGGGGCGAACGAAATTGCCGTCGCGCCTGAGGAGCGGGACGTCGTCGGAAAGGGCCGCCGTCATGGCCTCGCCGAGCTGCCGCGGAAGCGCATCCAGCGCCGCGACCGCCCCGGCGATCTCGGAGGGCGGCCGCGAGCCGTCGAAGATGGCCGCCACGGCGGCGGCCGCCTGCAGTCCGCGGGAGAGGGACAGGAGGTCGCGCGGGCCTCCCCGGTTGAGGGCGAGCCGCGACAGGGCGCGCTGGATGTCCGGGACGTGCTTCAGTTCGTCGCCGAGGCGCTCGCCGAGCGCCGGTCCCGAGAGGAACCATGCCACCGAATCGAGGCGCGAGCGGATCGCTTCCGGGTCGGTCAGCGGCGACATCAGGCGCTCCGCCAGAAGCCGGGCGCCGGCGCCCGTCGCCGTCCGATCGATCGCGTTCAGCAGACTGCCCTGCCGCTGGCCCGACAGGGTCCGCAAGAGCTCCAGGCTGCTCCTCGTCGCCGGGTCGATGAAGAGCGTGGTTCCGGCGGCTTCCCGTTCGGGGGGCCCGAGCGGCGGGCGCTCGGAGAGCTGCGTTTTCTCGACATAGGCGATGGCTGCCGAGGCGGCGGCGAGCTCGGCGCGGCTGAAGTCGCCGAAGCCGTCGAGCGTGGCGACGTCGAAGAAGCGCTCGACGCGGCCGGCGGCCGTGGCGCTGTCGAAGAGGACGGCGGGCTGGGGCACGGCGACCCGGCCGAGCGTGTCGAAGAGGGCCCGCAGCGACGGGTCGTGGAAGACCGGCTCGGCGACGACGACCTCGCGCGGGTCGACGCGCAGGATGTCGGCGAGCAACCGGTCGGCGGTCGATTCGGCCAGCCGGAAGGTGCCGGTGGAGATGTCGATCCAGGCCAGCCCGAACACCCCCTCCCCCCGGAGGCGCGCGAGCGCCATGAGGTAGTTCGGCTCCGAGGGCGAGAGCAGCTTGTCCTCCGTCAGCGTGCCGGGCGTCACGAGCCGGACGACGTCGCGGCGCACGACCGACTTGGAGCCGCGCTTCCGCGCCTCGGCGGGATCCTCGACCTGCTCGCAGACGGCGACGCGATAGCCGAGCGCGATGAGCTTCTGCAGGTAGTCGTCGGCCGCGTGGATCGGGACGCCGCACATGGCGATATCCCGGCCGAGATGCTTGCCGCGCTTCGTCAGCGTGATGCCGAGGGACCGCGAGGCCATGACGGCATCCTCGAAGAAGAGCTCGTAGAAGTCGCCCATCCGGTAGAAGAGCAGCGAGTCCGGATTGGCGGCCTTGATCTCGATGTACTGCTCCATCATCGGCGTGGCGGCGGCGCGGCTTTCCGCGCTGGCGAGCTCGGCCGCCTTCCATGCGTTTTCGGGGATGGGAGTCTGGTCCGTCACGAGCGGCATGCCTCGATCGCGCGATAAACACCATTGCCCCGGAAAGCGGCAATGGAGGGCTTTACGTCGCACCCTAACGGTGCTTGCTTGTCGAAGACAACAGAACGAGGCGCCGATCAAGCGGCTGCCCACAACAGGTTGAGGAAACGCGACATGGAGAAGAAGCTGTCCCGCTCGACACTGACGGAACAGGAAGCGCTCGAGTTCCACGCCGGAGGACGCCCGGGCAAGCTCGAGATCACGCCGACCAAGGCGATGGCGACGCAGAGGGACCTGTCGCTTGCCTATTCGCCCGGGGTCGCGGTGCCGGTCAAGGCGATCGCCGAGGATCCGAGCCGCGCCTTCGACTACACCACGCGCGGAAACATGGTGGCCGTCATCTCCAACGGCACCGCGATCCTAGGCCTCGGCAATCTGGGGGCACTGGCGTCGAAGCCGGTGATGGAGGGCAAGGCCGTGCTCTTCAAGCGCTTCGCCGACGTGGATTCGATCGACCTCGAGGTCGACACGGAGGACGTCGATGCCTTCGTCAACTGCGTGAGATACCTCGGGCCCTCCTTCGGCGGCATCAACCTGGAAGACATCAAGGCGCCCGACTGCTTCATCATCGAGGAGCGGCTGCGGGAGCTGATGGACATCCCCGTCTTCCACGACGACCAGCACGGAACGGCGATCATCGCGGCGGCGGGGCTCATCAACGCCCTCCACCTGACGGGCCGCGACGTCAAGACGACCAAGCTCGTGTGCAACGGCGCGGGCGCGGCGGCCATCGCCTGCATGGATCTCATCAAGGCGATGGGGTTCACGCCGGGAAACATCACGCTGTGCGACACCAAGGGCGTCATCCACGAGGGGCGCACCGAGGGCATGAACCAGTGGAAGTCCGCCCACGCCATCAAGACCGACGACCGCTCGCTCGCCGACGCCGTCAAGGGAGCCGACGTCTTCTTCGGGCTGTCGGTCAAGGGCGCCCTGACCGAGGACATGGTGCGCTCGATGGCCGACAGGCCGATCATCTTCGCCATGGCCAACCCGGACCCGGAAATCACGCCGGAGGAAGTCGCCGCGATCCGCGAGGACGCGATCATGGCGACCGGCCGTTCCGACTATCCGAACCAGGTCAACAACGTGCTCGGCTTCCCCTACATCTTCCGCGGCGCGCTCGACGTCAGGGCGACCTCGATCAACGAGGAGATGAAGGTCGCCGCGGCGGAGGCGCTGGCCCAGCTCGCCCGCGAAGACGTTCCGGACGACGTGGCGGCCGCCTACCAGGGCAACAGGCCCCGCTTCGGGCCCCAGTACATCATCCCCGTGCCGTTCGACCCGCGGCTGATCTCGGCCATCCCCGTCGCCGTCGCAAGGGCCGCGATGGACAGCGGCGTCGCGCGCCGACCGATCGGCGACCTGGAGGCGTACACGGCGGAGCTGTCCGCCCGGCGCGATCCCATCGCCTCGACGCTCCAGAGGATCTACGAGCGGGTCCGGCGCCAGCCCAGGCGCGTCGTCTTCGCCGAGGGCGAGGAGGAGCAGGTGATGCGGGCGGCGATCTCCTACGTCAACCAGCGTCTCGGCACGGCCATCCTCGTCGGCCGCGAGGACATCATGGAGGAGACGGCGCGCCAGGCGGGCATAGACCTGAACCGGCCGGGCATCGAACTCGTCAACGCGCGCATCTCCAAGCGGCGCGGCACCTATACCGACTATCTCTACGCGCGACTCCAGCGCAGCGGCTATCTCCTTCGCGACTGCCAGCGGCTGATCAACACCGACCGCAACCATTTCGGGGCCACCATGGTGGCCTGCGGCGATGCCGACGCGATGGTGACCGGCACCACGCGAAACTACTCGACCGCGCTGTCCGATATCCGCCATTGCATCGACGCCAAGCCCGGCCATCTCGTCGTCGGGGTCTCGATGGCGCTCTGCCGCGGCCGCACGGTGCTCGTGGCGGATACGGCCGTGATCGACATCCCCACGGCGGAGCAGCTCGCCGACATCGCCGAGGAGGCGGCGGGGCTTGCGCGGCGGATGGGCTACGAGCCGAGGGTCGCCATGCTGGCCTATTCCAATTTCGGCCAGCCGACGGGCGAACGGTCCGAGCGGGTGCGCGAGGCGGTCCGCATACTGGACAAGCGCAGGGTCGACTTCGAGTTCGACGGAGACATGGCCGCCGACACCGCGCTCAGCGCGCGCGCCATGGAGCTCTATCCCTTCTCCCGGCTCTCCGGCACGGCCAACGTCCTCGTCATGCCGGCGCTGCATTCCGCGTCGATCTCGACCAAGATGCTGCAGGAACTCGGCGGATCGACGGTGATCGGGCCGTTGCTCGTGGGGCTCGACAAGCCGGTGCAGATCGTGTCGATGGGCGCGAAGGATTCCGACATCGTCAACATGGCCGCGATCGCCGCCTACAGCGCGGCCGGCTGACGACACATTGCCTTCGCATCAGGAACAAATTTCGGCCGGGATCATTTCCCGTCCATGATGAGAAGCAAGAAGGCCATCCTCCTGATCGGGACGTCGCTCGCCGCGTGCCTGACCGCCGCCCTGATGGGTCTGGCGATCATGACCGGGCCAGCCGTCAGCAGCCAGATGCGGACGACGGCGGGGCCGTGGTCGGGATGCCGGGCGGCCGTGCGTCCGCTTCTCGCGGCTCGCTGCATGAACGGGCATACCGGAAAGTCGTGATCGCGAGCCGACGCCTAGAGCGCTCTAGAGCCTGTCCGCGTTTCACGGAATCGCGGACACGCTCTATCTCTTTGTTTCTGCGCGCTTCCGGACGGAAAACCGGTTTCCACTTTTCCTGAAAGCGCTCTAGGCGAACCGCCTGGCGTCGGCGCCGTAATAGTTCAGATAGCGGTGGTTGATGTTGGCGATCGGCAGCACGATCATGACGTCGGTGGTCCGGAAGGAATGGTCCACGAAGGCGCCGTCCCCGACCATCGCTCCCAGCCTAAGATATCCCTTGACGAGAGGCGGCATGGTCGCCAGCGCCTGGCGGGGGTGGATCGCCTCCGACGGCATCAGGTCCATCGGCCGGTAGAGGCCGGACAGGGCGGAGACCGACCAGTCGGGCGTCGTCGGGCAGTTGTGATGCAGGAAGGAGAGCGCCAGCGCGTGCGCCTCCGGGCGGATGCCGGAGAACGAGGCGCAGCCGAACATGACGTCGACGCCGTACCGGAGCGCATAGGCCCAGTTTCCCTGCCACAGAACCTCGAGCGTGCGCCGGGTCCGGTAGGGCGGAAGGACACAGGACCGCCCGAGCTCCATGAACTGCTTGTCCGGATGGCGCGCGGTCAGATCGTCGATGGTGAATTCGGACGCCGAGTAGAACCCGCCATGCGCCCGCGCGACGCTTTCCCTCAGCAGTCGATAGGTCCCGACGACCTGTTCTTCCGGCTCGCCGTCGATATCCGTGTCGAGCACGAGAAGGTGGTCGCAGATTTCGTCGAACGTGTCCATGTCGCGCCGCTGCCGGACGTTCTCGGGCGACATGCTGGCGCCCATCTCCTCGGCGAAGACCCGGTAGCGGACGCTCTGGGCGGCGGCGATCTCGCCCTCCGTCGCAGCGAGCCGCGTTTCCAGCGGCCCGATCCGTCCAAGCGGCTGGAGACTGTCAGCGCAGGTCTGGAGCAAACCTTCTCGCACCTTGCCTTCTTCTGGATCCTGGTTGCCGAGACGGATGCTCATTCAAGTCACCATTCCATTTGTCGCATACCGCCAAGAATCATGACTGTGCGACAGCATCGTGACAGGCCCCGACCCGTTCTGGCAACCGTCGGCCCGAAAATTCGGGGGTCTTATCGACGCACCGACTTACGCGCTTCCGGACGGAAAACCGGTTTCCACTTTTCCTGGAAGCGCTCTAGTGGTGCGATCCTAACAGATGGTACCATCTGTTAGGAAAAATCGCCCCACCAGATCAATAGCTTGTGGGCTGACTTTTCCAAACGGATGGGAACCATCCGTTTGGGTCAGACCACTAGTCGGCCTGAATAGCGATTTGCTCGAGCGTTTGCAACAAAACGTCCGGATCCACCGGCTTTTCGACGTAATCGGCGGCGCCGGCCGCCATCGCCTTGTCGCGCGTCTTGCCCTGCCCGTCGGCCGTCAGGACGACGATCGGCATGGTCGCCAGGGCATTCGACCGTTCGTAGGAGCGGATCAGCTCGATCGCCTCGATGCCGTCCATTTCGGGCATGGCGAGGTCGGTCAGCACGAGATCGAACCGGCTCCTTTCGCCGGTCCGGTCGCAGGCGCGCTCGGCGAGTTCCCGCCCGTTCGTGACGTGGACGACGTCGTGCCCGCCGCGCTGCAGCGCCGACCGCACCAGCAGGGCGTTCACCGGGTTGTCCTCGGCCAGGAGCACGGCGAGCTTGCGCGTGGCCGCGGTCTTGCCGCGGCGCAGCGCCAGCCGATCGGCCTGTCCTTCCGAGCGCTCCTCCAGCCAGCCGCCCAGCCCGCCGGTCTCGCGCCGCAGGACCTTCACCACCGAGGAGGGCCGCAACGGCCGGATGAGCCATGCGGAATAGGCCTGGGCGCGGGCCTTGGTCAGCGATTCGCGCTCGGCGGGCGTCACCATCATCGTCCGTCCGATGCGCTTGCGGGTCGCGGCCGCAAGGGCGGAGAAGACCGCCTTGGCGCGGCCGGCGATGCGCCGGTCGACGACGATGTCCGTCAAGGCGTCCTCGCCGCCGAGGCGCGCGATCGCCGCCGCGGCCTCCGCGGACGATCGAACGGCTTCGGCCGCCCCGCCCTGGTCGCGGATCTGTCGGACCAAGGCCGTCCCCGTCGGCCCCTCCGGGGCGATCAGGAGAACCCGGCTGTCGGCCAGCTGGGTGCCGGGACCGGAGGCGGGCTCGCCCGCCGGCGTGACGAGCGGCACGTCGAAGGAGAAGGTGCTGCCGTTGGTCCCGTCGCTGTCGACGGCCAGCGTCCCGTCCATCGCGGCCACGAGCCGGGCGGAGATGGCGAGGCCCAGGCCGGCACCGCCCTTCCTGCGGGTCGACCCGCCTTCGACCTGCTCGAACTCGCGGAAGATTCGCTGGAGATCGGCCTCGCCGATGCCGGGCCCGGTATCGGTCACGCGGAACTCGAGGCGGTCCCCCGCCCTCGACACCTCGACGAACACGCCGCCCACCTCCGTGAACTTCACCGAGTTCCCGATCAGGTTGAACAGCACCTGGCGGAGACGGCCATGATCGGCGACGATGTTCTCCGGCACATCGGGGGCGACGTGGGCGGCAACCTCGATATGCTTCTCGTCGGCCTGCAGCGCGGAGAGCTCGACGACGCTGCCGACCATGTCCCGGAGGTTCCCGGGCTCGGGGCGCAGATAGAAGCGGCCGGCCTCCATGCTGGAGAAATCCAGCAGGTCCTCGATGAGCGACAGCAGGGCGTGGCCGGAATGCCGGACGGCCTCGACATAGCTCTGCTGCTCCTGGGTGAGCCTCGTGCGGGCGAGAAGTTCCGTGATTCCGATCACCCCGTTCAGCGGCGTGCGGACCTCGTGGCTGACCATGGCCAGGAAGCGGGACTTGGCGGCGCTGGCCGATTCGGCCCGGTCGCGCCCGGCGATCAGGTCGCGTTCGGCGTCGCGGTGCCTGGTGACGTCGCGGCCGAGCGCGTGGACGACCGCCTGGCCGGTGGCGGGGTCCCGGCTGACGACTTCGCGCCAGTCGTAGAGGCGGGGTCCGTCCACCGTGACGAGCCCCAGCAGATTCGCTTCGGACGCCTGCGGGTCCGTCTCTCCCCCCGCCTGCACGGGGACGCAGAAATCCAGGAACGGCCGCCCGACGGCGTCGTCGCAGCCGGTGGTATGGAGAAAAGCGTCGTTGGCATGAAGGATGCGGCCGTCCAGCCCGCGAAGGACCACCAGATCGCCGAAGGCGGCGAGCAGGCGGTCGAGCGGCAGGGACCGGTCGACGCCGTCGGGTCCCGCCGGGCGGGCAATTCGGTTTTCCGGCTTGCCGGTGCGGGCGGTTCGTTCCATGCCGCACCGTCTAGCACGACAGTCTTTGAAGAGACTTTTGCAGGCTCGTTAAAGTTTTACCGACCGGACCGGAATCCGAATGTTTCAGCCCTGCATGTCGACCACGATCCGCCCGCGCACCTTGCCCTCGACGATGTCACGGGCGGCGTCCGGGATGCCGTCGAAACCGATCGCGGTGGTGAGCGCATGCAGCTTGTCGAGATCGAGGTCGGAGCCGATCCGGTCCCACGCCTCCATCCTCAGGGCCTTGGGCGCCATGACCGAATCGATGCCGAGCAGCGATACGCCGCGCAGGATGAAGGGAGCGACGCTCGTCTGCAGGTCCATGCCCTGCGCCAGTCCGCACGCCGCCACGGCGCCGCCGTAGGCGGTCATCGAGAGGACGTTGGCGAGGGTGTGGCTGCCGACGGCGTCGATGCCCCCGGCCCAGCGCTCCTTGCCGAGCGGCTTGGCGGGCTTCGACAGCTCGTCGCGATGGATGATCTCGGCGGCGCCCAGCCCCTTGAGGAAGTCCGCCTCCTCCGTGCGGCCGGTCGAGGCGACGACGTGGTAGCCGAGCTTGGACAGGATCGAAATGGCGACGGTGCCGACGCCGCCATTGGCACCGGTGACGACCACCGGCCCGCGGTCGGGAAGGATTCCGTGACGCTCCAGGGCCAGCACCGAAAGCATGGCGGTGTAGCCGGCGGTGCCGACGGCCATGGCGTCATGAGGGCTCAGGCCTTCGGGGAGCGGGATCAGCCAGTCGCTCTTCAGCCGCGCATAGGCCGCGTAGGCGCCGGTGTGGGTCTCGCCGACGCCGAAGCCGTTGAGAATGACGGAATCGCCCGGGGAAAACGCGCCGGTCTCGCACGAGACGACCGTCCCGGCGCAGTCGATGCCGGGGACCATCGGAAATCGGCGCACGACCGGCGCCTTGCCGGTGATGGCGAGGCCGTCCTTGTAGTTGACGGTCGTCGCCTGGACCTCGACCACCGTATCGCCTTCCATCAGGTCGCCCAAGGTCAGGTCCTTCACCGCGACCGATTGCTTGCCGTCCTCGTCGCGGGTGATGAGAATGCCTTTGAACGGTTCCTGCATGGTCTTCCTCCTGATTTCCCGGGCTGGGCCGGCTTTCTCGCGAACAAGCTGGGGCAGGCGGCGCCCGGGGTCAATGCCGCAGGGCGACGCCCGAGGAGTTTCGCGTCCGGACGGGGCCGCGGACGACCGGCGTCCACCTCCCTCAACCGTCTCGAGGGTCCGTGCTTCGGCCGGGCCGCCCCGCGCCGACGATCTCGTCGAGCATGACGGCCGCGGCACCGACCGTGATGAAGCTGTCGGCCAGGTTGAACACCGCGAAGGACCAGGTCTGTGTGTGGAAGAGGACGTAGTCGACGACGTGGCCGAGGACGGCGCGATCGATCATGTTGCCGACCGCGCCGCCGATGATGAGGGCGTAGCCGAGATGGGCGAGCCAGCGCTGCGGCACGGTCCTTAAGCGGAGGTAGAGCACGAAGGCGACGACCGCGACGGTCAGAACCATCAGCGCCCAGATGCTCGATCCCGTCAGGAAGGAAAAGGCGATGCCGCGATTGTAGGTGCGAAAGAGGCCGAGCAGCGGCAGCACCGGAACGAGCTCGCGATAGGGCAACGACGTCTCGACGATCCACTTGACGGCCTGGTCGAGCGCGACGGCGAGCGCGACGACAGCGAGGAACGGCACGGGCCGGGAAAGGACGGAAGGCTTCACGCCGTGTCTCCGGTTTTCAGCAGGTGCCGGCGGGCTTCGAAGAGCATCACGCCGGCGGCGATCGCCAGATTGAGGGAATCCGCGCGTCCGGCCTGGGGGATCAGCGCCAGGGTGTCGCAGGCCGCGGCGAGATCGTCCGGCAGGCCCGCCTGCTCGTTGCCCATCAGCAGGACCACCGGCTTCGAGCGGTAGTCGATCGAGCGGTAGTCGACGGCGCCGGAAAGGTGCGTCCCGACGAGCCGGACGTCGACCGAGCGGCGCCAGCGCAGGAATGCCTCGGGGGCGGCCCGTGCGACGGGAACCGCGAAGATCGAGCCCATGGTCGCCCGAACGGTTTCCGTCGAGAAGGGGTCGGTGGTGTCTCCGACGAGGACGACGCCGCTCGCGCCCGCGGCGTCGGCGGTGCGGATGATCGTGCCCAGATTGCCCGGATCGCGCACCCGGTCGAGGGCGATCCAGGTCTCGCCGGCCGCCGGCCGGATCCCGGAGAGAGACGCCAGGCGCTGCTCGAAGACGGCCATGACGGTTTGCGGATTGTCGCGCCGGGCGACGGCCGACATGACCTTCTCGCTCGCCTCGAGGACGAGCCCCCCGGCGGCGACGGTGCGCGCGGCGACCTTCTCGACGGCGGGCTTGCCGCGCGCCGCCTTGGAACAGACCAGCGTGCGGATCGTCCAGCCCAGGTCCAGGGCGTCGATCACCAGCTTCAGGCCTTCGGCGAGGAAGGCGCCGGCGGCGTCGCGGTTCTTCTTGAGCGCGAGGCCGCGAATGTCCTTGACGATCGGATTTGCGAGGCTGGTGACTTCCTTCACCTGGCCGACGCGGCCGTCCCGATGGCCGCTCATTCGGGCACCCAGCGGCTGAAAAGCGAGGTGGAGAGCGCGCGGCCCGCGGTCCCGCCGGTCTCGCCGGTCTCGCGGATCAGCAGCTCGCCGGACTCCACCCTGCCGCCGGCCCCGCGCATCGTCTCGCGCATCAGTTCGTGGATCGAATAGAAGGACGAGCGGATGGAATAGGCGGTCAGCACCAGCGCGAGGGCTTCGCGGGACAGCAGGCTGCGGCAGACGTCGAGCAGCGGCGGGAGGTGATCGAACAGCTGCCAGACCTCGCCGTTCGGACCGCGGCCGAACTTCGGCGGATCCGCGAGGACGATGTCGTAATCGTTGCCGCGCCGCTCCTCGCGCAGGACGAATTTCATGGCGTCGTCGCAGATCCAGCGGATCGGGCGGTCTCCCAGCCCGGCGAGCGCCTGGTTTTCCCGGGCCCAGCCGATGGCTTTCTTGGAGGCATCCACATGGGTGACCTCGGCACCGGCCTGGGCCGCCACCAGCGAGGCGACGCCGGTGTAGCCGAAGAGGTTCAAGACCTTCACCGGCCGGCCCGCGGCGGCCACGATCCCGCGCATCCAGGACCAGTGGGCGATCTGCTCCGGGAAGACGCCGACGTGGCGGAAGGACGTGAAGCGGCCGTTGAAATCGACATCGAGGAGGCGCATGGGCCAGGTCTCGCCGAGCGGCGCGGCGGGAAAGCGCCAGCGCCCCATGCCGTCCTCGTCGGTGTCGCCGGTGAAGACGGCGTCGGCACGCTCCCAGACGCCCGCTTCCAGCGATTTCGGCCAGAGCGCCTGCGCCTCGGGCCGCACGATCCGGTAGGGGCCGTAGCGCTCGAGCTTCTCGCCGCCGCCGCTGTCGATCAGGGCGTAACCCTCGTCCGCGGCCGTTTCCAGTATCAGGGGCACGCGCTCGCCCGGCCGTTCACCGGATCGCGGCGGGCGCGGGGCGAGCAGGGGCGCAGGCGGCGTCCGGCCCGGGACGTCGGCGCCGCCGGACCGCTTGCGCACGGGCCCGCGGGGGCCGCGCCCGGCCCCGGAACGGCCGCCGGATCTTCGTTTCGTGTCTGCCAAGGTTCGCTTCGGTGGTTCGGTCCTTCTTACGAGGGTGGCAATAGCACCGGCGGTGCACTTGGCAAAGCCGTTTCCGACCTGCATAACTTGCCGGAAACCCCGACGGATGGAGACGACCCATGGAAATGAAGGGCGAAGAACGCATCGAAGCGCCGCGCGAGAAGGTCTGGGACGCGCTCAACGATCCGGACGTCCTGCGTCAATGCATTCCCGGCTGCCAGTCCCTCGAGAAGACGTCGGACGCCGGTTTCGCGGCGTCGGTCAAGGTCAAGGTGGGGCCCGTGTCGGCCAATTTCAAAGGCGAGGTCACGCTGGAGAACATCAACGCCCCGGTCAGCTACACCATCGCCGGAGAAGGCAAGGGCGGCATCGCGGGCTTCGCCAAGGGCGCGGCCGACGTCCACCTTTCGGACGACGGCAGCGACACGCTGCTTTCCTACGACGTGCGGGCGCAGGTCGGCGGCAAGCTGGCGCAGATGGGGTCGCGGCTGATCGATTCCACCGCCAAGAAACTCGCCGGGCAGTTCTTCTCGGAGTTGAACCGGGTGGTGTCCGGCAAGACGGATGCGTCCGCCTCCTGACTCGTCCGGCTCCGGCCGGTCCGTCAGCCGCGGGCCGCATGCCTTTCGTACACCAGGCAACCGGCGGAGAAATCCTCGAGCGCCGTTCCCGTCGACTTGAACAGGGTGATTTCCCGTTCGCCCGTCCGGCCCGGATGGTCCCCGCGCGCCAGCATGGCGAGATCCGCTCGGATGTCGCTCCGCGAGATGACGCCCGCCTCGAGCGGCTGCACGAGGTCGCCGCCCTCCTTGAGCGCGCCGTCGAAGGTGTCCACGAACAGCGTCGCGCGCCGCACGGCCTCGTCGTCCAATTCCCTGAGCTTCGGGGTGAACGCTCCGACGAGATCGACATGCGCGCCCTCCGCCAGCCAGCGGCCTTCGATCAGCGGCACCTCGGAGATGGTCGCCGCGCAGACGAGGTCGGCGCCGCGCACCGCAGCTTCGAGATCGCCGGAGGCCCGGACCGAAAGGCCGTCTCCGTCCAGCTCGGCCGCGAGCCGCTCGGCGTTCGCCGGGTTCCGGTTCCAGACGGTGACCTCGCGGATCGGGCGGACGGCCGCATGCGCGCGGATCAGGTGGGGCGCCAGCTTGCCGGCGCCGACCATCGTCATGCGGGCGGCATCACTGCGGGCCAGGTACGACGCCGCGAGCGCCGACGCGCAGGCGGTGCGCCAGACCGTCAGCGCCTGGCCGTCGATCAGCGCCAGCGGCGTTCCGGTCTTTCCGTCGGCGAGGAAATAGATTCCCATTACGGCGGGACTGCCGTGCTCGTTGTTGTCGGGATTGACGGTGACGATCTTGACGCCGACATAGCCGCCGGCCGACGTGCCGCGGGCGACGAAATCCGTCCAGGCCGGCATCAGGAGAAGCGTTCCGTCGGTCCCGTCGGGGCGCGCTATCGCGTGGTGATGGCGCGTCGGCGCGCAGACGCCCTCGGCAAAGGTCGCGCGGAGCGCCTCGACGAGGTCCGCATGGGTCAGCGAGCGGTCGACGTCCTCGGCGGATATGACGTTCAAGCGTTCCTCCCCCGGTCCGGCGTCAGGACGGCGTGGTCGTGGCCACCTCGCGCCGGCCCGCGTCGTTGACGCGCTTCTGCTTGTCCGCCTCGGCGTGCCAGCGCACGGCCTCGCGGGCTTCCTTGCGGGCGCGCTTGCGGTATTTCCCCTGGTTGAGCCAGGTCGCGAAGGCGCCGATCAGCATGCCGACGATGAGGGCCGTGAAGAGGTAGACGAAGAACGGCGCCGTCACGGAAAGCACCTTGTCGTCCGGATTGAACGGGTTGAGCGCGAAGCGGACCCACTCCCTGTTGGCCACCGACAGCACCACGAGAATGACTGCGACGGGCACGAGTATGACGATATTCACGATCTTGCGGGTCATCGTTCCGTTTCCTCACCAGCGGCCTGTTGCCGATGGACATGACGCTTGGCGGTGGCCGGAGGTTCCCGGCGGCCCTCGCCCGCGGCATCGATCGTCCGCGTTTTACCGCTCCGGTCGCAGGATACAAGGGTCACGGCGAAAGAGTGACGGCGGCGAGGACCCGTCAATCGGACCGATCGGAGTTCAGGCGTTCCCGGAGTTCCTTGCCCGTCTTGAAGAACGGCACCCATTTCTCCTCGACGAAGACGGCTTCGCCGGTCCGGGGATTGCGGCCCGAGCGGGCGGGACGGTTCTTCACGGAAAAGGCGCCGAAACCGCGCAGCTCCACGCGGTTGCCGTCGGCGAGGGCGTCGGTGATCTCGTCGAGCACCGCGTTGACGATGTTCTCGACGTCACGGTGATACAGGTGAGGATTCCTGGCGCCGACAATCTGCACCAGCTCGGATTTGATCACTTCGCCGTCCCCTCATTCATTCTTTATTTGGTTGAGCGTCAAACTGCCAAAGCGAGACAAGACCGTCAAGAAACAACTTGCTCGGCGACAGGACGCCGAGGGCCCGGTCCCAGGGGATGCCGCCCGTCCAGGCGCCGAGGGCCCCGGAGGCCGCCTGGCCGATGAGGCCCCAGCCGCCGCCTTCCGTGCGTTTCCACTCGATAACGGGCAGGTCGGCGCTCACCCCTTTGGTCGCCAGCCACTTACGCGCCTCGGCATCGCTTCCCAGCTCGTCGATCAGTCCGTTGCCGAGCGCCTGCCGCCCGGTGAAGACGCTTCCGTCGGCAAGTTTCATCGCCTTCTCGTGATCGAATCCGCGCCGGGTCGCGACGAGGTCGACGAACCAGTGATAGCTGTCCTGGATCATCGAATTGATCATGGCCTTGGCCGCGTCGCTGGCCGGGTGGAACGGCGAGGGTTCCGCCTTCAGCGGCGCCGACTTGATCTCGTTGACGCTGACGCCGACCTTGTCGAGCAGTTCGGAGAACTGCGGATACTGGAAGAGCACGCCGATGGAGCCGACGATCGAGGTCTGGCTGGCGATGAGGTGGTCGCCGGCGGCGGCGACCATGTAGGCCGCGGACGCCCCGAGGGTCCTTATCTCGCTGACGACCGGCTTGACCGCCGCGACCCGTCGGACGGCGCGGTAGACTTCCTCGCCGCCGTAGGTGGTGCCGCCCGGCGAATTGATTTCGACGATGAGGGCCTTGGCCTGGTCGCTCTTGGCGATGCGGTCGAGCCGCTTGACGAGATCCCGGTCGTCGGTGATGAGGCCGGACACGGAAATGCGGGCGACGTGCGGGCTGGCCATGCCACCGGCGCCGCGATGGCCGTAGCCGTAGACGAACACGGCGAGCACGAGAAGACCGAAAACTCCCAGCCGCCAGAACGTCAGCTTGCGCCGCAATCGCCGTCTGTCCGCAATTCCATACTGGTCCAAGGCCAGAAACCTCCCGAGCAACCCAAGGTCTGAATATCAGATGTTTCCGGGCAAAACCACAATCCGCTGAAAACGTGGGAACGAGCAGTTTGCCTTTCCCGGCGCAATCGCCATATTCGTGACCGGCGCGCCGCCTTGGGCCGGGCGCGGAGATGACGGATACCGGCATGACGAGAACGGGCAGCCATGACTGAAATGGCGGAGACGGCGGGCAGGCGGTCGCCGATCAAGGGGCTTTCGCACGGAGAATATCGCCGGGCGGTGCGCCATTCGTGGCTCGTGCGCGGGATGAAGTTCCTGTTTCCGCTGGTCGCCGTCCTGGTGCTCGCCGGCTTCTTCTGGGCATCGATCTTCAACGCCATGCTGCCGAACAACTTTCATGTCGACCGGTCCGTCCTGCAGAACGGCAAACTGATCATGAGCGATCCGGTGCTGACCGGGCAGAACTCGGCCGGCGCGATCTACAGGGTCACGGCACGGCGCGCGATCCAGGGCCTCTCCGATCCCAACAAGGTCCGGCTCGAGCAGATCAGCGGGTCTTTCCCCCTCGGCAACGGCAAGATCGCACGCCTGTCGGCCAAGAGCGCCCTGCTCAACCGTGCCGCGAACGTGATCGACTTCGACAAGCCTTTCGAGGTCCAGATGGAGAACGGCACCAGGGCGATGATGCAGAGCGCGCGGTTCGACATCGCCAGCGGCAAGATGACCGCGGAGACGCCCGTCGAGATCAGCACGGACAAGGCGCGCATTGTTGCGCAGTCGATGCGAATGCGCGATAAGGGCAAGACGATCGAGTTCAACCACAGGGTCAAGATGACGATCCAGCCATCGGCAATCAAACCGGGGCCTGAAGGAAAGGGCGGCTGATCATGCCTTCTGCGCTCGAAAGCGCCGGTTTCGCGCCATTGCCGGCGGCCGGCTGGCTGATCGCGGCCGTGGTCGCATTCGCAGCGCCGGCGGCCGGCGCGGCCGCGGAGTCCGGCCAGGCTGCGCCGAAGACGATGAGCGGCCTCGCGATTTCCAACGACAAGCCGATCCAGATCGAGAGCGATTCGCTCAACATCAACGACAAGGACAAGATCGCGACCTTCACCGGTCACGTCAAAGTCGTTCAGGGCGACACGACCCTGCATTCGGGCAAGATGATCGTGCACTACTCGGGCAACGGAAGCATCGCCAGCGGCGACGCCCAGATCCAGAAGATCGACGTGTTCGACAAGGTCTACGTCAAGGCCGGCGACCAGGAGGCGACGGCCGACAGGGGAAGCTACGAGATGCCGGAGCAGCTCATGACGCTCAGCGGCAAGCAGGTGGTGCTGACCCAGGGGCAGAACGTCTTCGTCGGCTGCAAGCTCGTCGTGCATGTCGACACCAGCGAGGCCAACCTGGAAAGCTGCGGGAAGCGGGTGATGATCCAGCTCGATCCCAAGTCGCAGAAGTCCGGCTCGAAGTAGCCCGGCAGAACGCCTCGTCCCGCATGACAAAAGCCTCCATCGACCCTCCGCCGTCCGAGAACACGGAACCAGGCCGTTTCGACGGCACGCTCATCGCGCGCGACCTGACCAAGAGCTTCAAGAAGCGGCGGGTCGTCGACGGCGTCTCGCTCGGAGTGCGGCGCGGCGAGGCCGTGGGCCTGCTCGGACCGAACGGCGCCGGCAAGACGACCTGCTTCTACATGATCACCGGGCTGATTCCGCTGGACGAAGGCTCCATCGAGATCGACGGCAACGACGTGACGCTGCTGCCGATGTACCGGCGGGCGCGCCTCGGCATCGGCTACCTGCCGCAGGAAGCCTCGATATTCCGCGGCCTCACGGTCGAGGCCAACATCCGCGCCGTTCTCGAGGTCGTGGAGAAGAAGCGCAGCGTCCGGGAGGACAAGCTGACGGAACTGCTGGAGGAGTTCCACATCGCGCATCTGCGCAAGGCTCCGTCGATCTCGCTGTCGGGCGGCGAGCGCCGGCGGCTGGAAATCGCGCGGGCGCTCGCGAGCGATCCGACGTTCATGCTGCTCGACGAGCCGTTCGCCGGCGTCGATCCGATCGCCGTGTCGGACATCCAGAACCTGGTGCGCCACCTGACGCGCCGGGGCATCGGCGTCCTCATCACCGACCACAATGTGAGGGAGACGCTCGGGCTGATCGACCGGGCCTATATCATCCACGCCGGTTCGGTCCTGACGCATGGCCGGCCGCACGACATCGTCGCCAATCCCGACGTGCGCCGCCTGTATCTTGGCGAAGAATTTACCCTTTAGGGAAGATTCGCCCGGGGGTCGGCCCCGACTTGACCGAAGGCAACAAAAAAGCAATTTTCGGGCCAGATGATGCCGATCGCGCGGGCACGCCGGGTTCCGGGGCCTCGGACCGCTGTCGGCCGGGGCGTGCAAGCCGAGGGAGTACGTGTGCGTCATGGCTTTAGCGGCCAGCCTTCAATTGCGTCAGAGCCAGTCGCTGGTGATGACGCCGCAACTGATGCAGTCGATCCGGCTGCTGCAGCTGACGCATGCCGAGCTCCTGCGTTTCGTCGAGGAAGAGGTGGAACGCAACCCCCTCCTGGACCACCAGTCCGGCGAGGCGGGGGGCTTTCGCAACGATGCGTCCGACGGCGCGACCGGCGACCGGGCGCAGCCGCTCCAGACGGACACGCCCGAGGCCGCGGCGGGCGGCGACGGCGACTGGTTCCAGGATGCCCAGCGACGGGAGCGGGAGAGCATCGCCGACCGGCTCGACACCAGCTACGAGAACGTGTTCCAGGACGATCCCGGACCGCGGCGCGCCGACACGCCGGAGCTCATCGGCCAATGGAAGTCCATGCCCGGCGCGGCTTCGGGCGGTAGCGCGGAGAGTTTCGACCTCGACGACTTCACGGCGCGCGCCGAGACGCTCCACGACCATGTCGGCCGGCAGATCGCGCTGACCGGTTTCACGGCGCGCGAACGCCTGATCGCCGCCGAGCTCCTCGACCTTCTGGACGACACCGGCTATCTCGCCGCGGTCCCGGACGGGACGGCCGCCCGGCTGAAGGTCGGCGAGGCCGACGTCGCCCGCGTCCTGAGCCGGCTGCAGCAGATGGATCCGCCCGGCATCTTCGCCCGGTCGCTGAAGGAATGCCTGGAGATACAGCTCGGCCAGCGCAACCGGCTCGACCCGGCCATGGCGACGCTCCTGCGGCATCTCGACCTGCTCGCCCGGCGGGACTTCCAGACCCTGAAGCGGCTCTGCGGCGTCGACGAGGAGGACCTGCTCGACATGCTCGCCGAGATCCGCGCGCTCGATCCCAAGCCCGGCAACCGCTTCCAGACGGGCGTGACGGAGTCCATCGTCGCCGACATCCTGGTCTCGCCCTCCGCGGACGGAGGCTGGCTGGTGGAGCTCAATCCGGAAACGCTGCCGCGCGTGCTGGTCAACCAGGACTACTATGCCGAGGTCAACCGGCTGACCCCGCAAAAGGGCGGCGAGCGGGAGTTCCTCAACACATGCCTGCAGAACGCCAACTGGCTGACGCGCAGTCTCGACCAGAGGGCGCGCACGATCGTCAAGGTGGCGCGCGAGATCGTCCGCCAGCAGGACCTCTTCCTGCTGCACGGCGTCGACCATCTGCGGCCCCTCAACCTCAAGGCGGTGGCGGATGCGATCGGCATGCACGAATCGACCGTGAGCCGCGTGACGTCGAACAAGTACATGCTGACGCCGCGGGGGGTCTTCGAGCTCAAATATTTCTTCACCGTCTCGCTCGCCTCGGCGGAGGGCGGCGACGCGCATTCGGCGGAAACGGTCCGGCATCGCATCCGGGCGATGATCTCCGTCGAAGAGCCGGACGACGTCCTGTCGGACGACGCCATCGTGGCCGCGCTGCGGGCGGGCGGCGTCGAGATCGCCCGGCGGACCGTCGCCAAGTACCGGGAGGCCATGAACATTCCGTCCTCGGTGCAGCGCCGCCGCGAGAAGAAGGCGCTGGCGAGAAGCGGCGCGCTTTGACCCCGTCGCGACGGGCGCGCGAAGGCGGGAACGATCACGATCGTCGTACCCGCGTTGACATCGGGCCGCCAGACGCGTAGAAGCCGCCCGCAATTCGCCCGGAAAGCGGCGGAAGTCCCGCGACGTGCCTTCGCCCGCACCCTGCCCGGCAATGTGCCCGTTCGGTGCGGGAGGCGCTTGGATGAGCGCGGAGCTTGGCTTAAACTGACACTGCCAATCAAAGAATAAGAAGGGTTTTTCAATGAGCGTGCGCGTGTCGGGGAAGCATATGGAGATCGGCGAGACATTCCGGAACCGGATCGAGGACTCCATTCACGGGGCAGTTGGAAAATATTTCGACGGCGGGTTCTCCAGCCAGGTGACGGTCGAAAAATCTGGCTCGCGCTATACGTCGGACTGCAAGATCCATCTGGACACCGGGATCGTGCTGCAGGCGACGGGGCAGGCACAGGAACCGCAATCGGCTTTCGAAGCGTCGGCGGAACGCATCGAAAAGCGGCTGCGACGCTACAAGCGACGACTGAAGGACCATCACACGGGCAATGGCGGCGACGCCTTCGCGGAGGTCTCCTACAAGGTGATGGACGCGGGCGACGGCGAGGAGGAACTTCCCGCCGACTACGCGCCGGCGATCGTCGCCGAAAGCTCGAAGCAATTGCGCACGATGACCGTCGCGAGTGCGGTCATGGCGCTCGATCTGACCGACGATCCGGTCCTGATCTTCAAGAATGCCGGCACGAACTCGCTCAGCGTCGTTTATCGGCGCAACGACGGCAACATCGGCTGGATCGACGCAGCCAACGCACATTCCTGATATGCTGGACGCGGCAGCGAAGGCGGAGGTCGCTGTCACGGCCCGCTTCGGGATACTGACACGAGGACATGATTGATGGCTCTGGCGGATTTGCTTGCCCAGGACGCGGTTCTGCCCGCGCTCAAGGCAAATTCCAAAAAGCAGCTCCTGCAGGAACTGGCCGAGAAGGCGGCCGCGGTTACAGGCCTTCCGGAACGCGAGATCTTCGACGTCATTCTCCAGCGGGAGCGACTCGGATCGACCGGCGTCGGCAACGGCATAGCCATTCCGCACGGCAAGCTGGCGCGCCTCGACAAGCTCGTCGGCGTGTTCGCGCATGTCGACGGGGCGGTCGACTTCGAAGCCCTCGACGACCAGCCGGTCGATCTCGTCTTCCTGCTGCTGGCGCCGGAGGGCGCCGGCGCCGACCATCTCAAGGCTCTCTCGCGCATCGCACGGGTGCTGCGCGATGGGGAGGTCGTGGAAAAACTGCGCGCGTCGACGTCCGCGTCGGCGATCTATACGCTGCTCGCCGGCTCGCCGGCCTCCGACGCGGCCTGAGACCGGCCGTCCGACGGGCGGGACTTCCCGTCGTTTCACCACGTGCGGGCGAGGCGACCCCGGGGTCGCCCATTCCGGAAAGGCTCCGGGAACGGCCGGGGGGCCGCCCGCTTATCGTTAATATACTGGAAACGGAATCCGACGACGGGCCGCTCGTGCGGTCCGGCCCGCCGCGGGGTCGGCTGGCAGGATCAGTGCACGCTCACGGTGCGGAGGTCGTTCTCCTGCGCCTTGAAGAAGGCGCTGGTGCGATCGTCGCTGACGAGGATGGGCGTGCCGTCGGCACTGAACAGGGCCCACAGATCCTGACCCGGATCGAGCTCGGGGGCGCCCGGAAAACGCCGGGTGATCTCTTCGGACCGCATTTTGCGGATGTAGCCGACCTGACCCTCGCCGAGATGGGCGAGTTCGGCTTCGCTGACCGGTTTTCCGGTGGCTTTGGTCATCATTTGGAGTTCCTCCTTTCGAGGCAGGAAGCTGTCCGAGCAATTGACCCTTCTGGGCTCAGTCTCGGACGGAAATGTTAATTTTCTTCACCATGCGTTCCGGTTCGGGACGCACGAGGTCGACGGAAAGGAGCCCGTTTTTCAGCTCCGCGCCCAGGACCTGCATTCCGTCCGCTAGAACGAACATGCGCTGAAACTGGCGCGCGGCAATACCGCGATGGAGATATTCGCGATCGTCGGGCTCGCTCTGCCGTCCGCGGATGACCAATTGGTTCTCTTCCGTGGTCACCTCGAGATCGTCTTCGCAAAAGCCGGCGACGGCGAGCGTGATGCGCAGCATTTCAGCGGCCGAGCCGTCCTCGGACCGATGGATCCGCTCGATGTTGTAGGGGGGATAGCCGTCGCTGCCCTTGGCAATCCGCTCGAGGGTCTTTTCCATGGTGTCGAAGCCCAGAAGCAGCGGGCTCGAAAAGGGCGTCATGCGGTTCATCGTCCAGTCCTTGCGTCAAGCGACCTTGATGCGGGACCCTTTCGGCGTCTCCGCGCAGACGGAATATGGTGTCGGAAAGGGTGCCTTGCAAGCGGCCGGACGGCGGCGGCGCGGCGGGGCGGGACGGCCTCTCAGCGCCCCTTCCATTCCACCCAGTCGCGCATCAGGCGATGTGCGATGGCGCCCGCCGGGGGACTTGCCCGGTATTCGCCGAGCGACCGGTCGAGCATCTCGGCGGTCTCGGCGCGGGTGAACCAGCGGCAGTCCTCCAGTTCCTCGGTGTCGCGCGATATGACGGTCGACACGGCCTCGCCGTAGACGCCGATCATCAATGTGTGGGGCATGGGCCAGGGCTGGCTCGCATGGTAGCGCACGCGGCCGACGACGATGCCCGATTCCTCGTGCGTCTCCCGGCGGACGGCGTTCTCGATGGTCTCGCCCGGTTCGAGGAAGCCGGCGAGGCAGGAGTACATGCCCTCGCGGAAATGCGGGGACCGCCCCAGGAGGCAGACGTCCCGCGCCTCGTCGACCACGAGCATGATGACCACGGGGTCGGTGCGCGGGAAGAACGTCGCGTTGCAGGACGAGCATTCGCGCCGGTAGCCGCCGGCGCGGTTGACCGTCGCCCGCCCGCAATGGCCGCAGTGGCGCGTGGCGAGGTTCCAGGCGACCAGGCTCGCGCCCTGCGCGAGCTGGCCGAGCCGTTCCGCGTCGAGGAGCTCCTGCGTATAGATGGAGCGGTAGTCGATCGCCTTGTAGAGCGGCGGCAGGTTCTCCGGGTCGACGCCCACGGGCACGGCGAGCCTCGGCTCCCCGTTCTTCTCGTAGCCGAGCAGCACCGCGTTCTCGAAATCCGGCGAGAGTTCCTCGAGTTCGTAGGGGGCGTAAAGCGGATCGAGCGTCTGGCGGTCGTGCTTGAGAACCGCCCTGCCGCGGCCGATCGCGAAGGCATGGGCGCCCTCCGCCTTCAGCGATCGTTCCAGGATGTCGTCCGGGCGGTTCTCGGACCGGCGGTCGAGCCTGTTGCCGGAGAAGGCGACGAGCGCGCTCGCTTCGTCTCCCGGGGAATCGTCGTCGAATATCGAAAAAGCCGTCATATGCTCAAAGAGCACCCAGGACGCCTTCGATCAAGGCCCTTCGCGGTTCCTCGCCGTAGGTTTCGGCGCCCGCGAGGCCCCAGACGGGCCCGGGCCACCCCGGATCGCCCTCGTCGCGCGCGACGAGATGGAGATGCAGCTGGCGCACCAAGTTCCCGAGGGCGCCGACATTCACCTTCGTGCAGGCCGTGGCCCGCTTGAGGGCCGTTCCGGCGAGCGCCGTCTCGAAGGCGAGCACCGTCTGGTCGAGCGGCGTCAGGTCGAAAATCTCGGAGATTCCGGGACGTTGCGGCACGAGCAGCAGCCAGGGCCAGCGCGCGTCGTTCATCAGCCGGAGCTGGCAAAGCCCCAGCACCGTCAGCAGCCTGCTGTCCGCTTCGAGACGGGGATCGAGGGTAAAGCGGCCCATGGGAACTCCTTTCCCCGTATGGGTACCAGATTTTTCGTCGGCCGGCTTGCATTTCGACGCGCATTTCCGATATCTGGGAGCGGGAGGTTGGTGGTGGACGAGCCACTCGCCAACCGGGTCAGGTCCGGAAGGAAGCAGCCCTAACGAGCCACGGCACGGGTCACCGTGCCAGCCTCCCACCCTCCTCGCAGCCGTCGGTGCACGAACGCCGGTTTTCGCGCCGGAGCATCGACGCCTCGTGCGAGCAAGGCTAGACTTCGACGTCGGCGGACAAGTCGGGACAAGCGGAGGCCATGAGCGAAACGGACCCCAGTGACGGCCGGGAGCAAGGCTCCGCAGGCGGGGACGCAGGCGGGGACACTGGCCAGGCGGGCTATCGCGTCCTCGCCCGAAAGTACCGGCCGCGGGATTTCTCCGACCTGATCGGGCAGGCACCGATGGTGCGCACCCTCACCAATGCGTTCGCGACCGGACGCATCGCGCAGGCCTACATGCTGACCGGCGTGCGCGGGGTCGGCAAGACGACGACGGCGCGCATACTGGCGCGGGCCCTCAACTACCGCACCCCGGAGATCGACAGGCCGACGATCGAGCTCGGCGAGCCGGGCGAGCACTGCCAGGCAATCATGGAGGGCCGCCACGTCGACGTGATCGAGATGGACGCGGCCTCCCATACCGGCATCGACGACGTCCGCGAGATCATCGAGCAGGTGCGCTACCGCCCGGTTTCGGCACGCTACAAGGTCTATATCGTCGACGAAGTCCACATGCTGTCCACCCAGGCCTTCAACGGCCTGCTGAAGACGCTCGAGGAGCCGCCCGAGCACGTCAAGTTCATCTTCGCGACCACCGAAATCCGCAAGGTGCCGATCACCGTCCTGTCGCGATGCCAGCGGTTCGACCTGCGCCGCATCGACGCCGGCCTGCTCGTCGAGCATTTCCGGGCGATCGCGGCGAAGGAAGGCGTCTCCTTCGACGACGAGGCGCTGAAGACGATCGCCCGCGCCGCCGAAGGCTCGGCCCGCGACGGGCTTTCGCTGATGGACCAGGCCATCGCCCACGGAGGCAGCGAGGTCGACGCGGAGACCGTTCGCGGGATGCTCGGGCTCGCCGACCGTTCGCGCATCGTCGACCTCTTCGGGCATCTGGCCGGCGGCGAGATCGCCAAGGCCCTGGCGGACTACCGGGACCAGTACGACGGAGGTGCCGACCCTGCCGTGGTCCTCACGGACCTGGCGGATTTCACCCACCTCGTCATGCGGCTGAAATTCGTGCCGGAGGCGGCCCGGGATCCGTCGCTTTCGGAAGCCGAACGCCTCGGGGCGGCCGAGATGGCGCCGCGCCTGTCGGTTCCGACGCTTTCGCGGTTCTGGCAGATGCTGCTCAAGGGCATTTCGGAGACCGAGACCGCAAGCCGGCCGCTCGGCGCCGGCGAGATGGTCCTGATCCGGCTTGCGCATGCGGCGAGCCTGCCATCGCCCGAGGAGGCGGTGCGGCGGCTGGCGGGACAGGAGAACGGCGGAGAGGACGTCGCTCCGCAGCCGCCTCCCGGAAACGGTTCCGTTCGAGGTGCTGCGGCGTCGCCGGCGACGGACACGGCATCGGCCGCGCCGGCGGTCGGGTCCAGGCAGGATCACGGAGAGGGGCGGCAGGCGCCGAGGGCCGTGGCGCATGGAAGCCAGCCCGCGCTCCGGTCCGTCCCGGAGCAGCCCATGGGCGCGCCCGACGAGCAGGTGCAGCCCGCGCAGGTCGTCCTTGAAACGCTGGAGGACATCGTCGCGCTCGCGGACAAGCACCGCGACATCACCGCCAAGATCCACATCCGGAAATGCCTCCGCCTCGCCCGGCTGGAGCCGGGCCGGCTGGAGGTCGGCCTGACGCAAGACGCCCCGGCATCGTTGCTCGGAGAGCTGTCCAGGAAGCTCGAGGCATGGACGGGCCGCCGCTGGATCATCACCCACAGCCGCGAAGCGGACCAGCCGACCCTGGCCGAAATGGAGGCGGCACGGCGCGAGGCGCTGGTCAGCGACGCCCGGGCCGATCCCGACATCGCGGCGATCCTCAAGCAATTTCCGGGAGCGCGCATCACCGACGTGCGCGTCAACGGCGGCGGGGACGACGACTTGCCGGCCTCCGCCGAATCGGACGAGGGCGACATACTCCCCGACTCCCCCGGAGCGGACGACTGACGCGGGTCGAAATGGGCGGGCAACCGGGTCCCGTCCGCCCGAGACGCCCGCGTTCCCGCAACGGCGGAGGCGGTCCTGCGCAATTCCGGGAATTGCTCTAAGGGCAGACTTTCACGGCCGCTCGGGAACACTTGCGAACCCCTGAACGGCGCCAGACAACCGACGGAGATCAGCGATGCGCGACATCATGGGCATGATGGGCAAGGTCAAGGAAATGCAGGAGAAGATGGCGAAGCTCCAGGAGGAGATCGCCGCGATGGAGGTTGCGGGAAGCTCGGGCGGCGGCCTCGTGACGGTGCGTCTTTCCGGCAAGGGCCAGATGCTGGGCCTCACGATCGACCCGACTCTGATCAACGCCGACGAGCCGGAAATCCTGGAAGATCTCATCGTCGCAGCACACAACGACGCGAAGGGCAAGGCCGAAACCATGATGCAGGAGAAGACGAAGGAGCTGACCGCCGGGCTCCCGATCCCGCCGGGCATGCAGCTCCCCTTCTGAGGCAGCGGGCCCGCGATGCCCTACGGCCCGGGGCGCTTGCCGACGAGGTAGTCCTTGAACTTCCGGTGGAGCGGCGTGGACAGCAGTTCCTGCATCTCGATGGGGTCCAGATCCTCGCGGCTCGGGCCCGTCGTCAGACGGCACACGGGCAGTTCGAACCCGCCATAGCGTTCGAACTCGACCGGATCGCCGGCACGCACGCTGCCTTCCGACAAGACCCGACAGTAGAACCCGGGCCGTCCGGCCTTCTGGAAGCGCCGCGCAAACCCGGGGTCGCCCATCCGTTCCGCGAACGTTGCGCAAGGAATGCGCGGGGCGGTCACCTCGAGGAGGACCTGGCCGATGGCGAAGCGATCGCCGACCAGGATGTCCCGGCAGCCGAGGGGTTCGAAGACCATGTTCTCGCCGAAGCTGCCGGGGGAAAGGGTGCGGCCGAGTTCGCGCGACCACCAGTCGTAGTCCTCGGAACCGTAGACATAGACCGCCTGTTCGGTTCCGCCATGCCGCTGAAGATCGCAGATCGTGTCGCCGGAAAGGCCCAGCCGGCCGACATGGACGCTGCCTTCGACGGCCCGCTTGTCGATGCCCGTCGTTCCGGAAAGCTTGGCCGCCGTCGGCGCCGCTTCGCCGATCGAGACGCTTCGCAGGTTCATCCGTCTTCTCCCGCTCCATCGAAGGTCTAGAGCAAATTCGGGATCGGTGGAACCCGGTTTTTCCGTCCGTGCCCGGCGAAACTATTCGTCGCCGTTGCGGGAGGAGACATCTTCGCTGGCGAGGAAGTTGCCGAGTCCCTGCAGAACTTCGAAGTGATCGCAGAAGGTCTTCAGGAGAACCAGCAGCGGCACCGCGATCAGGGCGCCGGCGACGCCCCACAGCCATCCCCAGAACGCTACTGCGAGGAAGACGGCGACGGAATTGATCTCCAGGCGACGGCCGACGATGGTCGGCGTGATGAACTGTCCTTCCAGGCAGGTCAGCGCAAAGTAGCAGGCGGGCGGAAGCAGGGCCATCGTCAAGGTCGCGTAGTGGGCCAGGGAGAGAAGCCCGACCGCGACGATGCCGGCGAACGCTCCGACATAGGGCAGGAAATTGACGATGCCGGCGATCACGCCGAACAGCACGGCGTTCGGGAAGTCGAGCAGCCACAGGATGACCCCGACGCAGAGGCCGAGGCAGGAGTTGATGACGAAGATCGTGAACAAATAGCGCGAGATTTCGCGCTCCACGTCGTGGGCGATGCGCAGGGCGCGCTTCTTGTCGCTCATCAGGTGCACGGACTGGATGATCTTCTCGTAGAACATCATGCCGGATGCGAGCAGGAACAGCGTCAGGACGATCGTGATGGCGATGGTGGTGACGACAGATACGAGGTTGCCCGTCGCCCGGGACATGATTCCGGGCTGCGCGATCGCGACTTTCTGGACGGTGGGATCGTCGGACTTGGTCGCGGCGTCCTCAACCTGCTTTGAGGCCTCGCGGATCTTGTCGAGCGGGGTCCTCAGGTTGCTCACCCTCAGCTGGATCGTGCGGGCGATCTGCGGGGCCTGGGACACCAGCCCGGAAACCGGGCCGCTGAGGCCGTATGCAAGGCCGGCTATCCCGAAAACGACGGAAAAGACGATGACGGACGCCGACAGCGCCGACGGTATGCCCCGACGAATGCACCAGCGATTGAGCGGCGCGAAGGTCAGCGCGAAGAGGATCGACAGCACGACGGGCATGAAGAAGTCGCGGGCGAAGTAGAGCGCGTACCCGACGAGCGCCACGAATATGCCGCCGGTGAACCGGACGAGCAGCTTCGTCCGGCGTTCGTTGTCCACGTGCACCAGGCTCGGGTCGTCCTCGAGGTGCGTCTGATCGTCCATCCGGAAAGGATCCCTCTTCAGGCCGGGGCCGGCCGGATGCTCAACGCGCCAATTCTACCACGGGTTCCGGTCCGTCGCGCCAATCTTTCGAGGCCGGGCGGTGCCGGTTTTTGGCGGTGACACCGCAACGGGTTTGCTCTATTTCTCGCCGCCATGCACGACAATTCCGACCCCGCCGCAAATCTCTGAGATGCTCGTCGCCTGTCCCTCCGTCACGCCGGCGGACGGCGGCGCGCTCGACGCGCTCGCGGCGATGCTGGACCCGCTCGGATTCGAGATCGCCCGGATGGCGTTCTCGGAGGACGGCACGCCGGACGTCGACAACCTCTACGCCCGCCGCGGCAGGGGCGGCAACCACCTGATGTTCGCCGGGCATACCGACGTGGTTCCGCCCGGCGACGAGGCCGCGTGGTCGCGCCCGCCCTTTGCCGGCGCGATCGTCGACGGCGAGATGATCGGGCGGGGGACCGTCGACATGAAGGGCGCGATCGCCTGCTTCGTGGCGGCGCTTGCCAGGCTGGCGCCCGGTGGCGCGCTCGACGGCGCCTCCGTCTCGCTGCTGATCACCGGCGACGAGGAGGGCCCCTCGATCAACGGCAGCAGGAAACTGCTTCAATGGGCCGCCGCGCGCGGCGAGCGCTGGGACGGCGCCGTGGTCGGCGAGCCGACGAACCCGAACGCGCTCGGCGACATGATCAAGGTCGGGCGGCGCGGATCCCTCTCCGGCGTCGTCTCCGTCACGGGCCGGCAGGGCCACGTCGCCTATCCGCATCTGGCGGACAATCCGGTCCGAAGCCTGATGCATCTGCTCCAGGCGCTGCTCGCCACGCCTCTGGACGGCGGCACGGACCGCTTTTCGGCGAGCAATCTCGAGGTCACCACCTTCGACACGGGCAACGGCGCGACGAACGTCATCCCCGCCAAGGCGACGGCCGGCTTCAACATCCGGTTCGGCGACCTGTGGGACGTCGAAAGCCTGCAGGCGGAGATTCGCCGCCGGCTGGACGGGGCGGCGTCGGACTGCCCGTTCAGGCCGGACCGGCCGCCCATCGCGTTCGACCTGGCCTGGCGCGACCGTCCGAGCCCGGTTTTCCTGACGCACGACAGGCGGCTCATCGAGACGGTTTCGGGCGCGGTGGAGGCCGTGACCGGGCGCAGGCCCGACCTGTCGACGACCGGCGGGACCTCTGATGCCCGCTTCATCAAGGACCATTGCCCCGTCGTCGAGTTCGGCCTGGTCGGCCGGACCATGCACATGGTCGACGAGCGCGTGCCGCTCGCCGACCTGGAGGTGCTGACGCGCATCTATACCGAACTGCTGGAACGCTGGGTGGCTTGATGCCGGGACTGGAGGAGGTCGAAGCCTATGTGCACGGCATCTATCTGCTCGCACGGAACCGTCCCGAGGGGTTCAAGTGGCTCGACATCTCGGCGGACGGCTTCTGGCGATCGTTCTGGGCGATCGTCTACGCGGCCCCGGCCCTCGCCGTCAGCTGGGCAAGCTACCGCACCCTCTTCCTGCAGGCCTCCGGCGACGGCGTGATGGCCGGGCCGGGCTTCGTCCTGCGGCTGGCGCTCGTCGACGCGATAACCTGGATAGCGCCGCTGGTCCTGGTCGGCATCGCTGCGCGGCCGCTGGGCATCGAGCGCAATTTCGGCCGCTTCGTCATCGCCACCAACTGGCTCGGGACGGTCACCTCCTACGCCATGGCGGTGCCTGCCGTGCTGAGGATGATCTCCGCCGGCTTGAGCCCGGTCGTCGCCCTCGCGTCCCTCGCCGTCTTCGTGGGCTCCATCCTGCTTCTCTACCGGGTCACCCGCCTTTCCCTCGACGGCGACGGAATGACGGCGGCGGTCGTGACCATCGCCACGTTCGTCCTGTCTTTCGCCGCGACGGGCATCCTCCAGCAGGTGTTCGGCATCGCCATGCCGTGAACGGCCCCGCGCGGCCCAGCCGGCCGCGATTGCCGACGGTCACCATTCGTGAACGTCGTCGGCGACGGTTTAGCGGAACCGGACCCGGCTCGACCGCATTGTCGGGCCCATGAGGGACGCAACCGGCCGTAAAGGCTCGAAACCTTTGGAGACGACCATGAAAAAGATTCTCGTCATGACCGCCGTGGCGGCCGCAGCAGCTCTTGGCGGCGCGGCGCCCTCCCTGGCGGCGGGCGCGACCGCAACCGCTGCGGCCGACCTCAATATCCGCTCCGGTCCCGGACCGCAGTACCAGCCGCTCAACGTCATTCCCAACGGACAGACCGTGTCCGTGGAAGGCTGCATCAAGGGCAGCCAGTGGTGCCAGGTCGCGTTCAACGGCCAGACGGGCTGGGCCTACGGCAAATACCTGTCGATGAACTACCAGGGGCGCACGATCGTCGTCGAGCAGCAGCCTTCGGCGGTTCCCACGGTCACCTATGCGGCTCCGGCCGACGCCCCGGCGGCGCCGCCGATGCAGGGCGAGCTGATCGGGCGCGTCGGTGACACTCCGCCGGCCATCGAGCCGCCGCCGGCGACGGTCAGGACCTATGTCGTCGACCACCGCATCGACCCGGCCTATCTCGACGGCGAAGTCGTTGTCGGTGCGGGCGTGCCGGACACGGTGCAGCTCCAGCAGGTTCCCGACTACAATTACGACTACACCTATGTGAACAACGAGCCGGTGCTCGTCGACCCGTCGTCCCGCCGGATCGTCTATATCTACCGCTGAGCGGTCGCCGGAACGCAACGCGCCCGGGCGGGTCGGCTTCTGCCGGCCCGCCTATGCGTCGTTCGTAATCGACCCTCATGAAATGTCGTAATCGACCCTCATGAAATACAGTCCCTGCGGCGGCGCGAGCGCGCCGCAGGCGCTGCGGTCGCAGGCGCGCAACGCCGCGGAGACGTCCTCCGGCGTCCATTTTCCCTCGCCGACCAGCTTCAGAGTTCCGGCGAAGGACCTGATCTGGTTGTGCAGGAAACTGCGGGCCGACGCCCGGATCTCGACCATGTCGCCCGAGCGGGAGACGTCGAGCCGGTCGAGCGTGCGGACGGGGCTCCTGGCCTGGCATTGGGCCGACCGGAAGGTCGTGAAATCGTGCCGGCCGAGCAGGTGCCGGGCGGCGGCGTGCATGACCGCAGCGTCGAGGGGGCGCGGGACGTGCCATGCCCTCGCGGCATCGAGCGCGAGCGGGGCTCGCCTGTTCGCGATCCGATAGAGATAGTGTCGGGCGACTGCCGAGAACCGGGCGTCGAAGGCGTCGTCCGTGCGTTGCGCGTCGAGCACGGCGACCGTTTCCCCGCCCATGCGCAGATGCGCGTTCAAAGCGTTGCGGACCGTGTCGGCGGGCCAATCCCGGTCGAGATCGAAATGGGCGACCTGTCCGCGGGCATGCACGCCGGCGTCGGTGCGGCCCGCGCCGCGAACCGCGACCGTCTCGCCGCTGAACCCTTGCACCGCCGTCTCGACGGCCGCCTGGACCGACCAGCCATTGTCCTGCCTTTGCCAGCCGACATAGGGCGTGCCGTCATATTCGAGCGTGAGGCGATAGCGCGGCATCAGGCGATCCGGGTGCCGCGCCCGATCGTGTTTCCGCGCAGGAAATCGTCGGCGGAGAGCGGTTTCCCGCCGGCCTTCTGCAGCCTCGCGAGGCGAACCGCGCCGTCGGAACAGGCGACCAGGAGCCGGTCGTCGAGCACCGTTCCGGCCGGCCCGTCGCCCTCGGCGGGGGCCGATGCCAGCACCTTCACGCGCTCCCGGCGGCCGCCGAGCTCGGCCTCGAACCAGGCGCCCGGGAACGGAGAAAGCCCGCGAATGCGGTCATGGACCTCGGACGCGGAGCGGGAAAAATCGATGCGCGTCTCGTTCTTTTCGATCTTCCGGGCATAGGTCGCGCCCTCCTCCGACTGCGGCTCGAGCGGCAGGTCTCCCGCCTCGAGGCGCTTCATGGCCTCGGCCATCAGCTTGCCGCCCGCGAGCATCAGCACGTCGTGCAGTTCGCCGGAGGTGGCCATGGGGCCGATGGGGACCGTGCGGGCCATCGCCACGGGGCCGGTGTCCAGTCCCTCCTCCATCTTCATGATCATCACGCCCGTCTCCGTGTCGCCGGCCATGATGGCGCGCTGGATGGGGGCCGCGCCGCGCCAGCGCGGCAGCAGCGAGGCATGGGCATTGTAGCAGCCGAGCCGCGTCCCCTGGAGGACGGGGGCCGGCAGGAGCAGCCCGTAGGCGACGACGACGGCCACGTCCGCCTTCAGGGCCGCGAAGGCCGCCTGGTCTTCCGGCGCGCCCAAGGAGCGGGGCGTCCGCACATCGAAGCCGAGCAATTCGGCCTGCTGGTGCACCGGCGATTTCAGGGTGGTCAGCCCCCTTCGTCCGCCGGGCTTGGGCGCGCGGGTATAGACGCAGGCGATCTCGTGCCCGTCTTGCGCCAGGGCCGCCAGCGTCGGCACCGCGAAGGCGGGCGTTCCCATGAAGACGATTCTCAGGCCCATGACACTCCTTCCGGCCCGGCCGGCGACGCCCCGTCGATGCGGGCGGGGTCAGATCGCCTTGGTGGCGCGCTGCCGGGCGAGCTTGGTGAACTTCTTCACCACCATGTCGCGCTTCAGCTTGGAAATGTAGTCGATGAAGAGCACGCCGTTCAGGTGATCGACCTCGTGCTGGAGGCAGGTGGCGAGGAGGCCGTCCGCCTCGGTGACCCGTTCCCTGCCCTCGCGGTCGAGATGCCGGACCTTGACGGTCGCGGGGCGCTCGACCTCGGCATAGTAGTCCGGAATCGAGAGGCATCCCTCCTCGTAGGTGCTGCGCGCCTCCGAGGTCTCCAGTATTTCCGGATTGACGAAGACCTGCGGCCGGCGCTCGTCCTCCTCCTTCGACACGTCGATGACGAGGACGCGGCGCGGCACGCCCACCTGGATACCCGCAAGGCCGATGCCCGGGGCGTCGTACATCGTTTCCAGCATGTCGCGGACGAGCCTGTCGAAGTCCGCGTCGACGCGCTCGACGGGGTCGGAGGGCTTGCGCAGCACCGGATCCGGGATCTGGATTATGGGCATGATCGTCATGGCCTCCACGTAAGGTCAAAGCGCAACGAGGTCAATTCCCGGCGGGCGCACGTTCGCCGCTTTCTGTTCCCGTTTTGGTCTGGTCGCGGGGCGCGCGAATCGGTTACTGTTGCGCAATGACCCATCCCGCAAGCGCCGATTCCATCCTCTTCACACTCGGCGGCGTCCCCGTCACCGCCGCCGCGGCGGCCATCGCGGCCGCGCTGGCCGTCGTCGTGCTCGCCTCCGCCGCGGCCGCATGGCGCAGCGCCCGCAGCCGGGAAGACGCGGCGCGCGAAGCGGCCTATCGCGCCCAGCGGGACGACGAGCAGATGGCGGCGATCCTCAAGGCGCAATCGGAGATGCAGGGGCGGATGGCGACCATGGCCGAGCTCTTCGGCTCCCGGCAGGCGGAACTGAACCGGGCCATCAACGAACGGCTGGACGGCATGACCCAGCGCATCGGCAGCTCGATGAGCGAGCAGACGAAGGCGACGCACGAGAACCTGGCGAAGCTGCAGGAGCGGCTGGCGGTGATCGACACGGCGCAGACCAACATCCAGGCGCTGGCCAAGGACGTCGTGGGTCTTCAATCCATCCTCTCCAACAAGCAGACGCGCGGCGCCTTCGGCCAGGGGCGCATGGAGACGATCATCGCCGACGGGCTGCCGATGGGCGCCTTTGCCTTCCAGCCGACCCTGTCGAACGGGGCGCGGCCCGACTGCACGGTGACCATGCCGAACGACCAGCCGGCGCTCGTCATCGACGCGAAATTCCCGCTGGAGGCGTGGAACGCCATGCGCGACGCCGCCGGCACGGACGACCAGGAGCGCTGGCGCCAGGCGGCGCAGCGATTCCGGCGCGACATCGAGGTGCACATCAAGGACATCTCGGATAAGTACCTGCTGCAGGGCGAAACCCAGGACACCGCCTTCATGTTCGTGCCGTCCGAATCGATCTTCGCGGACATTCACGAGAAGTTCGAGGCCGTCGTGGAGCGCGCCCACAAGGCTCGCGTCGTGATCGTCTCGCCGTCGCTGCTGATGCTGTCGATCCAGGTCATCCAGGCGGTGCTGAAGGACGCGCGGATGCGCGAGCAGGCCCACCTGATCCAGGGCGAGGTGATCCGGCTGATGGAGGACCTCAACCGGCTCGACGACCGGGTCCGCAAGCTGCAGGGCCATTTCTCGCAGACGGGCAAGGACATCGACATGATCCTGACCTCGACCGAAAAGCTGACGAAGCGCGGCGCCCGCATCGAATCGCTCGACTTCAGCGCACCGGAGAAGACGCGCGAGACCCGGGGCGAAGGGGCCGGTGCCGAGGAACCCGGCTCGGGCGGCCGCCTGCGGCTGAGGGCCGTCAACGAGGAATGAGGCGGGGAGGCGTGAGGCGGGCGAAAGCGCTCAGGCCTCCTCCATCTCCCGCATGCGGAAGGGGTGGGCCGGGTAGACGCCCAGTATGTTGAGCTCCCGGGAGAAGAAGCCCAGTTCCTCGAGGGCGCGCGAGACGGGCAGATCGTCCGGATGGCCCATGATGTCGGCATAGAATTGAGACGCGAAGAACTTGCCGCCGGTCTGGTAGCTCTCGAGCTTCGTCATGTTGACGCCGTTGGTGGCGAAGCCGCCGAGGGCCTTGTAGAGCGCGGCCGGAAGGTTGCGCACGCGGAAGACGAAGGTGGTGATCATGGTCTCGCCCGGCCGTTCGCGGCCGATCCACTGCTTCTCCTTCTGGAGGACGACGAAGCGGGTGACGTTCGTCTCCGTGTCCTCGACGTTTTCGGCGATGATCTCGAGCCCGTAGAGCTCGGCGGCCAGGCGCGGTGCGAGGGCGGCCATCGTCCGGTCGCCGGTCTCCGACACCAGCTTCGCCGCGCCGGCCGTATCGCCGGCGACGACCGGCTTCCAGCCGTTTTCGCGCACGATCCTGCGGCACTGGCCGAGGGCGTGGATGTGGCTGTGGACGGAGACGATCTCCTCCGCCTTCACGCCCGGGAGGGCCATCAGCTGGAAGTGGATCGGCATGAAGTATTCGCCGACGATGTGCAGGCCGGAATCGGGCATGAGATGGTGGATGTCCGCGACGCGCCCGGCCGTCGTGTTCTCGATCGGGATCATGGCGAGGGCGGCGGAACCCGACTGGACCGCGTTGAAGGCGTCCTCGAAGGTCGGGCACGGCAGGGGCGTCATCGCCGGATACACATCCCGGCAAGCCATATCGGAATTGGCACCGATATCGCCCTGGAAGGCGATCAGGTTGGAGTTTGCCGTCATGGAATTGTCCCGGTGTGTCAACGGCGCGCCGCGAGGATGCGGCGGGCCCTTTCGAGGTCGGCGGGAGTATCGACACCGAGCGGAACGGTGTCAACGATCTCCACGTCGATCCGCATGCCCGCCTCCAGCGCCCGCAGCTGTTCGAGCGATTCGCGCCTTTCCAGCGGGGAGGGCGGCAGCGACACGAAGCGGTCCAGGGCGGCCCGGCGGTAGGCGTAGAGGCCGATGTGATGGTAGAGGGGGCCCTCGCCGTATGGGGCGGTCGCGCGCGTGAAATAAAGGGCGCGCATGCGATGGCCCGACAGCGACGAGCCGACGATCTTGACGACGCTCGGGCTTGTCTTCTCGTCCTCTCGCACGATCTCGGCGGCGAGCGTGGCGATATCGGTCCCCGGATGCTCCAGCGGGCGGAGCGCGGCCCGCACGGTTTCCGGCTCGATCGTCGGGAGGTCGCCCTGGACGTTGACGACCACCTCCGCCGCGGCGGAGGGGTCGACGATCGACAGCGCCTCGTGGATCCGGTCCGAGCCGGAGGGATGGTCGGCCCGCGTCAGCACCGCCTCGAAGCCGGCATGGCGCACCGCCTCGGCGACGTCGACCGTATCGGTGGCGACGACGACACGGCCGATGTCGGCCTCCGCGGCGCGCGCCGCCACCTGAACGATCATCGGGAGGCCGGCGATCTCCGCGAGCGGCTTGCCGGGGAGCCGGGTGGAGGCCATTCGAGCCGGGATCACGACGAGCGCGGGCGAAGCCATGTGGATTTCTTCCGGTTTGCGCCCGCCTCATTTGCCGGACGTCTGGCGGCCTGCGAAAAAGCCGCGTATTCCTGAACGTAATCAGTGTTGCAAGGACTCTGCAAAAGACATAGGTTCCGCGCGAATTCAAGATGGTCCGGGGTTTGTCGGGGACCAAGCGGGAGACGGGAGCAGGATTGGATGAGTTCCTCTTACTTGAATATGGCGGCGGGCGCCTTCCTCGGAACGTGCTTCGTGGCCATGACGCTTTCTATCGTGTCGGGTTCGATCTACTATTCCCCCAATCCCGAGAAGGAAGGGTTCGTCATCAAGGCCGAGGCGAAGGCGGCCAGCGGCGATAGCGCCTCTGCCAAGCCTGAAATTCCTCCGATCGCTCCCCTGCTCCAGAAGGCCGACGTCAAGAAGGGCGCGCAGATCTTCAAGAAATGCGAGGCCTGCCACAGCGGCGAGAAGGGCGGCCCCAACAAGATCGGGCCGAACCTGTGGGGCGTCGTCGGACGGCCGATCGCTTCGCATCCGGGATTCAGCTACTCCTCCGCCCTGAAGAAATTCTCCGAGGACAGCAAGAAGCACTGGGACTACGAGCTTCTCAACCATTTCATCCACGGTCCGCGCGAATACGTTTCCGGAACGGCTATGACGTTTCCGGGAGTGAAGGACGATCAGGACCGTGCGGACGTGATCGCCTATCTGCATACCCTGTCTGACAATCCGGTACCGTTCCCCAAACCCGACGCCGGCAAGCCGGCCGCGGGGGACAAGGCCGCCGCAGGAGACAAGGCTGCGGCGGACAAGGGTGCCGCAGCGGCCGGCAAGGGTGCCGCGGCGGGCGACACGGGCGCGGCGGCGGCACCGAAGGCGTCGGGCGACCAGTCGACCAAGCCGGAAGCGGCTCCGGCGAACACGGCCCCTGCCAAGGACGCGACGGACGCGGGGTCGAAGGAGCCCAGCCAGAGCGAGAGCAACCAGAATCCGAAGCCGCAGGGCGCCAGCGACCAGAATGCCCCGGCTGCCGAGAAGCCGGTCACCAAGCAGTAGGACGGCTGGCCGGCCCTGCTCGGGGCCGGCCCGACCGCCGCGCATGCCGGAGCGGGCGAACGGCCCCTCTCCAGCGCATTCGCTTTGCCGGCGCATTTCGTCGCCGGCCTGTCAATTGCCTCGTTTTGCCTTATTGTTCCCTCTCAATGGACCCTGCCACGAACGGGAGCACCGATGTCGCCGATCCGCGCCGCCGTCCTGACGATTTCGATCGCAAGCCTCCTGATGGCCGGCCTGTCGATCCCTTCCTTCGCCGCAGACGGATCCGCTCCCGCCTGGCATGAAAGCCTGGCACTGATCGGCTCGCCGAAATATCCCGACGGCTTCAAGCATTTCGACTACGTCAACCCCGACGCGCCGAAGGGCGGGACGCTGAACCTGTCCGAGACGGGTTCCTTCGACACGCTGAACCCGATCCTGTCGAAGGGCGACGCGGCGAGCGGGCTCGGGCTCGTCTTCGAATCGCTCTTCACCCCCTCCTCGGACGAGGTGCAGGCATCCTACGGACTGCTTGCGAAGGCGGTCTCCTTTCCCGACGACATCGGCTCGGCGACGTTCCTGCTGCGCAAGGCCGCCAAATTCGCCGACGGCACGCCCGTGACGCCGGAGGACGTCGTCTGGAGCTTCGAGAACGCCGTCGCGCTCAACCCGCAGCAGCATTTCTACTACCGCCACGTGACGTCGGCGAAGCAGACCGGCCCGCGCGAGGTCACCTTCACCTTCGACGAGAAGAACAACCGCGAGCTTCCGTCGATCGTCGGGCAACTGCTGGTGCTTCCCAAGCACTGGTGGGAAGCCAAGGATCGGAACGGCAAGCAGAGGGACATCAAGGCGACCACGCTGGAGCCGCCGCTCGGCTCGGGTCCCTACCGCATCGTGTCGGTCGATCCGGGTTCCAAGGTCGTCTTCGCGCGCAATCCGGACTATTGGGGCAAGGACCTCAACGTGAATGTCGGCGCGAACAATTTCGACCGCATCACCTATAGCTACTTCGCCGATCGAAACGTGGAATTCCAGGCGTTCAAATCCGGCAATATCGACTTCTGGTACGAGAACCGGGCCAAGCGCTGGGCGACGGAATACGACTTCCCGGCCGTCAAGCAGGGCCGCATCAAGCGCGAGGAGCTGCCGAACCCCTATCGCGCCCTCGGCATCATGGTGGGTTTCGTGCCCAACCTGCGCGAGCCGAAGTTCCAGGACTGGCGGGTTCGCCGGGCGCTCAACTTCTGCTTCGACTTCGAGGAGCTGAACCGAACGATCTTCTACGGCCAGTACGAGAGGGTGAACAGCTATTTCTTCGGCACCCCGCTGGCGGCGCCGGGCATTCCGCAGGGCGCGGCGAAGGCGATCCTGGAATCGATCAAGGACAAGGTCCCGGACCGCGTCTTCACGCAGCCCTACACGAACCCCGTCGGGGGCACGCCGGAGAAGGTGCGCGCCAATCTGCGCGAGGCGGTGGCGCTCTTCAAGCAGGCCGGCTACGAGATCCGCGACACCGGCATGGTCGACGCCAAGACCGGCAAGCCCTTCTCCTTCGAGATCCTGCTCAACGGCGAGACCATCTCGCCGGTGGCGCTGGCCTTCGCCAAGAACCTCAAGCGCATCGGCGTCAACGCCACGGTGCGCACCGTCGACCCCTCCTCCTACATCAACCGGATCAGAAGCCGCGACTTCGACATGATCTACAGCGCCTGGCCCGAATCCCTCTCCCCGGGCAACGAGCAGGCGGAATTCTGGGGGTCGGAGGCGGCGAAGCGCGAAGGATCGCAGAACTATGCCGGCATCGCCGACCCCGGCATCGACGCGCTGATCCGCAAGGTCATCTTCGCCAAGAACCGCGACGACCTCGTCGCGGCGACCCATGCGCTCGACCGCGACCTGCTCGCCCACGACTACGTGATTCCCACCTATACGCGGCAGCAGCAGCCGATCGCCTACTGGGACAGGCTGGCCCGGCCGGAGACCCTGCCGAAATACGCCATCGGGTTCCCGGCGATCTGGTGGTCGACGGCGGCGGGAAAGCCGAAATCTTGACGCCGCGGGATCGACATTCGCTCGCCTCCCCGGGCCGCCGCCGCCTTCTCCAGGTCTCTGCGGCCGCCGGCGGCCTCGCCATGCTGCCCGTCTCGGTGACGCGCGCCTTCGCGGCCAACCCCTCCGAAACGAAGCTCCACGGGCTGTCGGCGTTCGGGGAGCTGAAATACGCCGCCGACTTCGCGCATTTCGACTATGTCGACCCGAAGGCGCCGAAGGGGGGCCGGTTCAACTTCTCTCCGCCCAACTGGTTTTTCAACCAGAACACCCAGACGTTCAGCACGCTCAACACATTCGTCCTCAAGGGCGATTCGCCGCCGCGCATGGAAATGTGCTTCGACACGCTGATGGTTTCCGCCCTCGACGAGCCGGATTCGATCTACTGCCACCTCGCCGAATGGGTGCAGATCGGCAAGGACCGGAACGACTACACGTTCGGCCTGCGCCGCGGCGCGACGTTCCACGACGGCAAGCCGGTCAAGGCGTCCGACGTGGTGTTTTCCTTCCTCCAGCTGAAGGAAAAGGGCCATCCGCAGCTCGCCTTCCCCCTCGCCGAGCTGGTCAGCGCCCGGGTGCTGGACGAAAGCACGGTGCAGATCCGATATTCCGGCAACCAGTCCGCCCATGCGATCCTGGCGATCGCGAGCATGCCGGTGCTGTCGCGCGACTTCTATACCCAGCATCCCTTCAATTCCTCTTCGCTCGACATCCCGCTCTCTTCGGGGCCGTACCGGGTCGGGCGCCTCGAAGCGGGGCGCTTCATCGAATACGAGCGCGCGGCGGACTATTGGGGCGGCGGCCTGCCGACCGTTGCCGGCCTCAACAATTTCGACGTGATCCGCATCGATTTCTTCGCGGCGCGCGAGGCGGCCTTCGAGGCCTTCAAGAAGGGCTCCGTCCATTGGCACGAGGAGTTCACCTCCAAGACCTGGGCGACGGAATACGGCTTTCCGGCGCTCGCCGCCGGCAAGGTCGTCAAGGCCGAGTTTCCCGAGGAGAAGCGGCCGGCGATGCAGGCCTGGGCGCTGAACCAGCGGCGGGAGCGCTTCAGGGACGAACGCGTGCGCCGGGCGATCGACCTGTGCTTCGATTTCGAGTGGACGAACGCGAAGATCTTCTACAACGCCTATACCCGCTCGCAATCGCTGTTCGAGAAATCGGACTTCGTGGCGACCGGCAAGCCCGAGGGCGCGGAACTCGCGCTGCTGAAGTCCCTCGAGGCCGACGTGCCGAAGGCCGCCTTCGGTCCCGCGGAGGAGCAGCCGGTCTCCGACGGGTCGGGGCATGACCGCAGCCTCCTGAAGAAGGCCTACGACCTGCTCGGGGCGGCAGGCTACAAGCGCAACGGGCAGTTGCTCGAAATGGACGGCGAAGCGCTGACGCTCGAGATCCTGATCCGCTCCTCGGCGATGGAGCGGCTGCTGTCCGGCTTCGTGCAGAACCTGCGCCGCCTCGGCATCAACGCGACGATGCGGCTGGTCGATCCCGCGCAATACCAGTCGCGCCTCACCAGTTTCGATTTCGACATGACGGCCTATGCGAGCCAGTTCGAGGCGACGCCGACGGCCGAGACGCTCGGCCAGTTCATCTCCAGCGAATTGGCCAAGCGCGAGGGGTCCTACAACCTGTCGGGCGCGAGCGAACCCGTCTACGACGAGCTCATCCGCCACATCCGGGGAGTGAAGAGCCGGGAGGAGCTGGTCGTCGCGTTGCGCGTCCTTGACAGAATCGAACGCGCGAGGCTCGACTGGATACCGAACTGGTACTCGGCGAATCACCGCGTGGCCTATTGGGACATGTTCGGCTTCGTCGAGCCCAAGCCCGACTATGGCTGGCCCGTCGAAAGCCTGTGGTGGTACGACGGCGACAAGGCGAAGGCGATTGGCAAGGCGTGAGACGCGAAAACCCGAAGCCGGACCGGCAGGGGGCCTTCCCCCCTCGGCATGGTGAGTGAGGCATGGGCGCCTATATCCTCCGACGTCTTCTCCTGATGATCCCCACCATCGTGGGGATCATGGCGATTTCGTTCGCCGTCATCCAGTTCGCGCCGGGCGGCCCGGTGGAGCAGGTCATCGCCCAGCTCCAGGGACAGGGCAACACGACGACGAGCCGCATTTCCGGCGGCGGCGACTTCCAGGGCTCCCAGGAGGCCTCGGGGAGCGGCGGCAACGGAGAATATCGCGGCGCCCAGGGCCTCGATCCGGCGTTCATCGCAAAGCTCAGGAAGCAGTTCGGCTTCGACAAGCCGCCGCTGCAGCGCTTCCTGAAGATGATGTGGGACTACGCCCGCTTCGATTTCGGCCAGAGCTATTTCCGCGACATTTCGGTCGTCGACCTGATCGGCGAGAAGCTGCCCGTCTCGGTGTCCCTCGGCGTCTGGATCCTGCTCCTGTCCTACGCGATCTCCATTCCGCTCGGCATCCGCAAGGCGGTCAGCGACGGCTCCCGCTTCGACGTGTGGACGTCGGGCATCATCATCGTCGCCTTCGCGGTGCCGGGCTTCCTGTTCGGCATTCTCCTGATCGTGCTCTTCGCCGGCGGTTCGTTCTTCGACTGGTTTCCGCTGCGCGGCCTCGTCTCCGACAATTTCTGGTCGCTGCCCTGGTACGCCAAGATCGGCGACTATTTCTGGCACCTGACGCTGCCGCTCATATCGCTGTCGCTCGCCGCCTTCGCGACGTCGACGCTGCTGACGAAGAACTCGTTCATCGACGAGATCCAGAAGCAGTACGTCGTCACCGCCCGGGCGAAGGGCCTGAGCGAGCGCCGCGTGCTCTACGGCCATGTCTTCCGCAACGCCATGCTGATCATCATCGCCGGTTTTCCGGCGGCCTTCATCACCTCCTTCTTCTCCGGTTCGCTGCTGATCGAGACGATCTTCTCGCTCGACGGGCTCGGGCGGCTCGGCTTCGAGTCCGTCGTCAAGCGCGACTATCCCGTCGTCTTCGCGACGCTCTACATCTTCTCGTTGATGGGGCTCGTCGTCGGGCTCGTCTCGGACCTCACCTATACCTGGGTCGATCCGCGCATCGACTTCGAGAAGCGGGACGTCTGACATGGACCGGGCCGTGGAGGAAAGGCGGGTTTCGACGGAGGGCGAGCGGCCGCGCGGCTGGATCTCTCCGACCAACCGCCGGCGCTGGAAGAATTTCAAGGCCAACCGCCGGGGCTACTGGTCGTTCTGGATCTTCCTGGTTCTGTTCGTCCTCAGCCTCTTCGCCGAACTCATCGCCAACGACCGGCCCATCCTCGTCGACTACAAGGGCGAGATCCTGGCGCCCGTGTTCGTCGACTATCCGGAATCGACCTTCGGCGGCTTCCTGGCGCGCACCGACTATCGCGATCCCTTCATCCAGAAGGAAATCTCCGACCATGGCTGGATGATCTGGCCGCCGATCCGGTACTCCTATCGCACGGCCAATTCCTACATCCCGCATTCCGCCCCGACGGAGCCATGGTGGCTGATGTCGAAGAAGGAGCGCTGCTCGGCCTACCCCAAGGGGGTCGACGATCCGAACTGCGTCATCGGCAACATGGACTGGCTCGGCACGGACGACCAGGCCCGCGACGTCATGGCGCGGCTGATCTACGGCTTCCGCATCTCGGTGCTCTTCGGGCTGACCCTCACCGTGGCCTCGGCCGTCATCGGCGTGACGGCGGGCGCCATCCAGGGCTTCTTCGGCGGCTGGATCGACCTCACCTTCCAGCGCTTCATCGAAATCTGGTCGTCGATGCCGGTGCTCTACATCCTGCTGATCATCGCGGCGATCCTGCCGCCGGGATTCTGGGTGCTGCTCGGCATCATGCTGCTCTTCTCCTGGGTCGCCTTCGTCGGCATCGTCCGGGCGGAGTTCCTGCGGGCGCGAAACTTCGAATACGTCAATGCGGCGCGGGCGCTCGGCGTCGGCAACGTGACCATCATCTTCCGGCACCTGCTGCCGAACGCCATGGTCTCGACCATGACCTTCCTGCCCTTCATCCTGTCCGGCTCGATCACGACGCTCACCTCGCTCGACTTCCTCGGCTTCGGCCTTCCGCCCGGCTCGCCTTCGCTCGGAGAGCTGATCGCGCAGGGCAAGAACAACCTCCAGGCACCCTGGCTCGGCCTCACCGCCTTCCTTGTGCTGTCGCTCATGCTGTCGCTGCTGATCTTCATCGGCGAGGCGGGCCGCGACGCCTTCGACCCGCGCAAGACGTTCAAATGAGAGGCCGATGACCGCAGAACCGCTTCTCGACGTGAAGGACCTCTCGGTGGCTTTCGACCAGACCGGGACGCTTGCCGTCGACCGCGTCTCGTTCGACATCCATCCGGGCGAGACCGTGGCGCTGGTCGGAGAATCCGGGTCGGGGAAGTCCGTTTCTGCGCTGTCCATCCTGAGGCTGCTGCCGAATTCGGCGACCCATCCGAGCGGGCGCGTCCTCTTCGACGGGCAGGATCTCCTCGCCGCTTCCGACCGGGAGCTGCGCCGGGTGCGCGGCAACGACGTCACCATGATCTTCCAGGAGCCGATGACGTCGCTCAATCCGCTGCACACGATCGAACGGCAGATCGGCGAAGTGCTGGCGGTCCACCAAGGCATGCGGGAGAAGCAGGCCCGCGAGCGCATCCTCGAGCTTCTCGGCCAGGTGGGAATCCGCGATCCGGAGCGTCGCCTCTCGGCCTATCCGCACCAGCTTTCGGGCGGGCAGCGCCAGCGCGTGATGATCGCCATGGCGCTCGCCAACCGACCGAAGCTCCTCGTCGCCGACGAGCCGACGACCGCCCTCGACGTCACCGTGCAGGCGCAGATCCTGGACCTGATCGGACGCCTCAGGGACGAGTACGGGATGGCGGTGCTGTTCATCACGCACGACCTCGGCATCGTCCGGAAGTTCGCCGACCGGGTCTGCGTCATGACGAAGGGCGAGATCGTCGAGCGCGGGCCGACGGCGGAGATCTTCGCCAATCCGCAGCACCCCTATACGAAGCACCTGCTCGCCGCCGAGCCGAAGGGGCGTCCGCCGAAGGCCGACCGCACGGCACCGATCGTCATGGAGGGCGAGAACGTGCGGGTCTGGTTCCCTATCCGAAAGGGTTTCTTCCGGCGCACCGTCGACCACGTCAAGGCGGTCGACGGCATCGACCTGCAGCTGCGGTCGGGACAGACCCTCGGGGTGGTCGGAGAATCCGGTTCGGGGAAGACGACCCTCGGCCTGGCGCTGACCCGCCTGATCGGCTCGCAGGGGCGGATCGGATTCGTCGGCCACGACATCGGCGCCTATTCCTTCAAGGCCATGAAACCGCTTCGCAACCGCATGCAGGTGGTGTTCCAGGATCCCTACGGCTCCCTCAGCCCGCGCATGTCGGTTTCCGACATCGTCGCGGAGGGGCTGAGGATCCACGAGCCGGCGCTGTCCTCGAAGGCGCGCGACGAACGCGTGGCGTCGGCGCTCGAGGAGGTCGGCCTCGATCCGTCCACGCGCTGGCGGTATCCGCACGAATTTTCCGGCGGCCAGCGCCAGCGCATCGCGATCGCCCGCGCGATGGTGCTGAAGCCGTCCTTCGTCATGCTCGACGAGCCGACCTCGGCCCTCGACATGAGCGTCCAGGCGCAGGTGGTGGATCTCCTGCGCGACCTGCAGGAGCGCCACGGCCTCGCCTATCTCTTCATCAGCCACGACCTGAAGGTCGTCCGGGCGCTCGCCAACGACGTCATCGTCATGCGCGCCGGCAAGGTGGTCGAAGAGGGCCCGGCCGAGCGCATCTTCGACGCACCCGAAACGGACTACACGAAGGCCCTGATGGCGGCTGCCTTCAAGCTGGAAACCGCACCGAGGGGAGTCGTCAGCCAATGACCCGCGTCGACATCGCCGACCGGCCGACCGAGATCGACATCGAGGAGCGCGAGCGACCCTATGACGGCTTCCGGCCCGTCGACAGCCTGCGCTTCCGCCACCGCACCGCCGGCGAGACGACCTGGGAGGAGCCGGTCCGGAGGCAATTGCTGCGCAGTCCCGCGATCGTCGCCGTGCTGCCCTACGATCCGGCGGCCGGATGCATCGTTCTCCTGCGCCAGTTCCGGCTCGGGGCTCATTTCGCGACCGGGTCGGGCATGCTCGTCGAGATCGTGGCCGGCGGGGTCGACGACGGCGAGGACGCGGAAACGGCGGCCCGCCGCGAGCTTCGCGAGGAAACCGGCCTCGCCGCGCGGTCCCTGACGCCGATTTCCCGGTTCCTGTCCTCGCCGGGGATCTCCGACGAATTCATCCACCTGTTCACCGCGCGCGTCGACGTCGGGGGCCTTCCGGAGCGGGCCGGCCACGACGAGAGCGAGATCATCTACCCCTTTGCCTGCAGCCCGGAGGCGGCGATCGCGGCGGCCGACGGCGGCGCCATCTCGAACGTCTTCACGCTCCTTGCGCTCAACTGGCTCGACAGGCACAAGGGGACCCTGTTCGACGATCGCTGAGGGGAGGAGCGCCATGCAGAATGCGGGCAGGATATTGCTGTCGGTCACGGGCTGGGACCCTGCCAGCTGGAAGGACGCCCTGGAAACCCACGCGCCGGACCGCGAGACCGTCCTCGCGCCGGACGGCAGGGAGGACCCGACCATCCGCTACGCCGTGGTATGGAAGCCGCAGCCCGGCGCGCTGTCCGGGCTGCCGCGGCTGGAGGCCATCTTCTCCATCGGCGCCGGCGTCGACCACATCTTCGAGCAGGGAGACATTCCGGACGTGCCGATCGTGCGGGTCGTATCCGACGACCTGACCGCCCGCATGAGCGAATACGTCGTCTGGCAGGTACTCGACCACCATCGCATGGGCCCGCTCTATCGCAGCCAGCAGGGCCGGCATCTCTGGCGCGAGGACCGGCGCCAGCCGGCCGCGGCCGACGTCTCCGTCGGCATCATGGGCATGGGCGTGCTCGGAACGGACGCCGCACGCAAGCTCTCGACGCTCGGTTTCAGGGTCGGCGGATGGTCGAGGGGGCCGAAGCGGATCGAGGGCGTCGCCTGCCGCCACGGCGAGGAGGGCCTCGACCCGTTCCTTGCCGAATCGGACATCGTCGTGGTGCTCCTGCCGCTTACCGAAGCGACGCGCGGCATCCTCGACATCGGCCTCTTCCGGCGCATGAAGGCGGATGGGCCGCTCGGCCCGCCCATCCTGATCAATGCCGGCCGCGGCGGGCTCCAGAACGAGGACGATATCCTGGCGGCCCTGGATGCGCGCCTGCTCGGCGCGGCCACGCTCGACGTCTTCAACAGCGAGCCGCTGCCGGAGAACCACCCGCTCTGGGACCATCCGCGCGTCACGATCACGCCCCATGCCGCCGCGACGTCGGTGCCGGCGGCGCTCGTCCCGCCGATCGTCCGGCAGATGGAGGCGCACGAGGCCGGGAGACCCTTCGACAACGTCGTCGACCGGGCGGCGCAATACTAGCTGGTATAGGTTTCCTGGAAGCGCTCCAAGGGTCAGAGCCGGCGGTAGCCGGTGGGCATTCCGAACTGCGCCGAGATGCGGCCGATGGCCTCGTCGAGCGCCTCGCTGGTGACCGCCATCGCGTGGCCGCTGGCATGCAGCAGCGTGCCCGGGTCCTGCAGCATGCCGACATGGCCCTTCCAGAAGACGAAATCGCCGCGCCTCAGGCCGGAGGGATCCGCCTCCGGATCGAAGGACCGTCCGAGGTTCGCGGCCTGCATGTCGGAGTCCCGCGGCGCCTTTGCGCCGGCGAGCTGGAGCGCGAGCTGGACCAGGCCCGAGCAGTCGATGCCGAAGCCCGATCGCCCGCCCCAGAGATAGGGCGTTTCCATGAAGCTTTCGGCGATCGACACATAGTCCATCGAGGACACCTCGCCGACCGGCAGGCAATGGCGCGCGACGATCGCCGAGCCGTCGGCCAGGACGTCGTAGAGCGTGCCGCGGGTTTCGGCCTGGTCGACCACCTCGACCATGCTGCCGGCGGACAGCGCGGCGACGGGGGGAAAGCGCAGGTCCGCACCGGGATAGAGGAAGGTCCGCGGAGCGACGACGCGATGGGTCGGCGCCGGACCGGCCGGCCGGCAGGACTCCTCCTCGACGTAGCCGACGTAGTCGTCGGCGACCGCCTGGATCCAGCACCAGCCGCCGGCGCGCTCGAAGACGGTGACGGGCTCGCCCATCAGCAGCTGCGTGTCGGTTCCAGCCGACCGGTCGGGCACCGATTTGACGTCGGCGACGGGCACCACGATGCGCTCGTCGGCTCCGGTGGCGAAGGCGTCCGCCTCGACGCGGCCCTTCATCCGGACGTCGGCCAGGTCGCTGCGGTATGCATGCAAGCGATGGTCCGGTTCGTCTGTCATGCGACGGCCTTTCTCAAAGGTTCAGCCCGGTGCCGCTCTCGATGATGATGTCGCCGAGCCTCTCGACGTAGAGCGCGCCCTCGACCGTTCGCTTGATGATCACGTTGCGCCGGTCGCGATCGTCGCGCACGCGCCTCACCAGCCCGAGATGGCCCATCGTGTCCAGCGCGCGCGTGACGACCGGCTTGGTGACGTCGAGCGTGGCGGCGAGACCGCGCACGGTGTGCGGCGGCGGCACGAGATAGATGTGCAGGAGGATCGCGACCTGGCGAAGGGTCAGATCGGGCCCCGCATCGCGGACCTGCGCGAGCGAGGCGGCGTGCCAGAGTCCCAGAGCCTGGGACGGCTTCAATTCCATCGACATTCCTGCGCCGCGCCTGGATCGTTTCGTCTCCGAATTATTGTGCGCCTTCGGTTCGAAGGGCACAACCCCCGCCCGATCAGCCCGGCGACCGGGAGATCGCACGGAAGAGGGCGCGAATTCCCTGCGCCTCTCCCCCGAGGGGCGCATGCGGCTTCTCCTTCGGGCACCAGCCATAGATGTCGAAGTGGGCCCAGGCGGTCTTCGGGTCGACGAAGCGCGCGAGGAAGAGGGCGGCGGTGATCGAACCGGCAAAGCCGCCGGAGGGCGCGTTGGTGATGTCGGCGATCTTGGTCTTCAGGTCGTCGTCGTAGGGCTGGTAGAGAGGCATCCGCCAGAGCGGGTCGTGGAGCTCCTCGCCGGCATTCGAGATGGCGCGGGAAAGCGCCTCGTCGCGCGTATAGAAGGGAGCGACGTCGGGTCCGAGCGCGACGCGCGCCGCGCCGGTGAGCGTGGCCATGTCGATCAGGAGATCGGGGCTTTCCGCATCCGCCAGCGCCAGGGCGTCGGCGAGCACGAGCCGGCCTTCGGCATCGGTGTTGTCGACCTGGATCGTCAGCCCCTTGCGGCTCGCCAGCACGTCGCCGGGGCGGAAGGCATTGCCCGCGATGGCGTTCTCGACGGCGGGCACGAGCACCCGGAGGTCCATGTCCAGGCCGGCATCCATGATCATCATGGCCAGTCCCATGACGTTGGCCGCCCCTCCCATGTCCTTCTTCATGAGCAGCATCGAGGAGGCCGGCTTGATGTCCAGGCCGCCGGTATCGAAGCAGACGCCCTTGCCGACGAGCGTGACCTTGCGCGCGCCGCGGCGGCCCCAGCGCATGTCGAGGAGACGCGGCGCCTCCGCGCCGGCCCGCCCGACGGCGTGTATCAGGGGGAAGTCCTCCGCCAGGAGATCGTCGCCTTCCGTCACCGCGACGTCGGCGCCGTAGTGGGCGGCGAGGCGGCGGAAGACGTCCTCGAGAGCCGCCGGTCCCATGTGATTGGTCGGTAGGTTGATGAGATCGCGGGCAAGGTAGACGCCGGCCAGCTGCCGCTCGATGTCGGCCCCGTCGACGCCCTCCGGCATGCAGAGAACGGCCTCGCGCGGCGGCGCGGCGCGGAAGCGGTCGAAGGAATAGCGGCCGAGGCCGAAGCCGAGCGCGATATCGGCCGGGCGCACGGCCGCCGGCGCGGACGCAATCCGCCAGGCGCCCCGCGGGAGGACGCGCGCGAGGTGTCCCGCCAGGAACGGCGCGTCGTTGGGAGATCGTCCGAGGCCGAACAGCGCGGCCGACGGGCGGCCGCCGTCGCCACCCGGCACGAGGAGGACCTGCTTGCTCTCGGCGGAGAACCCCGCGGCGCGGGCCCACTCCGTGGCGTCCGGATCCAGCGTGCCTGCCGCGAGGTCCGCGGGGGTGAGGAGATGCAGGGGAAGAGCCCCGCTTTCGTCCGCGAAGGACGACGGGCGGGAAAACAACTCGAAACTCGCCATGAGGACCTCGCTTGCCCGCTGCCGGAAAGGGTTCGTTAACGCTCTGTTAGGGTTAACGGATTACGACTCGATCAGTGGTCGCGGCATGACAGTAGAGCACCGGAAATCGGTCGGCAACCGGCTCGGAATGCGCGAACCAAAGCAACGATCGGGGGACCGCGATGAACATTTCGGCAAGAGCGCGGATCGACGGCGGCCGGTTCGGGCGCGGCATCCTGGTGGCGGCGACGGCCCTGTCCATCGCGGGTTGCGCGACACAGAGCCGGATGACCACGGGATCGATCCCGCTGACGCAGGCCTCCGTCTCGCACATGAACAAGCAGCAGCTCGACCAGATGACGCGATCGGTCGGCGCCGCCTACGCCCGCGACCCCAAGGACCGCAACACCGGCATGAACTACGCCTCGCTCCTCAGGATGACCGGACAGACCGGCCAGGCGCTCGCCGTCATGCAGCAGGTGGCGATCAACCATCCCGAGGACCGCGAGGTCCTGGCGGCCTACGGCAAGGCGCAGGCCGCCGCCGGCAACCTGAACGAGGCGCTCGACACCGTGCAGCGCGCCCAGACCCCCGATCATCCGGACTGGCGGCTTCTGTCGGCGCAGGGTGCGATCCTCGACCAGCTCGGCCGGTCCAACGAGGCGCGCGATCTCTATCGCAAGGCGCTGCGCATCCAGCCGGACGAACCCTCGGTCCTTTCGAACCTCGGCATGTCCTATGTCCTGACGGGGGACCTGCAGACCGCCGAGAGCTATCTGCGCAAGGCCGCCGCACGGCCGGACGCCGACGGACGGGTGCGCCAGAACCTGGCGCTCGTGGTCGGGCTGCAGGGGCGCTTCGCCGAAGCGGAAAAGATCGCGAGCGCGGACCTCCCAACCGACGAGGCCAAGGCGAACGTGCAGTATCTCAGGCAGATGCTGTCGCAGCAGAACACCTGGAACAAGCTGGCGGCAGCCGACAAGAAGACCCGGAAAAGCGCCAGCAACTGAACCGGCCGACCTGACCGGACCGGACGCTTTCCGTTCCCGCCATCCCCGCGCATCCTTCGCCGAACGATCCAGACGCCCGGCTGCGGCCGCCAGGAGCGACCGCTGGAGCCTGTCCGCGTTTCACGGAATCGCGGACAGGCTCCAGCTCATTGTTTTTGCGCGCTTCCGGACGGAAAACCGGTTTCCACTTTTCCTGGAAGCGTTTGTTTGCCTTTACGCGCTTCCGGACGGAAAACCGGTTTCCACTTTTCCTGGAAGCGCTCTAAACCACGTTCCAGCATTGCGAGGAATCGGATATCGGGCCGTTCGGAGTTCCCGATCCGGACGGGTCTAGCCGTGTCCGAACTTGTCCATGACCTGGATGATCGCAGGGCCGAGAATCACGCCGAACAGCACCGGAAGGAAGAAGAGAATCATCGGAACGGTCAGCTTCGGAGGCAAGGCGGCGGCCTTCTTCTCGGCCTCGGTCATGCGGATGTCGCGGCTCTCCTGGGCCAGCACCCGCAAGGCCTGCGCGATTGGCGTGCCGTAGCGGTCTGCCTGTATCAGCGCCTGGGTCACCGACTTGACGGGTTCGAGGCCGGTGCGGACACCGAGGTTTTCGAGCGCGATGCGCCTGTCCTGCAGGTAGGAGAGTTCGGCCGTGGTCAGCACCAGTTCCTCGGCCAGCGGCGGGGACTGCAAGGCGATCTCGTCGGCGACGCGGCGCAAGGCCGATTCCACGGACACGCCGGATTCGGCGCAGATCAGCATCAGGTCGAGCGCATCGGGCCAGGCGGCGCGGATGGATTTCTGCCGCTTGCCGACGCGGTTGGTGACGAAGAGGATCGGCGCGTAGAACCCGCCATAGGCCGCGCCGACGCAGACCAGGAGGCGAACGGTGAAGGGCTTCTCGGCCAGCCCGTGGAAACCGATCAGATAGACGAGCGCCAGGGCCAGGAAGACGAACGGCAGCACGAAGCGGGCGAAGAGGAACATGTTCAGCGCGTTCTGCGAGCGGAAGCCGCCCGAACGCAGCTTGGCGACGGTGCCGGCATCGGCGAGCGCGGTGCGCAGGTTCAGCCGCTCGACGATGTCGCGCAGGGAGGTATTGTGCTGCGTGCGCAGCGAGGCCTTGGCGCCGCGCCCCTGCTCGGCGTTCAGGCGGGCGCGCTCCCGGGCCCGGATCTCGTCGCGCTCGAGGGCGACGGACTTCATGCGGGCTTCGAGATCGCCCTTTTCGAGATAGGGGATCATGAGCGTGAAGAGGGTGGCGAACACCGCTATGGAGACCAGAGCCGCCATGATGAAGCTCGGGTCGGTCGCGGTGTGCATGATGGTCCCGATCATCGGCCCTGTCCCGTCTCAGATTTCGAAATTGATCATGTTGCGCATGACCAGGATGCCGATGGTCATCCAGATTGCGGAGGCCCCCATGATCAGGTGGCCGCGCTGGTCGGTGAAGAGCACCATCATGTAATGGGGCGAGGTGAGATAGACGAGGATGGCCACGATGAACGGCAAGGCGCCGATGATCACCGCCGAGGCCTTCGCCTCCATCGACAGGGCCTGGACCTTCGCCTTCATCTTCTTGCGGTCGCGAAGCACGCGGGACAGGTTGCCGAGCGCCTCGGACAGGTTGCCTCCCGCCTGCGCCTGGATGGCGATGACGATGCCGAAGAAATTCGCCTCGGGCAGCGGGATGGAGTGATGCATGCGGGCACAGGCCTCCGGCACGGTCATGCCCATCTGCTGGGATTCGATCACCCGGCGGAACTCCGTCTTCACCGGTTCCTGCCCGTCGGATGCGATCAGGCGCATCGCGTCGTTGAGCGGCAGTCCCGACTTGATCGAGCGGACCATCACGTCGAGCGAATTGGGGAACTCGTTCAGGAACGCCTTCATCCGACGCGCCTTGAGGAAGGCGACGATCCAGCGCGGCAATCCCAGGAACCCGACGATGGCGACGCCGGCCGCGACGTAGATCGGTGCATGGGCGAAGAGAACCGCTACCGCCAGGAGGAGGCCGCAGGCCGCGCTCAGGAGATAGAACTGCTTGACCGAGATCGTCAGCCCCGCCTGCATCAGCCGATCCTTGAGTGGCGGCGCCTTGGTCCTGCCCTCCTCCTTCTGCTTCTGCTCGAGGGTCTTGAGCGTCTCCTGGATCGACTTGCGGCGCTTCGACATCTCCGAAACGCGGTCGCGCGCGGCCTTCACCTTGACCCGGTCGGTCTCGGCGGCCTTGATCTTCTTTACCCGCCCGTCCGCCTTCTTCTGCGTCTCGATCTGGGAGAACAGAAGCGCGTAGCCGACGGCGCCGGCCGAGATGGCCGCCAGGACGACGATTGCGAGAACCTTGGGATCGAGACCCAGCACAGCGATACTCCTAGCCGGTTATCTGTTCCATTGCATCGAGCGCGCCCGCCAGCCGCTTTTCCTCGCCGTAGTAGCGTGCCTTGTCCCAGAAATGCGGCCGGCCGATGCCGGTCGATTTGTGGCTGCCGATGATGCGGCCGGCGGCGTCCTCCCCCTCGATCTCGTATTTCATCAGGTCCTGGGTGATGACGACGTCGCCTTCCATGCCGATCACCTCGGTAATGTGGGTGATGCGGCGCGAGCCGTCGCGCAGGCGGGACGCCTGGACGATGATGTCGACGGAGCCGGTGATGATCTCGCGCACGGTCTTGGCCGGCAGGGAGTAGCCGCCCATGGCGATCATCGATTCCATTCGGCTGAGGCACTCGCGCGGCGAGTTGGAGTGGATCGTGCCCATCGAGCCGTCGTGGCCGGTGTTCATGGCCTGCAGCAGGTCGAAGACCTCGGGGCCGCGCACCTCGCCGACGATGATGCGCTCGGGACGCATGCGCAGGCAGTTCTTGACGAGGTCGCGCATGGTCACCTCGCCCTCGCCCTCGATGTTCGGGGGGCGGGTCTCGAGGCGCACGACATGGGGCTGCTGGAGCTGGAGCTCCGCGGAGTCCTCGCAGGTGATGATGCGCTCGTTGGCGTCGATGTAGCGCGTCAGGCAGTTGAGAAGCGTCGTCTTGCCCGAGCCGGTACCGCCGGAGATGACGACGTTGCAGCGCACCCGGCCGATGATCTGCAGGATCGTGGCGCCTTCCGGCGTGATCGTGCCGAACTTGACGAGCTGGTCGAGGGTGAGCTTGTCCTTCTTGAATTTCCGGATCGTCAGCGCCGTGCCGTCGATGGCCAGCGGCGGGGCGATGACGTTGACGCGCGAGCCGTCGGGCAGGCGCGCGTCGCAGATGGGGCTCGATTCGTCGACACGCCTGCCCACCTGGCTGACGATGCGCTGGCAGATCGACAGGAGCTGGGAGTTGTCGCGGAAGCGGATCTCCGATTCCTCGACCTTGCCCTCGACTTCGATGAAGGTCTGGCCGGAGCCGTTGACCATGATGTCGGCGATGTCGTCACGCGCCAGCAGCGGTTCGAGGGGGCCGTAGCCGAGAACGTCGTTGCAGATGTCGTCGAGCAGTTCCTCCTGCTCGGAGATCGACATCGCGAAATTCTTGATCGTGATGATGTCGTTGACGATGTCGCGGATTTCCTCGCGCGCGCTCTCGCTGTCGAGCTTGGCGAGCTGCGACAGGTCGATCGTGTCGATCAGCGCCGAGAACACCTGCGACTTGGTATCGTAGTAGGACTCGTTGCGCACCGAGCGGCGGCGCGCCGGGGCCTGCGGCGGCGGCGCCGGTCGCGCCGGTTCGACCTTCGGCTTGGCCGGTGCCGGAGCTTCGAGCGTCGCGGCGTCCGCGTCGCGGGGTTCCGGCGCCGAGATCGAAGGCTCGGCCACGGTCGTCTCCGGCCTTGGCAGGCCGTCCTTTCCACGTTTACCGAACATGAGCTGGTCTTCCGTGCGTGCCTATGCGGATGGCGGTCATTTGCGCCCCAGGAGCGACATGAACCCGGGGAGCGCGGTCTTGCGCCGTTTCTTCACCTCGACCCGGCCCGTGACGACGTGGGCGATCTGCGAGAAGGTCTCGGCCATGGCGGACTTGCCGTCCAGTTCGGCCACCATCCGGCCGCTGTTCGCGGCGTTGCCGAAAAGCTGCCCGTCGAAGGCGATCACGGCGATCGGATCGATCTCGAGCGGCTCGCAGAAGTCGGACGGAGAGATCTCGGGCCGCTTGGGCATGCCGACCTGGTTGAGGATGAGGTGCGGCGGACGGTCGTTCGGGCGCAGTTTCCTAAGCGCGTCGAACAGGTTCTTGGAATTGCGCAGATTGGCGAGATCGGGCACGGCGGTGACCACGACCTCGTCGACCTCCGACATCAGCGATTCCGTCCAGTCGACCCAGGCGTGGGGCACGTCGAGGACCATCATCGGAGCGTTGCGGCGTACCAGGTCGATCACCGGCGTGAAGGAACCCCGGCCGAGATCGTAGGTACGGTCGAGCATCGCCGGCGCCGCGAGAAGCGACAGGTGGTCCGAGCATTTCGACAGCAGCCGGTCCAGGAAGACCTCGTCCAGGCGATCCGGGGAAAAGACCGCTTCGGCCATGCCCTGCGGGGGATCCTGATCGAAGTCGATGTTGGCCGTGCCGAAGGGCAGGTCGAGGTCGGCCAGGATCGTCTCGGTGGCGAACAGGCTGGAGATCCCCCAGGCGCAATTGTGGGCAATCGTCGAGGAGCCGACCCCGCCCTTGGCGCCGACGAAGGCGATCGAACGCCCCAGCGGCTCGGCGTCCGGGTCGACGAAGATCGACGCGATGACGCCGATGACGTCGGCCATCGACACGGGCGCGACGACGTATTCCGAAATGCCGTTGCGGATCAGCTCGCGATAGAGGGAGATGTCGTTGTTGTGGCCGACGAGGACCACCTTCGTCGACGGGTCGCAGACCTCGGCGAGCGGCGCGAGATCGTTCATCAGGTCCCGCGAGGACGAGGCGACCTCGAGAATGATGAGGTTCGGGGTCGGCGCGGACGCGAACATGTTGACCGCCGCACCGATCCCGCCGCTGTTGATGCGCAGGCTGACCTTGGACATGCGCCGGTCCTGCCCGCAGCGCTCGATCGTCTTCAGCAGGCTCTCCGTCTCGCAGAAGGCCTGAACGGAGATGCGCGGCAGGGGCCGGATCTTCTCCACGCTCTCCGCGGCGGAAGACGGCTCCGGCGCGGCGGTTTCGATCTGTTCGTCCTGATCGTAGGCGATGCCACTCATTGCTCTGTCCTGCCTCGGCTGTCTATGGCGCGCCTATCGGCCGGCGCTCGAACCACTGGTCACGTAACTCTGGTAGACGGCTGTCCGCCGCTCCGAATCGATCGGCGTCATCTGCCGCGGCGCCAGAAGATCGCTCGGATTGGCCACCTGCGCGGCGAGGTTGTTCTGGGTCGCGCAGCCGAAATTCTCGTAGTTGCCGTTGTTGTCGTCGCGCGCGAGATCGGTCGGCCAGAGACCGCACTGATCGGTATGAGCCGTCGTTGCGCGGAAGGCGATGCGGATGGGAGCGTCGCCGTACCCGCCGGCGTCGTAGGGGACGATCACCGTAAGCGATGCCGGCACGCCGTTGGCGATCAGCACCTTGCGGATCTGATGCGACACGATCGATGCCGAGCCGGCGTTCGCCGAGCCGTGCGGCACCATGATGCGGACGAGGCCGGATGCGGAGTGGCGATACTTGTCGGCGAAGCCGCGCACCATGTCCGTGACCCCGATCAGCATCCGGCGGTCGCTGGACGCCACCGGCACGTCGAGGGTCTGCTCCTTTTCCGACAGGACGATCGGGTGGGTCGTGCGGTAGTCCTGCGGGACCGACCCCACGACGACGCTGTTCGACCCGACGCAACCGGCAAGGGCGAAGACCGCGCCGGCAAGGAGAGCGACCGACATCGTGCGGCCGAAGGATCGGAAGGACGGGCCTCCGGTCCGTGTAAGCCGGGCGCCTGCCGGCGGGGTCAAGCTCGCGATTGTCATCCCCTCAATTCCCTCACTTGTAGATGTAGCCGACCACGCCGTGGTAGCGGCCGTCCGGCAGATCGGTCTTCATGTGCCCGTAGATCTTGTTGACGCGGCCCAGGAAGTAGCCGGCGCCGTCGGACGCGGCCACGAAGTTGTCGTCCGGGCGCGACAGCTTGTTCCGGGCGACCGGCTGGACCAGGTACGGCGTCGCGATGATGACCAGTTCGGTCTGGTTGTTGACGAAGTCGCGGCTGCGGAAGAGCGTGCCGAGGATCGGGATCCTGGACAGGCCGGGCGCGCCGGAGATGGTCTGCCGCATGTTGTCGCTGAGCAGGCCGGCGATCACGATGGAGCCGCCGGACGGCAGTTCGACGGAGGTGTCGGCCGTGCGCTCGTTCTTGGAGAAGGAGCCGCCGCTGTTCTGCGGCTCCGAAACCTCGGTGTTGATCTTCAGGCTGATGCGGCCGGCCGAGAGCACCACCGGCGTGAAGCCGAGATTGATGCCGTAATTGATGCCCTGCAGCGTCGCCTGCCCCGTCGACGTGTTGGTTGTGGTCGCGAAAAAGACCTCGCCGCCGACATGGAAGTTCGCGTTTTCGCCCGAGATGGCCGTCAAGGTCGGCTCGGCCAGCGTGCGGATGACGTTGGCCTGCTCCATGGCGTGGATGGTGGCGCCGATGCCGAAGCTCCCGATGGTCGCCGACACGCCGGCGGAGGTGCCGTTGCCGGTGGTGGTGCCGGCGATGAGGCTCTCCACCGGAGTGTTGTTGCTCACCAGGCCGGCCGTGACGCCGCCGCCCGTACCGGAGATGCTGCTGTTGATGCCGAGCTGCTTGAGGATCGAGCGCTTCACCTCGGCGACCGTGATCTTGAGGGTCACCTGGTCCTGCCCGTCGATCTGGAGCAGGTTGACGATCTGCGACTTCTGGCGCTGTTCGGCGAAGATCGCCGCGCCGCCGGCGGAACTTCCGCCGGTCGCGGTGATGTTGCGGGTCGTCGCCTCGCCGCCGGTGACGAAGATGTTGGCCAACTGCGCGGCGCGCGCCGAATCCTGGGGCGTGCGGACGGTGCCGGTCAGGACGATGTTGTCGTTGATGATCTCGACCCTGATGTTGGAATCGGGGATGAAGCGGGCGAGCTGCTTCTGCAGGCCCGCCACGTCGCGCTCGATCGACAGGTCTATCGAGACGATCTGCCGGCCGTCGGCGCCGAAGACGAAAATGTTCGTCTGCCCGACGGCCTTGCCGAAGAGATAGATCCGGCGCGAGGACCGCGTCACCGCATCGGCGACGGTCGGGTCCGCGACGAGGATGTCATGGGCGTCTTCCGGCAGGTCTATCACCACCGCCTTGTTGAGCCCGAGCTTGACGTTCCTGCTCACGCCGGGACCGTGCCGGGTTATGTTCACCAGATCGACGTCCGCCCGCGCCTGGGGAACGGTCAGGCCGGTCAGGGGACTGGCGACGACGAAGACCGCGGTGCCCGCCATCATCGTCGCGCCGATCGCAGCGGCCCTCGAGACGAGATTCGTCAGCTTTGTCACTGTCAATTCCCCACTTCAGTTGCTGGCCGCGGCGGTCGATATCGCGCCCGACCTGATGATCTGGATCGATGAGCCGCCGTTACCGCTCAAGAGATAGGACGCGCCGCCGGTGTCCGGCTCATGGGCGTCCGCCGTGCTCCGCAAGGCGAGCGTGAGACGGTCCGCCATCTGCTGCGCCACCGTCAGTATCTTCGTCTGCTTGGGCGTCAGCTCGAGCGTCGCCGTCGCCCCGACGGCGGTCTTCTTGCCGTTCTCGTCTTCCTGGATGCGCTGGTCGATCGCCAGGACGCGAATATTCGACAGCACCGTGTCGGTGGAGAACGTGCCGCCCGCCTGGCCCCTCTTGACCATGATGACGTCGACGCGGTCGTTCGGCAGGATGAAGCCGCCGGCACCGGTCGCCACGGAGATCTGCGTCGCCACCGCCCGCTTGCCGGCCGGCAGGAGCGACGACATGATGTGGCTGCTGGAATCGACGATCTTTTCCGGGAGGACCGGCTCGCCGGCGAACATGGGCAGGCGCACGACCGCGCCCTTGAGGTCCTCGATCGCGTCGGGACGGTCCGTCTTGGTCATGAAGCCCTTGACGACGCCGTCGGCCGGCCAGTCCCTCCATTCGAGATCGCCGGGCTTCAGCCGCGACCCGACCGGGACGCTGCTCTTGACGACGAGCACTTTCTTGCTTGCGGCCTTCTCTATGACCGGTATGCGGACCGATTGCTTCGGCGCCTGCCCGGTGAGGCTCATCGCCATGTAGCCGGCCAAGCCGGCGGCCACGACGGCCACGGTCAGGATTATCAGGCGGGCGGGCTTCATCGTCGAACCTCGAGACGCAAGGGTTGTCTTCGAGGATTAGCATGCTCGAAGAATCGTATAATTATGGTTAACAGCTTGGTTAGGATGTTAGTTAAAGCAACGATAACGCAAAAACCTTGCCCGCACGGAGCGGCTTCGACCGGGTTTCGGCGTTCTATTTCGCAAGCTGGCCAAGAGCATAGGTCATGAGCGGGGTCTGCGGATAGCAGATCAGCCCGGCGATGCCGATTGCTATGCCGTAGGGCACTCCCGCGTTCCGGTCCAGGAAGTGGGCGGGCAACGATATGCGGGCTGACGCCAGCAATCCTGCCCGCGCGCGCACCAGCAGGAGGACGATCGCGAGCGCCCCTCCGATGAGCGATATCGTGACGAAATACGTCATCAGCGGCGCGCCGAGCCCGAACCAGACGGAACTCGCGGAGAGCACCTTGACGTCGCCGCCGCCCATCACGCCCGATGCGAAGAGGGCGAAGCAGACGAGAAAGACCGCGGCTCCGCAGGACAGGTCGAGCCCGATCTGCCTCAGGCCCATCCCGGACAGTGCGGCGAGGATCACGAAGGAGGCGAAGAGAACGACCGATACCCGGTCGGGAATGGTCATCGACCGGGCGTCCGAATAGATCGTCGCCGCCATGCAGAGCGGAAAAATGATGAGAATTGCCGCGAGAACCATCGTGCCGTCTTTCCTCCCCTCCCAATAGCACGGAGTTCCTAACGATTTATCCACGCAGACGCGGCCGCGACTTAATCATTCGTTCACCATTCCGGGCGATTTTAGAGGCCGTTCATATTGCCGAGGACTGATTCATGCGCGTTCACACAACGGCCCGGGACTTCGCCGCCCGGACATTCGCCGCACTTTCCCTCATCGCGATCTTCGGCATCGCGGCGCCCGCCCATGCGGACCAGCCCATCGAGGTCTTCATGGACCACGCCCGCATCCTGAGGCTGAACCACCCGATCAAGCGGGTGATCGTCGGCAACTCGAACATCGCCGACGTCACCATTGCCGACGACAAGACCATCGTCCTGACCGGCAAGGCTTTCGGCACGACCAATCTCGTCGTGCTCGGCAAGGACGACAGCGCGATCGTCGACAAGGACGTGCTGGTCTCCGCGGACGAAGACCATACGGTGCGCGTCTTCCGCCAGACGAACAGGACGGTGCTCTCGTGCGGACCGAGTTGCGAGGTCAAACCGCAGGTCGGGGCGCCGGCGGGCCACTGACGCCTGCGAGGCGACGGAAGCCGATTCACGATCCGCCGGACGAGTCCAATTTCGCCGGCCATCGTTACGGATCGTAAACGCATTCCTGATACCGCTCTTCAGATGAAACGGAATCCAGAAACGGGGTCGATCTCCATCGACGCGGCAACCGACGTGAAGGGGCGAGGCGGCCGCTTGCGCCGAATGTTCCGCTCGCGCGACGGCGTCGCCGCGATCGAGTTCGCTATCCTCGCCATTCCGTTCTTTCTCATCGTTTTCGCCATCATCGAGACGTTCGTCGCCTATGCGGGCGAGCAGCTCCTGGAAAACGCCGTCGACACGATGGCGCGCGAAATCAGGACCGGACAGATCACGTTCAACAAGAGTGCGGCGACGGACATGGACGCCACCGCCTTCCGCAGCGCGTTCTGCGACGAGATCAACATCATGCTGAGCTGTTCGGGCGGCAACGACCAGAAGCTCTTCCTGGACGTGCGCACCTTCACCACCTTCGCCGACATGCCGATCGGCATTCCCCGCCAGGGCGGCGGTTCGTTCGGCGCGCTGGACACCGCGAGCTTCGGATACGACCCGGGAGGGCCCGGCAGCTACAACATGGTGCGCGCCTATTACCGGTGGCAGATCGTCACCGATCTCGTGCGCCCCTACATCACCAACGAGCGGCCGGGCAGCGCCGAGGGCTCGGACTATCTGATGGTGGCGACGACGGCCTTCGCGAACGAAAACTATCCTTGAGCAACCCTGTCCCGTTTCCGAGCCGCCCGCAGGCAGGAGAAGCACGATGAGCGACATGAACCCGCCCGGACAAAGAGGGATCACCCTGACGCTGAGGCGCCTGCTGCGCGAGCACAGGGGCGTCGGGGCGATCGAGTTCGCGATCGTCGCGCCGGTGCTCATCCTGCTCTATGTCGGCTCGGCCGAAATCTCGGTTTCCATGTCGATCAACAAGAAGGTCGCCCGCGCATCGAGCACGATCGCCGATCTCGTCTCGCAGAATTCCTGCGTCAAGAGCAGCTTCCTTGCGGGCATGCCGGACGTGGCCAACGCCATCATGACGCCGTACAACGAATCGACGCCCCAGATAAAAATCACCGAGGTCAAGATCGACGGCTCCGGCAACGCCACCGTGCGGTGGTCCTGGGACCAGGACGGCAACACGCCCTATGCGGCCGCGTCCGCGGTCACGCTGCCCTCCGACCTGATCGTCAACGACACGGACATCGTGCGCACCGAGGTTTCCTTCCTGCACCATCTCATGATGCCGGCGGTGAGCGGCCTCGGGATCAACACGCTGGACATGAAGAAGACGTACTATCTGAGGCCCCGCCAGAACGGCCAGATCGACTACGGCACCTGCAGCTGACGGAACGGGCGGGGGTCGGGTCGCAGCCCTCCGTCCGACCTTGCCGCGGGCGAATCCGTCGCCCGGAGCGATTCCCTTCCGAGACCGGTTGATCTAGGGTCCTGCCGCAGGCAAGGATGGACCCATGGCACGCGCATTTCTACTGGTTCTCGATTCCTTCGGCGTGGGCGGCGCACCGGACGCGGAGGACTACGGCGATCTCGGGGCCGACACGTTCGGCCACATCGCCGAGTTCTGCGGCGCCGGCCTCGCCGATCGGGCGGGACTGCGGGAGGGACCCCTGAAGATCCCGCGGATGGCGGCGCTCGGGCTGGTCCACGCCGCACGCCAGGCAAGCGGCCTCATTCCGCACGGCTTCGAGCGCCCGGCCCGGCCGATCGGCCTCTACGGATCGGCGAGCGAGACCTCCCGCGGCAAGGACACGCCCTCCGGTCACTGGGAGATCGCCGGAGTGCCGGTCGATTTCGAATGGGGCTATTTCCCGACGGAGGGCGAGGCCTTTCCCCCGGCGCTGGTCGAGGACATCGTCGAGCGCGGAAACCTGCCGGGCATCCTCGGCAACTGCCACGCATCGGGAACCGACATCATCGCCCGCCTCGGGGAGGAACACATCCGCACGGGGAAGCCGATCTGCTACACCTCGAGCGACTCCGTCTTTCAGATCGCGGCGCACGAACGGCATTTCGGGCTCGACCGCCTCTACGACCTCTGCGCCATTGTGCGCGAACGCGTCGACGACCTCGACATCGGGCGGGTGATCGCCCGTCCCTTCGTCGGCGAAACGCCTGCCGACTTCGAGCGCACGGGAAACCGCCGCGACTATTCGGTGCCGCCGCCCGAACCCACACTCCTCGACCGCGCCGAGGCGGCTGGCCGGCAGGTGACCGGCGTCGGCAAGATCGCCGACATCTTCGCCCACCGCGGGATCACCGAAACGCGCAAGGCCTCCGGCAACGCGGCGATCCTGGACGCCACGCTCGCGGCGATCGACGAGGCGCAGGACGGGGCCCTCGTCTTCTCCAATCTCGTCGACTTCGACATGCTGTACGGCCATCGCCGGGACGTGGCGGGCTACGCGGCGGCGCTCGAGGCGTTCGACCGCAGGCTGCCGGAGGTCGGGCAGCGACTGAAGCGCGGCGATCTCGTCGTCATCACGGCGGACCACGGATGCGATCCGACGTGGCGGGGCAGCGACCACACGCGCGAGCGCGTCCCGATCATGGCGTTCGGCCCGGGCCTGCGCCCCCGCGGCATCGGCGTCCGCTCCACCTATGCCGACATCGGCGAGACGATCGCGGCGCATCTCGACCTTCCGGCCGGTCCGCACGGCGAAAGCTTCCTGTGAGCCCGGCGGACCCGGGGACCGCGATGCTGCCCAAGGCGGAACTGCACTGCCACATCGAAGGTGCGGCATCCCCCGCGCTCGTGCGGGCGCAGGCGCGCAAATACGGTGTCGACGTTTCCGGAATCCTCGACGGCGAGCGCTTCCTGTGGGACGATTTCACGACGTTCCTGCGGGCCTACGATGTGGCGGCGGCGCTGTTCCGCAGTCTGGAGGACTATGCCAGGCTCGCGGAGAGCCATCTGGATACGCTGGCCGCCGACGGCGCGATCTACAGCGAGATCTTCGTGTCGCCCGACCATGCGGCGAGCGCCGGTCTGGCGCCGGAAGCCTATGTTGCCGGGCTTGCCGAAGGGATCGAGCGCGCCAGGGGCCGAACGGCGATCGAATGCCGGATGATCGTCGTCGGCGTGCGCCATCTCGGGCCGGAGGCGGTCGCCTCCGCCGCCCGCTTCGCGGCGTCGCGGCCGCATCCGCTCGTCACCGGGTTCGGCATGGCCGGCGAGGAACGCTTCGGGGCCGCGGGCGACTACGTGCGGGCGTTCGAAACGGCGAGAGACGCCGGACTGGGCATCACCGTCCATGCGGGCGAGCTCGCCGGCGCGGAGAGCGTCCGGTCCGCCATCGAGCACATCCGGCCGTCGCGAATCGGCCACGGGGTGCGGGCGATCGAGGACGCCGAGCTCGTTCGCCGCATCGCCGACGAGGGGATCGTCCTCGAAGTCTGTCCCGGATCGAACGTGGCGCTGGGCCTCTATGCCGATTTCGCCTCCCATCCGCTGCCGCGCCTGATCGGAGCGGGCGTCCGGGCGACCGTCAACTCCGACGATCCGCCCTATTTCGCGACCTCCTTGGGTCGCGAATATGCCGAGGCTCGGGATGCGATGGGCCTCGGCATGGAGGCGCTGCGCGCACTGACGCGAACGGCGCTGGAAGCGGCATTCGTCGACGAGGGAACGCGCGCGCGGCTGCTGGCGCTCGTCGACCACGGCAGCTGATTTCCGCCTTGCGGGAAGCGGCCGGGCGGTGTCTAAGGTCGCCGGGGACCGACTGGAGCCGCTCGGGACCTCCCGAAACGGCCCGGTTCCATCCGTTCCAAGCGTTGCCGGACGGAAGGCCGGTTTCACCTTCAAAGGCGACGCCCGAGGCCACGACAAGGGAGAGCACGAATGGACGGCGTTACGGTGATCGACCACCCCCTAGTGCAGCACAAGCTGACGATCATGCGCAAGAAGGAGACGTCGACGGCCGGGTTCAGGCGCCTTCTGCGCGAAATCTCGACATTGCTGTGCTACGAGATCACCCGCGACCTGGAGCTGACCGAGGAGACGATCGAGACGCCGCTCGCGACGATCCAGGCGCCGGTTCTCGAAGGCAAGAAGCTGGTTTTCGCCTCGATCCTGAGGGCGGGCAACGGGTTGCTGGAAGGCATGCTCGACCTCGTCCCTTCGGCGCGGGTCGCCCATATCGGCGTCTACCGGGACCACGAGACGCTGGAGGCCATCGAATACTATTTCAAGGCGCCGGAAGACGTCGGCAACCGGCTGGTGATCGTCGTCGACCCGATGCTTGCGACCGGGAATTCCTCGATCGCCTCGATCGAGAGGCTCAAGCAGCGTGGCGCCCGCAACATGCGCTTCCTGTGCCTGCTGGCCGCGCCGGAGGGCATCCGCACCTTCCGCGAGGCGCATCCGGACGTGCCGATCTTCACGGCCGCGATCGACAGCCACCTCAACGAGAAGGGCTATATCGTGCCGGGACTCGGAGATGCCGGCGACCGGATGTACGGCACCAAATAGAGCGCTTCCAGGAAAAGTGGAAACCGGTTTTCCGTCCGGAAGCGCGCAAAGACAAAGAGATAGAGCGTGTCCGCGATTCCGTGAAACGCGGACACGCTCTAGCGGGCCGGCCGGGGCGCGACCTCGCGCGCGAGCGTGCGCCGGGTTAAGGAACGCTTAACCGAAGGGGAAAGGTGCGCCGGCGTCCGGCTGAAATTTACGATTGCGTCATCTTCGCGATGCTTGGATGCGGCGTGGTCAATTCGCGAAAAGGGGGCGGTCTTGACGCGCTTTATCGTCGTGCTCGTCGTCTTCGTCGGCCTCGCTGGCCTCGTGCCGCATTATTTCGAAATCTTTGCGGACCGTCACGCCCACGCGCCGGTCGGCGACGCATCGGACGGCGCGGCGGAGTCTGGGGCCGAACGACCCCCGAAGCTGCCGGAGGCGGCCTATCTGGGCGGCGGCCGGACCGCCGTCCTCCACCTGAACGGACAGGGCCACTATGGCGGCCTCTTCAGGCTCAACGGCCGGCAGGTCGAGGGCGTGATCGATACGGGCGCGACCTTCGTCGCACTGAACGAATCGACGGCCCGCGACATCGGCATCGCGCTGCAGCCGGGCGATTTCACGGCCGTGGTCGAGACGGCGAACGGACGGACGAAAGCGGCGCGCACAAGGATCGATTCCCTCGAAATCGGCGATATCCGGCAGGACGACGTGTCCGCCCTGGTGCTGCCGGATTCCGCCATGTCGCAGACGCTCATCGGGATGAACGTCCTGAACAGGCTCCGCTCCTACGAGGTGCGCGACGGGGTCCTCAACCTGAAGGACTGAGGTTTCAGTCCACCCGTCCCATGACGACGGCGTTCTCGTCGGGACCTTCCGCGCCGATTTCGTAGCAGGCGAGCACGGCGGCGGTCGCCCGGGCGGCGCTCTCGTCGGTGCGGGCGTGGACGACGGCGAGCGGCTCTCCCTTCTCCAATCGGGAGCCGAGCCGCTTCAACCCGGACAGGCCGACGGCATGATCGACGGTATCGGAGGGCCGCAACCGGCCGCCGCCGAGTTCGACGACCGTGATCCCAAGGTCGCGCGTGCGGCAGGAGCGCAGGATGCCGGCGGCCGGCGCCTCGACCGCCCGCTGGACCGGCGCTTCGGGAAGATGGCGCCCCGGTTCCTCGATGAGGTCGGCGGGGCCGCCCAGTTCGCGCACCATTCTCTGGAAGGTCTCGGCGGCCCGGCCGGCCGATAGGGCCTCCGCGGCCAGCGCCGCCGCCTCGTCCGGCCCGTCGGCGCGGCCGGAGGAGACGAGCATTTCGCCGGCGAGCGCCAGCGTCACCTCCTCCAGCCGCGCATCGCGATGGCGGCCGGTCAGGAAATCGATCGCGTTGCGAACCTCGACGGCGTTGCCCGCGGCCGAGGCCAGCGGCTGGTTCATGTCGGTGACGAGCGCGGTCGTCGGCAGCCCCGCACCCGCGGCGACCTCCACGAGCGAGCGGGCGAGCGCCATCGCGTCATCGACGGATGCCATGAAGGCGCCGCTGCCGGCCTTGACGTCGAGCACCAGCGCATGGAGCCCGGCGGCGAGCTTCTTCGAAAGGATCGACGCCGTTATGAGAGGGATCGATTCGACCGTGCCGGTGACGTCGCGGATGGCATAGAAGCGCCGGTCGGCCGGCGCCAGATTGCCCGTCTGTCCAATGATCGCGCAGCCGGCGCGGGCCACGGTCCGCAGGAAGAGATCGCTCGTCGGGGTGGTCCGGTAGCCGGGGATCGAGTCCATCTTGTCGAGCGTGCCGCCGGTGTGGCCGAGGCCGCGCCCGGAGATCATCGGTACCGCGACGCCGCAGGCGGCGACGATCGGGGCCAGCATCAGCGAGACGTTGTCGCCCACGCCGCCCGTCGAGTGCTTGTCGGCGACCGGCCTGTCGAGGTCCGGCCAGGCGAGCACGTCGCCGGAATCGCGCATCGCCAGCGTCAGGGCCACGGCCTCCGCGCGCGTCATGCCGTTGAGGAAAATGGCCATGGCGAGCGCGGCGACCTGGCCTTCGCCGAAGCTCTCGTCGACGAGGCCGCGCACGAAGCGGCCGATGTCGTCGGGCGCCAGTTCGCCCCGGTCGCGCTTCGTTCGAATGATCTCCTGCGGCAGGCGGCTCATGGGCCGGCTCCTTCGGCACGGGCGAGCATTTCCTTCAGAACGGCGGCGAGGCGGCGGCCGCCGACGGGCGCCATCTCCTTCGTCTCCCGGTGCGAGAGCTCCGCTGCGGACATGCCGGCCCCGAGATTGGTGATGACCGACGCGGCGGCGACGTCGAGACCGAGGAAGCGGGCGAGTATGACTTCCGGCACGGTGGACATGCCGACGGCGTCGGCCCCGAGACGGCGCGCCATGCGGATTTCCGCGGGGGTTTCGAAGGACGGGCCGGAAAACCACATGTAGACGCCTTCGTGGAGTTCGACGCCTGCCGCCGCCGCCGCGGCGCGCATCGCGTCGGCGAGGCCGGGATCGTAGGCCTGCGTCATGCCGACGAAGCGCCGGTCGCCGGGCTCCCCGATGAGGGGATTGAGGCCGGACCAGTTGATGTGGTCGCAAACCAGCATGACCGATCCGGGCGGCATGTCGGCGCGCAGCGAGCCGGCCGAATTCGTCAGGACGAGCTTGCGGATCCCCAGCGCGCCGAGGGCTTCCAGCGGCGGACGCATGGCGGCCGGGTCGCCGTGCTCGTAATAATGGACGCGGCCGGAGAGCATGACGACCGGCGTGCCGCCGAGACGGCCGGCGACGACCTCTCCGGCATGGCCCGAGACGGCGGAAATCGGAAAGCCCGACAGGTCGCCATAGGGCACGCGGACGGCCTCCGACACCTCGTCGACGAGCGCGCCCAGGCCCGAGCCGAGGACGATCGCATGGCGCGGCTCGAGACCGCCGAGGCGCGCGCGCAGGATATCGGCCGCGGCGTTCATCCGAGGGAACCCGTGCCGAAGCTCAGGGGCAGGAGGTCGCCGAGCGCGACGGTCTGCACGACGCCGGTCGGGTCGCAGAGATGCACCCTGGTCTCGGGGCGGCCGAACTCGGCGAGCCGCTGGCGGCAGCCGCCGCAGGGCGTGCATTTGGCCAGCCGCGCGGCGACTACCGCTATCTCCTCGATGCGGCCGGCCCCGGCCATCACCATATGGCCGATCGCGGTCGTCTCGGCGCACCAGCCTTCGGGAAAGGAGACCACCTCGACGTTCGCCCCGGCATAGATCCGGCCGTCGTCGGCGCGGATGGCGGCGCCGACGGGGAAGTTCGAATAGGGGGCGTGGGCCCGGTCCATCGCCGCGCGAGCGGCCTCGAACAGGTCTTGCGCCATGTCAGCGCTCCTTGACGTAGGGCTGGCCGCCGGCGCGCGGCGGGACGGCCTTGCCGATGAAGCCGGCCAGCAGGATGACGGTGAGGATGTAGGGAAGGGCCTGGATGAACTGTCCCGGCACCTGGCCGATCAGCGGCAGCGGGTTTCCCTGAAGACGGATGCCGAGCGCATCGAGGAAGCCAAAGAGCAGGCAGGCGAACATGACCTGCACGGGCCGCCACTTGGCGAAGATCAGCGCGGCGAGCGCGATGTAGCCGCGGCCGGCGGTCATGTCCTTGACGAAGCCGGAGGTCATGGCCATCGAGAGATAGGCGCCGGCGAAGCCGCACAGGATGCCGTCGCACATCACCGCGCGATAGCGCAGCCAGGCGACGGATATTCCGGCCGTATCGACCGCCCCCGGGTTCTCGCCGACGGCGCGAAGGCGCAGCCCGAACCGGGTCCGGTACAGCACCCACCAGGTGAAGGGGACCATCGCGAACGCCAGGTAGGTCAGGACGAAATGGCCTGAAATCAGGTGGTCGTAGATGGGGCCGACGACCGGCACGCCCGCCAGGACATGGGCGAACGGCAGGTCGATCGTGGTGAAGCGGCTCGCCGCGTCGAGCTGCGGCGTCCGGCCGCCCTGGTCGAACCAGGCCTGGCCGAGAATGACCGTGGCGCCCGAGGCGATGAAGTTGATCGCGACGCCGGAAACGATCTGGTTGCCGCGCTGCGTGATCGAGGCGAAGGCGTGCACGACGGCGAGCGCGACCGAGACGAGAACGGCCGCGGCGAGCCCGAGCAGCGCGGAATGGGCGACGGCGCCGACCGCGCCGCCGGCGAAGGCCGCCGCCAGCATCTTGCCTTCGAGGCCGATGTCGAAAATGCCGGAGCGCTCGGAATAGAGGCCGGCAAGCGCCGCGAAGATCAGCGGCGGCGAGACGCGCACGGTCGATTCCAGGAGGTTGAGAACCGTCATCCACGCCATCGGCTACTCTCCCGCTGCCGGCGCTTCACGCGCCGGGGATCGCCCCGGCCGCGAGGCGAACGCTCTCGCCAGCGCCGGCCGGAACATGTTTTCGAGCGCGCCGGCGAACAGGATCACGAGCCCCTGGATGACGACGATCATGTCGCGGGTGATGGCGGGCATCTCGAACGAGATCTCGGCGCCGCCCTGGTAGAGCACGCCGAAGAGGATCGCCGCCGGAATGATGCCGGCGGGATGCGAGCGGCCCATGAGCGCCACGGCGATGCCCACGAAGCCGGCGTTGTTGACGAAATCCAGCTGCAGGCGGAACTGGTCGCCCATCACGTTGTTGAGCGCCATCATGCCGGCGAGCGCGCCCGAGATCGCCATGGTGAGGACGATGATCCGGGTCTGGTCGACGCCGGCATAGCGGGCGGCCTTGGCGCTGGCGCCCTGGGTGCGCAGCTCGTAGCCGAAGCGCGTTCGCCACACCAGGACCCAGACGAGGAAGCAGGCGGCGAGCGCGACGAGAAACGAGACGTTGAGGGGAGCGGCCCCCGGATCGAGGCCGAACAGACGAAGCAGGCCGCCGAGGGTGGGCAGCTGTCCGCCGGCGGCGAAATTGCGCGTCTGCGGCGCCATCCCCCCGACAGGCTTCAGCGCGTGGGAGAGAAGATAGACCATCAGGCTCGAAGCGATGAAGTTGAACATGATGGTGGTGATGACGACATGGCTGCCGCGCCTGGCCTGGAGATAGCCGGGGATGAGCGCCCAGAGCGCGCCGAAGGCGGCCGAGCCGAGGATGGCGATCGGGAACGTCACGTACCAGGGAACGAAGCGATCGAGCCAGAGACAGGGGATCGCCACGCCCAGGCCGCCGACATAGGCCTGGCCCTCGCCGCCGATGTTGAAGAGGCTGCAGTGGAACGCCACCGCCACCGCGAGGCCGGTGAAGATGAAATTGGTGGCGTAGTAGAGCGTGTAGCCGATGCCTTCGCCATAGCCGAAGGCACCCTCTATCAGGAGTTCGAAGGCCTTGATCGGGCTCTTGCCGGCGATCAGCACGACGAGGCCTGCGACCAGGAAGGCCACCACGACGTTGATCAGCGGCAGGAGGACGTATTCCACCCAGGTCGGAAGCTTTGCATAGGGTGCGCTCATGCGGCCCGCTCTTCGTTCCCGACGCCGGCCATCAGCAGCCCGAGATCGCGTTCGGCGGCATCCGGGCCGCGCTCGCCGACGATGCGGCCGTCGAACATGACGAGGATCCGGTCGGACAGGGCGCGGATCTCGTCGAGCTCGACGGAGACGAGCAGTACCGCCTTGCCGGCGTCGCGCATCTCGATGATGCGCCTGTGGATGAACTCGATGGCGCCCACGTCGACGCCGCGGGTCGGCTGGCCGATGATCAGCACGTCCGGATCGCGCTCGAACTCGCGGGCGAGCACGATCTTCTGCTGGTTGCCGCCGGAGAAATTCGCCGTCTTCAGCCGGCAGTCGGGCGGGCGAATGTCGTAGCGATCGATCTTGTCGGCCGCGTCGCTGCGGATCGCGTCGACGTCGAGCAGGACGCCGCTGCGGTAGCGCGGATCGCCCTGGTAGCCGAGGATCGCGTTCTCGTTCTCCTCGAAGGCCAGGATCAGGCCCATGTGGTGGCGATCCTCCGGAACGTGGGCGAGGCCGCGGCTTCTGAGATCCCCGGCGTCGGCCGTCGCGTCGACTGGCCGGCCGTCGAGCGTGATCGTGCCCGAATTCGCCCGGCGAATGCCGGAGACGGCCTCCAGCAGTTCCGACTGCCCGTTGCCGGCGACGCCGGCAATGCCGACGATCTCGCCGGCGCGGACGTCGAAGGAGACGTCGTCCACCATCGTGACGCCGCGCTGGTCGCGGACCGTCAGGTTGCGCACCGAAAGCTTGACGCCCATCGGGTCGCCCTTGCCCTTTTCGACGCGCAGCAGCACGCGGCGTCCGACCATCAGCTCCGCAAGCTCCTCGACCGACGTCTCCGCCGTCCTCCGGGTGGCGACGATCTCGCCGCGGCGCATGACGGAGACCGCGTCGGTGATCGCCATCACCTCCCTCAGCTTGTGGGTGATGAAGACGATCGTCTTGCCCTGCCCCTTCAGCTGTTCGAGGATCCGGAACAGGTGATCCGCCTCCGACGGGGTGAGCACCCCGGTCGGCTCGTCGAGGATGAGGATCTCGGCGCCGCGGTAGAGCGCCTTGAGGATCTCGACGCGCTGCTGGAGGCCGACGGGGAGTTCCTCGATCACCGCGTCCGGGTCGACCTCCAGGGCGTATTCCCGCTCGAGGTCCTTGAGCGCGCGGCGGGCGCGCGCGATGCCGGCATTGAGGATCTGGTTGTCCTCGGCGCCCAGCATGACGTTCTCGAGGACGGTGAAGTTCTCTACGAGCATGAAGTGCTGGTGCACCATGCCGATGCCCGCGGCGATCGCGGCACTCGGATCGCGGATCGCGACATTTTCGCCGTCGACGAGAATTTCTCCGGCGTCCGCGTGGTAGAAGCCGTAGAGGATCGACATCAGCGTCGACTTGCCGGCGCCGTTCTCGCCTATGATGCCGTGGATCGTGCCCTTTGCGACGGTGAGATCGATGTTCCTGTTGGCGTGAACGAGGCCGAAACTCTTGTCGATGCCCTTCAGCTCTATGGCGATGTCGCTCATTGGCGGAGGTCTGCTTCTTCTGCGTGTTCCCCGGGGGCCGCCGCGCGGATGCGGTGCCCGTTTTTGATCTCCCAATCTCGACAGTTCTTGCCTTAAAGTCCAGATTGAATCCAGGGAGGAACCATGGACCCGTTCGTTTTCACCACCCCGCCCCGCCTCGTCGTGCGCCCCGGCGCCAGCGCGGAAATCGGCGAGCTCGCGGGCGCGCTCCTCGGTCCGCGCGTGCTCTTCGTGACGGATGCGGGCATTCGCGCGCTCGGGATCGAGGACCCGGCCGTGCGGTCGCTCAAGGACGCCGGCGCCGAAATCCTGATGTATGACGGCGTCGAAGCGGACCCGAGCCGTGGGAACCTGGAGGCCGCCCTCTCCCTTGCGCTGCGGAACGGAGCGACCGGCGTCGTCGGTTTCGGCGGCGGATCGTCGCTGGACGTGGCCAAGCTCGCGGCGCTGCTTGCCGGCTCCGGCGAGGATCTGGACGCGGCCTGGGGCGTCGGCAATGCGAGAGGCCCGCGCCTGCCGCTGGTCCTGGTGCCGACGACCGCCGGAACCGGATCGGAGGTCACGCCGGTCTCCATCATCACGGTCGAGGACGACGAGAAGCGGGGCGTGTCCTCGCCGCTGCTGCAGCCCGACATCGCCCTGCTCGACGCCCGCCTGACGCTCAGCCTCCCGGCGGCGACGACGGCCGCGACGGGCATCGACGCCATGGTTCATGCGATCGAGGCCTACGCCTCGAAGAGCGCCAACAACAACCCGGTGTCGCGCATGCTCGCCGTCGAGGCGCTCCGGCTGCTCGGCGGGCACATCGAGCGGGTGATCGCCGAACCCGGCGATATCGAGGCGCGGGCGGCGATGCTGCTCGGATCGACCCTCGCCGGAATGGCCTTCGCCAACTCGCCGGTGGCGGCGGTGCATGCGCTCGCCTATCCGATCGGCGGCACCTTCCACGTGCCGCACGGGCTGTCCAACGCGCTGGTGCTGCCGCACGTCCTGGCGTTCAACGCGGCCGATGCCTCGAACGGGTCGGCCGCCCTCTATGCCGCGCTGGCGCCGCATGCCTTTCCGGAACTCGGACGCGAAGGCGGGTCCCAGGCCACCTGCCGGGCCTTCATAGAGCGGCTCGCCGGTCTTTCCGCCGCGCTCGGCCTCCCGACCCGGCTGCGCGACGTCGGGATTCCGGAGGATGCCTTGAGGCCGATGGGGCGCGACGCCATGAAGCAGACGCGGCTGCTCGTCAACAATCCGCGCGTCGTCGAGGAAGCCGACGCCGTGGCGATCTACCGGGCGGCGTGGTGATCGTGGCGCGCCCGGAGCCTTTCACCCGGCGCGATTTCCGGGTCTTCAGGCGGCTGCAGACCCGGTGGGCCGACAACGACATCTACGGGCACGTCAACAATACGGTGCACTACGCCCTCTTCGACACCGCGGTGAACGGCTGGCTGATCGACCGGGGCCTCCTCGACCTTCGCGCCGGCGGGACCGTGGGGCTCGTGGTCGAGACGGCCTGCAGCTACTTCGCCGAGATCGTCTTTCCCGACACCGTCGACGCCGGCATCCGGATCGAGCGGCTCGGAACGTCCTCCGTCACCTATGCGGTCGCGCTCTTTCGCAACGACCGGGAGGAGGCGGCGGCGCAGGGTCGCTTCGTCCACGTCTATGTGGACCGGGCGGACCGCAAGCCGCGGCCGCTGCCCGGAGACCTGGCGGACCATCCTCGAGGAGCTTGCGCGATGAGCGACGCCGACCGCATCACGGCCCTGGAGGAAACGGTCGCGCACCAGTCCCGCGCGATCGAAGAGCTTTCGGAACAGCTCGCCGAACAATGGAAGGCGAGCGAGAGGATGCGTGCCCGGATCGAGGCGCTGCTCGAGCGGTTCGCGACGCTGGAGGACGCGGCCCGCGAAGCGCCGCCCGCGACCCGGCCGCCGCACTACTAGA
>CAWIQE010000020.1:0-69474 GCA_963838155.1 uncultured Alphaproteobacteria bacterium
TCGTGCAATTTGCGGAATTGAGCGCGCTTCGCGGCCGAAGTTGCCATGTCAGTTTCCCTTTTCTGCCGAATAACCCCGAGCTTCGTGGACGCCCGCGGGTTACATTTTCTGCTGCCGTTCGAAGGGTGACAGCATCCGTTCCTGACGTGCTTGCGCTTCGGATTGTAGACCATCTCGATGTAGTCGAACACGTCCTGCCTCGCCTCCTCGCGTGTTCGGCAGGTCCTGCGCCTTTGGTTCGGCGTGGGGCGAATTCATGTCGCCACGCCGGACCGGGACGATGAAGATCAAGTCCATGTGCAGGAGGATATCCTCCCCGAGGACATCGACAAGTTCGTCTCGATCGGAATCGAGCAGGGTGGAAGTGACCCATCCTCTTGCGTCAAGCGCAGCCGCTCAACCGCGGCCGACGCTTCGATCGACCACCTCGCAAAGGCGCACCAGGCGCGGAACCGCGTCATCCTCAAGCCCCCGGACGACATCGGAGCGTCGATGGCACCGCGCCAGACGGCCCGCCCGGCGAGAAAGCCTGAAGCGCCCTCCCTGCAGGCCCATTCGACCGCCTGGGGAAAGTGGTCGGGAGCGACGCCGGACGAAAGGACGACCCAGGGGCTGTCGATCGCATCGGTCAGCCGGGCACACTGCTCGCGGACGTCCTTCTCCTCACCCCTCCCATGAAGGGGGACCTCGGCCTTGTAGAGGTCCGCCCCCCTTTTTCCAGTTCCCTGGCGGCCGCGAGGATGCCGTTCGTCACAACCCAGCGACGACCGTCGCGCGGAGCGCGTGCCACCGGCTCGATGATGCTCAGCAGGCCGCTGGCCTTGCAGATGCCGACGAACCGGTCGACCATTGCAATCCGCTTGTCGGGGTTCTCGTCCGGGCGCCAGGTGACCAGCAATTTAAGCGCGACGGCTCCGTCCCTCTTCACGGCAGCAGGGTCGAGGGCGCCGTCGATTTCGACATCCGCGACTATTTCGGTCTCGCTTGCCGTAAAGCGGTCTGCGGCTGCGATGAGTGCGCATCCCGCATCCACCGCGCGGGTTTCGACCGCGGGCCGCCAGCCGAATTCCCTGTCGATCAGGACCGCCGACGCGTAAGGCGTGAGGGCTTTCAGCGCGTCCAGCTTGAACCGGACGAGAACATCGTCCGGAACGGGCGCGCCGTGCTTTTCCGCAAACATCGCCCGCATGGATTCGCGCTGGTCGATGGCCAGCATGGCAAATCCGCCCGACGGCCGTTGAAGACGGGATGTTGGCCTCGCTTTGTCCATGATGTGCGCCTCGCTTCCTCGAAAATGCCCGGCTGTCCGGCAATTCCATTCCCGGACGATCAAATGTAAACGTTGACATGCCCGATGTACACGATTACACGGAGATATCAATGTGCCAGGGAGCAATCGGTGGGAAACAGGCCAACTGTGCGTGATGTCGCGCTTTCGTCGGGCGTTTCGACCGCGACGGTGTCTCGGGTCTTCGCCGGCAAGGCCGAGGTCGTCGCTCCCGAAACCCGCGAGAAGGTCCGTAGCGTCGCGAAGGCCCTGGGCTACACGCCATCCGAAATCGGACGGTCTCTGCGGCTTTCCCGCTCTCGCGTCGTGGTGCTTCTCGTCCCCGATGCGACCAACGACTTCTGCGCCGACGTCGCCATCTCGCTCGAACGCTCGCTCAGCGACGTGGGCCTGTCGATGGTCCTCGCCAACACGTCGGAGGATGCCTCGCAGCAGGACAGGCTACTTGACGAGGCCGAGGCGCTGAGACCGCACGCCATCGTCCTGCTCGGCGCCATCGACACGCCGAAGCTCCGCGACACGGTCGATCGTCTCCAGAATGTCGTCTTCGTGAACCGTCGTCCGCCCGCCCATATCGATGCACCCTATGTAGGCATCGACAACGAAGCCGCGGGCCTTGCGGTCGGCCGGTACTTTGCGGGTCACGGCTATGGCCATTGCGCGGTCATACACGGTCCGCTTCGCTACTCCGCGAGCCGCGGCCGCCTGGAGGGCTTTCTCCGTGGCCTGGAAGAGGCCGGGCCGGCCGATCGCGTCCTGAGGATCGAAAGTTCGCTCACAATGGAGGCCGGCTATTCGCATGGCAAGGCGCTCATGGCCAGGAAGAATCCCGTGCGTGCGGTCTTCTGCGGCAACGACATGATCGCCTACGGCATCCACCGCGCAGCGCAGGAGAAGGGAGTGAACGTCCCGGACGACCTGGCGATTTTCGGCTTCGACGACAACCGTATCAACGAATGGCTCGCGCCGTGGCTCTCGACCGTCAGGGTCCCGGCACTCGATTTCGGACCGGCGGTCGCCTCGATGCTGGACCCGGAAAGAAGCCGGGGCAAGACCGTAGAGGACATCGTCCTGCCTTTCGAGCTGACCGTCCGGACATCGGCATGATCTCCTGCTCTGCCGGCGTTCTGCCTTGAATGTAATCGTTGTCATTTCTCATCAGGGAGGAGAATGGAATGAATCGACTTTTACTGACGACAGCAATGGTTCTTTCGGCCTTTGCGGCGCACGCCACCGACATCACGGTGGCCACCGTCAATAACCCGGACATGGTGCTCATGCAGAAGCTGGCACCGGAATTCACCAAGGCCCATCCGGACATCAACGTCAAATTCGTCGTCCTGCCCGACAATGTTCTTCGGCAGAACGTGACGCAGGACGTGGCGGTCAAGGGCGGGCGCTACGACATCGCGACGATCAGCCCGTTCGAGGTTCAGTCCGGCTGGGCCAAGAACGACTGGCTGGTCCCGCTGACCCCGCGCTTCGACAAGCTGCCGGAAGCGCAGCGCAAGACGTACGACGTCGGCGACATCATCCCGACCATCCGCAAGGCGCTGACGGTCGACGACGTGCTGTATGCCCTGCCCTTCTACGGGGAGAGCTCCTTCACGATGTACCGGAAGGACCTCTTCAAGACGGCCGGCCTGACGATGCCGCACGCCCCGACCTGGGACGATATCCGCAAGTTCGCCTGCAAGCTCAACGACCCGAAGAAGGGCATCTACGGCATCGTCATGAAGGGCGTGCCCGACTACGGCCAGCTTGCGCCCTTCATCACCTTCATGCACTCCTACGGCGCCAAGTGGTTCAACGAGAAGTGGGAACCGCAGATCGACAGCCCTGCCTTCAAGAAGGCTTTCGTTGCCTATGTCGACCTTCTCAAGAAATGCGGCGAGCCTGGTGCCACGAGCGTCGGCTTCAACGAGGCCCTGACCCTCATGGCGCAGGGCCGCGCGGCGATCTGGGTGGACGCGACGGTCGCTGCCGGCCTTCTCGCCGATCCGAAGACGTCGAAGGTCGCCGGCAAGATCGGTTATGCGCTCGCCCCGACGGAAGGATCGAAGAACGGCTCGGCGTGGCTCTACACCTGGGCGCTCGGCATCCTGTCGTCCTCGAAGAACAAGGACGCCGCGTTCGAGTTCATCCGGTGGGCGACGTCGAAGCAATACGCCGATCTCGTCGCCAAGCGTGACGGCCCGCTCCACATCCCCTCGGGCACGCGCATCTCGACCTACAAGCGCGCCGACTACCGCAAGGCGGCACCGTTCGCGCCGATCGTCCTGAAGGCGATCGAGAGTGCCGACCTGACCAAGCCGGCGAAAGACCCCGTCCCCTACACCGGCACGGCACAGGTGAACATCCCCGAATACGCGTCCTGGGCGGCGGAATTCGGTCAGAACTTCTCCGCCGTCATCGCCGGCAAGATGTCGGTCGACGAGGCGCTCAAGCGCTCCCAGGCGACCGCGGTGCGCGTCATGACCGACGCCGGCTACATCAAGAAGTAGACCGGGTTCGATGCGACCCGGACGTGAGACATCGAGCGCGGCCCGTCTGGGCCGCCTCGCACCCGGTCGCTGGGCCACCTGGCCGGCCGTCCTCTACCTCGTGGTGACGACGCAGGTTCCGCTGGTCGCAACGCTCTATTTCAGCCTGCATGCGTGGAACCTGATGTATCCGCAGCGGCCGTTCCGCTTCGTGGGACTCGACAACTACGCCTACGTGTTCACCGATCCGGTGTTCCGCACGGCGATCGGCAACACCGTTCTCTTCACTGTCCTCTCGGCGATCGCCACGACGGCGATCGGCCTGGGGCTCGCGCTTCTCGTCAACAACCTGCGTTACGGCCGCGGGCTCGCCTATTCGCTTCTGTTCGCCCCCTTCCTGATCATGGAGACGGTGAATCCGATCATCTGGAAGAACCTCATACTCAACCCGATCTACGGTCTCCTGAACTTCGCCTTGACCTCTTTGGGCCTCGCTCCGGTCGACCTCATCACCAGCATGCCGCGCGCCGCCGTCCTGCTGATGATCGTCTGGCAGTGGTCGCCGTTCATGATGCTGATCCTGCTCGCGGGCATGCAGTCGGTGGACGAGGAAACGATCGAAGCGGCGAAGATCGACGGTGCCAATGCCCGGGAGCAGTTCCTGTACATCACCCTTCCCCACATCGTCCCCTATCTGAGCGTCGGCATGCTGATCGAGGCGATCCTCATTCTTCCCGTCTTCGGCCCGATCTATGTCGGTACATATGGCGGCCCCGGCAACGCGACGGCCAACCTGATGTTCGCGGTCTACCGCATGCTGACCCAGCAATACGAAATCGGCCGGGCGGCCGCCGGGGGGATAATCACCGCGGTCATGACGTCGATCGTCGCCCTGGCCCTCCTCGCCTATGTCCGTCCCTACATGGAGCGTCGGTAGATGCGTTCTCCGATCAGGGATATCGCCCTTGCGTTTGCGACGTTCGCCGCCGCGCTCCTGTTGTGCTTCCCCATCATCTGGACGGTCTTCACGGGGTTCAAGCACGAGACCGACGCCATATCGGTTCCTCCCACGGTGCTTGTCCCGCTGACCTGGTCGCACTACCTCGGGGCGCTGGCGGGAGACTACCCGCACTACCTCGAAAACACCCTCGTCGCCGTAACCGGGTCGATGGCGGCGGCCTTCGCCCTCGCGGTGCCCGCAGCCTACAAGCTCGCCTTCTTCCCCGGCCGCAAATCGAACGACCTCCTGTTCTTTGCCCTGTCCACGCGCTTCATGCCCGGCGTGGCGGTAATCGTGCCGATCTTCCTCCTGTTCACGAAGCTCGGGCTCATCAACTCGCTGGTCGGGCTCGTCGTCATCTATACGTCGCTGAACATCCCGATCGTCCTCTGGCTGATGCGATCGTTCTTCAAGGACGTTCCCTACGAACTCGTGGAATCGGCCCTGCTCGAGGGCGCGCCGCATCGCGTGATCGTCTGGAAGATCATCCTCCCGCTTTCCCGGGCCGGCCTCGCCACGACGGCGTTCCTGGTGATCATCATGACCTGGAACGAGTTCTTCTTCGCCGTGAACCTCACCGGGCAGACCGCCGCGACCCTGCCCGTCTACATGGCGTCCTTCTTCACGACCGAGGGACAGAGCTGGGCCCGCATGTCCGCGGCCGCGATCCTTGCGGTCCTTCCGGTCCTGCTGCTCGGCTGGATCGCGTCACGCGCCCTGGCGCGCGGAAGCCTGTCGGGAGCGCTCAAGTGACGAAGATCGTCTCGTGCCTCGGGGGGGCGGTGCTCGACCTCATCTACGAAGTCGGGCGCCTGCCCGGCAGCGACGGAAAGCAGGAATGCCTGTCCTACCGCGAACAGGGGGGCGGAATGGCGGCAAACGCCGCCGTCGGCGTCAGTCGGCTGGGCGGGCGCGCCTTGTGGTGCGGCTTCGTCGGCAGCGACGACAAGGGCCACCGGATCCTGGAGGGCCTCAGGGAAGAAGGGGTCGACGTGCGCCTCGCGCATTCCGTCGCCGGCTCGACTTCGGCCCATTCGGTCGTCCTGAGCGAGCCTGGCGGAAGCCGCGCGATCGTCCTCTACCGGCCGGACGATTTCGACGTCGCACCGGGCTGGCTGCCTGTCGACGACCTTGCGGCAGCCGATGTCGTTTTGGCCGACAACCGTTGGGTCGAAGGCGCCTGCGCCGTGTTCTCCGCCGCACGCGAGCGCGGCAAGCCTGCGGTCCTCGATGCCGACAGCGCCGCCGACCGGGACACGAGGAGAGCGGTCCGGCTGGCGACGCATGCGATATTCTCCGCGCCTGGACTGGAAAGCCTGTACGGGACCGCGGAACCGGTCGAGGGCCTTCGCCTGGCGGCGCGCGACTGCCGCTTCGTCGCGGTGACCCTGGGAGCGGCAGGCGTGATGTGGCTGGACGCATCGTCGAAGCTCGGGACGTTGCCGGCCTTCCCGGTGCGGCCGGTCGAAACCGTCGGGGCGGGAGACCTCTTTCACGGCGCCTTCGCCCTGTCGCTCGCCGAGACGGAAGACCCCGTCGGGTCCCTGCGCTTCGCTTCGGCGGCGGCCGCCATCAAGTGCCGGGCGACCGGCGGGCGGCGGAGCTATCCGACACGCCCCGAAGTGGAGGCGCTCCTCGGCGGAACGGCGGGATGAAGCCGGTGGAAGCGCGTTTCGAACAGACCTGCAGGAGGAGACGATGTCACAGGACCAGGTGAACCAACTGACGGCACTCGTTCGCGGAATGCGTTCCGTCGACCTCGCTCCGAAGCTCGAACGGGGGATCCCGAAATTTCCCACCCACCCCCACATGGTCATCGATCCGACCGTGACCCACGCCCGCGACGGATATTATTGCCAGACGCTTTCCATGGCCGAGCACACGGGATGCCACTGCGACGCGCCCGCGCACATCCACGCCGACCGCATGAGCGAGACCATCGAGACGATCCCGGCCGACCGGCTGATCGCCACGGCGCGCGTCTACGATTTTTCGGATCGCGACTGGCAGCCAGGCACGGTGCTCACTTCCGACGACTTCCTCGAATACGAGGCGAAGCATGGCCAGCCGGTTGGCGAAGACGAGATCGCCCTGGTGAATTTCGGCTGGCTGAAGAAGTTCTGGTTCACCGACGAGCGGGCCCACTTCTATGCCCGGAATCAGCCAGGCATGGACAATTCCGCGGCCGAACTGCTGAGGGACCGCAAGGTCCGGGCCGTCGGCGCCGACACCGTCGCCTGTGAGATCGCAACCGTGGACGGGGTTCTCGGCGACGATCCCGGCCATTCCCGCCACTGGCTGCCGAACGGCATCCTGATCCTCGAATGCGTGGCGCGGATGGAACTGCTGCCGCGCAGCTGCTTCCTGTTCGCCGCTCCCCTGCCGATCCAGAACGGTTCCGGCTCCCCGCTGCGGCCGATCGCGTTCTTCTAGGTTCGGCCAGCAGCCATGGTCCTGCGCGATCCACTATCCTGAAGGAAATGCAATGACACGAGATCCGAGTTTCAGCATCGAGGGAATGACCGTCCTGATTTCCGGCGGCAGCGGCGGCATAGGAAGCGAGTTCGCCAAGGCCTTTCTTGCACATGGTGCAAAGGTCGTTGTCGCGGACATCGCCGATCCGAAACCCGGCACGGATCCCCGCATTCGGTACGAGCGTCTGGATGTGACCCAGGATGCCGCCGTCGCCGAATTGGCGGAGCGGATCGACACCCTCGACGTGCTGATCCATTGCGCCGGCAAGCTCGCCCGCTGGGAAGAATACGAGACAGAAGTGTTCAAGAACATCCTCGACATTCATCTCGTCGGCAACCTGCGGCTCGCCAATGCGTTTCGGCCCCATCTCCGGCAAACGCGCGGATGCCTGATCAACATCGGTTCGATGTACTCCTTCTTCGGCGCGCCGCAGGTTCCGGCCTATGCCGCGGCGAAGACGGCGATCGTCTCCCTCACCAAGTCGCTGGCGATCTCCTTCGCGTCAGACGGGATACGGGTCAACGCCATCGCACCCGGCTGGATCAAGACCGAAATCAGCCGCGGGGGACGGGAAAATCCCGAGTTCAACGCAAAGGTCGTCGCAAGAATACCGGGCGGCGAATGGGCCGAGCCCTCCGACCTCGCCGGTACGGCCATTTTTCTCGCCTCTCCGGCCGCTCGTCTGGTCAATGGAGTGACGATCCCGGTCGACGGCGGATATTCGGCCTCCTAGAGCCTGTCCGCGTTTCACGGAATCGCGAACAGGCTCTACCTCATTGTTTTTGCGCGCTTCCGGACGGAAAACCGGTGTCCACTTTTCCTGGAAGCGCTCTATGTCAGCCGTCGCAAGACATGGCATGATCAAGCCGCCATCGATGTTGATGGTCCGGCCCGTGACATAGGCCGCGTCGTCCGAGGCCAGGAACGCCACAACTCCGACGTTTCGACTTCGGCTACGCGGTCGGTCGCGGATGACGTCGCCGTCAATCTCTACGACCACACGGGCGTCCAGAAGTTGAAGGCAACAGGTTCGATGCTCGCGAATGGTTGGCGGTTTGGCGCTATCGTTGCCGATGGGACGGCGAGGCGCTTTCAAGTGTTCCGGATTGTCGCGTCAAAATTCCGGTTTTTCGCGTCCGGCTACAGTCGGACAAGAAAAAAATGGCGGAGAGGGGGGACTTCTCCCCAATTACACCGTTTTCGCCGAAATTCCGGAAGTTCCTGAAAGAACTGCCCGAATTGCGTTACACCGCTTGTTACACCACTTGTTACACGGCCTCAAGGTGCGTCGGAGTTGAGCCTTCCAAAAGTCACGGCCTGCCACTTGAAGGGTCGCGATCGATCGTGCCCAAATGCGGGTTTCGGTATGGAAATAATCGGAATTATGTAGCAGTTGCCACCAGGCCTTGACGGCCTGATCTGGTAAGGTCCCGCCGGAACGAAAGGGCCGAGTATGAGCGTACCATCAGAATTGAAATCCAAGCGTTCCGAATTGGACTGGCCTGCCCCTATCGAGTGGTCCGGGTTAAATCTTAGTGCATGACAGGTTTTGGCACCACCGCCGGTGCGGCCGGCGGAGCTGGTCCGCGGAGCGGAGCCGGCCATTGCAGGGCCTCTGGTGCCGGTGGTCTGTAACCCAACGATGAGTGTGGGCGTTCGGTATTATAATGGCGACGCCAGGATTCAATGATGACCTTCGCCTCGGCCAGGCTGTAGAAGATCTCACCGTTGAGCAGTTCATCGCGCAGCTTGGAATTGAAGCTCTCGCAATAGCCGTTCTCCCAGGGACTGCCCGGCTCGATGAACGCTGTCCTGGCCCCGACCGCCACGATCCACTCACGCACCGCCTTGGCGATGAATTCAGGCCCGTTGTCGGAACGAACATGGCCGGGGACGCCGCGCAGGATGAACAGGTCCGACAGGACGTCGATGACATCCGTGGAATTGAGCCTGCGGCCGATGCGGATCGACAGGCATTCCCTGGTGAACTCGTCGATGATGTTGAGCATGCGGAACTTCCGTCCTTCGTGGGTCCGGCTCTCGACGAAATCGTAGGACCAGACATGGTTCGGGTGCTCCGGCCGCAGACGGATGCAGGTCCCGTCGTTCAGCCAAAGGCGGCCCTTCTTCGGTTGCTTCTGCGGGACTTTCAGCCCCTCCCGTCGCCAGATACGCTCGACGCGCTTGACGTTCACCATCCAGCCTTCGGACCTCAGCATCGCCGTGATCCGGCGATAGCCGTAGCGGCCATACCGGGTGGCGAGCCGAATGATGTCGGCGGTCAGCGCCGCGTCACCGGCGCGGCCCCTTGGCGTCTTGCGCTGGGTCGAACGGTGCTGGCCGAGGACACGGCAGGCGAAGCGTTCCGAGACGGAGAACTTCGCCGTGACGTGGTCGACGCAGCGGCGGCGACGGGCGGGGCTCAGAAGTTTCCCGACGCGGCTTCCTTCAGAACCAGCTTCTCGAGCGTCAGGTCCGACACGGCCTTGCGCAGCCGCTCGTTCTCCTTCAGCCGCTTCACCTGATCACTCTTCAGGCCGCCGAATTCCTTTCGCCAGCGATAGTACGTGAACTGCGTCACGCCGATCGAGCGCACCGCTTCCGCGACCGACCGGCCTTGCGACAACAGCACGTCGACCTGCCGCAGCTTGGCGACGATCTCTTCCGGCTTGTGCTTCTTCTGGGGCATTCAAACGTCCTCCTATGGCTCGAAAGCCTACTTCAGGGAGGACCACTTTTCAGGGGGCACACCACGGTCGCTCGATGCGGACTTCGCCGTGGTCGCCATCGCGCGCTTGGCTTTCCAAGCGCGCGGGGCTCCGAGCTTTTAGCCAAATCGTTATTTGGTCCAAACAACGGTTCGCGTGGTCTTCTTGACGATGACTTGGTCCGCTGTCCGTGTAGGCGTATGCATAGGCCGGATGGCGCGGCACGGTCTGCAGCTCAATCGTCAAAGGAAGGGGATTTCCAACCCTTACGGCCGTCTTCAGCTTCGCCGGGTGACGATGATCCTTCTCGACGTAGGTGATCACGGTTTTCGGTGGACCGCCCAGGTTGACGGAAACGGTGTTCTCGCCCGAAGCGAGAGCGCTAGCACTGAAGGCCTCGAACGACACCTTCTTCTGCCAAAGCTGTGACCCCCGGCGAGTTCATACGCTGCCACGTCAGGAAGGGATGGCTGCTGTAAGCCAGGTCCATTCGGAACGGGCCGGGCGCGAGGCCCGGCCTGCCAGTTTCCTATGATCGATCAGGTGAGTTCACCGAAACCGGCGCGGCTGGCAGGCCGGTCACGTATCCCAGGGGCGCCATATGGCCGTTGTCCCACTTGGCGTCGATCAGCGATTTTGCTTTTTTCAGAAGTTTGTTGTCGCCCGGCTTGAAGTCGCCGACGTGCTGGGCGTTTGTCGTGGCATAGGCGTGGCCGCCCAGGTTCTCGATCATGCGCAGACCGGTCAGCTCGGCACCGGCCGGAGCGTTGAGAAGTCGCACCGGGGCTTGCATGCCAGGCTGCCAGGCCCACAACACGTTGGAGGTGTGCATGCCCGAGTCCTCGCCGATGAACAATGTGCGGTAGGCCGCCGACCAGTAGAGGTTGTCGGGATTGGCAATCGCGTAGGGATGCGCCTTGTTGCCGAGCGCGTCGGCCTCGGCCATGTCGTTGCCCATCAGGCCGGCGGCGACGCTCATCGAGACGGGCACGAAGCCGCTGTCGATGGCGTTGCCGTCGCTGTCGGTCTGGCCGCCGGAGGTCGAGAGCGCATAGACCGCGCCCGACTTCACGGCCGGGACCCGGATCTGGTCGCCACCGACACCGGAGCCCTTGCCTTCTTCCATGCCCTTGCCGATTTCCGAGATCGCCAGGTAGATCGTGGCGCTCGCCGGATCGTAGGCCATGCCCTCGGACTTGCGCAGTTCAGTTGCCGCGCCGACCATGCCGGCATAGCGCTTCATCTCGAGGAAGGCCGCGGCGGTCTGGTTCTTGACCTTCAGGAACTCAGACGCCTTGTCGCTGCCGGTCGTTGACCTCGGTGAACCCGTCCTTAGCTTCGTCTGCGGTCTCGAAGATGTCCGAGAACTTGATGCCGCCTTCGACCATCGCTTTTAGCTCGTCATCGCTGGCGTGGCCCAGCTTGATCCAGCTCAGCGCGAAGGTTCCGCCATCGGCGTCTGTCTGGTCGAACTTCGCGGCGTACAGCGTGCCCGAAGAAAGATCGCCCGAGCGGTCGGCGATGAACAGCGTCAGCGGCTGGTTGGTGCCGTCATGGCTGCCCAGCACCGTGCGCCGGTCGGGCATGATCTGCGCCATTTCATAGCTGCCGCGGCCCACGGCATAGTGCTTGACGACGCTGGTCGAACCGTCGGCCGCGACCTTGATCTCCGGCAGGACGCCCCGGTAGTAGGGGCTCGATAGCTTGCCGTGGTTGTAGTACCTGGTGATGCCGCGCAGGACGTCCGACATGCCGCTCGGATCCTTCATGCGGGCGGCTTCGACCGAGCGGCCGTCGGCGTCGTAGTTCTCTTCCGAGGTCAGGAATGTGCCCCAGGGGGTGACGGTGGCGTTGCAGGTGACCGCGACGCCGCCGACGCTCGAGAAGTCGATCGGGTACTGGGCGATCGGGGTCAGCGTGCCGTCTTCGGCCTGGCTCAGCTCGGTCAGCGTGACCGACGAGGGCAGGATGGGACCCATGACATCGCTCGGGTCGCTGCCGTCAGCCAGCATCCAGCCATATTCGAAATTCGACAGGTGGTAGATCTTGCCGGCGATGTTGGCGAGCATGGTGCCGTCCGGCGTCTCGAACGTCACCGGCTTGCCATTCGAGGTCGGGTCCATGATCGGAGCCATGTTTTCATCGTAGATCACGCCGGCGGCACTGGCGTTGTGGCCGACCCTGGTCTCGTTGCTCATCAGCATGCCGTAGCGGAGCGGCGAGGTTTCGGTGGTGCCGTCGTCGTAGGTCACTTTAACCTTGGCGCTTGTCCACATGCCGGCGAGTTGCTCTGCGGTGGTCGAGGGGTCCGACGCGATCCACTCCACCTTGCTGATCGACTGCGCGCCCGCGGCCGTGCTGAGCGCGGCCAGAGCACAGGTGCCGAACAACGCGGCCCGGGTTATTGTCTTAGCTGCCATCGGTTCCCTCCGAAAGGTTTTGAAATCGTCGAAGCGCCCGTTGTCAGAGCTTTGGGTGTTGATCGGCGTGGAATATCAGGAGATTGGGCGACGAGGCGAACATCGGATTTGACGCTGGCCGCGCGCCCTGATGTCTGATCCCTGGTATGAAGCCCCGGACAGTCCTTGGTACTTGAGTGCCCTTGCATGACTGTCCCGGGGCCCATTGGACCCCGTCAGGTTGCCATCGGGTAGATCAGCTTGGCATGCGAGAACTTCGTCGGTGCGACGGCGACGATCGAGCCGTTCTGGATCTGAACGAGCACCGGCGGCGGCAGCGTGTTGTCGTGGAAATGCACACCGCTGGAGTTGAACTTGACCGGACCGTAAAAAGTGTGGATGTCGGTCTTGCCGATGATCTTCGCGAGTTCGGCACGATCGCTCTTAGAAAGACCAGGGCCCTTGCCGAGCTTCTGCAATGCAAGCTGAAGCACCTCGCCAGAGACCGCACAGCCCGCACCGGTGTAGTCGGCTTCGACGCCGTATTTGGCTTTGTAGTTCTTGGCGAACTCCTGTGCGGTACCGAATATATCATCCTTGTAGGGGAACGTCGGATCCCAATCGACGAGCCCCAGCACGCCGTCGGCATCCTTGCCGAGAGCTTTGATGAAGGCTGGCTCGGTCACACCGTAATGCTGAATCAGCGCCTTGGGCATGAAGTTCTGTGCCTTCAGCGTTTTCACCACGTTGATCAGGATCGTGTCGTGGCCGCCGACCGCGATGATGTCCGGCTTCTCGGCCGCCACAGCGCTGATAATGGAACTCAGATCGGCATTCGGCGGGAACAACGTGTTGGTGGTAATCTTCAGTCCCGCCTCCTTCGCGCCCTTGGCGAAGCCGGCCGCCGCATCCTTCGAGAACGGCTCGTTGGCGCCGATAATTGCTGCTGACGTCGGCTTCGGATTGGCAGTCGACACAATGAACTTGAGGGCCTTGTCGGCGGTGAGGTCGACCGACGGGATGATGCCAAAGGTGAACCGCGGCTTGGGGGCCCAGTTTCCCGGCGACTCGGCCGAACCTGCGATACAGGGCACCTGGTATTTCGCGCAGATCGGATTGATCGCGAGTTGCACACCGCTGGTATAGGAGCCGAAGATCGCATCGACCTGCTCCTCGTTGATCAATCGGCTTGCGGCCTGGGCACCGGCCGCCGGCTGACTGCGGGAATCCTGAGAGATCATTCGGACCGGATATTTCTTTCCGGCGATCTCGATGCCACCGCTCTTGTTGACGGTGTCGACCCAGAACTGATAGCCGCGCTGGGCGAGGTGGCCGCCGGAGGAATCCGACCCCGACAGTTCGAGCACGGCTCCGATCTTGAATTCCTTGCCGGCATCCGCGGCCCTTGCCGGCACCGTCAGCCGGCCGCGACCGAGCACGGCCCCTCCTGCCACCGCGCTGGTCAGACCGAGAACGGTTCGGCGTGTGATTTTGTTGTTGCTCATCGTGTTTCTCCTTCCCTTGGACGATCCTCCTCGGCCGAGCCGAGATAAATTTCCATCAGATGACGGCCATCCGCAATATCCTCCGGCCGTCCCTCGTAGCGGTTCCGGCCGCCGACGAGAACATAGATGCGGTCGGCAACGCGCAACGCCTCGCGAATGTTCTGTTCGACCATCAGCACGCCAATGCCGCGTTTGGCAAGCGCGGCCACCCGTTGGAGGGCTTCGGTGGCCAGTTTCGGCGATAGGCCGGCCGAAGGTTCGTCGAAAAGAATGAAACGGGGGCGAACGATCAGCGCCCGGGCGATTGCCAGCATCATCTGTTCGCCACCGCTCAAATTGCCGGCCATCACCGACATGCGTTCGCCAAGCCGCGGAAATTCGTCGACAAGCTCGCCGATCCGTGCTTCCAGCGCCCGGCGGTCGGGCAGCGTATGACCGCCGACGCGCAGGTTCTCGCGCACGGTCAGTTGCGGAAAGACGCCGCCGCCCTGCGGCATAAGCGCGAGGCCGCTCTTCAGCACATCGTGCGCGGGAGTGCCCGTTAGCCGCTGGCCATCAAGGTCGACGTCGCCCCCCCAGACATCGACGATCCCGGCAATGGCACCCAAGAGCGTACTTTTGCCGCAGCCGTTCGGGCCGAAAATGCAAGTGACCTGGCCGTCGCCCGCCTCCACCGAGACGCCATGGAGAATTTCCACAGCACCATAGCCGGCGACGATATCTCGGGCGATCAGACGGGTCATGCGGCCGGCCTTCCCAGATAGGCGTCGATGACCAGTTCGTTGCTTGCGACCTCCTCGAAGGTCCCCTCGAAGACGATCTCGCCTGCATCCATGACGATGATCCGTTCGCACACGGTTCTGACGAGTTCCATGTCATGCTCGATGACAAGGAACGTCTTGCCCCGTTCACGCAATGCCCGGACGCGGTCGAGAATGATCTGCCTCAGGCGTGGATTGACACCCGCCGTCACCTCGTCGAGGAGTATGATGTCCGGATTGCGCATCTCGACCCGTGCGAATTCGAGAAGACGACGCTGGCCGCCGGAGAGCGTTCCGGCAAGGTCGTCGGCTACGTGGGCAAGCTCCAGCGCCTCCAGCGTTTCGGCCGCGCGGCTGCGCGCAGTGTGCCATTCTCCCTCCACCGCGGCAGTCAGCAGATTTTCACGCACCGTCATGTTGGTGAACGGCAAGGGGATCTGGAAGGTCCGACCAAGCCCGAGGCGCGCGATTCTGTAGGCGGTCGAGCGCGTCACATTCTTGCCGAGCAGCTTAATCGTCCCGCCACTCGGTTGGATAGTACCGGACAGCAGGTTGAATAGCGTGCTCTTGCCGCTGCCATTGGGGCCGATGATCCCGACGATCTCCTTCGCCGCGATCTCGAAGCTGACGCCGTCGACCGCCTTGATGCCGCCGAAGGAACGCCTTAGATCTTTCACTTCAAGCGCGCTCATGCATCTCCTCGGGGTGGAGCGGTGCCGGAATCTCGGCCACCGCGCTCGGCGGGGAGCCCTAGCATCTGGCGCACAAGGCGTATGTTGCGCGCGCGCGGCAGCAGGCCGATGATGCCGTCGGGCAGGAAGAGAACGATGGCCGCCAGAAGTGCGCCGATCATCGCGATGTAGCCCGTCGAACTGCCGAACTTCGCGCTGAGCCAGGTGCTGGCGAGGTAGATTACAGTGGCGCCGAGCGCCGGTCCCCAAAGATGCCCGAGTCCGCCGACGAGCGCCATGACCACCATCTGGTCGGTGATGTCACCGGCAAGCACGCTCTGCGGGTTGATAAAGGTGATCCAGTAGGCATAGATGCCCCCCAGCACCGCCGGCAGCGCTGCACTGAGCACGAAGGCCTGCAACTTGACCGCCGTCGTGTTGATTCCGAGGCTCTGGGCGGCGGCTTCGTTGTCGCGAACGGCCTTCACCTTATAGCCCAGACGGGAGCGCTCCAGCAGCAGGAAGATCAGAAGATAGATCAGGGCCGAGGTGATCAGCATCACGTAATAGAAGAACCAAGTGCTGGCGTTACCCGGCGTCGACAGGCCGAATGAGCCGCCCGTGAAATCGACCGCTGTCGTCAATTGTGCGAGCGCCTCGGCAAGCGCCCAGGTCGCGATTGCAAAATAGGCGCCGCGAAGCCTCAGCGTCGGCCAGCCGACAACCAGCGCGAAAACGCCGGCGACAACGGCTCCGACCGGCAGCGTCAGGAAAAAGTTCCAGTCGAGTCCCGGCTGCATCAAAAGTGCGGTCGAATACGCGCCGATGCCGAAGAAGACGACCTGGCCGAAACTGATATAGCCCGCATAACCGCCGATGATGTTCCAGGAGGCCGCAAGCCCGACCCACATGGCAACGCCGGTCCAAATACGGACCCAGTAATCGTCCGTCCACAGCGGCAACGTGGCGAGAACGAGCGCAAGAATTATCAATGGAACCGCGGCAAAAGCCGCCGGACGCTTTGGCTTGACCTCCTGCGCCGTCATGCCGAAAGCCCGCGACGCAATACGCCTTGCGGCGAGACCAGCAGCAGGGTGAACAGTACGCCGAAGACGATGGCGAGCGTATAATCGGCACCAACATAGACTGTGACGAGTGCTTGCAGGACGCCCAAAAACAGTCCGGCGACGAGGACACCGCCGACCGAGCCGAGGCCCGCCATCACGACGACGAAGAAGGCGAGCAGCGAATATTGCGGCCCGACCTGCGCAGTGAAGGAATATATCGCGCCGATCAGCACGCCGGCCATGGCTGTCAGACCGGCATAGATCGCATAGACGATACTGCTCAGGCGCTTCACGTCGATCCCCATCAGGCTTGCATACTGCTTGTTCTGCGCGGTGGCCCGGACCGCCAGTCCCGTGCGCGTGAGAAACAGGAAGCCCATGAACAGCGCCGTCGAAACGACTGCGAAGAGGAAGCCGGCGAGCCTGAGCCAGGGCATGTGGATGCCGGCCACCATCAGCGTGCCGCTGACGAGGCCGGTGTTGACGGTGCGCGGATCGAAGCCCACCGCCGTCAGCATGGTGCCGCGTGCGAACATGGCAATGCCGAAGGTGAAGGCGAGCGCCATCAGCGCCGGGCGTGCGTAGCGGCTGGTCCGCACGCGATAGATCAGCGGCGCCACCAGCAGACCGATGACAGCGAAGATGACGAACACTGCCGGCAGGAATGCTATCGGATCGATTCCGAGCCAGGAACTCGAGGCGACGCCGGTGAAGGCGCCGAGCATCACCCATTCGCCAACTGCAAAATCAACGACATCGAGGATGCCGAAGGCCAGTGAAAACCCGATGCTTATGGCAACATAGAGTCCGCCAACGAGGAGTCCGTCAATAGCTGTCTGAATGAGTAGCTGCATGGTGGCGCGCACCATAGCACTCTGGAGCCGTTGCACAATCCTCGCTGGTTGTCCGGCGAACGTGACATGCTCGGCAAGCCGTCTTCATCGTCTGAGCCTTCGATCTGACGGCCATTCTCCGCGTAGTGCGGAAACCCGATCGATGCTTGCCGTCCGCTCCGCTTTTGTTGTTCCTGATCGGCAGAGGAATTGACGATGTGGCGTTGCACAAGGAAATAAGCGAACTATCGTCACAAATCGGTCAAACAATAATCCGCTGAAATGTGAATCCAGACAATCTTGGGAGATCCCCCGTGGAACAGAATCCGAACTCGATCGAAGCGCGCGATATCGCCTACCAGCTTCACTCCTACACCAATGCCCGCAAGCACGAAGCGGAAGGGCCTCTGGTGATCGAGCGCGGTGAAGGCATCTATGTCTACGACAACGCGGGCAAGCGCTACATCGAGGGGATGGCCGGCCTTTGGAGCGTGGCCGTCGGGTTTGGCGAAAAGCGGCTGGTCCAGGCAGCCGCCCGGCAGATGGAGAAGTTGCCCTATTACCATACGTTCACGCAAAAGGCGCATGGACCGTCCGTCGAATTGGCCGAGAAACTCGTCCAGATGGCGCCAGTGCCGATGTCGAAGGCGTATTTCACAAATTCTGGGTCGGAAGCCAACGACACGGCGATCAAGATGATCTGGTATCGCTCGAACGCGTTGGGAAAACCCGAGAAAAAGAAGATCATCTCCCGTCGTCGCGGCTATCACGGCGTCACGATCGCCAGCGCCAGCCTGACGGGCCTTCCGAACAATCATCGTTCTTTCGACCTACCGCTTCCGCAGATCCTGCACACAACGTGTCCGCACCTGCGCACCGAAGGCGCAGAAGGAGAGGATGAGCAGAGCTTCGCCGCGCGCTGCGCACAAGACCTCGAGGACCTCATCCTCACGGAAGGGCCGGAAACGGTCGCCGGCTTCTTCGCCGAACCGGTCATGGGGGCTGGCGGCGTCATCGTTCCGCCGAAGGGCTACTGGGAAGCGATCCAGCCTGTCTTGAAGAAATACGACATCGTTTTCGTGGCGGACGAGGTGATCTGCGGGTTCGGCCGGACCGGGCGCCTCTTCGGGACCGAGACCTTCGACCTGAAGCCGGACATCATGACGCTCTCCAAGCAGCTCTCTTCTTCCTATCTGCCGATCTCGGCGCTGCTCTTGAGCGAGGATTTCTACGCGGTGATCGCCGACGAGTCGGCGCGTATCGGCACGTTCGGCCATGGCGTTACGACTGCCGGCCATCCGGTCGCGGCCGCCGTTGCGCTGGAGAACCTCGCGATCCTGGAAGAAAAGGATCTTGTCCGGCACGCTGCCGATCTGAGCCCGCGGTTTCTCGCCCGGTTGCGGGCACTGGGCGAACGTCCGGAGATAACCGAAACGCGCGGCATCGGATTGATCGGCGCAATGGAATTCGCACCGCGAGAAGGCTCGGCGGCCGGCCAGCTCGGAGCAAGAGCCAACGCGCACCTCCACAGCAACGGCCTGATCGGACGGAACATCGTCGATAGTGTCGCACTCTGTCCGCCGCTGATCATCACGCAAGCACAGATCGACGAGATGTTCGATATCGTTGAGAAGTCGCTGGACGAAATGGACTCGTAAATGTCGGTCTGACAATGGGCCCCCGATGTCATCCAACGGGCGCAAAGCGGAAAGACCTCGGCCTCTGCCCGACGGGCGTTTCGATCCGGCTGCGTAGCGGAGGGTCTGAGACTTATAGCATCATGGATCAAGACCAACAGGCGCAATGCCACCGAGCCCGCATTGCGGCACTCCTGAACCAATTTCTCCCCGGCTCTGGTCGAGCCTCTTTCTGCCTCAGATCGCGCGACCGATTTTGAGGCCTTCGAGCACGGCTTCCTCGGCCGTTCGAGGGGTCAACGCGTCGCCGATGACATGGACTTCCCCGGTGAAGCCTTCCAGTTCCCTCTCAAGCTCGGCGACCCGGTCGTGTCCCTGCGACAGAACCAGCGTGTCGATATCATCGAACACGAGCGGTTCACCCGAGGCGCAATGCTCCATGTAGATCGTCGAACCGTCGCGGCCATAGAGCCGCGCGTAGGTTACGATCTGCACGCCGAGACGATGGAGGTTGGCAACCATGGTGTCGCGAACATAGCTCTGGATGGTCTCGCCTGCTGCCAGACCCTCGACGCACAGCGTGACGCTGCAGCCGTCGCGGGCGAGTTTCTCGGCGATGCCGAGACCCACCCAATCCGCGCTCCAGTCGGCGATCAGCACTTTTGCCCCGACGTTCGCCTGTCCGGCAAGCACCTGCCAGACATCGACGACATGGGTGTCTTCTCCGCCCTCGATGAACGGGCGGTGAGGCTTGCCGCCGGTGGCGATCACCACGGCATCGGCGCCTTCGGTCTCCACCAGATCACGTGTGACGGGCGAAGTCCGCCTGACGGCGACGCCGGCAATCTCCATTTCGCGGGCGAGATTTGTGACGATTCCGCCGAACTCGACCCGTCCCGGCAGCAGTTGCGCCAGCCGGGCCTGGCCGCCGAGTTGGGCCTGCGCCTCGTGCAGGACAACCTCGTGACCGCGAGCCGCCAGCACCGCCGCGGCCTTCATGCCGGCCGGCCCGCCGCCGGCCACGATGACGCGCTTGCGCCGTGCCGCCGGAGGTTTGATGCCGAGCGTCAGTTCGCGTCCGGTTTCCGGATGCTGGATGCAGGAGATCGGATAGCCCTTGTGGAAATGGCCGATGCAGGCCTGATTGCAGGCAATGCAGGCGCGGATATCGTCGACGCGCCCGGCGGCCGCCTTGCCCGGCATTTCGGGATCACAGATCATCGCACGCGTCATGGCGCACATATCCGCCTCACCGGAGGTGAGTATCCGTTCGGCCGTCTGCGGTTGATTGATCCGTCCCGCGACGAACACCGGCTTGGTGACGACGTGCTTGAGCGCGGCGGAAAAGGCAGCCGAATAGCCGTTCGAGAAATACATCGGCGGAGCAATATGCACGGCGCCTTTCAGTGAAGCCGACGTGCCTGCGACGGTGCTGAAATAGTCGATCACGCCGTCGCCGTCGAGCATCTGGCAACAGTTCAGCACAAGGCTTGCCTCGATCGACTGGCTGTCGTGCTCCTCGCCCGTGATCCTCAGGCCGATGACGAAATCCGGTGCTGTCTTGCTGCGGATATCCGCTGCGATCTCGCGCAGGAAGCGCAGGCGGTTCTCGATATTGCCGCCATAGCGATCATCGCGGCGGTTGACATTCGGATTGAGAAACTGGGCCGGCAGATAGCCGTGGCTGGCGACGATCTCGCAGCCGTCGAAGCCGGCCTTCATCAGCCTTTCGGCCGCATCGCCATATCCGGAAACGATCTCGCCGATCATCCGCGCCGACAGCGGAACCGGCATCACGTGAAAGCGCGAGTTCGGCGCGGCCGATGGCGCATAGGCGACGGGCAAGGTTCCGTCCTGTGTCTCCATGATCTCGCGCCCCGGGTGAAAAAGCTGACCGCAGATCTTGGCGCCATGCCCGTGGACCGCTTTGGCAAGCGCCCGATAGCCCGGAATCGAGTTCGTCCGATGTCGCCATCAGCACGTGAGAGGTATAGCGGGCGGTTTCATGCACACCCGACACCTGAATGACGATCAGCCCCGCGCCACCCTTGGCACGTGCCTCCTGATAGGCGATCAGCCGTTCCGTTACATGGCCGTCATGGGCCATGACCGTATCATGACCCGTCGACAGGATGCGGTTCTTGACTTCCATGCCACCGATTCTGAGCGGCGAGAAGAGGTGGGGAAAGAGAGCCACAAGACCTCACAAATGATGATGGGATTTCCGATCGGTCGAAATGAGAGCTTAGAATACCTTCCAAAGCACGCCAAACGATGATGTCACGCTTCATGCTCGTACTGAAGCCGGCTCTTCCGCACTGCCGGCGCTTGAGCGAGAGTCGCCTGCACGTCACGGACAGTCATGTTATTTCCCGAGAGTCCCTTCCCGCCGGCATACCCCTCAAGCCCGGTCGGCGGCCCTTCAGGGTGCCGCCATCCGGCTTGGAGCCGTTCTTTGATAGTCTCAATTTCGGCCAGCGGCGCCCGGCCACGAAAACTCGGACGGCCGGGAGACCAATGACTTTTGGCGTCGCCTGTGCGACGATCGTGGTGTGGACCCGGTCCGATGTTCGGCTATCCCGATACCTGGCAGTTGCTCATCAACACCGGCACGACGATCATCACCTTCCTTATGATCTTCCTGATCCAGAACACCTAGAACCGGGACGGGGCCGCGATACACGCCAAGCTCGACGAACCGCTGAGATCGAGCAAGGAGGCCCGGAACAGGTTCGTGGGAATCGAAAACCTCAGCCAGGAACGGGTCGACGAGATCATCGCAATCTGCGAGAAGGAAGCGGAGGGCGACAAGGAAGATCCGGAAGTGAAGGAGCACCTCCCCCGCGTGCATGCCTCGCTTGGCCGTGTCGCGCGAACGAACTGGCTGCGCTGAAGTCGAGCGTAGGCCTGGGTTCGCGGAAGATTTTCCGGTTGTCTCGGCTCGTGCAAAGGCTCATGTTGAATTTTAGCCCAATATGGGCGGACCGGAGCGCAGGTTCATGCAGGAATTTCTTGGACCTCTTCTGGCGACGCTGGAGTGCCGCGACGGGCTGTCCAATCACGAACGGAAAGTCATTTTTGACCTTGGCTGGTGGCTCCAAGATTTCCGGGCCGGGACGGAAATCGTCAAGGTCCTGTCCCGGCCGAGTTGCAGTTGCCTTCTCGTCAGCGGCATGGCGGGGCGTTCAATGTCCTTGTCGACCGGCGACCGTCAGATCTCGGCGATGCATATCCCGGGGGACTTCGTCGACCTTCACAGCCTGCTTCTCAAGGTCATGGACCATTCGGTTGTCGCGCTGACCCGCTGCACGGTTGCCTTTGTCGAACATTCAAGGCTGCGGAGGCTGACTGAGGACGAGCCACATCTCGCGCGATTGCTTTTCGCGCTGATCGCGATCGATGCCGCCATCCACAGAGGCTGGATTCTCTCGCTGGGGCAGGAGCGCGCGGCGGAGCGGCTCGCCCACCTTCTCTGCGAATTGTGCAGCCGCCTGGAAGTTGTGGGCCTGGCGTCCAACAGGACGTTCGACTTGCCGCTGACCCAGTCGCAGCTTGCCGACATGCTCGGTCTGTCGGTGGTGCACACAAACAGGGTGGTGAACGAACTGAGGGCGTCCGGAATTGTCGAATGGACTGACGGACGGGTCAGGATCAACGACTGGCGGGCGCTGGCGGCGCGAGCGCAGTTCGATGCGGCCTACCTCAACCTGTTCCAAGAACCGCGATAGGCTCGTCCAATAACTCACTCGATGATGTCTTGCACGTCCGCGGGCAGCGGGATGCCGATGCGGCACTTGATGCCGCCCTGCCCGTGGAGGTCGTCGAGAACGGCGATGATCAGGTCGCGGTCCTGTTCCCTTTTCATCCATGCGTTCATGCCGGTAAGCTCCTGATGAAGCCACCCAGCGCATGACAGCAGTTCCGCCGCGGGGTACCGACGCTATGCAGAGGCTGCGCCGGTCTGCGCTGAGGTGCCTCCAGCGCCTTCGTCCTCGGCGGATATCCGCACAACACAGACTTCTGCTCCTTTCTCGTCGACGACCGCCATCGTCCAGGTCGTGCGGGGCCGGAATGCGCCGTCGAGTTCGCGAAGCATTTCGCCTGCCGTCGTGAGAGCCTGTTTCCAGGCTTCGCCGAAGTCCCGTAGTTCAGTGCCTACGGCATCGGGTTGCTCGGTCCCGTATCGAACGTGAAAGAAATATCGCGGCATCTCGCTCTCCGCCGTCACAAACCGTAGGAACGCCGTCGCACGCCTCGCGTTCCCTCGTCCGATGCGGTCTCGCGGGGAGAAATAGCGGTGCGCCGGCGCCCCTCGCTCGGAAAGAACAGCTTGACGTGATCGTTTGAAGCCCGCGCTGACGAAGTCTCCGAGCGAGGGGTCGGCAAGCACCACGTGGACCATTCCGGGGGTGAAGCGCGCAACCTCCCGGACCGTCAGCCGGCGGGTTGCCGCGAGCTGTCCGGGCCGACGACCCGGTGCTCTCCCGGCCAGCCCCCGCGTGGGTGGGCCAGGACTTCTTCGAATCCTATTGTGAGGAACGCCAATGCAGCATCGGGTCCTGCGCGTCCGCCTCGAAACCAGGCGTACCCGGCAGACGGTCAAACCGGCAGCTTGACGCTGTCCGACCCGAGGGGCCCACTCCATTCCCGGGATATCTTTGGTTAATAAGCCGCCCTTTGGTCGTCCACTTGTTGAGAATCCGCCATAACATTTGGATGCTGCGCCAATTCAGCGCAGCAGGTTTTCGGAACGTAGTTTTCCACTTCTGGATTTTTGGGATTGGACGGGACATGAAGAAACGAGGAAAGAACCATGAAGAGCAACTTGTTGGTTTGTGGAGTGGCTGCTCTCGGCCTTCTCGGCGCCACCCCGGCCTTTGCCGCGGATCAAGGTAACGCCGCCGTCACGGGCGCAGCTGGCGGCGCCGTGACGGGCGCCGTGGTAGGCGGTCCGGTCGGAGCGGCTGTCGGCGGTGTCGCAGGCGCAATCATCGGATCCGCGGCGAGCGTGCCTCACAAGACCCGCACATATGTCGAAGCGCATCCCGTGCACTCGGTTCGCGTTCAGGGCAAACTGTCGGAAGGTTACGAAATCCCGAAGAGCGTCGAGATACACGAAATTCCAAACGAGCCAGATTACGGCTACGTCTATGTCCAGAGACGGCCCGTCGTGATCAAGAGAAGTACCCGGAAGGTCGTCTACGCCGCCGCTCCGAAAGGCGAGTTGGGCGAGAAGACCGTTACCAACAGCCGGGGCGGTCCACCGAAAACCGTGATCACGTACGTCGAGAAGCATCATCGTCATCCAGCGAAGCTGAAGACCGCCATAAGGATTGGGAAACCCCTTCCCTCGACGGTCGAATTGCAGACCGTGCCGAGCCATCCGGCTTATGCATACGCTTACACGGACAGCGGACCAGTCATTGTCAAGAAGACCACGAGAACCGTTGTTTGGACCAAATAGCGATTTGGCTAAAGCTCGAGGCCCGGCGCGCTTGGAAAGCGAGCGCGCCGGGCGCGATTTTCTAACTTTCTGAAGTCCGCCAATCTTGCCCGGAACATCCTTCAAGAATTGGCTGACAGGTGGGCTGAAATATATCTTCGAAATGCGGAACCATCGGTATCCGGCCCCGCTTCAGCCGAAGCGTCGGCGTCGCGCGGCCAGCTCACGCAGTCGCAATCGCCGGCGCAGAATTGCCAAGGCCGCCCGATCGATAGCGGTAGTCCCGCGGATCGATGCCGACCATGGCGCTGGCCTGAATAGTGCTTGTCTTCAATAGCCCAACTCATGGCCCAGTGCATAGAAGATGCGCGCCGCCTCTTTTCCCCGTATGCAGCACATGCGCTTGCCGAGCAGAGGCACTTCGAAAATCTCGGAGCCGAGCCGCCGATAGCGATTGGCGATGAAGTCGTAACCTGAACCTGAAGGCCAGAGAAGTGTCGAGGAAATGTTCGCGAGGGATGTCGGGCATTGCTCCTTCGCAGGTAATACGTGGCACCGATCTTCGTTTCCCGGGCAGGGCTTCGAGAAGCGCCTGCAATCGATTCCTGCTTGCACAGCCGCCACGCCAAGCTCGTCTTCGTGCGGCCCCCCTGGCGCGGCTTCCCGCAGACTTCGAGAATGGCCCGGTTTCACTGCAGGATAAATTCACGCAGCGCGAAGTCGTCTGCTTCTTCTTTCTGCCCTGCGTGCCGCGGCGTTTCGCAGGTCTTTCTCCAGCGTCCTTTCGAGTTTGCGGATGCGACGGCGGGATGAAATCTGGCGGGTCGGCAAGGACTGGGCATACAGCAATTTTTGTCCTTCGAACTCCTCGACGTTGAAGGAACGCTCGGCAGCCACCGTTCGCCGGTCGCCCGTATAGGAGGCGACGACCGTCAAGGTGATCTCGTCGAGTGCCTGTATCGAGGCGCGCGAAGACCGTCCGCTTTCGTTCCGGACGGCCATTTCTGCAATTCCCCCAAAGCTTCCGAGTTCCAGCATCTCGCCACTGCCGAGCGGTCCCTGAAGAAATTGCGCTCGTCGGTCACCACCGGCGTCCTCATGGACATCGAGGTCGCTCAGCGAACAGACGACTTCATCGTAGTCGGTCTGGTCAAGATCGGTCCTCAGCGTTGCGAGCACCGCTTGTATGTACAAGGGTTCCTCGCTCATGTTGCTTACCACGCACGCGGCATCGAGCGTATGCCCCCCGCCGCGGTTGATCAGAATGTTCGGCCGACGGCGATGGCGATGCCCGATGAGAAAGATTTCGACATAGAGAGCCCAGACGAGCAGGGACAGCATCTGGATGGACGCAGCCACCGGCAGATAGTTGTCTTTCAGCCATTCCAACATCTTCGATTCCTGCGTCTATGTTTCAGGATCTGTGCACCGTCAAAAGACCACTACACCGCAGCAGGTTCCATCGCGGCAGCCGCAGGCCGAATTCTCCGGAAATCGAGGAACAAAACACCGGAGTCCGGTCTTGATCGGCATTCGAACTGGAGAAAGCCGATGTCCCGCGATCCGCTGCAGTCCTATCCGCGCCCTCCCTTTCCCGAACAGAAGCAGCCAATGCCCGGCTATACCGGGCAAATGGACCCCCGGCCGGACCACGGCGAGAACAGCTACCGCGGGAACGGCCGGCTGAAGGATCGCGCGGCGCTCGTGACCGGAGCCGATTTAGGGATCGGGCGGGCCGTCGCCATAGCCTTTGCCCGCGAAGGGGCCGACGTCGTCCTCTCCTATCTCAGCGAGGAGGACGACGCGAAGGAAACGGCCGGCTGGATCAAGAAGGCCGGCCGCCGTGCCGTGCTCGCGCCCGGCGACATCAAGGATCAGGCGCATTGCAGGGAGCTGGTCGAGCGGACGACGGCCGAGTTCGGCGCGATCGACATCCTCGTCAACAACGCCGCGCACCAGGCCTCCTTTGCAAGCTTCGAGGATATCGGCGCCGAGGAATGGGACGTCACCTTTCGCACGAACATCTACAGCATGTTCTATCTCTGCCAGGCCGCCGTCGCGCGAATGAAGCCGGGCAGCACCATCGTCAACACGTCCTCCGTCAACGCCACGGATCCCTCGGCCTCGCTTCTCGCCTACGCGACCACGAAAGGTGCGATCGCCAACTTCACGAACGGCCTTGCCGGCATGCTCGCCGATCGCGGCATCAGGGTGAACGCCGTTGCGCCGGGACCGATCTGGACGCCGTTCATCCCGTCGACGCTGTCGCCCGAGCACGTCGCGCATTTTGGCGAGAACACTCCCTTGGGCCGTCCCGGGCAGCCCGCGGAGCTTGCCGCCACCTATGTGCTGCTCGCCTGCGACGAATCCAGCTACACGACCGGCGCGCTCTACGAGGTGACGGGCGGTCGGTCTATGATCTGACGCGGCAGTGTCCTTGCGGGCTGGACCGAGCCCTACTGCCCCGCCGAAGACGGCGATTGCACGATCTGCCTGAGGTCATGCACGTCTCCTGCCGTGACGGGCGATGCAGCGTTGCCCCATGCGCTTCTGACATAACTGGCGACCGCGGCGATCTGAGCGTCGGATAGCTTCCACCCGAAGGAGGGCATGCCCGTGGCGGTCCGGCCGTTGCGGACCGATACCGAGTGGCCGCCGTCGAGAATGAGACGGATGACCGTGAGCGCGTTGTCCGACTGCACCACCGAACTGTCCTTCAGCGTCGGGAAGAGTCCGGCGGTGCCCTCGCCCTGCAGACCATGGCAGGCGGAGCATGTGTCGGCGTAGATCGCTTTCCCGATCGCCTGGGCACTGTCCGACGGCTTGCTTGCGGATTCCTGGCGATTCCTTTGCGCCGGAAGCGACTTCAAATAGACCGCCATCGCCTTGATATCCGCGTCGCTCATCCTGGAGGTCGAGTTCGTCACCACCTCGGCCATCGGACCGAACGCGACCGTCTTGTCGGCATGTCCGGTCTTCAGGAAACGAACCAACTCGTTGCTGGTCCAGTTCCCGAGGCCGTCCGCCTTGTCGCCGTCGAGTGGCGGCGCATACCAGTGGCTCGTTTCCGCCCCTTCGAAGGCATGGGACCTTTCGGCCGCACCGAGTGCGTTTCGAGGAGTGTGGCATGCACCGCAATGCCCGAGCCCCTTGACCAGATAGGCGCCGCGGTTCCATTCGGCCGACTTGCTCCGGTCGGGCTTGTACGTCCCTGGATCGAAGTAGAGCGCGTTCCAGCCTTTCATCATCACCGGCTCGTTCAGGGGCCACGGAAACTCGTTATCGGGCCGTCGCTGCCGGACGGCCGGCAACGTGCGCAGATATGCGAAGATGGCGTCGACGTCCGAACGCGTGACCTCGGTGAACCATGGATACGGAAAGGCCGGATAGAGATGCGTCCCGTCGGCTGAAATCCCCTCATGCATGGCCCGGTAGAACTGATCACCCGTCCAGGAACCGATCCCGGTGTCGGCATCCGGCGTGATGTTCGAGGAGTAGATGACGCCGAAAGGCGTCTCGATGGGCCGGCCTCCTGCAAACGGCTTGCCATTCTCTGCGGTATGACACGACGCGCAATCGCCTGCTTCGACGAGAGCGCGCCCGCGATGGATCTGCCCAAAGTCGCTACCCGCGCAAGCGACCTGGGGCATGAGCGCCGCAACACCCAGGAGTCCCAGCGCGGCGACGTATGTGCGACTTTCGTGAAGGAATTGGATCATGCCTGCACCAATGGCCCCGGGGACTTCAGATACTGATTGCGAATGGCGTCCGCGCACCAAAGCGTCAGGGCACTGAGAGTACCCGTCGGGTTGTAGCCGCTGTTGTGGGGGAATGCGCTCGCGCCGACGACGAAGACGTTGGGAACGTCCCAGTGCTGCAGATAGCGGTTGACGACGCTTTCGCGCGGGTTGCTTCCCATGATCGCGCCACCGGTGTTGTGGGTGGACTGGTAAGGATGGATGTCGTAGTGGGGCCCGCGCTTTTTCCTGCGGATTTCCCGCGGCTTCATAGCCCTGGCGATCTGTTCCATCTTGCCCACCTCGAAATCCTGCATCTTCAGTTCGTTCTGCTTGAAGTCATAGGTCATGCGCATCAGCGGATTGCCGTAGACGTCGCGGTAGGTCGGATCGAGATCCAGATAATTGCTGCTGTTCGGCATGACCGCGCCCATCAGGGAGATCGACATCGACGTCAGGTAGTTCTTGACGAAGGCCTGCTTCCACTTGGCACCCCATTTCGGGGTGCCTTCCGGCACCAGCTCCGTCTCGATGGGGCGTCCCGTGGTCATGTATCCGCCGATGTAGCCGCCATGGATGAAGCCGAGGCCGCCGTGGTCGAAATTGTCACCGTTCCAGTCGTCTACGATCATTCCGAGCGCACCGGCGCCCACGAACGGATTGAGGATCTTGTCGTCGAAGAACGCGTCGACCGAAGGCGTGATCTGGTAGCAATAGTTCTTGCCGAGCGTTCCCTCTCCCGTCTCCGGATCGTAGATCGTTCCGATCCCCGAGGTCATCAGCAGCCGGACGCTGTGGTTGATGTAGGCCGAGACGACGACGAGATCGGCCGGCTGATTGTATTCCTCGCCCTGGGCGTCGACGAACGTCACGCCCGTCGCGCGTTTGCCGGAGCCGTCGAGCTCGATCCTCGTCACCTCGCATTCGGTCTTCAGAGAGAAGTTCTTCTTCTCCATCAGCACCGGCAGGATGGTGGTCTGGGCGCTCGCCTTCGAATAGTTGCCGCAGCCGAATTTCTCGCAGAAGCCGCAGTAGGTGCAGGCCCCGAGCTTGACGCCGAGCGGGTTCTCGTAAGGCCGTGACATGTTCGCGGACGGGCACGGGAACGGGTGCATCCCGAGTGACTGCGCCGCCTCGCCGAACAGCGTCGGCCCGTACGTCTGCTCCATCGGCGGGTTGGGATAGTCCGCCGAGCGCTCTCCCTCGAACGGATTTCCCCCGGAGACCTTCTTGCCCCTGAGATTGCCGGCTTGACCGGAAATGCCGCAGATGTTCTCGAACTTCGTGAACGAGGGTTCGAGCTCGTCATACGTTATGCCCCAGTCCTGGAGCGGCATGTCGTCGGGAACCATCTGCTTGCCGTAGCGCGCGATCGTCTGGCTTCGGATCTCGAAATCGTAAGGCAGGAAGCGCCAGGCCTGTCCGTTCCAGTGCACCGTCGATCCGCCGACGCCGGAGCCCGGCAGAAAGGACCCGAGGCGGCGCATCGGGAGCGCCGTTCCGGCAGGCGAGTTCCGGAAGGTTAGCGTCTCCCGCTCCGGCTGCTCGAAGAGATGGCCCCGGTACCGGTAGCGCAACTCGTCCTGGACGAACGTCGGGGCAAAGTCGGTCGGCGTGTCTCGCCAACTGCCCCGTTCGATCGCCATGACCTCGAGCCCGGCTTCGGTGAGTTCCTGGCCCATGATCGCTCCCGTCCAGCCGAAGCCGACGAGGACGACATCGGTGCGGGGTAGTTTGCGAGCCATTCTCCTCCCTTCCTCTTGTCGATGGCCAGGGGTCGGTTTCCCTAGCTCTTTTCCACCCAGGCCGACCTGCCGCTTATGCCAACCGGCGGTTCGGTGTAGCGCTGGCCGTGCTTTCCGACCCAGTCGCGGTAGTTGTACCGGGCGCCCGGAAAGCCGATCATCTTCCATCCGGCCATGTCGCGGTTGCCGCCATAGATCGGATCGGAAAACATCCCTTCCTTGGTGTTGATCAAAAGCATTTCGAAGAATGTCTTCGCATCAGCACCGTCGAGTTCGATCTTGCCGTCCTCGAGCTGCTGCAGCAGAGCGTCCTGGTCCTTCGCGGACAATTCCGCGAACGTCTTCTTTTTCCCTTTCGCGGCGACGTGCGCGTCGATGGCCTTGATCGCGGCGCGATAGAGGTCGGCCGGAGCATGACGCGATTGAAAGCCCTGGGTCTTGCCTCCCCGCTTCCATGGGCCCTGCATGTACCAGCCTTGCGCACGCCCGAAAGCGCCGGCGAGTTGGTGATCGATGAAGAGCGGTACCGCGCATTCGTTCGCGCCAGGTCCAAGGTCGTCCTTCGGTATGAGCCGCTCCGTCGCTGCCTCAACGAATGCGGCCTCCTGCCCGGTGAAAAACACATAGTCGGAAGCTCGAAGGGGATTTGGCGCGTCGGCCTGGTGCTGCTGCCAGGGCTCACCGCCCTTGAAGTCGCGCGCTTCGGCCTTCCCTTCGGTTCCGCTAAGGGTCCCTGCCGAAACGCCTGCCAGCGCCCCGGAAGCCAAGAAATTTCGCCGCGTTAGGCCACTTTTTTCCATGATCTCGCCTGCCTGACAGTCCATGACGTTGAGGGTCCAACAAAGGTGGCTGGAACTGGTTCCGTAAAAGGGGCACCCGCTAGAGTGTCAAACTGACGCAGGTTTGATCGAAAGCGTTTTTGGATCCCCCGGCCTGGAGGGATGTCAGCGCGTACATTGCAGCTTGCCGCGGGCACATTGGCGGCCTTCAGTTCCGGAGCTCGCAACCTGAGGCTCGATATCCAATTTAGCCTTTGTAAGTGCCAGCCGCTCCCACGCAGGGCACGCTTGCAGCGTATTTCGAAAATCGGAGGTGCAAATGACTGAGACTGTCGTCGTCTGCAACAACTGCGAGGTACCCGCGCAGACCGATCGCCGAAACGACGGTGAACTCCGCGTCCACTGCCCGGTCTGCGGAGCGGACTTTGGAGCGTTTGATGAGGTGCAGGAGCGAATTCCCGCCAAGTTGCACGAGCCTCTTCATGACCGCTACAGTTGGCGAGCCGAAGAAGTTCAAAAAACTGTCCCCTAATCTAGCGACAGGATATGCGGCCTGCGGTTAGCAGCTCGTTTTGGGATCTCGAAAGAAACGCCTCCGGCGCTGAGAAGCAGCGGAGGCAAGGTCGCAACGAAACCTGGGGTCGCGGAAATTCGTTGCATGACATTGCCGAGACAACCCGTCGCCGAGACAACCCGTCACCGCGCAATTAAATTTGATACACGACTCTCAGGTGAGCACGCCGAAGGAAACGCGCGGCTTAGGCGAAGAGCGGGATCACGAGCGCGGGAACGCTGCGGTGGGCACTGTGGCCCTGCATCTAACTCATAGAGTACCGCGCCGATCGACAGCGCTCATGTTGATATCGCCGATGTAGAGGGCATCTGAACCATGGTGGATTGCTCGTCAACCGAGCGACATGCGATGGAGAAGGTTGGACGCCAATCCCCAATCCTCCGTCACCTGGCATCGCGAAACCGTCCTCCCGGTCGGGCTTCTCCAGCATCACGCTCGAAAACAGCGGAAAATCCGCCCCGACCGCCCCCCCGGCTGAAAGGCTAGGGTCAGGTCCCGTAAACGCCGCTGCGCACTCTGAAGCCAGTCACGTGTTTGGACGGTCGCGGTGTTCTCGGTGGCCCCTTCAACGACCGCGAGCGGGCGCTTGCCACCGTCGCCGTCGATGCCGATCGCGGCGACCAGCACCAGATCGTCGCTGACATGCAGGCCATCGATCTGAACGACGAGCAGGTCGAGCTTCGACAGATCGGCAGTCATGAAGGCGGCCAGCTTTTCCGACGAGCCATTCAGGCTCGTCTCTCGAACAGATGGCACAGATTGCCGACCGGTCTTTATAGACTCAAGCTTTATTCTATTCCGAATTGCGGTATAAGAATTACACCAGAGGCATGGCAAGTTCGTTTATGCTCACGGCCGCGGTGGGAGAATCGCCGTGTAGCCGGGACAGGACCGTTGGGTGAGTGTGCCATTTACGGTGGATCGGCTAGCTCGGTATCGATAGGAGGCCAGCAGCAAGACCCCGCGGCGTAGAAGGAGGCGACGAGAATGCGCGAAAAGGAGGTCGACGATCGGAGATCGGGCTTGCCGGGCAGTAAGACATCGGAAGACAACACGCGGGAGGGGACGGCAAAATCCTTCTACAAGATGAGTGCGGTTCTCGATTGCTTCACGCGTTCGAAGGCGAGCCTCTCGATCACCGACCTCGTCGAGCGCACCGGCATGCCGCGGACCACGATCCATCGCATAGTCGCCTCGCTGAAGGAGGTCGGGCTGCTCGACCAGGACGGTCGCCGGCACGATTACCGCCTCGGGCTGAAGATGTTCTATTATGGCAGCGTCGTTCTGGCCCATCTCGACCTCAACCGCCATGCTCGTCCGCATGTCCTCCAACTTCATCAAATCACAGGGGAAATAGTCCATCTTCATATGTTTGATGGAAGCCAGATGGTGTGCATCGAGCGCGAGGAGATGGGCGCGGACAGACTGACGACGCTGACCACCATCGAAGCGGCTCCGGTTCATTGCACTGGTGTCGGCAAGGCCTTCCTCGCTTTCCAGGAAGAGACACTGATCCGGCGAATTAGCTCGGAGGGGGGGCTCGAGCGGCGCACCGTCAATACGCTTTCAGAAATGGAAAGCCTCATGGCGGCACTGAAATCGATACGGGAGCGGGGGTTCTCGATCGACGACGAGGAGAACGAGATCGGCGTGCGTTGCGTCGGTGCGCCGATCCGCGATTCACGCGGCGCGGTCTTCGCGGCAGTGAGCGTCTCCGGGCGTTCCGAGCGCATGTCGCCCGCGCGGCTGAACAGCCTCTCGCAACTGGTCATACAGACGGCCAACGCGATCTCGCATGACCTCGGATGGGCGGGCGCGGCACATTCCTGAGCGACGGAATTTCCTCATGAACGGTACTTTGACGCGGTATTCGGATTGTTAATTCCGTTATGCGGATTGACGATTTATTAGATTCATGTTTATTCGCTTCTACGCGATCGGGAAGGGAGGCATCGCTGTGCTGCCACTTCTCATTGCCTTTTGCATTGTCCGTTCCGCCGCCGCGCCCGGCGGCGAACGACCGTCACCAATGAAAGGTCAGGTTCATGTCCGGTCGACTACAGGGAATAATTCCGCCGCTCGTCACACCTTTTGCCGCCGACGAGAGGGTGGATGAGGCTGGGTTTCGCGAAACCGTCCGGTTCATGCTCGAGAAGGAAGTGCACGGCATCTGCGTCGGCGGCAGCACGGGGGAAGGTCATACGCTCGGTACGGCGGAACTCACGCGCTGCATCGAGATCGCGACGGAAGAGGTGTCGGGCCGCGTGCCGGTCGTGGCCGGTATCATCGCCAACAGCACGCGGGACGCCGTCGAGAAGGCGAAGGCCGTCGAGGCGTTCGGCGTCGCCGCGCTGCAGATCACGCCGGTGCACTATGTCTTCAAGCCCGACGACGACGCGACCTACAGGCATTTCGAGCGCCTGACCAAGGAAACGAAGACGCCGATTGTCATCTACAACGTCGTCCCCTGGAACTATCTCAGCCCGAGCCTGCTGGTGCGCATCATGAAGGGGCTGCCCGGCGTCGCCGGCGTCAAGCAGAGCGCCGGCGACCTGAAGCTGATGGCGGATCTTCTGATTTCGGTGCCGGAAGGCAAGCTGGTGCTGACGGCGGTCGACGCACTACTCTATCCGTCCTTCGCGATCGGCGCCCATGGCACGATCGCCGCGAATCCGGCAGCGATCCCCGGCGTTTGCGTAACGCTCTGGAACGCCGTCAGGAATGGCGAGCACGACAAGGCGCGCAGGATCCACGAGGCCATGCTGCGTTTCTGGAACACGATCTCCGCCGACAACCTTCCGGCGAACGTCAAATACGCTCTGTCGAAGCAGGGCGTGAATGCCGGCATGCCCAGAATGCCGATGCCGAAGACTACGCCCGAACAGGCAAGGGCGATCGACGAGGCGCTGAAAGCCGTTCTGGAATTCGACGAAACCGGACGCGACGCCAAGGCCGTATGAGGCCTTCGAGCGCGGGGATCCGACAATCCGACGCAGTCGATGTGAAATCGATTGTCCTTTGAAACGCAGGGAGGACCAAGCATGAAGAAGTCGAAGATCTACACGAAGGTGCTCGCCGCGGCGATTTTGGGAACGTTTTACCTGGGGCACGCAGCCTCGGCGAAAGAAGACCCGCTCGTCGTCGCTCTCGCCACCAATACGAGCGATTACAAGACCATGAGGCCGCTTGTCGAGAAGTGGTCGAAGGAGACCGGCCATCCGGTCCAGATCGTAAAGGAAAATACCAGCACATATCCCATAGATTACGTACTTGCGGCGCGAACCGGCTCTCCGCATATCGATGTCGTCGCGTTCTGGGACTTTTACGTCGGCCAGTTCTACAGATTTCTCGTTCCATTGGACGGAAGCGCGGATCCGCAGGTCAAGCTGAGCGCGGCGGACAAGTCCGACTTCATCAAGTCGGCTCTGGCGCCGTATCACGGTCATCCCTACCTGCTCCCGTTCAGCCTGGATACGCGTCTTTTCTACTATCGAAAGGATCTCCTGAAGAAGGCCGGCTTTTCCAAGCCGCCTGCGACATGGGCCGAGCTCGTCAAGGTCGGTAAAGCCCTCACGAAAGACACGAATGGCGACGGGGCAATCGACCAGTGGGGGTTCGCGACTCTCGGCAAGCCCGGAGACGTTTTCAACGTGTACTCTTTCCTGAACTTCCTGTTTCAGTCGGGCGGGCAGTTCTTCGACGCGGACGGCAAGCCGGCATTCAACAGCCCCGCCGGCGTGAAGGCATTGCAGTTCTTCGTGGATCTTCGCAACAAGTACAAGATCATGCCTCCGGATGTGACGACCTACGACAACACGCCGGTGCATACGGGCTTCCTCAACGGGACCTTCGCCATGGTCAATCACTGGCCCTACATGCAGGGCATGATTGCCGAGTCGAAACTGGCCGGCAAGGTCGGCTACGCCCGGGAGCCCATTCCGGAAAACGGCGACCACGGAGCCGTGCTCAATGCGTGGAGCTTCGGCATCATGAACATGTCGGATAAGAAGAAGCTCGCATTCGACCTGATAAAGTATGTCACGAGCCAGAAGTCGGGCACCTTCGAATTCAGCAAGAAGCTCGACTGGCCGCTTCGCAAATCGGTCTATGATTCGTCTTCGGCCAAGAAAGTGGTGCCTCAGACGCACTGGGATTTTTCGCAGCTCGTGTTCGACATTGCGCGCAAGGACGGCAAGGTTGTGCGGCCGCCCAAGGCAGCGGAAGTCGGCCACATTCTGGGCAAGCAGATCGATCTGGCGATGCACGGCAACGTCACCGCTAAAGAGGCACTCGATGCTGCGCAGCAGAAAATCGCGGCTCTGCTTCAGTGAGGCCCCGACCGGTTTCACGGGAGCTTGTCCGAGCGCTCGCCTGACTGAGTGTTAGGCTCCGGAAATGATCGGTCGCGACGGGGGCCCGTTCCCCCGGTCCCCGTCGCCGCGATATGAGACAGGTCGAGCAGGCGGATCCGGACGTTTTTGCTGCCGTGCGCCTGCCATGCGCCTGCCATGCGCCTGCCGTGCGAATGACGCCGCTTTCCAGTTGCGAGGATTTTCGTCGAGATGAACAGACCGGCTACGACAGAAAAAACCGGCTCGGTCAGGCTGGCGTCGGCGAGGGCGGGGGGAAGGTTTTCTCTCGGCCCGATTCTGGTGGCGCCGGGCGCCATCCTGCTCATTGCCGTTCTGGCTTATCCGATCATAAAAAGCGTGTGGATCAGCCTTTTCAATTACAACCTGGCCAGTTTTGAACCGCCGGTCTTCATCGGACTAGAAAACTATGCGAATGCGCTGAGTGATCCCGGTTTCCTGAACGCTCTCTGGCATACCATTTATATCGTCGCGCTATCGATTCTGATCGAGTTCCTTCTCGCGCTGGCCCTGGCGCACCTCTTCGTTCAGCGCTTTCCCGGTCGCCGCCTCATGCTGGGAATCACGTTGATGCCCTGGATGCTCGCGCCGGCGGTTGCGGCACTCACATGGCTGCAACTTCTGAACCAAACCTACGGCATCATCGACCACGTTCTGATCGACCTGGGATTGGCGCATCAGGCTATAGGCTGGCTGACCGATCCGGTCCTTGCGTTGCACGTCATGATCGCGATCGACGTCTGGCACGAGACGCCTTTCATGATGATCATCCTGCTGGCGGGCCTTCAGGGCATCGACAGGGAACCCTACGAGGCGGCAATCATCGACGGAGCCAATGCCTGGCAGCGGCTGCGCTATATCACCCTGCCTCTGCTGCGGCCGGCAATAGCTCTGGCCCTGCTGATGCGCACGATGATCGCTCTGCGCTTCTTCGACATTCCATGGATCATGACGGGAGGAGGGCCTGCCGGTGCAACCGAGGTTCTGGGCACCGAGGCCTATAAGGCGGCATTCGTCGGGTTCGAGTTCGGTTACGGATCGACGGTCGCAACCTTCGTGCTTTTCCTTTCGTGCCTCATCTCGGTAGCCTATATCCGCATATTGTATCGGACGCAGCGATAAAAATGTTACACGATAGATCGAATCCAAAAAAGCAAACGGCGCTTTTCCTAGCCGGGTTATTCGTGTCGGTTTCGTCCGTTCTTCCGATAATCTGGCTGATATTCACGTCGTTCAAGACGCACGGCGAAATCGTCGGAAGCAAGCCGACATTTTTTCCGCGGACGGTGTCCCTCGGCCATTATGCAAGAATATTCATGGATCATGACTACATAAGATACATATGGAACAGCTGCTTCGTTGCCATTGTAACGACCGTCGCCGTCGTCCTTCTGTCCATTATTGCCGGCTACGGGTATTCCAAGTTTTTCAAGTTCAGGGGGCAGGGCATGCTCCTGCTGTTCGTCCTTGTATCGAGGATGCTGCCGCCGATCGCGATCGTCGTGCCGCTCTATGACGGGTTTTCGAAATTCGGGCTTCTGGATACGAAAACCGGCCTGGTATTAATCAGCTCCGCGATCTCCCTGCCGCTGGGCACCTGGATGCTGAAGACGTTCTTCGACGAGATACCGAGTTCCGTCGTCGATGCTGCGACCATCGACGGATGCAATCCGATGAGCGTGCTTTGGAACATCATTCTTCCGCTTTCGAAATCGGCTATCGCCAGCACGGTTACGATAACGTTCCTGACGGCATGGAACCTGTTCCTTATACCCCTGATATTCGGAAAGAGCCTCGCCTCGAAGACCTTGCCGGTCGCGATATCGAGCCTCGCATTCGGCGAGTACGGAACGCAATGGGGCGATCTTGCCGCGCTGTCGGTAATCATGATCGTTCCGGTCGCGCTGATCGGGCTGTTCGGGCAGCGTTACCTGGCGACCGGTCTGACCACCGGCGCTGAGAAGGGATGATTTCACCGATAGATCCCTGAGTGCAACACGATGAAGTGCCGCGCGCGACGAGTGGCACTATGTCGGACTGGTGACTGGTTCGCCCAGAGCAAGGCTTCTTTTTCCGAGGCGATCTCGGACACTCCGCCGAAGATGGGTGCGAGCAAAGCCAGCGGAAGCGCGTATGCTCCGTATCCCCCGGTGAAGGCCGCCCTGCTGAGGTAGGCTGGAGGATGCGAGTCCCATTGGTTGCACTATGGGTAGCCCCATGAAGAAACAGATTGAGGTGATCATGTCGGTCGAACGGCGGCGTCTTGGTCGCGTGAGGAGAAGGAGCGGCTGGTCGCCACGACGTTGGAGCCGGGCACGAGAGTTTCGGAGATCGCGCGTTCGGCCGGCATCCATGTGAGCCAGCTTTTCCGGTGGCGCAAGCAGCTCTGCGAGGTCGTCGCCCCGTCCCTCCTGCAGCTCTCGTTCCGGTGAAGATCGCTGCAGTTCCATCGGAGCCACCGACCGAGCCGCGGCCGGTCTCCCGGTCGCGCAGGAAAGCCAGCATGATGACGCTCGAGCTCGGCGGTGGTCGTAGGGTCCGGGTGGAGAGCGACGTCGATATCGAGGCGCTCGGCCGGATCCTCGATCTGCTCGAGCGGCGATGATCCCGGTCCCGAGTGGCGTGAAGGTCTGGCTGGCGACCGGCGACACACGTCGAGCCCCGGGCTTGATCCGCATTTCCACCCGCCTACGTGAAACCGTTCGTCAAGCGGCACAAGAACGATGCTATTGATGCCGAGGCGATCTGCGAAGCGGCGCAACGCCCGGGCATGCGCTCGTCGGCACCATGTGCGTGAAAAACGTTCTTGGCGATATCCAAACCGATCATGGCAACCTGTGACACGGACGCCTCCATCAAGTGGTGCTTCAACACCTTCACTTTGCGTCGGGGGGGGGCGTCCATCCCATCAGCTTTCCGGCTTCTCCATCCGGAGGCGGTCAGGCAGAAATCCACCCGGGTGCTGACGTCGCTGCCGTACGCAGCCGACTGTCCGCTTTCCGGCGCTCGCCGATTGTGGGCGGACGGCCGAAATGGGGGCGCGTTGCGGTCGAAGCGCGGCGGCAACCTGGACGGCCACCTTTCCGACACCGGCGCCCGGAAGTGGTCGGGCGGAAATTGCTTGAATCGAACAGAAATTATTTCTGCTTCGCGCCCTAATTCCAGCCATTCGTGGCTAACTTCGTGCGTCCCTGAAGCGGCCGCTCAGGCCAGTGCTGCTCGTGTGGAGAACGTCCATACACCTTGCTCCGGATGCCTGGCCGGTCCTCGATCTGCCGATTCGCCTCAGCTCGTGCGATAGGCGTCCGTCAGCGTTTCGATGAAGGCGCGGACCTTGGGACTCGCGAGTCTGGTCGAGGTGTGCAGCGCCCAGGCCTCGATCTGGCGGTCCGGCATCACCCCCCATTCCCTCAGCCGCCCTTGTGCCAGATCCTCTTCGATCAGCCACCTCGGCAGGAGAGCCGCCCCGGCCCCACTGCGCGCAGCCTCGTGGACGACCATCATGGAGGAGCATCTTAGGATTGCTCGCGGCACCACCCGGATTTTGCCCCGCGCTCCCCTGGCGGTCCATTCGGTCAGGCCGGCCTGCGCGGCGAGCACGACCGCGTCCACCTCCCGCCCGCCCGGGCCCGGGAGCGGAAACCGCGGCGGCGCGGCGAGAACTGTCTCGGTGCGCAGGAAGCATTTGCCGACGAGGCCGGAATCAGGGGCTGGATTGACCCGGATCACCAGGTCATAGCCCTGCCGGACCAGATCGACAAAGCTGTCGGCAATGTCGATCTCCATCGTGACCTCGGGATAGCGCGCAACGAAGCTGGCCGCGATCTCGCCAAAGCGGGTCCGTGCGAACAGTGAGGGCGCGCTGATGCGGAGGGTCCCACGCAGCCGGCCGCCGCGTCCGCTGACCTCCTCGCCGATATTGTGCAGTTCGGACAGAAGCGGTGCCGCGCGTTCGAGGAGGTAGCCGCCCTCCTCGGTCAGGCGCAGCTGTCGCGCGCCGCGCTCCATAAGGCGGGTGCCGAGTGCGGCCTCAAGCTCCCTGATCCGGCGCGACAGCGTTGCCTTGGGCACCTTCGTCGCGCGGCTCGCGGCATTGAGGCCACCATGGCTGGCAACGGCAATGAAGTCGCCGAGGCCGGGCATCTCCTGATGTTCCATATATGGACCTTATGGTTCCGTTTTCATCATCTACCGTTTCACTCGTGGACCCCATAAGTCAAGGGAAGCGCAGGACGGCAGGCATGAACGCCAAGGGCCAGCGCAACCGGAACAGGAGAAAAGCGATGACTGATATCTGGACGCCCCTCAAGGTCGGCACGATCAACCTCCCGCACCGCTTTGCCATGGCGCCGATGACGCGCAGCCGGGCAAAGGCCGACGGAACCCCCGGCGATCTCGCCGCCACCTATTACGCCCAACGCGCGGGCCTTGGCCTCTTGGTGAGCGAAGGCACGCAGCCTTCGGACGACGGCCAGGGCTACATGAACACGCCCGGCATATACACCGACGCGCATGTCGAAGGTTGGCGCGCCGTCGCCTCGGCGGTTCACGCCAGGGGCGGGCATCTCTTCATTCAGCTGATGCATGTGGGCCGGATGTCGCATCCGGACAACACGCCGCATCACCGGCAGGCTGTTGCACCTTCGGCGATCGCGCCCAGTGTGGGCATGTTCACGGCGGCAGGGATGCAGCCGATCCCCGAGCCGCGCGCGATGACGGTGGAGGACATTTCCCAGTCGGTCGACGATTTCGTGCTGGCCGCCCGCCGGGCGGTCGAGGCCGGGGCGGACGGGGTGGAGGTGCATGCCGCGAACGGCTACCTCATCCAGCAATTCTTCGCCCCCAATGCCAACCGGCGCACCGATGCCTATGGCGGCCCCATCGCCAACCGCATCCGCTTCGCGCTCGAGGTGACGCGGGCCGTCGCCAAGGCCATCGGGCCGGAGCGGACCGCGATCCGCATCTCTCCCGGCGCGACGCTGGGCGGGCTGGAAGAGGGGCCGGAAAGCGCCGCGTTCTATCGCAGTCTGGTGGCCGAGCTTGACGGCCTGGGGCTGGCCTATTTGCACATGGTTCAACTGGGCAACGAGGCGCTGCTGGCCGATATCCGCAAGAGCTGGCACGGGGTGCTGATGGTCAACCGCGCCGGCCACCGGCGGGACCAGATCGGCACCGACATCGCCGCGGGCCTGGCCGACATCGAATCCTACGCCCAGATGGCACTTTCCAATCCCGACCTCGTGGCGCGCATCCGCGCAGGTACGGAACTGAACGAGGTGCGCAAGGCGCTCTTCTACGGTGGCGGCGCGGAAGGATACACCGACTATCCGACGCTCGCCGACCTGGATGCCGTTTCGGGACGGGTCTCATGACCCGCCCGCGCCTCCTCTCCCGCGCGCTGAAGACGCGGCACGGCTCGGGCGGCTTCGGGATCGAGATCCTCTATCCCGGCCTTTCTGAGCCAGGCGACGACAGCGGCCTCGGGGCCATCGGGCGGATCGATCACGCCCGGGTCACTGCCGGCACCGTGATCAAGATGCACCCGCACCGCGACGACGAGATCCTGACCTATCTGCGCCGCGGCCGGGGCCGCCACCACGACAGCGTCGGGCATGCCGAGGAAATCTCGCCGACGCGCCTGATGCTGATGAACGCGGGCCATCAGATTCGAACACGAGGAAGAGGTGCTGAAAGGCCCGCTCGAGGCGCTGCAGATCTTCCTCCGCCCCAGGGCAGCCGATCTCGAACCTCTGGTGCAATTCCACGATTTCGGTGCTGCGCTGAGCGAGGGGGCCTGGCGGCTGGTCGCGGCCCCTGAGGGCGCGCCGCTAACGGTGCGCGGCGCAGCCTGGGTGCAGGATCGCCACTTTGCCGCGGGCGAAGCTGACAGCCTGCCGCCGCCACCCGTCGCGGGCGCGGTTCGCCTGCTCTACCTCTTCGCCGGCCGGACATGGGTGGGCGACACCACCCTTGAGGCCGGCGAAAGTCTGCTGCTGGGCGCGGGCGACCCTCGCGTCGAGGCCGAGGCGGCAAGCGATTTGGTCCTCTTCACCACCGATCCCGGCGCAGAGGTGCTCCGGGGCGGAATGTTCAGCGGAAACACCCGCAAGGGCGGGGCCTCCCTCCCGGTGGGCAGCGAAAGAGTTCAAGCATGACTGTCTTCCACCATTCCCTGTCGGCGAGCGATGCGGCTGCCATGGGTCAGCTGCGTGCGTTGATGCAGGGCGCCAAGGGCACGATCCGCGGCCCCGAAGCCCGTTCGATGTTCGACGAGATGATGAGCCATGTCGCGCCGGCGGCGGGCGTGACGGCCGAGGAAGCCACGTTGGGCGGCGTGCCGGGCTGGTGGGTCCGTCCGGCGAACCCTGCTGCCGGAGGCGCCATCCTCTATCTGCATGGCGGCGCCTATGTTCTGGGTTCGGCCACCGCCTATCGCAGCTTCGTCGGCCAGATCGTCGCCCGCAGCGGCATGCCGGCCTTCGTGGCCGACTATGGCCTTGCGCCCGAACGGCCGTTCCCGGCCGCGATCGAGGATGCTTGCAACGTCTATGACGCCTTGGTGCACGAAGGCATCACGCGCATCGCGCTCGCCGGTGACTCGGCCGGCGGCGGCCTCGCGCTCGCGCTCTTGGCGCTGGTGAAGGATGCGAGCGTTGCTCCTGTCGCCGCCGTGGCGATGTCGCCCTGGACCGACCTCGGGCTTGAAAGCCCGTCGATGGTGACGCAGGACGCCGCCGACCCGCTGCTCGATGCGGCGTCGCTCGGGGCCACGGCGGCGCTTTATCTCGGCGATCAAGACCGTCGCGACCCGCGTGTTTCGCCGGTCCATTCCGACCGCAGCGGTCTGCCGCCCGTCCTCATCCATGTCGGCGACGCCGAAGTGCTGCGCGACGATACGCTGCGCTACGCCGAGGGCGTGGCCGGGGTCGAGGCGCATGTCTGGGAAGGCATGACCCATGTCTTCCCCTCCAGCCTTGGCATGCTCGAGGCCGCTGAACAGGCACTCGACAACATCGCCGCTTTCCTTCGCTCCCACTTACTCGGCTGAACACACCCCATCATGAACTGGAGAATGACATGAAACTGCTCGTTCTTGGGGCCACCGGTGGAACCGGCAAGGCCATCGTCAATGCAGCCCTGGCTGCGGGACATGAAGTGACGATCCTTGTGCGGAACCCGGAAAAGGCGCAGGACCTCGGTGGGGCGCGCCGGATCATCGGTAACGCGCTCGACCCCAAGGCAGTGGCCGAGGCGCTGACCGGCAGCGATGCAGTGATCAGCGCGCTGGGAACGCCGGTCAGCCCGTTCAAGGAAGTCAGGCTGCTGTCCTTGGCTACCCGGATCCTGGTCGACGAGATGCGCAGGGCGGGTGTGCCCCGCCTGCTGGCAATCACCGGAATGGGGGCCGGGGACAGCGCCGGGCATGGCGGCTTCGTCTTCGACCGGGTATTCAAGCCGCTGATGTTGCGCAAGGTCTATCAGGACAAGGACCGGCAGGAGGCGATCATCCGGGAGAGCGGTCTCGACTGGACGATCGTGCGGCCCTCCGTCTTGAACGACAAGCCCGCGACGGGACAGGTGCGCGCGATGGTCGATCTGGCCGGGTTTCACGGCGGAACGATTTCACGCGCAGACGTTGCGGGGTTCCTTCTAGGCGAGCTTGAGGCCCGCCGCTGGGAGAAGGCAACGCCGCTCATCAGCTGGTAGGATGGTGTAAGCCGCCGGCGGGCGCGGGCACTGCACGTTGCGCGGTAGGAGCGATCGCGCGACCCAATCGGGCATGTGGGTACAAGGTCCGGCCGCGTGGCGGTAAAATTCGGCAGAATGCCGCGGGGCCACGCCTTCGTCAGCTTGCAAATGTGCCCGAGAGCCGTTCCGAGAGGAAGCTCAGGGCGACAACCGACTGCGCACGTGACGTGCGTGAACGTCCGCTCGGCCTGACCAAAATCTGGAACCTGCCAGTCCGCGATCTGCCCCATACCCGCGGTAATAATTTCTGCTTCGCGCCCTAATTTCGGCCGTAGAAGCGAAACTTCCCGTTGCCTGTAAGCTGACATTACGGGCAAATTGTCTGAAAGTCGCGATCGCCGACAAATAGCGGGCATTATGATCCTGAAAAATTTTGAGCGCTCAAAAAAGCAAGAGTGTAGCCATTTCTGAAGTCCCATCGTCTCCAATATTGCTCAGCCAACTCGGCGCCGAAACTTAATTCGGCGCTCTGATTCCTCGATGAGGTCATAGGGTGCCCAAGTCATGTCTTCGACCAGTCCTTCCCGGTCGCTTATAAGATGCGCGATGCTGTCGAAGTGACCGAATTGACCGACAAAATGCCGATTGAAATCTCGTGCCGTTGTTTCATCGATCTCGGTGTTTGCAAAACCATCGGCAAAATCTCCCTGAACAAGGGTCACCACCGTTTTCGGATCAAGGGCGAGGACAAGTTGGAACGGTGTCATGCCCGGAAGCGGTAGATCAAGTGCAGCGTGGGATGGCGCGGTAACCCTTCACCCCGAAACCGCGACAAGCGCGGCCTCGAGGCCGGGAGCACCATCGACGATGACGAACTCGGGCCGTCTGAGACCACGCGCATCAAGGTCATCGAGGAAGGACCGCCAAGCGGCCTGGCTCTCGCCGCCCATGTTCCTGATGGAAAGAAGCACCTTCTGGCCGTCCTGGCGCACGCCGATGGCCGCCAGCACCGAGATGTTCGTGGCCTTCCGGTCCAGCCGGGTCTTGATGACCGTGCCGTCCAGGATCAAACGGACGATGTCTTCCTCGGCCAGGCTGCGAGCGCACCAGGCATCCCAGTCAACCTTCACCTTCCGCCAGGCCCGGCTGACCACGTCCTTGCCGACAGCTCCTTCGAACAGGCCATGGAGCGCCCGCTTGACCCGGCGCGTATTGGTCCCGGCCAGATAGACCGAGGCGATCAGCGCCTCGGCCTTCCTGGTCAGCCGCTGATAGCGCGGCAGCGCCTTGGAGCGCCATTCGGTGATTTTGCCCTCATCGTCTTCAATCCGCGCCCGCGGCACGCTCACCGTTTCCGTGCCGAAGGTCCCGACAAGCTGGCGCTCTCGATGTCCGTGGCGATAGCCCTTCCGCGCGCCTTCGCCGCGACCATAGCGGCAGCGGCCGATGAATTCGGCGAGCTCTTCCTCGAACAACGACTCGGGGAAGCGCCGGAGGACGGCGACACTGCCGACGTGGGCGCCACACAAGGGTCGAACGCTGACGCCGCGACGGAGGTCCCGGCCGACGCCGCTCCCGCGCCCAAGGCGCGCATACCGCGCGAGGGCACCAAGCAGGCCAAGCTCATCGCCATGCTGCGCACGGCCGAAGGCGCGACCATCGACGAGATCGTCGCCGCCACCGGTTGGCAGCCGCACACGGTGCGCGGCGCCATTGCCGGGGCACTGAAGAAGAAGCTCGGGCTCGCGGTGACCTCCGAGAAGGTCGAGGTGCGAGGGCGGGTCTACAGGCTGCCGCCTGCGTGATCGGCGGCGACTCCAGACTGCGGAGCCGCCGCCGCGCGGCCGGCGGCTTGTCGACCTGTCAATTTGAGTATCAGTTTGACTTCAGTTTTTACACCGAAGCGGTGGTCGGCAGCGATCTCCGTTGAGCCCGTCTCGGCATCACGTTTCGGCGACGACTGGCGGAAAGCTCTCGACGACGCAGCGGATTAGATGCGACTGCTGGTTCACGCCCATCTTTGAATAGATCGATTTAAGATGGGTTCTGGCCGTGTTGAGTGACACAGACAGGGCTAGCGAGACATAGGGCATGCCGCGTCCCATGGCGGTAAGCCGGGCGACCTCCGATTCGGTCGCGGTCAGACCGAACCGGTCCGCGAGCTGCTTCGCCGACGGCAAATGCGAGGGATTTGCCGGATCGGTAATAAAGATCGTCGCAACCGAGTCGGATCGTTCGACGAGACCTGGCATTGCTGGCGACCCGCGATAGGGTGCGACCAGCAGCGTGAAATCCGGGGCGCCGGAGGGCCGCTCGACATAGATGTAACTGTCTGAACCGCCCACCCCGTCTGCTTGCCGCCCGATCGCGGCCGATAACCGGTCGTGTTCGGATTTCCGTGCGAGCACGAGTTTTTTTCCGATCTGATTAATCCCGTCGCACATTGACAGGATGCGCTCGCCCTCCTGGTTCGCGAATGTCACCGACATGCCGGCTCCGACGCTCACGACGCCGACAAGAAGCCGCTGCAGCGCGCCCGAAAGCATCGCAACGTCATTCGAAAGTCTCGCCATTCGCTGATGAATGCCTATCGCACGCTTAAGATGGGGCATGAGGTGGCGCAGCGTTTCTACCGATCTCTCGTCCAGTGGCCCGCGCTTTTCGTTGCGAAAGCATAGCAGCGCACTAAGGCTGATCTCATCCCGAAATACCGGCGAGATTATGCCATGGAAGAGACCCTGCTGGACGAACAGAGCTTGGTGACCGGGATCGGCCAGGAAGGTGCGGTCATCGGCAATCTTGCGGCGGTCGATCAGACTGCCAACGGGGTTTACGATGCAGGCAGCTACGCCAGCATAGTCCGGTGTCGCGTGATCCCGCTTGTAGGCCTTGACCGCGGATGGATCAAATTCATGTAGCCAGTTGTAACCCGCAGACGGTTCCGTCAGCGGAGTGTGGCAGAGATATATCGAAGAATGACCGGTCAAGTCCGACAGTTGTCGCAAGACGTCCGGCCATTGCTCCGGTTCGATAGCTGCATCGTAGATCTGTGCAACGAGTCTGTTCATCGGCGTAAGCATCTCGACGCCTCCAGTCCGTCTTCCAGATTAACACGCCGCCTGGCTTCTGCCTCACCTGATCTGGTGAAGCGGTCGCCGGCACCGGCTCCTAGTCTTGCGTTTGAGCACCGAATGTCTCAGAGGAGCCGACGATGCAAATCCTCGATATCAACACGTTGACTGACTGTGTGGGTTATGTGGCGAGCGGCCTGGTGCTGGCGACCTTCTGTTTTTCGAGCCCCACCCGGCTCAGGCTAGCCGCTCTCGCAAGCAATCTGGCGTTTATGACCTTTGGATATCTGGGCGACATTTACCCGGTCATGGCCCTGCACGCGGTTCTCTTTCCAATCAATCTCGTCCATCTGACACGGCTGCTCGGGTCGCCCTTGTCGGTCTCGCATTCGGTCCCTGAGGCCCGGCTCGGCAGTGCACGTGTTTCGTCACCGCCCCAGGATCGTCTGCGAGGTCAGCAGCTCAGCCGCCCCGTCGCGGCGATCCCTACACCCGCAGCCGAAATCAAGCGAATGGCTTCGTACGAGCCGCGACTGCTTCATGCTGCATCCGCCCCGGATGCAGACCTGAGCCACTCTGCTCTCACCTCAGCAAAGCTTCGCCCGTCGCCATCAAGGATCGCCTCCTTGCCGGTCTCGGCCTGCCAGCGCTCTATGGCTACGTCGACATAGGCCGGGCTGATCTCCATCGCATAGACGCGCCGGCCGTTCGCCTCGCCCGCCATGATCTGCGAGCCGGACCCAGAGAAAGGCTCGTAGCAGAGCCCGCCGCGGGCGACGTGCTGGCGCATCGGAATGCCGAAGGCGTCGAGCGGTTTCGGCGTCGGATGGTCGGGCCGCTCGTCCTTGACGAAGCCCGGCATCTCCCAAATCGATGGGAGCATCTCATCGGCCACCTTCGGCGGCCGCTTGCCCTTGATCCAGCCCATAAAGCAGGGCTCGTGTTTCCAGAGGTAGTGGGAGCGAGTGAGCACGCCGCGGTCCTTGACCCAGATGATCTGCTGATGAACGAAGGCTCCGGCCTTCTCCCAGCAGGCCTCGAGCATCGCCTGGCGGCGCGAGGCATGCCAGCAGTACCAGGCTGCATCTTCGGTGATCGCCTCGGCCACCGCGGCGGCGATGAAGCCATCGTAGAGTTCCGCACCCTGGCTCGAATCGTCCCAGGTCGTGCCGTTCGAGGCGGGCGAGCACTTGCTTCCGGCCGGATGGTTGGAGGCGTCGTAGTCGACGAGATAGGGCGGGTCGGTGGCAAACAGCGTTGCGCGCTCGCCGTTCATCAGGCGCCGCACGTCATTACAGCTGGTGCTATCCCCGCAGAGCAGCCGATGCTCGCCGAGCAGCCAGAGGTCGCACGTGCGCGAGACGGGGTTGCGCGGCGGCTCGGGAATGACGATCGGCGCCGAACCATCAGCGGCACCTTCCCCTTCCGGCACGTAGGCGAGCAGCTTGTCGAGCTCGCCGTCCGAGAAGCCGACCAGCGACAGGTCGAAGTCGTCGGCAAGCAGTTCGTTCAGCTCTCCCGACAGCAGCTCCTCGTCCCAACTCCCGAGTTCGGTCAGCTTGTTGTCGGCGATGCGATAGGCGCGCCGCTGTGCCTCGGTCAGATGTCCGAGCACGATCACCGGTGCCTCGGTCAGTCCCAGTTCGGTGGCGGCGAGCACCCGGCCGTGGCCGGCGATCAGCTCGCCGTCGTCTCCGACAAGGCAGGGGACGGTCCAGCCGAACTCGGCCATGCTGGCAGCGATCTTCACCACCTGGTCGGGACCCTCGCCTTCGCCCCATCCGCATCGGACGCGCCGGCGGCTCCCGCCCATCCACTGAAGACGATCGGACAAACCAGCAAGCCGGAGGTGGTGCCATCCCTGATCGTGTTCAATGCGGGGGGAGCGACGCTCGAGGATGGCAAGCTGGTGCTGAGCGAGGTTTCCTCCAATTCGATCGTTTTCGCAGACAGGCCCGTCAGGGCCGCAGGCCACGATCTCACAGCCCATGTCATCGACGACTGGGCAAGCGGCGCGAACAATTTCGCCAGCGACCCGCCCAATGCCACGGTGTCGGCCTTCAGCAAGCAGGGCGACACGGTCGCCGATGCTGTCGTAACGCTGAAATCGCCGAAGCTCGAAGGCAGGACGCTGACATTCGACGTCAACGTGCTGGAGGGGAGCCTCGAAGGTGGCGACGGGGCAGCCGCCTTATTCATCGAAATCATCGGTCGTCCGCTGACACCGATGTCCTTTGCCGGCGTCGACCGGCGCATGATGCGTCGCGGCGCCTTCTATGCGGGAGCCGCCGTCGGTGCTGCCGCGCCTTACTACTACCATCCCTATGGCTACGGCTACCCGCCGCCGCGCTGCGGCTATTATCCCTACCCCCCTTGTTACTGAGCGGGCTCGCCTCATCTTGTCGGAGTGTCGGACACGAGGTTCCGTCGCCGCGCGCGGCGGCGGCGAGCCTGTCCTCCGTCTCGGTCGTCTCTATGCCCTGCGGCCGGGAACGATCCGGCAGCAGGCGGTTCGTTGTCCGCTGCGGGTGAACCTGAAAAGTCCGAATCGAGGAAGGAAGACACAATGGCCTATACGATCGACCGAACGTTCGAGACGACCGACTTCGACGACGTCGTTCACCGCACCCGCGATGCGCTCTCCGCGGAAGGGTTCGGTGTCCTGACGGAAATCGACGTCAAGGCGACGATGAAGAAGAAGCTCGACGTCGTCGTTGAAGACTATCTCATACTGGGAGCTTGCAACCCGAAGATGGCGCACGAGGCGATGAAGCTCGAGCCGCGCGTCGGCGCGATGCTTCCCTGCAACGTGATCATCCGGAAGACGGGCGATCATACGGTCGAAGTCAGTGCGATCGATCCCGTCGCATCCATGGCGTCGATCAATAATGACAGCCTGAAGTCACTCGCCGGACAGGTCCGCGTCATGCTGGGGAAAGTCGTCGACGCCGCCTGACGGAACGCGGAACGGTCGCTCCTGCCGGCGGACGGTTTTGATCTTGCCCGGAAGGGCGTTGAACAGGGGCTTCACCTGGCGAAGCAAGATGCAAAGGAAAGGAAGCTTGCCATGTGCATGGATTGCGAGAAGAAGGTCGGACGGAGAGACCTTCTGACCTCCGGCACGGCCGGCTTCGCCGCGCTCGCATTCGGCGGCGGATTGCGCCAGGCACGTGCCGCGGAGGGGGCACCGACCGCACTTTCTCCCGGCAAGGCGCTGGCTGCGCTGAAGTCGGGAAACGAGCGCTACGTCAGTGACCCGGAACTCTGCTCGGTCGATCTTGCAACGCAGCGGAGCGCCGTTGCGGCGCACCAGGCGCCGTGGGCGACGGTGATCTGCTGCGCCGATAGCCGCGTGCCGCCCGAGCTGATCTTCGGCGGACGGGGCGTCGGCGAACTCTTCGTCGCGCGGAACGCCGGCAACCTTGTCGACACCGCTACCCTCGGCACGGTCGAATACGGGGCAGCCGTGCTCGGGTCGCCGCTGATCGTCGTTCTCGCCCACACCGCCTGCGGTGCTGTGAAGGCGGCCTGCGACGTCGTCACCAGGCACGCCGGTGCTGTCACATTGTTTTTGCGTTAACGGCTTGCCGATAAGGGGCGTGGGCATGACTGACGCTGCCGCCCGTTACAAGAACCATCGCTTTCCGCCGGAGATCATCGCCCGTGCCGTCTGGCTCTATTACCGATTCCCGTTGAGCCTGCGCCATGTCGAGGAAATGCTGCTGGAGCGCGGGATTGTGGTTTCCTACGAGACGATCCGCCGATGGGGCCGAAAGTACGGCCCCGAGTATGTCCGTCGCCTGCGCCGCAAGCCGCCCTCGTCAAATGATGTCTGGCACCTCGACGAGGTGGTGATCGCCATTGCCGGCAAGAAGCACTGGCTGTGGCGGGCCGTCGATCAGGAAGGCTACGTGCTCGACGAGATCGTCCAGACCCGCCGCAACACCAAGGCGGCCAAGCGCTTGCTGACCCGACTGCTGAAGAAGCAGGGCATGGCGCCCAAGCGCATGATCACCGACAAGCTGCGCTCTTACGGCGCCGCGAAACGCCAGGTCATGCCGAATGTCGAGCATCGCTCGCACAAGGGCCTGAACAACCGGGCGGAGAATTCTCACCTCCCATTCCGCAAACGAGAACGCGTGCGCCAGGGCTTCCGGTCGATCGGCTCATTACAGCACTTCGTGTCCGTCTTCTCCGCCGTCCGCAACCGCTTCGTTCCATCCCCTACAAACCGCTCCGCTTCCCAGATCCGAAAGCATCGCCTTCAGGCCATCGCGGAATGGAACGCCGTAAGCCATCGGCCTGCCTGAGCAGCGGGCGCCGAGGGTCCATGCGCCCCTTCTTCAAACAACGTGACAGCACCCGCCATGAATGTCGGAGAAGGTGAGGTGCTTTTCCTTCGGATGCCAGATCGGCCCTTCGGTGAATTCGAAGCGGCTCGACAGGCACTCGACCTCGACCCCGTCGCCAACCACCGACGCGAAGGCGGGATCGTGAATCTCGACGCTCATTGTTTCTTTCTCCGGGTCTCGACGTTGGTGTCGCCGACGTACCAGTCGCGTGCGGCGACCTCCTCGAAGACGACCCAGACGTCGTCCTTGCCGATGCCGGTGACTTCGTTGATCGCGCCGGCGACCTTTTCGGCTATGGCAGCCTTCTTGGCCTCCGGTGCGTCGGCAATTACTTCCCGGACGAGCCGAATGTTGACGAATGGCATCTTGTCCTCCCTGTGCCGGCTTCACCGCTTTGCGGCCCTGCCGTCGCGCTACGAAGCCTTTTGTCCGCCGGCGGCGGTGATCACGCCGACGATGATGAGGCCGGTCAGCACCAGGCGCACGCCGGCGCTGACGCCGAATGTGTTGAGCATCGTCAGCAGCAGCACCAGGAACAGCGCCGCGCCCCAGACGCCCGGCACGTTCGACTTACCGCCGGCGACCGACGTCCCGCCGATGACGACGACGGCGATCGAGGCGAGAAGATACTCGTTGCCGATATCCACGTTGGCGCCGCGGAAGTAGCCGGCGAGCAATGCCCCGTCGATGCCGGCGAGCGCCCCCGAAAGCGTATAGGTCAGGAATCGCACGCGGCCGACCCGGATGCCGGCAAGCCATGCCGCCCGCATGTTCTGGCCGATCGCCAGCACGGACCGCCCGTAGACCATGCGTTGCAGCAGGATGCCGGCGGCCAGCGCGAACAGCGCCGTGAGGATTGCCAGCAACGGTATGCCGAAGAAACGGATATCGGTGAAATGGGCGAAGCCCGGCGGCGGCTTGATCTGCAGTCCGCGGCCGTAACTGATGTCGACGGACAGGACGACGAAACTCGACGACAGCGTGGCGATGATCGGCGGGATCTTCAAAGCCCAGATCAGCAGGTAGTTGGCGACGCCGACGGCGGCGCCGCTGGCGATGGCGGCGAGAAGACCGACGACGATCATCGCGTCGTTGCCGTCCATGATCTTCATTGCCACCGCACTGGCAAGGCCGATATTCGCCGGCAGCGAAAGATCGACGTTTCCGGGCCCGAGCGTGATGACGAACATCTGGCCGATGCCGACGATGACCATGAAGACGGCAAGCGACAGCCCGGCCGTGATCATGCCGCCGGCGCCCTGTCCGCCGGTGAAGATGATGGCCGCAAGCCAGACGAGGATCGCGCCGACGAACGACCAGATCCAGGGCTTGCTGATCAGCATCCGGAGCCTCGTCACCTACGCCTCCTTGCGCACGATGAGCGCGCGTGCGGCCAGCACGACGATCAGGATCACGCCGTTGGCACCGGTCTGCCAGTCGGGCGGGATATGCATGAAGGTCAGCAGCGGCGACGCGGCGAGCGCCAGCGTCAGCGCACCGATGACGGCACCGACCGGCGAGACGCGCCCGCCGACGAACTCGCCACCGCCGAGAATGGCGCCGGCAATCGAAAGCAGCGTGTAGCCGTTGCCGATATTGGCGTCGCCGGACGTGGTTATGCCGATCAGCGCAAGTCCCGAGAAGACGCCGAACAGTCCGGCCAGCGCGAACATCGCCACCTTGGTCCTGAGCACCGACCATCCGGCACGGCTGATCGCCTGCGGATTGCCGCCCGATCCGCGCAGCACCGCTCCGTAAGAAGTGCGCATAAGCCCGACATGGACGACGGCGGCGATGACGATTGCAGCGATGATCGGAAACGGCACGAAAGGCGGCTTGAAGCCCATCAGATCAAGCAGCCAGCCCGGTGCCATCCCGCCCGGTTTCGGCAGCACCAGGATTGCAAGGCCCTGCCAGACGAAGCTCATGCCCAGCGTGACGACGATGGAGGGCAGGTTGCGCAGGTAGATCAGCGCGCCGAGCCCGGCATAGACCCCGACCGAGGCGATAAGGATCACGCAGCCGAGCAACGGCGCTTCGTGCAGCCACGTCGCTGCCACGCAGCCGATGAAGCCGACGAAGGTGCCGATCGACAGGTCGAGTTCGTTGACCGTCAGTATGAACATCTGGCCGATCGTCGCCAGGGCGATCGGAATGGCCAGGTTGAGCATCAGGCTGAAGCCGAAATAGCTGATGGCGCGCGGGTTGAGATAGGCAATGGCGATGATGATGAGGCTGATGGACAGCGCCGGCAGCAGGGCGCGCAGCAGGCGGCGCGAATTCGAGATCCTGGAACGAATCGGCGAAGCCGCGGCAGCAGGTTGCCCGGCCATCACGATGCCTCCGCGAAGGATGACTGGATCACGGCTTCTTCGGAAATCTCCGAGCGCGCCAGTTCGGCGACGATGCGGCCATTGCGGAAGACATAGACCCGGTCGCAGTTTTCCAGCTCGTCGGTTTCCGTCGTGTACCAGATGAAGGTGCGGCCGGCGCCGGCCTGCTCGCGAATGAGGCCGTAGACTTCGAGCTTGGTGCCGATGTCGACGCCGCGCATCGGGTCGTCCATGAGGATGATCTCGGCGTTCGAACTCAAGGCGCGCGCAAACAGCGCCTTCTGCTGGTTGCCGCCGGACAGCGACAGGATGTTGTTGTTGAGATCGGGCGTGCGGATGCCGATCGTCTTTTGCCATTTCTCGGCCAGTTCGGCTTCGAGGGCAGGGGAGACCAGCCATCCGCGGCGCAATTCCCGGATCGAACGGATGCCGATATTGCGGGCAATCGACCACAGCGGAAAGATGCCGTCCGTCTGGCGGTCGCCGGCGACGAGCGCTACCGGGCCGGCGACATCGATGCCTGCCTTGCGCTGGGCGGACGCCGAAAAGACATCGAGCAGAAGCGCCGTCTGCCCGTGGCCGGCAAGTCCGGCAAGGCCGATCACCTCGCCGCGACGGGCGGACAGTCCCTTGTCGTCGCCCCGGCCTTTGGAGCGGACGCTGACCATTTCGGGGGCTTGGTTTTCCCTTGCGCCCTCATGCGCGACGGCAACCGCCTCCCGAGCGGCGACGCCGCCCATCGCCTTGACCAGCCCGTCACGGTCGAAGGCGGTCGCGGCGTCGGCGGCGACGACCTTTCCGTCGCGCATGACGAGGATGCGGTCGGAATTCTCGAGGATCTCGCCCAGGAGATGCGAAATCAGGATGCAGCTCAAGCCGGCGGCGATCGCCTTTCGGACATAGGCCAGAAGCTGGCTCGCGGTGTGCGGGTCGAGCGACGAGGTCGGTTCGTCGAGGATGACGAGATGCAGCGGCTCCGCCGACACCGTGAAGGCGCGGGCGACCTCCACCATCTGGCGGCGCCCGATCGACAGGTCGCCGACGATGTCCGATGTGCTGATTCCGTGGCCTGGAAAGATATCGTCCAGCTTCTCCAGAATGAGGCGGCCGGCGCGCCTGCGCCATCCGAGGCCGCTGAGAGAGGGATGACTGACGTAGGTATTTTCGGCGACCGTCAGGTTCGGGCAGAGCGAAAGTTCCTGGAAGACGCAGCGGATGCCGAGCCGGTGCGCCGCCTGAACCGAATAGCCCGATTGCTCGGTTCCATGGATGACGATCCGGCCGGTGTCGGGAGTGCCGGTGCCGGCCAGCATGTGCATCAGGGTCGACTTGCCGGCCCCGTTGTGACCGACCAGGCCGACGCACTCGCCGGGCCTGACGACGAAGTCGACCCCGTCGAGGGCACGGACGGCGCCGAAATGCTTTTCGACGCCGTCGAGAGCGACAATGCTCGCCACGCTATCCGACATGGAGGCTCTGCCGTTGCCGTTGGAAGATCACGCGATCGCCACCGATCACTGCTTCTTGTTGGCCTTTATCGCCTGGATCGCATCGTCCTGCGTGTATTCGTGGCTGGCCACGCCACCCTGGGGGATCGTCTTGAGCGCCGCTTCGAAATTGTCCTGGTTGAAGGCCAGATAGGGCACGGTCAGGTCGTGCGGAATATCCTTGTTTCCATCGAGGATCTGCTGGGCGATCCAGAAGGCCAGCGTGCACACGCCCGGGGCGATGGAGGCCGACCACGTCTGGTAGCCGTCCTTCGCCTTCTGCTCCTTCCACCATTGCAGTTCGTCCTGGCGATTGCCCATGATGATGGTGGGTTCCGGCCGGCCGGCGGCTGCGAACGCCTGCGCGGCGCCGTATCCATCGCCGCCCTGATCGACGACGCCGACGATCTTCGGCAATGACGGCAGCACGCTGGCGACGGCCTTCTGTGCAGTCGTCTGGTCCCAGTCGCCCTCGACATTGCTGACGATCTTGAAGTCCGGATGCTTCTTCACACCCTCGAGGATTCCGGAATGGATGGCGTCGTCGATCGACGTTCCGGCCAGCCCCCTGATCTCCAGCAGGTTCCCGCCCTTCGGCTGGAACTTGGCCATGTTGTCGACTTCCTCTTCGCCCATTTTCTTGAAGTCGACGACCACCCGGTAGGCGCACGGTGCAGTGACGATGCCGTCGAAGGAGACGACGACGATGCCCGCATCGCAGGCCTGTTTGATGGCGCCGTTCAGAGCGTCCGGCGACGCCGCGTCGATGACGATGGCGTTATAGCCCTGCAGGATCAGGTTCTGGATCTGCGCGGCCTGGGTGGGAACTTCCTTGTCCGCCGTCGTGAAGACGTCCGCGGCGCCGATCTTGTGATCGGCGACGGCCTTCTTCGTCACGAGGTCCCAGCTTTTCAGCATGGCCTGGCGCCAGGAATTGCCGGCGTAGTTGTTGGAGAAGGCGATGCGTTTTCCGGATGTATCGGCGTGGGCGATGCCGGCCGCGAGAACGGCGGCGAGCGCACCCAGAACGAGCGATCTTTTCATTCAGATGTCCTCCCTTTGAACATGCCTGCCTCCCGGGCATGGGCGTGCCGCCCGCAGGCAGAACAGCGACTGGAGCGTTGCATAGCGTTCGAGCCTGGTCAAGATTGCTAATTTCGGCGGTCATATTATTATCAGGGCCGGTCTTGCGGGGGCATTCTCGGTGGAAATTTCATGAAGGACGAGTGCGATCCGGAGCAGTCGGGGGCTGCTGAGGAAGAATTGAAGCCCGGTCACCGGGCGACGATGATGGACGTGGCCCGGGCCGCCGGAGTGTCGCAGTCCAGTGTTTCGCTTGTCCTGAACGGCATGACGGGAGCCCGCATTTCGGACGCGACGCGCGAGCGCGTGTTCGCCGCCGCGCGTGAACTCGGCTACTCGCTCCCCTTCATGCGGCGGACCTCTGCGGCCCCGGCAAGAGGCCGGTGCATCGCCTACATGGCCGATGAGATATCGACGACCGTCTTCCCGGCGGACAATATCGATGGTGCGCGCGACGCGGCCTGGGAATCGGGCTATCTCGTGTCGACCCACGTGACCCGCTCGAACCCGGATCTCGAAGCGGCGACGATCGAAAGCATCCGGATCAGTCCGAACACGCTCGGCGTCATCTATTCGACGATATTCACCCGCGAGGTGGAAATCCCCAGGGCGCTGCAGGGCGTTCCGATGGTACTGCTGAACTGCTATTCGCGCGACAAGGCCCACGCAGCCGTTGTCCCGGGCGAAGTCGTCGGCGGGTTCAACGGCACCAGTTACCTGCTTGCCCACGGACACCGCCGTATCGGCTTCATCAACGGCGAGCCGTGGATGGACGCCAGCGTCGACAGGCTGAGCGGCTATCGCCAGGCGCTCGCCGCGTCCGACATTCCCTTCGACCCCGACCTTGTCAGGAACGGCGACTGGCTGCCCGACAGCGGCCGCACGCATCTGGCGGATCTGCTGCGACTGCCGCAACCGCCGACCGCCGTCTTCTGCGCCAACGACATGATGGCCGTCGGCGCATTGCAGGCGGCAAGCGACATGGGAATGTGCGTGCCGCGCGACCTGTCGGTCATCGGCTACGACGACCGCGACGTCGCCGGCTATACGCGCCCGCCGCTGACGACGATCCTGCTGCCGAACTACGAGATGGGCCGCAAGGCGGCGGAACTGCTTCTCGACATGGTGGTCCGCGGCAGGAAGCCTTACGCCCGGGTGATCAAGGTCGACGGTCCGCTGATTGAACGCCAGTCCGTGGCGCAACCGCGGTAAGCTGGTTGCAAAGGCGATGGCGGAATTGTCACATTAACAGGGCAATGATTGGTGCTGTCACGTTGTTTGAAGAAGGGGCGCATGGACCCTCGGCGCCCCTTCTTCAAACAACGTGACAGCACCCCTTTTCGGGGTCGAGCCTATGACCGGCGATCGAGATCGACACGCCTCGATAGTTCATCAGGTAGAGCGCGAAGATCTCGTTCAGGTCCTGAAAGCCATCTTCGCTCTCGAAGGTCTTGAAATCACGCCGGAGGTCGTCGATTTCGACGATGACCCCCGTTGAGCGCCCGGGCGCTGGCGCTTCCTCGGTGATGGTGACGTCGGTGAGATCGGCCTCGAGGAGCCGGACCTCGAACGCCTTACGCCCGGACGGATCGTCATAGCAGACCTTCCAGGTGACCGACTGGCCGAGGGCGAACGCCTTGTAGCGGCCGCGCCCTTCCTGGCCGTGGATCATGCGGCGGTTGCGTTTGGTCTGGCGGACGTGGCGTTTCCAGGAGCCGCCGAGATTGCCGAACAGCGCCCGGGCGTCGCCGCGGGAAAATCCGTCACCATTGTCGTAAACGACGATTTTCGACATGCCGCCTGCGAGATCGTTGTGCGCGAACTCAACCGATACCTCGGTGGCGTCGCCATCGAGGCTGTTCCACAGCAACTCCGCAAGTGCAGGCACCGGCTTCGCCTTGGTCTGTCGCGCGACGAAATCATCTCTTACCGCGACGGATACGTGTTCCTCACCGGCCATTTACCCTCCCAAGCCCATACGCGAGCCAGTTTACACGCCGACCACGCCGAGCGACAAAGTTCAGTACTCATTGTTGTCATCTTCATATCCGGAATAGTCATCCTCAGGCGCATAATATTCGGCGGCGTCGTAGACTTGCGTCTTCTTGTAGCGATCGCTCAAGCCAACCACCACGAGACGCGACAGGCCGTTTATCTTGAGCCTGCACGCGACGCATTCGAACCGGTCTGGCAGAAATTCCTGGGTTTCGGTGATCTCGCCGTCGCTCAGCCGTTGCTGTGGCGCAGAGACCGATTTACCCCAAACGAGTGCCTGGGAGGTGCAGGCGGGACAATCGACGCGATGGCCGGCATGCCGCGTGGCCCAGACCGCGGCCTTTGTGGTCAGTGTGTTGCGCTCATCGAGAGGCTTGGCGAGCCAGACCTTTTTGTGGGCATCGACTTCGCCCTTCACCGCCTTCGCGCTGTCGTCGACAGCGGCGGCGATCAATTTCGTCGCTACATTTGCCTCATTCTCCCCGATGAAATCCTCAAGCGTCGCACCCATCGAGGCGAGAAGAATCTCACAGGTTTGGTAGAAGCGCGGCTGCCACGACGATCCCTTTACCCCGTCGAAGGCAAGCTCGCCGGAATGAAGCTCCGCGTTGCGGCGGCCCGTGTGTTGGATGCCGAAGCTTTCGTGCTCTTTGGCGAAATCCGGGAGGATGGCAGTGAGCCGCTTGAAGACCTCGCTGACGGCGATAGATTTTGGCGCGAACCGCTCCTCCGTGGGCGTGAAACCCAGCGCGTGATACAAGCTCGACCAGCTCTTATCGGTGTCCGCGATGAGGGCGGGACTGATATTGGCGAGCGCGGCGCGGGCGAGAAATTCAAGTGCAAGGCTGGACCATAGGGCATGTTCCCAGTCGTCGCTGCCGAATGCGCTCATATGCTGGATGTAGCGCTCTGCCTTGACATAGAGCGCGTCCGGATCGCACGAGGCCGGCGTCGCGCCGGGTGAAATCGACTTCTTCAATGCAGCGCCTCCAGATACACGCGCTCGATCGCCCGGCTTTCGCGCCCGGGAAGGATCGGGGAACGGGCATGCAGCATCCGCCAATTGTCGATCAGGAGCGTGTCGTGAGTTTGGGCCAGCGACATCTCTGTCGGCGTGCATGTCGAAAGCCATTCACGAACACGAAGGTCGGCGACTTCGCCGATCCTGCTCGCCGGTTTCAGGAAGACCTCGTCCCAGCGAACCCGCACGACATCTTCGACGGGCTCGCAAAGGCGCAGGAGCGAGATGGTTCCGTCACGCGGTCTTCGCGGCTTGAAAATGGCGCGCGCCAGAATGTCGAGGGTGACGGCGTCGATAAGGTCGTACCCGTCGATCAGCAACGTCGGGATGTCTGAATAGCCGGTGACGCAGCGCAAAAGGAGGTAGCGCGGTGGCGTGCGCCAGTGGGCGAGATCCGAATGAAAAGGGAAACGATTTAGGCCGAAAATACCACTATAGCTGTTCGGTGCAGCCTCGCTGAGCGGCACGAGCGTCTGGACGAGTTGATCTTCCCATGGTTCCAGGGGTTTGCCAAAATCCTCCGCTATCTCGATGATGCTGTCGTTCGGCCTATGACTCCTGAAAAATATGTAGCCGCTCTTGCGGATCTCGTCTCTGATTTCTAGCGACATTCTTGCACGTGGTGTTTGGCGCGACGCACCGCAACCTCCCCTTTGGTCACCCTTTTGCCGGGAGTGTACAGCGCGTATTCGTGCAGGATCAACGTGCGTAACATGCTGGGGACATTTCCGTCGAAGCGGCAGACAAGAAGTCGGCTGCGGAAGGGCAGCTTTCTGCTTAGATGCCGTGTAGTCCCGACAGTCCGGTTACGGCCCCGCTGCCGCCGCCAGGACCGCCATGAACGAGCGGCAGCTTCCAGGAAGGCTGCACGAGTTGCCCAACGGCAGCTCTGTGGCGTTTCCTGTTAATCTCAAGCCCGCTTCTGCGATCGCGAAGGTTTTGGCCCATCTGCCCGTATGCAATTTCTTCAAAGGAACGGCGGACCTTGTCATCCGATTCATAAATGGGGCAACCTTGCGGGAGCCGTCCAGAGAGCACTCATTCCTGCACCGCAGCTACGTCCTCGCTGACCTCCTGTCGCAATTTCGGCCCTTTGGCCAACCGGCGTCCCAGCGTGGAGACGAAAGCGTCATAGCGCTCTCCTGCCTTCGCGCGCGCTGCTTGCGCGGCTGGCTCCGGCAATGCCGGCGTCGTGGTCAGCCAGAACCGCACGAACACTGCGAGCGTCTCGACGGAGATTCCGAGATCGCGCTCGAGCCGGGTCAAGCGGCGGTCCAACTGATCGAGCCGCTTGGCGATGACGGCTTCCTGGCGTTCCGCTGCGTCAGGTGAGAGGAAGGATTCGATCGCCGCCTCGGCGACCAGTGATCGCGAATGGTCCCGTCGCGCGGCATGTTCGACAAGCTGCTTCATTACCGCAGGTTCGAGATAGACGGAGAGGCGTTGCTTTCGGGGTGTTTTGGTCATCGGTGCCTCACATGTCCATGTCGTCGCCGGGATCGAGCGAGACCCTTCGGGCGACGCCCTCCATGATCCCGGTCATGCGGCTTGTCCGGGCTGCATCATCCTCGGCGTCCTCGCCTGGATCGATCTCGAACTCGTTCTCGATCGGCATCTTCTTCTCGACCGGCTTCACCCGGTTGAGTTCGGGCTGCTGGCGCCGTTCGGAGTCGGTCGGATCGTCGTCCGCGGCCTCTGGCGGCGGCGGCGCCTCCGCGACCGGCGGTCGTGGCGGCAGGGGCAATGTCGTCCAATCGTCAGGCCGGCCCTGGTTCGGGGCCGCGAGCACGGGGGCCGGCAGAATGCGTTCCTTGAGCCGGGCATCCTCGTAATATCGTGCCTTCTTCGCCCGGATCGGCGGCGTTCCGGCGATCATGACCACTTCATCGGTTGGCGGGAGCTGCATCACCTCGCCGGGGGTGAGCAAGGGACGGGCCGTCTCCGAACGCGAGACCATCAGATGGCCGAGCCAGGGGCTGAGCCTGTGGCCGGCATAGTTTCGCATCGCCCGCATCTCGGTCGCGGTGCCGAGCGCGTCCGAGACCCGTTTCGCCGTCCGTTCGTCGTTGGTGGCGAAGCTGACGCGCACATGGCAGTTGTCGAGGATCGAATTGTTCGCGCCATAAGCCTTCTCGATCTGATTGAGCGACTGGGCGATGAGGAAACTCTTCAGTCCGTAGCCGGCCATGAAGGCCAGCGCCGACTCGAAGAAGTCGAGCCGCCCGAGCGCCGGAAACTCATCCAGCATCAGCAGCAGCCGATGCCGCCCGCGCCTTCGCCTTCAGATCCTCCGTCAGCCGGCGGCCGACCTGGTTGAGGATCAGGCGGATCAGCGGCTTGGTCCGATTGATGTCCGACGGTGGTACGACGAGGTAGAGCGTTACCGGCCGCTTACCGCCCACCAGGTCGGCAATGCGCCAGTCGCAGCGCCGCGTCACTTCGGCGACAACAGGGTCGCGGTAGAGCCCGAGAAACGACATAGCGGTCGAGAGCACGCCGGATCGCTCGTTGTCCGATTTGTTGAACAATTCACGTGCAGCGCTGGCGATGACGGGATGCGGCCCGGCCTCACCGCGATGCGCCGTCTGCATCATGGCGGCGAGCGTCGACTCGATCGGGCGCTTCGGATCGGACAGGAAGGCGGCGACGCCGGCGAGGGTTTTGTCTTCCTCGGCGTAGAGGACATGAAGGATCGCGCCGACGAGCAGCGCGTGGCTGGTCTTTTCCCAATGGTTGCGCTTTTCCAGGCTCCCCTCGGGATCGACCAGGATGTCGGCGATGTTCTGGACGTCGCGTACCTCCCATTCACCGCGCCGCACCTCCAGGAGCGGATTGTAGGCCGAGGACTTGGCGTTGGTCGGATCGAACAGCAGGACGCGTCCGTGCCGGGCACGAAAGCCGGCGGTGAGCTGCCAGTTCTCGCCCTTGATGTCGTGAACGATGGCCGAGCCCGGCCAGGTCAGGAGCGACGGCACCACCAGGCCGACGCCCTTGCCCGAACGGGTGGGCGCGAAGCACAGCACATGCTCCGGCCCGTCATGGCGAAGATAGTCGCGGTCGTACCGGCCCAGCACAACGCCGTCAGGACCGAGCAGCCCCGCCGCGCTCACTTCCTCCTTCTCGGCCCATCGCGCTGAACCGTAGGTCTCGACCTTCTTTGCCTCGCGCGCCCGCCAGACCGACATGCCGATCGCCACCACGACGGAGAGGATGCCGCCCGACGCGGCGATGATGGCGCCCTCGACGAAGACCTGTGGCGCATAAGCATCGAAGCCATACCACCACCAGAAGAAGGCCGGCGGCAGGTAGAACGGGAAACCGAAGAGCCGGAACCAGGGGGCACCCAGCTCGGGCTGGAAGGCCAGTCGCCACGCCACCCATTCGGTGGCCCCCCAGACGCACAGAAGGACGATGGCAAAGACTGCGAGCACCTGGCCCCAGAGAATTTTCGTCGCGGACATGGCAGTGGTTCCTTTCGAGGTCTAGAGGCCAAGGCCGCGCTTGCGACCGAAACTCCAATCGATACCGCCGTCGCCGCGGGCGACGCCGGAGACGTGCCGGCCGAGCTGCTTTTCGAGAGAGGGCGTCCACGGGACGAGCTGGAAGCCGAGGCCCCCATCCCCACTAACGACCTCGATCATGGCGAAGCGGCCGGACGCGAGCCGCTAAGCGCTGCCGGTAGGTGCCGGCGACATATTCGCCAGCGCCGGACCGGTTGAATGTCTGGCCCGTCTCGGCTGCGAGCCGCTGCCCAAGCGCGTCCAGTTCGCGGTTGCGCAACGTGTCGATCAGGTTGCGATTGAAGGTGACACCCGGACCTCGCCGTTCGGCCAGACCCTGCTCGATCAGGTGCTCGGCACGGCGCGCGAGCGCGCCGCGAACCTCGGCACCGAAGCCACCGTCGGAGAGCGCAACCGGTTCGCGGGCAATGTTCTGCCGGTCGAGCCAGGTCGCGCCCGAGGCCGCCACTTGGCTGTCGAGGTCCAGATCGGACCGCACCGCGAGCGCGACGCGGCGCTGCCCCCGTGCGTCATCGAACGTGCGCAGCTCGACGATGGACCCGGGCGGGCTGTCGCCGGCCGCATCGAGATCGGGCAGCTTGATGTGATGAGTGCGCCCGTCCACACCATCGACCACGGCATAGGCGGTGCCGCGCAACTCATCGTCGAGGCCGCGATCGACGAGGCGGCCGATGATGGGCGCATCAAGGCTTTCGGCCGCCAGCACAAAGCCGGCCGATCCGCGCTCGATGCCCTTCTCGGTCAAGGCGCGGTGCATGCGCTTGATGATGTCGCCGCGCAGTCCCAGGTCGCGAAGCGTGGCCTCCGCCTTGTCATCGACAACCCATTGGCCGGGGCCGATCTGATCGGCGAGGCCGAGAGATTCCAGCTTGTGGAGCCTGCCGACCTTCAGGGCATGGAATGCGTCAGGTTGATGCTCGCGAGGCGGGGCCAGATCGATGACGCCGGTGTCACGGGTATCGCGGACGAGCTGTCGGTCGAGATGCGTCCAGCGCTCGGCCTGAATCTGGCGCTCGAGATTGCGCCGAATGTCGAGGTCGGTGCGTGGCCCCAATTCCTGGGTGACGAGGTCCTGGGCGCGGGCGCGCATGCCGTCCTTGATATAGTCCCGCGAGATGACGAGGTCCTGACCATCATCGGCGCGGCCGCGCAGGATGATGTGGACGTGCGGGTTGTCGGTGTTCCAGTGATCGACACCGGCCCAGTCGAGCGTCGTGCCGAGGTCCTTTTCCATCTGCCCCATCAGATCGCGGGCGAAGGATTTGAGGTCCGCCATGTCGACGGCGTCCTCGGGCGATACGATGAACCGGAAATGATGCCGGTCTTCGTCGCAGCGCTCGGCGAAGGCGCGGCCGTCCACCTCGTCGCTCTCCGGCCCGAACAGGCGGGCCTTCTCGCCGTCACGGGTCACGCCCTCGCGGCGCAGGTAGCTGAGATGCGCCGAGAGCGGCGTGGCGCGTGCGCGATGACGAACCACTCGGGTCTTGATCACGACGCTGCGGGACCGCCCGGTCAGAAAGCGGTTGGCGCGCACACTTGCCGTCCGACCACGTCCAAAGGTCGAGCGGTTTCCAGGGCTGATCCGGCCAGAACGCGAAACACGGGCTCCCGCCTTCTGGGCGGCGGCGAGCGCCTGCGCGATGAAGGGCCGCGCGCGCTGCGAACTGGAGGAGCGGCTCCGGCCCGGCCGGATGCGGAAGTCGTCCTCGCCCTTCATGGCCGAGCCCCGACACATCGCGCCAAGTCACGGAAATGCATGCATAAACGGGGCTGCGGCGAGGTGCATGAATTCTCCGCACCTCGCAAAATCGCTCCATAACCTGCTGAAAAACAACGACCGACCGACGCCGCACCTCGCGGCCTTTTATCTCGCCATCCTCCGGTCGTGTTTCCCGTGTCCACCCCTTGCGCCCTCCACAGCACGCTGGAGCCCGAAATCCTGCGAAATGGCCGCGATGCGGTCATGGCGCTTCTTCCGTGCGGGTTCGGGCCACGAACAAGCCGGTCGATTGCGGCTCGATGGCGGAGATATCGCGGACCCGCGCTGCAGCCCTTGCGTCATTCGGCGAGCGGTTTGACGGCACAAGATTGGTGACCGGCCCGCGATCGGGCTGCACGACGAAGAGCGGCGCGCGGATCCAGTCTGGCGGAGCGGCCATCGCCACCATGACCGGGCTGGTGGCGTCGGTGCCGTCGATGACCGGCGCGATAGATGCGACATAGGCGCGGGTCTCCGCCGGCAGCGGAAGGCCGTTCAGCGATGCCTCATAGCGGCCGGGACCGGCATTGTAGGCAGCGATCCAGCCCGGCGAGCCGTAGCGATCGAGCAGCGTCCGGATATAGGCAGCGCCGGCAATGATGTTGTCGTGCGGGTCGTAGGGATCACTGCCGAGCCGCTGACGCGCGCGCAGCTCCGCCCATGTCGCCGGCATGATCTGCATCAGGCCCATTGCCCCTTTCGGCGATGTCGCGCGCGGATCGCCGTTGCTCTCCGTGGCGATCACGGCGCGGATCCAGGCGGCCGGAAGCGAGAAGCGGTGCGCGGCGTCCGCGATGAACCCGCCATAAGGATCACGCGCTGGAGCTCGCGTCCCGGTGTCGGTCTGCGCCCTCGCGAGTGCGGGCATGACGGTCGCGAAGGACAGGCCGGCAAGGAGAAGGAGGACGGCGCGGCGCATGGCGTCAGTCCTTTGCGTCGCGCTTCGAAGGACGGCTCCAGTGCAGCGACCAGGCGGCTCCAGCGTCATCGTCGCGGAACAGGTTGGCGCGGATCGGCTGCGGGAATGCGGGATCGTCGATGACGAGCGCGATGAACTCGCCCGCGCGTTCGCCGACGCGTTTCCAGCCGGCTCCGATTTCCGGGCCGATCTCGCTATCGCCCGGCCCGCCGAGATGTATCCGGTAGTCGGGAGCATTCTCGGCATCGGACCCCTCTGCCTGGACCAGCGCGACTTCAGCGATGATCGTGAGGGTCTGGATGCGTCCGACGAAGCCCGTCGTCTCACGCGTGAACTGACCGATCTGTGGCATGGAAACCTCCTTGGTTGCGCGGGATGGGGAGAAACGCGGAGGGTCATCGATTGCGGCCCGCCCGCCAGACGAAATGGCCGTCATTGGTCGGGTCGGTGTAGATCGGCGTCGCCTCTCCGATGACGTTGCGCGTCGGGAGTGCGCCGAAATAGCGACCGTCGAAGCTGTCGCGGACCGACGAATTCATGAGGAAGAGCTGGCCTTTGGCGATGCGCCGGCAGCCCTGCCAGACCGGTAGGGCGCGGCCGAGACTGTCACGGCCGAGCGCGTCAGCGAGCAGCACTCCATCGACCGTGACGCGGGGGCCGAAGCGGCAGACGCGTTGCCCGGGGAGCGCCGCGACATGCTTGAGGAGCGGCACGCCCCGGCCGATGTAGCTGCGGCCCACCATGAAGTCGGCGAGCGGTGCGGGCGGCATGATCGCGACAAGGTCGCCGACCTTCAGGTCGCGTGGCGGCGCAAGATCGTAGAGGCCGATCGGTGTGCTGGCCGATGCGTTCCAGGTGAGCTTCACCGGCATCGGCAGGAAGGACGCCGAGGCGACCAGCGACGTGGCGAAGGCGGTTGCCGTGACATAGCCGAGGCGGGTCATTCTTCGCACTCCCGCCGCTTGAGCCACGCCTGATGGCGTTCCATCGTGTAGGCGCGCGGGACCTCGCCGGCACACATCCGGTTGGCGACGTGGCGCCAATGATCCGGCGCCACCGCGCAAGGATCGATCCCGGCGGCTTCCACGGCATCGATCTGGCGAAGAACCTGCTCGACTTTCGGCCAGCTCTCGATCTTCAACAGGATTTCGCCGCCGGGCTGCACGCACGGTAGCGTCTGATAGGACTCGCCCGGCGGGACGGCGCGCAGGATGTCGATGCGCGACAGGATGGTGCCGAAATCGTTCGACGCCCAGCGGACGAAGGCGAAGACGGTGTCGGGTGAGAACGAGACGACGCGCCGGCGGCGATCGAGTACCCGTTCCTGCGTCGCGCGGCCGAACCTGATCCAGCGCTCGATGCGCCCTTCGATCCAGGTGAGGTCGACATGGGTGAGACCGTCAGCGGACCATGCCGATTTCTCCGGGAAGCCGCCTGAACGACGAGCCACAGCGTCCGTCATGAGGGGTCTCCCTGAGCCGGAGGATACTCGCGAGCCAAGAGGTCGCGCAGCATCTCGGCGACAGTGATGCCGCGCTGGAAGGCAGCGATCTTGATCCGGCCGCGTTGTTCCGGCGTCACGTCGATGGTGAGCCGCGCCGTGAAGGCGCCGGCGCCGGGCTCCGGAGATGGAGCCGCAGCGGCTTTGACCCAGCCGTCGGCGTCGGCCGGACGGGCTGCGAAGCCGCGACCGTTCGGGCGCTTGCTCATGGCATCGCCCTCCTGACATCGAGCCGTTCGATTTCGGCGGCGAGCGCGGCGATCTCATGCGCGGCGGGTGATGCCTCGTCGAGCTCGGATGCGATCCGGCCCGTCTGCGCGGCGGCCGCAAAGGCCACGCGCTGACCGATCGAACTGGCGAGCACCGGCGGGTCGTGATCTGCCAGAGAATCCGCCGTCTCCCGCGCCAATACAGTGCGTGCGCCGCAACGATTGAGAACGAACCGGGCGGCGAGTTCGGGTCGGTAGATGCGCGCCTCGGTCACCAGCGCAAGCATCTCTGCCGAGGCCCAGCCGTCGAGCGGCGATGGCTGCACCGGGATCAGCACCAGGTCCGCGGCGAGTAACGCGGACCGCATCAGCCCGGCCACACGCGGCGGGCCGTCGATGATGATGTGGTCGGCGCTCCGCGCCAACTCGGGGGCCTCCCGATGCAGTGTGTCTCGCGCCAGACCGATGACGCCGAAGAGTCTTGGCAGTCCCTCCCGGCCACGCGCCTGCGACCAGTCCAGGGCCGAACCCTGCGGGTCCGCATCGATCAGCGTGACCGTCTTTCCCCTGCCGGCCCAGCTTCCGGCGAGGTTCAGCGCCAGCGTGGTCTTGCCGGTGCCGCCCTTCTGATTGAGGAGAGCGACGATCATCGCGCGTCTCCCGCGGTGTCATTGCCAGAACGGCATGCGGGTTCGGAGGTATCGGGAGCCGAAGCGGCTTCTTCGGGGACCGAGCTCGCGTGCAGACGTTCGCCGAGCGACCGTTCAGGGTCGTTGCATGCCCCGGCGGCGGTGTTTTCCACATCGCGCGCGCCTTCTTCAAAGTTAAATTCTTGGTTAGACTCTAAGTTAAGGGGCTGATTTTCGCTTTGTGTGCGGTGGGTTAGACCGGATTTCGGTTCCCGATAGCACGAGGCATGGGTTCCTGATGGCACGTGTGTGCGGGTTCCCGTTAGCACGACCGCGTCCACAGGTTTTCCACAGGCTGCGGCAGGCTCGAAGGCGAGCAATATCCGGCCGCCGATTTCGACCTCGGTGAACAGCGTGTAGCCCGGCAGGGGTTGACGGCGGATGATGTGACGCAGTTCGAAGGCGAAGCGCTTGAACGGCGACAGGCTGCCGGATTTCTGGTGAAGGTGGCGGAAGTCGAAGCGCCAGCCGCCGCGCTGGCGTCCCCCATGTTTGCGAACCAGCCGGTAGAGCCAGCGGTCCAGCCCGCCCGTCAGGTCGAAATAGGCCCGGTCGATGGTCAGCACGAGCGCGTCGTCGAGTACGGCCCGATAGAACCAGTCGGGAACGATCAGCTCGATCCCGGCGGGCTTGCCATGCCGGTCGGTGCGTTCCTGCCACTCGTTGATCCAGGAAAAGCGGTGGCGCCGGCCCTCGACGGGCTGACGGATCGATGTCGAGACGGTGGTCGATTGCAGGCGATCCAGCGCGGCCTTCAGCCGCTGATAGTCGCGTGAGCTGGTCCCTCGGCCCACGAACTTCAGGATTTCATAAGGCGTCGCCATCATCAGCCGCGAGGTGCGGAGCCCGGCATCGCGCGCTTCGACGAGCTGGCTCGCGGCCCAGATCAGGATATCGGCGTCCCATATCGTCGCCATGCCGTGGTCGGGCACGGCCTCGACCCTGATCGAGACGGCGCCCGCCGTGAAGTCGATCGGCGCGATGCGATGGGACTTGGACAGGGAGAAGAATGGATAGGCCATGAGATCCTGTGCATCTCGGGGCGCGAAGTCGCCCGGGAGCGCCCGGAACAGGTCGAGCTGCCCGCGCTCCGACAGGGACTTGCTGCGCGTCATGGGGAGTTCGCCCAACGATCAGCGCGCATTGCGGCTGCTATACGCCGCCGCCGGCACTGGCTGGCGCTTCGCCGGCAGGAGTTGCCCGCGCGGATCGGAGGTCGACGTGACCGCGCCGCGCTCGGCCCAGGACTGAAGGTCGTCGATCGCATAGACGACGCGGCCACCGAGCTTCTTGTACGCGGGGCCGGTACCGTAGGTGCGGTGCTTTTCCAGGGTTCGTGCAGAGAGGCTCAGGAATTCGGCGGCTTCCTTGGTGCGCAGGAAGCGCGGCGGCAGGACGGCGAGATCGCGGCGCATGGGTCGACCTTTCGTGGCGTTGGTTCGAGCCGCCGGGGGGCGGCGGCGGACTACGGCCACGATGGCGAAGGGACACCGGCGAGTTGCAGGGGGAATTTGGGGGGACCCAAAGATCCACACCGGGAGGCGGGCTTTTCGCCCGCTACGGCTGGCGGCGATGACGCAGGAGCTTGCGATAACCGCCGTCGATCATGGCGCGAGCCCCCCGCAAAAGCGACATGACGGCATGACGGGCCGAGGACGCCTGCCACTCATCGCGCGTCAGACGGTCCAGATCGAACAGGACCTGGGCAATCTCCTGCTGGGTCGCACCGTCGCGGACGCCGTCGAAAGCGCGCAGCATTCGGTGCAATCGCGCGCGCTGCTGTTTGGTCAAGCGCGTGTCAGGGGGAACCTTCCGCCCATGGAGTGCGGCGAGAAGGCGGTAGACGGCTTCCAGCCGATCGAACCCCTCGATCCCGAGCGGAATGGCCGCGGCTAGCGCCGCGCCTGCCGGGGTGTCGTCCGGCAGGACGATCTGGGCGCGCTGACCCTGGCCGAGATCACGAAATGCGAACGAGGCTTCCGTGTCGGCTTGCGAGGTATCGATGAGAAGACGCGGCGCGGCTTCACCCGATGCCCGCAAAGCATCCGGTTCGGCAACCAGCACGACGACGCTGGTGTCGTCCTGCGACAGCCAGACCACGGGCGCGCCGGGAAGGTCGTGGGATGGATCGACCGGGAAATCGCAGCCGCCAGCGCTTCCGGATCAACTCCAAACTTGGCTGGGTGTCGGGATCGGCTTTCGTCCAGGCTTCGAAATCCTGGTTGTAGCCCTCGTTGCGGCGAAGCCACTCCCAAGCGACATCGGAGGCGGTCGAGACTTCGACATGGTCGTAGTGGGTCGACGACCGCCAGCGGGAGGCATCTGGTGCCATCACAAAGCTCCCCTCGTTACGGAACTCATTGTGGAACA
>CAWIQE010000021.1:0-9248 GCA_963838155.1 uncultured Alphaproteobacteria bacterium
CCGTGCAAGCGAACTCGGCCAAGCGCTCACCAGTCTCCTGTCCGCAATAGACTGGCGCTGACCGACGGTTTGGCGGATTCTGTGCCGTTCATGACAGAGGCCTGCGCCGCGGCGGACTATGGTCGCAAGCGCGATTGCAGCAACCCTAGGATATTCGATCGATGGGCACTTTCCCGAGAATTGGCGAACCGGCCGGAACGACGACGCGCCCTTCCGCCGCGACCGCCGCCGCGCAGGAGGGCACGGCCTCGACCGGGCACGTCGTCGCCCCCCAGTCGTCGAGACCGCGCAACCACAGCATGACGCATTTCCTCATGCAGCGCGAAATCGGCCTCCCGCGGTCCCCCACCATCGGCACCGTGGAAACGCGGTTTGCAGCGGTCGGATACGACAGCGTCGCCGCCCAGGCCGAACACATGGGGTTCGACCCCCGCGCACTGAGAAGCGCCTACGCGGCGGAAGCCGGAGAGCTGCTGGAGACGATCTCCACCTTGACGTCGGCCGACAACCTGAAATGCGGAGCTTATCTCTACGACGGCGAACTCAAGAGGGATATCATCGGGACCGCCCTCAGCATCGAGCCGCTGGGGGAAATCCTCGGGATCGATGGCGACAAGCTCGATTTCTTTACCGCCTTGGCTTTCTGGAAGATCACCCTGCGCATTCTCCGCTCCGTGGCGAACGAGATCCGAAGGAATTCCGACGAGCCCTACGGCCTGGACAAGCTCTCCGCCAAGCTCGAGGCGATCTGCCGGTCGGTCATGGAGGACACGGTTCTCGGCATGCTCAAATCCGCGGCGGCCGAAGCCTGCGATCGCGACCGCAGTGCGGCCACGCGGCAAGCGCAATTCCACGCGATCGCGATCTCTTCGCTCCTCGTTCTTTGCAGGACGCGCGACTTCCGGAAGGCCGCCGACGAGATCGACCGCGGCATTTCGAAAAACTGGCCATGCGTATTCGCCGATGAGAACAAGCGCACGAGAAAGCAGAATTTCGAAATATTCGTCGCCAAAGAATATGCAGATTGCATGGAGCTGGACGACGACGGCGAAAAAATGAATAAATACGTCGAGAAATTCTTGTTCTGTTTCCGATACGCCCATGCAAGCACGAGCGTGACCCCGCCTCGTCTGGCCACGGCGCTCTGCGACTGCCTGCACGAGATAGGCTGGCAGCGGCCATGAACGGGAGGCCCGTTCGGCCCTGCGCCGAAGCGCTTCCCGGATAACGGTAGAGGCGACGCCGGCCCGGAAAGACGACCCCGCTGCCCGCCCTCTTGCGCAAGAGGCCGTTCAGGGCGTATTCTATCAGCCGAAGCTAATCCTCGGCGGTGGCCCATGCGGATACTTACGAACGTCTTCTTCGCGTTGATCTTCTTCGTGATCCTCGACCTCATCCTCTTCGGCGGGCGCGAACTCCAGGCCATCGGCGACCGGTTCGTCGGCGCCGACCAGGATGTGGCAGGCCTGATCACCACCTTCATGAACGACATCCGCTACGCCGGCTGCCGGCAGATCGGACTGATCGGCCCGTCCTGCAGCCTCGGCCCGGCCGGCGCCTTCATGTAGCCGCGGGAAGGCGGGATCGCGATCGCTCTCCGTCTCTTTGTCGTCACGCGCTTACGGACGAACGGAAGACCGGTTCCCACTTTTCCTGGAAGCGCCCTAGAACGAGCGGCTCAACCCCGCGTAGAAATCGCCCCAGCTGTCATAGGCCTGCGACATGGAGAGCGCGGCGAGCGCGACGGCGAAAAGCACGCCGCCGACGAGGATGGCCAGAAGCGTCAGGTACTCCGTGGCCGCAACCCCCAATTCGTCCTGCAGAAATCGCTTCATTCGCCCGTCCCCGCGGCCCCTGGTCAGATGATTCTACGCCCGGACGGCGATTCGGGCAACGAAGGCCCCGAAGGATCGCCGGAAAGGGTAAATTTCCCCGCGGCCGCACGGACGAAGGGGACATCGGACAGAAAGTGTGAGTCAATTTCAACGTGTAGAATTTTAGGGGTTCCCCTTTCGAGACGACTGTCCTAGTTTCGCCATCGCGGAGGCGGAAAGCGTGACAAGTCGGATCCACGCGAAGAGACCACCTATCGGCAGAGAAATTCAATTCCTCACGTCGGGAAGCGGGAGTAGCGCCCCGCCCCCTCCGCACCCTTCCTCTCCCCCGCGGGAGAAGCGCTCCGGGCCGCACGGACCGGACGCATCAGCGCTTCCAGGAAAAGTGGAAACGGTTTTTCCGTCCGGAAGCGCGCCAGCCTCCGCCGTCACCCCCACCGCCGTCACCCTCTCCCCCACCGCCGTCATCCTCGCCCCCACCGTCGTCATCCTCACCCCACCGTCGTCACCCTCGCCCCCACCGTCGTCATCCTCACCCCCACCGTCGTCACCCTCACCCCCACCGCCGTCATCCTCGCCCCCACCGTCGTCATCCTCGCCCCCACCGTCGTCATCCTCACCCCCACCGTCGTCATCCTCGGGCTTGTCCCGAGGATCTACAGTCGGCGCCGCATCCCCGGCGGGCGTTGGTGGATCCTCGCCACAAGGGCGAGGATGACGGAGCGAGACGAGGGTGCGAATGGAGGCGCGCTTCCAGGAAAAGTGGGAACCGGTTTTCCGTCCGGAAGCGCGTAAGCAAAGAATCATGCTTCCAGGAAAAGTGGGAACCGGTTTTCCGTCCGGAAGCGCGTAAAACAGAGACATAGAGCGTGTCCGCAAGTCCGTGAAGCGCGGACATGCGCCCGGCGGAAGCGAACGGACCTCTTGGGGCCGAGCGCGTCAGCCCGCCAGGGCCATGCCGACCGTCACGAACATGCCGATGATGAAGGCCGTGACGATCCGCACGGCGGCCCACTCGACGAGGCGGCCCGCGCGGGCGACAAGCCTCGGCCGCGCGCCGCGTCCCCGCGCGTCGCTTTCCATCGCATCGAGAATGAGGTCGATAGGCACGCTGAAGCCTCCTGTTCCGGCGGCCGCCGCCGAAAATCGATTGCCCCGATGCTAGCGCCATCTTGGTTATCGCCCGCTTAACGGCGCCGCCTCCGGCCCCCTCGACCGGGCGGAGAAGGCCCGCGCCCCCTGGCCGGGCGAGAGGCCCCGCTCCCGCCCCCCGGCCTGGCGAGAAAGCAAGACTACGTATACGTTTTGTGTAGTAGAATGCGTCGATCAACCGGACGGTGCATATGAAGCTGATCATCCAGATTCCGTGCCTTAACGAGGCGGAGACGCTGCCTGCGACGCTGGCGGACCTGCCGCGGGAGGTGCCGGGATTCGACGCGGTGGAATGGCTGGTCGTCGACGACGGCTCGACGGACGGCACGGCGGACGTCGCCAGGCGCCACGGCGTCGACCATGTCGTGCGCCTGCCCTACAATCACGGCCTGGCGCGCGCCTTCATGGCCGGCCTGCATGCCTGCCTGGAGGCGGGCGCGGACGTCATCGTCAACACCGACGCGGACAACCAGTACGACGCCACCTGCATTCCCGATCTTGTCGCCCCGGTCCTTTCGGGCAAGGCGCAGATCGTCGTCGGCGCCCGGCCGATCGACGACATCGCCCATTTCTCCGTCGTCAAGCGCAAGCTGCAGCGCCTCGGCAGCCGCGTCGTGCGCATGGCGAGCGGCACGCGCATCGCCGACGCGACGAGCGGCTTTCGCGCCATCCACCGCGAGGCGGCGCTGCGCCTCTATGTCTTCAATTCCTTCACCTACACCCTGGAGACCATCATCCAGGCGGGCCGCAAGGACATTCCGATCACCAGCGTGCCGGTCCGCGTCAACGGCGAGACGCGGCCCTCGCGCCTCTTCCGGAGCATCCCGGCCTATGTCTGGTTCTCCGTCGTCACGATCCTGCGCATCGCCACGCTCTATCGTCCGCTGCGCACCTTCGCCGCGCTGGCCGCGCTGGTGGCGCTTCCGGCGGCGGTGGCGATCCTGCGCTTCCTCTGGTACTACGCGTCCGGCGAAGGCGACGGCCACATCCAGTCGCTGGCGATCGCCGGCGGCCTGATGTCGGTCTCCGCCATACTGGCCATGGGCGGGCTGGTCGCCGATCTCGTCGCCGCGAACCGCATGGTCCTGGAGGACATCCGCACCCGGCAGGTGCGCCAGGGCCTGGACATCGCCCGCGCCAGGGCCGCCGAAGCCGCCCCGGCCACCGCGCACCCGTCCCCACCCCGCACCGCCCCGACACCTGCCGCCAAGCGGGTGAAGATGCTATAGGGCCCGTCGGCAATTGCGCGGACGGGCTCCGGCCGGCGGCGGGACGGGATCTTCGCCCTTTCCGGAGCCGGCTTCAAACGGGAAAGACGAAGACCGAACGTGGCCACCCCATCGAAACCGGACCGCAGAAGACAGGCGCTCGAGGTCGACCACCTGATGGGCGACATCGGCCGCCGCGCGGCGAGCGGCGGCGCCATCGCGGTGTCGGCCCAGATCGTCAAGCTCCTCGTCCAGTTCGGCACGCTCGCCGTGATGGCCCGCCTGCTGTTGCCGGCCGATTTCGGCCTCGTCGCCATGGCGACGACGGTGACGCTCTTCGTCGGGCTGTTCACCGATTTCGGCCTCTCGGCCGCGACGGTGCAGCGGGCCGAGATCGACCACGGCACCGTCAGCGCGCTCTTCTACATCAACGTGGCGACGGGGGCGGCGCTGATGCTGCTGGCGATCGCAGCCGCGCCGCTGGCGGCGTGGGGCTTCGGCGACCCGCGCGTGTCGCCCGTCGTCATGGCCCTCGCGGCACAGATCCCCTTCGTCGCCGCGACCGCGCAGCACAACGCGCTGCTGAGGCGCGGCATGCGCTGGGTGACGCTCCACGCCGCCGGCATCGCCGCCCAGATTTCCGGCGCCGCCGTCGCCATCGCCCTCGCCTGGCAGACCGGCCTCGGCTACTGGGCCCTCGTCGCCCAGAGCTGGACCGTCGCCCTCGTCGACCTCGTGCTCGTGTGGTCCCTCTGCCCCTGGCGCCCCGGCCGCATAGACGACTGGCAACAGGCCCGCTCCGCCGTCGGCTTCGGCATGCACCTGACGGGGTTCAATTTCCTGAACTACATCAACCGCCAGTTCGACGACGTGCTCATAGGCTGGCGCTGGGGTGCCGCCGAACTCGGCTACTACACCCGCGCCTACCAGCTCCTGCTCCTGCCGCTGTCACTGGTCAACAACCCGGTCGGCTCCGCCGTCATCCCCGCCCTCTCGCGCCTCCAGTCGAAGCCCGAGGAATGGCGCAGGCTCTATCTGGACGCGCTGACGGGAAGCGCGTTCTTCTCCATCGGGATCACGGCCTTCTTGTGCTCTTCGGCGCAGCTGGTCGTGGCCATTCTTTATGGGCCCAACTGGACCGAGACCGGCCAAATATTCTTCTACCTGTCGATTGGCATGTTTCCAGCGGCAATCGTCAATACGGTGGGCTGGATTTACGTCTCCACCGGTCGCACGCAACGAATGTTCGCGTGGGGCGCCATAAAGGCAGTCGCGGTGATCATCGGGTTTTCGATCGGCCTCCCTTACGGTGCGAAGGGTATTGCAATTTCCTATTCCACTGTCGAATGCCTCGGAACGTTGCCGGCGCTGGCAATGGCCGCTGCCGGGACCCCCGTTTCCGTTTCCCAAATTTGCCGGCGCACATATCTGATAATGGGCGCGGGAATCGCCACGACGCTGATCACGATCTATTTTCTGAAGCTGGCAAACCTTTCGGGAGTCTTCGAGAATGTGATCTTGTCGATATCGGCTTTCTCGATCGTTTACATAATATTATGCACGTTTATCCTATTTTTGGACCGCGAAATCGGGCCACTCAAACGAGAGATATTCAGCGCCTATCGGCGAAGATTTTCTGTCTCCCTTCAATAATTCGGAAAAGATGAATGCTCGTCATAGCCGCCCCTTCCTTCGACGCTCCGTCCGAGACGTTCATCCGTAGCCAGGTCCGCAACATCTGCCCTGGCGAGACGGCGTTGATTTGCTTTTCCGACAAGCTGGGCGAACTCTCCGGGCTACCGGCAATCGCCGACGTGCAGCCGCGCTGGCAGTCTGCGACCTCCTGGCCCGCGCGTCTGCGGCGCATTGCGGAGCGGGAGCTGGCGGCGCAGGTCCGGCCGGAGATCTACGGACGCCGGCGGGACGCCGTCGTGGAGTTCCTGCGGGCTCACCGCCCCTCTGCGGTGCTGGCGGAATACGGGCCGACGGGCTGCCTTCTTGCCGGGGTCTGCGCCGAGGCCGCGGTGCCCCTCTACGTTCATTTCCACGGCTACGACGCCTCCATGCTCCTGCGCAAGGCGCGCTGGCGCAGGCACTATCGGAAGCTTTTTCGGCACGCCGCCGGCATCGTCGTGCCCTCTCGCCTCTTGGCCGACAACCTTCTGCGCACCGGTTGCCCGGCGGACAAGCTGCATGTCGGTGCCTATGGGGTCGACGCCGAAGTCTTCTCCGAAACCGTGCGACGGCCGCAACGGCTGGTTGCCGTAGGCCGGCTCGTCGAGAAGAAGGCGCCTTTGCTCACCATATCCGCCTTCGCCCAAATCGCCGACCGTTTCCCGGAAGCGAGGCTGGACATCGTCGGCGACGGGGAGCTGGCCGCATCGTGCCGCAAGCTCGTCGAAGACCTCGGTCTCGCAGGCCGCGTGAACCTTCTCGGGAAGCGGGATTCGGGGACCGTCGCCGATCTGATGGCGAACGCTTCGATCTTCGTCCAGCACTCCGTGACCGCCGCGAACGGCGACTGCGAGGGGACGCCGGTCGCGGTGCTGGAGGCCATGTCGAGCGCCCTGCCCGTCGTTTCCACGCGGCACAGCGGCATAGCGGACGCCGTCCAGCACGGCGTCACCGGCCTGCTCGTCGAGGAACGCGACGTCGAGGGGATGGCTGCGGGGATCGCCGGGCTGCTGGCGGATCCGGACCGGGCGGCGGAGATGGGCCGGGCCGGGCGCCGGCGGGTTCTCGATCACTATACGGTGCAAAGCTCCAGCGACCGGCTGCGCGCCGTCATGGGCCTGCCGCCGCTCGCCGGCGGCAGCGGCGAGGCCGCGGCGGGCCGCGAGGGCGCAGCCGCCCCGCCGGGCGTGAACCCCTGACCGATACCGCCCGGAGCGCGCAAGCGTTTGACCGAACCGCCGACGCGCCGGGTCTGCCGGGTCCCCCGCGCAATTCCTTCGGGGAAAACCGGTTTCCACTTATCCTGGAATCGATCTAGCATGCCGCCGATGCCCAAGGACGCCCGCCCCACCGTCGTCGTTTCCGCCCTCGCCTTCAGGCGGCCGGAGATGCTGCGCCAGCTGCTCCGAGCGCTCGCGGGCATTGACCGGCCGGAAGGCTGGCGGGTGCGCTTCCTCGTCGTCGACAACGACGCGGACGGCAGCGCCCGGCAAGTCGTCGACGAATGCGCCGGCCTCTACGGCGACACCCTCGACTACGTGATCGAAGAAGCCCCCGGCATTCCCCTCGCCCGCAACCGCGCCCTCGACGAAGCCACCGCCGGCGGCGCCCGCCTCCTCGCCTTCATCGACGACGACGAATACCCCGCCCCCGACTGGCTCGTCCGGCTCGTCGGCCATTACGTGGAGACCGGGGCGGTGCTGGTCGGGGGGCCGGTGCGACCGGTCAAGCCCCAGTGTCCTTTGAGCCTTTGGCGCCATCTCGTCGCGTCGAGCCTTATGGCGCGCGCGCGGATCATGGAGCGTCGGTGCGCGCAGCGCGCTCGCCAAAATCGGCCGATGCTCGTCGGCACCGGCAACTGGCTCGGCGATCTCGTGTGGATCGCCCGGAACGGCATGAGGTTCGATCTCGCATTGCGCTACACCGGGGGCACCGACACGGCCTTCCTGCGGGAAACGCTGGAGCGTGGGGGAAAGGTGTCCTGGTGCGAGGACGCGGTGTGCTTCGAATACATCGAACCCGAGAGGATTTCTTTGCGGTATCAGTTCCGCCGCTCCCGCGATCAGGCGATGGTGCACGCGAAACTCTCCACCGAGGGCGTACTGCGGGTCTGCGCCGAGCAGTCGCTGAGAATGATCATCGGGCTCGTGCTCCTGGTTGTTCCGCTTGCCGGAGCGGCTTCGCCCACTCTCGGCATCCAGATCGTCGGCCGTTCCATCGGGCGCTTTGCTGGCATGCTCGGCAGCACCTCGACGCTGTACGGCAGGTCCAGCTGAAACCGGCCGCCGGCGACGCTTGGGGCGCGCTTCCCGCAAGGCTCCGGAATTGCACAAGAACGAGGTGAAGCAGCCCTCCACGATTCCTCGCCTTTCAGAGTATGGCGGCCACGCCTTCCCGGCCCCCACGGCCGAACGCTTCGACGGAAAAACCGGCGTTCCAGGCGAACGAGTCCGATAACAATTCCTGGTGTATGCCAGAAGAGCGACGCCACGGGACCGTCGGCGGCCATCCATACCCGCTTGTACAGTTGGAAGAGCCGCGTCGGGGCCATGAACAGCGAAAGCATTGGCCATTCGCGACGGCCTTCGCACCCTGCAGGCCGCCATGGATCTTCCTTACACGGGCGCTGTTCCGTCCCAGCAGGTAGTTGTATCGAATGAGATGTCCGATCCCGTTCTTGTTGAAGTGCCTAACCTGAATGCTTGGCTCGAAAACGATTTCGCAGCCGGCCTGTCGCAGACGCGCCTGCAACAGCGCATCCTCGCCGGTGCGCCAGTCGGCAGGAAAACCGTCGACCTTGCGCAGGCACGCACGTCTTGCCGCAATATTCGCGGATGCGCCGCTCGGAATTGGTCGTCGGCGCAGGTATGGGTGCACGCTGCCGAACTCGCTGAACCACAGCGACATGCCCCAATAACCGCCCGTTTCCGCATATCCGATCGATCCGACGATGCAGTCCGCTTCCCCGCGTCCGATCGCATCCTGGAGCGCGGTGTGCCATCCGTCGTCGACGATCACGTCCTCGTCCACGAAGGCGACCCATTCGGTGGTGGCGAGGGCGAGGCCTCGGTTGCGCGCCGCTCCGGCATAGAGGCGTTCGGGCGCGTGCAGCACCGTCACGCCGTCTGCCCCTGCGAAGCGCGCCGAGGGATCGCCCGCGCCGCTGTGCGAGACGACGATACGTCCGACGGGCGGCTGCTGGCGCCGCAAGGCGCCGACGACGCGTTCCAGATGCGGCCCCGGACCGTAGACCGGGATCACCACGGTGATCTCGACGGCCGCCTCCCCGGCACCCGTGCCCGATATGCGAACAGGCGCTCTACGCGTCATCCCCGACCCCCCTCGTCTGCTATGCCAGGCGTCCCGCGCCGCCCATACA
>CAWIQE010000022.1:7500-214386 GCA_963838155.1 uncultured Alphaproteobacteria bacterium
GTGGCATAAGGAAAACAGTGGGGATGCCGTCGTCCGGCAACGAGTCGGGGTATCACTGATCGATAGCACGCTTCAACGGGGCGGTATTCCGCCTCCGCCGGCTGTCGGCAATCGGCGGCGCCACCACGATAAAGAGTATCGCCACCCGTAGAAGGCGGCGTTTGGGTAGGGCAAGAGGGCATACAAGAACCCGGAATGGCATCGAAACGCGATCTCATCGAAGCCATGGGGAGTGAACCTCCCCTGTTGGCAGGCGGCCGCAAGGCGCCTGATCGCCGTGACGTTTCGCTTCGCTGGCTCTCGGGCACCTTCCTCACCGGCATTTCCACCACTCTTCTCATGGGCTTCGCGCTGTTCGCCGCGCTCGACGGGCGCGAGCAGCTCGCGCTTCCCGGCCAGGCGCTCGCCGCCGTCGACGTGGCGACCGCCTCCGGCCAGGCGCAGAAGGGCGGGCGGCTCGCCGCCGCCCAACCGCGCGCCAAGCCGGTGGACCGCTCGGTCATGGAGGTGTCGACCGTGGTCCACGAGGGCGACCACGACGTCGTCCGCCGGCGGCCCTTCGCGGTCTTCAAGATGTCGCTGGCCGCCAACCACACGACCGACGTCGCCTATCCGAAATTCAACCCCCTGGCGATCGTCGCAAACGGAAACACCGATCCGGCATCCGCGGCGTCCCCGGGCCAGATCTACGGCGCCCAGGTCGATTCCGAGGTCAGCCTCAAATCGGTCGATTTCCCGATCGGAAAGAAGTCGCTTCCCTTTGCCGCCTCGCTCGACGAGCGCGAGGCCGAGCGCATCGCCCGCAACGACGCGGATGCGCTCACCAGCCCGACCATGCAGCTCGCCTCGCTCTACCTCGCGGCGTCGCCGGCCCCGAGCCGCAACAGTCCCTTCGTTCATTTCGAAGCAAGCGGCCATGCCAGGGTGACCGCCGAGAACGTCTCGGTCACCCCGATGAACAACGTCGACGTCGCCGACGCCGATTTCGGGGACGACATCATTCCGTTCCGGACCGCGCAAACCATCGATGCTGCGATGACCGCCGGCGGATTCAGCGGCGCAGAGGCATCGGAAGTCAGCGCACCGCTCGCCCGCCTGCTCGAAACGGATGCGCTCGCACAGGGCGACGTCCTGCGCCTCGGCATCGAACAGACCGACGGCAACGTCCGCATCATGCGCGCCAGCGTCTACTCGGGCGGAAAGCACGTCGTCACCGTCGCCCGCAACGACCGCGGCCGCTTCGTCGTCGGAACCCCGCCGCCGCCCTCCGACGCCGTCACGCACGCCTTCGACGATACCCCGGTGCCGACGATCGTCGACCGGGACCTGCCCGACCTCTACGACGGCATCTACCGCGCCGGCCTCTCCTACGGCATGAGCCAGACGATGATCAGCCGCGTCGTCCGCCTGCTCGCTCCCGTCGTCGACTTCAAGGCGGAGATGAAGCCGTCCGACCGGATGGAGGTCTTCTTCTCGTCGCCCGACAAGAGCGGCAAGGCGACGGACGCATCGCAGCTGCTCTTCCTGGATGCCGAGATCGACGGCAAGGAAACCCGCCTCTACCGCTTCCAGGACAAGAACGGCAACGTCGACTACTACAATCCCGAGGGCAAGAGCGTTCACCCCTTCCTGCTGCGCGATCCGGTCCCCAACGGGGTCTTCACCTCGCCGTTCGGCATGCGCCGCCATCCGATCCTGGGCTACAAGCGCATGCACTGGGGATGCGACTGGGCCGCGCCGCGCGGCACGCCCATCCTGTCGGTCGGCGACGGCGTCGTGGTCAAGGCCGGCTGGGACTCCGGCGGCTACGGCAACCAGACCGTCATCAGCTACGGCAACGGCTACGAGAGTTCGTTCAATCACCAGAGCGCGATCGCCAAGGGAATAAAGGCCGGAGCACACGTCCGCCAGGGGCAGGTGATCGGCTATGTCGGGACGACGGGCGAATCGACCGGGCCGCACCTCCACTACGAGGTGATCGTGAACGGCACCAAGGTCGACCCGATGAAGGTCAGGCTTCCCGAACGCAAGCCGCTCAAGGGAGACGCCCTGATCGCCTTCGAGCACGAGCGCAAGCGCATCGATTCGCTGCTGGAGAGCCAGGGCAGACAGCCCTCCGCCGAAATCGCCTCGCGCTGACCCCCACCGACAAGGCGAGAGCGCGCGCGCCGTAAGCGTCCGCGCTCCTTCTGCCGTCGGTGCGGTCCGGGCGGAAGCGGAGACCGCTTGTCCGCCCGGAAACGCTACGCCCGGAGATGCCGAACAGCTCTAGAGCGCTCCCAGGAAAAGTGGAAACCGGTTTTCCGTCCGGAAGCGCGTAAAAACAAGCTCTAGGCGGCCCGTCCGGTCTCGGCGGCTCCCTTCGAGGGCTTGAAGATCAGCCGGTCCGAGCCGCTGGTGACCTTCACCCGCGATCCGTCGGCGATCTCCCCCAAAAGGATCTTCTCCGCCAGCGGGTCCTGCACTTCCTTTTGGATCACCCGCTTCAACGGACGTGCGCCATAGGCCGGATCGTATCCCTTGTTCGCCAGCCAGGACCGGGCATCCTCGTCGAGCTCGATCGAGATCTTCCGGTCCGAAAGCAGCTTCTGCAGCCGCTCCAGCTGGATCTCGACGATCGCGCCCATCTCCGCGCGGCGCAGCCGATGGAAGAGGATGACCTCGTCGACGCGGTTGAGGAACTCGGGGCGGAAGGACGCGCGAACGACGTCCATCACCTGCGAGCGCACCACGTCCACGTCCTGGTCTTCGGCAAGCCCAGTCAGGAATTCCGCGCCGAGGTTCGACGTCATCACGATGATCGTGTTGCGGAAGTCGACGGTGCGGCCCTGGCCGTCCGTCAGCCGGCCGTCGTCGAGCACCTGCAGAAGAACGTTGAAGACGTCGGGGTGCGCCTTCTCGATCTCGTCGAAAAGCACGACCTGATACGGACGGCGCCGAACGGCCTCGGTCAGCGCGCCGCCCTCCTCGTAGCCGACATAGCCGGGAGGAGCGCCGATCAGCCGGGCGACCGAATGCTTCTCCATGTACTCGGACATGTCCATGCGCACCATCGCCGCCTCGTCGTCGAAGAGGAAGCGGGCGAGCGCCTTGGTCAGCTCGGTCTTCCCGACGCCCGTGGGCCCGAGGAATATGAACGAGCCGATGGGCCGGTTCGGATCCTGGAGCCCGGCGCGGGCGCGGCGGACCGCCTTGGAGACCGCCTGCACCGCCTCGCCCTGCCCGACGACGCTTTTGGCGAGCTCGTCTTCCATGCGAAGCAGCTTCTCGCGCTCGCCCTCCAGCATCCGGTCGACGGGAATGCCGGTCCAGCGGGATATGACGTGGGCGATGTGATCCGGCGTGACGGTCTCCTCGACCATCCCGGTTCCCGTCTCGCTTGCCGATTCCGCCTCCTGGAGCTGCCTTTCGAGCTCGGGGATCTGGCCGTAGGCAAGCTCCCCGGCGCGCTGGAACTCGCCCTTGCGCTGCGCGATCGCCAGCTCGTTCCTCGCTTCGTCGAGCTTCGTCTTCAGATCCGCCGCCAGGCCGAGCTTCTGCTTCTCCGCCTGCCACTTCGCCGTCAGGGCGTCCGCCTCCTCCTCGACGGCGGCGAGGTCTTCCTCCAGCTTGGCGAGACGATCCTTCGAAGCCTGGTCGGTCTCCTTCTTAAGCGCCTCGCGCTCGATCTTGAGCTGGATGATCCGCCGGTCGAGCTCGTCGAGCTCCTCGGGCTTGGAATCGACCTGCATTCTCAGCCGCGAGGCCGATTCGTCGACGAGGTCGATCGCCTTGTCGGGCAGGAAGCGGTCGGTGATGTACCGGTTGGACAGCATCGCGGCCGCCACCAGGGCCGAATCGGAAATCCGGACCTTGTGGTGCTGCTCGTACTTCTCCTTCAATCCGCGCAGGATCGAGACCGTGTCCTCGACGGTCGGCTCGGACACGAACACCGGCTGGAACCGCCGCGCCAGGGCCGCATCCTTCTCGACGTGCTTCCGGTACTCGTCGAGCGTCGTGGCGCCGACGCAGTGAAGCTCGCCGCGGGCAAGTGCGGGCTTCAGCAGGTTGGAGGCGTCCATCGCGCCTTCCGCCTTTCCGGCCCCGACCAGCGTGTGCATCTCGTCGATGAAGAGAATGACCTGTCCGGCCGCCGCCTGGATTTCCGAAAGCACCGCCTTCAGGCGCTCCTCGAACTCGCCGCGATATTTCGCGCCGGCGATCAGGGCCCCCATGTCGAGCGCCATGAGGCGCTTGTCCTTGAGGGATTCGGGCACGTCGCCATTGACGATCCTGAGCGCCAGGCCTTCCGCGATGGCGGTCTTGCCGACTCCGGGTTCTCCGATCAGCACCGGATTGTTCTTCGTGCGGCGCGACAGCACCTGGATCGTGCGGCGGATCTCGTCGTCGCGGCCGATCACCGGGTCGAGCCGGCCTTCCCGGGCCGCCTCGGTGAGATCGCGGGCATATTTCTTGAGCGCGTCGTAGCCCTCCTCGGCTGAAGCGGTGTCGGCGGTCCGGCCCTTGCGGATCTCGTTGATCGCCGCATTCAGGCCGCTCGGCGTGACACCCGCATTCGCGAGGATCTCGGACGTGCGCGCGCTCTTTTCGATGGCAAGCGCGAGCAGCAGACGCTCGACCGTCACGAAGCTGTCGCCCGCCTTCTTCGCCGCCTCCTCAGCGGTGGTGAAGACCTTCGCCAGCGGCTGCGCCATGTAGAGCTGCCCGTTGCCGCCGGATACCTTCGGCAGCTTGTCGAGCGCCGCCTCGACCCCGAGACGGGCATCCTTGGCACGACCGCCGGAGCGCTCGATCAGCGAGGCGCACATGCCCTCCTCATCGTCGAGGAGAACCTTCAGGAGATGCTCGGGGGTGAATTGCTGGTGCCCCTCAGACAGGGCGAAAGTCTGGGCGGATTGGAGAAATCCGCGCACGCGTTCCGTATAGTGTTCGGGATTCATGTTCGATCGGCTCCATGTCATGCTTCGCCCATCATGGCGCGAAACAGTCCTTCATGAATTGACCTCCATCATCGGCAGGCCGGTTTCGGGATTTATATGGGAAGCGGCAACGCCTTCCGGTAGAGGTGCGGTCGCGATACGCCGGCGGCCCCCTCCGCCGACGAAAAAACCCCGGCTCTTTCGAACCGGGGTTCTCGTGAAATCGTCTGCATGCAGCCTCGGCCTACTCCGAACTGGCTCCGGCCATGGGCGCCTTGCCGCCTTCCTCGTCGCCGCTCTCCTCGGACCCCTCGGAGGCGGCCGCGTCCGACTTGCGCGTACGGCGGGGCCGGGACGCGGCGCCGCGGCGGCGGGTCGACGTGCGGCGCGGCCCGGAAGCCGGCGTCTCGTCCTCGATGGCGACTTCCGCCGGCATGCCGTCGATCACCGGCTGCGGCCCGGAACCGTTGACGTGGGACTGGCTCTCCTGCCGCTCCTCGCCGTCCGTCTGGTCGTCGCCGCGGGCCGACTGCCGGTCGTGGCCACCCCCGCCGCGATCGTGTCCGTTGCCGCGGTAACCGTCCGACCGCTCGCTCGATGCGCGCTCGCCGTCGTCGCGATCGTCGTCGCGGTCGGAACCGTCCCGATCGTCGCGCTGGAAGCGTTCCTGCATCTGCGCCTGGGCAGCCGCGATGACGCGGTTGTAATGCTCGGCGTGCTGGAGATAGTTTTCGGCCATGACGTTGTCGCCGCTGCTCTGGGCGTCGCGCGCGAGCGCAGCGTATTTCTCGGCGACATGCTGTGCCGTCCCCCTGATCTTCACGTCAGGGCCGGAACTGTCGTAGGTGCGCGAAAGCGGGTTGCCGCCCTTGCGGTTGTTGTTGTTGTTGTTGTTTCGCCCGCGGCCGCGCTTGTTCTGCTGTCCTGGCCTCATATGTCACTCACCTGATTGTCCTCGTTGGATCTTTGCGAAAAACGCCCGGTGCATCATCCCGGTTGTGGCGTCTCGGCGCCGCGATCAAGGCGCGTCCTTCGCAAACCCGCCGCCTATCGATGTTAAAAAGACAGATACATTCACCGGAGGTCGCTCAAACGATCGCAGCCTTCGGGAGGCGGCGAAACCGGAGACACGCCTGTCATCGCCGCATCTTCGGTCGAAACCTTGCTGTCCGGTGCTGACGGGAACCTAGCCCGCTTCGCGCCCAATTCCAAGTCCTTTCTTGTCAATTGTACAAAACGGCAAAGATCGTTTTGGTCCTCTTCTACCGCGCCGCCGTCGAGAACAGGCAGGCTCTTTCGAGACCGGCGAGATCCGCGTGCCTGGACAGCTCCGTGAAACCCGCCCCCCGGAAGATCGCCTCGACAGCCGCTGCCTGGCCGAAGCCGTGCTCGACCCCGAGCATCCCGCCGCCGGCGAGGTGCCTTTCGGCGCCCCGGGCGATGGCGCGATAGGCATCGAGACCGTCGGGGCCGCCGTCGAGCGCGGCGTGCGGGTCGTGATCGCGCACGTCCCGCGCCAGCGATTCGATCGCCGGCGTTTCGATGTAGGGCGGATTCGAGACGATGACGTCGAATTTGCCCCGGACGGCATCGAACCAGTCGCTTTCCACCGTCGCGAAACGCCCGTCGAGTCCGAGGCTGCGGGCATTCTCCGCCGCCGTCCGCAGCGCCTCGCCCGAACGATCGACGCCCACGCAATGCGCGGCTTCGCAGACCGACAGCAGCGCAAGGCCGATGGCACCGGTGCCCGTGCCGAGGTCGGCGATCCGGCAGCGGCCGGATTTCGCCGCCGTCTCTTCGACGAAGGGTATCAGCGCCTCCACCAGGATTTCGGTGTCCGGCCGCGGCTCCAGCGTCGCGGGCGACAGCCGCAATTCGAGACCGAAGAAGGATCGGGCCCCCAGGATCCGGTGCACGGGTTCCCCGCCGAGGCGGCGCAGCAGCGCCTCCTCCAGGCGGGCCCGGTCGGCCGCGCCGATCCGGGCCTCTTCGCAAAGGATCAAGTCCTTCGCGTCGAATCCCAGGAGACCCTGGATCAGCGCCCGCGCATCGATAGCCGGCGAAGCAACGCCGCCGGCCGCCAGGCGCCCACGCGCGCCGCGCAGGAGTTCGGCCAGCGTCACGCTCCCTTCCGCCACGCATGCGCCGCTTTCCCCGGTCACCTCACGCCTCCTCGCCGAGCGCGGCGAGCTGCCCCGCCTGATGGTCGGCGATCAGCGCATCGACGATCTCGTCCACTTCGCCGAGCATCATCCGGTCGAGCTTGTAGAGCGTCAGGTTGATCCGGTGATCGGTCACCCGCCCCTGCGGGAAATTATAGGTCCGGATGCGCTGCGAACGGTCGCCGGAACCGACCTGGCTCTTGCGCGTCGCCGAGCGCTCGCTCTCGGCCTTCTGCCGCTCCATGTCGTAGAGCCGGGCCTTCAGGACCTGCATGGCGCGCGCGCGGTTCTGATGCTGCGATTTCTCCGAGGACGTGACGACGATGCCCGTCGGCAGGTGCGTGATTCGCACGGCCGAATCGGTGGTGTTGACGTGCTGCCCGCCGGCCCCGGACGACCGCATGGTGTCGACGCGGATGTCTTCGGGCCGAACCTCGATATCGATGTCCTCGGCTTCCGGCAGCACGGCGACGGTCGCCGCCGAGGTGTGGATCCGTCCGCCGGATTCCGTCTCCGGCACCCGCTGGACCCGGTGCACCCCGGACTCGAACTTCAGGCGCGAGAAGACGCCCCGGCCGGAAACGACGGCGATGATCTCCTTGTAGCCGCCGACGTCCCCCTCGCTCGCCGAAAGCACCTCGACCTTCCACCCCCTCGCCGACGCGTATCGCTCGTACATGCGGAAGAGATCGCCGGCGAACAGCGCCGCCTCCGACCCCCCCGTCCCGGCCCGGATTTCGACGATCGCGTTCTTCTCGTCCGCGGCATCCTTGGGCAGCAGCAGGATCTGCATGTCGCCCTCGAGCTTTTCGAGCCGCTCCTCCACCTCCGGATATTCGAGCTCGGCGAGCTCGCGCATCTCGCGGTCCGACGAGCGGTCGGCCATCATCTGCTTGAGGTCGGCGAGCTCGCTCCTGGCCTTCTCGTATTCCCGGATCTTGTCCACGACCGGCTGGAGCTCCGCATATTCGGATGCGAGCCGGACATAGGCATCGGCATCGGGACCGGCCGACATGCGCGCTTCCAGCTCCTCGAAGCGGCGTTGCAGCTGGCGCATCTTTTCAACGGGAAGGGTGGGCATCGTGCAAGTCCGGGGGCTTGGGCGTTCCCGGGCCGGGCGGAGATCGGTCCGATGATCGGAAACGCAAAGAGACGAATATCTGGGCCATTCTGGGTTCCGATTCCGGACGGCCTAGAGCGAAACGTTGTTGGCCGCGGCGTAGTCGGCGAGAAACGCGCGCATGCCGCGGCGGTCGGCGCTTCGCTCCTCGAGGGCATCGACGATCTCCGCCTCCAGATGGCCGAGATCCAGCGTCAGCAGCATCGACTTCACCGGTCCGATCGACGCCGGCGACATCGAGATCGAACGGAAGCCGAGCCCGAGCAGCGCCATCGCCCCGATGGGGCTTCCCGCCATCTCGCCGCACAGGGTCAGATGGGTGTTCGCCTCCCGCGCGGCAAGCACGACCTGGCGAAGCATGCGCAGGAAGGGCCGCGCCAGGATGTCGAACCGGTCCGAGACGCGCGCATTGCCCCGGTCGGCCGCCATGGCGAACTGGAAGAGGTCGTTGGAGCCGACGGAGACGAAATCGACCTCCGCCATGAGCTCGTCGAGCTGCCACATCATGCTCGGCACCTCGAGCATGGCGCCGAACCGGATGGCGATCGGCAGCTCGTATCCGAAGCGGTTGAGATGCTCGATCTCCCGGTCGAGATAGGTGCGCACCTGGCGAAGCTCGCGGACTTCGGTGACCATCGGCACCATGAGCCGAAGCTCACGGCCGCCCGAAGCCTTGAGCAGCGCACGCAGCTGGGTGCGCAGCAGACCGGGCCGGTCGATGGCGAGGCGCACGGCACGCCAGCCGAGCGCCGGGTTCTCTTCCTCGGCCTTGCGGAAATACGGCACCACCTTGTCGCCGCCGATGTCGAGGGTGCGGAAGGTGACCGGCCGGGCGCCGGCCTGGCCGAGCACGTTCCGGTAGAAATCCTCCTGCTCGATCATCCGCGGCATCTTGGAGGCGATCATGAACTGCAGCTCCGTCCGGAACAGCCCGATCCCTTCCGCGCCCGACTCGTTGAGCTGCGGCAGGTCGACCAGCAGGCCGGCGTTCATCATCAGGGTTATCCGCTGTCCGTCGCGCGTCTCCGGCGGCACCGAGCGCAGGCTCCGGAACTGCTCCTGGCGCTTGGCGCGAAAGCGCACCTTTTCGGAATAGGCGCTTTCGAGGTCGGCCATCGGCCTGAGGTGGACCCGCCCTTCCTCGCCGTCGACGATGATGGGGTCGCCGTTTTCGGCCAGGGACACGATGCCGTGCACCTGGCCGACCACGGGAATGCCCATGGCACGCGCCACGATGACGACGTGGCTCGTCGCCGCCCCCTCCTCGAGGACGAGCGCCCGGATGTTCGGCCGCGTGTAGTCGAGCAGTTCGGCGGCCCCCATCGCGCGCGTGACGATGACCGCGTCGTCGGGGAACTTTTCCTGGAACGAGCGCGCGCTGTAGCCCGTGAGCTGCCTGAGCAGCCGGTTGGCCAGGTCGTCGAAATCGTGCAGCCGTTCGCGCAGGTAGGGATCCGTCATGTGGATCATGCGCGCCCGCGTGTCGCTCTGCACCTTCTCCACCGCCGCCTCGGCCGTCAGCCCGTTCCTGACCGCTTCCTCCAGCTTGCGGACCCAGCCCCGGTCGTGGGCGAACATGCGGTACGCCTCGAGCACCGCCCTGTGCTCGCCCTCCATCGCCACGTCCCGCCGCGACAGCATGTCGTCGATGGAGATCCGCAGCGAGCCGAGCGCATCGGTCAGCCGCTTCATCTCCGCGTCGGCGTCGTCGTTCAGGAGGTTCGTGACGACCACGCGCGGCTCGTGCAGGACCACGTATCCGAGACCGATGCCGTCGCCATAGGCATCGCCGGAAATCGTCACCGGCCGGCTGAGATCCAGCTCGATCCCCGGCTTGGTAATCTTCTTCATCTCGCCGGTCGCGATCATTTCCGCGAGCACCATCGCCGTCGTCTCGAGCGCCTCCATCTCGTCGTCCCGGTAGTGGCGACGCGCCTTGTTCTGGACGACGAGCACGCCGAGCGAACGACCGGCCCTCAGAATCGGCACCCCCAGGAACGAGTTGTAGATCTCCTCACCGGTTTCGGGCAGATATGTGAAGGCGGGGTGCGACCGAGCGTCCGACAGGTTGAGCGACCGGGCGCTCGCGGCGATGGTTCCGACGAGCCCCTGCCCCATTTTCAGTTGGGCGAGGTGCACGGATCCGGGATTGAGGCCTTCGGTGGCGTAGAGCTCGAGAACCCCGTCGGCCCTGAGGACATAGAACGAGCACACCTCGGCCACCATGTTCCGTGCGATCTGGCGCACGATGCGGTCGAGGCGCTCCTGCGGCTCCAGCGGCTCCGCCATCAGCTCGCGGAGTCTCTTGAGCAGAACGCGGGGACCTGCAGCGAGGTCTCTCATCGCGTGTTCACTCCAACGTTGCCCTCTCGGTCACATTCAATACGTTATGTGACGTTGAGACAAAACCGACATGCCGAAGTGCGGCCAAGCGGGGAAAACCGCTATGGCCGAAAACGTTCCGGCGACCGACGGACTGCGAATCGTTCCCCGACCGCACCCTCCAGACGGACGTTAGCACGCCCGCTCAATGCTTGTTCGTTGGCTTTAGTTCTTATCGAGGCCGTACACGGAATGCAAAGTTCTGACGGCAAGTTCGGCATACGGTCCGTCGATCAGGATCGAAATCTTGATCTCCGAGGTGGTGATCGCCTTGATATTGATCTGTTTTTCGGCAAGTGCGCGAAACGCCGTGGCGGCCACGCCGGTATGGCTTCGCATGCCGATACCGATGACGGAAACCTTGCACAGCCCCGATTCGCTTTGCACGACGTCGAATCCGATCGTTTCCTTGGCGCCGTCGAGCACCTTCAGCGCCTTGTCGAGGTCCGCCGAAGGGACCGTGAAGGTCATGTCCGTTCGCGATCCGTCCTCGGAGATGTTCTGGACGATCATGTCGACGTTGATATGCGCCTCGGCGAGCGGCCCGAAGATCGCGGCCGAGACGCCCGGACGGTCCGCAAGGCGCCTGAGCGAGATCTGCGCCTCGTCCTTGGCGTAGGCAATGCCGGTTACGACTTCCTGTTCCACGATCTCATCCTCATCGCAAATAAGCGTCCCGGGCGGATTGTCGAAGTCGCCCATGCCCGGTGCGTCCGGATCCTCGAAACTCGAACGCACGAACGTTCTCACCTTGTGCACCATGGCCAGCTCGACCGACCGGACCTGCAGGACCTTGGCGCCGAGCGACGCCATCTCCAGCATCTCCTCGAAGGCGATCTTCCTCATTCGGCGGGCCTTCGGCTCGATCCGCGGATCGGTCGTGTAGACGCCGTCGACGTCGGTGTATATGTCGCAGCGGTCGGCCCTGAGCGCGGCCGCGATGGCCACTGCCGACGTGTCCGACCCCCCGCGCCCCAGCGTCGCGATCCGGTTGTCCGGCCCGAGCCCCTGGAAACCGGCGACGACGGCGACCTGCCCCTCGCCGAACCGGCGGATCAGGTCGCTCCCGTCGATCTCGACGATCCGCGCCGCGCCGTGGGCGCTGTCGGTGCGGATCGGGATCTGCCAGCCCTGCCAGGAGCGGGCGTTGACGTCCATGGTCTGGAGGACGATGGCCAGGAGCCCGGCGGTCACCTGCTCGCCGGAAGCCACGACCGCATCGTATTCGCGGGCGTCGTGGAGGGCCGACGCGCCCCGCGTCCAGCCGACGAGCTCGTTCGTCTTGCCGGCCATGGCGGACACCACGACGGCGACCTCGTGGCCGGCGTCGACCTCCCGCTTCACATGCCGCGCCACGATGCGAATCCGGTCCAGATCGGCCACCGAAGTGCCGCCGAATTTCATCACGAGACGGGCCATGCCGAGACTTTCGCGAAGGGGGCGCTGCCGCGCGCCCGGACAAACAAATCCGCCCCGGTCCACGATGCGGAGAATTGGCGCGTCTCATAGACAAATTGAGGCCGCGCCGCAACCGGTTGGTTGCGGCGGCGCGCCGATGGGCCGGAAAGGCGCCGGACTTGACATTTCCCCGGTTCCGCCCGACTTCGGAACAGCCGAGGAACCGGAGCGCGAACCATGGCCGCACCCACCCAGACGACGATCGACCAGACCGAGATCGACCGCTTTTCGGCCATGGCCGCAGAATGGTGGGACCCGTCGGGCAAGTTCAAGCCGCTGCACAAGTTCAACCCGGTGCGCCTGACCTACATCCGCGACGGCGTGGCCCGTCATTACGGCCGCGACCCGGCGGCGGACAAGCCGCTCGAGGGGCTGCGGTTCCTCGACATCGGCTGCGGCGGCGGGCTCCTCAGCGAGCCGGTCGCCCGCATGGGCGCCGACGTGGTCGGCGCGGACGCATCGCCGACGAACGTGGAGATCGCCCGCCTGCATGCCGCCCGGTCCGGCGTTTCGGTCGATTATCGCGCGGTAACCGCCGAATCGCTTGCCGAGGCGGGAGAGACCTTCGACGTCGTCCTCAACATGGAGGTCGTCGAGCATGTCTCCGACGTCGACTTCTTCCTGACGTCCTGCGCGTCGATGGTGCGCCCGGGCGGAATGATGTTCGTCGCCACGATAAACCGGACGCTGAAGGCGGCTGCGCTGGCGATCGTCGGGGCCGAATACGTCCTGCGCTGGCTGCCGCGCGGCACGCACCGCTACGAGAAGCTGGTCCGGCCCGAGGAAATCGAGACGCCGCTCGGCCTTGCGGGCATGAGGATCGCCGACCGGACCGGCGTCTTCTACAGCCCGATCGGGGATACGTGGAACCTGTCCCGCGACATGGACGTCAACTACATGCTGCTTGCGACGCGACCGGAATAGAGCGCTTCCAGGAAAAGTGGAAACCGGTTTTCCGTCCGGAAGCGCGTAAAGACGATGAGATGGAGCCGCGTCCGCGATTCCGTGAAGCGCGGACGGTGGCTCCAGGCCATCGCCTTGGGCCCGCCGTCAGTTCGCTTCGTCGGAAAAGTCCGGCAGCGGCGCGACCTCGATGCCCTCCTCGATCAGCGAACGCGCCTCCTCGCCGCTGGCGCGGCCGAATATGCCGCGCGCCTCCGCCTCGCCGTAGTGGATCCTGCGGGCCTCCTCGGGAAAGCGCTCTCCGACGTCCTCCGAGTTCGCCTTGAGCGTGCGCACGAGTTCCTTGAGTTTCGACATCGCCTCCTTCTGCTGGGGCGACATGGCAAGCGCGGTCTTCTCCCGCCGCTCGGCCCCGCTCGAAATCGCCGGAGCCATCAGCGACTTCGACACGCGGGGCGACCCGCAGGCCGGGCATTGAACGAGGCCGCGCTCGACCTGCTCGTCGAAATCGTCGTTCGAGGAGAACCAGCCCTCGAAGTCGTGGCCGCCGTCGCAGGCGAGGGAAAAGCGGATCAAGACGCTTCCCTCCGGCCGCTGAAGTGCGACGGCTCTCCGAGTTCGCGCGCGTTCCTGAGGCTGGGAATCTTCGAGCGCGCCGCCTGGACGGCGGCGGTGTCGATCTCCGCCGTCGCGATGCCCGGCTCGTCGTTGCCCGTGTCGGCCAGCACGTTGCCCCAGGGATCGACGATGATCGAATGGCCGAAGGTCTCGCGCCCGTCCTCGTGGACGCCGCCCTGCGCGGCGGAAACCACGAACGCGCCGTTCTCGATCGCCCGGGCGCGCTGCAGCACGTGCCAGTGTGCGTGGCCCGTCTGGCGGGTGAACGCCGCCGGCGCCGTGAGCACCTCCGCGCCCGCCAGCGCCTGCCGGCGGAAGAGATCGGGGAACCGCAGGTCGTAGCAGATCGCGACGCCGAAGGACGCGAGCGCGAGGTCGGCGACCACCACGCTCTCCCCCGGCCTGTAGACCGCGCTCTCCCGCCAGCTCTCGCCGTTGTCGAGATCGACGTCGAACATGTGCATCTTGTCGTAGCGGCAGACCAGCGAGCCGTCCGCCGCGAACAGGAAGGCCCGGTTGGCGATCCTGTCGCCGCCGACGGCGATGGGCGTGGAGCCGATGTGGAGCACCACCCCGTATCGGGCGGCGAGCTCCGCCGCCGCGCTCACCACCGGGTCCGACGCCTCGTCGCGCAGCACCGCGAAGAGCGCCTTGCGGTCGCGCTGCACCGCGCCGGTCATCTCCGGCGTCTGCACGTAGCGCGCGCCGCGGCCCGCCGCCTCCGCCACGGCTTCCCCGAGCGCCGAAACGTTTGCCTCGGGATCCGTTCCCGAGCGCATCTGAATGGCAGCTGCTGTGAATTTCGCCATGGGAAATCCTTTCAGGCCTGCAGGATCGCGTCAAGCCGCCCCTGGCGGTCGAGTTCGTGCAGCTCGTCGCTGCCGCCCACATGCAAGTCGCCGATGAAGATCTGCGGAAACGTCGTCCCGCCCCGCGCCTTGTCGACCATTTCCCGCCGCAGCTCCTTCGAAAAGGTCGCGTCGTGCTCGGTATAGTCCACGCCCTTCTTCTCGAGAAGGTGCTTCGCGGCCGAGCAGTAGCCGCAGAATTGCCGCGTATATATCGTAACGTCGCGCATCATGAACTCCGGTTTTGCCGGGCTTTCCGCCTGCGGCCGGATGCGTTGCCATGTCGTCCCGGCATTCATATATGGTCGCCGAACACCCTTGCAAAGGTCAGCACCGTGACATCGGAAACGCCGGCGGCGCCAAGCGTGCGCGATACGGCGTTGACCGTCGCTCCGGTGGTGTAGACGTCGTCGACCAGGACCACCCTGGACCCGAAAAGCGCCGCCCGGCCGCTTTCCGTCACCGCGAATGCGCCCCTGACGTTCTCGCGCCGCTGCCGCGCGCCAAGCCCGACCTGCCGGCGCGTCGCCCGGGTGCGCCGGAGCGCCGCGGGCAGGAACGGACGCCCCGACAGGGTCGCGAGGGCGCGCGCCAGTTCCGCCGACTGGTTGAACTGGCGCCGCATCAGCCGCCAGCGATGCAGCGGCACCACGACGATCGCATCGCAGCCGTCGACGTACCCGTCCGAAGCGCGCAGCATCCACGTGGCCATGGTGCGCGCAAGGTCCGTGCGGTCCCGATACTTCAGGCCCTGGACCAGGGACCGCGCCATGCCGTCGTAGCGCAGGGCGGCGCGCGCCCGGTCGAAATGCGGCGGATCGGCGATCGCCTCGGGCGAGACGATGGCGTCGCCCATGTCGTGCGAAAACGGCGTGCCCAGTATCGGGCAATAGGGCTTCTCGATGAAATGGAGGCCGCGCCAGCACGCTGCGCAGAAGCCGCCGTGCCGCTCGGCGATTGCCGCGCAGCCGAGACAGATCGGCGGAAAGACGAGGTCCGCGATCGCGGATCCCCACCTCGCCGCCAGCCACCGGTTCCGCCGGCCCGATCCCCCGTCCTCCCCTTCGTCCATGGCATCGACATTAAGGCAATGTCACGAAGGGTGGAAACCGGTTTCCGCCCGGAAGCGCCGGGAAGCAATGACATGGAGCGCCCCGCCGTTCCCGCGAAATCCGGACGGGCCCTAGCGAGACCGGTCACTTTATGCGAGGTCCTGGGCCGTACCCTTATACGAAACAGGCCGGGAGACAGGCATTGGATCCAGTTTTCGACCGAGACCTCGTCGCCGCGCGGCGGCGTCGTGCGATCGGCGCGGCCAGGCCCGGCGCCGATTTCCTGCTCCGGCATGCCGGCATGGAGATCGCCGAGAGGCTGGCGGCCGTGGAGCGCCGCTTCCCGACGGCGGCCGTCATCGACGACCACGACGGCGCGGTCTCCTCGAAACTGCTTGCGAGCGGACGGGTCGAGGCGGTTCGCTCGGTAGCGATCGAGGACACGACGACGGAGCGCCTTCCGCTGGAGCAGGGATCGACGGACCTGATCGTCTCGCCGCTGAACCTTCATCTCGTGAACGATACGCCGGGGCTCCTGGTACAGATCCGGCGGGCGCTGCGGCCGGACGGGCTTTTCCTCGCGGCCGTTCCCGGTTCGGGTACGCTGTCGGAATTGCGCGAGGCGCTGCTGGCGGCCGAGGCTGCCGTGAGCGGAGGAGCGAGCCCCCGGGTCGTTCCCTTCGGCGACGTGCGCGACTACGGCGCGCTGCTTCAGCGCGCCGGCTTCGCCCTGCCCGTCGGCGACGTCGATACGCTCACCGTTCGCTACGGCACGCTCTTCGACCTGATGTTCGACCTGCGCGCCATGGGCATGACCAATCCGCTCGTCGGCCGGACGCGCAAGCCGGCGTCCCGCCGCTTCTTCGAGACCGCCGCCGAGATCTACCGCGATCGGTTCGCCGATCCGGACGGCCGCGTGCGGGCGACCTTCTCGATGGTCAATCTTTCGGGCTGGGCGCCCCACGAAAGCCAGCAGCAGCCCTTGCGCCCGGGCTCGGCCACGACGCGCCTCGCCGAAGCGCTCGGCGTTCGCGAGAAAAAGCTCCGCCGATGATGGCCGCACCTCGAGGGTGACGAGCAGTCGCGGTCAGATCGACGCTGCGACGTTCAGCAGGAGATTGGCGATGGCCTGGCCGAGCGACGTCAGCGCGACGAGGAGGGCGACCGCGATCATCGACGCGAGCAATCCGTATTCGACGGCGGTCGCGCCACGTTTGTCTCGGAGAAGTTTCAGCACCTTTGACACATCGGCCTCCTGCCGAATTCGGAGCGTCCCGCTCACGGAGCCGATCCGGAACCCGGCCGCGCTTCACGCCATCGCGGGGGTGCTCCATCTCGGTGTTTCTACGCAATTCCCGACGGGAAACCTGTTTCCCCTTTTGTCGGAATGGCCCTAGTGGTGCCATCCTAACGGATGGTACCATCTGTTAGGAAAAATCGCCCCACCGGATCAATGGCTTGTGGGCTGACTTTTCCAAACGGATGGGTACAATCCGTTTGGGTCAGACCACTAGCAGGCCCCCCGGTGGCTGCCGTTGTCATCGATGATGCAGAGAGCGTCCGGCATGGGCTGGGTGATGCTCCGGCGAATGGTGTAGCCGCGCTCGGGCCGAGACGGAATGGCGCCCGTCGTCATCCCGTCGAAACGCGCACCGCCGTCCCTCGACATCCTGTCGGTCCGGCTGGAAAGCATAGGCGTCACGACGATTGCGAACGCGATGACCGCGGCGCCGAATATCAGCGCGGTCTTGACCGCGCCGACGGTCGCGATATCGTCAGCGTCGCCCTTGTTGCGAACCGTGGTCCAGAAATCGTTCTTGTCCATGTGACCCTTAGCCGGCAGCGATCTATGCACGTCGACTTTAGGCAAGGGGACTGAATGTTCTGTTAACGGCCCTGGCGACGCCTTCGGGTCCCGCCCCGGACGGAGAGCGTTCGCAATTCCGTGGCGCGCGGAAGTAGCCCTAGAGAACGTCCTGCAGGAACGGGATCAGCGGCTCGTCGGCCGGCGGCATGGGAAAGGAGCGCAGCTTCTCCGCCCGAACCCATTTGAGCGCCTGGCCCTCGCGCGCCTGCGGAACCCCGCGGTAGCGCCGGCAGATGAAGAGGGGCATCAGGAGATGGAAGTGCTCGTAGGCATGGCTGGCGAAGGTCAACGGCGCGAGGCAGGCGGCGTCCGTCGCCACCCCCAGTTCCTCGTCGAGTTCGCGCAGGAGTGCCTCTTCCGGCGTCTCGCCCGGTTCGACCTTGCCGCCCGGGAACTCCCAGAGCCCCTCCATCGCCTTGCCGGCCGGCCGCTGGGCGATGAGCACCCGCCGGTCCGCATCGATCAGCGCGCAGGCGGCGACCAGGACGATCGGGCCTCGCCCGCCCGCATCGCTCATGTCCCCGGCCGCTGCCGGTAGGAATAGCGGTAGACCTCGGCGAAGCCGAAGCCGTGGTAGAGCCCGAGTGCCGGCCCGTTGGCCGCTTCCACCTGCAGCCAGGCTTTCTCCGCACCGCGCAGCCGCGCCCACCGCAGCGCGGTCGCCACGACCGTGCGTCCGTATCCGGTTCCCCGGAGATCGGCGCGCGTCGCCAGTTCGAATATGCCGGCCAGGTCGTTGTCGTGGATGCACAGCGCCGTCGCCGCCGGCCCGGAGGTCTCCGCATCGATGACGAAGAGCCCGATCGGCGGCCGGATCGACGTCAGGACCTCGGTCAGCCCGGGCTTGAGCGATTTGTCCCGCCCGTGCACGGCGAGCGAGGCATCGACGTAGCGGCCGATATCGCGCAGCGGCAACTGGTCGAGCGCCCCGTCTAGATCGAGGGTCCGCATGTCGGCCGTCAGGACCAGCGTCTCGTCGAAGCGCGGCCAGCCGTTCCGGTCGAAGTGATCCTCCAGTTCCGGCGGCGCGAGCGGCGTCTGGCGAAAGACGAGCGGACGCCCATAGGCGCTGAACCGCTGCCCGGCGCGCTCGATGCGCCCCGCCAGGTCGTGATGGTCCGACGGATCGAGCGGATTGACCGAGTTCAGTCTCTTCGAGGGATGTCCGGCCGTCAGGCGAAGCTGCCAGCTGCCGTCATACTGGATGGACGCCGCGGGCCAGGCGCGGAAGCCGACGGCCTCGAGCCGCCGGACGACCGCCAGATCCGGCGTCACGCCGCCAAATTTCTCCGATGCTTCAGCCATGTTCGGTCCGAAATCCATGCCGGCCATTCGCGCCGGATGCGTCAAAGGCAATTAACTTCGATAATCGCCATTGATCGCCACATAGTCCTTCGTCAGGTCGCATGTCCAGACCGTCGCCTTGCCGCGGCCGATGCCGAGATCCACCCGGATCGGGATTTCCGCGCGTTTCATCACCGCCGACGCCGCATCCTCCGAATAGGCGGGGTCCCGTTCCCCCTCGACCGCGACCCGCACGTCGCCGAACCAGATGGCGAGCCGGTCGCGCTCCGCCCTTTCGCCGGCCTTGCCGACCGCCATGACGATGCGTCCCCAGTTCGCGTCTTCCCCCGCGATCGCCGTCTTGACGAGGGGCGAATTCGCGATCGACCGCGCGATGCGCTTGGCCGCCGGGGCCGAGGTCGCGCCGGTCACCGTGATCTCGACGAGCTTGCGGGCGCCCTCCCCGTCCCTGACGATCTGCAGCGCGAGGTCGCGCATGAGGTCGAACAGGGCGCGGCGGAAGGCCGGCAGCCGCGCGTCCGAGAGCGACGTGACCGGCACCTGCTCGCGCGCCTCCGCGGCGCCCGTCGCGAAGAGCATCAGCGTGTCGGAGGTCGAGGTGTCGCTGTCGACCGTCACCGAATTGAAGGTCGGCCCGGTTCCCTTCGACAGGAGCGCCTGCAGGATCTCCGCGTCGATCGCCGCATCGGTGACGATGAAGGCGAGCATCGTCGCCATGTCGGGCGCGATCATGCCGGCCCCCTTGGCGATCCCGTTGATCGTCACCGAAACGCCGCCGATCCTCGCCGTCCGTGTCGCGACCTTGGCGAAGGTGTCCGTCGTCATGATCGCCTTGGCGGCGTCGAGCCACGCGTCCGGGCTCGCACGCGCCGCGAGATCGTCGAGGACGCCCGAAAACTTCGTCGCGTCGAGCGGCTCTCCGATCACGCCGGTCGAGGCGAGGAACACCTCCCCCTCGTCACATCCGACGGCCGCCGCCGCCGAGCGCGCCGTCATGGCCGTCGCCTCCGCGCCCTTGCGGCCGGTAAAGGCGTTCGCGTTGCCGGAATTGACGACGACCGCGCGCGCCCGCCGCCCGCCGAGGTTCCGCCGGCAGAAGTCCACCGGGGCCGACGGACAGCGCGAGCGGGTGAAGACGCCGGCGGCGGCGGCCGGACGGTCGAAGACCATCATCAGCACGTCCGTCCGGTTTCGGTACTTGATGCCCGCGGCCGCGGTCGCCATGCGCACGCCGTCGACCGGCGGCAGATCGGCAAGGGTGGCGGGTGCGAGCGGGGAGACTTCATGCGGCATGGTGCGGTCCCGGGTCGTATGGCTTTGGCCTGGCGGAGCCCATGCCCTGCGGGCGCGATCGCCCGCAAGGCAGGTCCCGACGGTCAGTTGGCGCTGTCCGTGGCCGTCGTGCTGTCGCCGCCGGCCGGCGCGCCCGCATTGACCGCGTCGTAGGCCTTCTTCAGCTGCGGGTCCGCGATGTCGACCTTCATCTGGTCGCGGGCGCTCTTGAGCACCTTCGAGGTAGCGCTCGCGCATCAGCACCTGCTTGACCTGGTCCGAAACCTGGTCGAGCGGCGGCGGAGGCGCCTTCCGCTTGTCCTCGACCTGGATGACGTGCCACCCGAACTGGGTCTTGACCGGCTCTTCCGTGTACTGGCCGGGCTTCAGGGCGAAGGCGGCCTCCTCGAAGGCCGGCACCATCTGGCCCTTGGTGAAGTAACCGAGCTCGCCGCCCTTGGCCGCGCTCGGGCCGGTGGACTTTTCCTTCGCGAGCTTGGCGAAGTCGGCCCCCTTGTCGAGCTGCTTGATGACGTCTTCGGCCTCCTGCTTCGTCTTCAGCAGGATATGGCGGGCCTTCACCTCCTCCTGCGGGGGCTGCGCGGCGACCTCCTTCTCGTAGCGCGCCTTGATGTCGGCCTCCGAGATGGCGTCCACGACCTTGGACTTGAAATAGAGGTTGTGCAGCGTGCGCTCGCGCGTGAACTGCATCTCGCGCTTGAATTCCTCGGACTTGTCCAGCCCGGCTTCCTCGGCCTTTCGCGCCAGCATCTTGACGTCGATGGCGGTCGAAAGTGCGGCTACGCGTCGCTGTGCTTCAGGCATCTTGGCGAGCTGCGGGTCCAGGCTGTCCTCGGCCATGTCGAGTTCCCACTGCTGGATCTTGGCGTCGCCCACCGTGGCGATGACCTTGTCCGGATCCGGCGCCGTCGCCGTTGCCGCGCCGGCCGTCGAATCGGCGGGGGCCTTCGTCTCGGCCGGGGTTTTGGTGTCGGCGGGAGCCTTCGTATCGGCTGCCTGGGCGGGAACCTGCACGCCGACGGCAAGCGCGACGAGCGCGGCGGCGAGCATGGTGGAATAACGCATGATTGTTCTGGCCTCTGCTGTTCTGGTTTGACGGATTGCCGCCAAAGCGCCGGAAATCCGGCGATGAAGTGACCGAGCCGGTCCCCGCTGCGGCGTTGACATCCTCCGACCCCCCTCTTATCTCTCACGCAACCTTGCGTCCAGACAAGTTTCCGGACTGTCCTGGCGGCCCGGGCGCCTCGCGCGATCTGGCGGGGCGCACCGCCCGGCGGACGACGTCCGGCAGACAACCAAGAGAAAGGACCATCTTCATGGTCAGCTTCGGCGGCTTTGCCCGCAAACTGTTCGGCTCGGCCAACGACCGCCATGTGAAGGGCTACGGTTCGCGCGTTCCGGCCATCAATGCGCTCGAGGACGAGATGAAGGCGCTTTCCGACGAAGCGCTGGCGGCCAAGACCGCCGAATTCCGGCAGGAGCTCGCCGATGGCAGGTCGCTCGACGACCTCTTGGTCCCCGCCTTCGCCGTGGCCCGGGAAGCCGCCCGGCGGGCGCTCGGCATGCGCCCCTTCGACGTCCAGCTCATCGGCGGCATGATCCTCCACAACAACTCGATCGCCGAGATGAAGACGGGCGAAGGCAAGACCCTGGTCGCCACGCTTCCCGTCTACCTGAACGCGCTGACCGGACGGGGCGTCCACGTCGTCACCGTCAACGACTATCTCGCCTCGCGCGACGCCGACTGGATGGGCCGCATCTACCGGTTTCTCGGCCTGACCGTCGGCAAGATCGTCCACGGCATGGAGGACGACGAGCGCCGCGCCGCCTATGCCTGCGACATCACCTACGGCACCAACAACGAACTCGGCTTCGACTATCTGCGCGACAACATGAAGTACGAGCGCGAACAGATGGTCCAGCGCGGCCATGCCTACGCGATCGTCGACGAGGTCGACTCCATTCTCATCGACGAGGCGCGCACGCCCCTGATCATCTCAGGCCCGCTGGACGACCGGTCGGAGCTCTACCAGACGATCGACGGCTTCATCCCGCTGCTGAACGAGGACGACTACGACATCGACGAGAAGGAGAGGACGGCGACCTTCACCGAGGACGGCACGGAGAAGCTGGAGCAGCTGCTCGCCAAGGCCGACCTTCTGAAGGGCGAGGGCCTCTACGACATCGAGAACGTCGCGATCGTCCACCACGTCAACAACGCCCTGAAGGCCCACAAGCTGTTCCAGCGCGACAAGGACTACATCGTCCGCAACGACGAGATCGTCATCATCGACGAGTTCACCGGTCGCATGATGCCCGGCCGCCGCTATTCGGAAGGCCAGCACCAGGCGCTCGAGGCCAAGGAGAAGGTCACGATCCAGCCCGAGAACCAGACGCTCGCCTCGATCACCTTCCAGAATTATTTCCGCATGTACGACAAGCTCGCGGGCATGACCGGCACCGCGACGACCGAGGCCGAGGAATTCGGCAACATCTACGGCCTCGAGGTCATCGAAGTGCCGACCAACCTCCCCATCGCCCGCAAGGACGAGGACGACGTGGTCTATCGCACGGTCGGCGAGAAATACGCGGCCATCGTCGAAGACATCAAGGACTGCCAGTCCCGCGGCCAGCCGGTCCTCGTGGGCACGACCTCGATCGAAAAGTCGGAGGTGCTCGCCGAGATCCTGAAGAAGGAAGGCATCAAGGGTTTCCAGGTCCTGAACGCCCGCTACCACGAGCAGGAGGCCTACATCGTCGCCCAGGCGGGCGTCCCCGGCGCCGTCACCATCGCCACCAACATGGCCGGCCGCGGCACCGACATCCAGCTCGGCGGCAATCCCGACATGCGCATCGAGCACGAACTCGGCGACGCCGAGCCCGGCCCCGAGCGCGAAGCGCAGGAAAAGGCCATCCGGGCGGAAGTCGGGAAGCTCAAGCAGCAGGCACTCGATGCCGGCGGCCTCTACGTGCTGGCCACCGAACGCCACGAGAGCCGGCGCATCGACAACCAGCTCCGCGGCCGGTCCGGACGCCAGGGCGACCCCGGCCGCTCGAAGTTCTTCCTGTCGCTGCAGGACGACCTGATGCGCATCTTCGGCTCCGACCGCATGGACGGGATGCTGCAGAAGCTCGGCCTCCAGGAGGGCGAGGCCATCGTGCATCCCTGGATCAACAAGGCGGTCGAGCGCGCCCAGAAGAAGGTCGAGGCGCGCAACTTCGACATCCGCAAGAACCTCCTCAAATACGACGACGTGATGAACGACCAGCGCAAGGTCGTCTTCGAGCAGCGCCTCGAGCTGATGGACGCCACCGACATGAGCGAGACCGTCTCGGACATGCGCGCCGAGGTCATCGAGGACATGGTCGCCAAGCACATCCCCGAGAACGCCTATGCCGAGCAGTGGGATACGGCCGGCCTCAAGGAGGACGTGCAGGCCCATCTCAACCTCGACCTGCCGGTCGACGAATGGGCGGCGGAAGAGGGCATCGCCGAGGACGACATCCGCGAGCGACTGACGGCTGCCGCGGACAAGACCGCCGCCGAGCGTGCCGAGCGCTTCGGCCCCGAGGTGATGCAATATGTCGAGAAGTCGCTGGTGCTCCAGACCCTCGACCATCTCTGGCGGGAACATCTGGTCAATTTGGACCATTTGCGCTCCGTCATCGGCTTCCGCGGCTACGGCCAGCGCGATCCCCTGCAGGAGTACAAGGCCGAGGCCTTCGAGCTCTTCCAGTCTCTCCTCGTCAATCTCCGCCAGGCGGTGACGGCGCAGATGATGCGCGTCGAGATCGTGCAGCAGGAGCCCGAGCGGGGACCCGATCCCCTCGATGGCCTCCAGGCACATCACTACGATCCCGACACCGGCGAGGACGAGTTCGCGGACGGCGAGACGATGCTGCGTCCATTGGCCAATCCCAATGTCGCGGCCGCCGAGAGAAATCCGGGCGACCCGTCCACCTGGGGAAAGGTCGGGCGAAACGAGCCCTGCCCCTGCGGCTCCGGCAAGAAATACAAGCACTGCCACGGCGCGTTCTGAAGCGACCCTCCGGCCGCGAACGACCAGGCCGTTCGAGCGGCCAGAGCCTTGCCGGGACGCGTGCGCCGCCGTCTCCCGCGCAGCGCCCCGACCCGCTGAATCCCGGCATTTTCAGGCCTGGACGAACCCTTTGTTAAGTTTGCTGTGACACGGTTCGTCAATCCTGAAGCTGGGGCGCGAGACACGTGGCGATCAACGTCGTCGATACTGCGGAAAGGCTGTTGCCGTCTCGTCTCTGGCGCCTGACGGAACCCTTGTTCGTCAGGCTGGACGAGCTGCTCGGCGCGTCGGGCGAACGCGCGCTCGCGCAGCGCATGTCCCTCCTCGCCTTCGCCATCCGTATCGCGAGCGCGGCCATCGCCTTCCTGTCCCAGGTGGTCCTCGCCCGCTGCCTGGGCGCGTTCGAATACGGCATCTACGTCTTCGTCTGGACGACCGCGATCATCGTCGGCACCCTCGCCTGCCTCGGCTTCGACATAGCCGTCATCCGCTTCCTGCCGAAATACCGCGCCGCCGGGGCCCATGCCGAGATCCAGGGCCTGACCGTCGCCGCACGGCTGACGGCCCTGATCGGCGCCATCTTCATCGGGGCCGTCGGGATCACGCTGCTGGTCTTTTTCGGCAATCTGATCCGGGGCTACTATGTCGTCCCGCTCTATATCGGGATCCTGGTCCTGCCGATGATCGCCCTCAACGACGTGCTCGACGGCACGTCCCGGGCGAACGGCTGGATCGTCAACGCGCTGGCCCCGGGCTTCATCCTTCGTCCCCTGCTCATTCTCGCCTTCGTCGCCCTCGCGATGATGGAAGGCACCGGCATGTCCGCAAGCAAGGCGCTGATCTGCGCCATGGCGGCCACCTACGTGACGACCGTCGGCCAGTACCTCTTCGTGCGGCGCCGGCTCGGCAAGCAGTTCCGCAGCGGAACGCTGTCGGTCGACCTCGGGCCGTGGATGAGGGTCTCCCTGCCCATATTCGTGGTCGAGGGCTTCAACTTCCTGCTGACCAATTCCGACGTGATCGTCGTCGGCCTGTTCCTCCCGCCCGACAAGGTCGCGATCTACTTCGCCGCCGCGAAATCGATGGCGCTCGTGCATTTCGTTCATTTCGCGGTGAAGGCGGGGGCCGGCCCGCGCTTTTCCGAGCTCATCGCGACCGGACGGCACGACGAGCTTGCCGAGACGGTGCGCGAGACGATCCTCTGGAGCTTCTGGCCGTCCCTGGTGATCGGCGGCATCGTCGTGGCGCTCGGTCCGTTCCTGCTCGCCCTGTTCGGCCCCGGCTTCGGGGCGGGCGTCGGGATCATGGCTCTGCTCTTCGTCGGCATCATCGCCAAGGCCTCGGTCGGGCCGGGGGAGATGCTCTTGACGATGGCCGACCAGCAGGCGATCTGCGTCCTCGTCTATGTCGGCGCGCTCGCGGTCAACATCGTCCTCAATCTCGCGCTGATCCCCGTCTACGGCATCTTCGGCGCGGCAATGGCCACCGCCGCCGCCATGCTGGTGGAGGCCGTGCTGCTCTTCTTCTCCATACGCCGCCGGCTCGGCATTTCACCCTTCGCCTTCGCTCCCGCCCGTTGGCGCCAGGCCGGCGCGACGGCCCGGATCGGCTGATCGTGGCGCCGGCTCCGCAACGACCGCAGGACGAGCGCCGGTCGTCGGCGACCCCGGTGGCGGACCCCGCCGCGACGCCGCCGGCCGCGACCACGCTCGGAATCGGGCGCGACGGGCGCACCCTGTCCCTCTACCCGGCCGACGCCGGTTACGAACTGCAGCCCGAGCTCGACTTCCTCGGCTATCGCGCGCTGGAGCCGAACGTCTTCTTTTCCGGCCGGTTTCTCGCGCCCGCCATGCCGAGGCTGGAGGAGAGGCTGGTCCGCCTGCTCGTCATGCGCGACACGGGCAGCGGCCGCAGCCGCCTGCGGTTCCTGATGCCGTTCTCGATCGAACGGCCGGGCTTCGCGGTCGGACCGGCCGTCATGCGGGTCTGGTCGCATCCCTTCGGGCCGCTCGGCACGCCCCTTTTGGATGCGGAGGATGCCGCGGCCACGCTCGACGACCTGCTGGAAGGACTGCCGGCGAAGTCCCTCGGCCTGCCGCGGGTGCTCGTGCTCCCGGATCTCAGGCTGGACGGCCCGACGACGCGTCTGCTGCGCGCCGTGGCGATTTCGCGCAACCTGCCGATCAGCGAGACCCTGCCCGAGGACCGCCCGATCCTGCAAAGCCCGCTCGACGGCGACACCTATCTTTCGCAGGCGCTGTCGAAGAACCATCTGCGCGAGATGAGGCGGCAATGGCGCCGTCTCGAGGAGGTCGGGCACCTGACCTACGAAATCGCGCGCCAGCCCGCGGAGATCTACCGCCGGCTCGAGGAGTTCCTGGCCCTGGAGGCCGCCGGCTGGAAAGGCCAGCGGCACTCCGCCATGGTCTCCGACCGCTACCGCGCGGCGTTCGCGCGGGAAGCCGTCACCGGCCTGGCGGAAATCGACGCCGTCCGCATACACACGCTCGACCTCGACGGGGTCGCGATCGCCAGCCTGGTCGTGCTCCTCCTCGCCGGAGAGGCCTACACCTGGAAGACGGCGTTCAACGAGGATTTCGCCGGATACTCGCCGGGAAAGCTGCTCATGATGCGGCTGACGGAATGGCACCTCGACGACGCCAACATCCTGCGTTCCGATTCCTGCGCCGTCCCCGACCATCCGATCATGAGCCGGTTCTGGACGGAACGCGCGCGCATGGGCACGCTCGTCATCGGCCTGGACCCGCGCCGCGACCGCGACGTGCGGCAGGTGACCGCGCAGATGCACCTCTACCAGAACACCCGCAACCTGGCCCGGAAGCTGCGCGAACGGGTCCGATCGATCGCACGGCAGGGCCGCACGTCGCGCTGAGCCCGGCCGAGCGGGCCGAGCAGGGCCGAGCAGGGCCGAGCACTGGGGGCCATCTCGCATTCGATCGATGTTTTCGATGGATTGGAGCGATTCGATCTGTCAGCTTGATGCGATGGACAAGCTGGGCGGACGGCCATGACCCTGGAGCAGTTGCGCATCTTCGTCGCCGTGGCCGAGCGCGAACACATCACCCGGGCCGCCGAGGCGCTCAACCTCACCCAATCGGCCACCAGCGCGGCCGTCGCCGCGCTCGAGAAGCGCTATCGGACCCGGCTCTTCAGCCGCGTCGGCCGCGGGATCGAGCTGACCGAGGCCGGCCGCCTGTTCCTGCAGGAGGCGCGCATCGTGCTCGCCCGCGCGGCAGCGGCCGAATCGGTGCTCGCCGACCTCGCCGGCCTGAAGCGCGGGACCCTGCGCCTTGCCGCCAGCCAGACCGTGGCGAACTACTGGCTGCCGCCGCGAATGACCCGCTTTCACCGCGCGTTTCCCGGCGTCGCCCTGCCGCTGGCGATCGGCAACACCGAGAACGTCACCCGCATGATCGACGAGGGAAGCGCCGACCTCGGCTTCATCGAGGGCGACATCGAGGCGCCGCACCTGTCGGCGGAAAAGATCGACGACGACCGTCTCGTCGTCGTCGTCCATCGCGATCATCCCTGGGCACGGAAAGGGCCGGCGACCTGGCGCGACCTGACCGCGACGCGCTGGGTCGTCCGCGAGCGCGGATCCGGCACGCGGCAGATGTTCGAAGCGGCCCTGGTGGAACACGGGCTTGGCCCCGCGGACCTGGAAGTAGCGATGGAACTCCCCTCCAACGAGGCCGTCCTGGCGGCGACCTGCGCCGGCGGGGGCGCCGCCGTCATGTCCGAACTGGCGGCGGTCTCCGCGCTGCGGTCGCGCATGGCCGTCGTCGTGCCTTTCGAGCTTCCCATGCGCGGCTTCTATCTACTGTACCACCCGCAACGCCATCTCGGCCCCGCCGCGATCGCCTTCAGGGAGGCGATCGTCTCCGCCCGGCCGGCCCAGCCCCCAAAGGTGCCCGACGGCCCGCCCGGCACCATGGCCCCGAAGGGCGATCTCCAGGGATGAACGAAGGCGATGGTGCCCCTGGCCGGGATCGAACCAGCACTCCTTGCGGAACGCGATTTTGAGTCGCGCGCGTCTACCAATTCCGCCACAGGGGCCCCCGTGCAGCCTGGGCGGCTGCCGTGGTGCGGGACTATACGGGCCCGGAATCTCGCGTCAACACGCTTTTCGCCGGTTCCGGCCGGAGGATTGCCGACGGGCGCCGCCTGCGGTAAGCCCCTGTTTACTCCGGGGCGGCACACTTTCCGCAGCGCGTCCGCGCTTCATGGACCCGCGGGCAGGCTCTATCCCTTTGTTCTTCACGCGATTCCGGACGGAAGTCCGGGTTCCACTTTCCGCTGAATTGCTCTAGAAGCACCCCATCTCGAAAAACCGGATCCCCAGTATGCTCCGACGCCTCTACGACTGGACGATGTCGCTGGCCGGTCGCCGATCGGCGGAAGTCTGGCTTGCCGTCATCGCCTTCGTCGAGAGTTCCGTGTTCCTGGTTCCGGCAGATGTCCTGTTCGTTCCGATGGGCCTGGCCCGCCCGGGCCGCGTCTACCGGTATGCCCTCGTCGCCACGGTCGCCTCGGTCCTCGGCGGCATCGCGGGCTGGTTCCTCGGCCACCTCGCCTATGAGGCGATCGCGGTCCCGGTCCTGAAGTTCTACGGCAAGCTCGACGCCTTCGAGGCGCTGCGCCATTCGGCCTCGCCCGACTGGGTCCTGCTTCTTCTCGTCACCTCCGGCATCGCGCACCTTCCGCCGATCAAGGTGGTGACGATCCTGTCGGGGGCCATGGATGTGAATCTATGGCTCTTCATCCTGTCGGCGATCGTCGCCCGCGGCGCCCGCTTCGTCGTCATCGCCTGGCTTCTCAGAAGCTACGGCGATCCCATCCGGCACTTCGTCGAACGGCGCCTCGGCCTCATCGCCGCGGCGGTCGCCATGGTCCTCGTCCTCTTCTTCCTACTTTACCGGTATGTTCTCTGATGCCTCAAGGAGGTCCCGCGCATGAAGCTGACTGATCCGACCGGCCGCACCCAGGTCTTCGGCGCGGCTTTCCTCGCCCTCGCCATGGCGGCGGTCATCGGCATCGTGCTCTGGTTCCAGTACTATGGCGGCTATCGGCCCTGCGAACTGTGCCTCAAGGAGCGCATCCCCTATTACGTCGGCATTCCCGTCATGCTGGGGGCGCTGGTCGCGGGCCTTTCGCAGCGCAGCCCCGCGGTGACACGCGGTCTCCTGGCGGTCGGCGGCGTCCTTATGCTGGTCGGCGCGGCCATGAGCATCTACCACGCCGGCGTCGAGTGGCACTTCTGGCCGGGCCCGTCCAGCTGCACCGGCAGGGCCGACTTGAACGCCGATGCCGGTAGCCTGCTGGCGGATCTCAACGCCGTCACGCCCCCGTCATGCGATGTCGCCGCGGGGCGCTTCCTCGGCCTGTCCTTCGCCGGATGGAACGTCGTGGCGGCATTGGCGCTCGCCGCCATCGCGCTGAGGGCCGCCTTCGGCGCCGCCGGGGCGGGACGATTGCGAACGGCCTGACGGAGCCTGCCTCAGGGCTGCAGTTCGACGTTCCAGTAGAGGTAGTCCATCCAGCTTTCGTGAAGGTAGTTCGGCGGGAACATCCGGCCGTTCTGGTGCAGGTCGTGGACGGTCGGCTGGAACGGCCTCTGGTGCGGGAACATCTTGGCTTGCCCCGGCATCTTGCCGCCCTTGCGAAGGTTGCAGGGCGAACAGGCGGCGACGACGTTTTCCCAGGTCGTCTCGCCGCCGCAGCGGCGCGGCACCACGTGGTCGAAGGTCAGGTCGTCGCGCGAGCCGCAATACTGGCACTCGAACTTGTCTCGGAGGAAGACGTTGAAACGCGTGAATGCCGGATGCCGCGACGGCTTCACGTAGCTCTTGAGGCAGACGACGCTCGGCACCTTCATGGAGAAGCTCGGCGACGAGACCGCATGGTCGTATTCGGCGACGATGTGGACCCGGTCGAGGAAGACGGCCTTGATCGCGTCCTGCCAGGACCACAGCGACAAGGGGTAGTAACTGAGCGGCCTGTAGTCGGCATTGAGAACAAGTGCCGGCAGAGACTGCGGTGAAACAGAAATCGTCAAGGCCTTCTCCTGATCGATTCGGTTACTGCCGACCACATATTAGGCGGTCTGCGACAGGATTGTGAAGATGGAACGGCAACGCACCGTCGCCAAGTCCCGAACATCGCGCAATTTTGTCCGTCGCCGGGGCCGCATCTATCCGACCGGCAGGACGCTGCGGCGCATTTCGCGGGAATAATAGGCCCAGAACAGGCGCGCCGCGACGCCGCGCCACGGCTGCCAGTCCGCCGCGATCTGCAGCAGATGCCGGGCGGGGGGGCGCGCTTCGAGCGCGAAGGCGTGGGCGACGGCGCTCTGCAGCGCGACGTCGCCCGAGGGGAAGATGTCGGCATGGCCGCCGCAGAAGAGCAGGTAGACCTCCGCGGTCCACGGCCCGACCCCCCGGATTGCGGTCAGGTCTCCGATCGCTTCCCTCGCCGGGCGGCCACAGATCCCGACCAGGTCGATGCGCCCTTCCATCTCCGCCTCGGCAATGGCGCGCAAGGTCTTTTCCTTGGCGCGCGACAGCCCGATCGCGCGGCACCGATCGTCGCCGAGCCCGGCACAGACGGCCGCCGTAACGCCGTCCGGGTGCGCTCCAAGGCGCCGCCAGATCGCCTCGGCGCTGGCCCGCGAGACCATCTGCCCGACGACGATCCGCGCCAGCCCCGCAAAGCCGGGCGTTTCGAGCCTGAGCGGGAGATCGCCGGCGCGCTCCGCGACTGGGACGAGGCGCGGATCCGCCGCGCACAGGGCCGCGAGCCCGGCGGCGAGGTCCGCCGGACCGGCGATGCGGCGGCCGTGAAATTCCGTGTCCTCCATGCCCTCCCGTAGCAGCCGGCGCGATTTCGTGCCAGAAGGCGCGATGTCCGAATTCGCCGACGACCGCGCCGTTTTCCGATTTGCGCCCAGCCCGAACGGCCTGCTGCATCTCGGCCATGCGCTCTCCGCCCTCGTCGATTTCGAGGCGGCGGAGGCGGTCGACGGCCGCTTCCTGCTGCGGATCGAGGACATCGACGTCGCCCGCTGCACGCCCGCCTTCGAGGCGGCGATCCTGAGCGACCTCGCATGGCTGGGCCTGCGCTGGGAACAGCCGGTGAGACGCCAGTCCGAACACTTCGACGACTACCGCGCGGCCCTGGAGGTCCTGATCGACGCCGGCGTCGTCTATCCCTCCTTCCTGAGCCGCGGAGACCTTCGGCGCGCCGTTTCGTCCGCCGGGGGCGATGAGGGATCATGGCCCCGCGATCCAGACGGCGCGCCGCTCGCGCCCACCGGCGAGCGCGATCTTTCCGAGACCGAGCGCCGGGCGATGATGGAGAGCGGGACGCCTTACGCCTGGCGCCTCGACATGGACAAGGCCCTAGATCACGCCGGAGACGACATCGTCTGGTCGGAGGCGGGAAGCGGTCCGGAGGGGGAGACGGGCGAGATCCGCGCCGATCCGCGACGTTGGGGCGACGTGATCCTTGCGCGCAAGGACACGCCCGTCGGCTATCATCTCGCCGTCGTCGTGGACGACGCGCTGCAGGGCGTCACGCATGTCGTTCGCGGGCGCGACCTCTTCCACGCGACCGCCGTCCACCGGCTGCTGCAGGTCCTGCTCGGACTGCCCGCGCCGTCGTACCGCCACCACAGGCTGGTCCTGGGAGACGACGGCAGGAAGCTTTCGAAGAGCCGCGGCGACACCGCGCTCGCCGCCCTGCGCACCGCCGGCCTCACGCCGGCCGACATTCGCAGGCTCGTGGCGCTCTGACCCGCCCGATATCGGCCCGGACGTCAGACCCTGAGGACGTAACGCTTGACGACCGCGGTGGCGAGCAGCACGAGAAAGGCGGCGGCGATCGAATAGGCCGTCAGCACGTCGATCGAGGAGTAAAGCCCGGTGTTCTGGACGCCGGAAGCCCCGAGCACGAAACCGCTCGCAAGGATCAGGGTGTTACCGAGGGGTCCGAAGCCCTGGCCGCCCATGATGCCGTCCATGGCATGGCCCACGATGAAGCCCGCCATGAGCCCGAGGGATGCGACCAGCATAAGCATCTGAAGTGACATGCCACTGTACATGACGACCACCTTCGAAGAATGAACCCGGCGAATTTTAGCAAATCCACCGGCCGCCCGCCTCAGGAATGACGAGACATCCTTAATGCTCCGGTAATCCGGGGCGCCGGGAAGCCGGGCGCCGTCGCCCTACTGCTTGAGCGCGAGGATCGAGGCGTTCAGTTCCGCGCCGAGAATGAAGATCGCCGAAATCATGTAGAGGAAGACCAGGGCGATCATGATCGAGGCGAGCCCCGCATAGGTCGAGACGTAGTTGGCGAACCCTTCGAGATAGGCGGCGAAGACCGACGCGCCGGCCAGCCAGCACAAGACCGTCAGCACGATGCCCGGCAGGACGTCGACGAGCCGGCGCCGCCCGGCCGGCAGCCATATGTGAACGACGACCAGCCCGCACAGGAGGACGATGCCCGCGATGAGGACCCGCCAATTGTTGATCAGGGACGTCACGTCGGCCAGGAGCGGCAGGTAGCGCTGTACCAGCCCGAGGATCAGCGGAACCAGGACGAGAATGACGCTCGCCGCGATGAAGACGAAGACCGCGATCAGAACGAACAGCAGGCTCTGGGCCCGCGTCCAGTACCAGGACCGACGGTCGGACACCCGGTAGGCGCGGTTGAGCGACACCCTCAGGGCCTCCACCCCGTTCGACGCGAAGAATGCGGCCGCAAGCACGCTCAGCGTCAGGAGCCCGCGGTGCTGCTCCGTCATCACCCGCACGGCCTCGTTGGCGATCGGCTGCGCGATCACCTCCGGCCAGGTGTCGAAGATCAGATGGCGGGCGGTGTCGGCGAATTCGCGCGCACCCAGGAAGCTCGACAGCGCCGTCCCGAAGAGTATGAACGGGAACAGCGCGAGCAGCGTCGACAGCGCGACGTGGCTCGCCATCGCCCAGCCGTCGTCGGCGTTGAAATGGCCGACCGCATTGGCGACGATGCGCCAACTCAGCCTGAGAACGTGCTGCATGAGCCCTGCCGCGATTGTTTCCCGGCTATGAATATGGGAAAGCTCAAGGAATTGAAACAGCGAGGCGCCACATGGCCGACAGAAGATCGATCGTCGTGACCGGCTGCTCCTCGGGCATAGGCGCCTTCTGCGCGCGCCGGCTGGCCGCCGACGGCTGGCGGGTCTTCGCCACGGCCCGCCGGCCCGAGGACATCCGGCGCCTCGAGGACGACGGCCTGGAGGCGCTCTACCTCGACTACCGCGAACCCGACAGCATCGCCGCGCTCGCCGACACCGTCCTCGAACGCACCGGCGGCCGCCTGGACGCGCTCTTCAACAACGGCTCCCACGGCCAGGCGGGCGCCGTGGAGGACCTGCCGGTCGAGGCGCTGCGCGAACAGCTCGAGGTCACGGTGATCGGCTGGCACGACCTGACGCGGCGGTTCATCCCGGCCATGCGCGCGCAGGGCCACGGCCGCATCGTCCAGTGCTCCTCGATCCTCGGCCTCGTCCCCTATCCCTGGCGCGGGGCCTACAACGCCGCCAAGCACGCGCTCGAGGCGCTGACCCTCACCATGCGCATGGAACTGCGCGGCTCCGGCATCCACGTCAGCCTGATCGAACCCGGTCCGATCGAATCGCGCTTCACCGCCAACGGGCTGATCTATTTCCGCAAATATATCGACGCCGGGCGGTCCGTTCACGCCGAAGAGTACGAGCGCCAGGTCGCGCGGCTGGCCGGCGGAGGCGTCAAGTCGCGCTTCAAGCTCAAGCCGGACGCGGTCCACGCCGTCCTCGTCGAGGCCCTGGAGGCGCGCCGCCCGCGCCCCCATTACATCGTCACGCGGCCGGCCAAGGTCGGCGCCGCGATGAAGCGGCTTCTGCCGGCGGCGGTCTTCTACGCCTTTCTGTCCCGGCGGAGCTAGTGGTGCGATCCTAACAGATGGCACCATCTGTTAGGAAAAATCGCCCCACCAGATCAATAGCTTGTGGGCTGACTTTTCCAAACGGATGGGTACCATCCGTTTGGGTCAGACCACTAGCGGGCGGTGGAGAATCCGAAGGCACGCGCTATGTTTTTCGCCAAGTGGAGGCAGCAGGGAATCTCATGCAGAGCGTATTCTACGTCGCGTCAATCCTCGTCATGGCCGCCGTCGTCATCGTGCTGGCGCGGGGACTGTGGAACCTGATGAAGGGTGGCGACGCCAACAAGTCCAACAAACTCATGCAGATGCGCATCATGTTGCAGCTCTTCGCCGTGGTCCTGATCGTGATCACCATCATCCTCGCCCGCGGCGGCCGATAGAGCATTTCCAGAAAAAGTGGAAACCGGTTTTCCGTCCGGAAATGCGCAAAAGCAAAAAGAGACAGGGCGTGTCGGGGTGAAGCGCGGACACGCACTGGAGCCAACCGATTGAGGAGGGAAAGCCGATGGTCGTGCTCAACAAGATCTACACCCGCACCGGCGACGACGGGACGACCGGGCTGTCGAGCGGCGAGCGGCGAGCGAAATTCGATCTTCGCGTGACCGCCTACGGAACCGTCGACGAGGCCAATTCCGTCATCGGCCTCGCCCGACTCCACACCGCCGGCGACCTCGACGCCATGCTCGCCCGCGTCCAGAACGACTGCTTCGACCTCGGCGCCGACCTCGCGACCCCGGCGACCGGAAGCGACATGGACCGCGAGGCCCTGCGGGTGACCGATGCCCAGGTGGAGCGCCTCGAACGGGACATCGACGAGCTGAACGGGCAACTAACGCCCCTGCGCTCCTTCGTGCTGCCCGGCGGGCGGCCGGCCGCCGCCCATCTGCACCTTGCACGGACCGTGGTGAGGCGGGCCGAGCGCCTGGTGGTCGAATTGAAGGCGAGCCCGGGCGAGATCGTCAGCGAGCCCGCGTTGCGCTACGTTAACCGGCTCTCCGACCTGCTGTTCGTCGCCGCCCGCGTGGCGAACGACGCTGGAGCGGCGGACATTCTCTGGGTTCCCGGCGCGAACCGGTAGATGCTGCCGTGCGGAGATTGAAATTGGATCAAAAACGCGTATCCATGTCGCCCACCGACAATCGAAGTTCGTTCGCCTGGCGCAATTTCCGGCGGCGGACGAAACACTGACAGGTCTCAGGAAGGAAGGTCGATGAAGGTTCTTGTCCCGGTCAAGCGGGTAGTCGATTACAACGTCAAGATCCGCGTGAAGTCGGACGGTTCGGGCGTGGAACTCGCCAACGTCAAGATGTCGATGAACCCGTTCGACGAGATCGCGGTCGAAGAGGCGCTGCGCCTCAGGGAAGCCGGCAAGGTCGAGGAAGTGATCGCCGTCTCGGTGGGTCCCGCGAAGGCCGAGGAGACGATCCGCACGGCGCTCGCCATGGGCGCCGACCGCGGCATACTGGTGGAGACCGACGACATCGTCGAGCCGCTCGCCGTGGCGAAGATCCTGAAGGGGATCGTCGAGGCCGAAAGCCCCGAACTCGTCATCCTCGGCAAGCAGGCGATCGACGACGACTGCAACCAGACCGGCCAGATGCTCTCCGCCCTTCTCGGCTGGAGCCAGGGCACCTTCGCTTCGAAGGTCGAGCTCGGCGACGGCAAGGCGGCGGTCACGCGCGAGGTGGACGGCGGCCTGCAGACGATCGAGATCAAGCTGCCGGCGATCGTCACCACGGACCTCAGGCTCAACCAGCCGCGCTACGCCTCGCTGCCGAACATCATGAAGGCGAAGAAGAAGCCGCTCGACAAGAAGACGGCCGCCGATTTCGGCGTCGACACCAAGCCCAGGCTCGAGGTCCTGAAGACCGAGGAGCCGCAAGGCCGCAAGGCCGGCGTGAAGGTCGCCGACGTCGCCGAACTGGTCGACAAGCTGAAGAACGAAGCCGGAGTGCTTTGACGCCCATGCCCCCGGTCGCGGGGACCGGATCTCCTTGCAAGGCGCATGCGCCGCTTCGGGGACCGGGCAGAAAAGGATGAACGACATGACCACTCTTCTCGTTGCCGATCACGACAACGCCACCTTGTCCGAGCAGACCGCCAAGGCGCTGACCGCAGCCGGGAAACTGGGCGGCGACGTCCACGTGCTCGTCGCCGGCAAGAACGCCAAGGCCGCCGCCGAGGCCGCAGCGAAGCTCGACGGCGTCGCCAAGGTGCTGCTTGCCGAAAGCGACGCGCTGGAGCACCACCTCGCCGAACCGACAGCCGCCCTCGTCGTTTCGCTCGCCGGCGACTACGACGCGATCGTCGCCGCCGCCACGACGGTCGGCAAGAACGTCATGCCGCGCGTCGCGGCCCTGCTCGACGTGATGCAGATCTCCGACGTCGTCGAGGTCGTCGACGGCTCCACCTTCAAGCGCCCGATCTATGCCGGAAACGCCATCCAGACGGTGAAGAGCGCCGAGGCGAAGACGGTGATGACCGTGCGCACCGCGTCCTTCCAGGCCGCCGGCGAAGGCGGATCCGCCCCGGTCGAGAACGCCGGGACGGCCGACGATCCAGGCCTTTCCATCTTCGTCGAGGATAGATTGTCGGAAAGCGACCGCCCGGAACTGACCTCGGCGAAGATCATCATCTCCGGCGGGCGGGCACTCGGCTCGAAGGAGAAGTTCGAGGAGGTGATCGTGCCGGTCGCCGACAAGCTCGGCGCCGCCATCGGCGCTTCCCGGGCCGCCGTCGATGCCGGCTACGCGCCGAACGACTGGCAGGTCGGCCAGACCGGCAAGGTGGTGGCGCCCGACCTCTACATCGCCTGCGGCATTTCCGGCGCGATCCAGCATCTGGCCGGCATGAAGGATTCGAAGGTCATCGTCGCCATCAACAAGGACGAGGAAGCGCCGATCTTTCAGGTCGCCGACTACGGCCTCGTCGCCGACCTCTTCGTGGCGTTGCCGGAGCTGCAGAAGGCGCTCTGACGCCGCCCGGGCACCTGCGGCGACGGTCTGTTCGCGCCTGCAGCAATCGGGGCTGGACCAAACTCCGCCGCCAGACTAGGGTCGACCGGGAAATCGGCCGGCGATTGTCGCCGGCCCCTCTTTGCATGGCACGGAAAGCGTGATGGGAAATTCGATCAGGAGCGTCGGCATCGTCGGCGCAGGACAGATGGGATGCGGCATCGCCCATGTCTGCGCGATCGCCGGCTACACCGTTTCGGTCTACGACGTGGGCGCGGACCGCATCCAGGAAGGTCTGGCGACGATCAGCGGCAACATGGCGCGCCAGGTGTCCTCGGGCAAGATGGCCGAAAGCGAGCGGTCCGAGGCCCTCAAGCGCATCTCGCCGGCCCGCGAGATGCAGGACCTCGCGGCGTCCGACCTCGTGATCGAGGCGGCCACCGAGGACGAGACGATCAAGCGGAAGATCTACGCGCAGATCTGCCCGATCCTCAATCCGGAAGCCATCCTGGCCACCAACACGTCGTCGCTCTCAATCACCCGTCTCGCCTCCGCGACCGACCGGCCGGAGCGCTTCATCGGCATCCACTTCATGAATCCCGTTCCGGTGATGAAGCTCGTCGAGATCGTGCGGGGCATCGCCACCGAGGAAACCACCTTCACGGCCGCGAAGGAATTCGTCGCCTCCCTCGACAAGACGATCACAGTCGCGGAGGATTTTCCGGCCTTCATCGTCAACCGGATCCTGCTGCCCATGATCAACGAGGCGATCTACACGCTCTACGAGGGCGTGGGGTCGGTCGACGCGATCGACACGGCGATGCGCCTCGGCGCCAACCATCCGATGGGCCCGCTCCAGCTTGCCGATTTCATCGGCCTCGACACCTGCCTGTCGGTCATGCAGGTCCTCTATGACGGCCTGGCGGACTCGAAATACCGGCCCTGCCCCCTGCTGGTGAAATATGTCGAGGCCGGCTGGCTCGGCCGCAAGACGGGCCGCGGCTTCTACGACTACCGCAGCGAAATTCCCGTCCCCACGCGCTGAACGTCGGGAATCGAACCGATCGTTACGATCACCTATTGAAATCGCCGGCGAGGCCCTATCTGCCTGTGAAGTGTATCGCAGCGAGCCCCGGACGAGATCGTGAAAAAGCCGGAAAAGAACGCCGGAACCGACGTGGCCGAAAGGCCGCGCGAGGCCGGCCCGCAAGCCCGCCCCGAGGCGGAAGACCCATCCGAGACCGCCCGCGAGCCGGCGCCGGCCGAAACGAACCGCAGGCGCGAGACGGCCGAAGGCGCGCAGCAGCAACCTGCCGCCTCTCCCGATGATGCCGAGCCGCCGAAGGACGACGAGCAGCCACGCCGCCGGCGGTCGATCTTCCGCAGGCCGGTCTTCTGGATCTTCGTCGTCCTCGTCGTCGTCGGCATCGTCGCGGCCGCCCTTTACTGGTGGTTCGAAAAGCGCCCCTACGCGACGACGGACGACGCGTTCATAGGCGCGGACATCGTTCAGGTCTCCCCCCAGGTCTCGGGGCTGGTCGTCGCCGCGTCGGTCGACGACAACAGCCACGTCGCGGCGGGCGACGTGCTCGTACGCATCGACCCGGCGTCCGCGAAGGCGAAGCTCGCCTCGGCGAAGGCGGGACTCGAACAGGCGACCGCGGAATTGCAGCAGGCCCGCGTCGGCGTTTTGCAGGCCCGCAATCAGGAGGCGGAGACCGAGGCGAAGCTGAGCGCGCTCCAGGTCACCGCCCAGAACGACCAGGATACGCTGACGCGCGACCTCAAGCTGCAGGACTCGAGCTCCAGCCCGATCACGCAGAAGCAGATCGACAACGACCGTGCGGCCGCCCGCGGCGCCGAGGCGCAGGCCGAGGCGGGCCGGCGTGCCGTCGCCACGGCAAAGACCGCCATCGACGTGGCGAAGGCCAAGGTGACGTCGGCGCAGGCGTCGGTCGACGCGGCGCGCAGCCAGGTGGAGATCGCCCGCATCGATCTCGATCACACGACGATCACCGCCCCGCTCGCCGGCCAGGTCGTGCAGAAGAACGTCAATATCGGCTCCTTCGCCACGGCCGGACAGCCGATGATGGCGCTGGTGCCGGACAGTCTCTACGTGACCGCCAACTTCAAAGAGACGCAGCTCGCCGACATCAGGCCGGGCCAGCCGGTCGATCTCCATGTCGACGCCTTCCCCGACGTCGATTTCCACGGCAAGGTGGTCTCCATCCAGAACGGGGCGGGCCAGGCGTTCCAGCTGCTGCCGCCGCAGAACGCCACCGGCAATTACGTGAAGGTCGTACAGCGCGTTCCCGTGCGGATCTCCATCAACGCCCAGGACCTGCAGAAATACCCGCTCGGCCCGGGCATGTCGGTCGTCCCAAGCATCCGGGTGCGGTAGCGATGGCGGCCGCGCCGGCATGGGACCCGAGCCGCTCGGCCGCCGGTCCCGGCGGTCCCTGGGTCATGACCTGGGTGGTGTCGATCGCCACCTTCATGGAAATCCTCGACACCTCGATCGCCAACGTCTCCCTGACGAACATCGCCGGCAATCTCGGCGTCGCCCCGGACCAGGCGACATGGATGATCACGACCTATCTGGTGGCCAACGCGATCATCATTCCGATCAGCGGGTTCCTTTCGCGCGCCATAGGCCGCAAGCGGTATTTCATGATCTCGATCGCGCTCTTCACCGGCTCCTCGCTGATGTGCGCGCTGGCTCCGAACCTGGGGGTCCTGATCGTCGCCCGCGCCTTCCAGGGGGTCGGCGGCGGCGGCCTCGCGCCGGTCGAGCAATCGATGGTCACCGACAGCTTTCCGCCGCAGAAGCGCGGCCAGGCATTCGCCGCCTTCGGGCTCGTCGTCGTCGTCGCGCCGATCATCGGGCCAACCATCGGCGGCTGGATCACCGACACGATTTCCTGGCACTGGATCTTCCTTCTGAACGTGCCGGTCGGCGTCATGGCGCTCTTCCTCGTCTCGATCCTGACGATCGAGCCGCAGATCCTGGTGCGCGAGCGCGAAGAACGCCTCGCCCGCGGCCTCCGGGTCGACTATGTCGGCTTTCTGCTGGCGGCGGTCGGTCTCTCGGGCCTGCTGATCACGCTCGACCGCGGTCAGACCGAAGGATGGTTCGACAGCGACCTGATCCTCACGACGACTGCCATGGCGGTCCTCGGACTGAGCGCCATGGTGCTGTGGGAATCGCTGCACGACGACCCGATCGTGCCCATTCCGCTCCTCAGGATCCCGAACCTCGCCATTTCGACCGCGATGATGATGCTGCTCGGCGTGCTCGTCTTCGGCACGATCCAGATCATCCCGCAGATGCTGCAGCAGGTCTTCCACTACACCGCCTACCAGGCCGGCCTCGCGCTGACCATCGGCGGAGTGATCTCGATCGTCATGATGCCCTTGACCGGCATCCTGACGTCGAAGATCGATGCACGCCTCCTCATCTTCCCGGCCTTCGCCATGCAGGCCTTCGCCTTCTGGCACTTCACGACGTTCTCGACCTCCAGCACCTTCTGGGACGCCACGCTCGGCCGCTTCTACATGTCCGTGGCCCTGCCCTTCCTCTTCATCCCCGTGAACACCGTCGCCTATGTCGGGCTGCCGCCCGGAGACTCCGACAAGGCCTCCGCGATGCTGAACTTCTTCAGGAACCTCGGCGGCGCCTTCGGCATCTCCATCGCCCAGACCATGCTCGTCCGCCGCGACCAGTTTCACCAGGCGCGGATCACCGAGGGCCTGAACCCGCTCAATCCCATCTACGAGAACGGCATCCACCGGCTGAGCGAGATCACCGGCAGCAAGGGGGCGGCCCTCGGCATCCTCTACCAGGAGGCGCAACGCCAGGCGACCATGCTCGGCTACATCGACGTCTATTACGTGCTGATGTGGGGCGTCGTCGCGGTGCTGCCCTTCATCCCGTTCCTGAAGACCGTCCACGGGGGCAGGCACTAAAGCGCTTCCAGGAAAAGTGGCAACCCGGTTTTCCGTCCGGAAGCGCGCAAAACCGGATCCACTTCCGGGAAGCGCTCGAGCGCGCTTCAACTCGGATCGGGCGCGCTCGGGTCCGGCTGGAGATCGACCGCCTTCCCGATGAGCCTGGCCGCATCCTTGCCGTCCCATTCCGCCGGCCCGTTCATGTCGGCCAGCAGGCAGCCGTCCTTTCCGATCAGAAGCGACACCGGCAGGCCGAAGGCCAGCCCCTCCTTCTTCAGGTCGTCGAACACCCCCATCGACGCATCGCGATGAAGCGCGAGATGGCTGGCGTCGATCGCCTTCAGGAACGCGACCGGCTTCTGCTGGTCGCCCGTGTCGACATTGATCGCCACCACCTGGAAGTCGGCCCCGCCGCGCTTCGCCTGCAGGCGGTCGAGCGTCGGCATTTCACGCCGGCACGGCACGCACCACGTCGCCCAGACGTTCACCAGCAGCGTCTTGCCCCTGTAGTCCGAAAGCGACATCGCCTTGCCGTCGCCGTCCGTGAAGCTCAGCCCGCCCATCTGGCGCGGCCTATCCTGCGGCGTCATCGCCGCGACGTCGCCGCCGGCGAAGGGCCTGAGCGACACCGCCACCGTCTTCGCCGCGTCGCAGCCGCTGCCGTCGGGCGCCGCCTTCGCCGCGGCCGACGATCCGCCCTGCTGCGGCGCATTGCCAGACCCCGGCCCCATCACGTATACCGCCCCGGCACCGGCAAGCACCCCGAGGGCGACGGCAACCGCCACGAGCTTCAGGGGAGAGCCTGCGCGCGGTGTCCGGTCTTTCATTGCAATCGTCTCCAGGATCCAAGACACGATGTCCGGCAAGAAGTCAGAGAACGCATCCAACACGATGTGGGGCGGGCGCTTCGCCTCCGGTCCGGCCGCGATCATGGAGGAGATCAACGCCTCCATCGATTTCGACCGCAAGCTCTATGCCGAGGACGTCGCGGGCTCCATCGCACATGCCGAAATGCTTGCCAAGTCTGGCATAATCACGACCGCGGATCGCGACACGATCACGCACGGCCTGAACACGATCCTGTCAGAGATCGAGAACGGCAGCTTCGAATTTTCCCGCCGCCTGGAGGACATTCACATGAATGTCGAGGGCCGGCTCGCCGAGCTGATCGGAGCCGCGGCCGGCCGCCTCCACACCGCCCGGTCGCGCAACGACCAGGTCGCCGTCGACTTCCGGCTTTGGGTGAAGCGCGAACTGGAGAGGACCGGCGAGGCCCTGACCGCCCTGATCGCGGCATTCCTCGATCGGGCCGAGGAACACGCCGGCACGGTGATGCCGGGCTTCACCCATCTCCAGACCGCCCAGCCCGTCACCTTCGGCCACCATTGCATGGCCTATGTCGAGATGTTCGGGCGCGACCGCTCGCGCGTGGCCGACTGCCTGTCGCGCATGGACGAATCGCCGCTCGGCGCCGCCGCGCTCGCCGGGACGGGCTTCGCCATCGACCGGACCATGACCGCCCGCGCGCTCGGCTTCCGTGAGCCGACCCGCAACTCCATCGATTCCGTGTCGGATCGCGATTTCGCGCTCGAATATCTGTCGCTCGCCGCGATTTGCGCGACCCACCTGTCCCGGCTCGCCGAGGAGATCGTCATCTGGTCGACGCCGCAATTCGGCTTCGTCCGGCTGTCGGACGCCTTTTCCACCGGCTCGTCCATCATGCCGCAGAAGCGGAATCCGGATGCGGCCGAACTCGTCCGCGCCAAGACCGGCCGCATCAACGGCGCCCTGGTCGCGCTCTTGACGATCATGAAGGGGCTTCCGCTCGCCTATTCCAAGGACATGCAGGAGGACAAGGAGCAGGTCTTCGACGCCGCCGAAAGCCTCGAGCTGGCCCTCGCCGCCATGACCGGGATGGTGAGCGACCTGGCGGTCGACGCCGAGGCCATGCGACGCGCCGCCGGCTCGGGCTTTGCCACCGCGACCGACCTGGCGGACTGGCTGGTGCGCGAGGCGAACCTCCCGTTCCGCGAAGCGCATCACGTCACCGGGTCCGCCGTCGCCCTCGCCGAAGAGCGGGGCTGCGACCTGGCAAGCCTGCCGCTCGAGGCCCTTCAGGCGATCCATCCCGCGATCACCGCCTCCGTCTACGACGTGCTGACGGTCGACGCGTCGGTCGCCAGCCGCACGAGCTTCGGCGGCACGGCGCCCGACGAGGTCGCGAAACAGGTCGCATGGTGGCGGGAACGCCTCCTCCCGGGCAGGGACGGGGTGCACAAGGACGGCGAACTCGGTTATGAGTGATCTCCGCCCCGGCCCGGGCGATAGCGAGGCAACGGAGACCTCCGGCATGAGCGCCAGTAGAATTTTCGTGTGGCTGGCCGCGGCCCTTGCTGCGGCCACGGCGCTCGGCGGGTGCGGTCGCCAGGCCCCGAACAACGTCCCGGGGGTCTACGATTCCGACGGCAAGCCCGTGCTGACGACCCGGCAACCGCCCGTCAAGGACCGGCATTTCGTGCTCGACCCGCTCATCCAGTAGAACCCATGAACCATTTCGACTATCGCGACGGCGTCCTCCATGCCGAAGACGTGGCCATCCCGGAAATCGCGGAGGCCGTCGGCACCCCCTTCTACTGCTATTCGAGCGCGACGCTGAAGCGGCATTACCAGGTGTTCGCCGACGCCTTTTCCGATATCGACGCGCTCGTCTGCTATGCCATGAAGGCGAACTCCAACCAGGCCGTCCTCAGGACGCTCGCCCGGCTGGGAGCGGGTGCGGACGTGGTGTCCGGCGGCGAACTCTGCCGGGCCCTCGCCGCCGGCATACCGGCCGACAAGATCCTTTTTTCCGGCGTCGGCAAGACCGCCTCGGAGATGGACGCGGCGCTCGCGGCCGGCATTCACTGCTTCAACGTCGAGTCGGAACCGGAACTGGAGCTCCTGAGCCGGCGCGCGGTCGCCGCCGGCCGCGACGCGCCCGTATCCTTCCGCATAAACCCGGACGTCGACGCCCGAACCCACGCCAAGATCTCGACCGGCAGGAAGGAAGACAAGTTCGGCATATCGTGGCAAAGGGCGCGGGCGGTCTACCAGCGGGCGGCGGAACTGCCGGGCATCGAAGTCGTCGGCATCGACATGCATATCGGCAGCCAGATCACCGATCTCCAGCCCTATGACGACGCCTTCCGGCTGCTTCGGGAGCTCGTGACCGCGCTCAGGGAAGACGGGCACGACATCCGCCACGTCGACCTCGGCGGCGGCCTTGGGATTCCCTACCGCCCGGACGACCCGGCCCCGCCGCTCCCGGCGCAGTACGCCGAAATCGTCAAGAAGCACGTGCGCGACCTCGGGTGCCGCGTCGTCTTCGAACCCGGCCGCCTGATCGCCGGCAATGCCGGCATTCTCGTGACGAGCGTGCTCTACATCAAGGACGGCGGTTCCCGGACCTTCGTGATCGTCGACGCCGCGATGAACGATCTCGTGCGGCCGACGCTCTACGAGGCCTATCACGAGATATCGCCGGTGACGATCTCCGCGGCCAGCGCGCCGCGCATCCGCGCCGACATCGTCGGCCCGGTCTGCGAAAGCGGCGACTATCTCGCCCGGGACCGCGAGATGAGCACGCCGAAACCGGGCGACCTCCTTTCGATCGGCACCGCCGGCGCCTACGGGGCCGTCCAGGCCGGCACCTACAATACCCGCCCGCTTGTCCCCGAGGTCCTGGTCGACGGCAAGCGCTTCGCGATCGTTCGCCGCCGCCCCCGCTACGAGGACATGCTCGCACTCGACACCGTGCCGGACTGGCTCGCCTGAGCGGCGCTTCGAAGACCGGCCTCTTCCGCCGGGCGCGGCCCCCTGCGCAGAAATGTCGCGGCCGGCCTCGCCTTCGCCGTAAAGAATGCTATTCTTCGGGCGTTGGACGCGTGAGGAGTTTTCGCGCATGGCCGTCCCCAAGGCGGATGACCAGTCTTCAGCATCCGCACCCATGGCTGCAAGGCTGAAAGCCCGGATCGCCCGCAAGCGCACGGCGATGCGTCTCGTCGTGGTCGCCGAGCGCATCTGGCCGCTCCTCGTGCCGGTGCTGTGCGTGGCGGCGCTGTACGTTTCCCTGTCCTGGTTCGGCTATTTCCACGCCGTGCCCCTATGGGCCCGCGTGGCGACGCTCGCGCTCCTGCTGGCCGGCCTCGGATGGTCCCTCTGGGGACTGCGCACCTTCCGCTGGCCCGACCGCGATGCGGTCGACCGGCGGCTGGAAGAGGTCAATCGCATCCGCCACCAGGCGCTCGCGGTCCAGGACGACCGGCTCGAGAACGAGACGGGCTTCTCCCGCGCGCTCTGGCTCGAGCACCAGCGCCGCATGGTCGAGCGCATCGCCGCCCTCCGGACCGGCATGCCGGAGCCGGACACCCCGCGGCGCGACCCCTATGCGTTGCGGGCGCTCGTCCTGCTCCTCTTCGTGACCGCCTTCGCCTATTCCTATTCCAACCGCGCCGGATTTCTCGGCGACGCGCTGTCGCTGTCGGCACCCGCGGCGCCGGCCGCCCCGGCTCGAATCGACGCATGGATCACCCCGCCCGCCTATACCGGACGCGCGCCGATCTTCCTGACCCGCGCCGAGGGCGACGTGCCCCAGGCCCTCTCGCTGCCCGCCGGCAGCGAGGTCACCGTCCGCATCAGCGGCGGCAAGTCGCCGACGGTGACCTATCGGAAAGACGGCGACGCCTCCGCCAGCCCTGTTCCGTCCGCCGGCCCGGCGGCGCCGTCCGGACAGGCTGCCGACGAGCCCGGTTCCAATGCCCTGACCTACCGTTTCAAGCCGGCCGGCGATGGCGAACTGGCCGTTGCCGAGGGCTCCGAGGCGAAGTCCTGGAGCTTCGCCGTCATCCCCGACGCGGCTCCCACGATCGCCTTCGACGGAAAGCCGAAGAGCACCGCCAACGGATCCCTCGAGCTGGGCTATCGGGTCGGCGACGACTACGGCGTGGCGAAGGCCCGCGCGGTCATCGTCCCCGCCGATCCGCCCGCAAAGGGCGCGCACCCGCTCTACAAGCCGCCGGAGTTCCCCTTGAGCCTGCCCGGCGGCGGCGCGAAATCCGGCAAGGCCACCACGAACAGGGATCTGACCGACCACCCGCTCGCGGGACAGCGGGTCCGGATCACGCTGGTGGCGACCGACGGCGCCGGCCAGGAAGGGCGCAGCAAGACGATCGTGACGACGCTGCCGGAACGATATTTCTACAACCCGCTGGCGCGCGCCGTGGTGGAGCAGCGCCGCACCTTCGCCCTCGACACCGACAGGCTGCCGCGCGCCATCGAACTCGCCGATGCCCTCACGACGGCGCCGGAGGAGACGATCAAGAGCCCGTCAAACTTCCTGCTCCTGAGGAGCGCCAGGGAGCGCATGGCCCTGGCGCGCAACGACGACATGCTGCGCGAAACCGCCGACTATCTCTGGCAGATCGCGCTCGGCCTGGAGAACGGCAATCTGTCGCTCGCCCAGCAACGCCTGCGCGACGCGCAGCGCGCCCTCTCCGAAGCGCTGAAGAACAAGGCGCCCGACGCCGAGATTTCCCGCCTGATGAAAGAGCTGCGCCAGGCGATGAACGACTTCCTGCAGGAAATGGCCAAGCAGGCCATGAAGAACCCCCAGCAGATGACGCGCCTGCCGGACAACATGCAGAACGTCCTGCGCCAGCAGGACCTGCAGCGCATGATGGACCAGATCGAGAACCTCGCCCGTTCGGGGCAGCGCCAGCAGGCCGAGCAGCTGCTCTCGCAATTGCAGCAGATGATGAACAATCTGCAGGCCGGGCGCTCGCAACGCGGACGGCAGCAGTCCAACGGACCGATGCGCCAGCAGATGGACAAGCTCGGCGAATTGCTCCAGCAGCAGCAGCAGCTGATGGACCAGACCTACCGGCTGGACCGGCAGCTGCAGGACAGGACGCAGCGCGGCGACGGCCAGCAGGACGGGCAGCAGCAGCCGGGCCCGCAACAGGGCCAGCAGGGTCAGCAGGGCCAGCAGGGCCAGGGCGAACAAGGGAAGCCGATGACGCCCGATGAGCTGCGTCAGGCCCTGAGGCAGTTGCAGCGCCAGCAGCAGAGCCTCCGCGACCAGCTCGGCAAGCTCCAGCAGGCGCTGAAGGGCCTCGGCATAAAGCCCGGCAAGGGCTTCGGCGATGCCGATCAGGCGATGGGCAACGCGACCGGCGCCCTCGGCAAGGGCGACGGAGAGCGTGCGGTCGGCGAGCAGGGCCGCGCGCTGCAGGCCCTGCGCCAGGGCGCCCAGAACATGATGAACCAGATGATGCAGGCGATGGGCCAGGGACAGGGCCAGGGCCAGAACACCGGCGACCGGCTCGGCCGCAACGACCGAGACCCCCTCGGCCGGCCGCGGTCGACCTCCGGACCCGATTTCGGCGACCAGGTGAAGATCCCCGACGAGATCGACATCCAGCGCGCCCGCGAAATACTCAACCAGATACGCAAGCGCCTTGGAGACGCCCTGAGCCCGGCGCTCGAAAAGCAGTATCTCGAACGCCTGCTGGACATGAATTAGAGCGCTTCCAGGAAAAGTGGAAACCGGTTTTCCGTCCGGAAGCGCGTAAAGAAACAAGCGCTTCCAGGAAAAGTGGGAACCGGTTTTCCGTCCGGAAGCGCGCAAAAACAATGCGTTGGAGCCTGTTCGCGATTCCGTGAAACGCGGACAGGCTCTGGAGCGCCTCGGCCCGGCGCCGGTGCCGGGCGCTCCGGACCGTCAGGCGGCCAGCGCCGCGGTCACGGCCGTCCGGATGCCGGGCAGCGTGAAGGGCTTGTCGACCACGTCGACGATGATCCTGCTGAGGTCGTCGGCGCGCTCCCGCTGGTCGGCGAACCCCGTCATCAGCAGGATCTTGACGAGCGGAAATTCCCCGGCGGTACGGCGGGCGAGCTCGATCCCGTCCATCGCCGGCATGCGGATATCCGACAGCAGAAGATCGTAAGCGCCGCTGCGCAAGGCGCTGAGGCCTTCCTCGCCGTCGCCGGCCTCGGTCGTTTCGTGTCCGTCCAGACGAAGCGCCCGCGCGACGAACCCGCGCAGCGCTTCTTCGTCTTCGGCAATAAGGATGCGTGCCATTGATGTCTCCGTCTAAAGCGCTTCCAGGAAAAGTGGAAACCGGTTTTCCGTCCGGAAGCGCGTAAAAACTACGAGGTAGAGCATGTCCGCGATTCCGTGAAACGCGGACACGCTCTTGACGCGGGGTCGATGGGCCCGGACGCGCGCTGCCGGCTCGCCGTGCGGATCGGCACCGGTCGTAAGGCTCCCCGGCTTGTCCCGAATTGAACACGGGATTGGTTTTTGTCCGGTAAACGCGATCAGGCGTCGCCGGTGACAACACCGACGAACGGCAGCTCCCGGAAGGCGTAGGACACATCCATCCCGTAGCCGACGACGAAATAGTCGGGGCACTCGAATCCGACGAAATCGGCTTCCAGCGTGCCCTTCCGCCGCGAGCGCTTGTCGAGCAGCACCGCTATCGAGACGCTGGCGGCGCCCCGTTCCAGCATCAGGTCCCGCGCGAAGCGCAGGGTGTTGCCGGATTCCAGGATATCGTCGATCAGGAGGACGTCGCGCCCGGCGACGTCGGAGTCGATGTCCTTGATGATTTTCACGCCCTGGCTGAGCGTTCCCTTGCCGTAGCTCGACAGCGTGATGAACTCCACCTCCGGCGCGAGGTTCACCGCATGCAGCGCCCGGATCAGATCGGCGGCGAAGATGAAGGACCCCTTGAGGATCGATATCACCAGCAGGTCGCGTTGGGGACGCGCCGCGATCTCGGCCGCGAGCGCAAGGTTGCGCGCGGCGATCTGGGGGGCGGAGAACAGGATGTCTATGTTCTTTCCGCGAACGACGGGCATGGCGGTTTCCTGTGCAGTCGGGGATGGCCTCGCGCCGAAAGCCGGGGCCGGCCGCAGTTTCATGGACGATCCGGATGGATTGTTCAACCGCTATCGGGCCGCAGCCTTCCGGGAATCGTCGTCGATGATGGCGACGCGCAGCCCGTCGACCGTGGAGACACCGGAAATGACGAGCGGCGTGCCGGCGACGGCCTCCCCGCCGAACAGCCGGGCGAACACCGCGTGGCCACCGAATATCCAGAAACTCGTGGCACAAAGGCCGGCGAGCGCCACCGGGAACAGTCTCGAACGGACCCGCGACTTGACGGCCGTGGTCTTACCGCCGGGAACAGGCCGCGCCATGCGCCGCGCGAACGAAGAGGCGTCGGCCTCGGGGGCGATCGGGCCGGGCTCCGCCTTTGCCGGCGGCTCCGACGCAATGTCCTCGAATTCCGCGTCGATGATGGGCATGATCGGAAACGCGGGACGGAAATGGCTCACATGCACATGAATCTCCGGAGCGATCAGATCTGCGTTGTCGCGCCTGGACGCGTGCGGGCGTCTGCGCTGCCGGCCTGCTGCCATCTCGTCCTCGCGCTGTCGCGTGCCGTCCGGCGCCGGCATCCGCCTCCGCCGACCGGTTGGCCCTTGATCCGTTCCTTTCCGAGACGTAAACGCGACTGGTTAACAAATCGCAAACACCGCCGCCGTCGCCCGCCTCCGGCGCTGAAAATTAACCGAGCGTTAATGCCGTTCGGCGACGCTCGGCCCGACGCTCGGTGTGGCGCTCGGGCCGGCGACCGAAACAGGCACGCACCGCTCACCGCACTTACGGGACGACCCACTTGATCCATTTCGAAAACGTCGGATTGCGCTACGGCATGGGGCCGGAGATCCTTCGCGACCTGACCTTCGACATACCGGCACGGTCCTTCCAGTTCCTCACCGGCCCTTCGGGGGCCGGCAAGACCACGATGCTCCGGCTTCTCTTCATGTCGCTGATGCCGACGCGCGGCCTCATCACCATGTTCGACCGCGACATTTCCGTGGTGCCCAACGCCGATCTGCCGATGCTGCGCCGGCGCATCGGCATCGTCTTCCAGGACTTCCGTCTGCTCGACCACCTGACGACCTACGAGAACGTCGCCCTGCCGCTCCGGGTGCGGGGCAAGGCGGAATCGACCTATCGCAGCGACGTCATCGAGCTGTTGAGATGGGTCGGCCTCGGCGAAAGGGTGAACGTGCTGCCCCCGGTCCTTTCGGGCGGCGAGAAGCAGCGCGCCGCGATCGCCCGCGCCCTCATCGACCAGCCAGAGATCCTGCTCGCCGACGAGCCGACCGGCAACGTCGACCCGCCCATGGCGCGCCGGCTGCTGAAGCTGTTCCTCGAACTGAACAGGCTCGGAACCGCCGTCGTGATCGCCACCCACGATCTCACGCTGATGGACCAGATCGGCGCCCGTCGCATGATCCTGCACCAGGGGCGGCTCGAAATCTATGACTGAACCGGCCCGCACGACCGGCACGCGGAACGCGTCGGCCCCGCGCAGGCCGGCAGGGCCGCGGCTGCGCCCGACCGGCCCCATCGTCCCGCCGGCGAACGTCTCTGGCAACGCGCTGATGCTCGTCATCGCCATCATGTCCTTCCTGGCATGCCTGACGCTCGGCGCCGTCAGCATGATTCGCGCAAGCGCCGCGACCTGGGAAAGCCAGATCTCGCGCGAGATCACGATCCAGATCAAGCCGGCGGAAGGCCTCGACATGGCGGCGGCGCTCGAGCAGGCGCGCACCATCGCGCTCGAATTCTCCGGCGTGACGGGCGCCGAGGTGATGGGCAAGAGCGCGACCGCCCGCCTGCTGCAGCCCTGGCTCGGCTCCGGCCTCGACATCGACGAACTGCCGGTGCCGCGTCTCGTCGTGGCGACGATCGACGAATCCGCCCCGCCGGATTTCGCCGCCATGCGCACCGAGCTGCAGAAGAAGATACCCGAGGCCTCCCTCGACGACCACCGAACCTGGGTCGGGCGGCTGGTGTCCATGGCCGAGACGACGGTCCTGATCGGTCTCGGCATCCTCGCCCTCGTCTTCACCGCCACGGTGCTGACCGTGGTCTTCGCGACCCGCGGGGCGATGTCCGGGAACCGCCACATCGTCGAGGTCCTGCATTTCGTCGGCGCCGAATCGCGCTTCGTCGCCGCCGAGTTCGAGCGGCATTTCCTGTTCATCGGCCTCAAGGGCGCCTGCGCCGGCGGCGCACTCGCGGCCATGGCGTTCTCCGTCGCCGGCTTCTGGCAGGGCCTGGAGGTGGCCACGCCCGGCAGCGACCAGACCAGCGCCCTGTTCGGCCGCTTCGCCCTCGGCTTCTGGGGTTATCTCGGCATCGTCGTCATCATCGGCATCGTCAGCGGCATGACCGCCCTGACGACCCGCTTCACCGTCATCCGCACAATTCACCAGATCGATGCCGAACGCGCGGCGGCAGGGTCGGGAGACGTGCCTTGAAACCGCGACACGGATGCTTGTGGCGCTTGCCGCGTTCCCGGTGTAGTCCTCGACGACGAGGAGCGGGACACAGGCCTTGAACGAAACCCCCGACATGCCCGTTGGCACGCGAAGGCGCTCTCGCGCGCGCCTCCTCGGCATCGTCGCCAGCCTGACCGGCGTCCTGATGCTCCTGGGACTTGCCGCCTTCGTCGCGGGGTTCCTCGATTTCGCCGAGCGCGTCGTCGAACTGAAGGTCCCCGACCGCTCCGTGAAGGGCGACGCCATCGTCGTCCTGACCGGCGGGCAGCAGCGCATCGAGCATGCGCTCGACCTCCTGCGCAGCGGCGCGGCACGCCGCCTGCTCATTTCCGGCGTGAACCCGGCGACGACCGGCAGCGAGATCCGCCGGCTGACGAAAAGCTCGAAGACGCTGTTCGCCTGCTGCGTCGACATCGGCCACGACGCCATCGACACCATCGGCAACGCGTACGAAACCGCCCGCTGGATCGGATCGAACGGCTACCGGCGCGTCTTCCTGGTGACGAACAACTACCACATGCCGCGCAGCCTGCTGGAGCTGCGCCGGGTGGATCCCCAAACGGAATTCATCCCCTACCCGGTCATCAACAACGACTTGAAGACGCGGAACTGGCTGCACGAACCGCCCGTGGTGCGGCGAATGGTGACGGAATACGTCAAATACACCCTGGCGAGGGTCCGCGACTGGCTGGGGCCGCCGGCCGACAGGGGCCTTCGCACCGAAAGGGCGGGCGAACGGGACGCCCGCCTCATGGGCGGCGGACGGACCTAGCTCCGGCCGGCAGACCAGGCAAGCGGGACCGGGGCGCCCGAGCGCGGCTTTTGCGGGAAACGGTTTCCCTTTGCGGTGCGATGGTGTAACGCAGGTGATCGGCGGCGGTAGGCGGCCGGTCAGACGCAACATCGGACGACGCCATCATTTTCCGCGCATGACCGCCTTTCGCTCCCTTCTCTTCAACCTGGCCTTCTACCTCAATCTCATCGGCCGCATGCTGGTGCTGAGCCCCGCCTTCTTCCTCCTCGACCGGAAGGCCGCCTGGTCGATCCCCAAGAACTGGGTACGGTCCTGCCACTGGCTCCAGGCGAAGATCGTCGGCACGACCTTCGAGATCGAGGGCCTGGAGAACATCCCGGAGGGCGGCTACATCCTCGCGCCGAAGCACCAGTCCTTCTGGGACGCCTACGCCCTCCTCCCCTGGCTCGACGACCCGGTCTACATCCTCAAGCGCGAACTCATGTGGATACCGCTTTTCGGCTGGTACATCCGCAAGATGCACATGGTCCCGGTGGACCGCGGCGCCCGCGGCAAGGTCATGACGGCGGTGCTGGACCGCGCGAAGGCGGAGGTGAACCAGGGCCGGCAACTCATCATCTACCCGGAAGGAACGCGGCGGCCGCCGGGCGCGCCCGCCGACTACAAGTCCGGCATCGCGCGCATCTACGGCGACCTCGACGTTCCGGTCGTGCCGGTCGCGATGCACCCCGGCCTCTTCTGGCCGCGGCGGAAGTTCCTGCGTTTTCCGGGCCACTTCAAGGTAAGGATCCTGCCGCCGATTCCGGCCGGCCTGGCCCGCGAAGCCTTCTTCAAGCGGCTGGTGGCCGAGACGGAGGAAGCGAGCGACGCGCTGCTGGTCGAGACGGCGGCGGCAAACCCCCACCTGCCCCTGCCCGACAGTGCGAGGAACCGGCTGGCCGAACTCAGCCGGTCCGGCTCTCGGCCGGAAAGCGCCTGAGCCCCGCCGCGACATGCTCCAGCCAATCGTCCCGGATATTCATCTGCCGAAGATGTTCGATGGTATTGAAGACATAGTCCTCGTTCGGTCCGGCCTCGCCGGCCGCGCCCCGGATGGCCGCAACCGCCTCCTCGGCGGTGAGCGCGCCCGCATACTGGACGTGCCCGCGGTCGACGACATAGGTGACCGCCTCGACGCCGCGGTCGTCGGAAAGCCGGATCGGCACGATTCGCTCCCTGTAGACGTTGGTGACGAGTTCGCGCTTCCTGAGGTAGCTCATGACCCCCTCGCGCTGCGCGCCCGCGACCCTGAAGGCCAGGCCGCGGCAGGACCCGCCGAAATCGAGTCCGAGGACGAGGCCGGGTCGCTCCGGCGTCCCGCGATGGACGTGAGAACGAATGCAGAGCGCCCGGCGGAAGCCGTAGGCACGCGCCGCGCCGGATTCCAGATAGTCGAAGCCGGGCCGCCACATCAGCGACCCGTATCCAAAGACCCAGAAATCGTTCATATCGCTCATCGTGAATCGCGCCCTCTCCATGCCGGCGCACAATTGGAGATCGCAATGGCGACGTCAACCGGTGCCGGCGAATGAGGCGGCCGAGAAGACTTTCCCTCGTCGCGGCCGTTCTTGGCGCGGCCGCCCTCGCCTACACGGCCGCATGGTTCTACGCCGCCGGCGAATTGAGAGACCGGGCGAACGCCTTCATCGCCGGGCTGACGGGCAAGGGCATCCAGGCCGCATGCGTCAATCTCGACGTGGAGGGCTTTCCGTCCCGGATCGGCCTGACCTGCGAGCGCATCGATGCCACCGACGGCCGCAACGGCGGCCGCGTCGATGCCGGCGCCTTTCGCTCCGTCACCGGATTCGCTTCGCCCGGCCGCATCGTCACCGAGCTGGCGGGGCCGCTGCGGATGAAGGCGCCGGACGGCTACGCGGTCGAAGCGAACTGGGACAGCCTGCGCTCGACCGCCCGGCTCTGGCTGGAGGGCCTGACGCGCGCCGGCCTCGTGGTGAAGGACCTGACCGCCACCGTGAGCGGGCCCCTGCTGCCGGGCCCGATCGAGGCGAAGAGCCCGTCCGTCGAGGCCGAGACCCGACGGAACGGAGCCGATGCCGATGTCTCGTTCGCGATCGACCGGCTTTCGCTGGCCGGCAGCGGCCCGTTCTCCGACGTCCCGTCCGCCGACATCACGGGACGGGCGACCCTGGCCGGCATCGCCGGCCTCATCGGCCGAAACGGGAAGATCCCCGACGCCGCCCATCTGTTGCGCGGAAGGAAGGGGACCCTCCACAACCTCACGGCAAAGCTTGCCGGCGGAGCCTCTCTTGTCGTCGAGGGCCCCTTTTCCTTCGACGAGCAGGGGAGGCTCTCGGGCGACTTCAAGCTCCGGATCGAGGACGTCGACGCCTGGCGAAAGACGATCGACAAGGCCCTTCCGTCGGCGCGCAGCGCGATCGCCAGCACGACCAACATGCTGACCGCGATGGCCGGCGGCAAGAACGCCGCGACGATCACCCTGACGGCAAGCCACGGCCGCCTCTCGCTCGGCCTGATCCCGGTTGGGACCCTGCCCCCGGTCTAAAGCAATTCCAGGAAAAGTGGGCACCGGTTTTCCGTTCGGAATTGCGAGAAAACAGGAGTGAGACGTTCGAATTCCAGGAAAAGTGGGCACCGGTTTTCCGTCCGGCGCGGAGCGTCAGGGCGTCCGGCTGGCGGGGGCGGCGGGCTCCATGGCCACGAACTTCTTGTGCCGGGAACGATAATCGGTGCGGAAGACCCGCTTGCCGGGCAGCACCGTGTCGTCGCTGAGTTCGAGGCCGATGAGCGTTCCGTGCGGGTGCCGGTCGAGCCAGGTCTGCGCATCCGCGATGTCGACCTCGTCCATCGGATGCGTCAGGCGGGCCAGGAAGCCGATCTCCCCGTGATACTTGCCGATGATGGCGAGCGGCCCCTGGCGGGTCGACACGAAGGCGGCCGCCTTCGAGAGGTCGTAGAGCGGAAAGACCGTCCAGGCGGCGACGGCCTGCCCGGCCAGGAGTATCGCGAGCACGATCGCCGCGCTCGCCGCGACCAGACGGAAGCCGGCCGCCGTGACGAGGAAGGCGGTCGTCACGACGATGATCGGCAGCAGCGGGTCGAGATAGTGCGGCTGCTTTCCGGACACGAGGCTGAAGAGCACGATCGACGGCACCGTCGCCACCACGAAGAGACGCACCTGCGGCCACCTGCGCCAGGCGTCGCGGAAGGAGGCGACCGGGCGCCGAAGTGCCGGCAGGTGCGCCTTCCAGGCATGGATCGAGAATATCCACGGCATCACGAAGACCGGCAGCAGCGGAAGGTAGAACCAGAACGGCCGCGAGTGTCCGGTCTCGATGTTACCGGTGACCCGGCCGGCCGCCTGCTTCCAGATCAGCGAGTCGAGAAAGCCGAAACCCGTCTGGGCGAAGAGCGGCAGCAGCCAGAGCAGGACCGGCACGAGCGAGACGAGCAGCGCCCAGCCCGAAGCCTTCCAGTAGGCCTTGCGGGACAGGAGATGGCGCTCGTCCCGCCAGACCGGATAGGCGAGCACGACCGGCGCCAGGAACAGGAAGACCACCGGGCCCTTGGTCAGGAGGGCGAGCCCCGCCGCAAGCCCGGCCGCCGCGATCGTCCATGTCGACGGCCGGCGCGCGTGGACGACGAGGGCCAGGAGCGCCAGCGCCGTGAAGACCGTCAGGAGCAGATCGAACATCACCAGCCCGCAATAGACGGCGAAGACGACGTTTCCGACCATCAGCCAGCAGACCGGGTCGACGATCGCGCGATTGCCGGGAAAGAGCTCCCGGGCGAGCGCCCGGGTGACGAGGACGACGCCCGACGATACGAGGAAGACGGCGCCGAGCGCGGCATAGCGGGAGACGCCGAAGACCGCCCAGAAGGCGTCGATCAGCCAGAAGAGCATCGGCGGCTTCTGGTGGTAGGGAACGAAGTTCAGCGTCGGCAGGACGAAATCGTGCCGCACCCACATTTCCCATGCGACGGTGAGATAGCGGGTTTCGTCGGGCGGGATGATCGGCCGGATGAACGCCGACAGATAGATGAAGGCGCCCATGAGGGCGATCGGCGCCCAGACGGCGGCGAAGGCTCCTACGGGTTCCGCCCGCTCCCCGCCGCGCTCAGAACTGTCCATTCCCCGTGCCTTTCGTCAGCCGCCCCGAGCCGTCGTTTCTCAATTCTGCGCGCCGCCGCCCCCGTGACGTCCGAAGTCCGGCACGTCGATCTCCTGCCCGGCCTCGATGATCGACCGGCGAATGGCGCGCGTCCGGCTGAAGAGATCGAAGAGCTTGTCGCCCTCGCCCCAGCGGATGGCTTTCTGGAGCGACGCCAGGTCCTCCGAGAAGCGTGCGAGCATCTCCAGGATCGCGTCGCGATTGTGCAGGCAGACGTCGCGCCACATGGTCGGGTCCGATGCCGCAAGGCGCGTGAAGTCCCGGAAGCCGGACGCGGAATACTTGATGACCTCCGACTTCGTCACGGTGGCGACGTCGTCGGCCGTTCCGACGATGTTGTAGGCGATGATGTGCGGCAGGTGCGAGACGATCGCCAGCACCTTGTCGTGGTGGTCGGGGTCCATGGTGTCGACGGTCGAGCCGCACGCCTGCCAGAAGGCGGAGAGCCGGGCCAGGGCGTCCGGATCGGTGTCCGGCAGCGGCGTCAGGATGCACCAGCGGCCCTCGAAGAGCTCGGCGAAGCCCGCATCCGGACCGGACTGCTCCGTGCCGGCGATCGGATGGCCGGGAATGAAGTGCACCCGGTCGGGCAGATGCGGCGCCATCTGCGCGATGACGGAGCCCTTGGTCGAACCGACATCCGTGACGATCGCCCCGTCCTTCAGGTCGTGGGCGATGTCGCGCGCGACCTTCTCCGACGCGCCGACCGGCACCGATATGACGACGAGGTCGGCGTCGCGCACGGCCTCGGCGTTGGACGTGGAATAGCAATCGCCGAGCGCGAGCTGGTGCGCCCGTTCGAGCGTCTCGGAGGTGGCCGTCGCGATCGAGACCTGCCCGGCGAGTTCGCGCTGCCTGATGACGCGGGCGAGCGAGGAACCGATGAGGCCGATGCCGACCAGCGCGATCTTTTCGAAGTGCTTCGTCATCTGCCGAGAAAGTCCTTGAGCGCCGCGACGACGCCGCGATTGGCCTCCTCGGTGCCGATGGTCATGCGCAGCGCGTCGGGAAAGCCGTAGGCGTCGACGCGCCGGAGGATATAGCCGCGCCGGATCAGGAAATCGTCCGCTTCGTGCGCCGTGCGCCCCGGCTCCGGTGGAAAGTGAACGAGCACGAAATTGGCGACGGACGGCGTGACGGTCAGCCCGAGCGCTCCGAGTTCCTCCGTCACCCGTGCGAGCCAGGTCTCGTTGTGCCGGGCTGCCGCCTCCACGTGGTCGCGGTCGCCCATCGCCGCCGTGCCGGCCGCGATCGCCATCGCGTTCACGTTGAACGGCCCGCGGACGCGCTCGACGGCATCGACGACATGGGCCGGTGCGTACATCCACCCGATCCTGAGCGCGGCAAGGCCGTAGATCTTCGAGAACGTCCGGGTCATGACCACGTTGTCGTTGGCCGAGACGAGTTCGGCACCGGCTTCGTAGTCGGCGCGCCGGACATATTCCGCATAGGCCGCGTCGATCACGAGGAGCACGTGCTTCGGCAGGCCCGCATGCAGCCGCCGGACCTCGTCGGCCGGAAGATAGGTGCCGGTCGGATTGTTGGGATTGGCGACGAAGACGATCTTCGTACGCTCCGTCACCGCTGCGAGGATCGCATCGACGTCGCAGGTCAGCTCCCGCTCCGGCACGGTCACCGGCGTCGCCCCGGCCGCCAGGATCTGGATCCTGTAGACCAAAAACCCGTGCTCGGTGACGATGCCCTCGTCGCCGGGTGCGAGATAGGTCTCGCAGATCAGCGTCAGGAGATCGTCCGAGCCGTTGCCGCACATGATGTTGGCCGGGTCGAGCCCGTGCGCCCGCGCGATCGCCGCCTTGAGGTCGTGCGCCGTCCCGTCCGGATAGAGCTCGAGCCGTCCGGCCACCGACCGCACGGCGTCGGCCACCGCAGGGCTCGGCCCGAGGGGCGTCTCGTTGGAGGAGAGCTTGAAGACCTTCGCCGCCCCGGGAGCGGCGTGCTTGCCGGGGACGTAGGCCTCGATCTGCATGACGCCCGGCTTTGGAGCGGGTCTGGACGGTGCGATGGCCATCGATGCGCTTTCCTAGGAACTGCCGCGGCACCTCGGCGGGTGCCGCGCCTGCGTGAATAGCGTTCCTGCCCCGGCTTGTCGAGGCGGAGCCGGCGGGAGCCTGCCTGCGGCCTGCGGCCGGGGCGAGAAGAGGGGATTGACACCGGTTCGCCGCAAACCCTACCTGTTCACGCCCACAGCGTGCGGCCGGCAGCCCTTCGCCGGCGCCAGCGAGGTTTGGACCAGTCGTGCCGCATGAGCCGCCCCCACCTGCCGTCTCCGACCAGGCGCTCAACGAAGCGCTGGACCCGACGAGCGAATGCATCCGCTTCGATGCGGACACGCCGCTGCACCTGGATGCCGGCATCGAGCTCGGCCCCTTCCAGATCGCCTACCAGACCTACGGCACGCTCAATGCCGACAAGTCCAACGCCATCCTCGTCTGCCACGCCCTGACGGGCGACCAGCACTGCGCCAACGTCCATCCGGTCACCGGCAAGGCCGGCTGGTGGAACGAGATGATCGGCCCCGGCAGGCCCGTGGACACCGACAAATATTTCGTCGTCTGCTCCAACGTCCTCGGCGGCTGCCTCGGATCGACCGGCCCCGCCTCGCCGAACCCCGCGACCGGAAGGCCCTACGCGATCGACCTCCCCGTCATCACCATCCGCGACATGGTGCGCGCCCAGGCCCGCCTCGTGGACAGCCTCGGCATCGAGACGCTATTCTGCGTCATCGGCGGCTCGATGGGCGGGATGCAGGTTCTGCAATGGGCCTCGAGCTACCCGGAACGCGTCTTCACGGCCGTGCCGCTCGCCACCGGCGCGCGCCATACCTCCCAGAACATCGCCTTCCACGAGGTCGGCCGGCAGGCCATCATGGCCGATCCGGATTGGCGGCAGGGCCGCTATCTCGAGCGCGGCACGAAGCCCTCGAAGGGGCTCGCCGTGGCGCGGATGACCGCTCACGTCACCTACCTCTCCGAGAGCGCCCTGCATCGCAAGTTCGGCCGCGCGCTGCAGGACCGCGACGCCTTGACCTTCGGTTTCGACGCCGACTTCCGGATCGAAAGCTATCTGAGGCACCAGGGGATGACCTTCGTCGACCGGTTCGACGCCAATGCGTATCTCTACATGACGCGGGCGATGGACTATTTCGACCTCGCGGCCGACCATGGCGGCCGGCTCGCCGAGGCGTTCCGCGGCACGGGCACGCGCTTCTGCCTGGTCTCCTTTTCCAGCGACTGGCTGTTCCCGACGAGCGAGAACCGCGCCATCGTCCATGCCCTCAACGCCACGGGCGCTTCGGTCTCCTTCGTCGAAATCCAGACCGACAAGGGTCACGACGCATTCCTGCTCGACGAGCCGGAGCTCCTGCAGACCGTCGGCGGCTTCCTCGAATCGGCCGCAAGGGCGAGAGGCATCCGGTGAGCGTCAATTCGGAAGTCCGCGTCGATTTCGAGGTGATCGCCGATCTGGTCGAGCCCCGCGCCCGCGTTCTCGATGTCGGCTGCGGCGACGGCGACCTTCTCGAGCTCCTGGCGGGCCGCAAGGAGATCGACGGCAGGGGCATCGAACTGTCCCAGCAGGGCGTCAACCGCTGCGTCTCGCGCGGCCTGTCCGTCATCCAGGGCGACGCCGACCACGACCTCGTCCATTACCCCGACGGCAGCTTCGACTACGTGATCCTGTCGCAGACGATCCAGGCGACCCGCAATCCGAAAACCGTCTTGAGCGAGATGCTGCGCATCGGGCGCCACGCAATCGTCTCCTTTCCCAACTTCGGCCACTGGAAAGTACGGGGGTCCCTGATGTTCAGGGGGCGCATGCCCGTGACGAAGGATCTCCCCTATTCCTGGTACGACACGCCCAACATCCATTTCTGCACGGTGCACGATTTCGTGGCTCTCTGCCGCGAGGCGGGGGCGAGCGTGGAGAGGGCGCAGGCGCTCGACCTGAACGGCCAGAAGATGGCCGTCTCCCTGCCCTGGTTCTTCTGGAACCTGTTCGGCCAGCAGGCCGTCTTCCTGCTTACCGGCCGTCCCGCCTCAGAGAATGCACGCCCTGCGGAGCCAGGACCGGCACGAAGACGCGACGAGACGCCCGCCGCGCCACCGGCAGGCCCTGGTAGAGGCGCTTCTGCGCCTCGATGATCAGCACCCCGGCAAAGAGCGGCCAGAGCCTTCGCCCCACCCGCTCGCAACCGTGACGGACGCTGAGCAGGCTGCGCCGCTTCGACGGCGGAAAGAGCAGCGCCTCGGTCATGGCGCCCGGCGTGAAATTCGTCTCCCGGAGCAGGGTGGTCAACTGGCCGCGCGAATAGGGCCGGCCCGAGCCGAAAGGCGTGTGCTCGAAGCGGGCCCAGACCCCGCGCCGGTTCGGCGCGACGATGATCAGCCGCCCGTTCGGCGCCATGACCCGCCATGCCTCCTTCAGCATCTCGGCCGGGTTCTCGGCGAATTCGAGCGAATGGACCATGAGGAACCGGTCGACGGCGGCATCCGGCAGAGGCAGTTCCTCCTCGAACACCAGCGCGCTCGCGCTCGGCTCGGCCGGCGGCCAGGACGCCGCCCCCTGCCGCGCCGGCATGAAGGCGAAGGTCCGCTCCGTGTCGGCCCGGAAGCGATCCAGGTAAGGCGGCGCATAGCCCAGCCCCAGGAGCCTTTCGTTGGGAAGGGGGACCCAGATCGAAGCCAGCGCCATGCCGATGGCCTGCTGCGCCGAGCGCCCGAGCGGCGTGGCGTAGAACTGGCGCAGATCGACGATGTCCGTGTTCATGCGCGCGACCCTAACCGCACTTCGACGCGAAGGGAATCTCTTAACATCCGCCACGGCGCCGGCAAGCGTCCGGCGACGGGTTGAATTCGCGGGCGATCGCGCCCTAGTTACATAGTCGATCAGGCGACGCGAGGAGAGAAAAGATGACGACGCTCGAAATCCACCAGTTCATGTGCCGCAGCGACAATTTCGGCGTCCTTGTCCACGATGCGGCAAGCGGCCGGACCGCCTCGATCGACGCCCCCGAGGAAAAGGCCGTCCGCGCGGCGCTCGACGAGAAGGGATGGACGCTCACCGACATCCTAACGACCCACCACCACGGCGACCACGTCGAGGCCAACGAAGCCCTCAAGAAGGCCTTCGGCGTCGAGATCACCGGCCCGAAGGCCGAAGCGGACCGCATTCCCGGCATCGACCGCGCGGTCGGCGAGGGCGACGTCCTGGACTTCGCCGGCCACCGGATCGAGGTCATCGCCACGCCGGGGCACACGCTCGGCCACATCAGCTACTATTTCCCGCAGGACGGACTGCTCTTCGCCGCCGACACGCTGTTCGCGCTCGGCTGCGGCAGGATCTTCGAGGGCACCCCGGACCAGATGTGGGAGTCCCTGAGGAAGCTTCGCGCCCTTCCCGATCCGACCATCGTCTATTGCGGCCACGAATACACGCTGGCGAACGCCCGTTTCGCGGTCACCGTCGACCCGGACAACCTGTCGCTGACGACACGGGCGCGCGACATCGAGGCGCAGCGCGAGGCGGGCAGGCCGACGCTGCCCACCACCATCGGCGAGGAAAAGGTCACCAATCCGTTTCTCAGGCCCGACGACGCCGGAATCCGGTCCCACCTCGGGATGGAGAGCGCCACCGATGCGGAAGTCTTCGCCGAGATCCGCCGCCGCAAGGACAATTTCTGATGGACGAGGCCGCCGCGATCGTCGCCGAGCTCGGTCTGTCGCGGCATCCCGAGGGCGGCTGGTACGTCGAGACGTTCCGCGACGCGTCCGGCGGAGACCGCGGCCATTCCACCGCGATCTACTATCTTCTCGAAAAGGGCGACCGGTCCCATTGGCACCGCGTTCGCGATGCCGCCGAAGTCTGGCACTGGTATGCCGGCGCCCCGCTCGAGCTCAGCGTATCCGTCGACGGCGAACCGGCGCTGAGCCACCGCCTCGGACCGGCGATCGCGGCCGGCGAACGCCCCCAGGCGGTCGTGCCGGCCGATGCCTGGCAATCGGCCGCCTCGACCGGGGAGTGGACGCTCGTCGGCTGCACCGTGGCGCCCGGCTTCGTCTTCGATCGGTTCGAGATGGCCCCGCCCGGATGGCGGCCCGGGCTCAGATGAGTCCGAGGCCCGCCAGCACGACGAGCGCCTGCCCCAGGTAGCGCGCGAGAAACGTCAGGCGCAGCGTCGAAAGCGGCGTCTCCCTGTCCCGCGGCCTGAGAAAGCGGTCGACGGCCGTTCCGGCGTCCGACGCCGAAAGCAGCACGGCCCCGGCAAGCACCGCCGGCGGCGCGACCGTGGCCGCCGTCAAGCACATGGCGAGCGACGCAAGCGCGTAGATGAGCGCCGGCCATCGAAGCGGCCCGGCAAACGGCCAGATCCGTCGAAGAAGCCAGGCCGCACCCGCCGCGACGGCGACCGCGGCGACGGACCGCCACGGCGCGCTTCCGAGGAGTGCCGGCTGGCTCGCGAACGCGAACAGCACGCAATAGACCGCCCGGACCGCAAGCTGCACGCCGAGGCTGGCGAGATAGGCCGACAGGCGATCCTGCACCGCGAGCGCCTCGCCGAAGGCCGCAAGCAGCAGGGCGGCCGCCAGGAGCACATGTCCGTCCAGGAGGACGACGAGGATGCCGAGCAGCGCCATGGCGAGCGCGCTGACGCCTGTCTTGCGGATCGACGGCGGCCGTCCGGCGCTTGCCAGGGCGAGCAAGGCGGCCACCGCCGAGAAGACCAGCGTCGCTACACCCGGCGTCTGGAGGCCGCCGGCCAGGAGGGCGGTCATCGGGCCTGCCCGACGCCGGCGCCGCCCCCGGGCCGCGCGCGACGGGCCGAGAGCATGTCCTTGGCGGCGAGTGCCGCCCCTCCGGTGATGAGCAGGCAGGCGAGCGCGATGCGCCAGGACGGCCGGCCGAAGCCGGTCGCGAGCAGAATGACGGTCGAGAAGAGCGGCGCCGCATAGCTCGCCGCGCCGAGCACCTGGATATCGCCCCGCTTGACCCCGTAGTCCCACGCGTAGAACGCCGCCCCGACGGGCATCAGCCCGAGGCCGAGCACCGCCAGCCACTCCGTCCCGTTCCTCGGCCAGACGGTCGTCTCCAGGCCCAGATGGCAAAGCAGGGCCAGGACCGCAGTGGCGAGGCAGAACAGGGTGACGACGTCGGTCGGCACGGCGCCGAAGCGGCGCGAAACGAGCGAGTAGCTCGACCATGTCAGCGCGCAAAGGAAGGCGGCCGCGTAGCCGAGCGCATACCGGCCCTCGAAGGAAACCCCGCCCCGGCCCACGATCAGCGCGGTTCCGGCGAGCCCCATGAGCGCGCCCGCCAAGTGGAACCACCGCAGCCGCTCCCCCGGCAGCATGGCCGAGCCGACGACGATCAGCAGCGGCCAGAGATAGGCGATCAGTCCGGCCTCGACCGGCGGCGCGTTCCTGAGCGCGGTGAAATAGAGGAAGTGATAGCCGAACAGGCCGCCGACGCCGCAAAGCCAGACCGGCCACGGCTGGCGCAGGTGCGACCACCGCCGCCGGTCCCTGAGGAGCGCCGCCCCGCCGATGAGCGTGCCGACGGCAAAGCACATGGCGGCGAGCTGGAACGGGGGCACCTCCCCCGACGCCGCCGTGAAAAGGGCGAGCAGGGCCCACATGAGCACGGCCGAGAACCCGATCAGCGTTGCCTGGCTGCGCACCCGTTCCTCCTGTCGCCGGCTCCCGGCCGCTGCCGGCTCACCCGCCGAAGCGGGTCGCCCAGACCGTCACCGATCCGATCTTCGTCGGCACCCGTGCGTAGACGGGCGCGTAGACGTCTGCCGACGGCGAGCGCGCGAACCACACTTCGATCGTATCGAGCTTCTGAAGATACGAAACCGAGCGGTTCCCCTTGCGGTATCCGGCCTTTGGCACGAAACGCACCGTGCAAGCAATGGCCTCTCCACGGTAGCCGGTGGTGGAAAACGGTTGCCGCCCGGCCGGCCGGAGGACGAAGTCGGCCCGGGTCTGGCCGTCGAAGACCGCGACCGTGCGCGGGCAGACCGGCGTGCCGGCGGGCACGACGAGCCCGGAAATCGGATCGAGGACCGACAGCAGGTCCGATCGCGACAGCGCGATCCAGTCCTCTCCGTGCGGCTTCTCCTTCGGCGTCTGGCTGGCCGACTGCACGTTTCCGTTCGATAGCCGCACCTCGGTGCGGGAGGACTTGCCGCCGGACCTGTAGGACATGACGAAGGACCGCGCCTGGAGGCGGTCCGGCTTGACGACGCCCGAGACCTGCGCCGTTCCGCGCGTGCTGTCGAAGATCTCGGCAAGCCCGGCGCTGCGCACCTGCCCGTCGATCCTATAGCTCGCCCCGTCGATGACCGTCGTGAAGGCGGCCCGGGCGATGGGCAACCCCAGGAAGCGCACGCTGTAGTCCGTCGTGCTTCTGGCCGCGCCCCCGGCCTCGGCGGAGCCGGCGCCCTGGACCAGGACGGCAAGCGCGGCAAGCAAAAAGGTCCATGACGTACGCATCGCAACACCCTCCGGGCACGGCCTCTTGGCGGCCCATGCGGTTTTATGGCGCCGGACCGCAAGGGGCAAGGCCGTTCGCGGCCGGACGCAGCGCCGCGGCTCACGACCGGTCGCCGACGACCCCCGCCATCTTGAGTGCCTGCGAATCCGTCACGGTCGCGCCGCGGTTCTTGCCGAGCGGCTTGGCGCCGGTGCCGGTGTCGACCGTCACCTCCGCGCTCGTCTGGACCCGCATGGGGTATTTCCTCCCGGCATCGGTGATCAGGATGCGCACGGGTACCCTCTGCGTCACCTTCACCCAGTTGCCGGAACTGTTTTCCGGCGGCAGCAGCGAGAAGGCGGCGCCGCTTGCCGGGTTCACGCTCTCGACGATGCCGTGGAAGGTGCGGTCCGGATACATGTCGATCGAGATGTCGGCGGACTGGCCGGGCCGGATCCGCGTCAGGTCGGTCTCCTTGTAGTTGGCGTAGACCCAGTAGCGGTCGCTGCACACGAGGACGCCTTCCTTGACGTTCGCATCGACCACGTCGCCGGCATGGAGCGTGAAGCCGGTCAGCCGACCGGTGCACGGCGCGGTCATCTCCGTATCGCCGAGGTCGAGCCGGGCCTGCGCGAGTTCCGCCTTGGCGGTCTCGATCTGATGGTTCTTCTCGCCCGGCTGGCCGAGCGTCTTCTGGGCCTCGTTTAGCTGGGCCTTCGCGAGATTGAGTTCGGCGGTGGCGCTGTCGAGCGCCGAACGCGCATCGTCGAGCTGCGACTGCGCGGCAACCTGCTTCTTCGCGAGGTCCTTGGCGCGGGCGAAGCGCTGCGTCGCGGTCCGCAACAGCGCCTTCTCGTCGGCGACATGGGCCTTCGCCGCGGCGACGCCCGCCTCGTTCGCGGCAACGGTCTGGCGGGCGCTGTCGAGCGCGGCCTTCGCCTTGTCGACCTTGTACCTGTAGGACCGCGGATCGATCCGGAACAGGAGATCCCCGCGCTCGACGCGTTGCTGGTCGTCCACCGGCACCTTGGTCAGCCGGCCGCCGACCTCGGGCGCGATGTTCACCACATTCGCCTTCACATAGGCGTCGTCGGTCGAGGGATAGTAGGTGCCGTGCCGGTGATACCAATAGCCGCCACCTGCGACCAAGACCGCCAGCACCGCCACCGCGACCCATTTCAGCCGCCCGCGCGGCTTGCGCGCTGCCGTTCCTTCCGCGGCTTCGGGCGTTTCGCCGGCATCGCCGCGCACATCGTCTTTTCCGCTGTCGTCAGTCATGATCGCCTACGTCTTTCGCTTTCGTTTTGCGGGTCGCCTCCTCCAGCGCCTCCGCCCGTGATCGGATGTGAACGAGAACCCGCCCCGCGGCCTCGATCGCGGCAGGATCGAGCCCGGCGGTCAGATCCTCGTAGACCTGGTGCGCCTCCCTCTCGATCGCCGGCATCGCGGCCTCGGCGCGCGGCGACAGGTGCACGTGGTTGCGTCGCCGGTCCGTCTCGTGGGGGCGCCGCTCGATCCACCCGTCCGCCTCCATCCGGTCGAGGAGCGAAACGAGGCCGGGTCCACCGATCGAGAGGCGCGCCGCCAGCTCGCTCTGCGTCAGCGGCCTTCCGGCCCGGGCGGCATGCAAGAGCACCCGCCACCGCGCCTGGCTGAGGCCGATCGACCTCAGCCGCCGGTCGAGCAGCGCCCGCCAGACGTTCGTGGCCTCGCCGATGAGCTGGCCCAGTCCCTTGTCGTCGTTCATGCGCCCCTCGCCTTTCCGCCTTGCGCGGCCTTCGCCCGGCCGACGCCGCCCGACAGCAGGAACAGGAGCACCAGGCTGATGGCGATGCCCCAGCCGAGAAGCCAGAACGCGTCGATGAGGCCGATGAAGCTCGACTGGCCGCCGAGCATCTTGCCGAGGAGGGCGCCGGCCATCGGATCGTGGATGGTGAGGCCGAGGGCGTGCAGGCGCTCGTGCAACGCACCGGAATGCGCCGTCAGGTGCCCCCCGAGCTCGTTCCAGGAAACCTGGCTTTCCTGCGCCATCACCGCGCCGCTCATGGCGATCCCGAAGCCCGACCCGATGGTCCGCGCGATCTGCCGCACGCCCGCCGCCTCCGCGCTCTTGCTGCGGGGAAGCGTGGCGAAGGTGACGGTGGCGAGCGGGACGAAGACGAATCCGAGCCCGAAGCCCTGCACGAGGATCGGCCAGATCACCCACCACAGTCCGATATCCAGCGTATAGCGGGTCATGGCGACTGTCCCGAAGACGGTGGTCAGGATGCCGAACGCAATCAGGGGCTTCGCCCCGACCCGGTTGATCAGGCGTCCGGCGAGGAACATGGCGACCATCGAGGCGATGCCCCTCGGCGCCAGCGCCAGCCCGGCGGTCGCCGTCGGATAGCCGAGGAAACTTTCGAGCATCTGCGGCTGCAGGGCGAGCACCCCGTACATGGAGAACATGAACGTCGCCAGGATGAGCGCCGAAACGGAGAAATTGCGGTCCTTGAAGATCGAGAGATCGAAGATGGCGTCGGGACCCATCTCCAGATTGCGCATGATCAGGCAAATATAGCCGAACACGCACACGAAGGTGCAGATCTGGATCGTCGTGGAGCCGAACCAGCCAAGCTCCTGCCCGCGGTCGAAGATGTACTGCATCGACGCGACGGCGAGCGCGAGAAAGCCGAAGCCGAGCCAGTCGGTGCGCCGTTCCTTCTTCTCGGTCTGCGGTATGGTCATCCAGATCCCGATCAGCGCCAGGACGCCGACGGGGACGTTGATGAAGAAGGTCCAGCGCCAGCTGAGAACCTGTGTCAGGTAGCCGCCGAGCGTGGGCCCCATGATCGGCCCGAACATCGCGCCGACGCCGAAGATGGCCATGGCGTTGCCGCGCTCCTCCTCGGGATAGATGTCGATCAGCACCGCCTGCGCCGTCGGCACGAGGCCGGCGCCGGCCACGCCCTGCAGGAGCCGGAAGAGGACGATCTGGTCCAGGCTCGCGGCGATGCCGCAGAGCATCGACGTGACGATGAACCCGGCGGTGCACCAGAACAGGTAGGTCCTCTGCCCGAAACGATCCGTCAGGAAGCCGGTCAGCGGCATGAAGATGCCGGAGGAGACGAGATAGCTCGTCAGCACCCAGTTGATCTGGTTGGTGCTGGCGGAAAGCTGCCCCTGCATGTGCGGCAGCGCCACGGTGACGATCGTCGTGTCGAGGATCTGCATGATGGCAGCCCCCATGACGACCAGCGTCATCAGCGATCGCCGGCGCCTGTCGTGGATGACCATTCTACCAAGCCTTGCCGAAGCGCCGTCGGGCCACTTCGTTTGCAACAGAATTATTCTGTTACGAATAGTGTGCCGCAGGCTGGCTTCAACCCCGGCAGCGGGATTCCGGACGGAAAGCGGGGGCGCCGGCCCGGGCCGGGAAGCGCCAGGAGATCGCGAAGCGGGAAATATCGACGGTTGTCTTGACGCCCGGCGCCACGCTGACTATAGACACGCGACTTTCCAATCAGAGGCTCGATGACCTTTGGCCGGGCTGCGGCACCCGAACCACGTCGTCGAGCGGCGAACGAGAATAGGTGAGAACATGTCCCGCAACTGCGAACTGACCGGCAAGGGCGTCATGTCGGGCAACAATGTCAGCCATGCCAACAACAAGACGCGGCGCAAGTTCCTGCCCAATCTGTGCAACGTCACGCTGATTTCCGATGCCCTCGGGCAGCGCTTCCGCATGCGGATTTCCGCAGCCGCCCTGCGCTCCGTCGAGCACCGCGGCGGCCTCGACGCGTTCCTGCTGAAGGCGAACGAGAGCGACCTGTCGATGCGCGCCCGGCTTCTGAAGCGCCAGATCGCCAAGAAGACGGCAGAGACCCAGGCCGCCGCCTGACGCCGGGCCGGCGATCTCCTCGTTTTAGGGCGGGCCGGCAATCTCCTCGTTTCGCGGGCCCGCGATCTCCTTGCTTCGGGGTGGCGCTTCGGGGTGGTGCTTCGGGGTGGCCCGCTTTCCTCTTGCCGTTCTGCTGGTGGCATCAACCCAGGATAAAAAAATGCAAAGTCTCCGGAAGACGTTCCCCTTCATCCTGGTGATGGCCGTCGTGGTCGTCGCTTCGAACTATCTCGTTCAGTTCCCCGTCAAGGCGACGATCGGCTCGCTGGACCTGTCGGATATCCTGACATGGGGCGCGTTCACCTATCCCGTCGCCTTCCTGGTGACCGACCTGACCAACCGGCGCTTCGGCGTCGGGCCCGCCCGGCTGGTCGTCGCCTGCGGTTTCGTCATCGCCGTCGCCGCTTCGATGGCCCTGTCCACCCCGCGCATCGCCATCGCGTCGGGCACCGCCTATCTCGTCGGCCAGCTCCTGGACGTGACGGTGTTCAACCGTTTGCGCCGGCTGAAATGGTGGAAGGCACCCCTCACCGCCTCGCTGGTCGGCTCGGTTCTCGACACGGCCATCTTCTTTTCCGTGGCATTCGCGCCGGCCTTCGTCTTCATCGGCCCGAACGACCCCTTCGCGATCGCAAACGCTCCGCTCTTCGGCGTCCTTCCCGAATCCCTGCCCCGCTTCGTCTCATGGGCGGGAGGCGATCTCTCTGTGAAGCTGCTGGCGGCACTGATCCTGTTGATCCCCTACGGCATGCTGCTCAACGCCCTGAAGCCCCAGCTCGCCCTGCAAGCGACGGCATCGAACTGACATCCGGCACCGCACGAACCGCACGAACCGCCACCGACAGACACGCCGCACACGATGGAGCGATAAGGTCCGAGTCTCCCGCCAGGCCCCGCACCCAGGCCCCGCACCCAGTCCCCGCCCGATGGCTTGGGCCTCCCGTCATACCGGAGCGATGACGCTCGTGGCTCAATCGGGGCGACGACGCCCAAGGGTCTCGCCTTTGCCCGCGCGATCCCTTTTGAGCCCCGCCCGCGAGAGCCCGGACCGAGGGGACGAACCCGGCGACGGCGCGGCCGCGACGGCCAGTTTCCGAAAAGCAAGCGCCAAAGCAAGCGGCCGAGCCGACGCAGACGGACAGCCCCACCGCCCGACGAGCAGCCTTAGAGACCCCTCCACACGAGTAGCAGCCTTAGAGACCCGTCCGCTCGAGCAGCAGCCTTAGAGGACCTCGTCGCTCGAGCAGCAGCCTTAGAGGCCCCGCCAGCTCGACCCCCAGCCTTAGAGGCCCCGCCGCTCGACACCAGCCTCGGAGGCACCGCACATACCACCCACGCCGTCCACCCCGCCGGCCCGGAAGCCCTCGGCCCGGAGGCCCTGCGGGGTTGCGACTCCCATAGCAATTGCGGCGCGAGCGGCGGGCCCCGTTTCCCCGCTCGCGCCTTGCGACTCTCTTGCCAAAGAAGATTTCTTCCGAAAGTCAGCTTCCCAGGAAGAGCCGCATCCAGGATGCGTCAGCCCTTCAGGCGGGCATTGCATAGACTGTAGTAACCGCCTCCCTTGCGCATCCACGTCAGTCCCCCGAGCGCATTGTTCTTCCGGTTGATCCGGTATTGCTCGAGGCAGGTGTGCATCCGCGCCAGACCAGGACGTTCCCCCGCGAACTTGCCGTCGACCGCGGTCGGGAACACGACGCCCTCCGGGGCGACCGCCGCCGGCTCCCGCTTCTTCGGCGCGACGTCCGCAGCTTCCTTGGACGCGACGACCGCATCCTTCTTTTCCGGCGTCGCGGCCGCCAGCTCCTGCAGCTTCGGCGCGGCCGCCGACGCTTCCTTTTCTTTCCGCTCGGACGCGATCATTCTCATGAGAATTGCCCGGGTCTTCTCCATTCGCGGGCTCTCGCCCCGCATGAATTCCGTTGCGTCCGCCTTCGCCTCGGCCACATCCTTGGCTCGGCCGGCTGCGACGTCGGGAAGGTCGCACGTCCAGAGGCCGTAACGATGCCAGTCGTACAGTGTCATGGCGCTCCGCTCGGATTCGAACGCCGCCCTGCACTCCTTGACCGTCATGGCATGGGCAGGCGCCGCTATCGCGGCGGCGGCGCCGAAGACCGCCGCCGTGAGGGCAATTCGATAAAACATACTTATTCTCCAAAAACACTCTGTAGAGGCAGCCTATCCGGAGAGCTCGTGGCAAGTATACGGGCAATTTTGGGGAGATTAACGCTTCGCACAAAAACAAGACACTCTGCATATGTACATAGCGATCTGATTGTATAAAAAGGAATACAGGGGCTTTAATAAATTTGAAACCAAGAACGTCCTGCGGCGGCGCGCCCGAGGCCGTTCACTCGACGAGCCGGAATTCCAGGAACAGCGAGCGCTGCAGGATCGAATTGTTGTCGTCGGAAACGAGCAGCAGGTAGGTGCCGCCGTCGGCGCCTCGCGTGACCGACAGGCCTTCCATGTTGTCGATCTGGTCGCCGAGCCCCGCCCGGAAGATGACCTTCCCGGAAACGGTGGCGCCCGGCCGGATGTCCTTGCCCGCGATTCGCTCGATCCGGACGCTGAACGCGCTCGCCAGCGTCACGCCCCGCTCCAGCAGCAGGAGATCGCCGTTCGGCAGGAAATCCCCGTCGCTGATGGCATAGGGCGGCTCCCGCTTGACGAAGAAGGTGCCCCGTTGGGGCCCGTCGAGGATGCCGGCGTAGATATCGCCGGCCTTGTTGAGGCTCATCTCCGACACGACGACCGTCGCACCCGCGAGCGGGCCGTCCTTCGGCGAGGTCGCGATCGTCTCGAGGCTTCGGTTGCGCCTCAGTTCGGCGACCGGAAAGGGCAGCGGGAGGCTCCTCAGCGGGCCGGACGCCTGCGGATCGATCAGCGGATAGGCGTCGACGCGGTGGTCCCGCTCGAAGCCGACGAGCACGTCGTTCGCCCGGACCTCCAGCGATTCCGCGTCGCTCTCCCACTTGGTCTCGATCGGTCGCCCGTCGCGCCCGCGGATGGGCGCGATGCGAAAATCCGAGATGCCTCCGAGCCGCCCCTCGTCGTCCCGCGTGAACCGCCCACCGTACCAGTAGCCGTTGTCCTCGATGCCGAGGAACGAGCGCCGGTCCGCACCGAGCCGCACCGACGACATGCCGCCGAGCGCCGGATCCTCCGAGGAGACCGTCAGCCCGCCGACGAACGCGAGGTCGCCGAACCTGGTCTTGCCCGAAGCGATCTGGAAATTTTCGATCCGTTCCGTTTCGACCTTGAGAGGCCTGCCGAATTGCGCGTCCCGGGAAATCGTATCCGCATGCGCCGGCAGCGCCGACGCCGCCGCGAGGAACACCGAGAGGGTCGCCACCCGCGCCCGAACGCCGCGCAACCCGCCTACCCGACCCGTCCGAGGCCGGGGCGCCGGCCCGCGCGGGCGGCCACTTCCTCCTCGAAGAGCGCCGCAAGCTGCTCGGTCATCGCGCCGGCCAGTTCCTCCGCGTCGACGATGGTGACCGCCCGGCGGTAGTAGCGCGTCACGTCGTGACCGATGCCGATCGCCAGCAGCTCGACCGGCGAGCGCTGCTCGATCTCCTCGATCACGGCGCGCAGATGGCGCTCCAGATAGTTCCCGGGATTGACCGAGAGCGTCGAATCGTCGACCGGCGCGCCGTCGGAGATCATCATCAGGATGCGCCTCTGTTCCGGTCGCGCCATCAGCCGCGAATGGGCCCAGACGAGCGCCTCTCCGTCGATGTTCTCCTTCAGGAGGCCCTCGCGCATCATCAGGCCGAGGTTTCGCCGCGCCCGGCGCCAGGGGGCGTCGGCGGACTTGTAGACGATGTGGCGCAAATCGTTGAGGCGTCCCGGCGCCTGGGGCTTGCCGGTCGCCAGCCATTTCTCCCGCGCCTGTCCGCCCTTCCAGGCCCGCGTCGTGAACCCGAGGAGCTCTACCTTGACGCCGCAGCGCTCGAGAGTCCGGGCGAGTATGTCCGCGCAGGTGGCCGCCACCGTGATCGGGCGGCCGCGCATCGAGCCGGAATTGTCGATCAGGAGGGTCACCACCGTGTCGCGGAAATTGGTGTCTCGCTCCATCTTGAACGACAGCGGCTGCATGGGGTCGATGATCAGCCGCGGCAATCGCGCCGTGTCGAGGTAGCCTTCCTCGAGGTCGAAGTCCCAGGCGCGGTTCTGCTGCGCCATGAGCCGCCGCTGCAGGCGGTTGGCGAGCCGTCCCACCACCCCTTGCAGATGCGCCAGCTGCTTGTCCAGGAAGGCGCGCAGGCGGTCGAGCTCGGCTTCGTCGCAAAGATCCTCCGAGGCGACCATCTCGTCGAACTCGGTGGTGAAGACCCGGTAGTCGATCCGCTCGTTCAGCTCGTCGAAGGGCTGGTTCGGCCGCCGGGTCTCCCCGGGCGTTTCGGCGTCCTCGTCGCCCTCGTCCGACATGTCCGCGTCGGTGACCTCGGCTCCGTCCATGTCCCCGTCGTCGAGCTGCTCGTCCGCGGCGTCGCTTTCCTCCGCCGGCGCGGCCTCCGAGCCCGCCTCGTCCTCCGCGGCCTCCTGGTTTTCCTCGTTGGAGCGCGGCTGGTCCTCGTCGCCAGCCTCCTCGCCGTCCGGTTCGTTCTCGTCCTCGCCGTATTCCTCGGCGACGTCGAGCGAGGCGAGCAGGTTGCGCACCGCGCGCGCGAACTGCTGCTGGTCCTCGATCTTGTCGGCGAGCCGGTCGACGTCGGCGGCCCCCTTGTCCTCGATCCAGTCGCGCCAGAGGTCAAGCACCTTGCCGGCGCTTTCCGGCGGCTTCCGGCCGGTCAGCTTCTCGCGCACGAGCAGCGCAAGCGCCTCCTCGAGCGGCGCGTCCTCCCGGCGTTCGATGCCGGCGTAGTTCGCCTTGCTGTACTTGTCGGAGAGCATCGAGGCGAGGTTGTCGGCGACGCCGGCCATGCGCCGTGCGCCGATGGACTCCACCCTGGCCTGCTCGATGGCATCGAAGATCGACCGCGCATCGGCGCCCGGCGGAGCCATGGTGGCATGCACCCCGGCGTCGTGGCAGGCCCTGCGAAGCGCCATGGAATCGCCGAGGCCGCGCGTCACCTGCAGGTCTCGCGCGGTCGGCCGCTTCGGCAGGTCCGGCAGCCGCGCCCGTTCTCCCGCCAGCCCCGGACGGTCGTTGGCGAAGCTGACCTCCAGCTCGCGGTCGCCCGCGATCGAGCGCACGCAGCCCGTCAGCGCCCGCTTGAACGGCTCCGCGTCGATCGGCCCGCCCTGCCTCGTCCTGGTGTTGTCTCCGCGTCCGGCCATGGCCACCTGCTGCCGCCTATGCCCTCGCGTCCAGCACGATGTTGGCGGCGCTCTCCTTCAGCTCCACGCCGAAGGCCCGCTGGTACTGCTCGGCCACGAGCGCACGCTCAAGTTCGTCGCACTTGTTGAGGAACGTCACGCGGAAGGCGAACGCCACGTCGCCGAAGATCTCGGCGTTCTCCGCCCAGGTGATCACCGTCCTCGGGCTCATGACCGTCGACAGGTCGCCGTTGATGAAGGCCGCGCGCGTCATGTCGGCCACCCGCACCATCTTGTTGATCGTGTCGCGTCCCGCCGGCGTCTCGAAGCTCTTCACCTTGGCGAGGACGATGTTCACCTCGTTGTCGTGCGGCAGGTAGTTGAGCGACGTGACGATCGACCAGCGGTCCATCTGGGCCTGGTTGATCTGCTGCGTGCCGTGATAGAGGCCCGTCGTGTCGCCGAGGCCGATCGTGTTGGCCGTCGCGAAGAGGCGAAACGAGGGGTGCGGCCGGATCACGCGGCTCTGGTCGAGCAGCGTCAGCCGGCCGGAGGATTCCAGCACCCGCTGGATGACGAACATCACGTCGGGGCGGCCGGCGTCGTATTCGTCGAACACGAGGGCGACGTTGTGCTGGTAGGCCCAGGGAAGGATCCCGTCCCTGAACTCCGTGACCTGGACGCCGTCCTTCACGACGATCGCATCCTTGCCGACGAGGTCGATGCGGCTGACGTGGCTGTCGAGGTTGATGCGCACGCACGGCCAGTTGAGCCGGGCCGCGACCTGCTCGATATGCGTCGACTTGCCGGTGCCGTGATATCCCGAGACGATGACGCGCCGGTTGTGCGCGAATCCCGCCAGGATCGCCAGGGTCGTCTCCCGGTCGAACAGGTAGTCCGTGTCGAGGTCGGGAACATAGGCGTCGGCCTCGGAATAGGCCGGCACCCGGAGATCGACGTCGATGCCGAAGGTTTCGCGCACGGAAACGGCGGTATCCGGCAGATTGGAAATATCGCGATCAATCTTGTTCATCATGTCTCCAGCCACACCGGCCGCATGGGACCGATCGTCTGCTCTCAAGCCATTGCCGGGAAGTCGTAGTATGATCGCTTAGCAGAAACCAGCCTGTTTTAACAATTGGTAGGCCTGAATCACGTCGCGAAAGCGATCCTCCGATCCGCGGTCGCCGCCATTGGCGTCCGGGTGGTGCTTCTTCACCAGCGCCTTGTACTGCGCCTTTATTTCGGTCGGTGTGGCGCCCGCGGCAAGCCCCAGCGTGTCGAAAGCCTTGGCTTCGAGCGATTTCAGCTTGCGTTGCCGCGGCTCGGGCCTGGCCCGGGGCTTCCCTTCGTCCACGAAACCGAACGGATCGCGCATTTTCGAATAGGACGCGGCGCTGCCCGAGCGCATGCGCGCATGGTCCGGCCCGTGTCGCGCGGACCGGTTGACCCCCACCGTCCAGGTGGGCCGATGCCCCGTCAGCGCCTCCTTCTGGTAGCGCGCGATGTCGCTGTCGGAGAGCCCGGAAAAGTAGTTGTAGCCCTTGTTGTACTGGCGCACGTGCTCGACGCAGAAGAGGAAGTACTCGCCCTCCGCATCCCGTCCGACGGGAGCGCGGTAGGTTCCCTTCTCCTCGCATCCGTCCCACTGGCAGGTCGGTGCGGACGGCTCGGGAGGCGCCTCTCCCTTGCGGCGCACCCGAATGCTGTCGAAGTATTTCGAATCCAGTTTCATGAGCCGATTATGGGGACCTCCTTGGCATCGAACAAGGATTGACAAACCGCCATCCGCCTGCCAGTCGCGACAAAACGGAATGCTTCGGGCCTTCTCCTCCGTCCGACGAACGAGCCGGCCCGGCCCGAACCGGCCAGATAGGGATGCACGCGATGTCCGTCCAGTCGACCATGGAAGCCAAGCTCACGGCCGCGTTTCGGCCCGAGCGTCTGGATGTCGTCAACGAAAGCCACCTCCACGCCCATCACAAGCCCGAATTCGACGGCACCGGCGAGACCCATTTCCGCATCCGGATCGTCTCGGACAGCTTCGCCGGCATGCCGCGGATCGCCCGCCACCGTGCGGTCAACGACCTTCTGAAGGACGAACTGGCCGGCGGCGTCCATGCGCTCGCCATCGAGCCCGCCGCTCCGGGGGAGCCCGTGCGCTGGTAGCGGGACGACCGTCCGGTCCGATCCTGCGACCTTTTGCTCCAGCCCGCGGGCCTCGGCCTCAATCCTTTGCCGCGGCCTCGTCGAGCGGCCGGATCCGCAGCCGCGTGACCCGGTTCTTCTCGCGCTTCATGACGATGAAGCGCTTCCCGTGGAACGTGAAGGCCTGCCGCTCCTCGGGAATGATCTGCGATTCGTGGATGACCAGCCCGGCGACCGTCGTCGCCTCCTCGTCCGGCAGGTTCCAGTCGAGCGCGCGGTTGAGGTCCCGGATCGGGACGTTGCCGTCGACGACGACCGATCCGTCGGCCTCCTGGCGCACGCCCTGCATGTCGATGTCGTGTTCGTCGGAGATGTCGCCGACGATCTCCTCCAGGATGTCCTCCAGCGTCACCAGCCCCTCAACCTCGCCGTACTCGTCGACGACGATCGCCGAATGCAGCCTGCGGCGAAGAAAGGCGTTGAGCTGGTCCTTAAGGTTCGTCGCGTCCGGGACGAACCATGGCTTTTGCGCGATCTTGACGAGATCGAGCCGCGCGATGTCGCTGTTCTCCGCCGTCGCCCTCAGGACGTCCTTGGCATGCACGACGCCGATGATGTTGTCCGGCGATCCGCGCCACAGCGGCATGCGCGTGTAGGGACTTTCGAGGATCTGGTGGACGATCTGCTCCGGCGGGTCGTCGGCGTTGATCATCCGCATCGCCGTGCGGTGGACCATGACGTCGGAAACCTCGAGTTCGCCGAGATCGAGCACGCCGCCGAGCCGGTCGCGGTCGGCCTTCACCACGGACCCTTCCCGGTGCAGGAGGTCGACGGCCCCGCGCAGCTCCTCGTGGGCGGAGAGCATCGACACGCCGGTCAGCGTTATCCCGAACAGCCCGAGGATCCGCCGGACGATCCAGTTCACTCCGGCCGAAATCGGCCCGACGACCGTCACGAACGCCAGCACCGCCCGCGACACCGCGAGCGAGAAGCGGTCCGGCGAGGAGATGGCCCAGCTCTTGGGGAGCACTTCGGCGAAGATGACCAGGATGACGGTCATCGCCAGCGTGGCGAACGCCACGCCCGAGGCGCCGAACAGCTTGAGGAACAGCGTCGTCGTCAGCGAAGAGGCGAGGATGTTGGCGAGGTTGTTGCCGATGAGCAGCGCCCCGATGAGCCTGTCGCGCGTGTCGATCAGCCGCGCCACGATGCCCGCGCGCACCTCGCCGTTCGCTTCGAGCGCGTGCATGCGGGCGCGCGACACGGCCGTCAGCGCCGTTTCCGAACCGGAGAAGAACCCGGAGACGACGACGAGCGCCAGGATGGACAGGGCGATCAGCCCGAAATCCGAAAGGAAGTTCGCGACGGCCTGCAGCGTCATGGCCCGTACGAGTCCTCGAGGAAGCGGTGAACCTCCGCCGGCGGCACGTCGTCGGCGACGAAGGCCTCTCCGACGCCGCGCGTCAGGATGAACGTCAGGCGCCCGCGCTTGACCTTCTTGTCCTGGGCGATCGCCTCCATCAACGCGGCTGCGGGAGGGAGGCTGCCCTTGATGTCGCCGATCCGCGTCGGAAGGCCCACCGCCTTCAGGTGGCGCTCGACCCGGTCCGCATCGTCCGGGCTGGCGAGGTTCATCCGGGCCGAGAACCGGTGGGCCAGTACCATGCCGACGGCCACGCCCTCGCCATGGACGAGGCGCCGGCCGTCGTAGCCCGTGGCCGCCTCGAGCGCGTGGCCGAAGGTGTGCCCGAGATTGAGGAGCGCCCGACGGCCGCTTTCCCGCTCGTCCGCCGCCACGACTTCCGCCTTCGCCAGGCAGCTCGTCGCGATGGCGAGGACGCGATCCTCGCCCCCGGCGAAGACGCCCTTCCAGTTCTGCTCGAGCCATTCGAAGAAATCGGGCCGGTCGATGAGCCCGTACTTGGCGACCTCGGCGTAGCCGGCGCGGAATTCCCGCGGCGGCAGCGTGTCGAGGATTTCGGTGTCGGCGATCACGAGATCGGGCTGGTGGAACGCCCCGACGAGGTTCTTGCCGCGCGGCGTGTTGATCCCCGTCTTGCCGCCGACCGAGGAATCGACCTGGGCGAGCAGGGACGTCGGCACCTGGACGAACCGCATGCCGCGCCTGACGACCGCAGCGGCAAAACCGGCGAGATCGCCGATCACGCCGCCTCCGAGCGCCACCACGGCATCGCCCCGCTCGAGCCGCGCGCCGATGATCGCGTCGCACACCTCCTCGAGCCGCGCGAAGCTCTTGGTCTTCTCGCCCGCCGGCAGGATGACCGGCACCGCATCGATGCCGGCCACGCCGAGATTTTCCAGAAAGCCGAAAAGATGGTGGCCGGCGACGTTGTCGTCGGTGACGACCGCGACGCGCACGCCCGGAAGGCGCCGTGAAATCTCTTCCCCCGCACGGGTCGCCGCGCCCGGCCCGATCAGGATGTCGTAGCCGCGGTCGCCGAGGTCGACCCGGACCTTGCGCATTGCCTGCAACGTCGCGTTCATGAACCCTCTCCGTACCGCGCCAGCGCCTCGATCGCCTCCCCGACGACGACCTCCTTCCTGACGTCGCGCGACTGCACCACGATATCCGCCTCCGCATAGATGGGATAGCGGCGTTCCATGAGGTCGCGCAGCGTGCGTTGCGGGTCCGCCGTGCGCAGCAGCGGGCGGCTGTCCCGCTTCCTGACCCGGTCCCAAAGCACGTCGAAATCCGCCTTCAGCCAGAGCGACACGCCCTCGCGCTTGATCAGCTCCCGCGTCGCCGGCTCGACGAAGGCGCCGCCCCCGGTGGAGAGCACCTGCGGGCCCGCCCCGATCAGCCGCGCGATGACGCGCGCCTCCAGTGCCCGGAATTCCGCCTCGCCGTAAAGCTCGAACAGTTCGCTGATCGTCATGCGCGAGACCCGCTCGATCTCGTGGTCGGAATCGACGAAATCGAGCCCCAGGCTCGTCGCCGTCATGCGCCCGATGACCGATTTTCCCGCCCCCATCAGGCCGACGAGCACGAGGCAGCGGCCGCCGAGCGCGGCCTTCGCCGCGTCGAGCACCTCCAGAAGCACGGTTCCGTCTTCGCCGGACATCGCCTTGTTCGTTCCCCCGATTCAGTCTCCTATCGACAAATGCCGGCAAAGCGTCAAGGCGGGCACCCGAGATTCGTGCCCCGGGCCGACCGGTCCTTGCACTCCTCAAATGCCTCCAGCATAAGGGGCATGAGCGAAAGAGACGGGTGATTCGCGGAAAGAGCCGATGCCTTCACTGATCCGATTCCTGGTTTTCTGCGCCGTCGTCGCGGGCCTGGTCTATGGCGGGATGTTCGCTCTTACGCTCTACGTCAAGCCGAAGCCGCGGGAGATCACCGTCCGCGTCCCGACCGACAAGCTCGGCACCGAACGGGACGCCGGAAGGTAACGGAAGCCGTCCTCGCGAGGGATACCGCACCATGGCCGAACTCAGCGCCGCGCATCTGGAGGCCTTCCTGGAAATGATGAGCGCCGAGCGCGGAGCGGCGGTCAATACGCTGGACGCCTACCGCCGCGACCTCGAGGATGCCGCGGCTTTCCTGAAGGCAGACGGGACGAGCCTGACGGCCGCCGGCACCGGGAACTTGCGCAGCTATCTCGCCGACGTCGCCGGCCGCGGCTTCGCCTCCGCCTCCCAGGCTCGCCGCCTGTCCTCGCTGCGCCAGTTCTATGCGTTCCTCTATACCGAGGGGACGCGCGGCGACGATCCGACCGGCATCCTCGACGCCCCGCGAAAGGCCCGGGGGCTCCCCAAGACGCTGAGCGTCGACGAGGTCGACCGGCTCCTTGCTCGGGCGGAGGCGGAAGCCGGCGGGGATCTCGCGGCGCCGGCCGGTTCGCTCGAGAGCAAACGCCTCCTCGCCCTCGTGGAAACGCTCTATGCCACCGGCATGCGCGTCAGCGAGCTGATCGGCCTGCCGGCGACCGTCGTCGGCCAGTCCGGCCGTTTCCTCATGATCCGCGGCAAGGGCAACAAGGAACGCATGGTGCCGCTCTCCGACCGCGCCCGGGCGGCGATCTGCGCCTATTGCGAGGAACGCGCCCGCCTGCGCCCGGACGACGAGAGCCCCTGGCTCTTTCCTGCCGATTCCGCCAGCGGACATCTCGCCCGCCAGGTCTTCGCCCGCGACCTCAAGGGCCTCGCCGCGCGCGCCGGCATCCCCGCCGCCGCCGTCTCGCCGCACGTGCTGCGGCATGCCTTCGCCAGCCATCTCCTGCAGAACGGCGCCGACCTGAGGGCCGTCCAGGAGCTCCTCGGCCACACCGACATATCGACGACGCAGATCTACACCCACGTGCTGGAGGAACGGCTCCACGCCCTGGTCGGGGCGCACCACCCCCTTGCAAAAGCGGCTGAAACGCGGGAAGAGGACACCCGCCGCGCCGGCAAGTGAGACGTTGCGGGCGCGATGACGACTGCCTTTTGCGTTCCGACGCCCCGCCGCTCGAATTCGTGTCCCTTAGGAAGCCGTGCTGAATGTACAACTATCTCGACTTCGAAAAGCCCATCTCCGACCTCGAGGCGAAGATCCACGAGCTCAAGACACTTGCAGGCGAAGACGAGAGCATCGACACGGCCGACGAGATCGCCCGTCTCGAGGCGCGCGCGCAGGAGGCGATGGCGGACATCTATTCCCGTCTCACGCCCTGGCAGAGGACCCAGGTTGCCCGGCACCCGAACCGTCCGCATTTCCTCGACTATGCCGCGGCGCTGTTCGAGGAGTTCACGCCCCTTGCGGGAGACCGCAAGTTCGCCGAGGACGAAGCGATCCAGGCCGGACTCGGGCGCTTCCGGGGCCAGCCCGTCGCCCTCATCGGACAGGAAAAGGGCAACGACACCAAGTCCCGCATCCGCTACAATTTCGGCAGCGCCCGCCCCGAGGGCTACCGCAAGGCCATCCGCGTCATGGAACTGGCCGACCGCTTCGGCCTGCCGGTGATCACGCTGATCGACACCGCCGGAGCCTATCCGGGCGTCGGCGCCGAGGAGCGCGGCCAGGCCGAGGCCATCGCCCGCTCCACCGAAACCTGCCTCAACCTGCGGGTGCCCATCGTCTCGATCGTCATCGGCGAGGGCGGCTCCGGCGGCGCGATCGCGATCGCCACCGGCAACCGGGTCTACATGCTGGAGCACGCGATCTACAGCGTGATCTCGCCGGAGGGCGCTGCTTCGATCCTCTGGCGCGATTCCGCCCGCGCGAGGGACGCCGCGACGAACATGAAGATCACCGCCGAAGACCTCAAGGCCCTCGGCATCGTCGACGGCGTCATCCGGGAGCCGGTCGGCGGGGCGCACCGGCATCCGGAAGCCGTGATCGAGGCGACCGGGGCCACCATCGCCGGCGCGCTCAAGGACATGTCGAAGACCGCAGGCGACGATTTGCGGACGGAGCGGCGGCGCAAATTCCTCGATATCGGCCGCAATCTCTGACGGAAGCGGCCCCTGCGGCCCTCTGACGCACCACAGACACAAGAATGCCGCATTCCTGATTTTTCTGTGACCTTGACGGTCGCGGGGCCTGCGCTAACAATTTCGAAACCATAACCGACTAGGCTTCGACGCGGGGAAATGGCTTGTCCGGCACGGGCGAAGGCGGGCGGCCGCTAATTCAAGTGGGCACGATGAAACAGATCATCCGGTTATTGCTGATCCCGGTCATTCTCGCCGCGCTTTCGGCCTGCAACGACGATGCGCTTCAATCCGTCGCCGCCAAGGCCAATCAGCCGCTGCCGCAGGAAGTGGTCGCCAAGATGAAGTCGGAGGGAATGTCGCGGACCTCTCCGATCATGATGCGCATCTTCAAGGAGGAGGGCGTTCTGGAAATCTGGAAGCGGAAGGACACCGGCCGCTACGGAATGATCGCCCAGTACGAGATCTGCGCTTGGTCCGGCGATCTCGGCCCCAAGAAGAAGGAAGGCGACAGGCAGTCTCCGGAAGGCTTCTACCTCATCAAGCCCTCGCAGATGAACCCGGATTCGCACTACTACCTGGCCTTCAACATCGGCTATCCCAACGCCTTCGACCGTGCGCACGGCCGCACCGGCAGCAACATCATGATCCATGGCGTCTGCTCGTCGGCGGGCTGCTATTCCATGACCGACAAGAACGTCGCCCAGATCTACGCCTTCGCGCGTGACGCCTTCGAGGGCGGCCAGCGCGCCTTCCAGGTCGAGGCCTTTCCCTTCCGGATGACGCCGGAGAACATGGCCAAGCACCGCGACGATCCGAACATGGATTTCTGGAAGATGCTGAAGGTCGGCTACGACTATTTCGAGATCACCAAGGAGCCGCCCGAAGTCAACGTCTGCGACCGCAAATACGTCTTCAACCAGCAGGTCATGGACGGCAGCCCCTTCGTCGCCACCGCCGCCTGCCCTTCGATGAAGACGCCGGAGCCGCTGCAGACCGCCTATTCTTCCTACGAGAAGCGGTTCGACAAGGCCTACGAGGTCGCCGTCGCGCAGCAGGCGGAAGCCGCCGCCCAGAAGGCGGAGGCCGCGCAGCGAACGCAGGAGATGATCGCGCAGCGAGCCGAAGCCAAGGCCGACGCCGAACGGCGCAAGGAGGCCGCCCGCGCCGCCACCGGCCGCTTCTTCTCCTCGCTGACCTCCTTCCTTCCCGGATCGTCGGACGCGTCCGACGGCAGCGCCGGCGCCGCCGTGGCTTCGCTCGCGCCCGCGCAGGGTGGCGGGTCCGAGGATGCCGGCCGCACCGCCCCCTCGTCCGGCCAGTCCGCCGCTTCCGGCGCGCCGGTGCCCCAATCCGCACCGCGCGGCACGCCGGACTACGAGACGGCCTCCGCCGGATCGGGGCAGCACAAGCCCTTCTGGAAGTTCTGGTAGAAGGCGGCATGGGCGATGCGGCCGAAGCCGCGACGCTGGACCTGCGGGGGCTGAAATGCCCCCTGCCGGCGCTGAAGGCGAGGCGCCGCCTCGCGGACTTGTCCGCGGGCGATCGCCTGCTGGTGGAAGCGACGGACCCGCTCTCGGTCATCGACATCCCGCATATGTGCCGCGAGAACCGGCACCGACTGATCTCGCGCGAGACGCGCGACGACGTCCACAGCTTCCTGATCGAGCGCGGCACGTGACGGCCCATCTGACCGCGCGGGGGACCGACGTGGACCTCGGTCTCCCCTCCGAAAACGCGTAGGGACAGGGGATAGAGCCTCCGCGAGCCCGCGGGAGGCGGACGGCCTATCCCTTGCGCTGGCCGGGAATGGCGAGCGGATTGTCGAACAGCGCCGCCCGGTCAGGCCGGTCGACCCGTGGCTTCCCGATGATCGCGTCGAACAGCTCGCGAACGAAATCCTCGCCCAGATCCTGCGTGATCAGCACCAGGCGCGTCCGCCGGTCTCCCGGGTCCGGCCATTCCCCGAGCCGGACCGGCGGATGGAACAGCGTCTGCACGCCGTGCAGGACGACGGGCCGCCCGGGATCGTCCGAGAGCGCCACGATGCCTTTCATCCGCAGCAACTGCGGCCCATGGGCGGACCGCAGCAGGTCGACGAAGATCTCGAGCGCCGAAGGCTCGAGCGGCACGTCGTGGATCAGGGTGAAGGCACGAATGCGCGCATCGTGGCGGTTGACGTCGTGATGGTGGTGGTGGTCGCGCGCCGCGTGATAGGCCTCGTCGCGCAGCCAGCGCGCGACGTCGGCGGTCTTCGTCGCCGGATCGTAGAGGCCGCAATCGAAGAGCGCCGCGACGCCGGTCTCCCCGCTCCCCGCGTCGAGCACCGGTGCGCCGGGATTGAGGGACCGAAGCCGCTCGACAAGCGGCCGCACCGCACCGTCCGCCGCGACGTCGCGCTTGGTCAGCACGATCCGGTCGGCGACAGCGGCCTGCCGGACGGCTTCCTGGTGCGCGTCGAGCGTCGCCATTCCGTTGACGGCATCGACCGCCGTGACGACGCCGTCCAGACGGAAAAGATCGACGAGCACGGGATGCCCCATGATCGATTGCAGGATGGGCGCCGGGTCGGCCAGTCCCGTCGTCTCGATGACGACGCGTGCGAGCGTCTCCAGCCTCCCGGTCTGCAGCCGGTCGACGAGATCGGCGAGCGTGTCGACGAGTTCGCCCCGCACCGTGCAGCACAGGCACCCGTCCGACAGCTCGATGACGCCGTCCCCCGAGCGCTCGACCAGCAGATGGTCGATAGCGACGTCGCCGAACTCGTTGATGATGACCGCCGTGTCCTTGAGGGCGGGGTCCTTGAGCAGCCGGTTCAGGAGGGTCGTCTTGCCCGCCCCGAGAAAGCCCGTGACGACCGAGACGGGGATCGGCGCCGTCGGATTGCGCATGTCGCCCGCCCTATTTCGCCGGGCGCGCCCGCGGCACCGGCAACGGCCCGCCGGCCGCCTCGGCCCGCACGGCGCCCGCCGCCCCGTCGCCCTTGTCCACCGGAGCGAATGCCGTCGCCGACGCCGGCATCGGACCCGTATCGGGCCGCGGCGTCGGGATCGGCACGTCGGCGACCGTCACCGGCGCGACGCCGCCCGTGCGCAGCAGGCCGACCGGCACGTACTGCGGCGCGTGCGTCATCTCCCTTATGTAGGGAACGTCGATGACCACCTTGCCGTCCTCGTCGCGCGCGCTCATGCGCGCCTGATGCGCCTTCGGCGTGCAGATCGCGTCGGACACGTCGGCGACGACGTTGCGGTCGGCCCCGTAGGGCTGCAGCGTCTGCAGCGTCGGTCCGCCCTGCGGATGCTTCATGAAGCCCTCGTGCAGGAGCTTCGCCGTTTCCTCGGCCCGCGCCGCAAGGCTCGGCGTCCCGAAGGCGACGGCGATGAGCGTCCGGCCTCCCCGCGTCGCCGTCGAGACCTGGTTGAAGCCGGCGGCGCATATGAAGCCCGTCTTCATGCCGTCCGCCCCGCGGAACCGGCCGATGAGCAGGTTGTAGTTGGGGATGTCCCGCCCCTCGAACTCGACGCCCTCAAGGTCGAAATAGAACGCGTATTGCGGAAACTGCCGCCGGAGGTCCATGGCGAGCAGCGCCATGTCGCGCACCGTCGAATACTGGCCCGGCCCGGGCAGCCCGTTCGGGTTGATGAAGTGCGAGCTTATCATGCCGATCTGGCGGGCTTCCGCGTTCATCATGTCGACGAAGTGCTGCTGCGATCCGCCCACGCTTTCGGCGATCGCCACGGCCACGTCGTTGGCCGACTTGGTCATGATGATCTTGATGGCCGAGTCGAGCGTCATCGTCGCCCCCGGCTTCAGGTACATCTTCGCCGGCGGCTGCGAGACCGCGTGCTTGGACATCGTCACCGGGCTGTCGAGGGTCAGCCGTCCCGACCGCAGTTCGTTGAACACCACGTAGAGCAGCATCAGCTTCGTGAGCGAGGCCGGGTACCACCGCTTGAACGCGTCGTGGTGCTCCATGACCTGTCCCGTATTGACGTCGACGAGGATGCTCGGGAACGCACGCGCGCCCGTCGGCACGCCCACGGCGGCCAGCACCGCGAAAACCAGGATCAGTCGGAAGAAGCGCATTGGCATGGCGGGAAGCTTTCGATCGACATGAGCAAGCGGTCCCGATCTTGGCTCTTGGCTCAAGAGGGGCTACGGTCGCACAACATCTATCCTATTTGGCCACGGGATTGCAAAAACTCCGCCCCGCCCGCTTCGGGGAACGGACCGCAATCATGCCGGTCGTTGCAAGAAGGGCACTTGGACTCATGCCGATACTCAACCGCGCCGCGGAAATGCAGGACGAGATCGCCGACTGGCGCCATCAGCTCCACCGCATGCCCGAGATCCTCTTCGAGGTCCATCGAACGGCCGCCTTCGTGGAGGAGAAGCTGAGGGCCTTCGGCGTCGACGAGATCGCCACGGGTCTCGGCCGCACGGGCATCGTCGGCATCATCCGCGGCAAGCGCCCGGACGGCCGCACCATAGGCCTGCGCGCGGACATGGATGCGCTTCCGATCGAGGAGCAGACGGGAAAGCCCTGGGCCTCTGAGACGCCGGGCGCCATGCATGCCTGCGGGCACGACGGCCACACGGCGATGTTGCTCGGAGCGGCGAAATACCTCGCCGAGACGAGAAACTTCTCCGGCTCCGTCGCCGTCATCTTCCAGCCGGCGGAGGAAGGCGGCGGCGGCGGCGGCGAAATGGTGAAGGACGGCATGATGGAGCGCTTCGGCATCGAAGAGGTCTACGGCATGCACAACATGCCGGGAATGCCGATCGGGCATTTCGGCCTGCGGGCCGGCCCGATCATGGCCGCCACCGACGAGTTCACCGTCGCCATCAAAGGCAGCGGCGGGCATGCGGCGATGCCGCACACCACGACGGACCCGATCGTCGTCGGCGCCGCCATCGTCGGCGCCCTGCAGACGATCGCCGCGCGCAACACCGATCCGCTGGCCTCGCTGGTCGTGTCCGTGACGCGTTTCGACGCGGGCTTCACCCATAACGTAATCCCGGACGACGCGACGCTTGTCGGCACCGTGCGCACGCTGGACGCCGACGTTCGCGACATGGCCGAGCGGCGCCTCGCGGAGATCTGCAGGGGCACGGCGAGCGCCTACGGCGCCGGCGCCGAAGTGACCTACCACCGCAACTATCCGATCACCTTCAACCATGCCGCCCAGGCGGATTTCGCCGGCCAGGTCGCAACCGACGTCGCCGGGAGCGACAAGGTCGACGGCGATATCGCTCCGCTTCTGGCCGGGGAGGACTTCTCCTACATGCTCGAAGCCAGGCCCGGCGCGTTCGTCTTCATGGGCAATGGCGGCTCCGCCGGCCTCCACCATCCCCGCTACGATTTCAACGACGAGGCGATCGCCCACGGCGTGTCCTATTGGGTGCGGCTCGCCGAGACCGCACTGCCGGCTTGATCGCAGGAGCGCGGGCTAAAATGACTTGGCGAAAAGCGTCGGCTTGGGTATGGGTGGGCCCGTGGTCCCGTAGCTCAGGGGATAGAGCACAGGATTCCTAATCCTGGTGTCGCAGGTTCGAATCCTGCCGGGATCACCACCCTTTCGGATGCCGGGTGAATGCGAATTCGGAGGTTCTTTTGGCGACCATAGCGATGCTGGGAACGGGACTGATGGGCGCGCCCATGGCCCGCCGCCTTCTCGGCGCGGGAAACGCGGTGCGGGCGTGGAATCGCAGTCCCGGAAAGGCGGAGGCGCTCGTCGCCGACGGCGCGACGGCGTTCGACGAGCCGGCAGCCGCGGTGGCCGGGTGCGATTTCGTCGTCACCATGCTGAGCGACGGAAACGCCGTCGCCGACGTCCTCTTCGAGCGCGGCGCGGCCGACGCCATGCGTCCCGGCACGGTCGTGATCGACATGAGTTCCATCCGCCCGGGCGAAGCCCGCGAACACGACCGGAGACTGCGGGAGCGGGCCCTTCTTCATCTCGATGCGCCCGTCAGCGGCGGCACGCGCGGCGCGCAGGCCGGGACCCTCGCCATCATGGTCGGCGGAGACGAGGCGACGTTCGACCGCGCGCACGCCGTGCTCGGCGCCATGGGCCGTCCGGTCCGCGTCGGCGAGGCCGGTGCCGGCCAGCTCTCCAAGCTCGCGAACCAGGCGATCGTCGCGGTGACGATCGGCGTCGTCGCCGAGGCGACGCTGCTGATGCGGCAGGGCGAAACCGACCTCGGCGCCTTCCGCGACGCCCTCTCGGGCGGCTTTGCCGACACCGTGATCCTGCAGCAGCACGGCGAGCGCATGGAGCGTCAGGACTTCACCCCCGGCGGCCCGGCGCGCCTGCAGCTGAAGGACCTCGACAATCTCCTCGAGGAAGCGCGCGCCCTCGGCCTGGAACTGCCGCTCGTGCGCGGCGTCCGGGACAGGTTCGAGACGCTGGTGCACAAGATGGACGGCGCCGACCTCGACCACTCCGCCCTGTTTCTCGAGCTCGAGGGACAGAACGGTTTCCGGCGCTGAAGCCGGTCTGCCTGCCCTTAGAGCGCTTCCAGGAAAAGTGGAAACCGGTTTTCCGTCCGGAAGCGCGCAAAAACAATGAGGTAGAGCCTGTTCGCGATTCCGTGAAACGCGGACAGGCTCTAGCCTCCAACCCGGCGAGTTGACTGTCGCCGCCGGCTCTGCTTTGCAGGATACGCCAACGCAAAAACTCGCCCCTACGAAAAGCGCTCTTTCGGTCGATAGTCCCATGCAGCACCTCCTGCCGCGACGCATCACGGTTCTCGGGTCGACGGGCTCGATCGGCCGCAACACGCTGGACGTCGTCAGGCAACTGGGCGGCCGCGAGACCTTCGCGGTCGCGGCCCTCACCGGCAGGGACAACGTCGCGCTCCTCGCCCGCCAGGCCGTCGAGGCGAACGCCGAAAGCGCGGTGACCGCCAACCCGGCGAAATACGCCGAGCTGAAGGACCTGCTTTCCGGGACCGGAATCGACGTCGCCGCCGGCCCTTCCGGCCTGGCGGAGGCGGCCGAACGGGACGCCGACTGGGTGATGGCGGCGATTGTCGGCAATGCCGGTCTCGCACCGGCGCTCGCCGCCGCGCGCCGTGGAGCCGATATCGCCCTCGCCAACAAGGAATGCCTCGTTTCCGCAGGACCGCTCTTCATCGACGCCGTCCGGCACGGGGGCGGCAGGCTCATCCCCGTCGACAGCGAGCACAGCGCCATCTTCCAGGCGCTGGAGCCGGACCAGCGCCACGCCGTCGAACGCATCATCCTCACCGCCTCGGGAGGCCCCTTCCGCACATGGAGCCGCGACGAGATGGCCGGCGTCACCGTGGCCACGGCCAGCGCCCATCCCAACTGGTCGATGGGCCTGAGGATCTCGATCGACAGCGCCTCCATGTTCAACAAGGCACGCGAGATGATCGAGGCGAAGCACCTGTTCGACGTGCGCCCGAACGAGATCGAGGTCGTCATCCACCCGCAATCGATCGTGCATTCGATGGTCGGCTATTGCGACGGTGCCGTCATCGCACAGCTGGGCGCACCCGACATGCGCACGGCCATCGCCTTCGCGCTGAGCTATCCGGCCCGCTCGCGGATCGACGTCGAACGCCTCGATTTCGCGCAGCTCTCGCGCCTCGACTTCGAAGCGCCGGACGAAGCCCGCTTTCCCGCCCTCCGCCTCGCCCGCGTCGCGCTCGAGCGCGGCGGCCAGCAGGGTGCCGTGCTCAACGCCGCCGAGGAAGCGGCGCTCGACGCCTTCATCGAGGGCCGCATCGGCTTCCTCGACATGGCCGAGATCGTCGAGCAAGTCATGGACGAGATGAGCGGAATGGGGGATGCGGACGCGATCGACGCCGTCTTCGCCACGGACGCCGATGCCCGCCGCCGCGCCGGCGGCCTCATCGCCCGGAAGACGGGGGCGGCCTGACGGGCCCCGCGCGAAGCCGTTCCGTCCGTTGCGAAGTCCCGGAAACGCCCTAGGCGACCGCCCGGGCGAGTGCGCATTGCGACCAGAGATCGTGGAGGGCGTGCACGAGATGCTCGATGTCCTCGTCGCTATGCAGCGGCGACGGCGTGATCCTGAGACGCTCCGTCTTCTTCGGCACCGTCGGATAGTTGATCGGCTGCACGTAGATCCCGTAATTGTCGAGGAGCAGGTCGGAGAGCCATTTGCACTTGGCCGCGTTGCCGACCAGCACCGGCACGATATGGCTCGGATTGTCCATGTGCGGAATGCCGCGCTGGTCGAGCATCGAGCGCACGCGCTTCACCCGGTCCTGGTGGCGGATGCGCTCGAATGGGCTTGCCTTCAGGTGCCGGATCGAGGCCGTGGCGCCGGCCGCCAGCGCGGGCGGAAGGGCGGTGGTGAAGATGAAGCCCGACGCGAAAGAGCGGACGAAGTCGATGAGCGCCTCCGAGGCGGCGATGTAGCCCCCCATCACGCCGAACGCCTTGCCGAGCGTACCCTCGATGACGGTGATGCGGTCCATGAGGCCCTCGCGCTCGGCGATGCCGCCGCCATGGGGGCCGTAGAGGCCGACGGCATGCACTTCGTCGAGATAGGTCATCGCGCCGTATTTCTCGGCCACGTCGCAGATGTCCTTGATCGGCGCGATGTCGCCGTCCATCGAATAGACGCTTTCGAAGGCCACCAGTTTCGGCGCCGACGGGTCCGCGGCCTTCAGCTTCTCTTCCAGGTCGGCGGCGTCGTTGTGCCGCCAGATGACCTTCTCGGCCCGCGAATGGCGGATGCCCTCGATCATCGAGGCGTGGTTGAGCGCATCGGAGAAGACGATGCAGCCCGGGATCTTCGACGCCAGCGTGCCGAGGCTCGCCCAGTTGGACACGTAGCCCGACGTGAAGATCAGCGCCGCTTCCTTGCCGTGCAGCCCCGCGAGCTCGTGCTCCAGGAGGACGTGATAGTGGTTCGTGCCCGAGATGTTGCGCGTGCCGCCCGCCCCCGCGCCGCATCGGTCGATGGCATCCTTCATCGCCGAAACGACGGCCGGATGCTGTCCCATCCCGAGATAGTCGTTGGAGCACCAGACGGTGACGTCCTGGGTGCCGTCCTTCGTATGCCGGGTCGCGCGGGGGAAACTGCCGTTGTGACGCTCGATATCGGCAAAGACGCGATACCGGCCTTCCTCGTGAAGGCCGTCAAGCGCCGTGCGAAAATACGACTCGAAATCCATCGTCACTCAGTCTCCAGGAATTTGCGACTACGTTTGCGTCGCAAATGCGCGGTCAGTCAACCCCCCGCACGGTCCGTTGGGCCATGCTGCGTCCTATCGCCCTACATATATGTTACACGGGAAGCCGGTTTGACATGGCTCAAAAGCGACCACGGGAGACGACACGCTCCGGAACGCGGGGACGATACGGCCTGGCCGGCCTCTGACGGGCCCCGACCGCTCCCCTCCGAAGCGCGCCCCGCGTTCGGCCGAATGGCGAACGCGCTCCTTCCCTTCCTCCCCGCGAAAATTCCTGGCGAAAAACCGGGCTCTAGTGGTGCGATCCTAACAGATGGTACCATCTGTTGGGAAAAATCGCCCCACCAGATCAATAGCTTGTGGGCTGACTTTTCCAAACGGATGGGTACCATCCGTTTGGGTCAGACCACTAGAGCGTGTCCGCGTTTCGCGATCGCGGACACGCTCTATCTCTTTGTTTTTACGCGCTTCCGGACGGAAAACCGGTTTCCACTTTTCCTGGAAGCGCTCTAGGCCCCGGTTGCCTTCCGGACCGCACGCTTGGCCATGACCTTGACCAGGTTCGCGCGATACTCCGCGCTTCCATGAAGATCGGAAAGCATGTTCCCGGCATCGACGGACAGGCTGTCGAGGGCGCCGTCCGAAAGAGACCCGGAAAGCGCGCTCTCCGCCTCGCTCCAGCGGAAGGCCCCGTCGGAACCGGCGCCGGTCACGCCGACGCGCACGCCGTTCGCCCCCTTGGCGACGAAGACGCCGCACATCGCATAGCGGGACGCCGGGTTGCGGAACTTCTCGTAGCCCGCCTTCTCCGGTGCCTCGAAGGAGACCGCCGTGACGATCTCGTCCGCCTCGAGCACCGTCTCGAACAGTCCGGCGAGGAAGTCGTCGGCCTTGATCTCCCGCTTGTTGGTGTGGATCGTCGCGTCGAGCGCGAGGATCGCGGCCGGATAGTCCGCGGCCGGGTCGTTGTTGGCGAGCGAGCCGCCGATGGTGCCCATGTGACGGACCGCCGGGTCGCCGATCAGGCCGGCGAGTTCGGTCATCGCCGGGCAGACCGACGCCAGCTCCTTCGAGGCGTTGACCTCGGCATGCGTCGTTGCCGCTCCGATCCTGACGGACCGGCCCGAAACGGACACGCCCTTCAGGTCCTTCACGTGCCTGAGGTCCACGAGGTCCGTCGGCGCGGCAAGCCGCTGCTTCATCGTCGGCAGGAGCGTCTGGCCGCCGGCCAGGAGCTTCGCCTCGTCGTTGCCGGCCAGAAGCTTGGCCGCCTCGTCGACCGAGGAGGCGCGGTGGTAGGTGGTTGCGTACATCGTCTTCTGTCTCCCTTGGCAGGATGGCTGGCGCGTCGCCGCGTCGTTCAGTGGCGCTGAAGCGCTGCCCAGACCGCCTGCGGCGTCGCGGGCATCTTCAGCTCGTTCGTTCCGATGGCATCGGTCAGTGCGTTGATCAGCGCCGGAGGCGACCCGATCGCACCGGCTTCGCCGCACCCCTTCATGCCGAGCGGATTGCTCGGGCACAAAGTTTCCGTCGTCGCCACCGTGAAGGAGGGAAGGTCGTCCGCCCGCGGCATGCAGTAGTCCATGTAGCTCGCCGTGACGAGCTGGCCGGACTCATCGTAGTGGCAGCCTTCCAGCATCGCCTGGCCGATGCCCTGCGCGAGTCCGCCATGCACCTGCCCCTCGACGATCATCGGGTTGATGATCTTTCCGAAGTCGTCGGCCGCCACGAACTGGACGACGTCCGTATGGCCTGTCTCCGGGTCCACCTCGACCTCGCAGATGTGGCAGCCGGCCGGGAAGGTGAAGTTGCTCGGATCGTAGAAGGACGTTTCCTTCAGTCCGGGCTCCATGCCGTCCGGAAGATTGTGCGCCGTGTAGGCCGCCAGCGCCACCTGCGCCCACGGCAGCGTCTTGTCGGTGCCCGCGACCTTGAGCTCGCCGTTCTCGATGACGATGTCGCTCTCGTCCGCCTCCAGCTGGTGGGCGGCGATTTTCCGTGCCTTGGCCTCGACCTTGTCGAGCGCCTTGAAGATCGCCGACATGCCGACGGCACCGGAGCGCGAGCCGTAGGTGCCCATGCCCATCTGCACCTTGTCGGTGTCGCCGTGGACGATCGAGACGGAATCGATCGGAACCCCGAAGCGCTCCGCCACGAGCTGGGCGAAAGTGGTCTCGTGGCCCTGGCCATGGCTGTGCGAGCCGGTCAGCACCTCGATCGTGCCCACCGCGTTGACGCGGACCTCGGCCGACTCCCAGAGGCCGACGCCCGCCCCGAGCGAGCCGACGGCTTGCGAGGGAGCGAGGCCGCAGGCCTCGATATAGCAGCTCATGCCGATGCCGCGCTTGCGGCCGCGCTTCTCCGCCTCCGCCTTGCGCTCAGGGAAGCCGTCGTAGTCGATCGCCTTCATCGCCGCCGTCAGCGAGGCGTCGTAGTCCCCGGCGTCGTAGTTGAGGATCACCGGCGTCTGGTGGGGGAACGTCTTGACGAAGTTCTTGCGCCGCAGCTCGGCCGGGGAGACGCCGAGCTCGCGCGCCGCCGTCTCCATGACCCGCTCGATCACGAAGGTCGCCTCGGGCCGCCCGGCGCCGCGATAGGCGTCGACCGGCGCCGTGTTGGTGTAGACCGTGCGGACGTTGGCATGGATCGCCGAAATGTCGTACTGGCCCGAAAGCAGCGTGGCGTAGAGATAGGTCGGCACGCAGGACGAGAAGAGCGACATGTAGGCGCCGAGATTGGCCACCGTGTCGACCTTCAGCCCGACGATCCGGTTGTCGGCGTCGAAGGCGATCTTGACGTTCGTCACGTGATCGCGGCCATGCGCGTCCGACAGGAACGATTCCGTCCGGTCGGCCACCCACTTGACCGGCACGCCGGTGCGCTTCGATGCCCACAGGCACACGATCTCTTCGGGGTAGATATAGATCTTGGAGCCGAACCCGCCGCCGACGTCCGGGGCGATGACCCGCAGCTTGTTTTCCGGCGCGACGTTGTAGAAGGCGCTCATCACCAGGCGGGCGACGTGCGGGTTCTGGCTCGTCGTCCAGCAGGTATAGTGATCTTCCGCCGGGTCGTAGACGCCGAGGGCGGCCCTCGGCTCCATCGCGTTCGGGATCAGGCGGTTGTTGACGATGTTCATCTCGGTGACGTGGGCGGCCTTCGAGATCGCCTCGTCCGTCGCCTTTCCGTCGCCGATCTCCCAATCGAAGATGAGGTTGTTCTTGGCCTCCGGGTGAAGCTGCGGCGCTCCGTCCTTCAGTGCTGACGCCGCGTCGACGACGGCCGGCAGCTCCTCGTAGTCGACCGCGACGGCGTCGGCCGCATCGCGCGCCTGGCCGCGCGTCTCGGCCACGACGACGGCGAGGGCGTCGCCCACGTAGCGTACCGTCTCCTCGGCCAGCGGGCGCCACGCACCCATGTTCATCGGGCTTCCGTCCTTGGAGTGGATCATCCATCCGCAGATCAGGTTGCCGATGCCGTCCTGCGACAGCTCCTTGCCGGTCAGCACCGCGATCACGCCCGGCATCCCCGTCGCAGCGGAGGCGTCGATGCCCTTGATCCGCGCATGCGCATGCGGGCTGCGCACGAACGCCGCGTGCTTCATGCCGGGAACGACCATGTCGTCGACGTAGCGCCCCCTGCCGGTGATGAACCGCTTGTCTTCCTTGCGCGCCACCCTGGCGCCAACACCTTCGATACCCATCGTTTCCTCCTCAGGAAATGCGTCTCTCACCGGACAGCGCGCAGGCGGAGCAGGCACGCTCCGGCCGGATGTCCGGTCCTCCCGACAGCGGGTTACTCGGCCGCCCGCCTGGCGCCGCCACCCATTTGCTCGCTGGCCGCGAGCACGGCCTTGACGATATTGTGATAGCCGGTGCAGCGGCAGATGTTTCCTTCCAGTTCGTGGCGCACCGTCGCCTCGTCCAGCTTCCCGCCATGGCGCTCGATCATGTCGACGGCCGTCATGATCATGCCCGGCGTGCAGAAGCCGCACTGAAGCCCGTGATGCTCCTTGAAGGCCGCCTGCACCGGATGCAGCTCGCCGTCCTTGGCCAGGCCTTCGATGGTCGTCACCTCGGAACCGGACGCCTGGGCGGCCAGCATGGTGCAGCTCTTGACCGCCTTGCCGTCGACCGAGACGACGCAGGCCCCGCACTGCGACGTGTCGCAGCCGACATGCGTGCCCGTCAGTCCGAGATTGTCGCGAAGGAAATGGACCAGCAGCGTTCGGTCCTCCACCGCGCCTTCGACTTTGCGGCCGTTAACAACCATGGATACGTCGGTCATGGAATTTCTCTCCCTAGGCGTCTCGTTCGGAAACGCATCATTTGCTTTTTCGCCGGCGCATTCAACCGTCGCCCGACGCATCAGTCGACAATTATTTTGGCGCTGGCCGCGGCAGGAGGCGGGCTTCCCGGCGGGCGGCGAGTGCGGTCCCGAAGCCGGAGGGGAGGTCCCGCCGGCCTTCCCGAGCCATAAGATGACTTTGCCCCGCGCCTGGCAATAACCCATTGGTACGAGGCGCTTCGCCGGCAAACGACGCTCTTGGCTAAACGGCTGCACATGATAAAGTTGTTGCCGGAGGGACGGGAAGGACCGGGCCGACCGGATGGCACGCCGCCGATCCCCCGTTAAGGAGACGTCGATGAAAGCTTTGATTGCAATGGTTCTGGTGCTTGCGGCGGTCGCCGGATGCACGCCGACCGAACAGGGCGCCACGATCGGCGCCGCCTCCGGTGCCGTCATAGGCGGCGCCGTCAGCGGCAAGGCGGGCGGAGCGCTGGCCGGTGCGGCGATCGGCGGTGTGGCCGGTGCCCTTATCGGACACGCCTCCGAAGGCAACGATCGCTGCTACTACCGCGACCGCTACGGTCGCCGCTACGTCGCGCGCTGCCCGCGCGGCTACTGAGTCAGCGCCACCCGGGCCGGCCGGCCCGGGCAGGCCGAACTGCGCAGGCCGAACTGCATTGCCGCCGCGCCGGACCTTCGGCGCGGCGCTTTCGTGTCGCCCTACCCTCGAATGAAGACGTAGTCCGTCTGCTGGCGCAACGTTTCGCCCGGCCTCAGCACGGCACTCGGAAAGTCGGGATGGTTGGGCGCGTCCGGCCAGGCCTGGGTCTCCAGGCACAGGCCGGCGAAAGGCTGGTGCAGCCGCCCGTCCAGCCCGGGCACCGTCGGTTTCAGCTTGTAGCCGCAATAGAACTGCAGCCCCGGCTCCGTCGTGCGCACCTCCATGCCGATGCCCGACCGCTCGCTGCCGAGGAGCGCCACGCTCCGCTTGCCCGTGCGCCGGCGGGACAGGCAGAAATTGTGGTCGTAGAGCACCTGCCGTCCGTCCTCTTCCCGCCGGATCGGTCTCAGCTCGCCGAAATCGTAGGCCGTTCCGGCAACCGGCGCGATCTCTCCGGTGGGGATCTGGTCCGGCCGGGTCGGCAGGCAGGCGTCGGCGGCGATCATCAGATTGTGATCGAGGATCGTCGGAGCGCCGTCGAGATTGAAGTAGCTGTGATGGGCGAGGTTGCAGATGGTCGCACGGTCGGTCTGCGCCTCGTAGTCGATCGACAGCGTCCCCTCGTCCCTGAGCGTGTAGCTGCAGGCGATGGTGCAGGTGCCGGGATAGCCCGCCCGCCCGTCCGGGTCGACGAGAACGAGCGTCACGCTGTCGCGGGACAGTTCGTCGATGCGCCAGACACTCTTTCCCGTGCCGATATGGCCGCCGTGCAGATGGTTCTCGCCCTCGTTGCGTTCGAGCTGGTACTGCCGGCCGTCGAGCCTGAAGCGGCCCCCGTCGATCCGGTTGGCGAACCGGCCGGGGGTCTGGCCGAAATAGGGCGAGTGGCGCGGGTAGCTGTCGAAGTCGGGGAAGCCGAGCGTCAACGGCGATCCGTGTCCCTCCAGGCGCAGCTCCTGCAGCGTCGCTCCCCAGGTCATGATGCGCGCCCTCAGGCCTCCGCCCTCGAGCGTGACGCGGTGGACCTCTTCGCCCTCGGCCGTGCGTCCGAAGAGTTCGAAAACCGGGTTTGCGCTCAAAGGCCGGGCCCTCCCTGCCTTGCGGGTCGCCTCCCGACGCCCGGCCGGCCGAAACCGGACGACTTGCCGGTCGTCGGATCGGCCTGCCTGAAGACGATGCTGCTGCGCGAAAGCATGATCTCGCTCCTCTGTCGATGCGGAGAGACCGGGGTTTCCAACTGCGTGGCGGCAAACTGCTCCATTTGATCCACTCCCACAAGCCCGTCGCGGTGGCTGACCTTGGGCGCCCGGGGAGGGGCCGGGGGCGAAATGTGGTTTCGCTGACGAAAAAAGCCGGTTAGTGTTGGAGCGTCATGCCGGAAGAACCACCCCCGCCTGCCGACCCTTCCAGGCACGCGCTCTTTCTCGACTTCGACGGAACGCTGGTCGACTTCGCCGACGATCCGGAAGCCGTGTCGGTCGCGCCTGCGCTCGTCGCCGATCTGAAACGCCTGCTGCTGCGCTTCGACGGCGCGTTGGCGCTCGTCAGCGGACGCGCCATCGCCTCGCTCGACCGGCTGCTTGCGCCTGCGAAGCTCCCCATAGCCGGAGTCCACGGCCTCGAGATCCGCCGGAACGGAAGCATCGAAAGCAACGCCCGTGAAGCCGCCCGGCTCGAGCCGGCGAGACGGCATCTCCGCTCGGCGATCGGCGAAGGGGACAGGATCTCCGTAGAGGACAAGGGCGGAGCCATCGTCCTCCATTTCCGCACGGCGCCGAGCGAGGCGGACCGCGCCCGCGAGATCGCGGCAAAAGCGGCCTCCGCGTCTCCCGGCCTCGTCGCCGTCGACGGCCACGCCATCGCCGAAATCCGGCCGAAAGCCATCACCAAGGCCGGGGCGATCGGCAGTTTCATGGACGCCCCGCCGTTCTGCCGGCGGCTGCCGGTCTTCATCGGCGACGACGTCACCGACGAGGACGGCTTCGTCGCGGTGGAAAAAGCGGGCGGGTTCGCCGTCAAGGTCGGTTCGGGCAGAACGGCGGCACGCTACCGCCTGGCCGACGTGACCGCCGTTCACGCCTGGCTGCACAGCACCGCCGCAGACACCGGCTAGCGAGCGACCGCGTTTCAGGAAAGGGCAAACGCGCCCTATCTCTCCGTTCTCGCGCAATTCCGGATAAAAGACCGGTATCTCAATTCCCGGAATCGCGACGGAAGGATGCCTCCCGCAGGCGGCCGCGACGGAATCGCAGGAACTTCGCCACCGGCGCCGGAGTTCAGACTGGGCAAGGAAGGGACGAACATGACCAGCAGCAGGAAGAGCGGACAGCTCGTCGTCGTCTCGAACAGGGTCGGTCCCCTCTCCGACAGCGGAAAGGCGGGCGGACTGGCGGTCGGACTTGCCGATGCGTTGCGCACGCGCGGCGGAATCTGGTTCGGCTGGTCGGGCGAAACCGGCGAGCAGGGCACGTTCAGCAAGCTCAATCGCGAAACCAAGGGCAATGTCGAACTGATCACCGTCGACATGACCGAGGAGGAACAGGAGGAGTTCTACGGCGGCTACGCCAACACGACGCTTTGGCCGCTGATGCATTACCGCCTCGACCTCATTTCCTTCGACCGCCGGTTCGAGGCCGCCTATCGCCACGTCAACCAGCGCATGGCCGCCCGCCTGAAGGGCGTGCTCGGCGAGGACGACGTCGTGTGGATCCACGACTACCACTACCTCCTGATGGGCCACGAGCTGCGCACCGCCGGCTTCGACGGACCGATCGGGTTCTTCCTGCACATCCCGTTCCCGCCGCCGGAGATCTTCGCGGCGCTGCCGAACGCGAACTCCATCGTGCGCGCCATGATGGATTACGACGTGATCGGCTTCCAGACCGAACGCGACTGCCTCAACTTCGACCGCTACATCACGGACGAACTGGGCGGCGAGCGGTCGGAAGGCGTGGTCACGCTCGGCAGCCGGAAGACTGTCACCAGGGCCTTCCCCATCGGCATCGACGCGGAGGGCTTCGAGCGGCTCGCCCGCAGCGCCGACGCCGTGGCCCTCCGCAAGAAGCTCCATGCCATGCTCGAAGGCCGCAACCAGGTCCTCGGCGTCGATCGTCTCGACTACTCGAAGGGCATTCCCGAGCGCTTCCGCGCGTTCGAGGAACTGCTGCAGCACTATCCGGAGAATCGCGGAAAGGTGACGCTCCTGCAGATCGCCCCGCTGTCGCGCGCCGAGCTCGGCACCTACAAGGACCTGCGGCGCGAGCTCGAGGAGCTCGCCGGACACATCAACGGCTCCTTCGGCATGCTCGACTGGACGCCGATCCGCATCATGACGCGCGGCTTCACGCGAAAGGCGCTCGCCGGCATCTGCCGGGCGAGCCGCGTCGGCCTCGTCACGCCGCTGCGGGACGGCATGAACCTCGTCGCCAAGGAGTACGTGGCCGCCCAGGATCCCGAAGACCCCGGCGTCCTGGTGCTCTCGCGCTTCGCCGGAGCGGCCAGGGAATTGCAGGGCGGCGCCCTCATGGTCAATCCGCACGACCCCGTCGACACCGCCGCGGCGTTGCAGACGGCGCTCACCATGCCGCGGCCCGAGCGCCAGCGCCGCTGGGAGCTCATGCGCAAGCCGGTCTTCACGACGACCGCGCAGAATTGGTGCAAGAGCTTCCTCGACGTGCTCTATTCCGTCGGGGAGAGCAGGAAGGCCGAAGGCGGGGGCTGAGACCGCCCATTGCCGCGGCATCGCCTTCGTCGTCTTGCCTCGCCGCGCCCGAAGCCTAGTTCCCTGCCTTGATCCAGCGACCTCGTCCCGAAAAGGGGCGGCCATCCGGACTGTTCCATGAGCCAAACCACCCTCGACGCCGCGGTGCGGGACGATCCGCCGCAGACGCTGAGCTCCGCGCAGATCCTTCTGATCGCGGTCGCCTGCGGAGCGCTCGCCGCCAATCTCTACTACGCCCAGCCGCTCGTCGACATGATCGGGCCTTCCGTCGGCCTCGGAAAGGCTGCCGAGGGCCTGGTCGTCACCGCGACCCAGCTCGGCTATGCCGCCGGGCTGGTGTTCCTGGTACCGCTCGGCGACTTCTTCGAGAGCCGCCGCCTCATCCTGATCGCGATGCTGACGAACGTCGTCGCCATCCTCGGCATGGTGCTGACCCAAGGCGCGACGAGCTTCTTCGTCGCCATGTTCCTCATCGGCGCGACGTCCACCGCCGCGCAGATGCTCGTCCCCCTCGCCGCGACGCTGACCCCGCCCGAGCGCCGGGGCCGGGTGGTCGGCCGGGTCATGAGCGGCCTGCTGACCGGCATCCTGCTCGCGCGCCCGGCCGCCAGCTTCCTCGCCGACCTGATCGACTGGCGCGGCCTCTTCGTCCTGTCGGCGGGCCTTATCGTCGTCATCGGCCTCACGTTGATGCGCGTGCTGCCGGAAAAGCGGCCGGAGGCCCGCTCGACCTACTTCAGGCTGATCGGATCGCTGGGCCGCCTCGTCCGCGACGAACCGGTCCTCAGGCGGCGGGCGTTCTACCACGCCATGCTCTTCGCCGCCTTTTCCATGTTCTGGACGGGAGCGCCGCTCCTCCTGCTTTCGCCCGCCTACGGCTTCACGCCGAGCGGGGTCGCGCTCTTCGCTCTCGCCGGCGTCCTCGGCGTGTTCGCCGCCCCGGTCGCCGGCTGGCTCGCCGATCACCGATACGGCTACGCCACGGCCATGGGGGCGCAGGCGACCGTGCTCATCGCCTTCGGCCTGGCGTGGTTCGGACAGGTCTCGCTCGTCGTCCTCGTGCTCGCCGCGGTGCTGCTCGACCTCGGCGTCCAGGCGAACATGGTGATCAGCCAGCGCGAGATCTTCGCCCTGCATCCGGCCATCCGCAACCGCCTGAACGCCGTCTACATGGCGACCTTCTTCATGGGCGGCGCTATCGGCTCCGCGCTGGTGAGCCCGACGCTCCATTTCTTCGGATGGCATGCCTATTCCGCCCTCGGCATGGCCTTCCCGGCCGTCGCCCTCGCGTCGTACCTGCTCCTCGAACGGAAACCGCGCTAGAGCGCTTCCAGGAAAAGTGGACACCGGTTTTCCGTCCGGAAGCGCGGCACACAAACAACCGCTTCCAGGAAAAGTGGACACCGGTTTTCCGTCCGGAAGCGCGCTACCCTCCGCCGAACGCGGACGCGCGCCCTACCCCTCCAGCTCCTCGCGCAGGACCTCGAGCTCCAGCCACTCGTCCTCCATGCGGGCGAGCTCCTCCCGGCTTTCCGACAGGCGCGCCGCGATGTCGTTGAAGGCCCCCGGATCGCTCGCGTAGAAACCCGGATCCGCCATCTCGTCCTCCATGCCGGCAATCGTCTCCTGCAGCGCGGCAATCCGCCCCGGCAACGTCTCGAGGGCGAACTTCTGCTTGAAGGACAGCTTCCGCTGCGGGTCCGTCCGCCCGTTCTCCCTGGCGCCCGGCCCGGCGTCGGCCGGCTGCCGTGCCGCCCTCTCCTGCTTGCGCGCCTCCTGCACGCCCCGCCGCTGCGCCATCATGTCGCTGTAGCCGCCGGCATATTCGATCCACCGTCCGTCCGGCCGGTCGGGATCGGCCGGCGCGATGGTCGAGGTGACCGTGCGGTCGAGGAAGTCGCGGTCGTGGCTGACGAGGATGACGGTGCCCGCGAACCCGGCCACCAGCTCCTGCAGGAGGTCGAGCGTTTCCATGTCGAGGTCGTTGGTCGGCTCGTCGAGGACGAGGAGGTTCGTCGGCCTCGCCAGCATCCGCGCCAGCACCAGCCGCGCCCGCTCGCCGCCGGAGAGTTCGCGGATCGGCGTCAGCATCTGCTCGGGCTGGAACAGGAAGTCCTTCATGTAGCCGGTGACGTGACGCTGCTCGCCGTTGACGATCAGGGTCTCGCCGCGCCCGTCGGTCAGGTAGTGGGCGAGCGTCTCCTCCGGCGCGAGGTCCTCCCGCTTCTGGTCGAGTTTCGCGACGTCCAGATTGGTCCCGAGACGCACCCTGCCGGCGTCCGGCGCAAGGTCGCCGACGAGCATGTTCAGCAACGTCGTCTTGCCGGCGCCGTTCGGACCGACGAGCCCCAGGCGGTCGCCGCGATGGAGCCGCAGCGAGAAGTCGCGCACGATCGGCCGCGCGCCGTAGCTCTTCGAGATCCGGTCGGCTTCGATCACGAGCTTGCCCGACTCCTGCGCATCCGACGCCGTGGCGTTGATGGTGCCCGTCGGACCGCGATGGGCGCGATGACGCTGGCGCATCGCCTGCAGCTCGCCGAGGCGCCGCATGTTGCGCTTGCGGCGCGCCGTCACCCCGTAGCGCAACCAGTGCTCCTCGCGCTCGATGGCCCGGCCGAGCTTGTGCTGTTCGCTCTCCTCCTCCTCGAGCACCCGGTCGCGCCAGGCCTCGAACGCCCCGAACCCCTCCTCGAGGCGGCGCGCCCGCCCGCGGTCGAGCCATATCGTCGCTGCCGACACGCCTTCCAGGAAACGCCGGTCGTGGGAGATGACGACGATGGCGCTGCGGCTGCGCTTCAGTTCGCCCTCCAGCCATTCGATCGTCGGCAGGTCGAGATGGTTCGTCGGCTCGTCGAGCAGGAGGACGTCCGGCTGGGGCGCGAGGACGCGCACGAGCGCAGCGCGGCGCGCCTCGCCGCCGGAGAGCGTCTTCGGATCTTCCTGCCCGGTCAGTCCCAGGTGATCGAGCAGATAGGCGACGCGGAACGGATCGTCGGCCGGCCCCAGCCCGCTTTCCGCATAGGCTTCGACCGTCGTGAACGCGCCGAAATCGGGGGCCTGCTCCAGGTAGCGAACCGTCGTCGAGGGGTGCAGGAACACCTCCCCGGTCTGCGCCTCGGCGAGCCCTGCGGCGATCTTCAGCAAGGTCGACTTGCCCGACCCGTTCCGGCCGACGAGGCAGATGCGCTCCCCCGGCCGGACCGTGAGAGACACGCCGGCGAACAGCGGCGTGCCGCCGAAGGTCAGTCGGATGTCGTCGAGCTTTAGGATCGGCGGCGCCATCGGTCAGGCTCCGGAAAAATCGTAGGGGCGGGCGATGAGGACGGCGACGCCGGAACCGAGGGTCACGGCGACCGTCCCTTCGGCGACGTTGGAGATCGTGCGGGACGCCCCGAACGGCAGCGTATAATCGTCCAGCGGATAGCGAACGCCCTCGAGGCCGATCCCCGTCAGCTCGGAAAGGCCGACGATCGAGAACAGCGATCCCCGCGGAAGGTCGAAGGTCTGCCGTCCGGCGGCGAGCGGCGTCGCCTCCTCCGTGCCGGACGTGACCAGGACCGGAACGCCGTCCCGCGCCAGGCGGCAGGCGTGGAGGAGATGAAACAGCGCGTGATCGGAACGGGGTCCGCCGAGCGCGCCGGCAAGGACGATCTCGTCGGCCCCGAGCCTCAGCGCCTCGCCGACCGCGATTTCCCCGTCGGTTTCGTTCTTGCCCTGCGGAAGGGGCAGCCGCGGAACGTCGGGCCATTCGGATTCGAGGTCCCGCGTCGTCGAATCGAAATCGCCGACCCAGAGCTCGGGCGCCGCGCCGAGTGCTGCAGCATGGCGCATCCCGCCGTCCGCCGCCACGCTGCGCCAGCCGGAAACCCGCGCGCGCAGACGGTCGGTGACCGTCAGTTCGCCGGCGAGCAGGACGAGGAAGGGGGACGAGGCGTTCATGGACGAGGCCAATATCAGGTTTCTCCGCGCTTGCCAGCCGCCCACTTGCCAGCGGCCCTGCAAGAAATTATGTCTGGCTCAGCTCTAACGGGGTGCACGTCCTTGATTTCCGGGCGCGCTGAGAGGCCGGCACGGCCAACCCGCGGAACCTGATCCGGTTTGCACCGGCGGAGGGATTTAGACGCGTCGACAGAAGCGCCCTATCCCGTTCATTCGAACCAGCAAGGAGGCGCTCGATGCCCCGAACACTCTCTTTCCTCGCCGCGCTCTGCGTGCTCGCGGCCTCGGCCGTGGCCGCCCAGGCCGCCGACAAGCCGACCCTCACCGTCTACACCTACGACAGCTTCATCGCCGACTGGGGCCCCGGCCCGAAGGTCAAGAAGGCCTTCGAGGCCGACTGCGGCTGTACCCTCGAATGGGTCGGCGCGGAGGACGGCGTGGCCCTGCTCAACCGGCTGAAGCTGGAAGGCTCGGGAACGCACGCCGACGTCGTCCTCGGCCTCGACACCAACCTCGTCGCGGAGGCGAAGAAGACCGGCCTTTTCGCGCCCGCCGGCATCGACACGGCCGCGGTCAAGGTCCCCGGCGGATTTCACGACAAGGTCTTCGTGCCCTACGACTACGGCTATTTCGCCTTCGTCTACGACACGGAGGCGATAACCGATCCGCCGACGAGCATGCAGCAGCTGGTGGACGGCCCGGCCGACCGCAAGATCGCGATCGAGGACCCGCGCACCTCCACCCCGGGCCTCGGCCTGCTCCTCTGGATGAAGGCGGTCTACGGCGACAAGGCGCCCGAGGCGTGGGCGAAGCTCAAGGACCGCATCCTCACCGTCTCGCCGAGCTGGTCCGACGCCTACGGCCTCTTCACCAAGCACGAGGTGCCGATGGTGCTCTCCTACACGACCTCCCCCGCCTACCACATCATGGAGGAGAAGACGGACCGGTACCGGGCGGCCAAGTTCTCGGGCGGCCACTATCTCCAGATAGAGGTCGCCGGAATGATCGCGCACACCGCCCACAAGGATCTGGCGCAGCGGTTCCTCCGCTTCATGATCTCCCCCGCGTTCCAGGACGTCATCCCGACCACCAACTGGATGCTGCCCGCCGCCTCGACCGACACCCCGCTGCCGGCGGCGTTCGACAAGCGGGTCAAGCCGGATCGCGCCCTCCTGTTCCCCCCGGAAACGGTCGACGCCAAGCGCAAGGCCTGGGTCGACGAGTGGCTGGCGGCCATGAGCAAGTAGCGGGAAGCCGGCGGCCGACATGCTCGCACCGAGCGAACGCAACCGCACGCTCGCCCTCGGCGTCCTCGCGCTCGCGGTCATGGCGGCGCTCGTCCTGGCGGCGGTCGTCCCCCTCGTGGCGACGACGGCCGGTCGCGCCGGGGGACAGTCCGCCACCTTCGATGCGTATATCTGGCGGGTGACGCGCTTCACGCTGATACAGGCCGGGCTGTCGACCCTCTTCTCCGTGGCGCTCGCGATCCCGCTTTCCAGCGCGATCGCCCGCCGGCGGGATTTCGTCGGCCGCGCCTGGCTGATCCGCCTTCTGGCGCTGCCCCTCGGCCTGCCCCAGATCGTCGCCGCGCTCGGGCTCGTCGAGATCTGGGGACGGAACGGCTTGCTCAACGGCCTCCTCGGCCGCGCCGGCCTCGCCGAGCCGGTCTCGATCTACGGCCTCGGCGGCATCCTTCTCGCGCACGTCTTCTTCAACCTGCCGCTCGCCGCGCGGCTGATGGTGCTGGAACTGGAGCGGCTGCCCGGCGAATACTGGGCGATCGCAGGCCAGCTCGGCATGAACCGGCGGGCCGTCTTCCGCTTCGTCGAATGGCCGGCGCTCGCCCGGGTCGTCCCTGGCATTGCGGGGTTGGTCTTCATGCTCTGCGCCACGTCCTTCACCGTCGTCCTGCTCCTCGGCGGCGGCCCGGCGGCCACGACCATCGAAGTGGCCATCTACCAGGCGCTGCGCTTCGACTTCGACCCGCCGCGCGCCGTCATGCTCGCGCTGCTCCAGATCGCGCTGACGTCGCTCGTGCTTCTGGCCCTCAGGCTGGCCGGCGGAACCGCCGAGGAGGGCGCCACCGCCGGCAGGACCGTCCGGCGCTACGATCGCGATTCGCCGCTCGCGCGCACGTGCGACGCGATCCTCATCGCCTCGGGCGCGGCATTTCTCGCCGCACCCCTCCTGGCGATCGTCGTCTCCGGCGTCGCCGCGGACCTTCCGAAACTCCTGTCGGAACCCGCCGTCTGGCGGGCGGGCGCCACCAGCCTGGCCATCGCCCTGGCGGCCGCTCTCGCCGGCCTCCTGCTCGCCCTGGCGCTGGCGGGTGCCCGCTATGCGGCCCGGCCGCTTGCACCGCGCTACCGCGCCGCCCGCCTGCTCCGCGCTTCGGCGGGTGCTGCCTCCTCCCTCATCCTCCTGGTCCCGCCGATCGTCCTCGGCGCGGGCTGGTTCGTGCTCCTGCACGACCGGTTCGACGTCTTCGCCCTGGCGCCGGCGATCGTCGTCCTCGTCAACGCTCTGATGGCGCTTCCCTTCGTCATCCGCGTGGTGGAGCCGGCCATCGACAGCCACATGGCGCGCACCGCCCGCCTCAGCATGTCCCTCGGCCTCACCGGCTGGCGCCGGTTCCGCCTCGTCGACTGGCCCGGCCTCAAGCGGCCGCTCTCGATCGCCTTCGCCTTCGCCATGGCGCTTTCGCTCGGCGATCTGGGAGCGATCGCGCTTTTCGGCGGAAACGGCACGGTCACGCTGCCCTATCTGTTGCTGCAGCGCATGGGCAGCTATCGCACCGGCGACGCCGCGGGCCTTGCGCTCCTGCTCGGCCTTCTCTGCCTCGCCCTGATGATGCTGGGTACCGCGCCCCCGCGGACCTCATCCCCGAAGAGGCCGCGATGAGCCTCGATCCTTCCGGCGGCATCGCGCTTCGGGAGCTCCGGTTCGGCTTCGCCGAATTCGCGGTGCGCTTCGACGTCGAGGTCTCTGCCGGGCGCCTGGCCGCCGTCGTCGGGCCCTCGGGGGCTGGCAAGTCCACCCTCCTGAACCTCGTCGCGGGTTTCGAAAGGCCGTCCACCGGCAAGGTCCTGATCGGCGGCAGGGACGTGACCCGCCTGGGGCCGGCCGAACGCCCGGTTTCGATGGTGTTCCAGGACAACAACCTGTTCGCCCATCTCGACGTCGGCACCAATGTCGGCCTCGGGCTCGACCCCGGCCTGGCGCTCGACGAACCGGCCTGGCGAACGGTACGCGAAGCGCTGTCGCGCGTCGGCCTGGAGGGGTATTCGGGCCGGTCTCCGGGACAGCTTTCCGGTGGCGAGCGCCAGCGCGTGGCGCTTGCGCGGGCGCTGGTGCGCCGCCGCCCCGTCCTCCTTCTCGACGAGCCGTTCGCCGCGCTCGGGCCGGGCCTCAAGGCCGACATGCTCGCCCTCATCCGCGACCTGCACCGCCAGACCGGGATGACGGTCCTGATGGTGACGCACGAGCCGGAGGACGCACGCGCCGTCGCCGACGACGTGATCTTCGTCCTGGAGGGCACGGTCGCCGCGATCGGCCCCGCCCCCGGCTTCTTCGAGCGCGGCGACGTGAAGGGCCTTGCGGGCTACCTCGGCAAAAATGACACATGAACGCGCAAAAAGCGCCACACTTTCGGCACCCCGCGATGGCACCTGCGGTCAAAATCGGGTAGGAGGAAATCGCGGAGCTCGCATTGCGGCCGTGGCGGATCGGCCCGTGCTTTCGTAAACTGGAACACTGTCTTCTCAGGACTCGCAAACTGACCGCAGGCGACGGCGTGATTGCCGAACGGAAAAGTGGATGCGCCGGCCGCCGCCGGCGAGCGACTTGCGCTGCAGTGCGCGGGACCGTTTCGCTCGCGCTGGCGCTCGCGTTGTCCGGCTGCCAGATGCTGCTCGACCAGACCAGCGGCGATCCCTCGATCCATCCCTCGCGAACGCCGCAGATCGTCTCGGAAGTCCAGAAGAACGACCCGAAGGCGAAGCTCGGCGCGCGCGAGCATCCCCGTATCCTGGCGACCTACGGCGGCGCCTACCACGACGAGAAGATCGACAAGCTGGTCGCCGGCATCGTCGGATCCCTGACGGCGGTCTCGGAGAATCCGAACCAGACCTATCGAATCACGATTCTCAACTCGCCGTCGGTCAACGCCTTCGCCCTTCCCGGCGGCTACATCTACGTGACGCGCGGCCTGCTGGCCCTGGCCGACAATTCCTCCGAGGTCGCCGCCGTCATCGCCCACGAGATGGGCCACGTGACGGCAAACCACGGCATCGAGCGCCAGCGCTTCGAGGAGGCGCAGAGCATCAACGACCGCGTCGTCTCGGAGGTTCTGTCCGACGAGCTCGCGAGCAACGTCGCGCTCGCCCAGAGCAAGCTGAAGATCGCCGCGTTTTCGCGCCACCAGGAGCTGCAGGCCGATGCCATCGGCGTCCACATGCTCGGCGAGGCCGGATACGACCCCTACGCCCAGGCGCGCTTCCTCCAGACCATGGCCGCCTACAGCGAATTCACCTCGGCGGATCCGAACAAGGACCAGAGCCTGGATTTCCTGTCGACGCACCCGAGCACGCCGCAGCGGGTCGCGCTGGCGCGCCAGCATGCCGCCGCCTTCGGCCCGGAGGGCTTCGGAACCCGCGGCCGCGACTATTTCCTCGCCGGTATCGACGGCCTGCTCTTCGGCGACCGGCCGCAGGAAGGGTATGTCCGCGGCCGGGTCTTCCTGCATCCACGGCTCGGCGTTCGCTTCGAGGTCCCGCCCGGGTTCAAGATCAAGAACACGGCCGAAGCCGTCCTGGCGACCGGGCCGGGCAGCCTCGCGATACGCTTCGACGGGGTCGACGCCAGCGGCAAGGGCTCCCTGACGAGCTACATCGCCAGCGGTTGGGTCTCGGGCCTCGAGCCGGATACGATCCGTGCCTTGCGCGTCAACGGAATGGAGGCCGCCGACGCCAGGGCGACGGCGGACAAGTGGGATTTCGACGTGACGGTGATCCGCGCCGGCGATCGCATCTACCGGTTCCTGACCGCCGCCCCGCGCGACAGCGACCAGCTCGCACCGGCGGCCGACCTGCTGCGGCAGAGCTTCAGGAAGCTCACGCCGGACGAGATCCGGTCTCTCAAGCCGCTGCGCGTGCGGGTTGTGACGGCCGCGGCCGACGACACCGTCGCCTCGATGTCGCGCCGGATGATGGGCACCGACCGGCCCGAGCAGCTGTTCCGCATCCTCAACGGACTGACGGACGGCCGCCGTCTTCGGGCCGGCGAAAAGGTCAAGATCATCGCCCAGTGAGCAGGCCGTGCCCGCCGGCCGCTACATGGAACCGATCGACGGCATTTCCTTGATGAGGGCGAGCTTCAGCTTCTGCAGCGCTCGGTTCTCGATCTGCCTGACCCGCTCCTTCGAGATGCCGAGCGTCGCGCCGAGCAATTCCAGCGTGGCGCCGTCCTCCGCGAGGCGCCGTTCGCGGATGATCTTCAGTTCCCGGTCGTTCAGCGAGTCCATCGCCGAATGGAGCAGTGCGGAGCGCCGCTCGTCGTCGATCATCGTCCCGACCTGCTCGTCGGGCAGCGGATCTTCGCTCGGAATGAAGTCCATGCGGTCGGAACTGCCCGATTCGGAATCGGTCACCGGCGCGTTGAGGGAGGTATCCGGCCCCGACAGGCGCGCATCCATGAACGCGACGTCCTTGACCTGGACGCCCAGCGCCGCCGCGATCTCCGCATGGATCGCGCTGTCGGTCAGCCGCTGGTCTCCCTGCGACAATTTGGCGCGCAGGCGCCGGAGGTTGAAGAACAGCGCCTTCTGCGCGGAACTCGTCCCGCCGCGCACGATCGACCAGTTGCGCAGGATGTAGTCCTGCATCGAAGCCCGGATCCACCACGTCGCATAGGTGGAGAAACGAACCTCGCGCTCCGGCTCGAACCGCGCCGCCGCCTCGAGCAGGCCGACATGCCCCTCCTGCACCAGGTCGCTCATCGGAAGCCCGAAATTGCGAAACCGCGAGGCCATGGCGATGACGAGGCGCATATGGGAGGTCGTGATCCGGTGGAGGGCGTCCTGGTCCCGGTTTTCCTTCCATCGCACCGCAAGGTCGTGTTCTTCGCCTCTTTCGAGGTACGGCGCCGACATCGCCGCCTTGATCATTTGTCGCCGAGCTGAAACTTCCTTCATGATGCTTCTCCGCACTCGCTCTGAGCGTTCATTACGCGGTGGAGGAAACCTGGGATCAACGCATGGTTCGGCAACTCACTGTTCACCTGGATTGAAAACCGTCGATGCGCCGGTTGGTTCCACTGCATGGGTTGCGCGCCTTGCCGCACGTCATTCGGCGCGGCGCAGTCTCGCCCGGACGGCCTGCGATCGGCGCCGTGGGAACGGCGGGGACCGGAAGCCGGCAGTCGCGGCACGCGTCGCCACGGTGTTCGGGGCTACGGCCCTCGGGCCCCGCCGGGCAAGCAGGGCAGGATGGCCGGCCAGCGGCGATTTTTCCATCGACGGAAGCGACGAACCCGCCGCCGAACGCCTCGGCCTCGGGCCGAATCGACGGGGAAAGCCTTCCGCCCTCCTCCCGAAAGGGCCGAACGGGAATCCGGCCCGCTGCCGGCGACCCGCGAACGGCCCGTCGGCGACCCGGACGGGCGCTGCCCGTCCGCCTCGAAACGGTCCCGTGCGCTTCCGGAAAAGGCGGACACCAATTCCCTCCGGAAACGCATGGAACCGAGGGTTTGGAGACGTCCGGGTTCTTGTGAAGACCCGCACGGCACCGTCCCTTCCTCCCGTTGCAATTCCGCACGAAAACCGCTTTCCGCTCTTTTCGGAACTGCCCTAAACCAAGAAGCCCGGCTTCCTGGCCGGGCTTCCTCGATATCGCAGGACGACCGCCTAGGCGGCCTCGTCCTGGGTTTCTTCTTCCTCCACGCTCTTTCCGCGCTTCGGACCCTTGTTCAGATTGACCTCGATGAGGCGGACAGCTTCCGTCTCGGACATCTTCTGGACCGCGGCGATCTCGCGCGCCATCCGGTCCAGTGCCGCCTCGTAGAGCTGGCGCTCCGAGTAGGACTGCTCCGGCTGGTTCTCCGCGCGGTAGAGGTCGCGCACGACCTCCGCTATGGAGATCAGGTCGCCCGAGTTGATCTTGGCGTCATATTCCTGGGCGCGGCGCGACCACATGGTCCGCTTCACCCGGGCACGGCCCTGCACGACCTTCAGCGACCGTTCCACGAAGTCCGTCTCGGACAGCTTGCGCATGCCGATGTTCATGGCCTTCGTAACGGGCACTTTCAGCCGCATCTTGTCCTTCTCGAAGTCGATGACAAAAAGCTCGAGCTTGTGACCCGCAACTTCCTGCTCCTCGATGGCCACGATCTGGCCGACGCCATGGGCCGGGTAGACGATCAACTCGCCCGTCTTGAACCCCTGGCGCTGAGAAGACTTTTTCTGCTGGATCGTCATGCGTTTATGTAACTCCCTGTTACTAACCGGAGCTTGCCGGCCGGGCAGACGCCCGTATACGACGCGGCGGATCACCCTGAGGTTACGAGGCCGCTAGGACCTTCCCGCTCACGAGAGAATTTTCGAAGACCAACCGCGCTGAAGCGAAGTCCCGACGCGGCCCGTTGCCGCCTTCTGGATTGTGATGCCGCATTCGCAAGGACAGACTGACTTTCGTGATGATGGCGCACACCACCGTTTGTGGCACGCTCGGGACAGTGTCGTTAACCTATCATAAAAAACAGCATAAATCAATAATTTGCGCGCGGCGGAACGCACGCCTGCCAAGCGCTGGGCGCAAAGCGCTTTCCGGAATATGCATGACGCGATCCGGCTACGACGAGACACAATGTCGCAACGGACCCCTATTTTTGCCAGTCAGTCTCCCTCTCCCGGCTCCGGCGAAAAGAACTTGTCGAATTTGCCCTCCATCCCGTCATAATCTTTCGCGTCATCCGGGGGATCGCGCTTGACGGTGATGTTCGGCCACTTATCGGCGTATTCAGTGTTGATCTGCAACCATTTGTCAAGTCCCGGCTCGGTGTCGGGCTTGATCGCCTCCGCCGGACATTCCGGCTCGCAGACGCCGCAATCGATGCATTCGTCGGGATGGATGACGAGCATGTTGTCGCCCTCGTAGAAGCAATCGACCGGACAAACCTCGACGCAATCCATATATTTGCAGCGAATGCAGTTGTCTGTGACGATATACGTCATGAAGGCGCTCCGGCTGGACCATGTGCTTTTCGCCGTGAGGTAACCAACTTGCCGGCCGAAGGCAAGGCCAAAGCCTTGCGCCGCCCCGCGCCGGAACGGAATAGAATTTCCCCCGGCTGCCGGGCGCCGTGCCCCGCCTCAATCCTGGCCGCGATCGCCGGCGTCCGCGCGCGCTTGGTCGAGCCGGCGCCGATCCCGCTTGGTCGGCCGACCCGTACCGGCCTCGCGCGAGGGCGGCATGGGACGAGCCGGCCGCTCGTCCTTCGCCGGCGGAGGCGGCGTGAGATCCTCGTAGAGCAGCCGCGCCTCCTGGAACGGCCCGCGGCGCTCCCCCTCGGCGACGATCCGCAGGACGCGAACCTGCCGATCGAGCGTGACGGTCAGCACGTCGCCTGCCTTCACCGTTCGGCTGGCCTGGTCGACCTTCTCGCGGTTGACGCGGATCCGCCCCGACTGGGCGAGCTTGGCGGCGAGCGAGCGCGACTTGGTGACCCGCGCGAAGAAGAGCCACTTGTCGATGCGCTGCCCGCTTCCGCTCACCGCGCGCCCGCCGGCGTCATTTCTTCATCTGCTCCTTCAGGGCGGCAAGCTTGGCGAAGGGCGAGTCCGGATCGATGGGCTTCTCCTTCCTCGGCGGCCGGCCACCCTTGCCGCCGTCGCCGTGGCGCGGCGGGCGCTCGTTCTGCCCGTCGCGCGGACCGCGCCCGCCCGGCTTGCCGCCGCCCTTTCCCTTGAACCGGCCCTTGCCCTGCGGCCGCTCGCGGCCGTCGCCGTCGCCTTCGCCGCGCTGGCCGTTGCGGCCCCGCCCCTGGTCGCCGCGCGCGAGCGGCCGCCATAGCAGGACCGGCTTCGGCGCCTCCGGCTCCGGCTGGACCTCGGCCGCTTCGCCAGAATCGGCTTCCGCGGGGGCCGCTGCCGGCGCCGCGCCGCTGTCCGGGACCTCCTCGGCCGCGACGGCCGGGCTTTCGGCCTCGGCCGAAGCGACGGCAGCCGCCGTCTCCGGAGTTTCCTCGTGCGCAGCGCCTGCCTCCGGCGGTGCGCTTTCGGCCGGTCCAGCGCTTTCCTCCGCCGGTGCGCTTTCGGCCGGCGCAGCGCTTTCCTCCGGCGGCGCGGTTTCAGCCGGCGCAGAACTTGCCTCCGGCTCGGCGCTCGCCGCCGGGTGGGGTTCGCCCGCCGCCGGCGTCCTGACGGACGCCTTCTTCTCGACCACCGGGCCCTCCGTCGCACCGTCCTTCGGCGGATTGGCCGCGTCGAGAGCGGCGACATGCGCCGCCGCCTCTTCCGGCGGCACCGAGTCGGCACGGTAGCCGAGCCCCTTCAGGATTTCCTCGATATCGTCCTGGGTGGCGCCCAGGATCGAAAGCATCGCCGGAGTCGTCGTGAACCGCCGTCCGTCGTAGCCTCCGTCGGGGCGCGCCCCCCTTCCCGGATTCCACTGCAGGGCCGGCCGGATGAGGTCGGAGAGCCGCTCCAGGATATCGATGCGCACGGCGCGCTTTCCGAGGAACCGGAAACCGGCGAGCTTGTAGAAGTTCCGCTCGTAGGCCGGGTCCGTGACGATCGAGGTCCGCCCCGCCGCCAGCATGGCGATCAGGTCGCCGTAGCCCGGCCGGTCGAACGCATCGTTCTTGAGGCTCCACAGCATCGTGATCGTTTCGGCCGGCGCCGGCTTCAGCAAGGCCGGCATGAAGATGTGGTAGGCGCCGAACCGCACCCCGTAGCGGCGCAGGGAGCCGCGCGCGCTCTGGTCCAGCGCCTTGACCTCGTCCGCCACGTCGCGGCGGAAGAGGACGCCGAGATTCTCGACCAGCTGGAAGGCGAGGCCCTTGGCCAGCCCTTCCAGGTCCTCCGCCCGCGACAGGTCGTCGAGCGGCTTCAGCACCGTCGAGATCTGATGGTTGACGAAGCGCTCGACGCGCGCGCTCACGAAATCGCGGGCGGCACCCGCGAGATCGTCGTCGGCCAGCAGGATGACCCGCGGGCGCATGATGCTGTCGGAAGCGGCCAGTTTCCCCACCGGGTCGCCCAGCCAACGCACCACGCCATCGGATCCGAGCGCGAAGTCGCCGTTGCCGCTGGCATGCAGCCGGGCGGCACGTGCCTCGTATTCGAGCGCGAGCGCCTTCTGCGCTGCTGCGAGCACGGCCTTGGCGTCGTGCCCCTCCGCGCTCTGGTCCGGCATGAAGCGGAAGCCGGCCAGCTGCCCGACATGGTGCCCCTCAACATACACGTCGCCGTCAACACTGATTTCAGCTTCAAGCATCGCATTCTCTCTCAAGCGCTTCATGAGCACGGAAGTCCTGCGATCAACGAAGCGTTTCGTCAACCTTTCATGCAGGGCGTCCGACAATCGATCCTCGATTTCCCTGGTCTTTTCCTGCCAGTGTGTCGGATCGGCAAGCCAGCCGGGGCGATGCGACACGTAGGTCCAGGTTCTTATCTGCGCGATCCGGCCGGACAGCGTCTCGATCTCCCCGTCGACGCGGTCGGCCCGCCGCACCTGTTCGGCGAGGAAGTCCTCGTCCACCTTGCCGCTGCGCACGAGATCCGTGAAGATGGTCCCGATCAGTTCGGCGTGCTGCGCCGGGGTGATGCGGCGATAGTCCGGCAGCGCGCAGGTCTCCCAGAGCGTCTCGATGCGGTCCGGCGAGGATGCGAGCCCGGCGATTTCCGGAAAGCGCGACAAATGTTCGAGCGCCTGCTGGTCGACCGCCGGCAGGGCGCGCGTCAGCCCGCCGACGGGCGGAATGGCGTCGAGGCTGGCGCCGAGCCGGTCGAGGCTCGAGAAATCCAGCTCCTTGCTCCGCCACTGCAGGACCCGGACCGGTTCGAACTCGTGCGACTCGATCCGTTCGACGACCTCGTCCCCGAACGGATCGGTGCGCCCCGTCACGCCGAACGTCCCGTCGTTGACGTGCCGCCCCGCCCGGCCGGCGATCTGCCCGAGTTCGGCGGGGTTGAGCGGCCTGAACTGGTACCCGTCGAACTTGCGGTCCTGCGCGAAGGCGACGTGGTCCACGTCCAGATTGAGCCCCATGCCGATCGCATCGGTGGCGACGAGATACTCGACGTCGCCCGACTGATAGAGCCCCACCTGGGCATTGCGGGTGCGCGGGCTGAGCGCACCCATCACCACCGCCGCGCCACCGCGCTGCCGGCGCACCAGCTCCGCGATCGCATAGACCTCGTCGGCGGAAAAGGCGACGATGGCGGTACGCCGCGGCAGCCGGGTGATTTTCCTTGCACCGGCGAAGACGAGCTGCGACAGGCGCGGCCGGCCGACCACCGTCAGCCCCGGCAGCAACGTCTCCAGAATGCCGCGCATCGTGCCGGCACCGAGCAGCAGCGTCTCCTCGCGGCCGCGCAGGTGCAGGATGCGATCCGTGAAGATGTGCCCGCGCTCCAGGTCGGCGGCCAGCTGCACCTCGTCGATGGCAACGAAGGCGGCGTCGGTGGCACGCGGCATGGCCTCCACGGTGCAGACGGAAAAGCGGGCGCCCGGCGGCGAGATCTTCTCCTCCCCGGTGACCAGCGACACGTTCTGCGGGCCGACCCTGGCCGCCACGCGCTGGTAGACCTCCCTCGCCAGCAGCCTGAGCGGCAGCCCGATGACGCCCGACCGGTGGGCGATCATGCGCTCGATCGCATAGTGCGTCTTGCCGGTATTGGTGGGCCCGAGCACGGCCGTTACGTCCCGGCCGCTCAGGATCATGGGCTCGCTTCGGGCGGGCTTGGAATGAAGCATCGGGCAACAATCTGAGGTTTCGCGAGGGCGGCCACGAGGACGGCCGACACTCGCCATATGGGCCGGCTTCCGGGAAAAATCCAGCCCGCGGCCGCCGAGTGGAACAGGGACGGAACGAATCGACGACGAATCGCTGACTCGCGCCGATTCAGGGTTTGTTCCCCACTACATCTTCGCAACCCGAACGAACCCGCCACCATATCCTGAATCGGCGCCCGATCGCCGGGCTCAAGGGGGCGAGGCCGGCCCGACCCCTGGCAAGCGAAATCTTTCGCCGGCCCTTCAATTCGCATAAGCCCATGATTCCCTTGCCCTGGAGGTGTCCGCATCTCGCGGAAATCGCGGATGAACCGTGCGGGTACGACTGGATATTTGCCCGCCACGGTCTGCCGGGGCGCCGCCCGCCGGGCGACGACCCCAAGGCTGCGGCGAGCGACGGCTCAGGCGAAATACTGTCCGCCGTTGGCCGTCAGGGTCGAGCCGGTGATGAAGCCGGCCTCGTCGTTGGCCAGGAAGACGACGCAGCGCGCGATCTCCTCCGGCTCACCCAGCCGACCGACCGGGATGAGTGGTAGGATCCGCTTCTCCAGCACCTCCTGCGGCACCGCGCGAACCATTTCGGTCCCGATATATCCCGGGCAGACGGCGTTGACCGTGATCCCCTTCGCCGCCCCTTCCTGGGCCAGGGCCTTGGTGAAACCGATATCGCCGGCCTTCGCGGCGGAATAGTTGGCCTGCCCCATCTGCCCCTTCTGCCCGTTGATCGACGATATGTTGATCACCCGCCCGAAGCCGCGGTCCCGCATGCCGCCCCAGACGCAGTGGGTCATGTTGAAGAGGCCGGTCAGGTTGGTGTCGATGACGGCTTTCCACTGGTCCGGCGTCATCTTGTGGAACATGGCGTCGCGCGTGATGCCGGCGTTGTTGACGAGGATGTCCACCGGACCGAGGTCCGCCTCGACCCGCGAGATCCCGTCCTTGCAGGCATCGTAGTCCGAAACGTCCCACTTGTAGACGCCGATTCCGGTCTCCTTCCGGAAGGCCTCGGCCTTCTCGTCGTTGCCGGCATAGGTGGCCGCGACGTCGCAGCCCATGTCCTTCAGCGCGACCGAGATCGCCGCGCCGATGCCGCGCGACCCTCCTGTGACCACCGCAACCCTCGCCATGACCCTTCCTCCCTTTGTTCTCGACGGATCGAGCTTGATACGAAAACGGCGCGGATGGTAGGCCGCGCCGCCAAAAAAGTGCCTGCCGCAGGAAGCCTACAGGCGCTCGACGCACATGGCGACGCCCATGCCGCCGCCGATGCAGAGCGTCGCGAGCCCCTTCCTCACGTTGCGGCGCTGCATCTCGAAGAGCAGGGTGTTGAGGATGCGGGCGCCCGAAGCCCCGATCGGATGGCCGATGGCGATCGCGCCGCCGTTGACGTTGACGATCTCCGGATCCCAGCCCAGCTCCTTGTTCACGGCGCAGGCCTGGGCGGCGAACGCTTCGTTCGCTTCCACCAGCTCGACGTCGCCGACCGACCACCCGGCCTTCTCCAGCGCCTTGCGGGACGCGGGAATCGGTCCGGTGCCCATGATCTGCGGGTCGACGCCGGCCGTCGCCCACGAGACGATCCGGGCCATCGGCGTGATGCCGCGCTTCTGGGCTGCCGCCTCGCTCATCAGCACGGCCACGGCCGCCCCGTCGTTGATGCCCGAGGCGTTGCCCGCGGTCACGGTGCCTTCCTTGTCGAAGGCGGGCCGGAGCTTCGCCATGGCATCGACCGTGGCGCCGTGCCGGATGTATTCGTCGGCATCGACGACGATGTCGCCCTTGCGCGTCTTGATCGTGAAGGGAACGATCTCGTCCTTGAACCGGCCGCCCTTCTGGGCCGCCTCCGCCTTGTTCTGAGAGGCGACGGCGAAGCTGTCCTGCTCGTCGCGCGTCAGCTGCCACTGGCGCGCCACGTTCTCCGCAGTATTGCCCATGTGGTAGCCGTTGAAGGCATCCCACAGGCCGTCCTTGATCATCGTGTCGATCATCTTGAAGTCGCCCATCTTCACGCCGCCGCGGAGGTGGGCGCAATGCGGCGCCATGGACATCGACTCCTGGCCGCCCGCCACGATGACGTCCGCGTCGCCGGTGGCGATCTGCTGCATCCCGATCGCAACCGCCCGCAGGCCGGAGCCGCAAAGCTGGTTGAGCCCCCACGCGGTCTTCTCCTTGGGCACGCCGGCGGACATGGCCGCCTGCCGCGCCGGGTTCTGTCCCTGCCCCGCGGTGAGGATCTGGCCCATGATCACCTCGTCGACCTCGCCCGGGTCGACCTTGGCCCGTGCCAGCGATTCGCTGATGACGGCGGCGCCGAGGTCGTGGGCGGGCACGTTGGCGAACGCGCCGTTGAAGGAGCCGACGGCCGTGCGGGCCGCGCTGGCGATCACAACAGATGGAGTGGACATGGCGTTTCCGATCTTCGTTGACGTGGAGGCATGAAGCTTCGCTGAAACTGGCGCAGGCGGCGCCGGGAGTCAAACGCTGCCCGCTGTCGCCCTCCCCGGGTTTCGGCGGGGCGGCATCGAGCGCCGCGGCGGGAAAACAACCCTTCGCCGCAATGCACAAAAGCAATTGTCATGCAAACGGCTTTTCGCCTAAGGTCCGCTGCACGGGAGCAATACGGGTATCCAACGGAGACAAGGCATGGCGAAGAACGACGGGCCGACGGTCATCAAGAAATACGCCAACCGGAGACTGTACAATACCGGCACCAGCAGCTACGTGACGCTCGACGATCTTGCCGTCATGGTGAAGAAGGGCGAGGATTTCTCCGTCCAGGACGCGAAGACGGGGGAAGACATCACCCATGCCGTCCTCACCCAGATCATCTTCGAGCAGGAGTCGAAGACCGGCAACACGCTTCTGCCGATATCCTTCCTCCGCCAGCTGATCTCCTATTACGGCGACCAGATGCAGATGGTGCTCCCGAGCTATCTCGAGCAGTCGATGTCGGCCTTCTCGGCGCAGCAGGAGCAGATGCGCGAACAGTTGGCCAAGGCCTTCGGCAACAATCCCGTGGCGCGAAACATGCAGATCCCGATGCAGATGGCCGAGGACCAGGTGCGCCGCAACACCGAGATGTTCCAGCAGGCGATGAAGATGTTCTCGCCCTTCGGCATGGCTCCCGGAGGCGGTGCGGCCGGCGGCGAGCACAAGGCGGCCGACGCCAAGGACCTGGACGAACTGAAGGACCAGCTGCGCGCGCTCCAGACCAAGCTCGATTCCCTCGGCCGCTGACGCCGGGGGGTGGTCAGAACCCCACGGCCTGCCCGTCCTTGCGCGGGTCCGACCCGGCGACGTAGCAGCCGCGCTCGCGGTCGACGACGATCATCTGTCCTCCGCCCCAGGGCGAGGCCGCCGGCCGGACGGAATGCCCCAGCTTCCCGAGCCCCTCGACGGTCCGTTCGCAAATGCCCGCTTCGACGCCCAGGACCCCGTCCTTCTCCCAGAAGATCCGCCCGTGGTCGATCGCCTCCTGCGGATCCATGCCGTGGTCGACGAGATTGGAAAAGACGTGGGCGTGCCCCATCGGCTGGTAGGCGCCGCCCATCACCCCGAAGGACACGGCCGGGAGGCCGTCCTTGAGGGCCATCGCCGGGATGATCGTATGCATGGGCCGCTTGCGCGGGCCGATCGCGTTCGGATGTCCCTCCTCGACGCGAAAGCAGGCGCCCCGGTTCTGCAGCAGGACGCCCGAGCGCGGCGTCGCGATCTGCGACCCGAACCAGGCGTAGATCGAGTTGATGAAGGAAACGACGCGGCCTTCGCGATCGGCCACGGTGAGATAGACGGTGTCGGCCTGCGGCAGGTCCGGCAGCCGGATCGACGGATTGCGCCGCGACGGATCGATCTGCCCCGCCAGGGTCTCCGCATAGGCCCGGCTGATCAGCTCCTCGACGCCGACGGTCATGTGCTCGGGATCGGCGAGCATCGCGTCCCGCATCGCATAGGCCGCGCGCGCCGCCTCGATCTCCAGGTGATACCGCTCCGGCCCGTCGGGCGCCATCCTCCGCGTACCGAGGATGTCGATGAGGTTGAACAGGATGAGCGCGACGATGCCGGGCCCGTTGGGCGGCAGTTCCAGCACGCGGTGCCCGCCATAGTCGGTGCCGACGGGCGTGACCCATTCGGCGGAGACCGAAGCGAGGTCCTCCTCGTCGAGGAACCCGCCCTGGGCCTGCACGACCTGCGCGATCTCGGCCGCGATGGGGCCTTCGTAAAAGGCCTTCGATCCGCCTTCCGCGACCGTGCGCAGGGTGGCGGCGAGGGCCGGCAGGCGCATCCGGTCGCCGGCCCGGGGGGCCGATCCGGCGGGCAGGTAGTGCATCCGCGCGCCCTCGTCGCGGCCAAGCGTGGCCGCCTCCTCCGCCCAGTCGCTCGCGACGCGGGGAGCCACGATGTAGCCCTCCTCGGCATAGGCGACGGCATCGGCGAAGAGGCGCCCGAAGGGCAGCGAACCGAAGCGCTCGTGCAGCGTCTCCCAGGCCTTGAGGGCGCCGGGGACGGTCACCGCATGGGCCGAAAGCCCGGGTATCTCCGTATATCCCCGATCGACGTACCAACCGAGGTCGGCACCCGCCGCGGCCCGGCCGGAGCCGTTGAGGCCGTGAACGCTGCCGTCCGGCTCCGCGACGATGGCGAAACTGTCGCCGCCGAGCCCGGTCATATGCGGCTCGACCACCGAGAGCGTGAGCACCGCGGCCACCGCGGCGTCGACCGCGTTCCCGCCCTCGCGCAGGATCGAGAGCGCCGAGGCGCTGGCGAGCGGGTGCGAGGTCGACGCGACACCGTTGGCCGCCATGACGGGGGACCGTCCCGGTAAATCGAATCGGCGCATCATTCGTCCAGACGGGAAAGGAGGTCGGGGAACGGTCGTGACCGCGCCGGGGGGCGCGCGTCTCCGAACGGCCGGCAAGGCCCGCCGGCCGTCGTCACCGACGAAGCGACGGGGACCGTGCTATTCGGCTTCCTTCGGCGTCAGCACCTGGCGGCCGCGATACATGCCCGACTTGAGGTCGATATGATGCGGACGGCGCAGCTCGCCGGAATCCTTGTCTTCGACATAGGCCGGCGACTTCAGGGCGTCGGCGGAACGGCGCATGCCGCGCTTTGAAGGGGTCGTCTTTCGCTTCGGTACAGCCATGCCAGCTACTCCACTTCGGGCAACACACGTGCCCCGGCCCGGTTTCGGCCGAAACGGACACATGCCGATTTCGGAAATTGAGCGGCTTATACATGGGCGAAGGCCCATTGGCCAGCGCCCCGCCTCAATTTTTTGGCAGCCGCCCGACGCGCCTCAGACTTCGTCGGCCGGAACGGTCCAGGGCTCCTCCCGCGCCGCCGCGTCCCATTCCTTCCAGGCCGGCAGCTCCTTGATGGTCTCCATGTAGGCGAGGGCACCGGGATCCTCGGTCAGCCGATAGACGTCGAACCGGTTGACCACCGGCGCGTACATGGCGTCCGCGGCTCCGAACGCCGGCCCGAAGAGAAAGGGCCCGCCCGACCGTTCGACGAGATCCTTCCAGAGGGAGACGATGCGCGCCACGTCGGCCTTCACCCCGTCGTCCGGCCCGATGGGGTCCGGGCGGCGCCGCAGGTTGACCGGGCACCTCTCCCGCAGGGACCGGAAGCCGGCAGCCATTTCGGCGGACGCGGCGCGGGCGAGCGCGCGATGCTCCATGTCCTCCGGCCAGAACCGCATTTCCGGGAAGAAGTCGGCGAGGTATTCCAGGATGGCGAGCGTCTCCCAGACGACCAGGTCCCGGTGCTTCAGAACAGGCATTTTACCCGTCGGCGACACCTTGCGGAACTTCGGGTTGCCGGCCGCGTCGTCGAGCGGAATGAGCACCTCCTCGAAGGGTATCTCGTTGACGCGCATGGCGATCCACGCCCTGAGCGACCAGGAGGAATAGTTCTTGTTCGTGATGTAGAGCGTCATTTCGGCCATGGTGTGCGCCTCCTCTCGAACCCTGCGCGAAAACTACTCCCCGATGCCGAACGCGTCAGCAAGATCATCCGTTTCGGGGATAGAGACATTTTATGTAGGCCCCCGACTGCCGGGCGCGCGCCTCGATGGTGCGCGCCAGCTTCCTCAGCTCGCGCGACGGCGCGCCGGGATTGCGGTCCTCCGGATCGGGCAGCGTGACGGCGAGGAGGGCCGCCTGCCGCGCGCCGATCCTGTCGGCGCTGGTGCCGTAGAGATGTCGCGCCGCCGCCCCGACGCCGTAGATCCCGGGCGCCCATTCGGCGACGTTGAGGTAGATCTCCATGATCCGCTTCTTGCTCCACACGTGGTCCGCATAGAGCGCCAACGGAATCTCCAGCGCCTTGCGCACGTAGGAATGGCTCGGCCACAGGAACAGGTTCTTGACCGTCTGCATGGGTATCGTGCTCGCCCCCCGGCTCGTCGCCCCGTCCAGCGTCTTGTCGATGACCTTGTCGAGCGCCTTCCAGTCGACGCCCTCGTGCTCGCAGAAGCGTCCGTCCTCCGACATCATCACGGATTCCACGAGCACCGGTGCGATCCGGTCGAAGGGGATCCACTCGCGGCTGTAGCCGCGGCCGGAGAGGCGATCGGCCAGCATGAGCGTGGAAACCGGATGGACGCCGGACGGCGCATAGGCGAGGACGATGCCGTAGGGGAGCACCAGCACGAGCACGACGAAAAGCGCCATCCACAGGACGAGCCGGCCGAGTACGGTGCGGGCTCCGCCTGCCCCTCGCCGGTTGTATGGCCTCGATTTGAACAAGAAGCCCTTTCCTTTCTCCGGCTTCGGGTGCCGCTCTTTCTTAGAGCAACCTGCGGCCGGAAGGAAACACGTTGCCGGGGAGGATGCGCCGTGCCATCTAGGCGAGCATGAACGATGCAATCTCGGACATGAGCGCCCGCCTCGCAAGCGTCGCCCATGCGGTCGAGGCGCTATTGGCGCGTCTCCTCGACGGCGAGGCCCGCCCGGGCGAGCTCGCTCGGCCGGCCGGCCTGATGGCCGCGATCCGGCACGGGACCCTCGACGGGGGCAAGCGGCTGCGGCCCTTCCTCGTCGTCGAGAGCGCGCGTCTCTTCGGCGGCGACCCGGAGGCGGCCCTGCGCGTCGGCACCGCCCTGGAATGCGTGCACTGCTATTCGCTCATCCACGACGACCTGCCGTGCATGGACGACGACGACGTGCGCCGCGGACGGCCGACGGTCCACGTCGCCTTTGACGAGGCCACGGCGGTTCTGGCCGGAGATGCCCTCCAGGCGATGGCGTTCGAGATCGTCGCCGCCCCGGAGACGGACCTGCCGGCCTCGACGAAGGTGGCCATCGTCGCCGCGCTCGCCCGCGCAGCCGGCATCGGCGGCATGGCCGGCGGGCAGGCGCTCGATCTCGCCGCCGAGGACGCGCGGCCCGACGAGGCCGGCATCCGCCTGCTCCAGGGCATGAAGACGGCCGCGCTGATGCGCTTCGCCTGCGAGGCCGGCGCAATGGTCGGAGCGGCCGGAGAGGACGACCGGAAACGGCTCGCCGACTTCGGAAGCGCCATCGGCCTCGCCTTCCAGCTGGCCGACGACCTGCTCGACGTCACCGCCGACGAGAGGCAGCTCGGCAAGGCCACCGGCAAGGACGCCGGCCGCGGCAAGGGCACCCTCGTGGAGCTGATCGGCGTCGACCGGGCCCGCCGCCGCCTCGACGACCTGGTCGAAGAGGCCTCGACCCTCCTCGCCCCCTACGGCCGGCAGGCCCGAATCCTCGAGGAGACGGCGCGCTTCGTCGCGGTCCGCGAGACCTAAAGCGCTTCCAGGAAAAGTGGAAACCGGTTTTCCGTCCGGAAGCGCGCAAAAACAATGAAGTAGAGCCTGTTCGCGATTCCGTGAAACGCGGACAGGCTCTAGTTCCAGGGAAAGTGGGAACCGGTTTTCCGGCCGGAATTGCGCGGGGGACGAGGCGATCGGCGTCATCCTCGTCCTATGCATCGGCCTCCTTTAACAGCAATTGGTTAACCTCGATAACAGATGATCGCCGGAACCACTCGACGGGGGGCGGTCCGGTATCCATGCATACATCTTCGTCCAGACGGCGCGAAAGGCGGCTTTCCGTCTACCTATTGCGCTTCGGCTACATGCTCTCGGTGCTGCTCATGGCAGGGCTGTGCGCCAGCTTCTATCTGCGCCAGCACCGCCACAACCAGGAAACGACGGCGATAGGCGAGCTCGCCGAACAGTTCGCGACCGTCGACGAGAGCATGCAGGAGGTGGGGCTCCAGGCCCGCCGCATCGCCGAGAGGATGCCGGAAACCGAACGCAACGAGAGCGTCGCGCTGAAGGGAACGACCATCGCCGAGCGAAGGGCCTACAAGGCGTCGATGCCGGTCGACCCGCGCATCATGTCGATACGCAGCGGCATGCTGGCCCGCACGGCGAAGGCCCGTCACGACCTCGCACGCCTGCGCAAGCTCTGGACCAGGGCCCCGGCCGATCTCAGGCAGCGGACCATCGGCACCTCGCGCTATCTCAACGCCGCGGACCCGTTCTCGCACTACGAGGAAATGGCCGATCCGAAGAACCTCCATGCGGCGCGCACGCCTGCCGACCTCTACTGGACGGCGCGCGAACTGTTTTCCAAATACGACAGCATCCTGCAGCCGGCGACGGAACACGCGCAGGTGGTCATCCGTCAGTACATGCAGTCGCGGCTGCAGCGCCAGGGGCGGCTGATCAGCAATTTCTTCCTGACGACCGTCTGCGCGCTCGTCGTCCTCGTCCTTCTCGTCTTCATGCCGGTCGACCTCATGATCGGGCGGATGATGAAGCGGCTCTCGCGCGCCTCCGACGAGGCGGAAGCGGCCCGGCGCCAGGCGGAGGACGCCGATCGCGCGAAGTCGGAGTTCCTCGCCAATATGAGCCACGAGATCCGCACGCCCATGAACGGCGTTCTCGGCATGGCGGAACTGCTGGCGAAGACCGAGCTCGACGCCCGGCAGCGCACCTTCGCCGACGTCATCGTGAAATCCGGCGTCTCGCTGCTGACGATCATCAACGACATCCTCGACTTCTCGAAGATCGAGGCGCAGCAGATCGAGCTTCAACCCGCCCCCTTCGACCTGACCGAGACCATCGAGGACGTGACGACGCTGATGTCCGGCCGGCTCTCAGAAAAGGGCCTGGAGATGTTCGTCCGCATCAAGCCCGGTCTGCCCGCCGTGATCGGCGACAGCGGCAGGATCCGCCAGATACTGACCAATTTGATCGGCAATTCCGTCAAGTTCACGGAAAAGGGCCACGTCCTCGTCGCCGTCGACCACGAGCCGGCGGCCGTCGGCGGCCGGCCCGGAGCAAGGATCGCCATAGAGGTGAGGGATACCGGCATCGGCATTCCCGCCGACCGGCTGGAAACGATCTTCGAAAAGTTCAGCCAGGTGGACGGTTCGTCGACCCGCCGCCACGAGGGAACCGGCCTCGGGCTCGCCATCGCGGCCCGGCTGGTCGAGATGATGGGCAGCAGCATAACCGTCGCCAGCGAACCCGGCCGTGGCTCCACCTTCGCCTTCGGGCTCGACCTGCCGATCGACGAGAGGTCCGCCGCCCCGGCGCCCCGCCTGCCGGCGACGCTCGACGGCCGGCGCGTCCTGGTCGTCGACGACAACGCGATAAGCCAGGGGATCCTGACCGACCAGTGCCGCAGCTGGACCCTCGACTGCATCGCCGTCGACGGTCCCCAGCTCGCGCTCGAATTTCTTCGGCAGGCGCGCGCGCTCGGAGCGCCCGTCGATCTCGTCATCGTCGACTTCCAGATGCCGTCGGCTCCCGGCCTATGCCGCTCGATCCGCTCCGACCCCGAAAACGACCGGACGGCCCTCGTCGTCCTCTCGCCGGCCGACCGGATCGACGCCGTCGCCGGGCGTGGCGACCTCGGCATCCAGGCCTTCGTCGCCAAGCCGGCACGCTCGTCGCTGCTCCTGGAAACCATCACCTCCGTGCTCGCCCCGCACGGCCCCGCGGCGTCCTTGCCGGTCCGAGCCGAGCCGCCCGCCCCGCCATATGCGGCCGCATCCTCCGAGGAAACGGGCGGCGCCCGGGGCTTGCTCGGCCTGCCGGAAGCCGAACGCGCCGGAAACGGCGGGATCGTCCTGGTCGCCGAGGACAACGAGGTGAACCAGATCGTCTTCGCCCAGTCGCTGGGCGATCTCGGCCATGCCCACCACATCGTCGACAACGGCAGGCTCGCCGTCGAGACCTGGCAGGCCCTGGCGCCGGCCATCGTGCTCATGGACGTTTCCATGCCGGAAATGAACGGCTACGAGGCGACGGCGGAAATCCGGCGGCGCGAAACCCGCGACGGGCTGCCCCGCACCCCGATCATCGGCGTCACCGCGCACGCGCTGACGGGCGACCGCGAGAAATGTCTCGACGCCGGCATGGACGACTACCTCTCCAAGCCGATTTCACCCGACAGGTTGGGCGAGATGGTCGCGCGGTGGCTCGCAGCCCGGTCCGCGCTCAGGGGGAACGGATGACCTCAGCTCGGCTTCCGTTGCCGAAGCGCCGTTCGATGTAGTCGGCCACCATCTCCTGGAATTCCGCGGCGATGTCGGGGCCCCTGAGGGTCGCCGCCTTCGCTCCGTCGATGAACACGGGAGCGGCCGGCGTCTCTCCGGTTCCGGGCAGGGAGATTCCGATGTCGGCGTGCTTGGACTCGCCCGGTCCGTTGACGATGCAGCCCATCACCGCGACGCTGAGGCTCTCGACGCCGGGGTATCGTTCGCGCCACGCCGGCATCTTCGCGCGGATCTCCGACTGGATCGACTGGGCCAGTTCCTGGAACACCGTGGACGTCGTGCGCCCGCAGCCGGGACAGGCCGCGACGACGGGAACGAACTGCCGGAAGCCCATCACCTGCAGCAGCTCCTGGGCGACCTGGACTTCCCGCGTCCGGTCGCCCCCGGGCTCGGGCGTGAGCGATATGCGGATCGTGTCCCCGATGCCCTGCTGCAGCACGATGCCCATGGCCGCCGAGGAGGCCACGATGCCCTTCGTGCCCATCCCGGCTTCCGTCAGCCCGAGATGCAGCGCGTGGTCCGAACGCCGCGCGAGTTCCGCATAGACGGCCACCAGGTCCTGCACCTGGCTTACCTTGGCGGACAGGATGATGCGGTTCCTCGGCAGCCCGATATCCTCGGCAAGCTCCGCCGAGAGCAGGGCCGACTGCACGATCGCCTCCCGCGTGACCTGCCGCGCCGTCATCGGCGAGCCGGCGCGCTGGTTGTCGTCCATCAGGCGGGTGAGGAGATCCTGGTCGAGCGATCCCCAGTTGACGCCGATCCTGACCGGCTTCCCGTATTCGATCGCCCGCTCGATGATCGAGGCGAACTGCCGGTCCCGCTTGTCCCGGAAGCCCACATTGCCCGGATTGATCCGATACTTCGAAAGGGCTTCGGCGCAGGCGGGATGGTTGGCGAGCAGCGTGTGGCCGATATAGTGGAAGTCGCCGACGAGCGGGACGTCGATGCCGAGGCGCTCGAGCCGTTCGCGGATCTTCGGCACGGCGGCGGCGCTCTCGTCGCGGTCGACGGTGATCCGCACGATCTCCGATCCGGCCCGATGGAGCGCGGCCACCTGGGCGACCGTCGAGTCGACGTCCGCCGTGTCGGTGTTGGTCATGGACTGGACGACGACCGGAGCGCCGCCGCCCACCACCACGCCGCCGACGTCGACGGCGACCGACGTGCGGCGCTCCAGTGGTTCGGCGAGATAGGGTACCGTCATCTGAACCTCGAAAGCGCTCCGTCGGAGGGGATTTCCGGTGACGTGGTACAAGCCGGGTCGCTTGTCAACCGGTTCCGGACAGCCCGTCGAACTTTAGAAGCGTGTCGTCGCGAAACGCCAGGTAGCCGGCATCGAACTCGGCGATCTCCCGCAACCGCTTCCAGTTGACGATCGTCACGTGATGGTTCGCCCAGGTCATGACCCCGTCGCTGCGCAGCGTCTTCAGCATCCGGTTCACGTGGACCATGGACAGCCCGAGCACGTCGGCGACGTCCGACTGGGTCAGCGGCAGCCGGAAGCTCAAGCCCTCCGTCTGCCCGATGACCTTGAAGCGCAGGAAGAGTTCGCACACCACATGGGCGAGATGCTGCAGCGCCGACCGCCGGCCCATGGACACCAGCCATTCCTGCTGTATCGCCGCCTCGACGAGCGAATCCGTCCAGAGGATCCGGGTGATCCCGGTCGAGCCGGCCATCAGCTCGTGCAGCAGGTCATGCTCGGCAAACGCCAGCCGGCTCGGCGCGAGGGCCGTCACCTCGTAGTCGGACGGACCGATGAGCAGGTTCGGAAGGTCGACGAAGTCGCCCGGCACATGCAGCGCGGTGATCTGCCTGCGCCCGTTGGACATCAGCTTGTAGCGCGCCGCCAGGCCGTCCAGGAGAAGGCCGACGGCGCCGGCCCGCAGGATGTCCTGCTTGAAATCCTGCCCGGCTTCCAGCATCCGCTCCCGCCCGAGGAGCCGGACGAGCTGCTGCTTCACATTGGGAGAAATGTCGTGGCGCCATTCGAGTTTCGCGACGAGCGGGCTCTGCAATTCGGTTTCCAACGGTCGGCGGCCTCTTCAGCGAACCGATCGCCGCATCGAACGAACGAAAGGATCTGAGATTTCCGAATTGCCCTTAGCTTTTTCTTCCTTGCCGCGCTTTTGCATTTGTTAATAACGAAAGTTCCGTCCGGTTCGATAATCCGCAGCAATCCCGGAGGGTTGCGGAACGCCCGCCGCATGGACCCGACGGCCGTCCCGTGCGATTGTCGGACGGAGGAAGCCGTCGCGCCGCCACACCATGGTCGCAAGCGGAGAAGCGTCCGATGAACGACACCACCTCGAAGCCCCGGACCGACCGGAGGACGGCCACGCAGCGTCCCCGGTTGCACAAGGTCATTCTGGTCAACGACGACTACACCCCGCGCGAATTCGTCGTCGGCGTGCTCAAGTCGGAATTCGGGCTGAACGGGGACCAGGCCCGCAGGGTGATGATCACCGCCCACCGAAAGGGCGTCTGCGTCGTCTCGGTCTACCCGCGCGACATCGCAGAGACCAAGGCGACGCGGGCCACCGACGCCGGCCGCAGCCAGGGCTATCCCCTGCTCTTCACCACCGAGCCGGAGGAGTGACGGAGGGATCCGTGCCGGCCGCGTCGCACCCGGCCTGACGCCTCCGCGCCGGCCCGCGCCTCCGCCGGACTGCGACAGATTGGCCCGCGTCGGGACGAACCGCCGGCCAGGTGGAACACTTCGAAAGCCGTCCCCGTTGAACCGCAAGACGAGCACGTCGTCGACACCCGGTCCATGCGGAGATGTTTCCATGGTTCAGATAACCCAGCTGAGCGGAACGGCCCGGCGCACCTTCGCCCTGCGGCTTGCCGAAGGCGAGGAAGTCGCCAAGACGATCGTCGACTTTGCCACCGACAAGGCGATATTCGCCGCCGAGATCACCGGAATAGGTGCCCTCAGCGACGTGGTGCTCGGCTTCTTCGAGCTCCAGAACCGCGACTACCATCGCACCACGGTCAACGAACAGGTCGAGGTCGTGTCGCTCGTCGGCAATATCGCCGAGCACAACGGCAAGCCGAAGCTGCACGCCCATGTCGTCGTCGCCCGGCGCGACGGAACCGCCATGGGCGGCCATCTCCTGAGCGGCCACGTCCGCCCGACCCTCGAGCTTCTCGTCACCGACACGCCCGGCCACCTGCGCCGCAAGACCGATCCCCGGACCGGCCTGCCGCTCCTCGATCTCCCGTGAGGCAGGTCCGCGATCGCTACCGAACCGTCACAGAGAGGATTTTCCATGTCTGAGAAAGTCGCCGACTTCATACTCGCCCGCCTCAAGGAATGGGGCGTCAAGCGCATCTACGGCTTCCCCGGAGACGGCATCGGCGGCCTCGTCGCCGCCCTCGGCCGCGACGATGAGGACCCGATCGAGTTCATACAGGCGAGGCACGAGGAGGAGGCCGCCTTCATGGCCTGCGCCCACGCCAAGTGGACCGGCGAGGTCGGGGTCTGCCTGGCCACCTCCGGCCCCGGCGCGATCCACCTCCTGAACGGGCTCTACGACGCGCGGCTCGACCATCAGCCGGTCATGGCCATCGTCGGCCAGCAGGCGCGGTCGGCCATCGGCGGCCACTACCAGCAGGAAGTCGACCTGCAGAACCTCTTCAAGGACGTCGCCGGCAGCTATGTGCACACCTGCATGGTGCCCGCGCAGGCCCGCCAGCTCGTCGACCGCGCCATGCGCATCGCCGAGGGCGAGCGCACCGTCACCTGCATCATCGTGCCCAACGACGTGCAGGAAGAGGACGCCGTGAAGGAGCCGCCGCGCGCCCACGGCACCGTCCATACCGGCGAAGGCTACGAGCCGCCCCGCATCGTGCCGAAGAAGGAGACCCTGGAGCACGCGGCCAGCGTCCTCAACGAGGGCAAGAAGGTCGGCATCGTCGTCGGCGCCGGCGCCCTTTCGGCCACCGACGAGGTGATGGAGGTCGCCGAGCTTCTCGGCGCGGGCGTCGCCAAGGCGCTGCTCGGCAAGGCCGTCCTGCCGGACGACCTGCCCTACGTGACCGGCCAGATGGGTCTTCTCGGCACCAAGCCGTCCTGGGACCTCATGCAGGAATGCGACACGCTGCTGATGATCGGCTCCGGCTTTCCCTATTCGGAGTTCCTCCCGAAGGAAGGCAGCGCCCGCGGCGTCCAGATCGACATCGCGCCGCGCATGCTGTCGATGCGCTACCCCATGGAAGTCAACCTGGTGGGCGATTCGGCGGCGACGCTGAAGGCGCTGGTTCCGCTCCTCCGGCGGAAGACCGACCGCGCCTGGCGCGAGAAGATCGAGAAGAACGTCGCCGATTGGTGGCAGGACGTCGAAAAGCGCGCCGGCCTGCCGGCCGATCCGGTCAATCCGGAAAAGCTGTTCTGGGAGCTGTCTCCCCGCCTGCCGGAGCGGGCGATCATCAGTGCGGACTCCGGCACCTCGGCCAACTGGTTCGCTCGCGCCATCAAGATCCGCCGGGGAATGAAGGCGTCGCTCTCGGGCAACCTGGCGACCATGTGCCCGGGCGTCCCCTACACGACGGCGGCCAAGTTCTGCTACCCGGACCGCGTCGCCATCGGCTTCGTCGGCGACGGCGCCATGCAGATGCTCGGCCTCAACGGCCTGATCACCATCGCCAAGTACTGGAGGCGGTGGGCCGATCCGCGCTGCGTCATCGCCGTCCTCAACAATGGCGACCTGAACCAGGTGACGTGGGAACTCCGGGCCATGGCGGGCTCGCCGGACGTCCCCAAGACGCAGGACGTCCCGCGCTTCCACTTCGCCGACTTCGCCGAAAGCCTCGGCCTCGGTGCCGCCCGCGTCTCCAGGCCGGAAGACGTCGCGCCGGCCTGGGACGAGGCGCTGTCGGCCGACCGGCCGTATCTCATCGACGCTCGCGTCGATCCCACCATGCCGACGCTTCCGCCCCACATCACGCTGAAGCAGGCCAAGAGCTTCTCCAGGGCCCTTCTCAAGGGAGACCCGGAAGCCGGTGCCATGATCTGGCACACCCTGGAACGCGAACTGGCCTGAGGGAGCAAGGACGATGCCGATGTCCCGGGCCGAAATCGGAAAGGTTCGCGCAGCCGCCTACGAGATCCCGACGGACCAGCCGGAATCCGACGGCACGCTCGAGTGGGAGTCCACCACCCTCGTCGCCGTCGAGATCGAGGCCGGCGGCAAGACCGGCTTCGGCTTCAGCTATACGCACGCGGCCGCCGTCGACCTGATCGCCGGCAAGCTGGCGCCGACGATCGGCGGCCGCGACGCCTTCTCGATACGGGAATGCTGGCACGCGATGCTCGCGGCATGCCGAAACCTCGGCCGCCCCGGCCTCGCGTCCACCGCGATATCCGCGTGCGACGTCGCGCTTCACGACCTCGTCGGGAAGCTTCTCGACGAACCGACGGCCCGCCTCCTCGGTCCGCGCCGCGAAACCGTCGAGATCTACGGCAGCGGCGGCTTCACCTCCTATGACGACGACCGGCTGGAGTCGCAGCTCGGCGGCTGGGCCGAAGCCGGGATTCCGTCCGTCAAGCTCAAGGTCGGCCGCGAGCCCTCCGCCGATCCGGCACGGGTGCGCCTTGCCCGGTCGGCCGTCGGCCGCGACACCGTGCTGATGGTCGACGCCAACGGCGCCTACGACCGCAAGCAGGCGCTGGCGCTGGCCGAGGCCTTCGCGGGCGAGGGCGTCGCCTGGTTCGAGGAACCGGTGTCGTCCGACGACCTGGAGGGCTTGCGGCTCCTCCGCGACCGCGCGCCTGCGGGCATGGAGGTCACGGCGGGAGAATACGGCTACGACGATTTCTATTTCCGCCGGATGATCCGCGCGGGCGCGGTCGACGTGCTGCAGGCCGACGCCACGCGATGCCTCGGCTATACCGGCTATCTCCTGGCCGACGCCCTGGCGCACGCCGCCAACATCCCGCTGTCGAGCCATTGCGCCCCGGCCCTGCACCTGCCATGCGCCGCGGCGGCCCTTACCCAGCGGCATATGGAATGGTTCCACGACCACGTGCGCATCGAGCGCCTTCTGTTCGACGGCGCCCCGGTTCCGAAGCAGGGCCGACTGGCCCCCGACTGGTCCCGGCCGGGTATCGGCCTCGCCCTCAAGCCGGCGGATGCCGAAGGCTACCGGGTCGCATGACGCTCCGACGCCCGCGGCAATCTGAAGCAAGCCGCTCGTGAACCGGGCGGGGGCCGGCGGCGTTCGGCCCTTGTCGCAAGAGAAGAAGCGAGGACGGGGAGAGGCAATTGACATCCGACGACAGAAAGACGACCGCCTTCGGCCAGGGCGCACGCCCGGCCTCGCCCCTCGCCCAGCCGCCGGTCCGCGGCCGGTCGCTGATGGCGCTGACGGCAGCGGGGCTCCTGCTCGGGGGCGCGGCGGGGCTCGCCGTGACCGGTCGCGGCGCCCGGCCGTCGCGCGCAAGCCGGCTCGCCGCCGGCGGAGCGGCGCTTCTCGCCGCCAGCGTGCTGGCCGACAGCGCCATGGAGCATTACCGCGGCAACTACAAGAAACCGGCCATGTACGTGGCTCCGCTCGCAGCCGCGGCCACGCTCGCCGCGGCCCTCGCCACCGCGCTTTCGCGCCGGGCAAGCCATGTGAAGAGCATGGTCTTCGGCGGCTCGGTCGTCACCGGCCTCTTCGGCCTCGGCTTCCACGTCAAGAACATCCTCGGGCGGCCCGGCGGCATCTCCTTCAACAACCTCTTCTACCGGGCACCCTTCGGCGCGCCGGCCGCGCTCGTGCTTGCCGGGCTGGCCGGCCTCGGCGCGATCGACGCCCGGGACGCAGGCTTGCCGGACGGCCGCCCGGCGAAGCGTCCGCGCGTCGGCCGTCTTCTCGGCGCGACGACGGCTCTGGGACTCTTCGGGCTGACCGCCGAAATCGGCCTCCTGCATTTCCGCGGGGCGTTCCACAACCGGCTCATGTACGCGCCCGTGGCCGTGCTGCCGCTCGGCGGGCTGGCCGTCGCGGCGAGCGCGCTTCGCCCGACCCGGCGCCTGCAGGGCCGAACGCGCACCGCCCTCGGCGCCACCATGGCCCTCGGGGTCGTCGGGACCGGGACTGCACGCCTACGGCGTCAGCCGCAACATGGGCGGCTTCGGCAACTGGACCCAGAACCTCTTCCAGGGACCGCCGATGGCCGCCCCGCCAAGCCTGCTCGGCATCGGCCTCACGGGGCTTGCCGCACTCGACCTGCTGAATGACGAAAAGGAGGAGGCGACCCATGTCTGACGACCGGGAGCTCAAGCGATTCGAGACCCCCTATCCGGGCTACGACGTTCTCGACAAATGGGAGACCCCCTCCTTCAACGACGCCACCCGCAGGGTCCTCCGCGACCGGCTGGACGGGCACCGGTCGCCGCCGCGATTCTTCCGTCCCGACGAATACGAGCGCCTGCGCGCCGTCATGGACACGGTCCTGCCCCAGACCGAACGGAGCGAGGAAGAGCGGATCCCCGTGGAGGCCTTCCTCGACGAGAAGCTTCACCGGAACGACACGGACGGCACCCGTCACGCCGACATGCCGCCGCAACGCGAGGCCTGGCGGCATGGCCTCGCCGCCATCGACGCCGAAGCACAAGACCACCTCGGCCGGCCCTTCCTCGACCTCACGCCGCAGGAACGCCACGCGGTGCTCGAGCGCATCGACACCGGCAAGGCCGAAGGCCCCCACTGGAAGGAGCTGGACCCGAAGCGCTTCTTCCGCAGCGTTCTCCTGAAGCAGGCCGTCAAGATCTACTACGCCCACCCCTTCGCCTGGAACGAGATGGGTTTCGGCGGTCCCGCCGCGCCGCGCGGCTATCTCCGGCTCGGCCCGGACATGCGCGACCCCTGGGAGGCGCGCGAGGCGCGCCGGCCCCAGCGGGCGGAGCAGCTGCCATGAGCCGGCTGGTTTCGGACGCCGAATTCCGACCGCGCGCCGTCGGCGGACGCGCCCCGGACGTTTTCCACACCGGGCGTTTCGTTCCGATGAAGGAGTATGCGGACAGCGAGACGGTCGACTTCGCCATCGTCGGCACCGGTTGCGGCGGCAGCGTGCTCGCGGCGCGGCTCGCCGAGAGCGGCCATTCCGTGGTCGCCTTCGATGCCGGCGCCTTCTACCGGCCGCTGGAGGACTTCGCCTCCGACGAGCGCGAGCAGGAAAAGCTCTACTGGCTGGACGAACGGATTTCCGGCGGCAGCGATCCGCTAGAGTTCGGGTCCAACAATTCGGGCAAGGCCGTGGGGGGCTCCAGCGTCCACTTCCAGATGGTCGCGCTGCGCTTCCGGCCCGAATGGTTCAAGTCCCGCTCCGAACTCGGTTACGGTCACGACTGGCCCGTCGACTGGCGCGAGATGTGGCACTACTACGACGTGGCGGAGAGGGACATGTGCATCGCCGGCCCGGTCAGCTATCCCTGGGGGCCGAAGCGCGGGCGCTATCCCTATCGCGAGCACGAGCTCTCCGCCTCCGCCCTCGTCCTCGCCCGCGGCGCCGAGGAGCTCGGCGTGCGGTGGTCGCCGACGCCGACCGCCTCCATCTCGGCGCCGCGCGGCGACGCCCATCCATGCGTCTATCGCGGCTTCTGCAAGATCGGCTGCGCCACCAACGCGAAGCAGTCCATGCTGGTGACCTACGTGCCGCGCGCCCTCGCGGCCGGCGCCGAGATCCGCGACCTTTCCATGGTCGGGCGCATCGAGACGGGCAGCGACGGCCGCGTCACCGGCGTGCGCTATCACCGCGACGGGAAGTGGCGCTTCCAGAAGGCGAGGAACGTCGTGGTCGCCGGCTATTCGATCGAAACGCCGCGCCTCCTGCTCAACTCGGCCTGCGACCGGCATCCGGACGGGCTGGCGAACTCCTCCGGCCTCGTCGGGAAGAGCCTGATGGTCCATTGCAACGATGCCGTCTGGGGAATCATGGAGGAGGAGATCCGCTGGTACAAGGGACCGCCTTCGCTAGCCGTCTGCGAGCACTGGAACTACGAGGACCGCGGCAAGGATTTCGACGGCGGCTATTCCTTCATGAGCCAGGGCCCGCTCCCCACCGACTTCGCCACGACCCTGGTCACGAGCGAGGGCCCCTTCGGCGCGGAACTGCGGAACTGGATGGCTCACTACAACCACATGGCCGGCCTGAAGATCGTCGGCGAGACGATGCCCCAGGAGGCCAACCGCGTGGAGCTGTCCGACGAGACCGACGATCTCGGCCTGCCGGTGCCGAAGGTCACCTTCTCGAAATGCGAGAACGACCGGCGTCTCGGCGCCCATGCCGACGCCTTCCTCAGGCAGATGCTCGCCGCCGCGGGCGCGCAGAACCTCTTCTCGACGACGAGCACGGCGCACCTCATGGGCGGCTGCCGGATGGGCGACAGCCCCGATACGAGCGTCGTCGACGCCGCCGGGCGCTCCTGGGACATCGACAATCTGTTCGTTTGCGACGGATCGCTGTTCCCGACCGGCGGCGGCGTCAATCCCTCGATGACGATCGTGGCCAATGCCTTGAGGATCGCGGACCGGATCGTCGCGCTCGGACGCCGAGGCGAACTCCGGTAGGTCCGTGGTAGACCGGGGGGACGGCGTCAGTTGGAATTCGCTGCGCGCGAGGGCGGGAGGTTGGCAGGCGGCGGCGAATTGTCGCCGATCTTCATGCTCACGCCGGCGCGCGAGCCGACCATGAGCAATGCCTGCTCCACAAGCCAGATCCCGCGGTCGTCGATGCCGTGCAGGACGGCGATGTCCTGCGCCGAGCGGTGGACGTTGAGCGAGCGCGCAGACGACCGCGCCCTCTGGACGACGGCATGGACCGTCTGGCTGACGGTTTCGTGGATGTAAGAGTTCATGACGCCGAAAAGAGCATATCCGTCGCCGGCCGTCATTTAACTATGATGCCTTTTCGGCAAATCGCCGCCGCCGTCCGCGCTTGCCCCGCTACACGCGGAAGTGGTTCGGGACCAAGCCGTCTCTACTTTTCTAACATGCTGAAATTGCTTGATAAATCCATGGAGAAGACATAATGTTCCCTCGCAACGGAGGGGATTCGGGTGCTCCGACTTTCAGAGATGGTCGAGAAATCGATCGAAGATGCCATCGCCGCCTGCAAGTCGGTCGCCGATATCTCTGCCCTGTCGCAAAGTCTCATCGAAGAGTATCCGGAATTGCGTCTCGAAATCGACGGTTTGACGGAAGTGCTCGTCGCCCGGGCCGCCCGGAAAGGTCTGGCCGTTCGTCTGGACGGATAGGACCTGCAGAGCCCGTCTTCTCGGAATTTCAATGCGAAGTCACGCTTCGTGATGGCCCGCCCCGGGAACAAGGGGCAGCCCCGACGTCTTTATTGGGAATGTACGATCCGACGTCTTTGAAGAACGGCGACCGGAGTGCGTTCCAGAGCGGCGAAGTCGCCCTCCGGCTTGCGGACAGCGGTCTGCGGGCTGCGCACCCCTCTCGCGACGGGCTGGACATCCGCGAACGGTCGCTCCTGGACAGCGTCACGCACGAACCGGCCGAATGGCTTGGCGGGTCCCAGTGCGTCGCTCTCGAGCGTCCGCGGCGCGGCCTGTTTCGCGTCGTCGAAGGGGTTTGCCTCGGCTATCGGCTGTTTCCCGACGGGAACCGCCAGGTCGTTTCCATCTATCTGCCCGGAGATCTGATCGGCCCGGATTGCCTGGTCACGGAGACGAGCCGCGAGACGGTCTCCCCGGCCGCGGCGGCGCGGCTGGCCTTCACGCCGCTCGACGCGCTGCGCGAATGCGCCCGCACCGAACCCGGGATAGCCGCGATGCTGAGCCGCGAGCTGGTCAGGCGCCTCGCCATCTACGAGACCTGGATCTCGCTCCTCGGCCGGCGCACGGCGCTGGAAAGGATGGCGTTCCTCTTCTGCGAAATCTTCGTGCGCAGCCGGAAGGCCGGTGCCGCCGCGGCGGCCGATTGCGCCTTTCCCGTGACGCAGCAGGATCTGGCCGACGCGCTGGGAATGTCCCTCGTGCACACCAACCGGGTGCTGAGGGCCCTTCGCCTTCGAAAATCTCGCCGGCCTCAGCGGCGGACGCGTCCATATCCGGGACTGGCACCGCCTTGCCCGGGTGGCTGGCTTCGAGGACGACTATCTTTTCTGACGCGCAAGACGAGGGTTGCCGGCGGACGACGCTTGCGAGGGGGAGATGCGCCGCCCGCCGGCTATCGGTCGGCTAGGCCGACCGGTTGGCGCGGAAATCAGCTTTTCTTCTTGCCGGGAAGCTTCTTGCGCTTGGTCTCGGCGAACTCCTCGAGCTGGCGCTCGCTCATGGAATCGACCATCTCCCGGGACGCACCCTTGAGGCTGGACTTCTTCGTCTCGCCGCGCTTGGCCGACAGTGCTGCGCCGGCCGCCTTCTGCTGAGCCTTGGACTTGGCGGGCATGACCGCTCCTCTCGTCGAGAAATCGAGGTGTCAGCCAAGTAAGCGCTTCGCGGCGGAAAGGTTCCCGAGAGTTCTTGGTCTTCAGTCGCCCGATCCCGGCTGGCCCACCGAATCGGCATGCCGGGCAAGTCCGGACAGCACCATCACGACGACGAAGAGCGCCGGCAGGAAGGTGAAGATCGCATGGAAGCTCGTGTGCTCCGCCAGGAAGCCGATCAGCGAAGGCGCGAAGAGAATGCCCGAATACCCCATGAAGGTGACGAGCGAGAGCGCGACGCCCGGCGCCAGCCCCGGCATGTTTCCGGCCGCCGAAAAGGCGATCGGGACCATGTTCGATATCCCGATGCCGGCAAGCGAAAAGCCGAGGATCGCGACGAGCGGGCTCGGGGCGAGACCGGCCGCAAGCATCCCGGCAAGGGCCGAGAGCGTGCACAGGCGCATGGTCACGACGGCGCCGAGCCGGTCGCGGATGGGATCGCCGGCAAAGCGCATCAGCGCCATCGCCGCCGAGAAGGCCCCGAAGCCGAGGCCGGAGAGCGCCGGGCCCGCCGCCAGCTCGCGGCGCATGTAGAGGGCGCCCCAGTCGAGCACCGCCCCCTCCGGGATCATCGAGAACAGGGCCATGATGCCGAGCAGGTAGGGCACGATGCTCTTCGGCAGGCGGACGGCGTGCCGCGCCTCGTCCGGATGCGGACCGTCCTCCTCGACGTCCTTCCAGGCGTAGGCGACGCCCGCCGCCCCGAGCAGCGTGACGACCAGCACGTGGCCGATGACGCCGACGGTCGCGATGAGCGCCCCGCCGACCGCGGCTCCGAGGACGCCGCCGAGGCTCCAGAAACCATGGCAGGAGGACATCATCGCCCGCCGCATGCGCCTTTCGACGACGATCGCGTTGGCGTTCATGGAGATGTCCATGCCGCCGACCGCGGCGCCGACGAGGAAGATGACGGCCGCCGCCACGGGCACGTCGGGCGCGAGCGTCAGGACCAGCAGCGCCGGGACGACGAGGACGCTCGCCCCCTTCGCCACCCGTGCGGACCCGAGGCGAGCGACGAGCGTCGCGACCAGCGGCATCGCCGCCAACGAGCCGATGCCGAAGGTCAGGATCATCAGCCCGAGGTGCAGGTCGGACAGGTGCAGCCGCGAGGCGAATTCGGGAATCTTCGGCGCCCAGCTTCCGAGCGTGAAGCCGTTGACGAGGAACAGCGCCGAGATCGCCCTGCGGTTCGGCGGGAAGAGGGCAGCGGCATAGCGTGCCAGATAGGCGCTCTGAAGCATCAGTACGCCTGCCGGCCGGTTGCCGCCGGCCGCGGAAGCCGGCCGTGCCGCTTCGCGTGGAAAGACGCGCGCATCAGCCCTCGTAGACCACCATCAGGTCCTTGGCGTCGATCTGGTCGCCGGCTTTCACGAGCACCTCGGCCACCGTGCCGTCCCGCTCGGCGTGCAGCGCCGTCTCCATCTTCATCGCCTCGATCGACACCAGCACGTCGCCGCTCTTCACGGCCTGCCCCGCCGAAACGGCGACGGTCGAGACCACGCCCGGCATCGGCGCGCCGACATGGGCGTCGTTCTGCGGGTCGGCCTTGCGGCGAACGCCGGCGCCCGAGGCCCCGTGCGAGCGGTCCGGCACCCGGATCGAGCGCGGCTGGCCGTTGAGCTCGAAGAAGACCGTGACCATGCCCTTGTCGTTCGTCTCGCCGACGGCCTGGTTGCGGATGACCAGCGTCTTGCCGCGCTCCAGCTCGACCATGATCTCCTCCCCGACCGGCAGCCCGTAGAAATAGGTCGGCGTCGGCAGGACGCTCACCGGCCCGTAGGCCTCGGCGACGAGCGCGAAATCGGTGAAGACCTTCGGGTACATCAGATAGGAGGAAAGCTCCCGCTCGCTCACCTCGCGCTCGATCTTCTCCTCGATCGCCGAGCGTTCGGCATCGAGGTCGGCTGGGTCGAGCAGCGAACCCGGCCTTTCGGTGTAGGGCTTCTCGGTCTTGAGCACCTTTTTCTGGAGGGGTTTCGGCCAGCCGGCCGGCGGCTGCCCGAGGTCTCCCCTGAGCATCGAAACCACCGAGTCCGGGAAGGACATGTCCTTGGCCGGATCCTCGACGTCGGCCACCGAAAGGTCCTGGCTGACCATCATCAGCGCCATGTCGCCGACAACCTTGGAGGAGGGCGTCACCTTGACGATGTCCCCGAACATCATGTTCACGTCGTGATAGGCCCTGGCGACCTTGTGCCACCGCGTCTCCAGGCCCAGCGAGCGTGCCTGCTCCTTGAGGTTGGTGAACTGGCCGCCCGGCATCTCGTGCAGGTAGACTTCCGAGGCCGGGCCCTTCTGGTCGCTCTCGAAAGCGGCGTACTGATGGCGCACCGCCTCCCAGTAGAAGGAGATCCGGCGGATCCATTCGGGATCGAGAAGCGGATCGCGCTCGGTCCCCGTCAGGGCCTCGACGATGGACCCGAGGCAGGGCTGCGAGGTGTTGCCGGAAAGCGCGTCCATCGCCGCGTCGACCGCATCGACGCCGGCGTCGACCGCGGCGAGCACAGTGGCGGCGGAGATGCCCGAGGTGTCGTGCGTGTGGAAGTGGATCGGCAGGTCGCTCGCCTCGCGCAGCGCCTTGAAGAGCGCCGTGGCCGCGCGCGGCTTCAGCAGGCCGGCCATGTCCTTGACCGCGATGATGTGGGCGCCCGCCTTCTCGAGCTCCTGCGCCAGGGCGACGTAGTATTTGAGGTCGTATTGCGGCCGGGCGGCGTTGAGGATGTCGCCCGTATAGCAGATCGTCGCCTCGCAGAGCCGGCCCTCCTCGCGCACGGCATCCATCGCCACGCGCATGTTCTCCACCCAGTTCAGGCAGTCGAAGACGCGGAAGAGATCGATGCCGCCGGCGGCCGCCTCGCGCACGAAGTGGCGCACGACGTTGTCCGGGTAGTTCTTGTAGCCGACCCCGTTCGCACCCCTGAGCAGCATCTGCAGCAGAATGTTGGGTGCGCCTTCGCGCACCAGCGCCAGGCGTTCCCAGGGATCCTCCGTCAGGAACCGCATCGCCACGTCGAAGGTCGCGCCGCCCCAGCACTCCAGCGAGAAGAGATTGGGCAGCGCCCGCGCATAGGCGTCGGCGATGCGGGCGATGTCGTGGGTCCGCATGCGGGTGGCCAGCAGCGACTGGTGCCCGTCGCGCATCGTCGTGTCGGTGACGAGCGCCCGCGTCTGCGCCCGCATCCACTCGGCGAACTTCTCCGGCCCGAGCCGGTCGAGCGTCTGCTTGGTGCCGTCGGGAACCGGTCCCTCGATGAACGGCACGATCGGCGCGGCGGCGTCGGCCGGCGGCAGCGGGCGGTCGCGCGTTTCCGGATGGCCGTTGATGGTCACGTCGGCGATGTAGGTCAGGAGCTTCGTCGCCCGGTCGCCGCGCTTCACCTGCTCGAACAGCTCCGGCGTCGAGTCGATGAACCGCGTCGTGTAGGAATTGTCGCGGAATTTCGGGTGCGAGATGATCGCCTCGAGGAAGGTGAGGTTCGTCGCCACGCCGCGGATGCGGAACTCGCGCAGCGCCCGGTCCATGCGCATGATCGCTTCCTCGGGCGACGGCGCCCATGCCGTGACCTTCTCCAGCAGCGGATCGTAGAACCGCGTGATCACCGCGCCGGAATAGGCCGTGCCGCCGTCGAGCCGGATGCCGAAGCCGGTGGCGCCGCGATAGGCCGTGATGCGGCCGTAATCGGGAATGAAGTTCTGCTCCGGATCCTCCGTGGTGATGCGGCACTGCAGCGCGTGGCCGTTGAGCTTGATACCGGATTGTGCCGGCACGCCCGATTCCGGCGTCCCGATGGCGTGTCCGTCGAGGATGTGGATCTGCGCCTTGACGATGTCGATGCCGGTCACCTCCTCGGTGACGGTATGCTCGACCTGGATGCGCGGATTGACCTCGATGAAATAGAATTTGCCGGTGTCCGCATCCATCAGGAATTCGACGGTTCCCGCCCCGACATAGTCGGTCGCCTCGGCGATCCGGCGTGCATGGCCGCACAGTTCCGCGCGCTGCGCCTCGTCGAGATAGGGCGCCGGCGCCCGCTCGACGACCTTCTGGTTGCGCCGCTGGATCGAGCAGTCGCGCTCGAAGAGGTCGACGACGTTGCCGTGGGTATCGCCGAGCACCTGCACCTCGACGTGGCGGGCGCGCTCGACCAGCTTTTCGAGATAGACCTCGTCCTTGCCGAAGGCCGCCTTCGCCTCGCGCCTGGCCTCCGTCACCTCCCGGGCGAGGTCCTCCGGCTTCCGGATCGCCCGCATGCCGCGTCCGCCCCCGCCCCAGGACGCCTTCAGCATCAGCGGGTACCCGATTTCCCCCGCCATTCGGGCCACGTCGTCCATGTCGTCCGGCAACGGCTCGGTCGCCGGCACGACGGGCACGCCGATCTCGACCGCGAGATTGCGCGCGGCGACCTTGTTGCCGAGCCGGCGCATCGTCTCCGGCTTCGGCCCGATGAAGATGATGCCGGCCTCCGCGCAGGCGTCGGCGAATTCCGGACTTTCCGAAAGAAGGCCGTAGCCCGGATGGATCGCGTCCGCGCCGGAAAGCCGGGCGACGCGCAGGACCTCGTCGATCGACAGGTAGCTCTCGATCGGTCCGAGATCGCGGTCGAGATGCGGACCGCGGCCGACCCGGTAGGATTCGTCCGCCTTGAAGCGGTGCAGCGCCAGCTTGTCCTCCTCGGCCCAGATCGCCACCGTCTTGATGCCCAGTTCGTTGGCCGCGCGGAACACGCGGATGGCGATCTCGGAACGGTTGGCGACGAGGATCTTGCTGATGGACAAGGCCAGGCTCCTTCTGAACGACCGGTTTTGGCGAGGAGGAACCCCTCGGCAGCACTCAATACCGCCAGTTTTGCTGCAGTGCAAATAAATGAATGCGCCGCGCTGTCAGTTTATGAGACCGAGCCGGAAGGCGATGGCGACGGCATGGTGGCGGTTCCTGGCGCCCAGCTTGTCCTGGATGCCGTTCATGTACCAGTCGACCGTGTTGCTGGAAATGTTGAGGACCTGCCCGATCTCGTTCGAGGTCAGGCCGTCGGCCAGCCGGCTCAGCGCCTCCATCTCGCGCCGGGTCAGCTGCACCGACACGGGCGCGGTCATTTCCGCCGCCATCTTCGGCTGGCAGACGCGAAGCACCTGCCAGAAGGCGCGCTTGGCGAGCGCATCGACGAGCGCCATCTGCAGCGGCGAGAGGTCGACCGGCGCGCCGCCGACCGACAGGTAGCCGACCAGTCCGCGATCCCGGTGGACGGGAAAGACGTAGCCGTCGTCGAGCCCGTGCCGGGCCGCATCGCGCATCATCCGCTTCATCTTGCCGAAATACGGATCCTCCCGGAATTCCGCCACCGCATCGCGCCAGCGGAAAGGCTCCTGGCTCTTGCGCACGTAGCGCACGACGGGGTCGACGAAGGCATAGCGCTTCGTGCCGTACACGTCGCGCCACTCCTGGGGATAGTCGCCCGTCAGCACGTAGTCTGCAAGCTCGGCATCGGGATGTGCCATGCGGACCAGCACGAAGAAATCGAAGCCGAGATCCCCGAGAACGTCGCCGAGAAGGGTCGTCATCTCCGGACACGACAGGCCCTCGAGCGATCGGGACAGGAGATCGAGAATGGATTCTTCGCTCATTCGCCCCCCTCGGACGACATCGTCTTGGACGTTCGTCGGTCGGCCTGCGACGAACGGTGATCCTTCCCCTCGCCGACGGATCCGCTGCCGGCGGGCCGGCCTTCGGCCGAAAGCGGTCTCCGCCCGGTCAGACGCCGTAGGGTATCCAGATCGTCTTCACCTGCGTTGCCTGATCGAGAAGCCGCCTCCCCTGGAAGGCCGGCCCGGCCACGTCGACGGCCGTCTCGTCCAGCATCCACACGCGCTTCAGGTTTCCGGCCGAGCGGTCCTCGCAGCTCGCGATCTCGTCGGCGCCCGCCAGGCCCCAGAGACAGTCGACGCCGTCGTGGTCGGCGAGCGTCGCGGCGAGGCCGGAGCGGTCTCCCGTCACGATGTTGATCACGCCGGGCGGGACGTCGCTCGTTTCCACCACCTGGTAGAAGTCGGTCATCGACAGTGGATGCGAAGGCGACGGAACCAGCACCACCCGGTTGCCGGTCGCGATCAGCGGCAGGGCGAGAGACAGGCTGCCGAGCAGCGGCGCCGCATCCGGAGCGAGCACCCCGGCGACGCCGTAGGGCTCGTTCATCGCCAGGGTGGTATGCCCGCTCAGCGTCGATGTCGCGCGCGCGTCGTGCTTGTCGGCCCACGCCGCGTAGAGGAAGAGCCGGCCGACCGCCGCCTCCACCTCGGCGCCGGCCGCCCGCCGGCCGGCTCCCGTCTGCAGGTCTATCCGGGCGGCGAACTCCTCCGCGCGCGCGGCCAGGTTCTCGCCGAGGAAATAGAGGATCTGCGCGCGCTGGTGTCCGGACATGCCCGACCACGCCGATGCCTTCGACGCCGCCTCGACGGCATTGCGGATGTCCTTGCGGTTGCCGAGCCCGGCCTCGCCGACGACCCGCCCCTTGCGATCGCGCACGGCGTAGCTGTAGCCGCTGTCCGGACGGACCTGCCGGCCGCCGACGAACAGCTTGGCCGTGCGGTCGATGGCATCTCCGATCTCCCGCATTTCGACGCCGGGCGCGGCGTCGGCCGCGTGCGCCTGCGGCTTGCCCTTCTGCTTCGCCGCCTTCCATGCGGTCTCCGCGAGATATTCGGCAAGGCCGGCCGCGCCGCCTTCCCGCCCGTAGCCGCTTTCGCGATAGCCGCCGAAGGGCGCCGCCGCATCGAAGAGATTGGTGGAATTCACCCAGACGACCCCCGCCTTCAGCTTCCCGGCGACGTGCAGCACGGTCGATACGTTTTCCGACCAGATCGACGCGGCGAGCCCGTAGCGGGTGTTGTTGGCGAGCGCGATCGCCTCCTCGGGGGTGCGGAACGTCATCGAGGCGAGGACCGGGCCGAAGATCTCGACCGTCGCCGCGGTCGAGGCCGGGGCGACGCCCGTCAGAAGCGACGGCGGGTAGAAATAGCCTTCCTTGGGCAGGTCGCAGGGCGCCTGGAACAGCTCCGCCCCCTCCTCGCGCGCCTTCTCCACCAGCCCGGCGATCCGCTCGAGCTGTTCCTTGGAGACGACCGCACCCATGTCGATCGCCTTGTCCAGCGGCGCGCCCACCCTCAGGCGCGCCATGCGCTCGCGGAGGCGCTCGTGAAACCGCTCCGCGACGCTCTCCTGCACGATGAGCCGGGAGCCCGCGCAGCACACCTCGCCCTGGTTGAACCAGATCGCGTCGACGACGCCCTCGACCGCCGCCTCCATGTCCGCGTCGTCGAAGACGATGAAGGGCGATTTTCCTCCGAGCTCCAGCGAGAGCTTCTTGCCCTGGCCCGCCGTGGACTTCCGGATGAGCCGGCCGACATCGGTGGAGCCGGTGAAGGCGACCTTGTCCACGCCGGGGTGTTCGACGAGAAGCGCGCCCGTCGCGCCCTCGCCCTGCACGATGTTGACCACGCCCTTCGGCAGGCCCGCCTTCATGCACAGTTCCGCGAAGGCGATGGCCGACAGCGGCGTCTGTTCCGCCGGCTTGAGGACCACGGTGCAGCCGGCCGCAAGCGCCGGCGCGATCTTCCACGCCAGCATCAGCAGCGGGAAGTTCCACGGAATGACCTGGCCGCAGACGCCGGCCGGCGCCATGCCGGGAAACTCGCTCTCCACCAGCTCCGCCCAGCCGGCGTGGTGGTAGAAGTGGCGCGCGACGAGGGGGACGTCGATGTCGCGCGTCTCGCGGATCGGCTTGCCGTTGTCGATGGTTTCGAGCACCGCCAGGAAGCGCGCATGCTTCTGCACCTGGCGCGCCAGCGCGTAGAGGAAGGTCGCGCGCTCGTGCCCGGACCGGTTCGACCAGCCCTTGAGCGCCGCGCGCGCCGCCGAGACGGCCTTGTCGACCGTCTCCTTGCCGGCGGAAGGCAGGCTGGCGATCGCCTTGCCGGTCGCCGGCTCGACGACGTCGAAGCGCCCCTTGCCGTCCTGTCCGGTGAAGGCGCCGTCGATGAAATGCCCGAACTTTTCCGGGCTGCCGGCAAGCCAGTCGCGGACGATCCTGTCGTCTTCTGGCGCGGGACCGTAGCTCATGTCTTCAAGGATCTCTGTGATGACGTTCATCGAAACCTCCGGTCCGCCTAGGCCATGGCGTGGCGGTTGGCGGCCGAGTACCGGCCCGTGACGTGATGCTCGAGCTGGCGCTCGATGTCGCCGAGCAGAGAGCTTGCGCCGATCCGGAAGAGCGCCGGCCCGGTCCACGGCGTCCCGAGTTCCTCCTTCATCAGCACCAGCCAGGCGATCGCGTCCTTCGCCGTCTTCAGCCCGCCGGCCGGCTTGAAGCCGGCGACATGGCCCGACAGCCGCCCGTAGTCGCGAATGGCCCGGCACATGACGAGCGACACCGGCAGCGTGGCGTTGACCGGCTCCTTGCCCGTCGAGGTCTTGATGAAATCGGCGCCGGCCATCAGCGCGACCATGCTGGCCCGGTAGACGTTGGTCAGCGTCGCCAGCTCCCCGGTCGCGAGTATCGCCTTCATATGCGCCGGCCCGCAGGCCTCGCGCATCGCGGAAAGCTCGTCGTAGAGCGCCTGCCATTCGCCCTTGAAGACCAGCCTCCGGGAAATCACGATGTCGATCTCGGCCGCCCCCGCGGACACGGCGTAGCGAATCTCGCCGAGCCGCTGCTCCAGCGGGGTCAGCCCCGCCGGGAAGCCGGTCGCGACGGACGCGACGGGAATGCCGGAATTGCCGAGCGCGCGCACCGCCGCCGGCACCATGGCCGGATAGACGCACACCGCACCGGTCGTCAGGAACCCCGTCTCCAGGCCGAGCGCTTCGACGAGATCCTCGCGAAGCGGCTGGCGCGCCTTGGCGCAGAGCCGCGCCACGCGGTCCTCCGTGTCGTCGCCCGACAGCGTCGTCAGGTCGATGCACTGGATCGCCCTCACCAGCCAGGCCGCCTGCCACGCCTTCTTGACCGTCCGCCGGCCGGCCAGCGCCGCGGTGCGCCGGTCGGCGGCACGCGTGTTGACGGCGACGCCGGAAAAGGCGTCGACGGTCAGCGGCAGGCCCGGATTGAGCCGGTGACCGCCGGTCTTGGCGGCAATGGTGTCGATCGTGTCCATGACGCCCTCCCCGGCATCGGTAATCCTGCCCTTGCGGAGCATCGCTTACAGCCTATCGGACGAAACAGCCTCGAAGACAACCCCGCATGCCGCCGATCCGGCGGCTGCGGCCGCTAGTCGCCGCGCAGGTCGCCGTCTTCGGCGAGCGCCCGGCGGGCGGCGGCGTAGTGGGCGTCGGTGATGTGGCCCCGGATCGCCGAAATGGCCGCCGCGAGCACCGCGACGTCGTCCGTGAAGCCGAGAATCGCGACGAAATCGGGAATCGCGTCGATCGGCATCACGAAATAGGCGAGCGCCGCCAGCAGGATGCCGCGCACCCGCATCGGGGTTCGCGGGTCGAGCGCGCAATAATAGGACGCCACGACGTCCTCGACGAACGGAATCCGCCGCGCCGCCTTCTTCAGCGTCTGCCAGAATTTCGCCCGGACCCGTTCGGCCTGCTCGCGCCGCGTCCGTTCGCCGCCAGGCCGCAGGATCTCGCCTATCTTGACGTCGTCCATCTCGCGCTCCGAATAGTGTTCCGCACGGGATATGGGGTCGCCGGCCCGGATCGGCAAACGTCCCCGCACGGCGCCCGGCCAGCGCTTCCAGGAAAAGTGGAAACCGGTTTTCCGTCCGGAAGCGCGTAAAGACGATGAGATGGAGCGCGTCCGCGATTCCGTGAAACGCGGACGGGCTCAGCCGGCGATCTTGTCCATCGCCCGGGCGAGCTTGCCGTCGAGCTCGGTGACGCCGCCCGCATCGTGCGTGCTGAGCGTAACCTTGACGGTCTTGTAGACGTTGAACCATTCCGGATGGTGGTTCATCTTTTCCGCCACGAGCGCCGCCCGCGTCATGAAGCCGAAGGCCTCGTTGAAGTCCGAGAATGTGAACGTCCTGGCGATGCCGGTGCCGTCCTCCGTGACTTCCCAGCCGGACAGCGACGCGACCAGCCGGTCGATTTCGGAGCGTTCGAGCCTGCTCGAAGCCATGTTCGCCTCCTTTTACCGTTCCAGGACGGAATCTAGAGCGCTTCCAGGAAAAGTGGAACCCGGTTTTCCGTCCGGACGCGCGTAGAAACAATGAGCTGGAGCCGCGCCGCCGGAAAAGGGATCCGTCAGCGCACGCTGCCGCCTTCGCGCATCGAGGCGGAGGCCGCCGCCTGCACGCCGCGGCCGGCGACCAGGGGATATTCCTCCTCCACGAGGTAGGGTCCGCCGCCGACGGATTCCCGCGACGACATCAGCACGAACCGGTCCACCCGGAACGGCATCGTGCGGAAATTCCCGCGCGTGGCCAGGTAGTTGGCGACGGCGTCCGCCTTCGGCTGGCGCAGCCGCGCGATCGTCACGTGGGGGGTGAACTTTCGCGGGTCCGCAGGCAGGCCCAGCCGCTTGCAGATGCGCTCGATCTCGGCCTGCAGCGCCATCAGGTCGGGCGACGCCGAGACGCCGGCCCACAGGGAATGCGGCTTTTTCGAACCGAAGGCCCCGACGCCGCTCAGCGACAGCGTGAACTCGTGGCGGCGGACCCTGTCGAGCGCGTTGGCGAACTCGTCCGCCGTATGGCCCTCGACGTCGCCGACGAAGCGGAGGGTGAGATGGTAGTTTTCGACGTCGATCCACCGGGCCCCCGGAAGGCCGCCTCTCAGGAGGGAGAGGCTCATGGCGGCGTCACGCGGAATCTCGAGAGCGGTGAAAAGTCTTGGCATGTGGCCAGCTCCCCGAATCGATGCGTCAGGCCTAGCGAATCACGACCGATCCCTCGAGACAAGCCGTAAAAGATCGCCATGCACTAATTCTGCTTCGCACCTTCGATCCGGTCAATGAGGCGTTCGGCGTAGGGCAGGAACCGCTTCGCCATGACGGCCGTCCCGTCCGCATTTGGGTGCATGCCGTCCGAAAGCTGCCGGTCGGGATGGGTCGCGACCCCGTCGAGGAAGAACGGATAGAAGACGAGTCCGTAGCGCTTCGCCAGGTCCGGAAAGATCGCGTCGAACGTCCGGGTGTAGTCCTGGCCCATGTTGGGCGGCGCCAGCATGCCGACGAGCAGCACCTGGATGCCGCGGGCCTGCATGCGCTCGATCGCCTCGACGAGGTTGGCGCGGGTCTTGGCCGGTGCGATCCCGCGCAGCGCGTCGTTGCTTCCGAGTTCGAGCAGGACGCCGTCGGTGCCGTCCGGAACGGACCAGGAGAGGCGGGCGAGGCCGTCCGACGTCGTGTCGCCGGACACGCCGGCATTGGCGATCTCGACGTCACGGCCCTTCGCCTCCAGCGCGGCCTGCAGCCGGGCCGGAAACGCGTCGGACTGTGCGAGCTGGTAGCCCGCCATGAGGCTGTCGCCGAGGCCGACCAGGTGCACCGTGCGGGCATCGGCCCCGAAGGCGGCGACCAGCAGCATCGCCCCCGCCGCGAAGGGCAGGCATAACAAATACGCGAGCGAAACTTTGAAACCCATCACTGCCTACCTAAATCTCGGGAGTGGCGGTCCCGTGGGAACCGGCCGCGAAGCCCTGCCGAGCCGGATATAGGACCGCAAGCCCTTGTCGAAAACCATCATCGAGCTGAAGCGCGCGGATCTGACGCTCGGCCGCGGCGCGTCCGCCGTCCACGTCCTCAAGGGGATAGACCTCTCCATCGACGCCGGAGAGGCCGTCGGCATCGTCGGTCCGTCCGGTTCGGGCAAGTCGACCCTGCTCATGGTGCTCGCCGGGCTCGAACGGCTGGACGACGGCGAGATCGTCATCGCCGGCACGCCGCTGCACGACATGGGCGAAGACGCGATCGCCGCCTTCCGCGGCCGCACCGTCGGCATCGTCTTCCAGTCCTTCCACCTGATCCCCAACATGACGGCCCTCGAAAACGTCGCCGTGCCGCTCGAGCTTGCCGGCCTCCCCGACGCCTTCGAGCGCGCCCGCGCCGAACTGGCCTCGGTGGGCCTGGCCGAGCGCACGGGTCACTATCCCGGACAGCTCTCCGGCGGCGAGCAGCAGCGCGTCGCCATCGCCCGGGCGCTCGCGCCGTCCCCCGAATTGCTGATCGCCGACGAACCGACCGGCAATCTCGACGGCGAGACCGGCCGCCAGATCGCCGACCTCATCTTCGCCAAGCAGCGCGAGCGCGGCACCACCCTCCTGCTGGTCACCCACGACACCGCTCTCGCGGCCCGCTGCTCGCGCAGGATCAGCATGCGCTCCGGCCGGATCGTCCCCGGCGACGGGACGGAAACCGCCGGGCACGGCACCCGCCAGGCGCTCGCATGACGGCCGCGGCGCGGCCCGGCTGGCGCCTGGCCTTCCGCTTCGCCCTGCGCGAGATGCGCGGCGGCCTCTCCGGCTTCTACATCTTCATCGCCTGCATCGCCCTCGGCACGGCGGCCATCGCCGGCGTCAATTCGCTGTCGCGGTCGATCACCTCCTCCATCGCCGCCGAGGGCCAGACGCTGCTGGCCGGGGACGTGCGCTTCGAGATCAACAACCGCCCGGTCGGCCCGGACGAGAAGGCCTATATCGAAAAGCTCGGCAAGATGTCGGAATCGACGCGGCTGAGCTCCATGGCCCGCCTGCCCGACGGATCGGACCAGTCGCTCGTCTCCGTCAAGGCGGTCGACGCCGCCTATCCGCTCTACGGCCGCTTCGGGACGGCGCCCAACCTGTCGTACGATGCGCTCTACGCGGAGCGCGACGGCACCTACGGAGCGGCCGCCGCGCCCCTTTTGATGCAACGCCTGTCGCTCAAGGTCGGAGATACGATCCTGCTCGGCCATGCCCGGATCCAGATCCGCGCCGTGGTCGAGAACGAGCCGGATCTCGCCTCGGAAGGCTTCAGCTTCGCGCCGCGCCTGATGACCTCGCTCGACGCCGTGAACGCGAGCGGCCTCGTCACGCTCGGCAGCCTCGTCGAGCACGTCTACAAGGTGCGCCTGTCGGGTCCGGTGCCGCCGACCCGCCTGGAGAAGATCGAGACGAACGCCAAAGCCGCCTTCCCGCAGGCGGGCTGGTCGATCCGAACGAGCGCCAACGCCGCGCCGGGCCTGACCGCGAACGTGACGCGGTTCTCCCAGTTCCTGACCCTGGTCGGGCTGACCGCGCTGATCGTCGGCGGCGTGGGCGTCGCCAACGCGGTGCGCGCCTTTCTCGACTCCAAGCGCGGCGTCATCGCGACGTTCAAGTGCCTCGGCGCCCCGGGCGGGCTGATCTTCCTGGTCTATCTCTCCCAGATCGCGATGATCGCGCTTGTCGGCATCGTCCTCGGGCTTGTCGTCGGCATCGCCATGCCCTTCGCCGCCATCGGGCTCCTGAGCGGCGTGCTCCCGGTCGCCGCGCACGCCTCGGTCTATGCGGGTCCCCTGCTGCTGGCCGCCCTGTTCGGCTTCCTCACCGCCCTCGCCTTCGCCGTCGCCCCGCTCGGCCGCACGCGCGACGTCCCGGCGACGGCGCTCTTCCGCGACCAGGGGTTCGAGCTGTCCGCCTGGCCGCGGCGGAGCTTCGTCGTCGCCACGGCGCTGCTGATCCTGGCGCTGGCGCTGCTTGCCGTGGCGACTGCCGGGGACAAGCGCATCGCCCTGACGTTCCTCGGCGCCATCGCCTTCTCCTTCGTGGTGCTCCGGGCCGTCTCCTGGCTCATCCAGTGGGTCGCCCGCCACGCGCCGCCGGTCCGGTCCACGGCCCTGCGTCTCGCCATCGGCAACATCCACCGGCCGGGCGCCCTGACGCCGTCGGTCGTCCTGTCGCTCGGGCTCGGGCTGGCGCTCCTCGTCACCTTGGCGCTGATCGACGGCAACCTGCGCCGCGAGGTGGCCGACAGCATCCCCGCCCGGGCGCCCAACTTCTTCTTCGTCGACATCCAGCACGGCGAGATGGCGCCGCTGAAGGCGCTCCTGCACGAGAAGGATCCGAAGGCGAAGATCGTCGACGTGCCGATGCTGCGCGGGCGGATCGTCGCCCTGAAGGGCACCGACGTCGCCACCATGAAGACGCTGCCCGCGGGCGGCCGCTGGGTGCTGCGGGGCGACCGCGGCATCACCTACGCCGCCCGCCCGCCGGCCAACACGCAGATCACCGAGGGGACATGGTGGGAGCCCGACCATCGGGGCAAGCCGCTCGTCTCCTTCGCCGACGACGAGGCCCGGGACCTCGGCCTGGCGATCGGCGACACCATCACGGTCAACGTCCTCGGCCGCAAGATCACCGCGACCATCGCCAATTTCCGCCGCGTCAAGTGGGAGACGATGGGCATCAATTTCGTCATGATATTCTCGCCCGACACCTTCGCCGGCGCGCCGCATGCGTGGCTTGCCACCTTCACCGACCCGAACGCGGACCTCGCCGAGGAAGGGCGCATCCTGCGCGCCGTCTCCAACCGCTTCCCGACGATCACCACGGTCAGCGTCAAGCAGGCCATCGACGTCGTCAACACGCTCATCGGCCAGCTGGCGACGGCGATCCGCGCCGCGTCGGCCGTCGCGCTCATCGCCTCCGTCCTGGTCCTGTCGGGCGCGCTCGCCGCCGGCAACCGGGCGCGCACCCACGACGCCGTCGTCCTGAAGACGCTGGGGGCGACGCGCGGCACCCTCATTCGCGCGTTCACCTACGAATACCTGCTTCTCGGCCTCGCCACCGCGGCCTTCGCCCTGACCGCCGGCGGCATCGCCGCATGGTACGTCGTGGCCCGGATCATGGCCCTGCCCTCGCACTTCCTGCCCGACGTGGCGGCGCTGACGGCCCTGGTGGCGCTCGTGATCACCGTGTGCGTCGGCCTCGCCGGAACCTGGCGCATCCTCGGCCAGAAGGCGGCGCCTTTCCTTCGTACGCTCTGAGAAACAAATTCCGGGGAACGACGCCGGAATTGCCTAAAGGAAGAGAGCCCCCGATCCGGGAGGCCCCGGACGGCCGCGGGGGCAGCGATTAATTTTTTGTCATGATTGGAGAAATCGAGGCGCTTCGCGGGGGGCCATACTTGCTAATACGCCGCCGAAACCTCATATTCCGGCAAGGCATGCTGGAGCTCCGCAGCGGCGCCTGGGATAAACCCGACACCGTGACGAACGAACCGGAGCTTGAAAGAGGGAAAGATGGCTGATCTTCGCAACTACCAGTCTCGCGCTGCCGCACAGGCGCGCACGCAGGCCGGTGCCGTCATCGACGAGGGCCTCCGGTCCTACATGCTCAGGGTCTACAATCTCATGGCCCTCGGGCTCGCCGTGACCGGTTTCGCCGCGCTCGGCACGATCATGCTCACGGTGACCGGCGACCCGGGTTCCGCCGCCGCCACGCTCCCGAACGGGATGATGCTGACGAGCACGGGCGTCGCGCTTTACGGCTCGCCGCTGCGGTGGGTCGTGATGCTGGCTCCGCTCGCATTGGTCTTCTGGATGGGATTCCGCATCCAGAACATGAGCGTATCGAAGGCCCAGACGGTGTTCATCGCCTACGCGGCCCTCATGGGCCTCTCGCTGTCGTCGATCTTCCTCGTCTACACGGGCGCGTCGATCACGCAGACGTTCTTCGTGACTGCCGCCTCGTTCGGCGCGCTGTCGCTCTACGGCTACACGACCAAGCGCGACCTGTCGGCGATGGGCTCGTTCCTGATCATGGGCGTCTTCGGCCTCGTGATCGCCATGCTGGTCAACATGTTCCTGCAGTCGAGCGCGCTCTCCTTCGCCATCTCGGCGATCGGCGTTCTCGTCTTCGCCGGCCTGACCGCCTGGGACACGCAGCAGATCAAGAACATGTACTACGAGGGCGATTCGGACGTCGTCGCCGGCCACAAGGCCATCATGGGCGCGCTCCGGCTCTATCTCGACTTCATCAACCTGTTCATGTTCCTGCTCCAGTTCCTCGGCAACCGCCGCTGAAGCCACGACGGGAGCCTGTCCTCCGCGGGCGGGCTCCGTGAACGGGAAGACGGGCTCGAAGGGGCGGCCCACGCGGCCGCCCTTCTTAACCTTCTTACGTCTGGACCCCGGCCCCGCCGGTCGGGACCCCCCCCGCCGCCCTCTGCGCCGGCGTATCTGCTCATCCCTCGGTAATTCGAACGGGACCGAAGATGACCGCATCGATCGAAGTGCGCGACGCGCGGCCCGGCGATCTTTCGTCCATTTGCTCCATCTACGCGGAATGCGTCGAGAACGGCGTCGCCTCCTACGAGCTGGTCCCGCCGTCCCTGAAGGAGATGCAGGGCCGGTTCGCCGCCATATCCGGCAACGGCTATCCCTACCTCGTCGCCGGCGAGGCGGGCGGCATTCTCGGCTTTGCCTACGTATCCGCATTCCGGACCAGGCCGGCCTATCGCTGGGTGGTGGAGGACTCCATCTACCTGACACCGGAGGCCCGTGGCAGGGGGATCGGGCGCATCCTTCTCGACGAGCTGGTCCGCAGGTCGGCCGCACTCGGCTTCCGGCAGATGCTGGCCGTCATCGGCGGCGCCCACCCGGCCTCGGTCGGCCTGCACCGCGCCGCCGGCTTCGAAGAAATCGGCCGGCTGCACGCCACCGGCTACAAGCACGGGCGGTGGCTCGACACGGTGCTGATGCAGCTTTCCCTCGGCGAGGGTTCGGCGACGGATCCCGATCCCGGCGCCTATCCCGGCACGCTCTTCGGCCAGTGATCGGTCAGTGATCGGTCAGTTGGTGACGAGCCTCGGGCTCCTGTCGAAGACCTTCAGGACCTGCTCCAGCTCCTGGCCGCGCTTGAGGATCATGCCCGTCGCGGCGACGATGGAAAACGCCCCCTGCTTGCGGGCGAGCTTCGGGTTCTTCTCGATACGGTAGAGCGGCACCTCGCTGGTGCGGCGGAAAACCGAAAACACGGCCCTGTCCTTCAGGTGGTCGATCGCATAATCGCGCCACTCCCCTTCCGCGACCATGCGTCCGTAGACGCGCAGGATCGCGTCCAGCTCGCGGCGGCTGAAGGTGATGTGGGGCGCGACCGCCCTTCCCCTGAAGTCCTTGAGATCGATGACAACGCGCCGGCAGGACTCCTCGGAACCCTCCTCGCCACCCGACTGGTCCGCACTGTCGCTCATCGATCCTCCTTCCGTCTGCCCGGGCAGTCTGCCTGAACCGCAGCCAATTGCAAGGTTTGGCCGGCCGCGCACCGGCGCCGCGGTTGACGCAACAGGGTCACGCCCTGAAAAAAAATGTTGCGGGAGTTGACCGATTTCGCGCCGCCCTCTTTTTTCTGCCTTAATTGAGTCAAACGCACGCCCGAATTTCGGGCAACATTGCCTGCGTTGCCTCAGACGGTTCGGTTCGGCACCTTCGAATCGAAAGCCCCCCAGCCCCTCGAAGGTGTTGGACCGAACCAATTTTCCGGTGTTCGCACCGTGAAAGCAGCCCCGAAACTCGGACCGGATTTCCGGTCTTTTTTGTTTCAGGCCACACCTTCCCGCGCTTTCCGCTTGCCCGCGCTTTCCGCCCGCCGTTCAACCGCGACCGCCGTCGACGACCGTCGCACCGATGATCGGCCCAGGCGAATTGTCCCGCGACATCTCCTGCAGCAGGATCGCGCAGCCGCCGCCGGGCCCGTTCTTGACGACGGCGGCCGGCAGCGCCACGGTCATCGCGCTTCCGTCCCACATGCCGACGGTCTGCACGTCGCGCACCACATGCCAGTAGGTCAGCGTTCGTCCCCGGTTCTCGCCGCGAGGGATGGCGACCGTGTCCTTCCTGTCGAAATAGACGAGCAGCAGGTCCGCCTGGCCGGTGCCCTTGCCGACGCTGATCGTCATCTTGCTGCCTGCCTGATGCGCCGCGACCGGCACGCTCAGGCCCTTCCCCGAGGCCGCGAAGCCTGCCAGCATGCGCTCGATGGCCTGCTGGTCGGATCCCACGGTGTCGCCCCGGCCGTCGATGACGGCCTGCGGGGTATAGACGTTCTCGCGCCCGAGCGTGCGGGAATAGCCGTACTGCCGGTTGGTGAACTTCTTCGAGCTGAAGGTATCCCGCCAGCCCAGATAGTCCCAGTAGTCGACGTGGTAGGCGAGCGCGATCACGCCGCCCTTGCGAACGAGCCGCCCGAGCGCGGCGTCCGCGGGAGGACAGGACGAGCAGCCCTGGCTGGTGAAGAGCTCGACCACGCCCCTCGGGCGGCCGCCGTCGTCGGCGGCGCGCGCCGGGAGAACGGCCAGGAGCGTGGCGGCGACGACGAGTGCGGATGGAACAAGGTTCATTTCTTGGCCCCGCGGCGCTGTTGACGGGAGTGAGGCGCTTCCAGGAAAATCGGGAACCGGCCTTCCGCCCGGAAGCGCGCGAATCGGCCGCCCGGACCCTTCCAGCGTTTCCGTGAAGGCCTGGAACGGGTCTCGGCGTCCGTTCTACCGCCCGCGATTGTCAACAGGAAGTCACGAAGCGGTGACGCTTGCGTGCGCCCGCCTCCCCGCCGGCCCCGCTTGCCGCCCGCCGACGAAAAGGCCGCCGGGAAGAAACCTCCCGGCGGCCGATGGCACGCGCGCTGAAGCGCTTCCAGGAAAAGTGGAAACCGGTTTTCCGTCCGGAAGCGCGCAAGAACGATGGGATGGAGCCCTTCCGCGATTCCCTGAAGCGCGGAAGGGCTCTAGGCGGTCTGGAAAGGCGCGGCGGCTCCGCGAGCCGCCTGCCTCGCCCTCAGGCGGCGAGGTCGCGCAGCACCGTCTGCAGGATGCCGCCATTGTTGACGTAGCCGAGCTCGTCGAGCGTATCGATGCGGCACAGGATCGGGATCTCCTTCACCGTACCGTCGGCGAACGTCACCTTGGCGACCGTCTTCTCGCGCGGCTTGATGCCGGCGATGCCGTCGATCTCCACGGTCTCGTCGCCCTTCAGCCCGAGGCTTTCCCAGCTCGCGTCCGGATCGGCGAAGACGAAGGGAATGACGCCCATACCCACGAGGTTGGAGCGATGGATGCGCTCGTAGGACTCCGCGATCACGGCACGCACGCCGAGCAGGCTCGTGCCCTTGGCCGCCCAGTCCCGCGACGACCCGTTGCCGTATTCGGCGCCGGCGAAGATGACGAGCGGGACGCCTTCCTTCCGGTACTCCATGGCGGCGTCGTAGATCGACATCTCCTCGCGCGAGGGATAGTGGATGGTGTAGCCGCCCTCTCGTCCGTTCGGACCCATCATGTGGTTGCGGATGCGGATATTGGCGAAGGTGCCCCGCATCATCACCTCGTGGTTGCCGCGCCGCGTGCCGTACTGGTTGAAGTCGACCACCTCCACGCCGTGGTCCATCAGGTAGGCGCCGGCGGGCGACTGCGCCTTGATGGATCCCGCGGGCGAAATGTGGTCCGTCGTGATCTTGTCGCCGAAGAGCCCGAGGACGCGGGCGCCCTTGATGTCCTCCACCGGCTTCGGCGTCTTGCCCATGCCGACGAAATAGGGCGGGTTCTGCACGTAGGTCGAGTTCTCGTCCCAGGCATAGGTCTGGCCCGCCGGCGCCTGGACCTTGCGCCAGTTCTCGTCGCCCTTGAACACGTCGGCGTATTTCTCCGCGAAGATGTCGCGCGTGACGTATTTCAGGATGAATTCCTGGATCTCCTGCGACGTCGGCCAGACATCCTTGAGATAGACCGGCTGTCCGTCGCTTCCCTCGCCGAGCGGCTCGCTGGTCAGGTCGCGGCGCACCGTGCCGGCGAGCGCGTGGGCGACGACCAGCGGCGGCGAGGCGAGGTAGTTGGCCTGCACGTCGGGCGAGATGCGGCCCTCGAAGTTGCGGTTGCCCGAAAGCACGCCCGCGACGATCAGGCCCTTGTCGTTGATCGTTTCCGAGATCGGCGCGTCGAGCGGACCCGAATTGCCGATGCAGGTGGTGCAGCCGAAGCCGACGAGGTTGAAGCCGAGCTTGTCGAGATCCTCCTGCAGCCCGGACTTCTTCAGATATTCGGCCACCACCTGGGACCCGGGCGCCAGCGACGTCTTCACCCAGGGCTTGGTCTTCAGCCCCTTCTTCAGCGCATTGCGCGCAAGCAGGCCGGCACCGATCAGCACCGACGGGTTGGAGGTGTTGGTGCAGGAGGTGATGGCCGCGATCGCCACGTCGCCGTGGCCGAGATCGTAGTCGGCCCCCTCGACCTTGTAGCGGTTGTCGATGTCGGCGGCCTTCTTGTATTCGGTCTCCATGGACTTGGCGAAGCCGGAGCCGATGTCTTCCAGCGGGATCCGTCCCTCCGGGCGCTTCGGGCCCGCCATCGACGGCACCACCTCGCCGAGGTCGAGGTCCAGCGTGTCGGAGAAGGTCGGCTCGGGCATGTCGTTCTCGCGCCACATCCCCTGGTCCCGGCAATAGGCCTCGACCAGCGCGATCCGGTCCCGGTCCCGGCCGGTCATCGTCATGTAGTTGAGCGTCTCCTCGTCGATCGGGAAGAAGCCGCAGGTGGCGCCGTATTCGGGGCTCATGTTGCCGATCGTCGCGCGGTCGGCGAGCGTCATGTTGGCGAGGCCGGGCCCGTGGAACTCGACGAACTTGCCGACCACGCCCTTCTTGCGGAGCATCTGCGTGACCGTGAGCACCAGATCGGTCGCGGTGACGCCCTCCTTCAGCTTGCCGGTGAGGCGGAAGCCGATCACCTCCGGCAGGAGCATCGAGATCGGCTGGCCGAGCATCGCCGCCTCGGCCTCGATACCGCCCACGCCCCAGCCGAGAACGCCGAGGCCGTTGATCATCGTCGTATGGCTGTCCGTGCCGACGCAGGTGTCGGGGTAGGCCGTCAGGCTGCCGTCGTCCTCCTCCTTCGACCAGACGGCCTGGCCGAGATATTCGAGGTTGACCTGGTGGCAGATGCCCGTGCCGGGCGGCACGACGCGGAAATTCCTGAACGCCTGCTGGCCCCATTTCAGGAAGCGGTAGCGCTCGCCGTTGCGCGCGTATTCCCGCTCGACATTGTGCGAGAAGGCGACCGGCGTGCCGTACTCGTCGACGATCACCGAGTGGTCGATCACGAGGTCGACCGGCACCAGCGGATTGATCTTCTCCGGGTCGCCGCCGAGCGAGACCATCGCGTCGCGCATCGCGGCGAGGTCGACGACCGCGGGCACGCCCGTGAAGTCCTGCATGAGGACCCGCGCCGGCCGATAGGCGATCTCCTTGCCGGCCGCGCCCTTGTCGGTCAGCCAGTCGCGCACCGCCTCGATGTCCTTGCGGGAGACCGTCTGCCCGTCCTCGTTCCTGAGCAGGTTCTCCAGAAGCACCTTCATCGAGAAGGGAAGCGCGGAGATCCCGGTGAGGCCGTTCTTCTCGGCTTCCTTGAGGCTGAAATAGGTGAACTCCGCATCGCCCACTTTCATGGTCTTGCGGCTCTTGAAGCTGTCGACGGACTTGGACACCGGCTTTACCCCGCTTTCGTCATGTCAGCCGAAACTGACGGGCGAACGCCTTTTGCGCAATGCGCAGGAGGATGCGGGTGCGACCATTTCCGCTGTCCGCCCGTGGCCGCCCGAAGGAGCCGGCCAGGTTCGGCGCAAGGATGAGAAACCGCGCCGGCCGCTGGCGCGCTTGCCGGCCTTATAGATAATTTCGTATGAGCATGCCAGTAGAGGAAACGGGCAAATCGGGAGAATTTTCCGGCGCATGGCTGAGAGAGCATCGACCATCGCGGCGATGACGGCGGACGCATGCGGCTGATCGCCACGGATCTTGCCGCCATGCGCGGCGGGGAGCGCATCTTCGAGGGCGTCTCCTTCGAGGTCGCCGGCGGGCGGTCGCTCGTCGTCACCGGGCCGAACGGCGCCGGCAAGTCGACGCTCCTTCGCATCATGGCCGGCCTTCTCCGCCCAGAAACGGGAACGCTTCGCCTCGAGGGCGGCGACGGGGAGGCGCGGCTCGCCGAAGAGACGCACTATCTCGGCCACCTGGACGCCATGAAACGCGAACTGACGGTCCGCGAGAACCTCGAGTTCTGGCGCCGCTACATGGGCGGCGGGCAGGACGCTCCGGCGCGCTCGGCGATCGAGGCGGCCGACGCGGTCGGACTTGCCGCCGTCATGCACCTGCCCTTCGGCTGTCTTTCCGCCGGCCAGCAGCGCCGCATCGCGATCGCCAAGCTGCTGCTCGCCCGTCGCCCCGTCTGGCTCCTCGACGAGCCGACGGGGGCGCTCGACGCCGCGTCCGAGGCCGTCTTCGCCGGTATCGTCGCCCGTCACTGCGGCGCGGGCGGCATCCTCGTCGCCGCCACCCACCGGCTCCTCGGCCTCGACGACCCGCAGCGCCTCGAACTGGAGCGATACCGCGCCGCGGTTCCGGAGGACCTGGAATGAGGCTTTCGCTCCCGTCCGCTTCCCCCCTCCAGGCGTCGGGCCCTTGGCCGCGAGGCGTTTCGTCATGATCGCCCTCTTCGCCCGCGACCTGAGGCTATCGGTGCGCGCCGGCGGCGGGGCGCTGGTGGGCGTGCTGTTCTTCCTGACGGTCGTCGCCGTCATTCCCTTCGGCGTCGGGCCGGACCTGAAGCTCCTCGCGCGCATCGGCCCGGCCATGCTCTGGGTCGGCGCGCTCCTGTCCTGCCTGCTCGGCCTCGACCGGCTGTTCCAGGGCGACCGGGACGACGGCTCGCTCGACCTGATGCTGATGCAGGAGACGCCGATGAGCCTCACCGTCCTCGTCAAGTGCCTGGCGCACTGGACGGGGACGGCGCTCCCCCTCGTCGTCGTTTCGCCCCTGCTGGCGCTGTTCATGAACATGAGCCCGCGCGCCACCGGTGCCGTCGCCGTGACGCTGCTTCGTCGGCTCGCCCGCCATCACCTTCATCGGCGCGGTGGGGGCGGCGGTCGCCGTCATGCTGCCCCGGGGCGGCCTCCTCGTGTCGATCCTGGTCCTGCCGCTGACCGTTCCGGTGCTGATCTTCGGCGTCGGCGCGGCCTATGCCGCCGCCGTGCCGGACGGCGCGCATTTTCTGCCGCCCTTCCTCATTCTCTGCGCAATCACCCTGTTCTTTGCGGTGATCGGACCGCTGGCGGCGTCCGCCGCCCTCCGCGCCGCGTCGGATTGAGGCGGCCGATTGCAGCCGGTACGACGAGAGGCTAAGAACCAGCCATGAGCGATGGCGCGACTGCGATTTCGAGGCTGACGGACCTGGCGAACCCGACGCGGTTCCTGGCGCTGGCCGGCCGTCTGCTTCCCTGGCTGTGGGGCGTGACGCTCCTCCTCCTGGCCGTCGGCCTCTATATGAGCCTGACCGCGCCGGACGACTACCAGCAGGGATCCACCGTCCATATCATGTACGTTCACGTGCCCAGCGCCTGGCTCGCCATGATGTGCTACACGCTGATGACGCTGTCCTCGATCGGCACGCTCGTCTGGCGCCATCCGCTCGCCGACGTGGCCGCCAGGGCGGCGGCACCCCTCGGCGCCGTCTTCACCTTCACCGCGCTCGTCACCGGCGCGCTCTGGGGCCGCCCGACCTGGGGCACCTACTGGGTCTGGGACGCGCGGCTGACGTCCTTCCTCGTCCTCTTCATCATGTATCTCGGCCTGATCGCCCTGGTGCGCGCCATCGACGACCCGTCGAAGTCGGCGCGCGTCGCCGCCATCCTGACGATCGTCGGCTTCGTCAACATTCCGATCATCAAGTTCTCGGTCGACTGGTGGAACACCCTGCACCAGGGATCGAGCATATTCGCCGCCGGCGGCCCCGAGATCGCGCCGTCCCTGCTCTGGCCGCTGCTCGTCATGGCGGTGGCCTTCACCGGCCTGTTCTTCGCGCTGCACCTCATGGCCATGCGCAACGAGATCTGGCGCCGCCGCCTCGCCGCCCTGCGCCGCCAGGCGGCGCGGCACGCCGACCGTCAAGACGGCCCGCGCCCATGATGACCGACACCGAATTCGTCGCTCTCGCCTACGCGGTCACGGCCGTCTCCCTCGCCGCCCTCGTCGCCTGGATCCTCCTCGACCAGCGGGCCCGCAAGCGGGACCTCGCCGAGCTCGAGGCCATGGGCATTCGCCGGCGGTCCGAGAAGGCGCGGCAGGCAGGCGGACCGAGACCGTGACCGCCGAAGAGCGCACCGGGGAGGAGGGCGCCCCCCGTCGGAAGGGACGCGGCGTCGGCGTCGCCCTCGCCCTCCTGCCGCTCATCGTCTTCGCCGCCCTGGCGGTCACCTTCTACGTCCAGCTCCAGTCGGGCGAGGACGCCGCGACGATTCCCTCCGCGCTGATCGGCAAGCCCGCGCCGCAGTTCGACCTGCCGCCGGTTGCCGGCCTGACGAAGGACGGCGCCGCGGTTCCGGGCCTTTCCACCGGCGACCTCAAGGGACATGTCTCGCTGGTCAATGTCTGGGCGTCCTGGTGCGCGCCCTGCCGCGAGGAGGCGCCGCTGCTGATGCGGCTCGCCGAAGACAAGCGCTTCCGTCTCGTCGGCATCGACTACAAGGACAAGCCGGAGAACGCCAAGGCCTTCCTCGACGGCATGGGCAATCCCTTCAGCGCCGTCGGCACGGACCGCTCGGGCGACGTCGGCATCGAGTGGGGCGTCTACGGCGTGCCGGAAACCTACCTCGTCTCGCCCGAGGGGACGATCCTCTACAAGCGCGTCGGCCCCTTCACCGAGGAGGCGATCGCCCGCGACCTGATGCCGAAGATCGAGGCCGCGCTGAAGTGACCCCGTCCCGTTCGGGGGAAAGCGCGCGCCCTCGCGGCTTCAGCTCTTCAGCCGGTACCCGGTCTTGAAGATCCACCAGACGATCGCCAGGCAGATCGCCAGGAACACCCCGATCATCGCCAGCGAGAAGCCCACCCCGACGTCCGAGATCTCGTAGAAGCTCCACCGGAACCCGCTGATGAGGTAGAGGACCGGGTTGAACAGCGTCACCGTCTGCCAGAACGGCGGCAGCATCCGGATCGAATAGAAGCTGCCGCCGAGGAAGACGAGCGGCGTGATGACGAGCAGCGGGATCAGCTGCAGCTTCTCGAAATTGTCGGCCCAGATGCCGATGATGAAGCCGAACAGGCTGAAGGTCAGCGCGGTGAGCACGAAGAACAGCACCATCCAGACCGGATGGGCGATGTGGATGTCGACGAAGAAGGTCGCCGTCACCAGGATGATGATGCCGAGGATGGTCGACTTCGTCGCCGCCGCCCCCACATAGCCGAGGACGATCTCCAGGAAGGACACCGGCGCCGACAGCACCTCGTAGATCGTGCCGACGAATTTCGGGAAGTAGATGCCGAAGGCCGCCGCCGTGACGCTCTGCTGCAGCAGCGTCAGCATGATGAGGCCCGGCACGATGAACGCGCCGTAGCTGACGCCCTCCACCGTATGGATGCGCGAGCCGATCGCCGCCCCGAAGACGATGAAATAGAGCGAGGTCGAGAGCACCGGGGAGACGACGCTCTGGAGGACCGTGCGCCACATGCGGTGCATTTCGTAACGGTAGATGGCTTTCACCGCATGGACGTTCATCGGTCTTCCCTTACCAGCCGCACGAAGATGTCCTCGAGCGAGCTTTGTTTCGTCTGCAGGTCCCGGACCCTGATCTCGGCCCGGTTGAGATCGGCGATCAGCGCGCCGATCCCCGTCCGTCCGCTGCGCGTGTCGTATCGGTAGACGAGCCGGCAGCCGTCCTCGCTGAGGGTCAGGCCGTCCTTCGCCAGGCTCTCGGGCAGTTCGTCGAGCGGCGCCTGCAGTTCGATGGCGAGCTCCTTTTCGCCGAGCTTCCGCATCAGGCTGTCCTTGTCGTCGACGAGGACGAGCTCGCCCCGGTTGATCACCCCCACCCGGTCGGCGATTTCCTCGGCCTCCTCGATATAGTGGGTGGTGAGGATGATCGTCACGCCCTCCGCGCGCAGGCGCCGCACCACCTCCCACATGCCCTTGCGCAGCTCCACGTCGACGCCGGCCGTCGGCTCGTCGAGGAAGAGGACCTGCGGCTCGTGGGAGAGCGCCTTCGCGATCATGACGCGCCGCTTCATCCCGCCCGACAGCGTCAGCATCTTGCTGTCCTTGCGGTCGATCAGGGACAGGTCGGTCAGCACCTTCTCGATATGGGCGTCGTTCTTCGGCTTTCCGAAGAGCCCCCGGCTGAGACTGGTCGTCGCCCAGACGGTCTCGAAGGTGTCGGTCGTCAGTTCCTGCGGAACGAGCCCGATCATGGCGCGCGTCCGGCGGTAGTCGCGGATGATGTCGTGCCCGCCGACCCTGACGCTGCCGCCGGTCGGGTTGACCAGGCCGCAGACGATGGAGATCAACGTCGTCTTGCCGGCCCCGTTCGGCCCGAGCAGGGCGAAGATTTCGCCCCTGGCTATGTCGAGATCGATGTTCTTCAGCGCCTCGAAGCCCGTATCGTAGGACTTCGAGAGATTGGAAATGGAGATGACCGGGTCCATGCGGGCTCGTTTCGTAACCGTGGGCGAACGGCCTCGCCGCGGCGTGTTGCGTGAGGCGGTGACGTGCGCCATATGTACCGACAGCCCTCCGGGATCAATAAGGAGAGCGCGACAAACGACAGGGCCGCCCGGTCGGAAACGGCCGGATGGCGGCCGGGATTCCCGAAAAGGCCGGCGCTGCGTCCGGCAAGGCAGGCGCAGCGCCCGATCGAATCTCCTGACACGGGTTGTCGGCAGTGACCGCGACTGTGCTACCATCCTCCGACCTTCGCTGGTATTCGATAACCCTCTCTGCAAAAAATCGCTTTTGCTGATTCCATCCATGATCTGGCGGTTTTTGACACCATGAAGAAGCTGGAAAGGGCGCAACTGTTCCAGAGGCGGCTCGCCGAGGCGATGGCGCGCGGCAGCATGTCGAGAAGCGAGCTCGCCCGCCAGATCGGCGCCGACCGCTCGACCGTGTCGCTGCTGCTCGGCGCCGACGACGCCCGGTTGCCGAACGCCCATTTCGCCGCCGAATGCGCCGCCGCGCTCAACGTGTCGTCGGACTGGCTTCTCGGGCTCACCGAACGGCCGGAACGCTCCGCCGACATCGTCACGGCGACCATGGAGATGACCGAGGCCGCCCGCTCGCCCTCCGACGAGCAGATCTTCGCCTGGCACCAGGAGGCGCGCGGCTACAAGATCCGCCACGTCCCCGCGACGATGCCCGATCTCCTGAAGTCCGAGCCGGTCCTGGAATTCGAGTACAGCCAGTCCATGGGCCGCACCTCCGAACAGGCGATCACCGACATGCGCGACAAGCTCGACTACCTGCGGGCGCCCGAGACCGACTACGAGATCGCGCTGCCGGCCGACGTCCTGGACAGCTTCGCCGCCGGCCACGGCTACTGGGCCGGCCTGAGCCTCGAGGTCAGGCGCGACCAGCTCGTCCGGCTGCGCGACATCTGCGAGGAACTCTATCCGTCGCTGAGGCTCTATCTCTTCGACCGCAAGATGCTCTATTCCGCGCCGCTGACGATCTTCGGACCGCTCGTCGCCTCCATCTATGTCGGCCAGATGCACATGGTCTTCCGCCAGCGCCGCCAGATCCTCGCCCTCGGCCAGCATTTCGACGGCCTCGTGCGCGGCGCGACCACCGAGGCGCGACAGATGCCGGCACTGATCGACGGCATGCTGAAGGCGCTTTAGAGCCTCTCCCCGATTGCCTTTACGCGCTTCCGGACGGAAAACGGGCCTGCCGCACCTGACGGCAGACCCGCTCGCCCCTACTGCCCGAGGGCAGGTATCTCTTGGCCGGCGGCGCCGAAGCGCCTATTCGCCGGCGTTCTCTCCCGCGGCTTCGGCCTTCTCGGCGGCCTCCTGGGCGGCCTTTTCGGCTGCCAGCGCCTCGGCGGCCTTCACCTTTTCGGCCTCGATGCGGGCACGTTCCTCGGCGGCGGCCTTGCGCTCGGCGTCGTTCAGCTTGCGCGCACGGGTTCCCGTATCCTCGGAAATGCGGGCCGACTTGCCGCGGCGGTCGCGCAGGTAATAGAGCTTGGCGCGGCGCACCCTGCCCCGGCGCACGACCTCGACGCCCTCGACGATCGGCGAATAGACGGGGAAGACGCGCTCGACGCCCTCGCCGTAGGAGATCTTGCGCACGGTGAAGTTCTCGTTGAGCCCGCCGCCCGAACGCGCGATCACCACGCCCTCGAACGCCTGCACGCGGGTGCGGGTGCCCTCGGTGACGCGCACGAGCACGCGCACCGTGTCGCCTGCGGAAAACTCGGGAATCTGGCGCTTCGCCTCGATCTTGCGGGCCTGTTCGGCCTCCAGTTCACGGATCAGATCCATGGTCTCGAACCTTTCGTTCTTCTCGAACGGTCAGAGCGCTCGCGGATCGCCTCGCCAGTTCGCGAAAACCTGAGGCTATGCCAGAAGCAGGAGCGGATTCACCATTCATTGCTTGGTGGTTTGCCGATGACCGGCGCTCGGTTTCCATCCCGATTGGCGGCTGCCATACACCAGACGCTTCCCTTTGTCACGCGCCGCGGACCTATTTTTTGCGTTCCCGGAGGTCCGGACGGCGCGCCTGCGTCAGCCTTTCGGCCTCGGCCTGGCGCCAGCGCTCGATCTCCCCGTGGTTGCCGGACATCAGCACCTCGGGGATGCCGCGGCCCTCGAAGAGTTGCGGCCTCGTATAGTGCGGATGCTCCAGGAGGTTCGCCTCGAAGCTTTCGTGGTCGCCGGAGCGGGCATTGCCCATCACCCCCGGCAGGAGGCGGACGACCGCGTCGAGCAGCACCAGCGCCGCCGGCTCCCCGCCCGAGAGCACGTAGTCCCCGACCGACACCTCCTCGAGCGCCCGCGCCTCGATCACCCGCTCGTCGACGCCCTCGAAGCGGCCGCAGACGATGACGGCACCCTCACCGGCGGCTAGGTCGCGCACGCGCGCCTGGGTGAGCGGCCGTCCGCGCGGGCTCATCAGCAGGCGGCAGCGGCCGTCGCCGGGCGGCGACGCGTGGTCGATCGCGCGGGAGAGCACGTCCGCCTTCAGCACCATCCCCGCCCCGCCTCCGGCCGGCGTGTCGTCGACCGTGCGGTGTTTGTCCTCGGCGAAATCCCGGATCTGGACGGTCTCCATGCTCCAGTCGCCGCGCGCCAGCGCCTTGCCCGCGAGGGCGTGGGCGAGATGCCCCGGGAACATCTCCGGATAGAGCGTCAGCACCGTCGCCCGGAAGCTCACGGCCGCTTGCCTTCCTTCGGGCCCGTCCGCCGCGGCGGCCGGCGCCGGCGGCTGCCGGGCCCCGTTTCGACGCTGTCCACGAGCCCCGCCGCCACCGGATCGACGACGATCACGCCGGCCGCAAGCTCGATCCCGATCACCGCCGCCTCCGAGAACGGAATGAGCGTCGGGCGGATGCCCGGGCCCTTCAGTTCGAGAAGGTCGCCGCCGCCGAAGTCGAAGACGCCCGATACCACGCCGTAGATGCGGCCCTCGCCGTCGACGACCTCCAGGCCCTCGAGATCGGAGTAGAAGTACTCGTCGTCGTCGAGATCCTCGTCCGGCAGGCTCGAGCGGTCGACGAAGAGCTCCAGCCCCTTCAGCGCCTCCGCGGCGGTGCGGTCGTTGATACCGAGGAAGCGGATCACGATCGCCTTGCCGGCCGACCGCACGTCGAGGATCTCGAGATCGCGCCCGTCGCCGGTGAACAGCCTGTGATAGGCGCCGATCGCCAGCGGATCCTCCGTGAAGGACTTCACGCGGACTTCGCCGCGAAGACCCTGCGGGGCGCCGACGGAACCCATGAGAACCGGATTTTCGAGTTTTGTCATGTCGGTCCTGTTCGCGCCCCCGGAAACGGCAACGGGCGGCACGAAAGCGCCGCCCGCCGCAAATTGCAAGCGCAATGCCTATTCCGCGACGGTTTCCTCTGCGGCGGGCTCCTCCGCCGGCGCCGCGGCGGCCTCGGCGGCAGCGGCGCGGGCCTCTTCCTCGCGCTGCTTCTGCTCGGCCAGGCGCTCCTGCGCCTTCTTGCCGGGCTGGCCCTTGGTCGGATTGGCGCGCGACGGGCGCTTGGCGATGCCGGCCTGGTCCAGGAAGCGCAGGACGCGGTCGGTGGCGACGGCGCCGTGGCTCATCCAATGCTGGATGCGCTCGGCGTCGAGCGACACGCGCTCCTCCGCGTCCTTCGGCAGCATCGGATTCCAGTGGCCGACCTTCTCGATGAACCGGCCGTCGCGCGGAGACCGCACGTCGGCGACGACGACATGGTAGTAGGGACGCTTCTTCGAGCCCGCGCGGGCCAGTCGGATCTTCAATGCCATTTCATTCTCCTTCGGAATGCGTGTGACGGCCGCCGCGCGGCCGGAGTTTGCCTTTCATCGGTCACCGAGGTCGGCGGCGATGGCTTCGTGGTGCCGGATGACTTCCCTGATCACGAAGTTCAGGAAGGTCTCGGCGAAGTCGGGATCGAGATCGGATTCCCGTGCGAGCCGCCTGAGCCGCTCGATCTGGTATTTCTCGCGCGTCGGATCGGCCGGCGGCAGTTCGTGCGTCGCCTTGAGGCGTCCGACCGCCTTGGTGCAGCGGAAGCGCTCCGCGAGGATGTGAATCAGCGCGGCGTCGAAATTGTCGATCGACCGCCGGAGGTCCTTGAGCTGGTCCAGGATGTCGCTGTCGTTCATGCGCGTCTCACTTCTTCTTCGAACCGCCGAGGCCCGGCAAGCCGCCGCCCCGCGCGCCGCCGAGGCCCGGCAGGCCGCCGGTCCCCCCCGGCAGGCCGCCCGGCAATCCGCCGCCGAACCCCTTTCCGAGGCCGGACTGCCCCGCTTGCTTCTGCAGCGCTTCCAACTCCTTCGGATCCATCTTCGACAGGTCCGGCATGCCGCCGCCGAGGCCGCCCATCCCCATCCGGCCGGCCATGCCGCCCATCATCTTGCCGAGCATGCCGGCCTTCTTGCCCTTGCCGCCCATGGCCTTCATCACGTCGGCCATCTGCCGGTGCATCTTCAGGAGGCGGTTGATGTCGGCGGCCGTGGTGCCCGAGCCGGCGGCGATGCGCTTCTTGCGCGAATGCTTCAGGATGTCCGGATGGGCCCGCTCGTGCTTGGTCATCGACGAGATGATCGCGAGCTGGCGCGCGAAGGTCCGGTCGTCGTAACCGGCGGCGGCCATCTGGTCCTTCATCTTGCCCATGCCGGGCATCATCCCCATGATGCCGCCCATGCCGCCCATCTTCGACATCTGCCCGAGCTGCTCGGCCAGGTCGTTGAGGTCAAACCGCCCGGCCTTCATGCGCTCGGCCATCGCCTGCGCTTTTTCCTGGTCGATGGTCTCCGCGGCCTTCTCCACGAGGCTCACGATGTCGCCCATGCCGAGGATCCGGTCGGCGATGCGCCGCGGGTAGAACTCCTCCAGAGCGTCCATCTTCTCGCCGACGCCGATCAGCTTGATCGGCTTGCCGGTGACGGCGCGCATCGAAAGGGCCGCGCCGCCGCGACCGTCGCCGTCCATGCGCGTCAGCACGAGGCCGGTGATGCCGACCCGCTCGTCGAAGCTCTTGGCGAGGTTGACCGCGTCCTGGCCGGTGAGCGCATCCGCGACGAGCAGGATCTCGTGCGGGACGGCCTTCTTCCGGATCTCGGCCATCTCGACCATGAGCGGCTCGTCGATATGCGTCCGGCCGGCCGTATCGAGGATGACGACGTCGTGCCCCCCGAGCCGCGCCGCCTGGACGGCGCGCCCGGCGATGTCCGTCGGCGACTGGCCCGCGACGATCGGCAGCGTATCGACCCCGGTCTGCTCGCCGAGCTGCTTCAGCTGCTCCTGGGCGGCCGGCCGACGGGTATCGAGCGAGGCCATCAGGACCTTCTTCTTGTCGCGCCGCTCCAGCCGGCTGGCGATCTTGCCCGTCGTCGTCGTCTTGCCCGAGCCCTGCAGGCCGACCATCATCACCACCACCGGCGACGGCGCGTTGAGGTCCAGGGTGACGCCTTCCGAGCCGAGCATCTCGACGAGCTCGTCGTGGACGATCTTGACGACCATCTGGCCGGGCTTGATCGATTTCAGGATCTCGGCGCCGACGGCCTTTTCGCGCACCCGTTCGGTGAAGTCCCGCACCACCTCGAGCGCCACGTCCGCTTCCAGCAGCGCGCGCCGGACCTCCCGCAGGGCCGCGGCGACGTCCTTGTCGCTCAGCGAGCCGCGCCCGGTCAGCCCGTTCAGGATCGATCCGAGACGTTCCTGGAGGTTCTCAAACATGCTCTATCCTTCTGGTCCCTTCGGGTTCTACCCGAAAGGTCGGCGCGATCGGCGGCCATTGCAAGGTGCCAAGCCGAAAAGCACCCGAGGGCGCAACGCGCTGTCGGATGTTGACCTCCGGGATCTGTTCATGCCCTGCCGGGTCCCGGTCGGTGGCTCGAGCGTCTCGCTCGCCGCTGGATTGCCGGCCTTTAAAGACCGCGACCCGCAAAGTCAAGCGCGCGGCGCGCCGCCTGTCTCCGCCCGCCAGCCATCCGCGAAGACCACCCGGCCGACGCCCGCGAACCGGCGCATGCGCTCGAGCTCGGCCTCGAGCCCGCCGAGAAGCGCCCTCGACATCCGCACGCCGCGCTCCGGCCAGAACCGGCTGACGGCGAGCGTGTCCGCGGCGCGGTCGGCCCGCATGTCGATCCGGCCGACGAGGCGGTCTCCGCGCAGCACGGGAAAGACGTAGTAGCCGTAGCGGCGCTTCGCCTCCGGCACGAAGACCTCGATGCGGTAGGAAAAGCCGAAGAGCCGCTCCGCCCGCGCCCGGTCGCGCAGCACCGGATCGAAGGGGCTGAGGATGCGCACCCGCGCCGGCGGCTCCGGGACCTCGCCGAGGCGCTCGACGATCCCCGGCATGTCCCCACCCGGCCCGCGGCCGCCCGCCGTCGGCCGGCTCGATCTCCACCGGCACCAGCTCGTCCCTGCGGGCGGCAAGCCACCCTTCCACCTCGGCCGGCGACAGGAGCGCCCAGAAGGCGGCGATCTCGCCGCGCGTCGCGAAACCCAGCCGTTCCAGCGCGCTGCGGCAGGCCCAGTCGACGAACGCCGCGTGGTCGACCGCTTGCGAGCGGTGGGATTGGGGAACGACCCGTTCCGTCAGGTCGTACACCTTCTGGAAGCCCTCCCGCCGCGCGATAGCCAGCTCGCCGACGCGCCAGAGATATTCGAGCGCGGTCTTGGAGGGGTGCCAGTCCCACCAGCCCGTGGAGGGCTTCTCCCGCCCCTCGAAATCGCGCGCCATGACCGGCCCGTCCCGCGCCACTCGCTCCAGCACCGCGTCCAGCTCGCCGCGATAGGCCGGATCGCGCCATTTCTCCCAGCGCGCGTGCAGCCGCGCCTTTTCCCGCTCGAACCGGTGGCGCCAGTAGGGAAAGAAGGCGGTCGGAATGATCGCGGCGTCGTGCGTCCAGTTCTCGAACAGCATCCGCTCCCGTTCGACCAGGCGCTTTAGATGCGCCGGGCGATAGGTCTGGTGGCGGGAGAACAGGATGTGGTGATGCGCCCGTTCCACCGTGTTGATGCTGTCCACCTGGACGAAACCGAGATCGTGGACGAGGTCGTGGAGCTCGGCGCCGGTCAGCGCCCGCCCCGGCCGGGCGCTCAGGCCCTGCAGGTGGAGAAGCGTCCGCCGCGCCGCCAAATTGGAGATCGTCGTCGTCATGGCCGGAACCTAAAGCGTTTCCAGGAAAAGTGGAATCCGGTTTTCCGTCCGGAAACGCGCAAGAAAAGCTCGTTTCCAGGAAAAGTGGAATCCGGTTTTCCGTCCGGAAACGCGCAGGAAAAGCTCGTTTCCAGGAAAAGTGGAATCCGGCTGACCGCCGGGAGAGTCCTTAAAAAGCGTTAGGAATTTTACGCGCAATGACAACGCCGTTGCCGGATTTCCTCAGGATCCCTCGCGCGTGCCGGCCATGCCGGAAAAGCAGTCGGCGACGCGGTTGAGGACGCGAAGGGCGACGATGATCTCGGTCGTGTTGATGTCGCCGAGATGCCGCCGGATGAGCTCCAGCTCCCGCTGGTGCACGGCGTCGAACAGCGCCCGGCCGCTCTCCGTCGCCCGGCACAGATAGGAGCGCCGATGCCGCGGATTGGGCAGCATTTCGACGAGATCGGCCCGGATCAGCTCCGCCGCGACCCGCTGCACGAACTGGCGCTTGAGCGCGAGCTTCTCCGCAAGCTCCGGCACGCAGGCCGGTCCGCCCTGCACGAGCGCTTCCAGGAGCGTGCGCCGCGCGGCCGTCAGGCCGTTCCGCTCCAGCTCCGGCTGCATCACCCGCCCGACATCGAGATCGATGCGGCGGGTCAGCCTGATGGCCTGGTAGAGCCGTTCCTGACGGTCGAATCGGGTCTGCATCGACATAAAATAGCAACACTGTTGCAGTAACTCAACGCGGCATTCGCGGCGCCCCGGGCCGGCGACCGCTTGCGGCAGCGGCCCGATGGCGTAGAGTACCCCCGGCGGCACGAGGCCGCCTGCGGACCGGAAAGGAACGATGGCGACGCTGGACCACGAGCAGGAGACGACCGCCGCCCACGAGACGGGCAACCGTTATTACCGTGGCCCGCGGAGCGATCATTTCGACGGCCGGTGCTTCTTCAATCCCGGCGGCGAACCTCCGCGCGGCCTCCGCGACGTCATGCGCTGGCAGTTCCGCGAGACGCGCGTCCCGTGGCCGAAATCCTTCGAAAGCCCCTTTCCGCAGGCCCGCCCGGAACGGTCGGTCGAAAACGGCGGCCTGCGCGTGACCATGGTCGGCCACGCGACGATGCTCCTCCAGATCCGCGGCCTCAACATCCTGACCGACCCGGTCTGGTCCGAGCGCGCGAGCCCGGTGGGCTTCGCCGGCCCGAAGCGGGCCAATCCGCCGGGCCTGGAATTTTGCGGCCTGCCGCCGATCGACCTGGTGCTCCTCAGCCACAACCACTACGACCACATGGACATCGGCTCGCTCAAGTGCCTGCGCGGCATGCACGATCCGCAGATCGTCACGCCGCTCGGGAACGATGCGCTGCTGCACGCGGCCGATCCGCGCATGCACGTGACGACGCTCGACTGGGGCCAGTCGGCGAATTTCGGGCACGGCGTGCGCATCCACGCGGCGCCCGCCCACCACTGGTCGGCGCGCGGCATCAAGGACCGCCGGATGGCCCTTTGGGCCGCCTTCGTGGTGGAGACGCCCGACGGCAACGTCTACCACGTCGGCGACACGGGCTTCCACGAGGGCCGCAACTACAAGGCCGCAGGCGAAGCGTTCGGCGGCTTTCGCCTCGCCATCCTGCCGATCGGCTCCTACGAGCCGCGCTGGTTCATGCGCCATCATCACCAGACGCCCGAGGAAGCGGTCGAGGGCATGCGGCTTTGCCGCGCCAGATTTGCGGTCGGGCACCATTGGGGGACGTTCCATCTCGCCAACGAGCCGATCGACGAACCGCCGCGGCTGCTCGCCGAGGCGCTCGACCGGCAGGGCATCGAGGCCGAACGCTTCCGGCCCTTGAGTCCCGGCGAGGTCTGGGACGTTCCTTCGGGCGAGGACGGCGGGCCCGGCTGATCGCGGACGGTCTGGCAATCGCCGCCGACTTCCGCCATATAGAGCATTTCCAGGAAAAGTGGGAACCGGTTTTCCGTCCGGAAATGCGTATGAACAAAAACTCATTTCCAGGAAAAGTGGGAACCGGTTTTCCGTCCGGAAATGCGTATGAACAAAGAGATGGATGGAGCGCGTTCGCGATTCCGTGAAGCGCGGACACGCTCCTGGCCAGTGTCCCGGCGCGAGCCGGCCAACCGACGGACCCGACGATGACAGCCGCGCAATTCGCCAAGATGAACGGCCTCGGCAACGAGATCCTGGTGGTCGACATGCGCGGCCGCGCCGACCGGGTGACGCCCGCCGCCGCGATCGCGCTGGCGGCCGATCCGACGACGCGCTTCGACCAGATCATGGCAATCCACGATCCGAGGCGCGCGCACACCGACGCCTATGTCGACATCCTCAATTCGGACGGCTCCGCGGCCGAGGCGTGCGGCAACGGCACGCGCTGCGTGGTGCAGGCGCTCGCCGCCGAGACCGGCCGGCGCGCCTTCACCCTCCAGACCGTTGCCGGCATCCTCTCCGCAAGGGAGAACGACGACGGCTCGGTCTCCGTCGACATGGGTCCCCCGGCGTTCGAGTGGGACCGCATCCCGCTTTCCGAGGAGTTCCACGACACCACCAGGATCGAGCTCCAGGTGGGACCGATCGACGCACCCGTCCTGCATTCCCCGTCGGTCGCCTCGATGGGCAATCCCCATGCCGTCTTCTGGGTCGACGACGACGTGGCCGGCTACGACCTCGGCCGGTTCGGCCCGCTGCTCGAGCATCATCCGATGTTTCCCGAGCGCGCCAACATCTCGATCGCCAGGGTCCGGAGCGCCGACGAGCTCGACCTCCGCACCTGGGAACGCGGCGCCGGCATCACCCAGGCATGCGGCTCGGCCGCCTGCGCGGCGGCCGTCTCCGCCGCCCGCACCGGACGCACCGGCCGCACCGTGACGGTGAACGTACCCGGCGGCCCCCTGTCGATCGACTGGCGCGACGACGGCCACGTGGTCATGACCGGCGCCGCCGAATGGGAGTTCTCCGGCACGCTCGACCCCCTGACCGGCGCCTGGCGGCCCGAGGCGAGCGAAGAGGCGGGAGCCGCCGGATGAGCCCGTCCCCGTGAGCCGCATAGAGGTCATCACCTTCGGCTGCCGGCTGAACGCATACGAGTCGGAGATCGTCAGGAAGAAGGCCGAGGAAGCGGGGCTTTCCGGCACCGTGATCGTCAATACCTGCGCGGTCACCGGCGAAGCGGTGCGCCAGGCGCGGCAGGCGATCCGCCGCCTCCGCCGCGACGATCCGGCCGCCCGCATCCTGGTCACCGGCTGCGCCGCCCAGACCGAGCCGCAGGCCTTCGCCGCCATGGAGGAGGTCGACGCCGTCATCGGCAACGCCGACAAGCTCGGCGCCGAAGCCTGGCGCGATCTCCCCGATTTTGGCGTGTCGGCCGACGAGAAGATCCGCGTCAACGACATCTTCGGCGTCACGGAGACCGCGCCGCAGATGATCGACGCGCTGGACGGCCAGACCCGCGCCTTCCTGCAGGTGCAGAACGGCTGCGACCACCGCTGCACCTTCTGCATCATCCCCTACGGCCGCGGCAATTCGCGTTCCGTGCCCATGGGCGCCGTCGTCGAGCAGGCGCGGCGCCTCGCCGGGCACGGCTACCGGGAGTTCGTGCTGACCGGCGTCGACGCCACGAGCTACGGCGCCGACCTGCCGGGCCGTCCGACGCTCGGCCGCCTCGCCCGCACGCTGCTCGACCACGTGCCCGAGATCGCCCGCCTGCGGCTCTCCTCCGTCGACAGCGTCGAGATCGATCCCGAGCTGATGCGGCTCTTCGCCGACGAGCCGCGCTTCATGCCCTACCTGCACCTTTCGCTGCAGCACGGCGACGACATGATCCTCAAGCGCATGAAGCGCCGCCACCGGCGCGCCGATGCCGTGCGCCTTTGCGCCGAAATCCGCCGCCTGCGCCCGGACGCGGCCTTCGGCGCCGACGTCATCGCCGGCTTCCCCACCGAGACCGAGGCGATGTTCGACAATGCGCTGTCCCTGGTCGACGACTGCTCGATCGCGTTCCTCCACGTCTTCCCGTTCAGCCCGCGGGAGGGCACGCCGGCCGCCCGCATGCCGCAGCTCGACCGGGCCTGCGTCAAGGAGCGGGCCGCCCGCCTTCGCCGAAAGGGCGGGGAGGCGCTCGTCCGGCACCTTGACTCCATGCGCGGTCGCACCGAAGTGTTGCTTGTCGAGCGCAACGCGATCGCGCGCACCGAGAACTTCACGGCGGTCGACATTTCCGGCCACCCGCCCGGCACCTTCGTCGCCGCCCGCATCACCGGCCACGACGGCAGGCGCCTGACCGCCGCGGCACCGGCCGCCTGAACGGCGGCCGCAGCAACCGACGACAGGACCTCGTATGGCAGGCTTCTTCAAGAAGATATTTTCCTTCGGCAGGAAGGAGGTCGAGACCGTTCCCGACGCCGAAGGCGCCGAAGACGAAAGCCGAGCCGTTCCCGAAGAGGCCGGGCGCACCGGCGGCCCGGAGGCCCCGGCACCGGCGGATGCCCGCAAGGCCGACGCGAGCGCTCCCGACGAGGCCGCGGAACCGGCACCGGACCCCGCCGGGACGGCGCAGCCCCTGCCTGAAGGCGAGGCCGCCCCCGCAGGCGATCGGCCGCCCGCGGCGGAGCCCGGAACGGCCGGCGACGACGCCGAGGACGACGCCGAAGACGACCCTCGGGGCACGCGCGACCGTTTCGATTTCGAAGGCGACGCCCCCGGCGCCGCGGCGGACGTCAAGCCCGGCGACCTTTCCGCCGAGGACCTCGTGCCGGTGCCCGAACTGCTCGACAACGAGCCCGGCGATCCGCCCCTCGCGGAAAACGTCGCCGACGTGGTGGAGCGCAATCTCGAAGCCTCCGGCGACGCCCAGGCCGAAGAGTCCGAGCCCGAGCCCGCGCCGGAAACCGAGCCCGAGCCGGAGCCGGAGCCCGGGCCGGAGATCGCGAAGACCCCCGAGCCGGCTCCCCCGGCTCCGCAGGACGATCTGCGTGCGGAGGAGGACAGCCAGCGCGCGGAGGAGGACGAACCCCCGGCGCAGGGGCCGGCCCCCGAACCCGCCGACGGCTCCGGCGAGCCCGCGCCCGCCCCCAAGCCCGAAAGGACGTCCTTCGCCGTCGACCCCGGCCGCCCGCGCCCCTCCGACGCCGAGGCGCCCGCGACCGGCGAGCCGCCGCTGACCTGGTTCCAGCGGCTGCGCCGGGGCCTGTCGCGGTCCTCCTCGCAGCTGACCGGCCAGATCGCGGGGGTCTTCACCCGGCGCAAGCTCGACGAGGACACCCTCCAGGATCTCGAGGACATCCTCATCCAGGCCGATCTCGGCGTCGAAACGGCGATGCGCATCACCGACACGCTGGCCTCCGGCCGCTACGGGCGCGACGTCGGCACGGACGAGGTGACGGCGATCATGGCCGCGGAGATCGAAAAGGTGCTCGGTCCCGTCGCCCGGCCGCTCGAGCTGGACCTGTCGGTGAAGCCGCACGTCATCCTCGTCGTCGGCGTCAACGGGACTGGCAAGACCACCACGATCGGCAAGCTGGCGGCCAAGCTCACCCGCGGCGGCCTCAAGGTGACGCTCGCCGCCGGCGACACCTTCCGCGCGGCCGCTATCGAGCAGCTGAAGATCTGGGGAGAGCGCACCGGCGCGACGGTCGTCGCCTCCAGGCTCGGCGCCGATGCCGCCGGCCTCGCCTACGACGCCTACGAGCGCGCCCGGGCCGACGGGTCCGACGTCCTCATCATCGACACCGCCGGCCGCCTGCAGAACAAGACCGAGCTCATGAACGAGCTGGAGAAGATCGTCCGCGTCCTCGGCAAGCACGATCCCGACGCGCCGCACACCGTCCTGCAGACGCTCGACGCGACGACGGGCCAGAACGCGCTCAACCAGGTCGAGATCTTCAGGAACGTCGCCGGCGTCAACGGCCTCGTCATGACCAAGCTCGACGGCACCGCCCGCGGCGGCATCCTGGTCGCGATCTCGGCCCGGCACAAGCTGCCCGTCTACTTCGTCGGCGTCGGCGAAGGCGTCGACGACCTGGAACCCTTCGAGGCCCGCGAGTTCGCCGGCGCCATCGCCGGCACCCCGGCCGATGCCTGATGCCGCGGGAAAAAGGCGGACCTCGGCCCCCGTCCGCCGGGTTGGGCCTTTTCACGGGCGCCCAAACCCCCTAAGTCGTGGGGACCGGAAATGCCTTGGATCACCCCGCAGGACGCGATGACCGAAAACGCTTCTCCAGAGTTCGCGACGAGGACCGAACGCGCCCACCCGGCGCTCAAGCTGCTGCTCGAGCTCGGTCCGCTCGTCGTCTTCTTCTTCGCGAATTCCAGGGGCGAATGGATCGCCGCGACGTTTCCCGCGCTGGCCGCGCTCGGCGGACCCATCTTCATCGCCACCGCCCTGTTCATGGCCGCGACCGCGATCTCCCTCATCGCCTCGAAGATCGTCATGCGCACCCTGCCGGTCATGCCGCTGGTTTCCGGCGTCGTGGTGTTCGTCTTCGGCACGCTGACGCTCTACCTGCACGATGCCGTCTTCATCAAGATGAAGCCCACCATCATCAACGCGCTGTTCGGCTTCATCCTCATCGGCGGGCTGGCCTTCGGCAAGGCGCTGCTCGGCTACGTGTTCGATTCCGCCTTCAAGCTGGACGCGGAGGGATGGCGCAAGCTGACCTTGAGGTGGGGCGTGTTCTTCTTTTTCCTCGCCGCGCTCAACGAAGCGGTCTGGCGCAACGTCTCCACCGACGCCTGGGTTGCCTTCAAGGTGTGGGGGACGATGCCGATCACCATCGCCTTCACCATGTTCCAGATGCCGCTGATCCTGCGCCACACCGTGCGCGAAGCGCCGCCGGACGACGAATAGCGCGATCGAGCGCTGCCGCGTCTGCGGGGCCGGCCGGACGGTCCCCTTCTTCCTTGCCGGACGGACCGCCTACCGGCGCTGCCCGGATTGCCTGGCGACCGGGATGGAGCCCCCGCTGCCGACGGCCGAGGCGGAGCGCGCCTGGTACGGCACCCACCGCAACGATCCCGGCGACCCCGCCTACCGCAGGTTCCTCGGGCGGCTCGCCGGGCGGCATCCTGGCGCTGATGACCTGCTTCCAGACCGACGACGCCCGCTTCGCCCGCTGGCACTATCGCCGCGACCCGACCCACGTCGTCTTCTACCGCGAGGAGACGCTTCGCCTCCTGGCGGCGCGGCGGGGCTGGGAGATCGACGTCCCCTGCAAGGACGTGGCGCTGCTCCGGCGCCCGGACGGTTGCGGCGTCCAGCGCCCCGGCGCATCATGAGGCCGCGATGATCGAGGACGTGCTCAGGGACTTCGCCGGGAACGGCCACCTGCCCGCTGCCGTCGTCGTCGTGCGGCTGCTCGGCGCGGCGCTGATGTCCGTTCCGCTCGGGCTCGAACGCGAGATCAGGCGCCGTCCCGCCGGCCTGCGCACCCACATGCTCGTCTCGCTCTCCGCCGCGATGTTCGCCGTACTCGCGACCGAGATCGTCGTCTCGCCGCACTTCGACGGACCGCAGGTGCGCGCCGACCCGCTGCGCGTGGTCGAAGCGGTCACGTCGGGCGTCGCCTTCCTGGCGGCCGGCTTCATCATCTTCTCCCGCGGGCACGTGCGCGGCGTGACCACCGGCGCCGGCATCTGGCTCGCCGCGGCGGTCGGCCTCTCCGCCGGCTACGGCTACTGGCTGATCGCCCTCACGGGAATGATCGTCGGCGCTTTCATCATGATCGCCCTGCGCAGGATGGAAGGCGTCCTGGACCTGAAGAAGCCCCATCGCCATGACGGGGAGCCCGGCGCGGATTGATTGCCGAACCCGGCAAACGCTGGTATTGAAACCGCCATGTCGACCCATTCGCTCATCGCCCATTCGCTTATCGCCCATTCGCTTATCGAAGGCCTCGGATTTTCCGGACGGGTCCGGGCGCGCTCCTCGCTCGCCTTCCTGCCAGTCCACGACCACAAACGCCTTCCCGGCCGCTTCTTCGCGCGACTGACCGGCGCCGACGGCAGCATCGCCGCGGCCGGCTGACCGCGCACCGGTCGCCCGCAAGCCCTTACGGAACACCATTTCGGACGTGAAACAATGACGAAGCCACGCACACTCTACGACAAGATCTGGGACGACCACCTGGTCGACGAGCAGGACGACGGCACCTGCCTGATCTACATCGACCGCCACCTCGTCCACGAAGTGACGAGCCCGCAGGCCTTCGAGGGCCTGCGCATGTCGAACCGCAAGGTCCGCCAGCCGGAGAAGACCCTCGCCGTCGTCGACCACAACGTGCCGACGACCCCCGACCGCCATGAGGGGATCAAGAACGAGGAGAGCCGCATCCAGGTGGAGGCGATGGCCCGCAACGCCGCCGACTTCGGCGTCGAGTACTTCAACGAAAGCGACATCCGCCAGGGCATCGTCCACATCGTCGGTCCCGAGCAGGGCTTCACGTTGCCGGGCACGACCATCGTGTGCGGCGACAGCCACACCTCCACCCACGGAGCCTTCGGCGCGCTGGCCCACGGCATCGGCACCTCCGAGGTGGAGCACGTCCTCGCCACCCAGACGCTGATCCAGAAGAAGGCGAAGAACATGCTGGTGCGCGTCGACGGCAAGCTGCCCGAAGGCGTCGGCGCCAAGGACGTGATCCTGGCGATCATCGGCCAGATCGGCACCGCCGGCGGCACCGGCCACGTCATCGAATATGCCGGCGAGGCGATCCGCTCGCTCTCCATGGAGGGCCGCATGACGGTCTGCAACATGTCGATCGAGGGCGGCGCCCGCGCCGGCCTGATCGCGCCGGACGAGGTGACCTACGCCTATCTCAAGGACCGGCCCCGCGCGCCGAAGGGCAAGGCCTGGGACATGGCGGTCGCCTATTGGGAAAGCCTCAAGACCGATGCGGACGCCGTCTACGACAAGGTCGTGACCCTCGACGCGGCCAGCCTGCCGCCGATCGTCTCCTGGGGCTCCTCGCCGGAAGACGTCATCGCCGTGACCGGAGCGGTCCCGAACCCGGACGACATCCCCGACGAGACGAAGCGCAAGTCGAAATGGCGCGCGCTCGACTATATGGGGCTGAAGCCCGGCACGAAGATCACCGACATCCGCCCCGACCGCGTCTTCATCGGCTCCTGCACCAACGGGCGCATCGAGGACCTGAGGACGGTCGCCAGGATGGTCGAGGGCCGCAAGGTCGCCGACAGCGTCTCGGCCATGATCGTGCCGGGCTCGGGCCTCGTGAAGAAGCAGGCGGAAGAGGAAGGCCTCGACCAGATCTTCAAGGCCGCCGGCTTCGAATGGCGCGAGCCCGGCTGCTCCATGTGCCTGGCGATGAACGACGACCGCCTGAAGCCCGGCGAGCGCTGCGCCTCGACCTCCAACCGCAATTTCGAGGGCCGCCAGGGCTTCAAGGGGCGCACCCATCTCGTCTCCCCGGCCATGGCCGCCGCCGCCGCCATCGCCGGCCACTTCGTCGACATCCGCGACTGGCGGTAGCCATCCGCTGACACCGAAATGCGCGGGACGCCGCCGCCGGCGCCCCGCAGCAGTTTTACTTCGCCGCCCTCTTGGCCTCCACATCCTTGAGCCAGCCGTCATAGGGATATGAATCCTGTGGAGCATAAGGTGTGGTGGACGGCTGACGCACATACGCGGCGAAAAAGTCTTCATAATTCGTCGGGTAGGTAGCGACACTCCGTCCGCTTATTTCCGACTTCCCCTGGACAGGCGTCAACGTTCCAGCTTTTCGAACGCACTCCGCAGCCTCTGGCACGGAGAGCGTCTTTCCTTCTCCGTTGCACTTGAAGGAGGCGTTGAAGTAGGGATCGGATATCTGCCACCGTCCGTCCAGATACACCTCGACGGTGACATGGGTTGTGCCCGGCTGGGTCTGATCGAGAAAGTCCTTGCCGGCCAATTGAACGGTGCGGGATGGAATGGAAAGCTTGCTCAGCGCCCAATGAAAAGCTTGGGCGGCTCCGCCGCAAAGCATCGTCCCCTTGGGCGTTCCAAGCAGCGCGTATTTGATCGAAAAGGGAGCTCCGGGCCGCTTTTCAGTGCCATCTCGAATATTCCGATAGATCCAATCCCGAACGACCAGCGTGGCTTTCTTTTTGTCCAGGGGACCGAACATCGGAAGCTTCGCGTCTCTTCTGACGATTTCGGTGGCGAAGGCGCCGGGACCATGTTTCTCGAGCCCGATTGCCTCGTCACGATAATGCAGTGCAGCAAACGCAAAAACGGAAGTCGACAATGCAAGCGCGACTGTAAATGATCCGAGCAACAATACGTTCTTTCGCAATAGTCCCTCCACGTTCTCGGAATACAAATTTTTGCATTACACTATCCTCATGCTCGCCGCGCGTGCAACCGCCCATACGGAATTTATGGGCGCTGAGGTCCGGCGGTTGGGGGAAGTGGGCGCGACCGCAGCGGCCTGGACGTGGCTGCCCACGGTCTTCGGCGGCCGCCGGCGCTTCGCTTCCGCCCGGCGATTGCGGCGGCCTGCGCGCCGCACGGGCATGCCTTTCTCGGACGAGGGAATGACTTCTCTCGCCGGACTTTCACCGCTGAGTCGTGGGGAGAATTCGGGTGCGAGGCCGAGGGGCCGTGCCGAATCAATTCATCTGGATTAGGCCTTGCGGCGCTTCTCGAAGCGTTCGATCAGGTCCGGAAGCGCGTCGGCCAGGAACGCGGCGAAGGCCGCGCCCGAACCGCCGACGAAATCGATCCGCGGCCTCGGGCCGGACGTCGAAACCCGGGCGATCGCTCGGCCGGCCGCGTCCCGCATCTCCCGCGGCGGCTCGGACGGCCGCCATTTCGAAAGCCGGTCGAACAGGATCTTGAACCGGCGGTCGCTGTCGGCCGCCCGGAAGCGGTCGGAGTGGATTTCTTCGAAGGCCCTGTGGTCTCCCGCCTCCGTGCGGAGCATCGCGGCGAGCGCCAGCCAGCGCGGCCGGCCGGCCTTCGGCGCCGGGCCGATCGCCTCCGCGACGTGCCGCGGCACGGCCTCGGCCACCTGCAGGAGGCGCGCGACCTCGCTCTTGTGCACCGACAGCGCGTCCTGGACGACCGTCCGCTCGAAGCCGCGCTCGATCAGCGCCTGGGCGAAATAGGCCCGCTCTATGAACGAGAGGTCGCGCCGGTCGGCGTTCTCCTTGCCCTGCGCCAGCACGAGCTCCTTGTCGTCGAGCTCGCGCACGATCGCCCTGACCGGCAGGCCGAGACGCGCCGCCGCCCGGATGCGCCTGTGTCCGTAGGCCGTCTGGTAGCGGCCCTCCGCCTCCGGATGGGGGCGAACGAGCACCGGCACCTGCTGGCCGTTCTCCCGGATGCTGGAAAGAAGCGCCGCGAACGTCGGGTCCCCCTCCTCGTCCCGGCTGAGGCGGTCGGCGACGAAAGCGGCGTCGATCAGCCCCGGATCGAGCGACACGAGCCGTCCGGAGCGATCGAGCTCCCGCCGAAGCGCCCGCGCATCGTCGATCTCGCCGGCGAGCCCGGCGAGCGACAGTCCCATGGCCTTCACGGCCCCGGAGGCGGGCCGCCGCGCCGCGCCGGCATCCGGCGCCGGCTGCGGCGCCGACCCGCCGTCGAAGAATGTCTTCAAGGCATCGCGGCGCTTCTCGTTCATGCCGTCGCTCCCGTCTTCTGGCGTCCCCAGGCCTGCATGATCAGCCCCTCGATCTCGGAATTGACGGCCGTCAGCGCTTCCATCGCGCGATCGTAGGTCGCCCGCGTGAAGTTCTCGCGGCCCACTTCGTAGAGCGTCTGCTTGGTCAGGCCCGCATCGGAAATCGCCGTCGACTTCACCATCGGCGCCGTCAGCACCCGGGCGCCGAACAGGGACCGCAGGAAACCGACGATCTGGGCCTGCGGCCCGTCGTTCGGCTCGAACCGGGTGACGAGATAGCGCACGAAGTCGAAATTGAGCGTGCCGCCCGCCGCCCGCACCACCGCGAGCAGGTCCGCGGTCATGAACAGGAACTGGCTCATCGACGCGACGTCGAGCATCTGCGGATGGACCGTGACGACCACCGACGTCGCGGCGCAGAGCGCCGACAGCGTCAGGAAGCCGAGCTGCGGCGGACAATCGAGGACGACGACGTCGTAGCGCTTCTCCACGCTGTCGAGCGCGGCCTGCACCCGCGAGAAGAACATCGCCTCGCTGGCGCCGTCGCGCGCGCGCCGATCGGCCAGGACCCGCGGCGTGACGTGCTCGAACTCCTGCAGCTCCAGGTTCCCGGGCACCAGGTCGAGGCCGTCGAAATGGGTGCGGCGTATGATGTCCGAGAGGTCGCGCCGCTCGTCGTCGTAGCGGATTGCGCCGTAGAGGGTGTCGTTGCCCGTCAGGTCGATCTCGGGCTGGTAGCCGAAGAGCGCCGACAGCGAGGCCTGCGGGTCGAGGTCGACCGCAAGGACGCGCAGGCCCCCGAGGGCCAGTCCCTGCGCCAGATGCGCGCTGCTCGTCGTCTTGCCCGAGCCGCCCTTGAAATTGGTGACGGCGATGACCTGCAGGTGCTCGCCGAGTTCGCCGTCGCGCCACTTCATGTAGCCGCGCGCCCTCGCGGCGTTGCCCTTCTCCACCGCCTGGCGCGCCAGATGGCGGCGCAGCGCGTTGATGTCCCTCAGGGTGTAGAGCCGCCGCCCGCCCGGCCCGGTTTCCGGCTGCGGCCCCTCGCTCGCCAGCGAAAGCTGCCGCAGATAGCCGTCGCTGACGCCGATCAGCCGGGCCGCCTCTCCGCTCGAGAAGCTGCGCAGCACCTTTTCCTCGCTCGACCGGGCGAGCCGCTCGCGCATCGCGCTGAGCTGCGCCGAAAGCGCTGCCGCGTCCGATGCGATGGCCCGGTCCGCCGAGACGGCCGCCTCCTCCACGTCGCCGCCCCGCTCCGGCGGCTCGTGCTCCGCCGGGTCGTGCCAACGACGTTCGGCGATTTCGGCCAGTGTTTCCATGGACGCGCGCCCCCGCATCTCCTCCGCCGACGGAATCGCCAGCGAATCACTTCACTTACGGCTGGAAGCTTTATTTACGGATTTTGCCGTAACAAGGGGGGTGCGGGCATAAAATCTTCGGAAATGCTTCGCCGGGGAGCGCCCGCGCGCGATGGGATCTTGCCCCGACCGGCGCCGGGCGCCCTCAATCCTCCGTCGAGGCCTGGCCCAGCGTGTCGGCCATGGCCGCGCCGCGCTTGCCCATCGGCCGGTCCTCGCCGATCGTCGTGTCGATGGCGGTCTGGTGCTCCATTTCGGCGTTCAGCTCGGCGCCCACGAGGAGGATCACTGTCGAGATCCAGACCCACATCAGGAAGCCGATGACCGCGCCGAGGGAGCCGTAGGTGGCGTTGTAGTCGGCGAAATTCTGCAGGTACCAGGAAAAGCCGTAGGAGGCCGCGACCCAAACGACGGTCGCGACCGCCGCGCCCGGGACCTGCCAGCGCCACCGTGCGCGCTTGCGGCTGGGCCCGAACCGGTAGACCACCGTCACCGCGATGGCCATGGCCACGAAGATCACCGGCCAGCGCAGGACGTCGACCAGCTGTGCGAGGACCCCCCTGATGCCGAGGAAGGACATGACCGCCGGCACCACGCCCACCGCCACCACGATGAGGGCGACCGTCAGCATCGCGCCGAGCGTGAACAGCAGGGAGAGCAGGTTGAGGTGCACGAAACCGCGCTTCTCACGCTCCTCGTAGGCGATGTTGAGGGCTTCGAAGATCGTCTTGATTCCGTTGTTCGCGCTCCAGAGCGCCACCAGAAGCCCGAAGACGAACCCGAAACCGAGCGCGCCGCTGCTGGCCTTGGCGAGCGTATCCAGCTGCCCGGAAATCAGCTCGTAGCCGGCCTGCGGCATCAGCGTCGAGATGAAGGCGATGTGTTCGGCGATCGACGCCGGATCGGCGGCGAGGCCGTAGAGCGAGACGAAGGCCGCGAGCGCCGGGAACAGCGCCAGGATCAGGTAGAACGTCACGCCGGCGGCAATCAGGCTGATGCGGTCGGTCACGACCTCCGAGCCGACGCGCCGGACGATGTCCCACCAGCCGTTGGCGGGGATGTGCTGCGGCCACTCGGCGCCGCGTCCGCGGCCCTTCTGGCGCAGCCGTACCCTCTCCGTGTTCTGGCCCATGCTCGAAAGTCCCGCCATTCAATACGTTGGATCGACCTCAACCGCTCAAGGGACAAACTCCGCGCCCTGTCGTTCGTTCCAACCGGCCGTCCGCTTCCAGGTGCGTTCCATGTGCGGGCGGAACAACGTCCGATGCCCCGGCGTTCGCCCCGGGGAAGGCCGATCCACCCTGTCGGAGCCGGATCGGCCATCGTCTGGAGACCGAGAGAACATGGTGGACAAGATCGACTCCCGAAGCGCGAAGCAAGGCCGCAGCGGCCGCCGCGTCTTCGTCATCCTGGTCGCGTCCTTCGTCCTGGCCCTCGTCGCCTGGGTGATCGCGGACATCTATTTCGCCGGGATTTCGCCCGGCGACAAGCAGCTTCCGGCGGAAAAGGCGCAGACCGAGACGCAGAACGCCACGACGCCCGAGCAACATCTCGACAACCCGAAGCAGGCCGTTCCCCAGCAGACCAAGCCCCTTCCGGACAATGTGGGACAGGACCGCCCGGGCGACACGAAGCGCTGACCTCGCCCGCTCGGCGGGGCGCCGCCGACGCGGGCCAGGGCCGGAGCTCGCTCCTCAGGCGGCGTCCCATTGCGGCTCGTCGGCCGCGACGCGGCGCGCATTCCGGCGCCGGCGGAGGGACGCCTCGAGCCGCCGCGCCAGCAATTCTTGCCGGACGGGCTTGCCCATGGAGGCCTCGGGCCGGCAGGACAGGCCGCGTTCCAGGGTGCCGTCCGTCAGGCAGATGAGCTCGACGGCCCGCTCGGCGAGCTTTTCGGCCAGCCACGCGCCGGTGCCCCCGGCCATCGCGGAAAGGTCGACGATCGCGACGGCCGGCATTTCCTGGTCCGCCAGGCCGAGCGCCGTCAGCGCGTCCTCGACCGGCCCGACGGGCACGTAGCCGGCATCGTAGACGGCGGCGAGCGCGACTTCGGCCGACCGGCCGTCATTTCCGCAAACGAGAACTTTCATCGAGACACTCCGACAGCTATGGGTCAACGGCGCGACAACGCACGGTCCGGCGCCCGGGTTCCAGCGGAACCGCGGCCGGCGACGATCGTTTCCCCGGCGGGGGCGGAAAGGCCATCGACGATGACGGAGCGACACGGAAGCGACCGCCTCGAAGGATACCGCGGCAAGCGCGACTTCTCGCGCACCGGCGAGCCCCGCGGCAAGCGCCGGTCCGGCGCCGCCGGCAAGCTCTCCTTCGTCGTCCAGAAGCACGACGCGCGAAGCCTGCATTACGATTTCCGGCTCGAGTGGAACGGCGCGCTGTGGAGCTGGGCGGTGACGCGCGGGCCGAGCGCGGACCCGGAGGACCGGCGGCTGGCGGTACGGACCGAGGACCATCCCCTCGACTACGGCGATTTCGAAGGCACGATACCGGCCGGCGAATATGGCGGCGGCACCGTGATGCTGTGGGACCGCGGCTGGTGGGAGCCCGTCGACGATCCCGAGGAGGGCATGGACGCCGGCAAGCTGCACTTCCGCCTGCACGGCAAGCGCATGAAGGGCGGCTGGGCGCTCGTCCGGATGAAGAAGAAGGACGAGAAGCGCGAGAACTGGCTCCTCGTCAAGGAGCGCGACGACCGCGCCGTCGACGACGGCGACGCGTTGACGAAAAAGCACGCGGAGAGCGTGAAGACCGGGCGCACGATGGACGAGATCGCCAGCGAGGACGCGGGCGGCGGCGACCGGCCGGCCGGCCATGGCGGCAGCGATCGGAAAGGCAGAGGGAGGTCGCCGCAGTGACGCCGGAAAAGCACTCCCCCGCCGGGCGCGAGGACACCGTCCTCGGCATCCGCATCAGCCATCCCGAGCGCGTGCTCTTCGCCGGCCAGGGCATCGCCAAGATCGACCTCGCCCGCTACTACGCCGCGGTCGCTGGTCGCATGCTGGAGGACGCCGCCGACCGGCCGGTCTCGCTGGTGCGCTGCCCGCAGGGCCCGCAGAAGGCCTGCTTCTTCCAGAAACACGCCGGCGACGGCTTTCCGGAGGAGATCCGCAGGATCCCGATCGAGGAGAAATCCGGCGACCGGCAGGACTATCTCTACATCCGCGACGGCGCCGGCCTCGTGGCCGCCGTGCAGATGGGAACCCTGGAATTCCACATCTGGGGCTCCACCGTCGACAGCCTCGAAAAGCCGGACCGCATGATCTTCGACCTCGATCCCGACGAGGGGCTCGGCTTTGCCGAGGTGAAGAGCGCCGCCGTCCTCCTTCGCGACCGCCTGGCCGATCTCGGCCTGCGCTCCGTGCCCATGGTCACCGGCGGCAAGGGCGTCCACGTGGTGGTTCCGCTCGAACGCCGCTCCGGCTGGGACGGGGTCCGGCGCTTCGCCAAGGGGCTGGCCGGTTCGGTGGCGGCGGAGGATCCCGGCCGCTTCGTCGCCACCATGTCGAAGGAGAAGCGCAAGGGCCGCATATTCATCGACTGGCTGAGGAACGAGCGCGGGGCGACCGCCGTCGCGCCCTATTCGACCCGGTCGCGCGAAGGAGCCCCCGTCGCCACGCCCGTGTCCTGGGACGAGCTGGAAACGCTCGACGCCGCGAACGGCTTCCGTATGGCCGTTATCATGGAGCGCATCGAAGAGGCCGACCCCTGGCGCGAGAGCCGCTCCTGGCGCCAGTCGGTCACGAAGGCGATGATCGCCGCCGTCGGCGGCTGATCGTGACGCCACTGAATCCGTCCGAGTTGACAGCTGTCAACCGGACCCGATGCCGCGCACGGGCGCAGGCCGGCTCCGCCTCTCCGCGCGAAAGTTGACAGCTGTCAACTTCGCTTCGCCGTGCAAAGTTGACAGCTGTCAACCTCGCCGCGGCTCAGTCGTCGTTGGAGGCGTTGAGCGCTTCCGGCCTCGTCCCGGCGTCCGCGTGGCGCCCGTCATAGCCGTTCTCCGTCAGCCAGAGCCGGAGGATGTGCCGGATGGCGTCTTCGCGCCGGTCCGCATAGTCCGGATGCCGGCAGCTGAACGCGGCCAGCCGCGACGCGAGATCGTCGTCGATGCTGACCCTGATGCTGGCTGTACCGGGACCGGATCCCGTTGCGTCGTCTTGCATGGCTTCCATCTTCTTGAGTGACCTGCCGGAACCTTTGCCTCAGGGCGGAACGCCGCGGCGGGCCGCCCTGTTCCGCCCCGCGCCCATTTACCAAGATGACCGGTTTCAATGGAATTAACCCCATGGGACCGGTAATCGTTTCCGCGAGGATGAGCTCGGCGCTCTGCCGCTCGCGAGGCGACTATCATGGATCATGCACGACGCGAAAGCTGGGTCGACATAGCCAAGGGGATGTCCATCATCCTCGTCGTGATGATGTATGCCACCTACAACACCGGCGAGTACACCGGCCAGACGGGCTTCATGCACTACGTCATCGGCTTCGCCACCCCGTTCCGGATGCCCGAGTTCTTCACGATTTCGGGCCTGTTCCTCGCCCGCGTCGTCGCCCGGCCCTGGCGGGCCTATGCCGATCGCCGCGCCGTGCACTACCTCTATTTCTACGCCCTTTGGGCCTTCATCATGATCGGCCTCAAGGTCGGGCTCTACACCGCGTCGCCGACCGTCATGGCCCGCGAACTCGCCGTCGCGCTGGTCGAGCCCTACGGCGTCCTGTGGTTCATCTACATGCTGGCCGTCTTCAGCGTCGCCGCGAAGCTCGCCTGGCAGCTGCGCATTCCGCATTGGGTGGTGATCGCGGTCGCCGCCGGGCTGCAGATGGCGCAAATCGCCTCCCCCAGCTACGCCGTCACCCAGTTCTGCGCCTATTTCGTCTTCTTCTATGCCGGCTATGTCGCGGCGCCGCTGGTCTTCCGCCTGGCCGACTGGGCGGCGCGCAACCCCGCCGGCGCGCTTGTCGGCCTCGCGGCCTGGGCGCTCGTCAACGGCCTGCTCGTCTATTCGCCGGGCTATGCCGTGCTACCGAGCGAAACCGTGATGGGCTATGCGGCCTTCCCGCCGCTCCACCTCGCCCTCGGCTTCGCCGGGGCGCTGGCGCTCTGCGTGGCGGGCGTGCTCCTGTCCGCAATTCCCGCGATGGACTGGCTCCGATGGCTCGGCGAGCACTCGCTGGTCGTCTATCTCGCCTTCACCATCCCGATGTCGATCAGCCGCGGCCTGGCATTGTGGAGCGGCATCCTGACGGCAACGGGGCCGCTCAGCCTCGCGGTCCTCGTCGTTTCCGTGGCGAGCCCGGTCGCCCTCTACCTGCTGGTCAAGCGTTTCGGTATCGGAACGTTCCTTTTCGAGCGGCCGTCCTGGGCCCGCATAGCCGAAGCCCGGCACGCCGCCCCGCAGCCCGCGGAAGCCCTCGGCGGCCAGCAATAGAGCGCTTCCAGGAAAAGTGGACACCGGTTTTCCGTCCGGAAGCGCGTAAAAACAAGGCGCTGGAGCGTGTCCGCGATTCCGTGAAACGCGGACACGCTCTAGCCCGGCAATAGCAAGACTGCGCCCGACAGGCGCCGACCGGTCCCGCTTCACTCAGAGACGAAGATCGCCCGGAAATCGTTGACGTTGGTGCCCGTCGGGCCGGTCACGAAGAGGTCTCCCACGGCATCGAACGCGCTCCAGGCGTCGTTCTCCGCGAGCGCCGCCACGGCATCGCGCCCGGCGGCCGCAAGCCGAGCGACGGTCGTGCCGTCCGCATAGGCGCCGGCATTGTCCTCGCTGCCGTCGATGCCGTCGGTGTCGGCGGCGAGCACGTGGATGCCCTCTTCCCCGCTCAGGTCGATCGCCATCGACAGCGCGAACTCGCTGTTGCGCCCTCCCTTGCCGTTTCCATGCAGGGTAACGGTCGTTTCGCCTCCGGAAAGAATGACGACGGGCGCCGTGAACGGCCGGCCGCGCCGTTTCACCTCGCGCGCGATCGCCGCGTGCAGATGCGCCGACTCCCGCGCTTCGCCCTCGACCGAATCGGACAGGATGACCGCCTGCACCCCCGCCGCCTCCGCCGCACGGGCGGCCGCCTCCAGGGAGATCGAGGCGGACGCGATGACATGCGTCTCGTGATCGGCGAAGACGGGGTCGTCCGGCGACGGCGCCTCCTGCGACCGCGAGGCGATGTGCTCCGCGATCCGCGGCGGAAGCGCGATGCGGTAGCGCTCGACGGCCGCCAGCGCCTCCGCGCGGCCCGAGGTCGACGGCACCGTCGGCCCCGAGGCGACGAGCGCGGGATCGTCGCCGGGAATGTCGGATACGACGAGGCTGACGACGCGCGCCGGAGCGGCGGCCGCGGCGAGACGGCCGCCCTTGATCCGGGAGACCTGGTTGCGGATGGCGTTCATCGCCGAAATCGGCGCTCCGGAGGCCAGCAGCGCCCGGTTGAGGGCGATCTCGTCGTCGAGCGTCAGCCCGTCCTGCGGCGCGGGCAGCAGCGACGAGCCGCCGCCGCACACCAGCGCTACCACCAGATCGTCGGGTCCGAGCCCGCGAACGGCCTCGAACAGCCGCTCGCTCGCGGCGAGACCGGCCGCGTCCGGCACCGGATGCGCGGCTTCCAGCACCTCGATGCGCTCGCACGGCGCGACGTAGCCGTAGCGCGTCACCACGACGCCGCCGAGCGGCCCGTCCCACAGCGTCTCGAAGGCGGCGGCGAGCTGGGCCGCCCCCTTTCCCGCCCCGACCACGACGGTGTGCCCCTTCGGCGCCTGCGGAAGGAACGACCGGAGCGACACCTCCGGATCCGCCGCCTTCACGGCCGCCTCGAAGAGGGTACGGAGAAATATGCGGGGTTCGGTCATCATGCGCTCCTGACGGGAGACGGCAATGGACGCACCGCGGCATCGCCTGTCAAGCCCGCCCAACCTGTCAAGTGCACGTCAGGCGCCGCGCCGGACCCGGCGGCTGAAAAGCCGTCGCATCGCCGCCCGCGCTCGGCGGAAGGGCATCGGCGGGCGTTCGGGATCGAGCAGGCCGCTCTCGGAGGTGAAATCGTCGATCGCCGAGTTGGGAGCGGGTTCGATGGGCCTGAGGCTTCGCCGGCCGCTCGCCGCCGCGGCGTCCCCCAGCTCGCGCACGGCCCGCACCAGCGAGCCGTCGGCCCTTTCGATCGCGCGCTCGATGTCGTCGCTGCTGCAGTCGAGATGTTCCGCAAGGAGGTCGTTGCGCACGGCCGTGATGGTGTCGCGCCGCCCCTCCTCGTGCGCCGCCGCCTCGACGGCGATGTCGCATTCGGAATCGAAGCCCATGGACCGGTTGTTCAGGTTCGACGACCCGACCCTGAGCAGCCGGTCGTCGACCACAAGGATCTTGGCATGCACGTAGATCGGCCGCTGCCGGCGCGTCACCGGGTGGCAGATGACGAAACGGTCCGTCCGGTCGAGCCCGGCGGTCTGCCGCATGAGGCGCGAGCGGCACGTGTCCATCACCTGCGATTCGAGGACGCCTTCGGCGTTCTTCGGGTTGATGACGACGATTTCCGGACCGTCGGGCTCCTGCAGGCGCCGCCCCATCGCTTCCGCGATCTTGTCGGAGGCGAAATACTGGGTTTCGCAATAGATCGACTTGCGGGCGCTCGCGATGGCATCGAGGTAGAGCCGCTCGATCTCGCGGATCTCGTGGCGGTCCTCGTAGGTGGGCATCGTGCGGGCGACGGCGACGTCGACCTTCTCGAAGGTCGGCGCAAGGCCGCCCGGCCAGATGGGATCGAGCGGCGGCGGCGGCTCCAGCGCCTCGCCGGTCGCAGCCAGCCATCTCTCCCGCGCGATCTCGCCGATCGCCTTGGCGACGGCCCCGTCGACGGCCGTCGTGGCGTCGTGCCAGGGATCGCGCCGATGGCCGATCCGCCGACGGTCGTAGTCGAGATGGGCGCGCGTATCCCAGCGGCGCGCCGTCATGTCCAGCCCGCCGCAGAAGGCCAGCACGTCGTCGACCACCACGATCTTCTGATGCTGCGCCGCACCTGCCGGATGCGCCCCGTCGAGCTTGAACCGCATGCGGTCGCTGGTGAGCCAGTTCATGACGAACATGGGAGACATGCCGCGCATGATGGCCAGGACCGCCCCCACGTCCCATTTCAGGACGTGCACCCTGAGCCCGGGCCGGTGGCGGTCGAGCCAGCGCAGGAAGGGGCCCAGCCGGTTCGGCCCGTCGAGCGTCTTGCCGCCCGGCTCGAACCGGATGCGCGTATCGAAGTCCCATCCGATGAGGTAGACGGTGTGGCGCGCCCGCAGCATGGCGTCCTTCGCCACCCGGAAATAGTCCTCCGCGTCGACGATGAGCGCGAGATGGTCGGCGCGCTCGACGCGCCAGCAATTGCGCCCCGGCGCCAGAAGCTCGTCGATTGCGGGTGTGTCCACTGGTCTCCTCTCCTTCCGGCCGTAGCCCGAAGAAGGGCCCTTCCCTCAACGCCGGACTTGCCGATTCGATCCGGGCCCCGCCGAATTTCGCTCCGTCAGCGGAACGCGCGGCTCAGATAGCGCGATCCGGCGAGACCGAAGCGCCAGGCCCGGTGGACGTCGCGGCTGATGCCGATCCGCGGTCCGGAAACGATTTCGGGCTCGCGGAGGCCGCCGGCAAGCAGGAAGGGCGGAGCGTCGAGCGGCCGCCCGTCCAGGCTTTTGTCGATGCCGAGCGCCGAGCACAGGCGGCCGGGACCGCCGCAGAGCTGGCGGATGTCGTCGCGCTGGCGGCGGTCCCGCATCGTTTCGATCCCCCTCACCGGCATCAGCGCGCGCAACAGCACCGCGCTGCCGCGGCGGCAGACCACGTTGAAGCACCAGTGGATGCCGTAGGAGCGGTAGACATAGGCATGTCCCGGAGGCCCGAACATGGCGGCATTGCGCGGCGTCTGGCCGTTGTAGCTGTGCGAGGCCCGGTCGTCGTCGCGATAGGCCTCCGTCTCCACGACGATGCCCCCCGTCGGCCCGACCTGCAGCCACGTCCCGATCAGGCTTTGCGCGACCGCCACGGCGTCCCCGTCGAAGTACGCCCTGTCGAGGGGAGGTCCGGGCGAGGCGTCGGCCGGGCCGTCGTTGCGAGGATCGGTCATCCCTTGTCCCTGTGGCCGCCCCGTCCGACGGAAACCGGCCACGCGCGCGGCCGAGACGATCTCCGCGGCGACTTGCCGCTGCGGCCGAAGCGCGGGGGCGGTCGTTAACTTTTGTTGTTGCGGCCATTTTCCATATCGGAAAAGCTGCTGCAACAGCCTTGGACAATTGCCGGAACAGTGGAAACCGGTTTTCCCTTCCGGAATTGCGCGAAACCAGAGAGATGGACGCCCGTTCGCGCTCGTGGACGGGCCCGGCAAGGATTTGGCCATGACCGAGACACCCGTGCAGGAGCTCCTCAGGCAGATTCGCGAGACGCGGACACCGGACAAGCAGCGCTACGCGCGCGTCCACCGGCTTGCCCGGGAAATCAGCGGCACCATCGGCGAGCCGAAACGGGCCCGGACCCTGAGCCGGGAGTTCCGCGGTTCCTATCTCGACCTCCAGCTCGCCATCCTGCACAGCAACGACGTCGCGCTCCTGGAGCTCTACCGCGAGCAATGCGCCCGCACCGCCTCCCGCCTCTGCGACGCCGCGCGCCCGCCGGCCTGACGGACGTCCCGTCCGGAGGTCGGAACGGCGAACCTTCCGGCCCTCGACGCGTTCCTCCTACCGACATGCGCCTCGCCGCCGAGGCATCGTCAGGAAGGAGTTCCAGATGCGATTCAGCGAACGAAACCGCCCGCGCCCCCAGAGGCAGGAAGAATACGGAGACTACGTCGAACGCGACATCGACGAGGGTTGGCCCTATGCCGACGAATCCGGCGCCGACCGCGCGCCGGTCGCCAACGCCCCCTACGGCGATACGGCCGCGAATTTCGACCGCATCCGCAATCCCGGCCTCCACGATGCCGACGACCCCGTCCCGGGCGGCGGCCCGTCATCCCCGTCGCGACGGCTGCGTCGCGACATCGGCGAGACGGAGTCGCGACGGCTGCGTCGCGACATCGGTGGGACGAGTCGCGACGGCTGCGTCGCGACATGGGCAGGACGGACGGCGCCCATCGCGGCAAGGGTCCGCGCGGCTATACGAGGTCCGACGAGCGGATTCGCGAGGACGTCAGCGACCTCCTCGCCGAGGAGGCGCAGCTCGATCCGTCCGAGGTCGAGGTCTCCGTAACGGACGGAGAAGTCACCCTGGACGGCTACGTGTCCGCCAAGTTCGAGAAGCGCCTTGCCGAAGACTGGGCGGACGAAGTCCTGGGCGTCACCCACGTCCAGAACAACATCCGCGTCAGGCAGCGCGGCTGACCCGGATCATGCGCAGCGAGGGGACCGGCGGCCTGATCCGCCCGTCGGCCCCGTCGGCCCCGTCGAGCCTACGGACCGAAATCGGGGTCCGTCCCCTCCCGAAAGCCCTTCAGGAAGCGGCGAAAAGCGAGCGGCTCGGTCCGCTCACCGCTTTCCGTCGCGCTTCTTGCGGTTTTCGCCGGGTTCACCGGTCCGGGTCGTCTGGCTGACGGACACCGGGTCGCTCGCCGGAAAGCTTTCCTCCAGGCCTTCTTCCAGCCGTTCTTCCTTGTCCTTCCGCCCTTCCTTCTTGTCCTCGGTCTTGGAGTGCGTTTGGGTTTCGTTCTTGGACATGCCTATATCTCCGCGGTTTCCACATCCAAGGCGAACGCACAAGCCCGCCCCGACGTTGCAACCACCACGAAAAATTGCGCGGCAATGCCGCCGGCCGTTTAGCGAACCGTAACTCTTTTTCTTTAGCGACCACCTCCGGCAACGCGGCAATTCTTTCGGAGAACGGGGGTCATGAGCGAGGCTGGCCTGATACTCGCCATCAATCTTGTTCTCGGCTTCTCCCTGTTCGCCGCTTTCCTCGGATTCCATGTCTACCGCCCCGCCAACCGGCAGTATTTCTGCTACAGCCTGAGCTTCGCCGCCGCTATGTGCTCGGGCGGGCTCGAGCTGGCGCTGCCGCTCCTCCACAGCTCCCTGCCGGTGCGCTACGCGATCTTCGCGAGTTTTCTCGCCTGCGAGGTCTGGCTCGCCCGCGGCCTCGCCCGGCAATACGGCGCGCCGGAGCGCAACCGGACGGTCGCGACGATCGCCGTCGCCGGGCTCCTCCTCAATGTCGTGACGTTGTTTCTCGCCCGCAACTCCCTGCTGCGCATGGTACTCTACCAACTGCCCTATGTCGCGCTGGCGGCGGTGTGCACCCTGACGGTCTGGCGGGCCGGCCGCCACCGCCTCGGCGACAGGGCGCTCGCCGTGCTGCTCGCGCTCTTCACCCTGCACTTCGCCTCGCGCCCCATGGCAGCCTTCCTGAGCGGCGGCATGGGACCGACGGCGAGCGCATATCTTTCGACGGTCTACGCCGTGACGACCCAGTTCGACGTCGCGGTGCTGACGATCGGCATCGCCGCGACGCTGCTCGCCCTCGCCGTTTCGGACACCATCCGCGAGCTCGAGAGCGGCCTGCGCAGCGACGCGCTCACCGGGATCCTCAACCGCTCGGGCTTCGACCTCGCCCTGCGCGAGCGTCTGGCCGCGCGGCAGTTGGGCCATTCCTGCCTGATGTCCTGCGACCTCGACCACTTCAAGTCGATCAACGACACCTTCGGACATGCCGCCGGCGACGCGGTCATCCGCGCCTTCGCCGAGACGCTGCGCGACGCGACCGGCGACCGGGGGCTCTGCGGACGCATCGGCGGCGAGGAATTCGCGATCCTGATCGAGAACGCCGAACCCGCCGCGGCGCGCCTGTTCGTCGAAAAGGTGCGATTGACCTTCGCCTCGCGTCGGATCGACGGATTGCCGGACTCCCACGTCTGCACCGCCAGCTTCGGGATCACCGCCATTGCCGGGCCGGACGACGTGGAGGCGGCCTTCGCCCGCGCCGACGCGGCGCTCTACGCCGCCAAGGCCAAGGGGCGCAACCGGGCCGAAACGGCGCCGTCCTCGGCCCGTTCCGACGTCTCCGTGCTCAGGGTCGGATGATGCAGACGCCGTGCTGCATGTCGCAGCCCTCGTTCTCGGCGCGCTGCCCGACATCGATGATCTTCGCGGAAGGCGGCAGCGCCCTTGCGGGTGCCGCGAGGTCGATCGATCCGTCGATGGTAAAGTAGTTTCCGTTGCCCGGGCTCGCCACCGCCGAGATGCCGCCGACATAGGTCCCGACCCCCGGAAGCGCCGTCGGCAGGCCGTAGCCCTCGTAGCCCCGGACGTCGTAGGAGCCCACCGCCGCCTGCGGCACCGGATCGGGCACGCCCGGCACGCGCACGGCCGTCGCGGCCGCGCCCGGCGCCCGCCCCGCGGGCTCGACGAGCACCGGCAGGGTCGGCAGGAACCTCGGCTGGCCGCCGTGGCCGCGGTAGCCGCCGTAGCCGCCGTAGCCGCCGTAGCCGTTGTGGCCGCCGCGGCTGCCGTGGCCGTAGCCGGCGTGCACCCCGGAGGGGTGATGCCGGGATCCGCCGTAGCCGCCGGCGGCCTCGGCCGTACCGGCGAGGGCGATGGACGATGCGGCCGCTATCGCGGCCGGCAGGATGAACTTGCCGTAGGAACCACGCATGTGAGCCTTCCCTGTGCGACCCGCCTTCGATGGACGGGATCGTTCGTTTTGCCTGCCCCAATTCTGCCGCGCCCGCGGCCGCCTGTCACCGCGGCGACCCCGTAAACCTTTGGTTAACCTTAACGCCGGCGCGGAGAGGAGTCACCTGCAGCCTCGCCGGACCCTCGCGCCCGGCTTGACGCGGCCGGCGCTTTGCCGGAATGATCGCCCCATGGACCGGACCGCCGCAACGGAAATCATGCGCCTCGATGCCGGCGACGCCCTCGAACTCGCGCCGCTTCTCGCGGCCTATGGGCAGGCGCTCAAGCGCGGCGCCCCGCGCCGGCCGGACCAGGTCTACGCCGAAGGACTGCTGCAGGACCGTTCCGCGGAGGTGCTGGGGGCCCGCATCGACGGCCGCCTGGTCGGCTTCCTGATCGTCTACGACCTGCCGGAGCCGGTTTCGGGCGCGCGCTTCGGCCAGGTCGACCACATCTTCATGCTCGACGACCATCGCAACCTCGGCATCGCCCGCGCGATGATCGACGTGCTGGCCGAGGAGAGCGAGGAGCGCGGCTGGTCCAAGCTGGTCCTGAACGCCCCGCGCCGGCCTGCAGACGGTCGCCGGCTCTACGAGAAGATCGCCGTCAAGTCCGACGCGAGCAGCTGGATCGTGCGGTTTCGCCCCTAGTGGTGCGCGCACCACTAGATCAATAGCTTGTGGGCTGACTTTTCCAAACGGATGGGTACCATCCGTTTGGGTCAGACCACTAGATTCGACCCGGGCTCCGGATTTGGCGGCCATTCAATCGATTAGCCGGCGAAGTCCCCTCCGGCCGGTCCCGGCTGCCGCCTCCGCCAGCCGGACCCTCGCCGACGGGAGACTTTGACGCGGTGCACATAACGCACTAAAACCACCTCCGAAAGCGGCGTCCCGCGCGTGCGCCGTCGATAACAAGTTCAGGAAGTCGAGGTCCCGATGGCTGAGGCAATGAAAAGTCGGCCGTTGTCGCCGCATCTCCAGATCTACCGGTTCACGCCGACCATGGCGATGTCGATCGCCCACCGGGTGACCGGCGTCGGGCTGTTCTTCGGCACCGCCCTCGTCGCCTGGTGGCTGGTCGCGGCGGCGTCGGGCCCGGCCTATTTCGCCACGGCCAACGCCTTCTTCGGCTCGATCGTCGGGCAGATCGTCCTGTTCTGCTATACCTTCGCGCTCGTCCACCACATGCTCGGCGGACTCCGGCACCTCCTCTGGGACACCATTCACGGCATCGGCAAGGAGCAGTCGACGATGCTCGCCCGGGCCAATCTCGCCGGCTCCGTCGGACTGACGATCCTCATATGGATCGTCGGCTACCTGGTTCGTTGAGGGAGAGCACGCCATGAGCCTGCGCACGCCGCTTTCCCGTGTCCGGGGCCTCGGTTCGGCCCGGGGGGGAACCGCCCATTTCTGGCAGCAGCGCCTGACCGCCGTCGCCAACATTCCCCTGATCGCCTTCTTCATCGTCTTCCTGATCGCCTACAACGGCGCCTCCTACGCCACGCTGACGGCGGCGCTCGGCAATCCTCTGGTCGCGACGGTGATGGCGCTCGTCGTCGTCTCGGTCTTCCTTCACATGCGCCTCGGCATCCAGATCGTCATCGAGGACTACGTCCACGGCGAACTCCTCAAGCTGGCGCTCTTCATGCTCAGCACGTTCTTCACCCTGACCGTCGGCGGACTCTGCCTCTTCGCCGTCCTAAAGCTCGGCTTCGGAGGCTGATCCCAAGATGCCATCGGACAATGCACCTGCCGCAAACGGCAAGGCCTACGAATATGTCGACCACGCCTTCGACGTGATCGTCGTCGGCGCGGGCGGCGCCGGCCTGCGCGCCACCCTCGGAATGGCCGAGCAGGGCCTGAAGACCGCCTGCCTCACCAAGGTCTTCCCGACCCGCTCCCACACGGTGGCCGCCCAGGGCGGCATCGCCGCCTCGCTGCAGAACATGACGCCGGACAGCTGGCAGTGGCACCTCTACGACACGGTGAAGGGGTCCGACTGGCTCGGCGACGTCGACGCCATGCAGTACATGGTGATGGAGGCGCCCAAGGCCGTCTACGAACTCGAGCACTACGGCGTGCCCTTCTCGCGCAACGAGGAAGGCAAGATCTACCAGCGCCCCTTCGGCGGCCACATGCAGAATTTCGGCGACGGACCGCCCGTCCAGCGCACCTGCGCGGCCGCCGACCGGACCGGCCACGCCATCCTGCACACGCTCTACGGACAATCGCTGCGCAACAACGCCGAGTTCTTCATCGAATTCGTCGTCGTCGACCTCATCATGACGGACGGCGTCTGCACCGGCGTCCTCGCCTGGTGCCTGGACGACGGCACGATCCATCGCTTCGCCGCCAAGATGGTGGTGCTGGCGACGGGCGGCTACGGCCGCGCCTATTTCTCCTGCACCTCGGCCCACACCTGCACCGGGGACGGCGCGGGCATGGCCGCCCGCGCCGGCCTGCCGCTGCAGGACATGGAGTTCGTCCAGTTCCACCCGACCGGCATCTACGGCGCCGGCTGCCTGATCACCGAGGGCGCCCGCGGCGAAGGCGGCTATCTCGTGAATTCCGAGGGCGAGCGCTTCATGGAACGCTATGCGCCCTCGGCGAAGGACCTCGCCTCCCGCGACGTCGTCTCGCGCTGCATGATGATGGAGATCCGCGAGGGCCGCGGCGTCGGGCGCGAGAAGGACCACATCTTCCTGCATCTCGACCACCTCGACCCGGCGGTCCTGCACGAAAGGCTGCCCGGCATCTCCGAATCGGCCCGCATCTTCGCAGGCGTCGACGTCACCCGCGAACCGATCCCGGTCCTGCCGACGGTGCACTACAACATGGGCGGCATACCGACGAACTACTGGGGCGAGGTCCTCAACCCCGCTCTCGGCGGCCCCGACGCCGTGCAGCCAGGCCTGATGGCCGTCGGCGAGGCCGGATGCGCCTCGGTGCACGGGTCCAACCGGCTCGGCTCCAACTCGCTGATCGACCTCGTCGTCTTCGGGCGCGCCGCCGCCATCCGCGCCTCGGAGGTGATCGACCGCCACGCGGCCATTCCGCCCGTCGACGAGGCGGCCTGCGCGAAGATCATGGACCGCTTCGACCGCCTGCGCCACGCCAGGGGCAGCCAGCCGACCGCCCTCCTGCGCGACCGGATGCAGCGGACCATGCAGGAGGACGCCGCCGTCTTCCGCACGCAGGAGACCCTGGAGCAGGGCTGCCGGCGCATCAGCGAACTCTGGGGCGAGCTTTCGGACATCAAGGTCACCGACCGCTCGATGATCTGGAACTCCGACCTCGTCGAGACGCTCGAGCTGGAAAACCTCATGGTCAACGCGATCGCCACGGTCTACGGCGCCGAGGCGCGCAAGGAGAGCCGCGGCGCGCACGCCCGCGAGGACTACAAGGACGGCCCGTTCGACGGCCGGGACGACGAGAACTGGCGAAAGCACACGCTCGCCCGCGTCGACGAAGCCGGCAAGGTCACGCTCGACTACCGCCCGGTCCATACCGACCTCATCGCCGAGGGCATCGATCCGAAGAAGATCGAACCGAAGGCCCGGGTGTACTAGAATATGGACCAAAGGAGGTCCGGAGATGGGTGAACTGACGATCAAGCTGAATGACGCCAAATTGCTGCAGGCGCTGGCCGACATGGCGAAAGCACATCGACACAGCATAGATTCCGAAGTGATGGAGGCGCTGCGACGCGCCGTTGCGGAGCATGAGCGGAAACGCGAGTTGCTTCGAAGTGTCGATGCCATTGCCGCCATGACGCCTAAGGACGCGCGGCAGGCCGATAGCACGGAATTGCTTCGCGAGGACAGGACCCGTTGAAGGTAGTGGACAGTTCCGTCTCGCTGAAGTGGTTTGTCGACGAGCCCCGCCGGGAGGGGGCACGCGCGCTTCTGGAATTGGACGATGAACTGATTGCTCCGGAGTTCTCCTACGCGGAAGTGGCCAATGTGCTGTGGCGCAAGGTCCGCATCGCTCAGATTGCATTCGAACAGGCAGACGCGGCAGTCGGCAGGCTTCCTGCGCTCATCAGCCTACGGAGCGTGAGCGGGCCTGCCATGAGGACGGCCTTGGGCTTAGCCAAGCAACTCGACCACTCGGTTTACGACTGCATTTTTCTCGCCATGGCGCTCGAATTCGACGACGCGACTTTCGTGACGGATGACACCCGGTTCGCCGAGAAAGCAGTTTCGGCCGGCTTCGGCGAGAGGATTCGGACCCTTTCGGACGGGCCGATTCGGGTCGTCTTCTCGGATGCACAACTCCAATCGATGCTCGAGCTGTTCCATCGACACAGACATGTTCTCGAATTCCGTCAGAGACCAGGTAGGTCGCCCTTTCGGAGCGACGGGGTTGACGATTTATTCGACGGGCGATCTGAGGCCGGCCTTCGACTCGCCGCTATATGTCAGGTTGAAGAAGGAAATATCCGAGCTCTCCTTTGGTCAGGCCTCCACCTTGCTTGCGGTGGCCTGGCTCGGCAGGGGAATCGCGGCGCAGCTCTTTTTCCGATTTGTTTGAACAGGCCGCGCACCTGGCCACGGACCCCGGAAAACACGCGCCCTACATAATCGGCCAGCTCAACCATCTTGAGCGTGGCATCGCCAAACTCGATGAACAGGCCGCGCGAGATGATTGACGGATCCGCTGGATTCAACCGGAAACGCCCCGCCCGAAAGGAAAGCCACGAACATGGTTGAACTCACCCTTCCGAAGAACTCGCAGATTTCCGAGGGCAAGGTCTGGCCGCGGCCCGACGGCGCCGGGAACCTCAAGGAATTCCGCGTCTATCGCTGGAGCCCCGACGACGACCGGGGGCCGACGGTCGACACCTATTTCGTCGACCGGGACGACTGCGGGCCGATGATCCTCGACGGCCTGCTGTGGATCAAGAACAAGGTCGACCCGACCCTGACGCTGCGCCGGTCCTGCCGCGAGGGCGTGTGCGGGTCCTGCGCCATGAACATCGACGGCACCAACACGCTCGCCTGCACGAAGGGCATGGACGAGGTCTCCGGCGCGGTGAAGGTGTACCCTCTGCCGCACATGCCGGTCGTCAAGGACCTCGTGCCGGACCTAACGGTCCCATACGCCCAGCTGCGCTCGATCGAGCCGTGGCTTCAGACGGAATCGCCGACCCCCGCCAAGGAATGGAAGCAGACGCACGAGGACCGAGCGAAGCTCGACGGCCTCTACGAATGCATCCTCTGTTTCTGCTGCCAGACGTCTTGCCCGAGCTACTGGTGGAACGGCGAGCGCTATCTCGGCCCCGCCGTGCTCCTGCAGGCCTATCGCTGGCTGATCGACTCCCGGGACGAGGCGACGGGCCGGCGTCTCGACGACCTCGAGGATCCCTTCCGCCTCTACCGCTGCCACACCATCATGAACTGCACGCAGACATGCCCCAAGGGCCTCAATCCGGCCAAGGCGATCGCAGAGATCAAGAAGATGATGGTCGAACGGCGCGTCTGACGCGCCGCCGGTCCGGGCCGCGACCTTCCGCCGCCGCGCAAGATCGGCATTCGAAACCGCCGCGATGCGCCGTTTTCGTTCGCCGGCTGCGGGCAATGCGCAAGCTCATTTTGCGCCGCCGGGCGTATGCTTTCGTTCGTGGTGTCATTCATGGGAGCGAGGAATGAACACGCCGCCTGCCGCAGCTTCACGTCCCGACGGTCGCGCCCGCATGACCCTCGTGCTCAGCGACTATACCAGGGAGGCCGCCAGCCATCCGGAGTTCGCCGGCCACGAGAAGGTGCTTCTCGGGCGCGACGAGGTCCGGGGCCTGACCGCGATCGTCGCCATCCACTCCACGCGGCTCGGCCCCGCGATCGGCGGCACCCGCATCTGGAAGCACCCGACCTTCGAGGCGGGGCTTGCCGACGTGCTGCGCCTGTCGCGCGGGATGACCTTGAAGGCCGCGATCGCCGGCCTGCCGCACGGCGGCGGCAAGGCCGTCGTCCTGGCGGATCCGAGGAAGGACAAGACCCCCGCCCTCCTGTCGGCCTATGGCGAGATGCTCGCGGCGACGGACGGCTACTTCTTCACGGCCGAGGATGTCGGGCTGTCGCTCGCCGACGCCGACTTCCTGCGCGGCATGACCGCGAACGTCCTCGGCACCACGGCCGGCGGCAGCCGCAATCCCTCCCCGGTGACGGCCTACGGCGTCTGGCTCGGCATTCGCGCGGCGGTCCGGCACCGGTTCGGCGCCGACAGCCTCGAAGGGCTCCGGTTTGCCGTCCAGGGCCTCGGCGCCGTCGGCTCCGAAGTTGCGCGGCGCATTCACGAGGAAGGCGGTCGGCTCGTCGTCGCGGACATCTCCGCGGAGAGGCTCGCCCATGCCCGCAAGGCGTGGGGGGCGGAAATCGCCGAGCCATCCGCCATCATGGATGCGGAGGCGGACGTGCTCGTCCCCTCGGCGCTCGGCGGCGTCCTCGACGAACGGTCCATCGCCGCCCTCAGGGTGAAGGCCGTCGCGGGCGCCGCGAACAACCAGCTCGCCGTCGCCGAGGACGCCGAACGCCTGCGCCGCCGCAACATCCTCTATGCCCCGGACTTCGTCATCAACGGCGCCGGGCTGATGAACGTGGCGGCCGAACTCGCTCCGGGCGGCTACGACCGGGAGGCGGTCCTGCGACGGGTCGAAACCATACCGGACGTCCTGACGCGCATCTTCGATCGCGCCGCGCGGGAAGCCCGCTCGACGGAACGCGTCGCCGAAGCGATCGCCGCCGAGCGGCTTGCCTGACACGGCCCGGGCTCGGCCGAAGGCCTGCCGTCAGGACAGCTTTGCGTCGAGCGTCACCTCGATCGCGCCGAGCGCCTTCGACACCGGGCAGGTTTCCTTCGCCTCGCGCGCGATGCGGATGAACGTCTCCTCCTGGACGCCCGGCACGTGTCCCTCGAGCGAGATCGCGCTCTTGGTGATCTCGAAGCCCCCGCCGGACGCTTCCTGCACCGTCACGACGGCCCTGGCTTCCAGCTTCTCCGCCGGCGTGCCGTTCTCCGCGAGAAGGTGCGACAGCTGCATGGCGAAGCAACCGGCATGGGCGGCGGCGAGGAGCTCCTCGGGGTTGGTGCCGCTCTTGCCCGATTCGTCCTGGAACCGCGCCTTGAACGAATAGGGCGAGGACTGGAGAGCGCCGCTCTGCGTGTCGAGCGTCCCCTTCCCGTCTGCGAGCGCTCCCTGCCAGATGGCCGTTGCATGTCTCTTCATGGCGCTTCCTTTCCTTGGTTCGATTCGATGACGGATGATCTAGTGCCGCATCTCGCCGCGTAAAGCATCCTACAGGAAGCGAACGACGGCCGCACGACGGCCATCACGTGCTCGTGTCGCGGCGTGATTTGAAAACCCCCACGCCGCCGATATCGTCGCAATCCGAAGAATTGGAGGCCATCATGATTCGATACATTGCCGCCCTGGCGCTCGCCGTCTCGACCGTCGCGTCCGCCGGCGCATCCGCCGCCACCGCCACGGCGATCTTCGCCGGCGGCTGCTTCTGGTGCGTCGAATCCGACTTCGACCACGTGCCGGGGGTCACCTCCACGACGTCCGGCTACATCGGCGGCTCCACCCAGAACCCGACCTACGAGCGCCATCCGGGGTTCCGCGAAGCCGTCCGCATCACCTTCGACCCGTCGAAGACGAGCTACAAGAAGCTGCTCGACGCCTATTGGCATTCCGTCGACCCGACGGACTCCGGCGGGCAGTTCTGCGACCGCGGCCACAGCTACACCACGGCGATCTATGCCACCGACGCCACGCAGCTGGCCGAGGCGAAGGCCTCGAAGCAGGAGATCCGGAAGGAACTCGGAAAGCCGGTCGCGACCGACATCGCCATGGCTCCCACCTTCTGGCCGGCGGAGGACTATCACCAGGACTTCTACAAGAAGAACCCGATGCGCTACTCCTATTACCGGCGCGGCTGCGGCCGCGACCGCCAGGTGAAGGCCCTCTGGGGCGCCCGGGCGGACGAGGGCATCACCCCCCATTGACGACCGTCGGTCGCCGATCGGGTGCGTCTCCCACTGGACAAGCCGCGTCCATTGCGTTCAAACGGTCGTGAGGGCGCAACCAAGCTGAGGGAGAACGGCGATGGCAGTCAAGCGCGACGGCGAACCCTGGATGACCCCCACCGAATTCGCACGCACGCTGCCGCGCGGGATCGGCCTGAACCTGATCGTGCGATCCGTCGCCGCCGAGACCGCCTTCTGCCGCGACGTGCTCGGCGCGATGATCCTGCACGAGGACGAGGACTTCGCCGCGGTCGAGCTCTGCGGCTCGGTCTTCATGCTGCACGACGACCACACCTATCGCGACCATCCCCTCACCGGTACGCTCGCCGGGCAGGAGACGCGCGGCGCCGGTGTCGAGATCCGCGTCATGGGCCTCGACCCGGACCGGACCGAGGCGCGCGCCCGGGAACGCGACGCCATCGTTCTGTCCGGCACGATCGACAAGCCGCACGGCCTTCGCGAATGCCACGTCGCCGACCCGGAGGGCTTCGTCTGGGTTCCGAGCATCGCCGCCAGGTGAAGGGAAATCGCCCGGATCGAGCCTGGGGGAATACGGTTCTCCTCTTGAAAATCTTGCAATTTCGGAGTTAACGCCATTTTATTCCGGGAAACCTTCGGGTAGTCCACCCGGACAAGGGAGTAACACGATGCGCTTCTCACATGCCGGCCTCGTCCTCGCGGTCGGGCTCGCCCTTACCGGTTGCCAGCGATTGAACTACTCGGACCGGTCCGACCTGCCGTCGCAGCCGTCCTCTCTGACGCCGGCGCCCGTCGGCGGCGTCGAGGCCTCTCAGCTGCCGCCGCCGGGATCCGCCGGCGCCCCGGCCACGTCCGCCGCCCCCGGCACGCAGGCGCAGCCGGGCGCCCCGCAGGACCAGCAGAAGATGGCGAGCCTCGGCAGCGCTGGCGCCGGCACCGAGATCAAGCCGGAAGCGATGATCGGCCGCTGGACCGTCACCACGTCCGGGGCGGGCTGCGACCTGTTCCTGTCGATGACGAAATGGACCGGCGGCTACCGGGCGGCGACGCGCAACTGCAGCGGCATGGCCGGCAATATTTCCGCCTGGGACGTCAAGGGCGGCCAGGTCGTCCTGACCGACAACGTCGGCAACCAGATCGCCTCCGTCCACCAGGCCGGAAACCAGACCTACCAGGGCTCGACGACGTCCGGACAGCCGCTGACGCTCGGTCGCTGACCTCAGCCGGGCGGCGTTCGCCGCCCCATTCCCCACCGCCGGGTCCCGAAGATGGCGCTTCCCGACAACATCACCGTCACGATGCGCCTGAACGCGCTCGTCGCCGCCGGACGCCTCGAGGAAGACCCGCGGCAGGCGCGCCTCGCCGGGCGGCTCGACCGGCTGCTCCACGCCCTGCGCCAGAAGCGGGTCGCCACCAAGTCGAGCGCGCTCGGCTGGCTTTTCGCCGCGAAGAGCGCCCGTCCGGAGCCGGTGAAGGGGCTCTACATCCACGGTCCCGTCGGCTGCGGCAAGACGATGCTGATGGACGTCTTCTTCGAGCTTCTCCCCGCCAGGCGCAAGCGCCGCGCCCATTTCAGCGACTTCATGGCCGACGTCCACGAACGCATCCACGCCTACCGGCAAAAGGTCGGCGACGGGGAAGTCAAGGACGGCGACCCGATCCCGCCCGTGGCCGCGGAACTCATGGAAGCGGCCTGGGTGCTCTGCTTCGACGAATTCTCCGTGACCGACATCACGGACGCGATGATCCTGTCGCGCCTCTTCACCGAGCTTTTCCGCCGCGGTTGCGTGCTCGTCGCGACATCGAACGTGGCCCCGGACGATCTCTACCGCGACGGGCTCAACCGCGGACTGTTCCTGCCCTTCGTCGACCTCCTGAAGCAGCATGCGGAGATATTCGCGCTCGACGCCGCGACGGATTACCGGCTGGAGAAGCTGGCGCGCCTGCCCGTCTACCATCTGCCCCTCGACGAGCGGGCGAGGGCGGGAATGGACGAGGCCTGGCGCCAGGCGACCGAGGGCAAACCGGTCGGCCCGGAGCGCCTGACGGTCAAGGGGCACGGCGTCGACATCCCGGAGGCCGGGGCCGGCGCGGCGCGCTTCACCTTCGCCGACCTGTGCGCCCGGCCCCTCGGCGCCTCCGACTACATCGCGCTCGCCGAACGCTTCCATACGATCTTCGTCGACGACGTGCCGCGGCTCACGGACAGGAGCCGCAACGAGGCCAAGCGCTTCATCGCGCTGGTCGACATCCTCTACGATCGCGCCGTCAGGCTGTACGTTTCCGCCGAAGCGGCCCCGCAGGACCTCATGCAGTCCCGCAAGGGCACCGAGGCATTCGAGTTCGACCGCACCGCCTCGCGCCTCGTCGAGATGCAGAGCCGCGACTGGCTCGCGGCCTCGAAGGCCGCCGCGGCGCCGGCGAATCCGGCGAAGAAAGCCGCACTTTATTGACGTTTACGTAAGAACATTCAATTCTAACCG
>CAWIQE010000023.1:0-16028 GCA_963838155.1 uncultured Alphaproteobacteria bacterium
CTTGGGGCGCAGGCGGCGGAACCGATTCGACGGCCCGCATCATCGCATCCCTTCTCGAGAAGGATCTGGGACAGCCGGTGAACGTGGTCAACCGCACGGGCGGGTCGGGCGTCGTCGGACACAGCGCCATAGCCAACGCCGTAACCCGACGGATACACAATCGGCATGGCGACCGTCGAGATCGGCATGATGCACTGGATGGGGCTGACCAAGCTGACCTCCGCCGACTATACGCCGATCGCGCTGATGAACGAGGACCCGGGAACGGTGCAGGTCGCCGCGGACTCGCCCTGGAAGGACCTTCCCTCGCTCATCAAGTCCATCAAGGAGAACCCCGGCAAGTACAAGGCCTCCGGCACGGCGAAGGCGGCATCTCGGAACTCGCCATCTACGGCCTGCTCTCCAAGTTGAACATCGACCCCAAGAGCGTGCCGTGGGTGCCGAGCCAGGGCGCCGCGCCGGGCCTGCAGGACCTCATCGCCGGCGGCGTCTCGATCGTTCCGTGCTCCATACCGGAGGCCCGCTCGCTTCTCGAGGCGAAACGGGTGCGTTCGCTCGCCGTGATGTCCGAGGAGCGCAACCAAGCCTTTCCCGACGTGCCCACGACCAAGGAAGCGGTCGGGGTGAGCTGGACGATCGGCGCATGGCGCGGCATCGTCGCCCCCAAGGGCATTCCCGACGAGGACACGAAGGTCCTCGCCGCGGCCCTGAAGAAAGTCTACGACAGCAAGGACTACAAGTCCTTCATGTCGAAGCAGGGCTTCGGCATGCGCTGGGCCTCGGGCGACGATTTCGGCCAGTTCATGAAGACGAGCAACGAGCAGCTCGGCCAGGTCATGAAGAAGGTCGGGCTGGCCAAGTAGTCCGGCCCCCGCCCTGCCCCGAACCGCCGCCCGCCCCGCGGGCCGGCGGTTCGCGGGCCGGGGTCCCTCGGAGCATTCTGAAATGCGTTTCAACGATGCCGTGCTCGGAACCGTCCTCCTGGCCTTTTCCGTTCTGGTCGGCTGGTGGTCCCAGAGCTTCCCGGCGATCCCGGGCCAGCAGTACGGTGCGGCGGTCTTCCCGACTCTCGTGGCGGTGGCGCTCGGCGGCTGCTCGCTCGTGCTGATCGTCTCTGGGCTGAGGCAGGGCGGCGCGCTGGTCCTGCGGGACGAATGGGCCGAGAGCCTCGCCGGCCCGGCGAGGGTCGTCCTCGTCCTGGCCTCCGTCGTCTTCTTCGTCCTCGCCGTCGATCCGCTCGGATTCATCCCGACGATGACGCTCGTCCTCGTTCTCGACCTTCGCCTGCTCGGCGTGCGCTGGCCGACGACGATCGCCGTGGCGGTCGCGATGTCGTTCCTGCTGCAATGGTCCTTCGGCGATCTGCTGCACGTGCCCCTGCCCTGGGGCGTCCTCTCCGCCTACAGGTTCTGAGCCGATGCACGTTCTCGAAAACGCCCTGGCCCTTGTCCTTCAATGGCAGGTCCTGGTCACCGTCGCGCTTTCCGCGGCCTTCGGACTGTTCGTCGGCGCGGTCCCGGGCCTGACTGCGACCATGGCCATCGCCTTGCTCGTCCCCCTCACCTTCTTCATGGATCCGGTGCCGGCCGTCGGGGCGATGGTCACCTGCTCCGCCATGGCGATCTTCGCCGGCGACATTCCCGGCACCCTGCTGCGCATTCCCGGCACACCCGCCTCGGCCGCCTACGCGAACGAGGCCTTCCGCATGACGCAGAAGGGAGAGGCGGAGCGCGCGCTCGGCGCCAACCTGATGTTTTCGGCCATCGGCGGCCTCTTCGGCACCGTCGTTCTCATGTTCACGGCGCCCTGGCTCGCCGAAGTCGCGCTCAAGTTCTCCTCCTTCGAGTACTTCTGGATGGCGCTGCTCGGCCTGACCTGCGCGACCTTCATCGGCGCGAGCGCGCCGACGAAGGGGCTCGTCAGCCTCCTCATCGGCCTGTTCGTGGCCACCATCGGCCTCAACAACCCGGCCGGCGTGTCGCGCTTCACCTTCGGCAGCGTCGACCTGATGGGCGGCATCAACTTCATCTCCGCGATGATCGGCCTGTTCGCCGTCTCGGAGGTGCTGCGCGCCGCCGCGAGCGGCGCGCGCGGCGTCTCCCCGCCCCAGGCCTCGATCGGCAACCTCTTCAAGGGCTGGGGCCGGCTCTTCCTGAAATACTGGCCCCAGCAGCTGCGCGGCAACGTGCTCGGCACGCTGATCGGCGCCCTGCCGGGATCGGGCGCCGACATCGCCGCCTGGGTGGCCTATGCGATCAGCAAGCGGTTTTCCAGGACGCCGGAGAAGTTCGGGACCGGGCATCTGGAAGGGATCGTCGAGGCGACGTCGGCCAACAACGCCGCCCTCGGCGGTGCCTGGGTGCCGGCGCTGGTCTTCGGCATCCCGGGCGACTCCATCACCGCCATCGTCATCGGCGTCCTCTACGTCAAGGGCCTCAACCCCGGCCCGACGCTCTTCCTCACCAACCCCCAGACGATCTACGCCGTCTTCTTCCTCTTCATCCTGGCGAACCTGATCATGGTTCCCTTTGGCTGGGGCGCGATCAAGCTGGCTAAGCAGATCCTGCGCGTCCCGCCGAAGATCCTGATGCCGGTCATCCTGTCCTTCTGCATCGTCGGTGCCTTCGCCAACAACAACACCACCTTCGACGTCTCGGTCATGCTCTGCTTCGGGGTGCTCGGCTTCATCATGGAGGAGAACGACGTCCCCATCGCGCCCTGCATCCTCGGCATCGTCCTCGGGCCGATGCTCGAGCGGACCTTCGTCACGTCGATGATCAAGTCGGACGGCAGCTTCCTCGCCTTCTTCGAACGCCCGATCGCCGCCGGCCTCGGCATCCTGACGCTGCTGATCTGGGGCGCGTCCCTGCTGTCCTTCCTCCTCGCAAGCCGACGCCGCCCGACCGATGCGACCGCCCCGGACGGGATGTCCTGAAGCAATTCCAGGCACCGGTCTTCCGTCCGGGATTGCGCCGCCGACACAGATGGATGCCCCGCCGTGCCGTCCCCGGCGCCGGCGGGTCAGTCCTCGATCTGCCGCGCCTCCGAGACCAGCATGATCGGTATCCCGTCGCGAATGGGAAAGGCGAGAGCGGCGCTTTCGGAAACGAGCTCTCCGGCCTCGCGGTCGTAGGTCAGCGTCCCCTTGGTCAGCGGACAGACGAGCAGTTCGAGGAGCAGCGGATCGATCGGTTTCGAAGCTTCACCCGGCCTTGCCATCGCTCGGACCTTCCCCTGAGTGACTACTGTATCTTGCCGGGATAATCGTCCTTGTCGCGCGCCAAGGCAATCTCGGTGATGGCGATCAGCGTCTCGGCGCGGGTGCGCAGGTCGGGCGCCTCCAGCAGCGCCTGCTTCTCGGCGGGCCCGAAGGGCGACATCATCGCGAGGCAGTTGACGAGCGTGGTGTTGCTCGCCCGTTCGATGCTCGACCAGTCCGCCTCGAGCTCGTTGGCGTCGAGATAGGCCTTGAAGCTCTTGATCAGCGCCCCCCGGTCGATCTGCCTGGACGCTTCCTCGGGCGAAAGGTCGGCGAGGAACGGAGTGGTGCGGGCGGTGCGGTAGGGCTTGGCGCAGGCGATCTCCGTCGCCACGCGGAAGCGGCAGATGCCGGTCAGCGAGACGATGTAGCGGCCGTCGCCCGTCTCCGAATAGGAGCAGATCCGCCCCATGCAGCCGACCGCGCTCAGCGCCGGCACGGTGTCCTTCCTGACATTGCCCTGCCGGTCGAATTCCGGCTGGATGATGCCGACGATCCGGTCGGTCGCCAGCGCATCGTCGAACATCTGCAGATAACGCGGCTCGAAGATGTTGAGGGGAAGATGCCCGCCCGGAAGGAGCAACGCTCCGCACAGGGGAAAGATCGGAACCGTTCCGGGCAGGTCTTCCGCTTTTCTGTAGTGGACGTTTCCCGCCTGCATGAGTGTCTGCCTGTCGAATACCATCCAGACACCTAGATGGAGCGCGGGCGCGGAACCTCAAGGGAAAATCGGGTCTTCGCGGTTTCTCGCCGGCGCGTCACGCGAAGAGAATCGAGGAGAGCTTGCGCCGGGCGGCAAGCGTGGCAGGGTCGCTCGGGCCCCAGGCCTCGAAGAACTCGAGCAGCGCCTTGCGGGCGCCGTCGTCCTCCCACGCGCGGTCCTTGCGCATGATCTGCAGCAAATGGTCGGCGGCGGCGGCGCGGTCGCCCCTGACGCTCAGGATCTTGGCCAGGTCGCGCCGGGCGGCGTGATCGTCGGGATCGGCGGCCAGCCGCGCCTCGAGCGCCGCCGGGTCGCCGAGCCGGGCGACCTCGTCCGCCTGCGCCAGGCGGGCGAGGAGGCTGGCGATCTCCGGATCCTTGCGCTGTTCCTCGGTGAGCTCCTCCAGCAGCTGGCGAACCTCGTCCTGCCGGCCGCTCGCAAGAAGGCACTCGGCCATGCCGGCGAGGGCCCCGAGATTGTCGGGATCGGCCCTGAGGACGGTTGCGAACCCCTCGGCGGCGGCATCGGCGTCGCCGCCGGCGAGCGCGGCACGCGCGTCCTGGAGCACGGCTTCGATGGCGGCGGCGCGGTCGTTGCCGCCGGCGCCGGCGATCTTGTCGATGAATTGCTTGACCTGGCTCTCGGGCACGGCGCCCATGAACCCGTCCGCCGGCCGGCCGTCGACGAAGGCGATGACGGCGGGGATCGACTGGATGCCCATCTGGCCCGGAATGGACGGGTGGTCGTCGATGTTGAGCTTGACGAGCTTCACGCGCCCGCCGGCGGCCCGGACGGCCCTTTCCAGGACCGGCGTGAGCTGCTTGCAGGGGCCGCACCACGGCGCCCAGAAATCGACCAGCACGGGTTGCTTGCGCGATTCCTGGATCACGTCGGCCGTAAAGGCCGCGGTCGTCGTCTCCCGGACGAGATCGCCGGCATCGGCGCCGGCGCCCCCGCCGATCAGCCCGTCCGCGCCGGGGCGGGACGGTGCGGCGGACGCGGGCCGGCCGGCCGGCGCGTCGCCGAGCTGCGCGGTGACGTTCATCTGGCCCGTGGCCGATGCGTAGGGGTTGTCGCGCTCGTTCATCGCATGCTCCGCTTTCAGATCGTCCTTCGGCGCGTCGGCCGCTTGATGGCAAAATCGTGTTTCAGGCACTCAGTTTCAAGACGGTCGGCGGATGGCCGGTCGCATCGAGGAACCGCAGGAGGTCGGCGGTCGCCATCGATGTCGTCGCGTCGTTGCCGAGAGGATGCATGTTGACGACCTCGTGGTCCAGCAACGGGGCGTCGATGACGACCCGGACGCGGTGCCCGCTGTCGTTGAGGGCGCCGAGCAGGGTGACCGATCCGGGCAGCACGCCGAGGAACTCCATCAGCCTCTCCGGCTTGCCGAAGGACACCCGGCCCCGCGCACCGATGGCGCCATGGACGGTCTTAAGGTCGATTTCGGCGTCCTCATCGAGCGAAACGAGGAAATAGGTGTCCTTCTTGTCCTTCAGGAAGAGGTTCTTGGTATGCCCGCCGGGAATGTCGTCGCGCAGCGCCTTGGCTTCGGCCACCGTGAAGACGGGGGCGTGGTGACGGGTGCGATGGGCGATGCCGAGACCGTCGAGGAATTCGAACAGCCGCCTGCGGGCGGGCTCGAGATCGGGTGCGGGTTCTGCAGGTGCCTCGACCGGGCGTTCCATGTCGTCGTCCTTTCCAGTGCCGCCGCATTGATAGGCTTGCCCGGCGCCGCGCGCAAGCAATGGCGCGGGCGCCGGCAAGCGCGTCCACCCCACCGCCGCGGGCAATGGATGGCGCAGGCGCCGGCAAGCACGTCCACCTCGCCGCCGTCCGCGAATCCTCGCACGGGAAATTTTGCGGAGGGCACGGACAGTTCCCTGTTGCAATTGCGATCGGCATGCGCCATAACCCGGCCCGTCCGGGAGCAAAGCCTCCCGGCCTTCGGGCCGCCACCCATGGCGCGGAGCACGAGCGGGCGTAGCTCAGGGGTAGAGCACAACCTTGCCAAGGTTGGGGTCGTGAGTTCGAATCTCATCGCCCGCTCCAGTTTTCCAAGGCCGCAAAGCCCCGTTTTCACGGGGTTTTTTCGTATCCGGAGGGCTGACGAGGCTGCGCCGGAGTGAAACGGCGAGGCGCCGCGGTTACACGCTGGTTACAGGCTTGGAAAAAGTCGGCGCAATGAAGTCGTGGCGTCGCGGTGGTCCGAAATGCAGCCGATTGTTCAGCATCTGGGGCTTTCGAAGCATTTGAACGGGCGCACGGCAGCTCGGCGCACCGTTTCAGACATACGATAGCCCGGGCCCGGGCTCCGACACCGGACGTTGGACGAGGCTCGCACGACCGACGACGCGACGGTCACCCGGCTCGGTCCTTGAGCCAACGCCTGTGTACCCAGCCCTTTTTCCCCGGGTAATCCAGCGGGCGTTTCTTTCCTGCCCCGATGAATTTGCAGCCTCCCTGGTTCTTTCCGTACATGATGCCGAACCAATCGTCCTTCGCCTCATAGACTGTGACGACGTCGCCATTGTGAATTTCGTCTATTTCGGTGTACTGCGCCCCTGGACCGGACCTGACAGCAAGAAATCCGTTGCCAGTTGCGCTCAATCCCGAGACGATGCTGGTCGCGCAGGATGCCGACTGTCCGTCCGAACCGTACTCCATGATCGGAACGTCCAGTTCCCGAGACGTCCCTGAAACATGGGCTTCGCCGGTCGGCAGGAATACGAATGCATCTTCGCTATAGTCGAGACGTCTGGCACCGATTGGTGCAAGCACTCTTATGAGGACGTCGCCTACGCGAATTCCATTCATGCTGAGCGATGCGCTCTTTCGCGCCAGCAAATTGGCCGGCGCGCGGACAACGAGAATGTCGGTCGAAGCGTCGAAGTCGTGGATGTCGATTTCACGGCGCATGCCAGGCGGCGCCGGAACGAATACCGAGCTGTCAATAATAACGATATCGCGGTCGTCGTCCCGCGCGAGCGTTTCGACGCCAAGCGTAATTCCCGCCGTCAGTTCACGCATGCTGCAGATGACGATTGTGTCGGCACCGGCGCCGGCGATGACAGAGAAATCCACTCCGAGATCGGAGAGGAAAAGTGTATCGTCGCCACTGCCGAGATTGACGGCGGCTTCCGTATCCGGCCCCGAGAGCCAGACCGTGTCGTCGTTGTCAGAATAATCGACCGACGACGATGTCGACGCCGCCGGTATGTTCATCCCGAAAGGACACGTCGAGGCCTTCCGGGACGGAAATGACAAGTCGGTCGTTGGCGGGCTCGAACTTGAATATGCGAACGAAGCGGATGAAACCCTTCGGCACGTTTCGGAACACCGCGGCATCCAGCACGACGACGTCCGGATCGACATCTGCAAGCGGGCTGTCTTCTCCAAGGCCGAGAATCAGCGATCTCGATTTGTCGGCCATGCTGCAGACCCTGACGAGATCGGCCCCGGCTCCAAGCGAGGCGCTCGTCCCGTTGGCCGTATCGAACAGATAGAGCCGGTCGTTTCCGGCGCCGGTGTCGATCAGCCGATCCCTCCGGCCGCCTCGCACGGAACGCCGGTGGCGACCGGCGGCGGCCTCTTTCCCGCGAGGGTGATCGATCCTTGCGGATCCGCAGTGACGGTTCGAGCCGCCGCACCGCCGCCTTGCGCGGCATGCGCTGCGAAGCGCCGGGGCGGATGGCTCCAGTTTTGCCCCGAACCGTCGGTCGTCCGTGTCGACGGCTTCCCCGGCGTGACGCTCGCGGGCCGCGTCGACAGCCTGGCGCCGGCGAGCGGGCTCGAATTCTCCCTGCTGCCGCCGGACAACGCCACCGGCAACTTCACCAAGGTCGTCCAGCGCGTGCCCGTGAAGATCGCCATCGACGAAGGCACGGCCGGCATCGAGAAGGAGAGCGCAGGCTCCGCATCCTCGCTCTTCAACATGACCCGCAACCTCGGCGGCGCCGTCGGCATCGCCATGCTGCAGACCCTCCTCACCAAGCGCGAGCAGTTCCACTCCAACGTGCTGGTCCAGTCGGTGTCGCTCTTCGCCGAGGCGACGCGCCGACGCATCGCCCACATGACCGCCTATTTCCTGTCCCACGGCCTCGCCGACAAGGCCACCGCCACCCACAAGGCGATCGCCGCCATCGGCCTCAGGGTGCGCCAGCAGGCAACCGTCATGGCCTTCAGCGACACCTTCTACCTCATCGGCCTGTCCCTGATCGTCGCCCTCCTCGCATCCCTGCTCCTGACGAAGCCGAAACGGCTCTCCGCAGGCGGCGCGCATTGAGAGACAACCGCCGACGGGGCGTGTCTCGCTCTACGACCGGTCCCCGCCCAGCCTGTCGAGGTCGGGCGCGAGCTCCGAAAGGTCCGCGCCGGGCGTCGGCGACATCTCGCCGGCCTGGGGATAGTCGCCCGAGGCGACCGCTTCGCGGAAGCGCCCGAGCGCGCGGACCCGCTCGGCGTTCACCGCCTCGACCAGCGGCTTGAGATCGCCCCAGGCACGGGCATGGCGAGGCAGGCGTTCGGACTGGCCGCAGATGTCGGACGTGAACAGGAAGGTCACGTCGGCGTCGGGGCCGGAGCCGAGGGAAATGGTGACGAGCGAGGTCCGCCGGTTGATCTCGGACATCAGCGGGGCCGAAATCAATTCGCACTCGGCCGCGAACGCGCCCGCGCTTTCCAGCGAAGCGAGCCGTTCGGTCAACCGGCGCGCCTCCGCCTCCGTGCGGCCGACGGCACGGATCCCTCCGATCCAGGTCGATTTCCTCGGGACGAAGCCGACATGCGCGACGACGGGAATGTCCTCGCGCGCCAGCGCCTCGACGGATCTCGGGCTGCGGCCGGTAATGACCGCGTCGGCACCCGCATTCACCGCCGAAAAGGCGCTCCTGAGCATCTCCTCGTCGGTCACCGCTTCGGCGAAGCCGAGCGCTGCCGTCAGGAACAGCCGGGACGACCCCTTTCGCACCGCGGCGATGTTCGAGGCCCGGCACACCGCCATCTCGATGCCGGCGGCCTCGGCCGCACGCGCCTCGTCGGCCGTATCGGCCGTGACCTGCGCGACGCGTTCGCCGCGTCCCTTGAGCGCGCGCAGCCCGGCGACCGTCACGATGCGGTCGACCTCCCGGCCGCCGAAGTCGAAGAGGCGCGGCATGTCAGGTCTTCATCTTCTTCGCGTAGTAGTCCGGCGCGACCACGCCGGGCCTGGAGAACCAGGCCGGGACGTCGACGCCGGAATAGAGAAGGATGTTTCCCCACGGGTCGAAGGCGCCCGTGCGCACGATCGCCTTGGCCTTCGCGGCCATCTCGCCGAGGATCGCCTCGTGCTTGACCGGCTCGTACTCCACCTCGGGAAACAGCCGCTCGATCGTCTTGAGCAGGGGGGCGTTGTGCTCGGGCAGCGTGTCGGCATAGGAGAGCCGCTCGACGATGAGGTTCTCCGCGATCGGCGCCAGGACCGCCTCGAGGTCGGGCACGTTCGGCGTCAGCGCCAGGTCGATGCGCCAGGCGTCGGACGGTATGGGAAATCCCGCGTCGCAGACGATCATCAGGTCGCCATGCCCCATCGAGGCGATGGCATGGGCGAGTTCGGCGTTCAGCAGCTTGTTCCGGTTCATGCGTCTTCCTTCCACACGCTCGTCATGGCTTCTCGATAGGCGTCTTCCACCGCTTGCCGGCCGGGCAGGCTCGGAATGACCCCGAGCCGGGTGCAGGCGAGGCCGCCGCACACGACGCCGTAGCGGGCGGCCTCGACGATGTCGCGGCCTTCCGCCAGCGCGACGGCGAAGCCCGAATTGAAGGCGTCGCCCGCGCCCGTCGTGTCGCTGACCGTCACCGGCACGGCCGGGATCGTCAGGTCGAGATCGTCCGTCAGGACGAGCGCGCCATGCCGGCCGAGGGTCACGACGACGTTGCGCACGCCGCGCCGCCGCAGCTCCTGCGCCAGTTCGCGGGACGAGCGGGGATCGTCCGCCGACAGGCCGAGCAGAATGCGCAGTTCGCTCTCGTTCGGGGTCAGGTAGTCGACATTGGCGAAGACCGCGTCCGGCACCGGCCGGGCCGGCGCGGGGTTGAGGATCGTGCGCCGGCCGTGCCTGCGGCCGAGCGCCATGGCCCGCGCCGCCGCCTCGAGCGGAATTTCCAGGACGGACATGACGACGTCGCTTTCGGCGATCCGGTCCTCGGCCCGATCGACGGCCGCGGCGTCGAGCAATTCGTTCGCCCCCATGTCCAATATGATGAAGTTCTCGCCCCGGTCGTTGAGAATGATGACGCCGACGCCGGTCGCCCGCTCGCCGGTCGCCTGGACATGGCGGCTGTCGACGCCCTCTTCCTCGTAGAGGTCGGTGGCGATGCCCGCGAGCTTGTCCGTCCCGATGACGGCGACGAGGGCGGATTGCGCGCCGAGACGAGCCGTGCCGACGGCCTGGTTCGAGCCCTTGCCGCCGGGGCCCATGTCGAAGTCGCTGCCGAGCATGGTCTCGCCGAAGATCGGCAGCTTCGGCGCCCGAAGCGTGAGCCCGACGGCGAAGCTTCCTACGACGGTTATCCTTGGCGACTTCATGGGCACTCCGTTCACGCTGCCATGGCTCTGGCGAGGATGGACTCTTCGTTTATCTCGCTTCCCGTCAGGTTGCCGGAAATTCGACCGGCCCGCATCACGAGGACGCGCTCGGCGTTCGTGATCAGTTCGGGCAGTTCCGACGAGATCATCACGATCGCGACGCCTTCGCCGGCGATGCCGCGCAAGATAGAATAGATCTCGGCCTTGGCGCCGACGTCGACGCCCCGCGTGGGCTCCTGCAGCACGAGCACCCGCGGGTTGGTGACGAGGCTGCGCCCGAGGATGATCTTCTGCTGGTTGCCGCCGGAGAGCGTCCCGAGCCTCTGCCCGAGATGCGAGATCCGCGCGTCGAGGCGGGCGACCTGGGCGCGCGCCTCCCGGCGCACCTCGCCGCGGCGAATGACGCCGAGGGTCGAGAAACGCGGCAGCGATGCGGCGACGACGTTCTCGGAAATGGTCATCGCCATATGTCCGCCGGCGCCCCGCCTGTCGGCCGGTACGAAGGCCATGCCGTGCCGTATGGCCGAACGCGGATCGCCGCGAACGAGGTCGTTTCCGTCTATGGCGATGCGGCCGGACCGCTCGCACAGCCCGAACAGGGCCGGGCCGAGAGTGTCCTTCCCCGAATCCGGCAGCCCCGCCACGCCGAGGATTTCGCCGCTGTGCACCTCGAAGCCGACGTCGTCCACGCCCGGCGCCGTGAGGTTCTCGACCGACAGGACGACAGGCCAGTCGGCGGCCCGCTCCGGCGCCCGCTCCGACCAGGGCTGCGTGGCGCCGAGTTCCCGCCCCACCATCGCGCGGATGAGGCAGTCCTGCGACAGGTCGCGATTGTCGAGCGTCTCGATGGCCCGTCCGTCGCGCATCACCGTGACGCGGTCGGCCAGGTCGAGCACTTCGTCCAGGTGATGGGACACGTAGACGACGGTGACGCCGTCCTTTCTGAGCTGCCGCACCACCTCGAACAGCCGGTCGCTTTCGCGGCGGGAGAGCGCGGAATTCGGTTCGTCGAGAACCAGGACGCGGGCACTCTTGCGGATCGCGCCGGCAATCTCGACGAGCTGCATCTCGGCCACCGAAAGCCGTCCGACCCGCGTCGAGGGATCGAGATACGCCATCCCGAGCCGGTCGAGCGCGGCGCTCGCCTCGCGCATCATCAGGTCGCGCGGGACGGCCGAGAGATAGGGTCGGGCCGCCACGTCGGACATCATGATGTTGTCGGCGACGCTCATCGTCGGGCAGAGCGCCAGCTCCTGGTAGACGACGCTGATGCGCGCGGCGCGGCTGACGAGCGGCGACGCGATGACCGCCGGGCGGCCGTCGATGATCACCTGTCCGCCGTCGGGCTGGATGTCGCCGGCCAGGATGTTCATCAGCGTCGACTTGCCGGCGCCGTTCTCGCCGACGACGGCATGCACCTCGCCCGCCCGAAAGCCGATCGAGACGTTGTCGAGCGCCAGAACGCCGGGATAGCGCTTGACCAGGTTGCGGACGGCGAGGATGTCCCCGCCGCCGCTTCGGCCGGCCTCGTCCGCCCCCGCGCCCGCAAGCGGGCGCGGCGCGGCCCGCGCGTCGGTCATTTCTGGGCCACTTTCCCGATGTTGTCCTTCGTATAGATGCCCACGCCCGTATCGACGTTCGAGATCGGCTTGCCGTGCAGGACCTTGACGAGCAGGTCGACGGCCTCGAAGCCCTGGCGTTCCGGAGCCTGGTCGATGGTCGCGGCGACGTCGCCGTCCTTGACGAGCTGCACCGTCTGGTCGAGCAGGTCGAAGCCGACGACCTTGACCCGGCCGGCCGCGTTGTTCCGCTTGACCCACGTTCCCGCCGCCGGGGTCGAGCAGCATTCGAGCGAGAGGATCCCCGTCACGCTGGGGTTCGCCAGCATCGCGTTTTCGATGGCCGAATAGATCTGCTGCGGGTCGGTGCCGGTGTTGAGCGTGTTGACGATGGTGATGCCCGGCGACTTCTTGAGCGCCTCGCGGGCACCCTTCTCGCGATCGATGGACCACTGCGCCGCCGCGTCGATGGTCGTGATCAGCACCTTGCCCTTGCCGTCGAGGACCTTGGCCATCAGGTCGCCCGCGGCGCGGCCGGACTGCACCAGATCCTGGCCGGCGAAGGCCAGCCTGTCGCTGTTGGGATTGTCGGTGTTGAACGTCACGACCGGGATGCCGGCCTTCAGGACCCGGTTGATCAGCGGCGCCAGCGCGTCCGTCGAGACCGAGGAGATGGCCAGGCCGTCCATCTTGCCCATCAGCGTCTCGATCTCGCTGATCTGCCCGTCGGCGTTCGAGCCGACCGGACCGATGAACTTGGCATCGACCGTGTCTTCCTCGGCCGCCTTGGCGACGCCCTTCTTGATGGCCGGCGCGAACTCGTTCGAGACGTCGTGATAGGAGACGTAGATGGCGAGCGGCTTTCCGGAATCGACCTTGGCCTTGATCCGGTCGGCGAGGTGGAATGTCGCCGAATCCGATGCCGCATGTCCGGCGATCGGCATCATGGCGATGGCTGCGGCAAGCGCCGCCTGAACGATTTTCATGACTGTTCCTCCCTTTTTCGATTGTACGGGCGCCGTCGCGTCATCGCACGCGATGCGTCGTCCATTTGTCGATCCCCACTGCGATGATGATGACCAGGCCGATCATCAGTTCCTGCACGAACGGCGAAACGCCCATCAGGACGAGCCCGTTTCGCATGACCCCGATGATCAGCACCCCGAGTATGGTGCCGAGAATCGTTCCTTCGCCTCCGGACAGGGAGGCGCCGCCGACGATGGTCGCGGCGATGACGTCCAGTTCCAGGCCGAGCCCGGTCCGCCCGGCCTGTCCGCTCGGAAGGAAGGCCAGGCTGAGAATGCCGGCGAAGCCGGCCAGGCCGCCCATCAGGACGAAGGCCCAGATCTTGACGGCGTTGACGGAGATGCCCGCCACGCGCGCCGCCTTCGCGCTGCCGCCGACGGCGAAGACCCGGAAGCCGAAATTTGTATAGGACAACACCGCCCCGCCGATCAGCGCCAGCGCGGCGAAAAAGACGAGCTGCATCGGGATCGTGCCGAAGAGATAGCCCTGGCCCATGAAGAAGAACCGGTCGAGCGTCTCCGGCTGCGCGCCGTGATGGACGTCGACCGTGACCGGCTGGCCGGCGGTCAGGATCAGTGCGGCACCGCGGACGATGCTGAGCATGCCGAGCGTCGCGATCAGCGAGGGAAGCCGCCCGACCGTCGAAAGCAGCCCGTTGACGAGCCCGACCAGGGCTCCGATCAAGACGCCCGCGGCAACGGCGGGCACGAGCGACCAGCCGGCGACGATCAGCATGCCGGTGGCCAGTCCGGACAGCGCATAGGTCGAGCCCACCGACAGGTCGACCTCGCCGCTGACGAGGACGAACGTCATGCCGACCGCCATGATCCCGAGCAGGGAGATCTGCCGGCCGACATTGAGCAGGTTGATGGAGGTGAGGAACCCGTCCGTCGCGAAGGACAGGAAGACGCCGATCACCAGCAGCGCCAGGAACACGCCCGCTTCGCGCGCGCGAAGCAGCCGCATCAGCGAAACCGCGGACACGCCAGGGGCGCGAGCACCTGCCCTGAGGGCATCAGCCATGAACTCCTCCCGGTTTGAAGCGCCGCAGGGCTGCGGCGCTCACGACGCCATCTGGAACGACCCTGCGGGGACCCTCCTCAGTTCTTCGTAGTTGCCGTAGTCGCGGATCTTCTTGAAGGGGGCGTTCTCGACGGCGTTGTACGAGCAGATGTACCCCCAGCGATAGGTATCGGACCGGTTCGCGTCGGACCGGTGCAGGAGGTTTCCGTCGAAGACGAGGGCGTCGCCGGCCTCCATTTCGACATAGACGTGCTCGAAGCGCTTCAAGGCGGCCTCAAGGTGCTCCTGCTCGACATTGGTCTGGTCGCTTTCGCGGATATGGTTGAGCCGGCCGAGCTTGTGCGAACCCTTGAGGACCTGCAGGCAGCCGTTCGCCCGCGTGGCCTTGTCGAGCGCCACGTAGATGCTCATCATGTCCGGCGCCAGGCAGCCGTAATTGTACCAGTAGCCGAAGTCCTGGTGCCATTCCCAGGCACCGCCCTCGTTCGGCTGCTTCATCGTCATCTTGTGGCTGTAGAGATAGACGGGCTTGCCGATGGTGCCTTCGGCGAGTTCCACCAGGCGCTCGTCGCGCGCCAGCAGGCCGTATTTGTCGTCCTCGGCCCGGGTCCACATCTTGAGCAGAGTCGTCTTGCCCTCGCGGTCGCCCTTCGCCATCACGGCGCCGCTCTTGCGCTCTTCCTCGAGCTGCTTGCGGGCGTGGTCGCGAAAGTTCTCGACCTCCGTCGGGTTCAAGAGGCCCTTGCGAATTATGTAACCGTCGCGCACGTAGTCGTGCGCCTCCTGGTCGGTGAGGCCGAGCATGGCAATCCTCCGCTGTCCGGTCGACGCGAGGAACCGCCGAGGTTCCCGGGCGGCTCCTCCATGTGTCGCGCTCAGCCTAATGACCGCCCCGCCGATCTTAAATGGACAGGCATGCCGTTTTTTTGTACAGGACGCGCATGCGGAATGCGACGGTCGCGATCGAGAGTTTCCATCACGTTCCGGCCATCGGCTGGACCGAGGCCGGCCTCAGCGTGCTGAGGGCGGGCAAGCTCGTGGCCGCGCCGAGCTACCGGATCGAGCGCGCCTCGCATCCCGGCCAGGACATCATCGTCTGCCTCGAGGGCAGCGGCACGGTCCTGACCCTCGGACAGAGCTTCGAGGTCCGCCCCGGCCAGCTCGCCTGGATGGCGAACGAGGCGCCGCATCGGCATGCGGCAAACCCGAACGATCCGTGGACGGTCCTCTGGTTCCGCCTGGCGGGGCCGAGTCCGCACCGGCTGCGCAGGACGCTGTTCGGCGACGGCATGCTGCGCGTCTCCCTGTCGGAGGTCGTAGCCTTCGCCGGTTGGTTCGAGAGACTGTTCGCGACCCTGCGCGACAGGCGCGGCATGCAGGACCTGCGATTGAACCAGCTTGTCGGCGAGTTCCTCGTCGCACTCGACCGGGACCTGCACGGGGCCTCTTCGAGCGGCCTGCCCCTGCCGCTCGCCAAGCTGATGCAGACCATGCGCCGGGACCTCCGCTCCGACTGGCTCGGCGACGACATCGCAGAAGCCGGGGGATTGAGCCAGTCGCAGATGCGCCGGCTGTTCCTGCGGCACCTGAAGGCGACGCCGCGGCAGTGGCTGCTCCGCGAACGCCTCATGCAGGCGCAGACCCTGCTCGTCAGCAGCGAAATGCCGCTCGCCGAGGTCGCCGATCGGTGCGGCTTCTGCGACGTCTATCATTTCAGCCGGGAGTTCAAGCGGACCGTCGGGTCGCCGCCGGCGACATGGCGCCGGAACGAGCGCGGCAGGTCCGATCTCCACGGCCCTCCGGACCCCTAGGCCGCCCGGCCGCTCCCCGCGGCCCCTAGGCCGCCCGGCCGCTCCCCGCGGCCCCGTCCCGCCGGGATCCTTCGCGCCGGGC
>CAWIQE010000024.1:0-5394 GCA_963838155.1 uncultured Alphaproteobacteria bacterium
GGTTAGGACGCGGCCTGCCGCCGGCGGCCGGCGCGACGGGCCATGCGGATCGCGAGGCGAAGCGCCTCGCGGCTGGCGCCGACGTCGGCGATCCCCTTGCCGGCGATGTCGTAGGCGGTGCCGTGGGCGGGCGTGCACAGCGGGAAGGGCAGGCCGCCCATCATCGTCACGCCCTTGTCGAATCCCATCATCTTCATCGCGATCTGGCCCTGGTCGTGATACATGGTCAGAACCGCGTGGAAGCCCTCCTTCAGCGCGCGCAGGAACACCGTGTCGGAGGGATAGGGGCCCTCGACGTCGTGTCCGCGCCGCTTCGCCGCCTCGACCGCCGGGGCGATGATGTCGATCTCCTCGGTGCCGAAGCTGCCGCCGTCGCCGGCATGCGGATTGAGGCCGGCGACCGCGATGCGGGGGCTTTCGATGCCGGCCTGGCGGAGGCAGTCGGTCGTCAGGACGATCTCTTCGAGGATGCCGGTTTCCGACAGGTTCGCGGCAACGTCCTTCAGCGGCACGTGCGAGGTGACGCGCGCGTTCCAGATCCGCTCCAGCACGTTGAATTCCCGCACCTTGCCGCGGAAGCCGGTCACGTCGGCGACGAACCGTATCTCGTCGTCGTAGTCGGGATAGGCGTAGCGCATGGCCTTCTTGTTGAAGGGCGTGAAGCAGACGGCGTCGGCGCGGCCCTCGTGCGCCAGCAGCAGCGCCTCGCGGAAGTTGCGTGTGGCGAAAGCGCCGCCGGCCGGCGTGGCCTTGCCCCGTTCGACCTCCCCCGGGGACAGCGTCCCGAGGTCGACGACGACGTTCTGCGAGGCGGCCAGGGCGGCGTCGGCGCCGTCGACCGTCGGCAGGTCGAGCCGGATGCCGGCGATGCGTGCGCCGTCGTCGAGGATGCGGCGGTCGCCGAAGACGACGATGCGGACTTCGCTTTGCGCCTCCTCCGTCGCCAGCAGCTTCGCCGTCAGTTCGGGGCTGATGCCGCAGGGATCCCCCATGGCGAGCGCGACGACGGGCCTCTCGGACGTTTCGGGTCCCACGATATTCTCCATCCGTTGCGAGATGGCGAAACCGTAGCGTCCGCAGTGCTACAAATCAAGTACAGTATGTTGTATGCAGAATGCTTGGCGTTGCGAAAATTCCTTTTTTGGCGCATGACAGGAGAGACACACAGCCGGGAGGTCTTTCGTGAGCGATTCTTCCATACGCTCTCCGGTGCAGGCGCCGGGTCGGCGGATCGAGCGCCAGTCCCTTCACGAGAACGTCGTGGCGCAATTGAGGGACATGATCATCGAGGGCGAACTCGAGCAGGGCGTGCGGATCAACGAGACGCATGTCGGCGAGTTGCTCGGGGTCTCGCGCACGCCGCTGCGCGAGGCGATCAAATATCTCGCCAGCGAGGGGCTCGTGGAACTCGTGCCGAGCCGCGGGGCGGTCGTCCGGCAGTTCGGCCGCCAGGAAGTGGCGGACATGATGATCGTCGTGCGCACCCTCGAGGAACTCGGCGCGAGGCTGGCATGCGCCCACGCCTCCGACGAGGCGATCGCCGACGTCCGCGCCATGCACGACCGGATGATCGCCTGCTTCCGGCAGGGCAACCGCCTCGAATACTACAAGCTGAACCAGGCCATCCACACGGCGATGGTCGAAATCGGCGGCAACGCGACGCTGGCCGCCATGCAGGGACAGCTTCAGATGCGGCTGAAGCGGGTGCGATTCCTCGGCCACGAAACGCGCGACCACTGGGACGCGGCCGTGCGCGAGCACGAGGTCATGATCACCGCGCTCGAGGCACGGGACGGCGAACGCCTCGCCCGGGCCGTCGGAGAGCATCTCCAGCACGCGCTGGAACGCGTCGAAGGCCTCATCTAGCGCGACCCAGGCGAGGGCGGAAACCGGTTTTCCGCCCGGAATTTCCCCAGCCGACGAAGAGATAGACCCCCGCCATCGGTGTCCCGCGGCCGCAAGCCGCTTTCCGGTCCCGCTCCTTTCGCCGGCGGCCTGCCCGTGATTGCCGCACGGGCGGCGGGCGCACCCCGACCGATCCGGCAACGCGGCCGTCCGGGACCGGCCGCGGGCAGGGCGCCGGGCCGGGAACGGGCCCCTCGCGGAGCCTCCTTCATGACCTTCCGCTGAATTACATTCTGAATACAGTATCGGAAATGCAAAATATTGACTTCTGAGTTTCGGGGTTCTAGCGTGCCGTTCGAACCGCGGGAAGAGGAGGTCCGCAGGGCCCGGAACGATGGCCCGTGGCGGCGCGATGCGGACCCGGATCCGAATGTCGAGAAGGAGGAACAACGGCATGACCCAAACGAAACGCAGAACACTCCTGAGGTGCGCCGCGGCGCTGGCCGCGAGCAGCGCCATGGCGCTGGCGACCCTTTCGGCGCCGGCCCATGCGGAGAAATCGTCCTTCGAGCCGACGCGGCACGTGTCCATGGTGGTGCCCTTCAAGCCGGGCGGCGGCAGCGACATCTTCGGCCGCGCGGTGGTCTCCGGCCTGGAGAAGGTCGACCCTGCCATCAAGGCGTCGGTCCGGAACGTGGTGGGCGGCTCCGGCGCGGTCGGCTACACCGAAGTGCTCCAGCACCAGGGCAATCCGTACTATCTCGTCGCTTCGGAAACCGGCGCCGCCGTCATCCTGCCGATCATGAACGACGTGCCGTTCAGCTGGGACAAGTACACGCCGATCGCCGAGGCGGTGGAAGACCACACGATGATCATCGTGGCGGCGGATTCGCCCTACAAGACCATCGGCGACCTCGTCGACGCGGCGAAGAAGGGGCAGGTCAACATCGCCATTTCCGGCAAGGGAAGCCCCGCCTCGCTGGCGTTCAAGCTCATCGAGAGGAAGAAGGGCGTCAAGTTCAACCGCGTCGTCTTCGAGTCCGGGGCGGCCAACAACGCGGCTCTGCTCGGGGGCAACGTGGCGGCGGCCGGCGCCAATCCGGGCGAGGCGATCGACCTCATCAAGGCCGGCAAGGTGCGCGCGCTCACGCTTTTCGCCGACGAGCGCTTCGGCAAGGGGCCGCTGGCGGACGTCCCGACGATCAAGGAGGCGGGCATCGACGTCGACATCACGCCGACGGTGCAGTATCGCGGCATCCTGGCGGCGCCGGGCCTGAGCAAGGCCCAGCAGACCTATTGGGAAGACGCGATCCGGAAATGGTCCAAGACCGACGGCTACGAGAAATACGTGGCCAGCAACTACCTCACGCCGACGGTCCGCACGGGCGACGCTTTCGCCAGCTTCCTGCAGAAGCAGCACGATACGATCGCCTCGCTCCTGAACGAAGAGAAGTAGGGAGGCCGGCCATGACATCGAGAGGGGAGTACGTCGCGGCCGCGATTCTCGTGGTGCTGGGCGCGGTGTTCGCGGTCTCCTCCCTCGACTACGGCATCTTCGGCGAGGGAGCCCGGATCGGTCCGGGCTTCCTGCCCTCAATCGTCGGCGTGCTGCTCGTCGTCTTCGGCTCCGCGATCGCCTTGCAGACGCGGCGGGAGCGCTCCGGGGCGGCGGCCCCGGGTGACGGGGACGCATCGCATCCCGTCCGGGCGGAGGAGGTGATGCCGCCCGGCGAGGGCGATTCGGGCACCTTCGGCTCGGTCGTCCTGATCCTGGCGCTGCTCGGTGCCGCGGTGTTCCTGTCGCAATATATCGGCTTCCTCGTCGCCTTCACGCTCATGGTGTTCGCCATACTGACGGCGGTCGAGCGCGAGAAGGCGTGGTTCAGCCTCCTCATCGCCATCGGCATCGGCGTCGTCGCCTGGCTCGTCTTCGAGGCTTTCATGGGCATCGGGCTGCCGGCCGGTGTCCTCGGCTTTCCCGGCAGCTAAGCACGGCAGGACCCGCATGGACCTCTTCTCGCACCTGGTGACCGGCTTCGGGACGGCGCTTTCCCCGGTCAATCTCGTCTACTGCTTCGCCGGCGTCTTCCTCGGGACCGTGATCGGGCTCCTGCCCGGGCTCGGCTCGGCCACGGGCGTCGCACTGCTGCTGCCGCTGACGCTCAACCTCAGCCCGATCACCGCGCTGATCATGCTGGCCGGCATCTACTACGGCACGCAGTACGGCGCGACGATCACCTCGGTGCTGATCTCGACGCCCGGCGACGCGGCGAACGTCGTCACCGTCATCGACGGCTACCAGCTCGCCCGGCAGGGCAGGGCGGGGCCGACGCTCGCGATCGCCGCCATCGCACACTTCCTGTCCGGCGTCATCAGCCTGGTGCTGCTGATGAGCCTTGCGCCGGTCTTCACCTCCTTCGCGCTGAAATTCGGGCCGCCGGAGATCTGCGCGCTGATCGTGCTCGGCTTCACCGGCGTGGTCGGCTTCAGCGGCTCGTCGAGGCTCAAGGGGCTGGCGATGGCGACGCTCGGCGTGGCGATCACCACGATCGGTCTCGATCCGCAGAGCGGGACGACGCGGTTCACCTTCGGATACGTCCAGCTTTTCGGCGGGATCGGCTTCCTGCCGGTGGTCATCGGCCTGTTCGCCGTGGCGGAGGTGCTGTTCCAGGTGCGGGCGGGCAAGATCGAGCCGATCCGCACGCGCTTCCGCGACATGATGCCGAATTGGGAGGACTGGCAGAAGACCCGGATGACGATCCTGCGCAGCGGCATCATCGGCTTCCTGGTGGGCGTGCTGCCGGGCGCGGGAGCGACGCTCGCCTCGTTCCTGAGCTACGACGTCGCGCGGCGGTTCTCCAAGCACAAGCACGAGTTCGGCAAGGGGGCGATCGAGGGCGTGGCCGCGCCCGAGGCCGCCAACAGCGCGGCGGTCAACGGCGCATTCGTGCCGACGCTGACGCTCGGGATCCCTGGCTCGGGAACCACGGCGGTGCTTCTCGGGGCCTTCATCATCTTCGGCATACAGCCCGGCCCGCTGCTGTTCACCAACCAGCCGGAGCTCGTCTGGGGGCTGATGGCGTCCTTCTTCATCGGCTCCCTGCTGCTGCTGGTGATGAACCTGCCGCTGGTGCCGGTCTTCGCATCGATCCTGCGCTTCCGCTACGGGCTGATCTATCCGTGCATCCTCTTCCTCTCCTTCGTCGGCGCCTATGCGATCGAGAACCGGATGTGGGGATGCTGGCTGGCGCTGCTGTTCGGGCTCGTCGGCTATTTCATGAAGCGGTTCGACTATCCCGCCGCCCCGCTGATCCTCGGCATCGTGCTCGGCGGCATGTTCGAAAAGACGCTCATCCAGACCTCCTCGATGGGCGGCGGCGACCTGACGATCTTCTTCCACCGGCCGATCGCCATGGTGCTGTTCGCCATCGCCGCGGCGGTCCTCTTCGGCCGGCACTTCCTGCGTGCCGCCGTCCATCTGGGCGGAGGAAGGAAGGCGACCGCGCCGGAGTGACGGCGGTTCGCCCGGTTTCCGGCAGGCCGCGGAAC
>CAWIQE010000025.1:0-43317 GCA_963838155.1 uncultured Alphaproteobacteria bacterium
ACGCCCTGTTTCGACAGAACTTCCCGATTCATTTTCCGCCGAAATGATCAATATGATCGATGTTTCTGGTCTGATTGACAGGCCATAGGAAATTCTGCGTCAATAAGCAGATATTCTGGTCAACAGAAATGAGCATATGATCAAGCTGGACCGATACGAGCGGATTGTCTCGATCCTCGAGGAAGCGGAGGAGCTTTCCATCCCGGAACTCGCCCGCCGGCTCGGCGGGGTGTCCAGCGTTACGGTGCGCCGGGACGTTTCCGCGCTCGCGTCGGCGGGACGGGTCCGGCGCCGGCATGGCAGTGTCTCCCGTGCCCATCCGCAAAAGGCCGTGACGGCGGGGAACGGCGACAACCCGATCCACGACCAGCTCGGCCATGTCGATGCGCTCATCCTGCCGCCGATCGAAGGCCGGGGCGCGGACACGCTGCGCAGCATCGCCCGCCGCCGCCGCATTCCCTTCCTGGCCGAATCGTCGCCCCAGGACGGCGGCACCTATGTCGGGCCCGACAATTTCTCGGTCGGCCGCGAGCTCGGCAACCGCGCCGGTAGAACGCTGTCCGGCAAGCTGCGCTCGGCCCGCATCCTGCTCGTTTCGCTTGAAAGGCTCCCCAACACGCGCAGCCGCTGCGACGGCTTCATCCAGGGCTTCACCGAGACCTTCGACGGCACCGTGAAGAGCTGGCGCGTCGACGGGCGCGGCGCATTCAAGATCGCCTTCAGCGCCTGCCAGGACGTCTTTGCCGTCCACCCCGAGATCAACGTGGCGTTCGGCGTCAACGACCATTCGGTGCTCGCCGCGATCGAAGCGGCCGAACAGTCCGACATCGAGCGCGTCGAGTTCTTCAATGTCGGCGGAGAGGGCGGCGCGCTCTTCGACGTGTTGAAAGACGGCCGCAAGCTCAAGGCCTGCGCGGCCCTGTTTCCGGAAGTCGTCGGAATCCTTGCCGTCGACGCGCTCGCAAGCGCCCTGACGGGCGCGCCGCTGGCCAGGGAAATCCGCACGCCTCACGTCATCCTGACGCCCGAGACACTCGGCCAGTACTATCGCCGGCAGGCGGAGGGCTGGCACCTCTTTCGCGACGCCGAGGAGCGCCTGCTCGCCGGTCATCCTGTCGCACCGCCATCGAGGAGCCATGGGGCGATCGGCTTCGTGCCGCACTATCCCGCCCACGACTGGTACCGCAACATGATCCGGTCGATGCAGCGACGGGCGGACGACATCGGCCTTGAACTGCGCATCGCCGCTCCCCAGGCCGGCATCGCCCGGGAGATCGGCGCGTTGCGACGGCAGATTGCCTGCTGCGCAGCCGACCGTGTCTTGCCCGGCGATACGATCATCATCGACGGCGGCCCGATCGGCCTGATGCTTGCGGACGAGATCGACGGCAAGCGCGACGTGACCGTCGTCACGAACGCGCTCGACATCATGGAACGCCTGAGCGGCCGCCCCGGCCTCAAGGTCATACTGACGAGCGGCGAGTATCATGCCAGAAGCCGCTGCCTCGTCGGACCGAGCCTCGGCGCCCTTTTCGAGACGTTGCGCGTCGACAAGGCCTTTCTGTCGGTCGACGGCGTCACCGCCCGCTTCGGCCCCTCACGCGCGGACGAGCGACTGGCGCTCGCCTCGCGCCGGTTCGTCGCCGCTTCGCACCAGGCGATCGTGCTCGCCGACCACTCGCTGATCGGCGTCGACGCGAACAATCGGATCGTCCCGCCGGGCACGATCGACGAGATCATCACGGATTCCAGTTCACTGCCGGCCGACCGATTGGCGCTGGCGGCGGCGGGAAGCGTCGTGACGGTGGCCGAGAACGATCCTCGGGAGGATGCCCCATCATCGATAGAGGGCGGCGGCGCACAGGCCACCGCATAGTCAGCAACAGGGAGGAAGACATGAAGACGAAGACATTGCTGGCAGCCACGGCGATTGCCGTGATTGCCGTCCCGGCGTTCGCCCAGGACAAGATCACCCTGAAATTCTGGGACAACCAGCAGACCGAATCCGGTCTCAGCCAATATCAGAAGGAAGCGGTGAAGCGTTTCGAATCCGAGAATCCGGATATCAAGGTCGAAGTGACGACCATCCCCTATCCGGAATACCAGCAGCGCCTCCTGACGGCCGTCCAGGGCAACAATGCGCCGGACGTGGCCACCCTCGACCAGATCTGGGTCGCGGCATTCGCCAAGGCCGGCGCCATCGAGCAACTCGGGGACAGGGCGAAGAAGGCCGGAATCTCTGCCGACACGTTCTTCAAGGGCGCCTGGGACTCCGCCAACTACGAGGACCATCTCTGGGGCATCCCGTTCAACGTCGACGTCTGGTATTTCAACTACTACAACGCCAAGCTCTTCAAGGATGCGGGCATCGACCCGGCGAGCACCAGGACCTGGAAGGGCCTGAAGGCGGCGGCCGACAAGCTCACGGATTCGTCGAAGGGGCACTACGGGATCGGCCTCTTCGGCCACAAGGGGGAGGACACCACCGTCATCCTCGACTCCTTCATATTCTCCAATGGCGGCCACGTTCTCAACGACGACGGCTCCTGCGGGCTGACGGGCGACAAATCCGTCGAGGCCCTCAAATACCTGCAATCGCTGGTCCCCGATGCGCCCAAGGGCATTCTCAACGCCTCCTCGGGCGACATGCGCGAACTCTTCCTGAACGGATCGCTGGCGATGGAGATGTGGCCGGCGCTGGAACAGCCCACTTTGCAGAAGTCGAAGCTCGATTGGGATTTCGTCGACGGCACCGCGCCGGAAGGCAAGACACCGATCGGCACCTATGGCGGTTGGAACCTGGCGCTCTTCAAGACGTCCGCACACAAGGAAGCCGCCTGGAAATTCATCCAGTTCCTGACGCGCAAGGACGTCAACGGCGACGTCGTCGACCTGATTCCGGCCAACAAGGAGGCGGCCGAGCCGTTCCTGAAAAAGAACCGGAAGGGGGCGGACCGCATCATGAAACATCTGGAGAACGCGGCACCGCGACCGCTGTCGCCGCGTTACCTCGAAGTTTCGGACGTCGAGGTCGCACTGGCCCAGGACATCTACTCCGGCAAGGACCCCGCCGAAGCCGCAAAGGCAGCATGCGAGAAGATCGATCAGCTGAAGTGATCGACCGGCAACCGGCCGGCCGGGACGAGACTCCTCGTCCCGGCCGCACGTCCGTTCACGCATTCGGATAGCGCAAGGGCAATGCAGAAACGAGATCGATGGCTGATCTGGCTTTTCACCGCGCCGGCGGTGATCCTCGTCGGCGTGCTGATGTACTATCCGATGATCGGCACGATCGTCGAGAGCTTCTATTCGACCTCCTTCATCAACCCGAATCCGCAGTTCGTCGGCCTCGAGGTCTACAGGACCGTCTTCGCCAGCAGCGAGTTCGGAGAAGTCGTCCGGAATTCGTGCCTCTGGACGGTCGGCGTCGTCGTCCTGCAGAACGTCTTCGGCTTCCTCTGCGCACTCCTCCTGAACCAGCGCCTGCCCGGGCAGGGTCTCATGCGTTCGCTGATCCTGCTCCCGTGGATCCTGCCGGGCGTCGTCGCCGCGATCCTGTGGCGTTTCATGTACGACCCGCAGCTCGGGCTGATCAATTCCTTCCTCGTCACCCTCGGGCTCTCCGGCCACGGCATTGCGTGGCTCGGGCAGGCCTCGACCGCAATGGGCGCCGCAATCGTCGCCGCCGTGTGGAAGGGTTTTCCCTTCTCGACCGTCGTCTATCTGGCGGGCCTGCAGAACGTCGACCAGGAACAGATCGAGGCCGCCACCATCGACGGCGCGGGCCGGCTGCGACGGCTTTTCGATATCGTGCTGCCGGCCATGCGCGAGGTGATCGCCGTCAACGTCGTGCTGACGACGATCCTCACATTCAATTACTTCGACATGATCTGGGTGCTGACGCGCGGCGGCCCGCAGAACGCCACGCACATCTTTCCGACCAAGATATACGAACTGGGCTTCGGCCAGTTCCGCTTCGGCGAGGCCGCCACCTACGGCGTCTTCTCGATCCTGCTTCTCGCGCTGCTGATCGCGGTCTATTTCATCGTCCAGCGGGGCGGACGCTACGGGAGCGCCCCATGACGGCCCGCCGCGACAAGACCCGAGCCGGCCTGATCGTTCTGCAGGTCCTGCTCGCCATCGTAGTGCTGCTGCCTTTCTTCTGGATGGTGTCGGTGTCGTTGAAGCCGGCCAGCGAGCCCTTCGCGATTCCCGCCCGGCTGTGGCCCCACCACCCCACCCTCGAAAACTACGTCAGCGCATTCCGGCCCGAATTCCGCACCTATTTCCTGAATTCGATCATCGTGTCGCTGTCGACCGTGGCGATCAGCGTGTCCCTCGGCCTGCTTGCGGCCTACAGTTTCACCCGCGCCCAGTTCCGGGCGATCTCGGTGCTGATGACGCTGGTCATCGTCGCCCAGATGTTTCCGGCAAGCGCGATCATCATTCCGATCTACAAGATGATGCGGGCCGCCGACCTGCTCAACACCTACACCTCGCTCATCCTCGCCTATGTCACCGTCACCTTGCCGGTCGCGATCTGGATGCTGCGCGGCTTCATGGCGCGCCTGCCGATCACGCTGGAGGAGGCCGCCGCCATGGACGGCGCCGGTCCGCTGCGGACGTTCTTCGAGATCGTCGTGCCGCTCTGCCGGCCCGGCATCGTCGCGACCGCGGTCTTCGTGCTGATCGTCACCTGGCAGGAGTTCCTGTTCGCGCTGTCCTTCACGTCGACGAAGGAGATGCGAACGCTGCCGGTCGGCATGAACGACTTCATCGGCCAGTACGGCATCCGCTACGGCGAGCTGATGGCAAGTTCCGTGCTGATCTCGATCCCGGTCGTCGCCGTCTTCTTCCTTCTTCAACGACAGTTCATCGCCGGCCTGACGGCCGGCGCAGTGAAAGGCTGAGCCGATGTCCGACACGCCGCTTCTTTGCGAAACCCCAGCGTCCGGGATCCGCCATCTCGTCTTCAACCGGCCGGAGAAGCTGAACGCCCTCTCCTCGCCGATGATCGAGGCGCTGGAAGCCGAACTCGATCGGATCGCCGGCGACCGCTCGGTGCGCGTCGTGATCCTCAGCGGCGCCGGCGAGAAAGCCTTCGTGGCCGGCGCCGACATCGCGGAATACCGTGGCGACCGGGCCGCTGCCTTCGCCGCCTATCAGTTCACCAGCCGGCGCGTGTTCGACAGGCTCGAGGCGCTGCCGCAGCCGACGATCGCAGCGGTGCACGGCTACGCGCTCGGCGGCGGTTTCGAAATCGCGCTTTGCTGCGACGTCGTCCTGTGCACGCCGGCGGCGCGCTTCGGGTTGCCGGAAGGCCTGCTCGGGCTCTCGCCGGGCGGCGGCGGGACGCAGCGTCTGACGCGCGCCGTCGGGCGCTGCATGGCCTCCGACATCATGCTCGGCGCGCGCCGGATCAAGGGGGAGCGGGCCTACCAGATCGGCCTGGCGGCAGAGCTTGCGGACGAAGGCACCGTGCTCGAGGCCGCCATGGACCGTGCGGCCGCGATGCTGAAGGTCGCCCCGCTTGCGCAGGCGGAGATGAAGCGGCTGATCCGCCAGGGCTACGACGCCCCGCTGCCGGTCGCCCAGTCGTTCGAACAGGAGGTTCTCCTGCGCCTTTACGGTACGCATGACGGACGTGAAGGCATTGCCGCATTCCTCGACAAACGTAGCCCTGAATTCAAGGGAGAATGACGATGCACGATCGCGACTTCGAGGGCCGGACGGCCATCGTGACCGGAGCTGCCGCCGGTATCGGCAAGGCCTGCGCGGAAACCTTCGCACGCGGCGGCGCGAACGTCGTCATCGCCGATATCGACGTGCCGGGCGGCAAGGAAGCGGCCGCCGCGATCGAGGCCGTCGGCGGCAAGGCGATATTCGTCGAAACGGATGTCTGCCGCATGGCGGACATCGAGCGCATGCGCGACTGCGCGCTCACCGCCTTCGGCGGCATCGACATCCTGGTCAACAACGCCGCCCGGGCGATCGGCGGACGCGTCGACGAGATCGACGAGGAGACCTGGAACACCGTCATCTCCAACAACCTGACGAGCGTTTGGCGCGGCATGCGCGCCTGCGTGCCCGAAATGATCCGCCGGGGTGGCGGCGCGGTCGTCAACATGTCGTCCGTGCAGGCACTGACCGGCTTCAGGGGCTGGGCGGCCTACGCCGCGGCGAAAGGCGGCATCAACGCGCTGACGCAGCAGGCTGCCGTCGACCTCGCCCCGCATCGCATCCGCGTCAACGCGGTCGCCCCCGGCACCATCATGACGCCGCTCAACGAGCGCGTCTTCGAAACGACCCCCGACCCGCAGGCGCTGATCGACACCTGGAACCGCGCCCATCCTCTCGGCCGCTTCGGCGAAGCGAGCGAGGTCGCCGAGACCGTCGCATTCCTGGCCAGCGACCGCGCGTCCTTCATCACCGGAGATATCGTGCGCGTCGACGGCGGCCTGATGGTCAAGGGCGAATAGAATGGCGGAGCCACGGACTTTCGACCTTGCCGCAAAAGGCATCCGCCTCGTTCTCGATCTCGACATCGGCCATATCGCGGCGCTTTCGGTGGAACGCGAGGGACGCACATGCGCGCCCTTCCATCGCGCACCATGGGCGGACGATGCCGCCCCGCCCGACGGCATCGACGCCGCGCCGCACCTGGCCCGCATCTCGGGCGATTTCTTCTGCGCACCGTTTTCGACCTCGGACGTGGAGAAGGCGCCGGCGCACGGCTGGAGCGCCAACAGCGCCTGGCGGGCCGTGTCGGTGCATTCGACAGGCGGCGGCGTCCGCGCGCGCTTCGAGCTCGAGCGTTCGATCCTCGGCGCACGCCTGGTGAAGGAACTGACCTTGAGCGACGGCCACCCGTTCGTCTATCAGCGCCATATCTTTACGGGCGGCACCGGCGCGCTGCCGGTCGCCAACCACGCGATGGTTCGCCTGCCTTCCGGCGGCCGCATGGCGTTTTCGCCGAAGCGATATGCCGAGACGCCCGATACGCCGCTGGAAGCCGATCCGGAGCGCGGCCGCTCGGCGCTCGCCTATCCGGCGCGCTCAAAGGACCTCGCGGCCTTCCCCGCCGCCGGCGGCGATCCGATCGACCTCACGTCCTACCCGATCGCCAGCAACCACGAGGATTTCGTCACGCTCGTCGAGGCAGCGGACAGCGCCCTCGGCTGGAGCGCCGTTTCGCGCCCGGCTGAGGGCGACGTCGCGCTGATGCTGAAGAACCCCGACCGGTTGCCGGTGACGATGCTCTGGTTCTCGAACGGCGGCCGCACCTATGCGCCATGGAACGGCCGGCATCGCGACGTGCTCGGCGTGGAGGACGGGTGTACCTATTCGGGCCACGGCCATGCCGCCTCGACCGCGGCAAACCCGATGTCGGATGCCGGCATTCCGACAGCGATCCGGCTCGATCCGGCGGGGACGGTCGACGTTCGCCATGTCATCGGGGCGGCGCCGCTGCCGAACGGCTTCGGCCCCGTCGTCGGCCTCGAGAGCGGCTCCGGAACGCTTCGGATCGTCGACGGAGAAGGCCGTGCGCTGACGCTGCCGTTCGATACCGAATTTCTCTCTGGCGAGGTTTGATCATGGCGACGGTTTCCCTCGACCGCGTGGTCAAGCGCTTCGGTGCCTTCACGGCGGTGCACGACCTTTCGCTCGACATCGCCGACCGCGAGTTCCTGGTTCTTCTCGGACCGTCGGGCTGCGGCAAGACGACGACGATGCGCATGATCGCCGGGCTGGAAGACCTCAGCGAAGGCGAAATCCGCATCGACGGCGAGCGGGTCAACGACAAGCCCGCGCGCGACCGCGATCTCGCCATGGTCTTCCAGAACTACGGCCTCTATCCCCACATGACCGTGGCCGAGAACATCGGCTATCCGCTGAAGATCCGCCGCGTGCCGAAAGCCAGGCGCGAGGCCGCCATCCGCGCTGCGGCCGAGCGCGTCGAGCTCGCCGCGCTGCTCGACAGGCGCCCCGGCCAGCTTTCAGGCGGACAGCGTCAGCGCGTCGCGCTGGCGCGCGCCATCATCCGCACGCCGCGGCTCTTCCTCATGGACGAGCCGCTCTCGAACCTCGACGCCAAGCTGCGCACGGTCATGCGGGCGCAGATCAAGCATCTGCAACGCGATCTGGCGACCACGACCATCTACGTCACCCACGACCAGGTCGAGGCGATGACGCTCGCCGACCGGATCGTCATCATGAAGGACGGCCGCATCCAGCAATCCGGCAGGCCGGCCGAGATCTACGCGCGGCCCGCGAACGTCTTCGTCGCCGGCTTCATCGGCGCGCCGCCGATGAACCTGATCGCCGGCGAGGCCGGGGACGGCGCCTTTCGACATACGGCCGGCACGGTGCCGCTCGACGGGCGCCGAACAGGCCGCCTGACGCTCGGAGCCCGCCCGGAGGTGCTGACGCTCTGTCCGAAAGACGAGGCCGACCTCGTCGGTTCGGTCTTCTCCGTCGAACTGCTCGGCGATGTCGCCCTCGTCGGCGTCAGCGTGGGCCCGGATATCGTGACGGTGAAGTCGGGTCCCGAAATCGCCTGCGCGATGGGTGAGACCGTCGGCATCCGTTTTCCGCGCGACGGGCTGCACGTTTTCGATCCGGAAACTGGCAGCCGTGTGGGAGGTGAGGAAAAATGAGCGATTTTCGATTTGCCACCGCCGAAGCGCCCGTTCTCCCGCTCGACCGGGCCGGCGTCTTTTTCGACGGCATCTTCACCACCCCGCGCCTGCAGCATCCTGAAGGCGTGGCGATGGGCCCCGACGGCTGGATCTGGTGCGGCAGCGAAAACGGACAGATCCTGCGCATCGCTCCCGACGGCTCGACGATCGAGGAAGTCGCGTCGACAGGAGGCTTCACGCTCGGCCTCGCCTTCGACGGCGACCGGGCGCTGTTCGTCTGCGACCAGAAATTCGCGGCGATCTTCCGGCTCGATCTTCCGGCCCGGCGGCTCGAGCGCTTCACCGAACCCGGTATCCGCATTCCGAACTATCCCGTCGTCGACGCGGCGCGCGGACGCCTTCTCGTCTCCGACAGTTTCGCAGGCGACGCTCCCGGCCCGGGAGTGTGGGGGTACGATCTCGAGACCGGCAAGGGCGCGCTCTGGTACGACCGGCCGATGGTTTTCGCCAACGGCATGGCACTCGCGCCGGATGGCGCGAGCCTGATGGTCTGCGAGACCTTCGCACGGCGTGTTTCGCGCATTCCCATCGGCTCGGATGGAAAGGCCGCCGGGGCGGCGGAAGTTTATGCCGCCGACCTTCCCGGCCTGCCGGACGGCATTGCCTTCGACGATGCGGGCGCACTTTTCGTCGGCTGCTACGAGCCGTCGCGCATCCTGCGCATTCCGCCGGGCGGCGGCCCGTGCGAGGTCTATATCGAAGACCCGACGGCGCACGTCTTAGCCCATCCGACCAACATCGCCTTCGACGGGTCGACGCTCTACACAGCCAATCTCGGCCGCTGGCACATCACCCGCGTCGAGACCGACACCACGGGCCGGCCACTCTGTCGGGTCGAGGACGGGAAGGCGCGCGCATGAGCCCTCACGCCTTCCGAGGTTTGACCTGGGACCACCCTCGCGGCTATCGCGCCCTGGAGGCCGCCGCCGAGCGCGCTCCGTCCGTCCTGCGATGGGAGCGGCAGCCGCTGGAAGGCTTCGAGAGCCACCCGATCGACGATCTCGCGAGACGCTTCGACCTGCTCGTCCTCGACCACCCGCATCTCGGCGATGCGCTGGCCGGCAATTGCCTTCAGCCGATCGAGACCTGGTTTTCAGATCAGCAGATCGAGGCGTTGCGCCGCATGACGGTTGGACACGCTCTGGATAGCTACCGCTGGGAGGGCAGGACCTACGCCCTGCCACTCGACGTCGCCGCACAGGTGATGGCGAGGGATCCCGCCGTTCTCGCCGAACCGCCCGACAGCTGGGATGCCGTCGTGCGGCTGTCGGAAAGCCTGCCGGTGGCTCTGTCGATCGGCGGGCCGCACGCGTTGCTGACGTTCTTCTCGCTGTGCCTGTCGTTCGGGACGGAGCCCGGCGGCGCCGATCTCGTCGACGAGGACACCGGCCGTCAGGCGCTCATGATCATGCGCCGCCTTGCCGCGCGGGTTCCTTCCGGCTCGGCCGATCTCAACCCCATCGCGCTCCTCGAAGCGCTTTCCCGAGCGGACGGGATTGCACTCGTGCCGCTCGTCTTCGGCTACGTGAACTACGCTACCGGAGCCCCCGGCCGGAACCGCGTCGCCTTTTCCGAAGCGCCTTGCGCCGAGGAGGGCGGACGGCGCGGCAGCGTGCTTGGAGGAACCGGGATCGGCATCACCGGCGGCGCACGGCCGAGCCCGGCACTGACGGCGCATCTGAAATGGCTGCTGTCGAAGGACGCGCAGTGCCGCTTCATCCCCGATCACGACGGACAGCCGTCCGCACGTGCGGCATGGCATGACGAGGCCATCAACGCAGCCTCGGGCGACTTCTACGAAGCAACCGTCGAGACCGTCGAACACGCCTGGGTGCGCCCGCGCTTCGCGGGCTATGTCGCGTTTCAGACGGAAGCGTCCGCCCTCCTGCGAGAGGCCTGTTTCTCCTCCGACCCGGCTCCGACCGTTCTCGAACGTCTCCGCCAACTCTGGCGTGACGCGCGCCGGCGCGCCGGTACGTCGCTCCTCACCGAACACGGATCAAATCCATGACCGAAAAAGCTCTTTCGGACGTCACCGTCCTCGACTTCAGCCATCTCCTTCAGGGCCCGTTCTGCACCCAGCTTCTCGCCGACATGGGCGCCGACGTGATCAAGGTGGAGCGACCCGGCCAGGGCGATCTCTTCCGGACGATGACATTCAACAACAAGTGGCTCGGTGGCAAGGAAAGCCCCAACTTTCTCGCCTGGAATCGCAACAAGCGCTCGATCGCCGTCGACCTGAAGGCGCCGGAGGCACGATCGATCCTCTACCGGCTCGCCGAGAAGGCCGACGTGGTCGTGCAGAATTTCCGCCCCGGCGTGCTCGCCAAGCTCGGTTTCGGCTACGATGATTTCCGCAGGGTCAATCCGCGCATCATCTACTGTTCCGGTTCGGGCTACGGCGAGAGCGGCCCCTATCTGTCGCGGCCCGGCCAGGACATGCTGATCCAGGGCCTGACCGGCCTGGCGGCCGCCACCGGCCGCGGCGACGGGCCGCCGGTGCCCGTCGGCAGCGGCTTTTCCGACCAGATCGGTGCCATGAACATGGTCTACGGCATTCTGACGGCGCTCTACTGGCGTGAGCGCTCAGGCAAGGGCCAGGAGGTCAAGGTCGATCTGCTGAGCGGCATGCTCGCGCACCAGGGCCAGGAAATGCTGATGGCGATGAACTTCGGCGAGGACTTCAAGCGTCCCAACTCCGGTATCGGCCATCCGGGAATGGAGGCGCCGTTCGGTGTCTACCCCACCTCCGACGGCTGGGTGACGATCGCCATGAGCCCATTCCGCAGGCTGGTCGGCGTGCTGGGCGACGACACGTTGCTCGAATACGACGATCCAAAGCAGTTGTTCGACAAGCGCGACGAGATATGGGAAAGACTGTCGGCCCTCACGGTGAAGTGGACGACGGCCGACCTGCTCGCCGCGATGCTGGCCGTCGACATCTGGTGCGGGGAGGTCAAGACGCATCTGCAGGCCGCCGACGACCCGCAGGTTCGCCACAACGGCACGATTTCCTCGTACGAGCACCCGATCGCGGGCTCGGTCAAGGTCGTGGGCCCAGCCGTCGGCCTGTCGGAAACACCTGCCGAAATACGACGCCCGGCCCCGCAGGTTGGCGAACACACGGTGGAAGTCCTGAGAGAGATGGGCTTCGGCGATCAAGAGATCGAGGGCTTCCTGAGCAAGGCGGTCATCGCACGCCTCGATTGACGCCGACATTTAGGGTGCGCTCGAAATCGGCGCGGGCCTCCCACGCCGATTCACCACCGAAGCTCTTTTGTCGAACCTCGTTCCATCTCGCCTTTTCGAAACCCTCGCGAACTCATGTCAGCCATTCTGCCGGCCAAAGAACGATCTGCGGGAAGAAGGCGACAAGCACCATGACGACGATGTTGACGGCATAGAAAGGGACGGCCGCCCTGGCGAGGCGCTCGATCGGCACCTTGGAAATGTAAGCCGTCGCGAACAGGCAGGTTCCGACCGGCGGCGTCGCCAGGCCGATGGCGAGGCCGACTGCCATGAAGATCACGAAGTGGAGCGGATTGACGCCTGCCTGCACGGCCGCCGGCAGCAGGACGGGGATCAGCATCAGCGCGGCGGCGACGATATCCATGAGCATGCCGACGATCAGGAAGACCACGCCCATCAGAAGCAGGACGACGCTCGGATCGGAGGTGAGCGCCGTGATCGAGCCCGACACCTTGTTGGGAAGCATGTCGACCGTGAAGATGTAGGTTGCGGCGTTGGCCACCATCAGGATGAGGAGCACCGTGCCCGCCGTCCGGCCGGACCGGATGACGATCGACGGCAGCTCGCGCAGGGCGAGATCGCGATGCACCAGAATGCCGATCGTCATCGTGTAGACCACGGCCAGGCCGGCGGCTTCGGTCGGCGTGACGATGCCGGAAAACATGCCGGTCAGGATGATGACGGGCGCACCGAGCGACGGCAGGGCGCGCAGGATGGCGCGCAATTGCGCCGAAACGAGGTACTGGCTCCTGATGCCGTAGTTCCGCGTGCGGGCGACCCAGTAGTTGTAGGCGAACAAGGCCAGGGCGAGCAGAACGCCGGGCCCGAGCCCGCCGGCGAGCGCCTTTCCGACGGACTGGCCCGATGCGGCGGCCGCCACGATGATCAGGATGCTGGGCGGTACCAGCGTCGCGAGCGTCGAGGTGATCAGCGTCAAAGCGGCGGCATAGGCGACCGGATACCCGCGCGTCGTCATCGAGCGGATCGTGATCGGCCCGAGGCTTGCGACGTCGGCGACCGACGATCCGGATATGCCGCCGAAGACGAAACTCGACAGGATGTTGACGTGACCGAGGCCGCCGCAGAAACGGCCGACGACCGCGTCGGCGGCCGCGAAAATGCGCTCGGAAAGCCCGCCGCGCTCCATGATGTTGCCGGCAAGCACGAAAAGGGGAACGGCGATGAGAAGGAAGCTGTTGATCGATGTCGCCATGGTCTGCGTGATCATCGACATCGGCAGGTCATAGTACCAGAGCGTGAAGGCGCAGCCCAAGCCGAGCGAGAGCGACAGCGGGACGCCGAGAACGGCCAGTATCCCGAAGGCAACGAGGACGAGGATGCTCATCGGGTACCCTCCGTGGAGAGCGCTTCCTCGGCAACCCCGGCGGAAGGATCAGCTTCCTCCTGTTCCAGGAACGCTGCGACGAAGGCACCAACGATCGAGAGGAGACTCCCGATGACGATCGGCAGGGTCACGATCCACATGCCGATTCCCATCGCGGGAGACGTCTCGCCGAAGTTCAATTGCTGGAGAAGGAGCGTGGATCCGTACCATCCGGCAATGCCGAAGAAGATCAGCGCGCACACGGGCGTCAGGAAGCGCAAGCTGCGATAGACGCGGGCAGGCAGCATCATGACGAACACATCGACCCGCGGATGCTCCCCCGTGCGGAAGCCCGTCGCCATCCCGAGGAATGCCGTCCAGATAAAGAGAAAGCGCGACAGCTCCTCCGTCCAGGGTTCCGAATGGTTGAGAACGCGCGAGATCACCTGCACGCCGATCGCCACGACCATCGCCAGGACCGCAACGAGGAGGCATCCATCGACGATTCGCCAGATGTATCGATCGACATGGCGCAGCACGGTTTCTTCCTCCGTTGAAAACGGCGCGGCACAGCTGCGCGCATCGGCGGCGCTGCCGCCGATGCGCGTTCGGTCGCGGCTCAGGCTCCGCTGACGAAGTTGACGCTCATTTCCATGAAGTCCGCGCCGATCTTGTCCTTGAACTTCGGATAGATCCCTTGAGCGATCTTCTGGACCTTGGCAAGCTCGCCGTCGGCGAAGTGATTGACCTGCATGCCCTTGCCCTGCAGATCCTTGATGAGCTTGTCCTCCTGGGCAATTTCCTCGGCATCGTGCTTCTTGACCATTTCGGAGGCGGCCTCGGCGACGGCGTCCTGGTGCTTGGCCGGGATCTTCTTCCAAGCGGCGCTGGACAGCGCGAGCAGGAAGGAATCCGCGACGTGCTGCGTGATGTTGAGCTGCTTCTGCACCTCGTAGAAGCGATTGTTGTAGGGCACCTCCACCGGGTTTTCCTGGCCGTCGATGACCTTGAGCTGGAGGGCGTTGTAGACCTCCGAAAACGCCATCGGGGTCGGATTGGCGCCCAGCGCCTGGAAGAGGCTGACGAAGAGGTCGTTATTGGGCGTGCGGAGCTTAATGCCCTTGAAGTCGCTCGCCTTCGTGATGGGCGTGTCCCGGGTGGTCACGTCGCGGAAGGTGCGCAGGAAGATGCCGAGCCCCTTGATGTTGAGCCGGTCGAGCGATGCAAGGAGGGTCTGGCCGGGCTTGCCGCGCAGGTAGCTCTGCAACTGATCGTAGTTGGCGAACAGATAGGGCAGGCTGATTGCGTTCATGCGGGGTTCGAACGAGGCATAGACGCTGCTGGCGAGTATGAGACCGTCGAGGGCCCCGCTTCCGAGCTGGTTGATGGCCGCGTTCTGGTCCTTGCCGAAAAGCACACCGTCGGGAAAGATCTGGAAGCTCACTGCACCGTCGGTCTTTTCCTTCGCCATGTCGGCGAATTGATGGGCCGCGCGCCCGACCGAAGACTGGTCCGGATCCGGTATCGCCAGGCGCAGGGTCGTCGCGGCCTCGGCACTCGTGCCTCTCAGCGCCAGCGCGCCGACTCCGGCAAGCGCGGCCCCCTTGGCTCCCATGGCCAGCAGCGAACGGCGCGATCTGGGTTTGTCGATGAAGTTCATGTCTTCCTCCTCTTGGTGTGGTCGAAGCCGCTCTGACGCGTTCGTGTCCTAGAGCGTTCCCGACGATGATGCGGCAGGGACCGCGAGATTGTTTCTTCGCCGCAGTTCCACGTTGGCGCCGTGATCGAGATCGCCGTCGCCGTCGTAGATGCCCGTTCCGATGAATGCGACGCGACTTGTCATGCGTCGTCGTCCCCGGATGCGGGCGCGAAAGCCCGGTCGAGAAAGCGCACGGGCAACTCGCGCTCGACCAGGTCGGGGAAGCATTCCCGGAACCGCCCGAGATGCGGCGTCTCGAGATGGCGGTCGAACGCGGCTCGATCGTCGTAGACCTCGTAGAAGACGACGCGCCCCTCGCCCTCGATCGTCAGAACGTCGAACTGCCGGCATCCCGGCTCGTCGCGGACGGAGCAGCGCGCATCGTCTCGCGCAAGCGCAAGAAACTCGGCGAGCTTGTCCTTCCGCACGGCGAACTCGGCTATGACTGCGAAAGACCCTGACATTCTTTCTCCCCTTCCCCTTGGATCCGCGGCGCCGTCGTTTTCAGGCTGCGAGCTTCTTGCCGGGAGCCATGGTGCGTTCCATCTCCCGGCGAAGTTCGACGACATCCAGGTCGCTGGTGAGTTCGACATCGCTGAAGCGGACCATGGCATCGCGCGCCACCGGATTCTTCAGCTTGACGTTGTGCGCCAGGCCGATCGGCAGGCCTTCGCCGGCCAGGCTCTTCGCGGCCGGGATGGCGTTTGCCCAGACGGCGTAGCCGCCCTCGCCGTCGAGCGTAGAGCCGGCCTTCAGGTCCGCTTTTGCAGTGGCCACGGCGTCGCCGCGGAACTCGCGTGCGCTTCCGGTCGGTTCGCCGCGAAGCACGGCGGAAAGCACGCTGATGCTGGTCTCCAGGCCGATGAGGTGGAATGGCCGCCACATCGAGGCATACCAGCCCGAAGGGTCGGTCAGCAGTCCATACTGGCGGAAGCAGGCGCGTGCGTACTCGTCATGCGCCTTGAACGTCACGAAGACGCCGTAGCGGATATTGTTCAGAACCTCGCGGCCATCCGGTTCCTGGCTGGCGGCAATGTCGACGAGGCCCGACTTCTCGAGGCGGCCACCGTCGGATGCGGGCCTGAAAACGCGTGCCAGGTCGTGCAGCCCGGCCGGCGGGAACGCGAGGCCGGCGTCCGGGCAGTCGAGGCCGGTCCCGTTGGCGACCGCGGCCATCTCGATGGCGGCCTTCGTGCCGTCCGTGAAGGAATTGTACATTTTCGGGTTGAAGTCGCCCTTGGCCACTTCTTCCTCGCTCCAGCCGAAGAAGCCCCAGACCGTATCCGGCGTCGAATAGCGATAGCGCGGCTCGAAGTTCATGCCCTTGCCGGCGGAGACGAGCTCGAAACCGGAGGAGCGCGCCCAGTCGACGAGCTCGCAGATGATTGCCGGCTGGTCGCCGTAGGCCATCGAATAGACGACACCCTTGGCACGTGCCTTCTCGGCGAGGATCGGGCCGCAAAGGACGTCCGCCTCGACATTGACCATGACGATGTGCTTGCCGTTGTCGATGGCCGAGAGTGCATGGCGAACGCCGGCGATCGGGTGACCCGTGGCTTCGATGATGCATTCGACCCCATGATGCCCCGTCAGGGCGGCCGCGTCGTCGAGGACGCATGTCGAACCGCTTTCGAAGGCGTCGTCCAGGGACTTCGCGGCGTACCGTTCCGCCGGCCAGCCGACACGGTCGAGAGAGGCGCGGGCCTTCCCGACATCGAGATCGGCAACGCCGACGACATGCAGCCCCTCGATCAACTTGGCCTGCGCCAGGACCATCGACCCGAACTTGCCGGCGCCGATCAGGCCCACGCGCACGGGCCGGCCGCTTTCCGACCGGGCGTTCAAGAGTGTATGCAGATTCATTGCCTGTCCTTCCCGAAAGGTCGAGTTCGTGTCGACCGGACGGACTTGATCGGCAGCCCATGGCCGCCGATCGATTTGTCCGGTCGTTAAACCGTTGTCAGAGGTCGAAGAGAAACGGACGCACTGGTTCTGCGGCCACCATGGCCAGCCGGCAAGTCTCATCCTCCCGCAACCATTCCCCGTCATCTCCCGGATGCACGAGGTCCGATGCGGACGAAGCCTACGCTCCGGAACGTTGAAGGACTATTCAGAAGTTCTGCGCGGTTATTAAGTTCAGCTACAATGTCTGCGGGCGACGATGCTCGTCTTGCCAGAGATCGCGCTGCTCGCGAATCCAGCGCAAGAAGACCTGCACCGGTCTGCGGCGCAGATGGTGGCTGGGGCAGACCAGCCATTGAGTTTCAAGCCTCAAGACCGGCGGCTCTGCGACGGGCGAGACGAGCAGACCGTCCGCAAGCTCCTTCTGCATCATGAGATTGCTCTCCAGCGCGATGCCCAGGCCAGCCACGGCGGCGTCGACCGCCATGTGGGAGCGGTCGAAGAAGATCTTTCGCCAATGGTTTTCCGTCGCGACGCCACAGGCCGCGAACCAGCGCTTCCATTGCATCTGGGATTTCACGGAGTGAATGAGACGGTGCTCCTGCAGATCTTGCGGCGTGAGCGTGCCCGGTCCGGTAAATTGCGGCGAGCACACCGCGAAGAAGTCCTCTTCGGCAAGTGGCTCGACACTGAGTTCGGGCCATCTGCCCTCTCCGTGGCGTATCTCTATGTCGACGCTTTCCCTGCTGAAGTCCGTCGGCTCGTTGGTGCCATCGAGCCTGAGATCGAAATCCGGGTACTGGTCGACGAAGGAAACGAGGCGCGGCATGAGCCATTTCGTCGAAAGGGTCGGCGTCGCCCGGATATTGAGGATCTCGATCGCGCGATAGCCTCTTATCCGGTTGGTGGCTTCGACAATCCGCTCGAATTCATCGGAGATGGTCTCGAAGTATCTCTCCCCGGCCTCGGTCAACCTTATGTGCCGCCCATCCTTCATGATCAAGGAGGTGCCGAGTTGCATCTCCAGGGTCCTGATCTGCTGGCTTACCGCGGACGGCGTCACCGAGAGCTCATCGGCCGCCCGGGTAATGCTGTTCGTGCGCGCGACGGCGTGGAAGACGCTGATGGCTTTGATGGGAAGTTGCATATGACCTCGCGGGCGCAATAACCATCAGACGTTCTAAACGAAATGACGGGTCAGCGGAATCGGGCTTCGATCCCGCCTCTGTCGGGCGGCGATTCATGCGCGCAAGGACGGCCTCGTAAGTGCTTGGCGTCCGAATTCCGTGCCGAGGGCTCCCCTTAGAGCGCTTCCAGGAAAAGTGGAAACCGGTTTTCCGTCCGGAAGCGCGCAAAAACAATGAGCTGGAGCGTGTCCGCGATTCCGTGAAGCGCGGACACGCTCTAGCTGCCTTTCGCCGAAAAGACTCCCTTCGGACTCGTGGCAACCAGGCTTCCCATGAGCCGGGAAACAAGGGGGAAAGACGAGAAGTTGAAGACCGTTGCCCGCAACCACACCTTCAGCGCCGTAGGCGGCACGATCCAGTCGGCCGTCCGGCGGCCCGCAGCCTGCTTTTTCTCCGCCTCCGGCCGCACGACCGCCTCGAATGCGGCCAGGGCGGCCCCGATGTCGTCATGCTTGGCAAGCATTCGGGCCAGGACATGGGCTCCGCCGATCGCCAGGGAGGCCCCCTGCCCGGCCAGAAGCGAGACGGCATAGGCCGCATCTCCGACCAGGACGACGCGGTCCTTGTGCCATTCCCCGACGTCGATCTGGGCGACGACATCGTAGTAGATCTCCGGATTGCCGGGAGCGCCGGAGATCACCTCGGGTATCAACCATTCCAGATCGCCGAACTGCTCGGCGATCGCCGCTCTCGCGTCCGGTGCCCGCTCGGGCCGGGGATCGCGCCAGATGAAATAGACGGCGACCCGATCGTCGTGCATCCGGTAGAACCCGGCCTGCCGGTTGGGCAGGGACAGCATGACGAACTTGTCGCGTGCGGCCCTGGCCACGTCGGCCGACCGGAAGACGTAGGCGGCGGTATGAAACCCCAGGAACCTGAGGACATCGTCCTCCCCGGAGAAGAATTGCCTTCGCAGTCGGGAATGGAGGCCGTCGGCACCGACCAGCAGGTCGGCTTCGAGGCGCTCGCCGCGCCCGAGCGTCAGGTCGACCCTCGTTCTCGTGTCATGGACCGCGGCGACTTCGCTGTCATACAGGACCTCGACATTGCCCGGCAGCGCGGCAAACAGTTCGCGCTCGATATCGCCCCGCATCAGGGAAAACAGCCGGCCGCCGAGCGATGCCTGAAAGGCTTCGTACGGCATGTAGGCCTGGCGTCCGCCGTCGGCGTTGACGAGTTCGACGCCCTCGATGGAATGGGCATGCCGCGCGAACCTCTCCAGCAAGCCGTTTTCCTCCGCCGCGTCGTAGCCGGGACCGAAGAAATCGATCATGTAGCCGCTGTCGCGCAGCCCTTTCGCCCGTTCCAGCACGGTGACGTCCCAGCCGTTCGTGCCGAGTTCATAGGCAGTTGCCAGGCCGGCGATGCCGGCCCCTGCGACGATCGCCTTCACGCGCGCTCCTCCTTCTTGCCGGCATCGGGGTCGAACCGGGAGACGAACAGGTTCCAGGCCTGCCGGATCTCCGCCTTCCGTTCGGGAAAGGCCTGGAGGTGTATCGCCATGCCGTCGGCGGTCACGAATATGAGGGTTCCGAGCGCCCGCACGTCTTCAGGGGCCAGCCGGCCTGGATGAAGTTTCTCGACGATGCCGCAGAAGGCGTCGTTCGCCGCGGTCACCGTGCCGAGCACCTTCTTGCGAAGCTTCTCGTCGAACAGCGCCCTGCCGATGAAGACGAAATAGGCCCTGGCCAGTTCGCCCTCCACCTCGTCGAGGCCGAACGATGCATCCCCGATGCCGCGGAGCCACTCCCCGAAGGACATGCCTTCGGGAGGCGCGATGATGTCCATTCCCATCGAGAACTGCTCGAAGGATTCGAAGATCACGTCGTCGAGGCTGGGAAAATGATGGAAGAGCGTCGCTTTTCCCACGCCCGCCGCCTCGGCAAGGCTCGACGCAGAGAACCCTTCGAGCCCGCGCTTCGAGAGCACGGTCACCGCAGCTTCCAGAATAGCCTGCCGTTTGCTTGTTCTCACCATGACTGCCGCTTTCTCGCAACCGAAGCCGGACGCGATAACCGATATACCGACCGATCGATCGGTCTGCAATAGCCTCGCAAGGTTTCCTGCGTCATTGAAGAAATGCGAGCGCGGGTGATATTACGGAAATGTCGCTGATGCGGATCGATATCCGTCTCGTGTGGAGAAAGGGATTCAACCCGCATTCGTTCAGCGCATTCCGCGAAGAGGTCGAGCGGTGGTCCGCCTTATTCGGGAACGCGGAGCACCGTCGGACGAGCCGAGGGGAGGGCGGGATCCCGCTGACATATCCTTCCGGCCTTTGGTTCGCCTCCCGAAGCGCTCGCCAGAAAAAGATCGTCCTGGATGTCACACCGGCAATTCCCCGATCGTCATGTTCTCGTAGCCAATCACGGAGACCACACATGACGCACAGACTTGACCCCTTCGCGGCCAACCCCGACCTCATGAAGGAATGGATGGCCACGTCCCTTGCCGTTCACTCCAGCCTGGACCCGACGCTCGCCGGGCTCGTGGAGATCCGCGCATCCCAGATCAACGGCTGCGCCAACTGCATCAACATGCACGCGGCGGAGGCCCGCAAGCGCGGCGAGACCGATCAGCGCATCGACTTGCTTCCGGCCTGGCGCGAGGCCCCCTGCTACACGGACCGCGAGCGTGCCGCGCTCGCCTGGACGGAGGCGTTGACGCGGCTATCGGAGGGGCCCGAACGCAGCCGTGCCTGCGAAGATCTGGAGACCATGTTTTCCGAGGAGGAGCGGGTCAAGCTGACCTTGATGATCAACGTCATCAACGGCTGGAACCGCATTGCGGTCGGCTTCGGCCTGTTCACCGATCCCGAGGTCGCAAAGTCCCGTCAGGCAGAGGCGGCCGCCTGATGGAAGGCCCCGGGCGAGAGGACGCCGCGGCGGCATTCGACCCGCTGCGTCCGAAGCTCATGCGCGTCGCCTACCGCATGCTCGGCTCGGTGGCCGATGCCGAGGACGTCCTGCAGGAGGCCTTCATCCGCTGGATGGGGGCCGACCGCAGCGGCGTGCGCGAGCCGGAGGCTTTCCTGCGCCGCACCGTGACGCGCCTCTGCCTCGACCAGCTCAAGTCGGCGCACCGCCGGCGCGAGACCTATGTCGGTCCCTGGCTTCCCGAGCCAGTGGTCGAAGAGGAGGTCGAGGACGACGTGACGCTGCCGCTGATGCTTGCCCTCGAACGGCTTTCTCCCCTCGAGCGGGCTGCGTTCCTGCTGCACGACGTGTTCGGGCTGGATTTCGAGGAAGTCGCCGCCACGATCCGGCGCGATCCAGCCGCCTGCCGCCAGCTTGCCGCACGGGCGCGCACCCATGTCCGCGAGGCGCGACCGCGCTACCGGGTGGAAAGGAAAAGGGGGCTCGAACTCGCCAAGGCGTTCTTCGACGCATCGCGGAGCGGCGACACGCAGGCGCTCAGCGCGATGTTGGCCGCCGACGTCAGCGTCCACGCCGACGGCGGAGGAAAGCGCCCGGCCGCCAGCCGTCCGATCAACGGCGTCGATGCCGTCGTCAGGTTCCATCAATCGCTGGCCATTCGATATCGAAAGCAGGGGTCAAGGCTGGTCCGTGTCGGGTTCGTCAACGGGCTGCCGGGCATCGTGACGCTGGAAGCCGACGGCGAGCTTCAAACGACCGCGTTGGAGATAGACGACGGAAAGATCATTGCGATCTATGTCGTGAGGAATCCGGAGAAGCTGAGACATCTTCATTGAGCTCGGCGCTGCCGCCGGGGCCTTAACCCCCGGGCAATTCGTCGAGCCCCGATCGGGCCACTTGCAGGCGCGCCGCCGATGTTTCGTGGCCGGCTCTGGAATCGTCCGCCCGCCGCGGAACGCCTCAAGCGCCACCTTGGCCTTGAACTCTGCCGTAAACCGTCCGCATGTCTTGATGCTGGATCGTCCTTTTCGTCGGAAAATCCACCTTATGCCCGTGTCTCGGAAACCGGAACCACCCATTCCCGACGGAACCAATTTCTGCTTCCAGAAACGCGGATGTCGTCGGTGAACGTCGAGAACGGGGTGGATTTCCACCTGGCCGCTTCTAGCTAGTGGTCTGACCCAAACGGATGGGTACCCATCCGTTTGGAAAAGTCAGCCCACAAGCTATTGATCTGGTGGGGCGATTTTTCCTAACAGATGGTACCATCTGTTAGGATCGCTCCACTAGCAAGGTCGGGAAAGCGGTCATTCGGAGGTGGTTTCTGGCCGTCGAATTGAACATTCGGCTCGTCATCCGTCTGATAGGCTGCTGTGGGCAGAGGCAGCCACATACTTACGGGAGCTATCATGGACATCACCCAGGTCATTCTCGACGACCATGCCGAGCAGCGCCGCCTGTTCGCGGCCTTGGACGAGATCGACGCCAACGACACCCACGCATTGAAGGCGGTCTGGGGGCGATTGAAGGCGCTCCTCGACTCCCATGCGGAGGCGGAGGAACGGTATTTCTATCCGGAACTTCTGAAGCTCGGAAAGGGCGCTGCCGACGCAGACAGCGCGGATGAAGAGACCGAGGATGCGATCACGGATCACAACGAGATTCGCGATACGGGCGAAGAGGTGCAGAAGCACGAGGTCGGTTCGAAAGCGTGGTTCTCGGCGGTCGCCGCATGCAACGTCGCCAACAGCGACCACATGGGCGAGGAAGAGCGGCAGGGCCTCACGGACTTCCGGCGCCACGTGTCTCTCGAACTGCGCCAGAAGCTGGGCATTCGCTTCCTCGCGTTCCAGTGCGCACATCTGACGGGCGTCGCAGCTGTCGACAAGGATGCTGACGACTACGTGGACGATCCGAGGCGGGCGATCGGGGACTCGCAGGGCTAGGGCGCTGCAGAGCACGGGATATCGACGCCGCAACGCGGCGCAGGACATCGATCTGATTTCATCGAACGGGATCGACATGCAACCGCATGCCGCGCGATCGCGAGCGCCGAAAAAGGGCCCGCCGCATCGGAGATGGACGGGCCAGGAGGCACACGCTTATTGCCGCTCGGGCGCCTTCACGAACCGCCCGATGTCTGTCCGGAGGTCAGACTGCCGTATTGCTGCGAAGACATGCCCGGCAGCTTCTGAAGAAAGGCGATCACCTTCCAAAGTTCCTTGTCGGGCTGCGTCTTGTCCCATGCCGGCATTGCCGTCATCTTGATGCCGTGCTTCGCCGCCCAGAATTCTTCCTTCGGCGACATGTTCTTGAACTCGGTGAATTCCGGCGGCCGTGGGTTCATTCCCTTGCGGGTCGGATTGTCGGCCATTCCCGGGGCAAGATGGCAACCCTTGCACAGATGGTCGTAGGTCTGTGCCCCGGCCTGCACCATGCCGGCGTTGTTCAGGTCGGGAACATCGACCTGCGAGGCGCGACTTTCGACCGACCGCTCACGCGTGATTTCCGCGAGCTTGTCGAGAGCGCCATGTCCTGAATCCGCCGCTACGTTGTAGGAGCCGGTCGCAATGTAGACGACACCGGCGACGAACACGACAACGGCGACACCGCCGATTGTCGCCAGGGTTCCGAGAAATGCCTTCATTAAGAATTTGCTCCCTTCCAGAATCTGCAACCGGAGCGCGAAACGCCGAAGGCTCCTGCCCTTCGGCTTGCGAGGACGGGGCTGCGCGATGGTCCTCGGCATCTGCGATCGGACCCCTGCGGACGCGGAGGGCTCTCTACTCGCCGACGCGCCGATAAATCGCTCGGCGCCCCTCATGGCAATGGAGCCCGTGGGCACAGCAAACGCAATTCTCCGGTTTATCTTGCGTTACACAATCGTAATATCTGGCAATAATATTCGTTCCAGAAATTTTCATATTTTCTGGTAGATATTATCTATAAAATAAAAATAATACATAGCAACACACCTCGGCCAAAATACTCGACCAAGGTGTCGTCTCTCGCATCATATCGCTCGAATAGTCGATGTTCCTGACAGCAACCTGAACCCGGTCGCCGGCGTCAGCCGACCGACGCCACCGCTGCTTGCATCCCTGGATGCGAGGGAACGCGGTCTCCTCGCTCGAAGGCAGCGCAAACGAAGTCCGCAAGTCGCACAGCGAACGCGTCCGGAGAATCGATGAACGGGGCATGTCCCGCTTCCGGAACGATCCAGGGCTCTTCCTTGGCGGCGCACCGCCCGGCAAGCTTCTGCAAATAGGACATCCGGACCAGAGGGTCCTCCGCACCGGCAACCAGCCAGACGGGGGTCGCCGCGGAGCAGAAAGCCTTGCGCTGGTCCCTCCCGCAATCGGCGATTGTCGACCTGGCGAGTCGCGGGCGCATGAGGCGATCGGTGCGCATCAAGGCATCGACGAAACGCCCGTCGGACGAAGCGCCGATGCACTGCCTTTCAAATCGGATCGCCTCGGCATGCGTGAATTTCGGCTTGGCGGCGAGTTTCGCGCCCGTGAGCGTATAGCCGCGCAGCTTTCCGAGTATCCCTGGCCGCACTGGTGGAGCGCCGACAAGGACGAGGCCCCGGACCATGGCATTCTCGCCGATGAATTCCATCGCGATATCGCCGCCCAGCGACCAGCCGAGAATCACGCATGGCTGCAACCTGCCGGCAACCAGAACTTCGCGAACGACGTGGGCAAAGCCCGCTATTCTGTAGGTACGGCTCGGATCCCGGGCATTCTCCGACTGGCCGTGACCCGGAAGATCGATGGCAACCGTCCGGATATGCGCCAGTGCCGGATGGCGCATCAACGGTTCGAAGACCTCTTTCGAGAAACTCGATCCATGCAGCAGCAGCAGGCTCGCTTCGCCCGCTCCGGTTTCGCGACAGCAGATCTTTCCTGCCGACGTTTCGACCAGATAGACCTCTGCGTTGTCATCCTTCACCATACGTGACAGGCCTTGCGCTGACGTCGACCGCCCCGCACCATCAATCCCGCACCGGCATTGCGGTTCCATCGGGCGCGCGTCGCAACGGTCCTGGACCACTTTACCTCGATATCGTGCGCTATTGGGAGAGAAGATGTCTGCCGGACCGCCTCTTGTCGGCACTCACCCCGGAGGGCGGGTCGCGTTCCAACTGTCACCTGCGAGACGCGGCACTCAGCCCGTCTTCGTGACCTTCGCCACCAGACCGCGGAACCCGAAGGGCAGCCATATGCGCCGGATGTCGATCTCATCCGAACCGAAGGCACTTTCGCCGAGCAGCCGGGCAAGCCCGGCGACATCGAAGGTATGCCGCGTATCGCTGCCGACGAACTGCAACCAAGCCATCGAAGACCGATCGGTCACGTATATCGCGATGGATCCTCCCGGCCGCAGCACCCGGCGTGCTTCCGCAAATGCGGCCTTCAATGGTCCGACGAAATAGAGGACATTCACGGCAAGGATCCGGTCGACGGACGAATCCTGCAGCGTCAGGCGTTCGAAGGAACCGCGCTTCAAGCGAAGGCGGCCGTCGCGGATTGCGCCTTCATTCCGCAAGGAGGCCGCGCGGAACATGGTACCGGAACGATCGACGCCGGTGACGGTGCCCGACGGAGCCAGGCGCGAAAGCGTCTTCAGGGCGTGACCCGGTCCGAAGCCGATTTCCAGAATGTCGTCCGACGGACCGACGTCGAGCAGGTCGATCGCGTGCTTGTTCGGCAACCAGTTGACGACGCGCATCGCCCAACCGATCATCCTGCCTCCGCTCCCCTTCGGAAACGAGAACTGCCTCGCGACCAGTTCGTGCAACCCTCTTCTTCCAGCGAGCGTCCCGGTATCTTCGTCGATCATTCAGGGGTCCTTTCGCGAGCGGCAAGCCAATTATCCAGCAGGTTCCTGTCGGTATCCTGAAGAGTTTCGCCGCCGTCGGCCCAGCCCGGTTCAACTGCTCGGCGGATAAGCCTTTCGCAGGGATTCCTGACGCCGCCACAGGCGCGCCATCTTGAGCAAGCCCGTCGGGCGGCAGCCGTCGGACCGGTTGGCGGCCCCGATCGTAAACAGCGTCCGGTACTGGTTCCACAGGCCGCGATAGGCAGCGACGAGGCGCGTCTGTCCGTCCCAGATCCTCAGTATCTCCGCCCCCGCGCCATTGAGTTCCACGATGCAGAAGTCTTCTCCGTTCCTGAGACGGTCGAGAGACGCAAAGCGGATATCGAAGCGCCCGAAATGAAAGCCTGGAATGTCCCTGGCGATCTCATCGATCCTGCGTTCGAGCGCCCGCGTCACGTATGGCCGGGCATCCCGATAGACCGCCCCGATCCGCGCGCTTCGCGAATCAGCAAGAACAACGACCTCGCCGCGCTCCGGCACGCGGTGCCAGGCATCTGCGTGCGCCAGCTCGAAGATGCCCTTGCTCTTGTTCAGCACGGCGTTGCCTTCGACGAGTTCGGCCAGGCGGCGAACGCCGTCGCCGACGACATGCGGGGAATAGACGAGCGTCATCGAGTAGATCCGCCCGCTGGTCTCGCGGGGATGCCGTACATAGAAAATCCCGGCTTCTCCGGGCAGGTCGGCCTTCTCCTGCAGCAGCACGGTCGAACCGCGGGGCGTCGCCGCGAAATAGGCCTTCAACTCGTCTCGGGAGGCTACCGTCCTGACACCCCACCCCTGGTACCCCCGGTCCGGTTTGGCGACGATGGGAAAACGGAGGCCCGCGGCATTCATCGCTTCGATCGCCAAAGCGAAGGCCGACGTTTCGCCCGATGTCTGCACCGGGGCGGTCTTGGGCACGAACCGTCTCGCCGCATGCCCGAACAGGTCCATGCCCTGGGTCTTCGACTCGCCCCAGAGACCGCCCGCTTCCATGCTCGGATTGGCTGTCGTCGGCAGGGTCAGGCTGCCGTGCCGCATCGAGAGAGCAAGCCACATGAGAGCCGGAACGGCGTAGAAGACCTGCTCGGGAATCCTTCGCTTGAAGGCCGTATAGAGCGGCGACGGCGCAAGGCTTGGCATTCCCGCATGAACGGCATAGGCGCTGTGCGATCGTCCGACCGCAGACGCCCTGCCCGCCCGAAGGTCAGTGACGACGTCGGGCTGGAAGAACTCCGATTCGTAGGTAACTGTTTCCAATTCCATGCCCCGAACAGCAGCCGACGGCGGCCAAGCAAGAGCCGGCGCGGCCACACCCCTTTTTTTCCGGCTTGCGACATCAGGCCGGTCGCAACCCGTCTACCGGGGACTTATTGGCTCCAGTTTTCACGTACCTTACAGATTCGTAAAATTTGCAGTCGGGCTCGGGGGCGCGGCGGGCGGCGCCGGCGCGAACCGGGGCGGCTTGCGGGCTTGTCTTTTTCGGATCGAGGCAAGGTCCATATAGGACGACGAGGCGGTGTCCCGCCTTCGGGAGACCTCAGATCACTACGACCATCGCCGCCTCGATCGTTGCGGCCGCCGTGGCTGCGGCCCTCACCTTCACCCGGTTTTCGCGTTGGGACCGATGGCTGGCGACCGTGACGCCGCTCGCCTCGATCATCGGGTCGGGATTCATGGTGTCCGGGCCGCTGCTGGCGCGGGAGTTCGGCTCCTGCGCGCTGGGGGCCATGGTCGTGCTTCTGGCCATCGCCTATTCGGTCGGCGGCGTCGTGCGCTGGAACATCCTCCATGTCGAACCGTATCTGGCGAAGGCGCCGTCGAAGGACTGGATCGCCGGGATCGCCGCTCCCATGGCCTATCGTGCTCGCGGTCGGCCGGGCCGTGGCGGAAGGCGGCCTTCCTGGTCATCGGCCTCGTCTGTCTCGCGGCCGCGGCGGCGGGAACGCCGGCCGAGGGCTGAAGCGGCCCGGCGCGAAGGGGGAAAAGGGGCCGGGCGAGAACTTTCGTCGCATCGAGGATATTTCGGCCCGCCCGTGCGTTCCGGAGAGGAGCACCACGACAGACACGGAGGCAGGCATGAAACGGTCCGAACTCGGGGAAGACGACATCGTCATCAAGGACTACGACAGCCCGACGGGCGGCTGGGGCTCCCTCAAATCGGTGGTCAAGAACGCCAGCGACGAGGGGCTGCTCGCCTCCACGGTCTGGAATCAGCTGCGGCGGCAGAACAAGGCGGACGGCGTCATGTGCGTGTCGTGCTCCTGGGCAAAGCCGGAACATCCGCGCGAATTCGAGTTCTGCGAGAACGGTGCCAAGGCGACCATCTGGGAGACGACGCGCAACCGCTGCGATGCGGAGTTCTTCGCCGCGCACACGGTCACGGAGCTGCTCGAATGGACCGATTACGAGCTGGAGAAGACCGGGCGGCTGACGGAGCCGATGAAGTACGACCCGTCGAGCGACAAATACGTGCCGATCGCCTGGGAGACTGCCTTCGCCGAGATTGCGGGCGAACTCGGCAAGCTGGACCCGATGTCGGTGATCTTCTACGCGTCGGGACGCGCATCGCTGGAAGCCTCCTACATGTACCAGCTCTTCGCGCGCATCTACGGATCCCAGAACCTGCCGGACTCGTCGAACATGTGCCACGAGTCGACGTCGGTCGGCTTGCCGCAATCCATCGGTTCGCCGGTCGGAACCGTGCAGCTCGAGGATTTCGAGACCTGCGACCTGATCTTCTTCTTCGGCCACAACGTCGGCAGCAATGCGCCGCGGATGCTGCACCCGCTCCAGGACGCGCGGAAGCGCGGGGTGCCGCTGATCACCTTCAATCCGCTTCCGGAACGGGGGCTCGTTCGCTTCAAGAATCCCCAGTCGCCGACCGAAATGCTGTCGCCGGGTCCGGGGACGGAGATGTCCAGCGACTTCTACCAGGTGAAGTCGGGCGGCGACCTGGCGGCGATGACGGGCATCTGCAAGCATCTGCTCGAGATGGACGACGCCGCGCAGCGGGACGGCCGGCCGGCCGTCCTCGACCACGCCTTCATCGCCGAGCACACGAGCGGCTTCGAGACGTTCTGCGATTTTCTGCGCGGGCAGGACTGGGAAGCGATCGAGCGGCGCTCGGGCATCGCCCGCGCGGAGTTGGAGCATTGCGCCGAGGTCTATGCCGAGAAGGAACGGGTCATCGCCAATTACGGGATGGGGCTGACGCAGCACCGCGAGGGCGTCGAGAACGTCCACATGCTGGTCAACCTGCTCCTGATGCGCGGCAACATCGGAAAGCCGGGCGCAGGCATCTCGCCCATCCGGGGGCACTCCAACGTGCAGGGGCAGCGGACCGTCGGCATCTCGGAGAAGCCGAAGCTGGTGCCGCTCGACACGCTCGCCGAGTTCTATTCCTTCGAGCCGCCGCGCGAGAAGGGGCGCGACACGGTCGAGACCTGCGAGGGGATCATCGATGGGTCCGTCAAGGGTTTCGTCGGGCTCGGCGGGAACTTCTCGCGGGCGGTGCCGGACACGGAACGGGTCGAGGCCGCCTGGCGCGAGATGGACCTCCAGGTCCAGATCGCCACCAAGCTCAACCGCAACCACCTCCTCGCGGCGCGGGCGACCTATCTGCTGCCCTGCCTCGGCCGGTTCGACCGGGATACGCAGGAGAGCGGCGACCAGTGGGTGTCGATGGAGGATTCCACCGCCAACATCCACGGCTCGCTCGGCAGCCATCCGCCGGTCGGCGACCGGCTGATGTCGGAGCCGAAGATCATCGCGGAGCTGGCGAAGGCGACATGCGGCGGCCGCTCCTCGGTGCCCTGGGACGCATGGGTCGCCGACTACGGGCGGGTACGCGACGCCATCGAGCGCACCTACCCGGACGACTTCAAGGACTTCAACGAGCGGTTCCGGGACCCGGGCGGGTTCCATCGCGACATCGAGGCGTGCCGGCGGGTCTGGAAGACCGACAGCGGGAAGGCCAATTTCCTCTCTCCCGAGAGCCTGGAGAGCGATCCGGACATCGTCCAGCCCGGCGGCGACGTCTTCTGGATGCTGACCGTGCGCTCCAACGACCAGTTCAACACGACGGTCTACGGCTACGACGACCGGCTTCGCGGCATCCACGGAACCCGCATGGTGCTGATGATGAACGAGGCCGACATGCGCCGCATGGGTCTCGAGCCCGGGGAGATGGTCGACGTGATGACGGCCGCCACCGACGGCGTCGAACGACGCATCGAGGGGCTCAGGGTGGTGCGCTATTCGATACCCGAAGGCAATTGCGCCGGCTATTTTCCGGAGTGCAACCGCCTCGTGCCGCTGTCGCACCGGTCGCGCGACGCCCACGTTCCGGCCGGAAAGTCGATACCGGTGCGCATCGTCAAGGCCGGGTGAGCCTCGGCCTGGAGGCGCCTAGAGGACCGAGGACGCCCTCGGCAGCAATTGGGGGAGCGGCGCGCGGACCGTGCGCTCCTCCAGCCGGCCGTTGATGCAGCGGAGAAGAAGGTCCACCGCGAGCGCGCCGACCGCATCGAGGTGAAGGTCGAGCGCGGTGAGGGGCGGCCGGCTCTGCCGCGCGCGGAGGCCGTCGTAGCGGGTCACGATCTTGAGGTCGCGCGGCACGTCCAGGCCGCGTTCGGCTGCCGCGTCGATGGCGCCCACGGCGAAGGCGTCGACCGGAACGCAGAGACCGTCGAGGTCCGGCCGCTCCCCGAGGAGCCGGAAGACCGCGCGGCGGGCGCCCTCCTCGCCCTCGCGCTCGTCCAGCCTGAGGACGGCGGGTTCGACCATGCTTCGCGCGGCATAGTCCCGATAGACCTTTTCCGTTTCCAGATAGGAGTTGCGACCGGTGTCGCCGACGACGAGACCGATGGCGCGGGCGGACTGGGCCTCGAGATGGCCGATCATCAGCTCCGCCGAGGCGGCGGACCGGAGGTCGACATAGGGGACCGCGTCGCCGGATCCCGGCTGCCGGCCGATGGCGACGACGGGCAGGCCCGCCGACTGCAGGAACGCGACGTCCGGGTCTCCCGCCGCCGGCTCGATCACGATCGCCCCGTCGATCGACAGGTTGCGGATCGGAGCCGACGCCCTCTCCAGCGGCGGCACCAGCACGAGCGCCATGCCGCTTTCGAGCGCCGACGCCGCGGCGACGGCCGCCACCTCCATGAGGAAGCCGAGACGCGACGGTCCGGCGGCCACCGCGAAGGGCATGGACGACAGGAGCGCGATCGTGTCCGCCCGGCCGGTTCGCAGCGACTGGGCACGGAAATTCGGCCTGTAGCCGAGCCTCGCGGCCGCTTCCTTGATCCGCTGGCCGGTGGCGGCCTCCACGTAGCGCCGCCCGTTCAAGGCGTTGGACACGGTCGCCGGCGACACCCCCACCTCCCGGGCGATGTCGACGATGGTCACGCGGCTGCGTGCCGCCATGTCGCCGGGACCGTTCGAGCGCCGCTTCTGCAAGGTTCGTTTCTCCCGATCCGCCATCCGGACCCGTCGTCCGGGGACCCCTCTTGACAAATCTAGCGGACGCTGTCGTTATAGTAAAACGTTTTTATATGCCAGCGTTTGCGATGTGCCGGTGTAGTAAAACGTTTTTATATGGACACACCGGACTCCCGGCATCGCTGCCGGCCTCCGATCCGCCGGGCAAGAAGCGGACGGACCGGTTCCAGGGGAACAGGAGAGAAGAATGACCCAGCGTATCGAACCCGTCGACGAGCGGCTTCCGCTCCGTCAGCTCATACCGTTCGGCCTGCAGCACGTGCTCGTCATGGCCGCCTCGCCGATCACGGCCGTCTTCGTCATCAGCAAGACGCTGAACCTTTCGGCCGACCTGACGATCAACCTGATCAGCGCGACCTTCCTGGTCTGCGGCCTCGGGACCCTGCTCCAGAGCTTCGGCCCGTGGAAATTCGGCGCGCGCCTGCCCTTCATCATGGTGCCGGGCGGCGCACCGATCGCGATCTTCCTGACCATCGCCGCGCAGACCGACATCCAGACGGCCGTCGGCGCGGTCATCATCACGGCGCTCGTCTACTTCCTCGTGCTGCCGGTCTTCGCCCGCTGCCTGAAGTATTTTCCCAAACTGGTGATCGGCACGATGCTGCTGCTCGTCGCGATCAACCTCGTCAAGATCTACGGCGGCATCATCACCGGGCAGCCCGGCAGCCCGCACTATGCCGATCCCCTGAACATCCTCCTGGCGCTCTCGACCATCGGCTTCACCCTGCTCTTCGCCCGCGTCCTCAGCGGCGTCGCGAGCCAGCTGAGCGTGCTCTTCGGGCTCCTGGCGGGCGCCGCCGTCGGCGCGGTGGCGGGCGTGATGCATTTCGGCGGGATCCTGCCCGGGGCGATCCTCAGCCTGCCCACGCCCCTGCCCTTCGGGATGCCGCACTTCAACCTGATCGCGGCCGTCCCGATGATCGTCTTCAGCGTGATCTCGATGGCCGAGGCCACCGGGCAGACGGTCGCCATTTCCGACGCCGTCGGCAAGACGATCGACCAGCGCGAGGACGTGCCCAAGACGATCCGCGGCGACGCGTTGATGTCGCTGATCGGCGGTCTCTTCGGAACCTCGCTGATCATCACCAGCGGCGAGAACATCGGCGTCGTCAAGGCGACGGGTATCAAGTCGCGCTACGTGACGGCCGTCAGCGGGATCATCCTGGTCGGCCTCGCCCTGTTCGCGCCGCTCGGACGGCTGGTCTACGCGATCCCCGGCCCGGTGGTCGGCGGTACGGCGGTGATCGTCTTCTGCATCATCGCGGCGATGGGCATCGACATGCTGCGCAAGGTCGACCTCGGCGACACCGGAAACCTCTTCACGCTCGCCGCCGGCATCGCCATGGGCCTGCTGCCGATCCTGGTGCCGAACATCTACAGCCAGTTTCCGCATGCGGTGCAGATGGTGCTCGGCAACGGGCTCGCCGCCGGCACGATCACGGCGGTCCTGACCAATATCGCCTTTCACCACCTCGGCGGACAGGCGGACGACGACGTCCCGACCGGCATCGCCGCCGCGGGGAACGGCGACTGACATCGACGAGCGGCCAGCCGTCTACTGCGGCCGGCCGCCAAGCAAAGACAGGAACGGACGAACAATGGACACGGCTCTCGACCCCGCACTCTTCGCACGACAGGAGTCCCTGCTCCTGCCGGACAGGCTCCTCCTGCCCGATGGCATCGCCGACGACTGCGCCGTGGTGGTTTCGGGCGGGACGTTCCGCGACGTCGGACCGAAGGAGGCGGTGGTCGCGCGCCATCCGGGGCTTCGGCCGCTGCCGCTTCCCGGCAAGCTCCTGATGCCGGGCTTCGTCGACGCCCACCATCACCTGACCCAGACCTTCGGCAAGGCGCTGGCCTTCGGCGAGCCGTCGGAGATCTTCCGTCGCGTTTGGGTGCCGCTCGAAGGTGCGCTCGACGAGGAGCTCGTCTATTTCGCGGCCAAGGCGGCGGCGCTGGAATCCCTCAGGGGCGGGTTCACCACCGTCGTCGACGCAGGCACCCGGGCGCCCGGCGACATAGGCGCGATCGCACGGGCGACGAAGGAAGCGGGCCTGCGCACGGTGCTCGGGCTGATCTGCAACGACGCCGCGCCCGGTTCCGACCGGGCCGGAATCCTGCGGCGCGCGGAGCAGCACCTGGAGGAATGGCAGGGCGACGCCCTCGTCCATCCCTCGCTCGCCATCTCCATTCCCGAGGCGGCCACCGACGCGATGCTTACCGACGTGTCGGCGATGGCCGGCCGCGCGGGCGTTATCTTCCAGACGCACGTCAACGAGCATCTGGCCGCCGTCGAGCGCTCCCTGGTCGACCGGCGGCGGCGTCCGCTCGAACATCTGTTCGATCTGGGCGCGCTCGGCCGCCACGTGATGGTCGCGCATGCGACGCTCGTCACCCCCGACGAGCTGATGATGCTGCGCGACACCGGCACGGCGGTCGCCTACAACCCCGTCGCCTCGCAATGGAAGGGCAACGCGGTCGCGCCCGCGCTGATGATGAAGAGCCTCGGCATCCGGTTCGGCATCGGTACCGACGGGACGCGCAGCGACGGGTTCCGGCTCATGGACGCGGCTGAAGCCACCCAGCGCATCGCCTTCGGCCTCGAAACGGGCGATTCGTGCTGCGGGGCCGGCTGGACGTGGCTGGAGCATGCCACCGGCGCCGGGGCGGACGCTGCCGGGCTCGGCGGAATCACCGGCCGCATCGAGGTGGGCGGCGCCGCCGACTTTCTACTCGTCGACATCGACACGCCGGAGTTCAGCCCGTCGACCGACCTCGTGTGGGAGCTGGTGCGGCTCGGAAACCGCGACCAGATCGTCGGCGTCTTCGTCGCCGGCCGGCTTCGGCTCTGGCAGGGCTGGCCGACGGACTGGGACGGCCGCGCGCTCATGGGCGAGATTTCGCGGCGCGCCCGTGCGGCCGTCGACGCCGCGCCCATCCGGCGGGTGCATCCCGGTTCCGAGGCCCATCGCGCCGCAGCCGTCCGCAGGGCGGAGGAGGCTCGATGACGACGACGCTCTTCGCCGCCGTCGCCTGCGTCGTCGCGGCCGCGGGGTTCGCCCAGGGCGCGACCGGCATCGGCTTCGCGCTGATCGTGGCGCCGGTCATCGGCTATCTGAGGCCCGCCCTCATGCCGGCCGTGCTGCTGATGCTGATGATCCCGATGAACTGCTACGTCGCCTGGCGGGAGTGGCCGGCGATCGACCGGTTCGGAGCGGGCTGGGTCACTTCGGGGCGCCTCCTCGGCACCTTCGGCGGTGTCGCCGTCCTCGCGGCCCTGCCGGCGACCGCGCTCAACCAGATGATCGGCGCGTGCATCGTCCTCGCCGTCATAGCCAGCCTGAAGGCTCCGGTCTTCTCGCCGGGCCACAAGGCCTACATCGCCGCCGGGCTCGTCACCGGCGTGACGGAGACGGCGACGGGCGTCGGCGGCCCGCCGCTCGCCCTCGTCTACCAGCACCACCAGCCGCACGTGCTGCGGCCGACGATCGCGATATGCTTCCTCGTCGGCGAGATCCTGTCGCTCGGCATTCTCGCGGCAACGGGACGCGTCAACGCGGAACAGTTCGAATTCGCCCTGGTCCTCGTCCCGGCAATCGCGGTCGGCATCGCGGCGAGCCGGGCCGCCCACGGCCGCATCGACGCGCGCATCCTCAGGTCCATCGTGCTCGCCTTCGCGTTCGTGTCCGGGGTGATCCTGGTCCTCAGGTGAACGCCGGCGGCACCATCGACATATTCGCGCCCCCGGAGTAAGGTCCCGCCGGTCGTCCCGCGCTCGGGACCTTTCTCCGTTTCACGCCATCCATCGCAGAGTTTCATGCTTGATTTCGTGCGCTCGAACGGGCGCTTTCTCCGCGACAATGCCCGTTGGCTCGCCGGCGGCTTCCTGCTCACGATGTTCTCCTCGTTCGGCCAGACCTTTTTCATCGGTCTGTTCGGCAACGACCTCAGGGCGACCTTCGGGCTGTCGGGCGGCGCGTTCGGCGGCGTGTACATGGTGGCGACGCTGGCGAGCGCGACCACGCTGCCCTGGCTCGGCCGCACGCTCGACCTGATGCCGGGCTGGAAGGTCGTGCTCTTTTCGATGCCGGCGCTCGCCGGCGCCTGCCTGCTCATCGCGGTCGCCCCGAACGTGCTGGTGCTGACCGTCGCGATCTATCTCCTGCGCCTGTTCGGCCAGGGCATGATGACGGAGACCGCCTTCACGGAGATCGGCCGCTGGTTCGTCGCCAATCGCGGCCGCGCGATGTCGCTGATCGTGCCCGGCCAACAGGCCGGATCGGCGATCCTCCCGGCCCTCGTCGTGCTCGTCGAACGGGCGACCGGAGGTTGGCGGACGGCCTGGGTCGCCTCGGCGGTCGCGCTCCTTCTCGTCGGCCTTCCGCTGATCGTCGCGCTGATCCGGGTCGAGCGCATACCGCAGGCCAAGGAGGCCGGATCGAGCCGTGAAGCCACCGTGCGCGACTGGACGCGCGGCGAGGTTCTGCGCGACCCGGTCCTCTACCTGATCCTCGCCGGCACGCTGGCGCCGGCCTTCATCGGCACGTCGATCTTCTTCCAGGAGGGCTATCTCATCCTGCACAGGGGCTACGATCCGATGGCGTTCGCCGCCGCCTTCCCGGTCATGTCCGTATCGACGGTCGTCTTCGGCTTCGTCTGCGGCGCCATGATCGACCGCCACGGGTCGCTGAAGCTCCTGCCGTTCTTCCTGATGCCGCTCGCCGTGGCCGCGATGGCGGTGGCGCTGATCACGCCGTTATGGGGCGTCTATCTGTTCATGCTCCTCCTCGGCGTCAGCAACGGCTTCACCATGACGCTCCTCGGGGCGTTGTGGCCGGAGGTGTACGGGCTCGCGAACCTGGGCGGGATCCGGGCGATCACGGTCTCCGGGATGGTGCTGTCGTCGGCGTTGGGTCCGGGGATCACGGGCGTGCTGATAGATTGGGGCGTCTCGCTGCCGACGCAGCTCGTCTGGATGGCCGTCTGGTGCGTCGCCGCATCGGTCGGGCTCGCCTACGCCGCGAGAGCCGTCGGGCGGAGGAACGCGGCGATCGAGACGCTCGGCCCGACGGCCCGGCAAACCTGACGGCCGGCCGACCATCGCTGCCGCGGGGCCGTCGGCGAGCATCTCGTCCGCGCGTCAGGTCCGCCCGACCTCGTGAAGGCGCCCCAGGAAGGATTTCAGTTCCGGCGTCGAAGGCGACGAGAAGATCTTGGACGGCGGCCCCTGCTCCAGGATCGATCCCCGGTGCAGGAAGCAGACCCTCGAGGAGACTTCCTGGGCGAAGGCCATTTCGTGCGTGGTCATGAGCATCGTCATCCCCCCGCCCGCCAGTTCGCGCACGAGGTCGAGGACCTCGAGCATGAGTTCGGGGTCGAGGGCGGACGTGATCTCGTCGAGCAGCAGCACCTCGGGACGCATCAGCATGGCCCTGGCGATGGCGACCCGCTGCTGCTGGCCGCCGGAGAGCTGCCCCGGATAGGCGTGGGCCCTGTCCTTCAGCCCGACACGCGCCAGCATGGCGTGCGCCTCCTCGCGGGCCTCGGCCTTGCTCGCCTTGCCCGATCGCACGGGGGTCAGGACGCAGTTCTGCAGGACGGTCATATGCGGGAAGAGATTGTAACTCTGGAAGACGATGCCGATCCGGCGGCGCAGGGCGACCAGATCGATGCCTTCGCCCGAAACGACGTCGCCGCGAAAGAGGATCTCGCCGCCCTGGATCGCTTCCAGGCCGTTGATGCAGCGCAGCAGGGTGGACTTGCCCGATCCGGAAGCGCCGATCAGCGTCACGACGTCGTGGCGCATCACCGTCATGTCGACGTGATCGAGCACCGTGGTGGCGCCGTAGCGCTTGAGCACCGAATCGAGCCTGATGCATTCCGCCTGCATGCGCGCGTCCTAAACCCTGTTCCTGCGGGTCCGCTCCATCAGATAGTCGAGCAGACGCGTCTGGGGAAACGTCAACAGGAGGAAGATGATGCAGACCATCGTGACGGAGGAGAGGTTGAAGTTGGTCGCCGAATAGATCTTGGCCTGGCTGAAGGCGTCGATGATGCCGACGACGATGACCAGTGCCGTGTCCTTCTGGAGGGCGATGAAGAGATTGAGCATGGGCGGCATGATGTTCTGGATCATCTGGGGAAAGATCACGAACCGCAACACGTCGGCCTGCGTCAGCCCGAGGGACTCCGCCGAGATGCGCTGCTCGGATCCGATCGCCTCGATGCCGGCGCGATAGAGTTCGGCGTTGTAGGCGCTGTAGGTCATCGACAGGGCGACGATCGCGTAGAGCGTGACGGATCCGCCGCTCAGGATGGGAACGCCGGTCAGCGGAACGCCGAAGCAGACGAGGTAGATCAGCACGACGGCGGGGATTCCGCGAAACGCGTCGATATAGGCGATGGCCAGGAAGCGGATCGGCCAGAATCCCCGGGCCGGGAGAAGCCGGCCGACGGCGAGGAGCAGGCCGAATATCATCGCGATGATCTGCGCGGATACCGCGATCTCGATATTGACCGAAAGCGCTCTGAGAACGTCGCCCGTGCTCTCCGCCATGAACCCGAGGTCGAAGAACGTCTTCTGCACCGCTCCGTCGTTCAGGAAGATCAGGAGCCCTATCAGCGACGCGATGGCGACGAAGACGCTCAGGCCGAGCGAGGAGATCGACATGCGCCGGGACCTGGCCGCAAGGACGCGGGCCTCGACATGGGCGTTGCCGGCCCAAGCGATGCGGCTCCGGCGCCGGCCCAGATAGGCGGCCCAGAGCGGAAGGAGCAGGACGACGCCGAGCGCGGCCAGAAACGCGACGCCGGTCGGCCCCAGCCCGTGGCCGAGCACGTCGACGAACAGGTAGAGCAAGACCATCGCGAACAGGGCGGTCGTGCAGGCGGCCTTGAGAAATCCCGACGTGGGAAGGGGCGCCGCCGGCGATGCGAAATCGCCGTCGGCGCCCCTGTCGGTGCTCGGAAACGAGCGAAGACTCATTCAGACGACTTCCACACGGGAACCTTGTTCGGGTCGCCGCCAAGCAGCGGATAGAGCCACTTGGCCATGATCGCGTGGAGCGAGCCGTCCTTCTTCATGTCCTTGATGATCTGGCTGACCGGCTCGACGTTCGGGGAGCCTTTGGGAAGCAGCGGGGCCACGGCGCCGGCCAATTCCGGGTAGCGAGCGATCACCGTCAGTCTCCCCTTCGACTTCTTGGCCGCCGGCATGACGATCGGGATGTCGTTCATCGCGACATCGATTCCGCCGGACAGCAGGGAATTGAACATGTCCTGGTCGTTGGCGAAAGCCCGAACCGTCTTCGGCTTGAGCTTCTCCTGCACGAAATGGAGCGTCGTCGAACCTGCGAGGACGCCGACGGTGGCCTTCTTGATGCTGTGCTTGTCGATCTTCGATCCCGCCTTGGCGAGGACACCCGTCTCGTAGAAGCCGTAAGGGGCGGCGAAGTCGACGACCTTGCGGCGCTTCGCCGTATCTATGATGTCCCAGACCGCGATGTCGAAGTCCGAGGTCTTCGCCGTCACGAGCGATTCGAAGGTCGCGTTGACGAGGTTTATCTTGTCCAGGCCGGCCCGGTTGGCGATGGCTGCGTCGAGGCAGTACATGTAGCCGCCGTCGATCGTGTCGAGCGTGTTGCCCCTGTAGCCCTCGGGATAGGGGAAGGACGCCGCGACCGTGAGCGCTCCCGGATGAACGGGCTGCAATTTGTGAATGGGCGGATTCTTCGCGACGACGCAGTCGCCGAAGGGCTTCTTTCCCGCGGCCTGGGCGTAGGACGACCCGGCGGCGAGCGTGGCGGCCGTCAGCAGGCAGACCGCCAGCGTCGCGGCGCATCGTGCGACCGGGCCATGCCGAGCGGCGATGTCGCGGCGCAATTCCGGCATCCGATGTCTTTGCGATTTCATGTCGAAACCTTTCTTTTTGTAGACCTGTCCCCTGTTTTCCTGCCGCTTCGTCGCCGTGCAACCGAGAGCGGGAGCGCATATGGGCATTCCTCGACCCATACCGCTCATGAAATAGCCTCTTTCAAATTTCACGAAATAGCAATAGAGACTTTTCACGAAAATTTTTGATTGAAATTTCATGTCCTTTTCTCTTAGGCTCGGCAAAAATCGAAGAGAAGCGCGCGACCGGTCGCCGGGTTCGTCGCGATCGAGAGAAAGAAGAGAAGATGGCGTTGTCGTCCAAACCGAAGGACGCCGGGGTGGATACCGAGCCGGAGAAGCGGAGGGGGGATTCGCTGGCCGGAATCGGCCCCTCGATCAGGGAGCTGCGCAAGAGCCGCCACCTGACGCTCGCCAAGCTCGCGGCGGAAATCCAGCGCTCGATCGGCTTCATCAGCGAGGTCGAACGCGGAATGACGCAGCCGACCTTGAAGGACGTCTACGCCATAGCGGACGTCTTCCAGGTCCCGGTTTCCTGGTTCTTCGACCGCAACCAGAACGAAAGCCCCGCCGAGGCGGAGAACGTCGTGCGCGCCGGGAACCGCCGCTGGATGCTGAACGACGGCATCCGGATCGAGGTTCTCTCGCCGCGCCTGGGCGAAGGCATCGAATTCATGCAATCGACCTACGCACCCGGAGCGGAAACGAAGGACATCTCCATGAGACGGGCCGGCAGGGAGGTCGGCATCCTTCTCAGCGGCCGGCTGGAGTTGTGGATCGACGGCGTGCGGCATGTCCTGGAGGAAGGAGACAGCTATGCCCTCGATCTTTCGCAGCGGTTCTATTCGCGCAATCCGTCGAAACGCGACGAAGCGGTCCTTTACTGGTGCGTCTCGCAGGGCTGACGGACAGACATCGTTTCGCACGAGGACATATCGATGACAGTCTACTGGTCGGACGCCCAGCTTGCGCACAGGGATACGCATTTCGTCAGGCTCGGGCGCATCGCCGCCAGCGAGGAATCGGTGTCACGCGCCGAACGGATCGTGCGCACCCTCGAGGCGCGCGGGAAGCCGATGAGGGAACCCGCCGATTTCGGCCTGGAGCCGATCCTTGCCGTGCACGACGCCGGCTATGTGGCGTTCCTGCGCGAGGCGTTCGACCGCTGGACCGCGGAATTCGGCGAGGGCACGCCGTTCGGCACGGGCTGCAACATGTTGCCGAACGTCTTCCCCTACGAGACCTACGCGCAAAAGCCGGGCTTCATCGTCGGCGAAATCGGCTGGTACATGGCCGACATGGCTGCCGAGATCGTAGAGGGCACCTGGACCGCCTCCTATGCGGCCGCCCAGGCCGCCATCCAGGCGGCACGGCTTACCGGGCGGGGCGAGGGAACCCATTACGCCCTGTGCCGACCTCCCGGCCACCATGCCCAAAGCGGGCGCGCGATGGGCTTCTGCTACCTGAACAATTCGGCGATCGCGGCCGAGGAATTGCGCCGATCCTTCGCCAAGGTCGCGATCCTGGACGTGGACGTGCATCACGGCAACGGGACCCAGCAGATCTTCTACGACCGGGCGGACGTCTTCACGGCCTCGATCCACTCCCATCCAAGCAATTTCTACCCCTTCTTCACCGGGTATCCCGACGAGCGGGGAGCGGGTGAAGGGACGGGGTTCAACCTCAATTTGACCTTCGACTTCGGAGCGGGCGACGACCAGTATCTCGACGCGCTGGCCCGTGCGATCGCCGCGGTCGGCGACTACGAGCCGGAAGCGCTGGTGCTCGCTCTCGGCGTCGACGCTTCGGAACACGACAGGCACGGCCGCCATTCCGTGACCCGACGCGCGTTCACGGCGATGGCGGAACGCGTGCGCGACATCGGATTGCCGACCGTGATCGTCCAGGAAGGCGGCTACGAATCCGACGTTCTCGGCCATCTGGTGGCGGACGTCCTCGACGTCTTCGGAACCTGACGCTCGGCGCGCCTCACTCCCATTCGGCCAGCACCTGGGCGATCGCCTCGGCGGTGAAGGCCACGTCGTCGTCGTCGTGCACGATGGAGGGAAGCGAGTGCAGCGTCGACGCCGGGCTCATATAGATCCCCTTCTCCATCAGCCTGAGGGCGAAATCGCGGAACTTGGTGGCATCGACGGAGCGGCAATACTGGCGATAGTCGGCGATTTCCTCCTCCTCGGTGAAGAAGATCTGGAACATCGACGTCACGTTCTGGCAGATCGCCGCGTGCTTGTTCTGGCTTCGCAGGACGCTTCGGACGGCATCGGCGAGCCGGATACCCAATTCGGCGTTGTGGCGAAAGCCCGCATTGTCGTTCGCCGTCATGGTCTTCAGCGTCGCCCTGGCGACCATCAGCGACAGGCGGCCGGCATTGTGCGTCCCGAAGTGCAGGACCTTGCCCCATTCGAGGCCGTCCATCACGTCGGCGCGGCCGCCGATGGCCGCGACCGGCATCCCGCCCCCCAGCGCCTTGCCGTAGGTGACGAGGTCCGGCGACAGGCCGTAGAGCTCGGTCGCGCCGCCGGGCGCCAACCGGAAACCGGTCACGGTTTCGTCCACGTAGAAAAGCGCGCCGTATTCGCGGCACAGCTCCTGCATGCGAAGAAGATAGCCGTCCTTTGGCGCGATGACGCCGAAATTCGACATGACGCCTTCGGTGACGACGCAGGCGGCGTCGCGGCCGTGGAGCGCCATCGCGCGCTCCAGGGCATCGAAATCGTTCCAGGGGACGACGACCGTATCCTCCCAGCTGCCGGGCGTCAGGCCCGACGAATCGGGAATTCGGATCGGATCGGACGGGTGGCCCAGCGACAACGGCTTCTGGGCGTTGGAACTCAGCATCACCGCGTCCCACCAGCCGTGGTAGTGACCCTCGAACTTCACGAGCTTCCGGCGGCCGGTATGGCCCCGCGCCAGCCGCACGGCGGCCATCACCGCCTCGGTGCCGGTATTGGCGAAGCGGATCTTGTCGACGTGCGGGAGCATGCCGACCAGCATCTCGGCGAGATCGACCTCCACCTCCAGCGCCGTGGCGGTGTGGGTGCCGCCGGCCACGGCTTCCGTGACGGCCTCGACCACGGCCGGGTGCCCGTGGCCGAGAGGAAGCGCGCCGTAGGCCATCATCCAGTCCAGGTACCGGTTGCCGTCGACGTCGTAGAGATATTTGCCCTCGCCGCGATCCATGTATTGGGGAGCCCGGCCGAATGTCGACGGGCCGCGGGAGGCCGACGAAACGCCCTCCACCATGACCTTCGTCGCGCGCTCGAAGAGAGCCAGGGACTTCGACATTTCCATCGGATGCTCCTTGTCCGGACTTTTCGCAAGCTCGGCAAATTGTTATTATAGGAACGCTTTGTCGTCAATCATCGGCAGATGGCGCGATCCAACGGGGGACAATCGGATGACCGGCGAGAATATCGATCGAAAGGCGCTTTCCCGGCGCATCAAGCTCATGAGGATCGAGCAGGATCTCAGCCAGGCGGATCTCGCCGAGCGCGGCGGCTTCGCCCGTTCGACCCTTTCGAAGATCGAGAACGGCCTCCTCTCGCCGACCTTCGAACTCCTGCTCAAGGTCGCCCGGGAGCTCGGCACGGAGCTGACGGAGCTCCTGCAGCCGGAGGACCATGCGTTGCGCCCGGCCGGGCGCATGATCGTCACGAGAGGCACTCCGGCGCCGGTCGTCGAGGACCACGCCACGCGGCTGTCGCCACTGGCGCCGCAACTGAAGAACCGGGGGTTCCAACCCTGCTTCGTCAGCTTCACATGCTCCGATCTTTCCGAGTTCGGCCCGTGGAACAGCCATCCGACGGAGGATTTCCTCTACGTCGTTTCCGGCCGCCTCGCCTTTCATTCGGAAGGATACGGGGAGGTCATCCTCCTGCCGGGGGACAGCATCCATTTCGACGGCAGCATGAAGCATGCGGTGCCTGGCGGCGGACGACGAGCCGTGCCACTGCATCTATGTCTACTGCCGAACCGATTGAGGCGGGTTCGACCGCGGTCTCCGGAGGGGCACGGAGAGCCTGTCCGCGCTTCCGGACGGGAAACCGGTTCCCGCTTTTCCTGGAAGCGCTCTAAGGCCTGTCCGCGCCGAGGACGAAGCGCTCCA
>CAWIQE010000026.1:0-17476 GCA_963838155.1 uncultured Alphaproteobacteria bacterium
TTGACGACCGGAGCGTTCCGACGCAGGAGGAGGAACCGCCGTGCTGCAGGTCGCATGCGCCGGCCAGGTCGCCGCGTTCGCTGGCGTTCGATATCCGGTCCGCGGACGTGATCGCGCAACACGGCGAACCGGTCGTCGCTATGGTGGCCTCGCCCGCACTTGTCTGCGGCGGTGGCGGTGTTATCCTCTGTGCTCCGGGTCGTCGGGACCCGCTCGGCCGAGGTCTCTCGCAGGCGCAGGCGCCAATGTCCGAACCCTGGGTTCTTACCGCAAGTGAACTGGCGCCGCTGATCGCATCGGGCAAGCTTTCGATGCGGGAGGCGGTCACCTCCGCCATCGCGCGGATTGATCAGGTCAACCCCATCCTCAATGCCGTCGTTCAGCGGATGGATGAAGAAGCGCTCGCGGCCGCGGATGCAGGCGACGCCGCCCTGCGGCGAGGAGAGACCCCCGGTCCATTGGCGGGCGTTCCCGTGACGATCAAGGTGATCATCGACCAAGCGGGATACGCGACCACGAACGGCCTGCGGTCTCAGGCCGATCTCGTAGCGGAAGCCGATAGTCCGGTGGTGGCAAACCTTCGAAAGGCCGGTGCGATCGTCGTCGGTCGCACGAACACGCCGGCCTTTTCGCTGCGCTGGTTCACGCGGAACCGCATTCATGGTGCGACGAAGAATCCGCGCGATGCCGCCCTGACCCCGGGAGGGTCGTCGGGCGGGGCCGCCGCGTCGGTGGCCTCCGGCATGGGACCGATCGGCCAGGGCACCGACATCGCCGGGTCAATTCGCTATCCGGCCTACGCCTGCGGCGTGCATGGCCTTCGGCCATCCCTCGGCCGCGTTCCCGCGTTCAACGCCACGGGCGGTGACCGATTGATCGGCGCGCAGCTGATGGCCGTGGCCGGCCCATTGGCCCGTTCGATCCCGGATCTGAGGCTTGCCCTGGCGGCGATGGCGAGTCGCGACATGCGCGATCCGTGGTGGCAGGCGATGCCTCTCGAAGGCGCGCCCGTGCCCCGCCGGATCGCCTATCTCGAAGCTCCCGGGGGCATGCCGGTCGCCCAGCCGATCCGCGACGCCCTGCGCGCGGCGGCGACCAGGCTGTCCGACGCGGGCTATCAGGTGGACGAGGTGCCGACGCCGCCCCTGCGCGAGGCGATGGATATGCAATTGCGCCTCTGGATGGCTGAGTATCGCCATGACGGCTGTGCGGCCCTTCGTGCGGAAGACGATCCGGACGCGAATTTCGTCTACGCCCAGATGACGCGGCATTGCCCGGAAATCGACCTCCACGAACTGATGTCCACCCTGAAGGCCCGCGCTCGGCTGACGCGTCTTTGGCGCGGTTTTCTGGCGGAATGGCCTCTTGTCCTTTGTCCCGTGTCGGGGGAACTTCCCTTCGTCGATCACCGCGACGTCGCCTCGCCGGAGGATTTCGACGCCGTGCTGGAAGCGCAGCTGCCGATGGTCGCGATCCCGTTCATGGGGCTGCCCGGTCTGACCGTCACGCTCGAAACGGCCGGTTCGGGCCTGCTCGGCGTTCAGCTGGTTGCCGATCAGTTCCGCGAAGACCTGCTGCTCGAAGCGGGTGAAATACTGGCGCCAGGGCCCGCCCCGCTCGCCCTCGGTTGACGGCGCCGAGCACAGGCGCATGACGGTCTTCTTCGGGGCGGGTCGACGCGGTCGATCGGGTCCGGATCGTCCCGCGGGTGGTGCCGCGACGCGCCCACCCGGCCCAGGTCTCCCGTTTTCCTTTACCGAATTCTGGTAAGGAAGACATAAGATCGGAGAGGGTTGCCCTCGATCTGCACCGCGTTAATGTGTCTGGTCCGCCACGACTTCGGCAACGCGGCCGCCGCGGCACATCGTCCCAGCAATTCTCGGAGGTGCGAAATGCGTGGTGCCGCAAAGCTGTTGGTGCTCGTTCTGTCTACGGGCGTCCTTTCGCTGACTGCCTTCAACTCCGCCGCCGACGCGCAGGCCCTGAAGTACTGCAAGGCCGACGCCGCGAGGCTCTGCAAGGGAATCAAGGAGGGCGGCGGCAGGATCGCCCGCTGCCTCAAGGCGCACGAGAACGAGGTCTCCATCGGCTGCGGCAAGGAGCTCAAGCGCCTCAAGAACGAGATGTGAGTTGGGATCCGCGTCGGCGCCGAGATCCCGCGACGATCACCGGGCAGCCCCGCCGCCGGGCGACGAACTCGCAGGTCAACTCCAATGCCTCCGCGGCCCTGACGCCGGGTCGAGACGCGGCAGTGGCCGCGTGCGTGCTGCAACACGGAAATGGCCTCGGCTTTCAATCGCATGCGTGAGGCCATGCGCGAACGGCAATAGACGAAGCGTGCGCAAGCAGCTTGCCCATCGCGCACGCCGAGCCGACGCCGCGGCGGCGGGCCTCGGCAGCATTGTAAAAAATATCCAGAAGTGGGAAGCCCGGCTGATATGCTCCGGGCGCCGGCGAGCTTGCCGGAATGCCGGGTCGGCAGCTGAAGGCAGGCCCCATAGTTGAACGAGGAATGGGACGACGAAATGCCCGAGGAACTGCCGCAAGAGAACATCGTCATGCAGTCGCTGGTCAGGGAAGGCGGGGAACTCGACCTCTCCCTCTCCCGGCAGCCCTTGTCCGAGCCGGCCGCCAGCGAAGTGGTCTTGAAGGTGCTGGCCGCACCGATCAATCCCTCTGACCTGTTCCTGCTTCTGGCTGGCGCCGACATGAAAGCAGCCCGCGCTTCCCGCCGCGACGGTCTGCCCGTCGTGACCGCGCCGATCCCGCCGGCCGCAATGAACGCGCTCGCAGGGCGCGTGAACCAGCCGATGCCCGTCGGCAACGAAGGCAGCGGCATCGTCGTGAAGGCCGGCGTCTCGCCCGAGGCCCAGGCTCTGCTCGGAAAGACCGTAGCCGTGCCCGGCGGGGGCATGTACGCGCAGTACCGCAAGGTGCCGGCCAGCCTCTGCATGGTCCTTCCCGAAGGCACGGATGCGCGGGACGGGGCCTCTGCCTTCGTCAACCCGATGACGGTGCTCGGTTTTGTCGAGACTACGAAGCGTGACGGCCACAAGGCCATCGTCCATACCGCTGCGGCATCGAACCTCGGTCAGATGCTGAACCGCGTCTGCATCGCGGACGGAATTCCGCTGGTCAATATCGTCCGCAAGCCCGATCAAGCGGCGCTCCTGAAGAAGCAGGGGGCGCAATACGTACTCGACTCGACCAGCGGCAGCTTCATGGACGATCTCGGCGCCGCGATGGAGGAAACCGGAGCGACTGTCGTCTTCGATGCTATCGGCGGCGGAGACCTCGGAGTCCGGATCCTGAGCGCGATCGAGGCTTGCGCCGTACGGCGGATGACGGAATACAATCGCTACGGATCGGCGGTATTCAAGCAGCTCTTCATCTATGGTGCACTCGACCTCTCGCCCACCGTCTTCACACGAGCCCGGCTCGGGTTCAGATGGTCGATCTCCGGATGGTTGCTGCCCCATTTCCTCGCCGCCGCCGATGCGGAGGTCGTGAAGCGCATGCGCGCTCGCGTCGCCGCCGAACTTTCCACGACCTTCGCGAGCCGATACGGCAACCGGATCTCGCTCGAGCAGGCGCTCGAGCTCGATACGATCGCGGCATATGATGCCAAGCGCACGGGCGACAAGTACCTCATATCGCCATGATCGGAGACGGCGACACCCGCCTGGCGGTATCACTGGCCGCCCCCCTGCGCAGAATTTCATATGTGTCCATCGGTCGATCCAACACAGCTGGCGTTGCAAAGGGTGCGGCCGGCCCGGACCATCCCCTACCAACTGATGAGGGGGGCGGCCTTCTCCCAGCGGCGTGCCTCGAGCTCGGCGAGAACGAACCGCGCGACGTCCGCACGCGATATCGTTCCGCCATGAAACCCGGACAGGTCGACCATCGCGCACACCCGGCCATTCGCGGGCTTGTCGTTCAGAACCGATGGCCCGCGGATGATCGCTTCCTGACGATCCTTGTCCTGATAGACCTTGCGCAACATAAGTGGCTTGAACACCCGGTCGAAGAAGAAACCGCCGTGCCCGGCGCTGTCGCCGGCCCCCATTCCGGTGATGGCCAGCAGGCGAGAAACGCCTTGCCGACGCATTTCGTCGACCAGGATGCGCGTAGCAGAAGAGAGCAGCCGGACCTCCCTGAACGGGCTGACCGGCGTTCCGAGGGCGCTGATCACCGCATCGCTGCCGGTCAGCGCTTCGGCCACTGCCTTCGGGTCGAGCGCGTTGCCGGTGATCAGGCGAGCCCCGCTGAGGTCCTGCGCCTTTTCCGGGTTCCGGACGAGGATCGTGACCGCGTGTCCCGCGGTCAGGGCCGCGCGGACGATAGCCTTGCCGGTTCCTCCGGTCGCGCCGAGCACGAGAAGTTTCATGTCATTCTCCAGCTGGAACGGACCGGTCACGACGCCCGCCCCTGCAGCGCATCCGACGCAGCAAGCGTCGGATAGTCGGTGTACCCCTCGGCGCCGCCACCGTAGAACTGCGCCTTGCGCGGCTCGTTCAAGTCCGCCCCGGTGCGGATCCATTCGACGAGGTCCGGATTGGCAAGTGCCATCTGGGCATAGGATTCGATGTCGGCCGTGATTGGCGTGCCGAGTTCCTTGAGCAGCGAGAACAGGAGGGTGGCCTCCATCAGTTCCAGCCCGGCGAACTCTTTCGCGTCGGCGCGCGCCGCCTTCTTCACGGCGACCTGCGAAACTGTTCCGACCCCGGAAAAGTCGGGTGCGGCGGCCGCGGCGATGCTTGCCACCGCCGGCATGACGGTTGCGACGAGCTCCTTGGCCCGTTCGCATCGCCGCAAGACCATCCAGTGGTGCGGCGTGACACCGACCGATTGCTTGAAGGCGCGCGTGAAATGTCGTGGCGACAGGCCGCACTGAAGCGCAAGGTCGGCAAGCGAAATCTCGCCTGCGATGTTTGCGTCGATGATCTCCTAGGCACGTCGCTCGTTCCTGGCCGAAAGGCCTCCGGTCACGATCCTCGGGATCGTGCGCAGACCGCCGTAGCGGTGAACGATATGGTGGGCGACCGCCAGCGTCGTGTGGTCGAGGAACAGCTGGCTGGCGCAGTCCGGATTGGCGAAAGCCGGCATCGGCGTCATGCTGAGCGCGGCGATGACTCGAAGATCGGCGAAATACTCCGGCGGGCTGAAATCAAGAGCAAATTCGGCGAGCAACGGCGCGCCGAGGACCAGGATGATGCCGCCCAGAATACCGGTTCGCGGCTGCTGCCTGGCGGCAGCCTGAGCAGGCAACGGACAGACCGTCTGCAGGATTTCCTTCAGGTCTGGTTCACCGAGAACGACCGCTCGAGTTCGCCGATGGCGGACCTGATCACGCCGGCAAGCCTTTCGCTGAGGGCCGAGCGCTTTTCGAAGGCGGAGGTGATCAGCCAGACCGTCATCGTGATCGGTCTGGCGAGCGGCCGGAACACGATCTTCGGATCGTGCGAGCCGACGGCGATCAACGTCGGGACGATGCTCAGCCCATAGCCGGCGCTGACCATCGCTGCCGCCGCCTGCGCCATCTGGACCTCCGCCATGACGCGGACGCCGACGCCAATGGACTGCAGCGCGGCGTCGACGGCGGGGCTCGAAAGGTCGTCTCGCCCGAGCGCCACGAACGGTTCGTCGGCAAGGTCGACGAGGTCGACGACAGGGCGGTTCGCCAGGGGATGGGAGGCCGACAGCACGCAGACCATCGAGATCTCGCAGAATGCCTCGCACCGCACGGCAGGATTGTCGGAAGGCAGGAGCGACATCCCGAAATCCGCCGCGCGGGTGACGATCGAGTCCTCGATGCTCTTCGACGTGCGGGTGAAGAGGGAAATGCGCACCTCCGGCGTGGAATCGAGAAAACCGGCTGCGACCCGCGGGAGCAGCTGCATGCCGAGCGCGGGGAATGCGGCCACGGAAATTTCGCCGCGCTCGAGATTGCGGATGGCATCGGCCGTTTTCCGCACGCGCGCCACTCCGATCTCGAGCCTCTGTGTCTCGACGAAGAGCTGCCGCGCTTCCGGAGTCGGCACCAGCCGCCCCGTGCTTCGGGAGAAAAGATCGAAGCCGCAGGACTGTTCGAAGGCGTGGATCAGCTTGCTGACGGCCGGCTGGCTGATGAAGAGGGCCTCCGCCGCCTTGGTAACCGAGCCGCTCTTCATGACCGCGTTGAAGGCTTCGATCTGGCGAACGTTGGGGCGAGGCATGGGGAGAATATAACCTTTTGGAATGGCAACACCATATAAACTCATTTGAAAGTTCATGGGAATTGTCAATGAATTGCAGGCCCAGAAACAAGAAACGAGGGGTGCATCCCATGAAACGCATATTTTCCGCGCTCGCGGCGGCGGGGGTCCTGCTTGCGACGCAAGGCGCGCATGCTCAAGAGAAGACGCTCGTGGTGGGCGGTTACGGCGGCTCCTTCCAGACCTTGATGGAGAAGCTCGTCATCCCGCAGTTCGAAAAGGAGCACGACGTCAAGATCCAGTTCGTGGCCGGCAACTCCACGGAGAACCTCGCGCGGCTGCAGGCCCAGAAGGGCAACCAGGAACTCGACGTGGTGATCCTCGACGACGGCCCGATGTACCAGGCGGACGCGCTCGGCTTCTGCGCGCCCATCAAGTCCGCGCCCGTGATGAAAGACGTCTACGACCTCGCCCGGATCGGTCCGAATTCCATCGGCCTCGGTTTCGTCGCGACCGGCTTCGCCTACAACACGAAGTGGTTCAAGGACAAGGGATGGGACGCGCCCTCGAGCTGGAAGGACCTCGAGGACAAGAAGTTCAGCGGCATCCTGTCCATTCCGCCGATCACCAACACCTACGGCCTCCACACGCTGATCATGATGGCGCGCCTGAACGGCGGCGGCGAGAAGAACATCGACCCGGGCTTCAAGACGATGGCGCAGAAGGTGGCGCCGAACGTCCTCGTCTTCGAGCCGTCCTCCGGCAAGATGTCGGAACTGTTCCAGTCCAAGTCGATAGCGCTCTCGATCTGGGGCTCCGGCCGCGTCAAGTCGCTCGCCGACACCGGCTTCCCGGTCAAGTTCGCCTACCCGAAGGAAGGGGCCGTCGCCCTGATGATCGCCGGCTGCCCGGTGGTCGACAGCAACGTTCCCGACGAGGCGCAGGCCTTCATCGACTATCTCCTGCAGCCTGACATCCAGGTGAAGATGGCCGATGCCATGGGCGCCGGCCCGGTCAACAAGAAGGCCGAGCTGCCGCCGGAGCTCGCCAAGGTCCTTCCCTACGGCCCCGACCAGATCGCCAAGCTGGTCAAGGTCGACTGGGACACGATCAACAAGAACCGTGAGGAGTGGACGCAGCGCTGGTCACGCGAGGTCGAGCGCTAGATCCAGGCCCGACAAAGGGGGTGCGCGGGCCGAGGGACCGTCCGCGCGCCCGCCCCATCATCCGCTCCACGGGTTTTGCGCCATGGCATTCCTTGAACTCCGCCAGCTGACGAAGCGGTTCGGCGACATCAGCGCGGTCGAGGCGTTTTCGCTCGACATCGAGCGCGGCGAATTCGTCTCGCTGCTCGGACCGTCGGGCTGCGGCAAGACCACAACCCTCCAGATGATCGCCGGCTTCGAGCATCCGACGTCGGGCCGCATCAGGCTTGACGGCCGCGACCTCTCCGACGTTCCGGCGAGGCGGCGCGGTCTCGGAATCGTCTTCCAGACCTACGCGCTCTTTCCCCACATGACGGTCGGCGAGAACGTCAGCTTCGGCCTGGAGATGCGCGGGGTCGGAAAGGCCGAGCGGGGGAAGCGGGTCGCCGCCGCCTTGGACCTCGTCCACCTGTCGCATCTCGAAGACCGCTACCCGCGCGCCATGTCGGGCGGCCAGCGCCAACGCGTCGCCCTGGCGAGGGCACTCGTCATCGAGCCGCAGCTCCTGCTGCTCGACGAGCCGCTTTCGAACCTCGACGCCAAGCTGCGCGAGGAAATGCAGCTCGAACTGCGCCGGATCCAGCAGCAGGCGGGCGTCACCACGCTGATGGTCACCCACGACCAGGCGGAGGCGATGGCGCTCAGCGACCGCGTCGCGGTCATGCGGGACGGACACCTCGTCCAGGAGGCGACCCCTTTCCAGGTCTACGAGAACCCGAAATCCGCGTTCATCTCGAATTTCCTCGGCAAGACCAACAGTCTCGACGCCGAGTTCAGCCCGGACGACGGGGCGGGCCGCGTGCGCTGCAAGGGCGTCTCGCTGCAGGCGGCCGAACCCCTCGACCAGCCGCAAGGGCCCGTCATCCTTTCCCTGCGCCCGGAACGCATCGACTTCGTTCGCGAGCCCGAGGCGATCGTTTCGGGAACCATCGCCGAGAGCGTCTTCCTGGGAGACCAGTGGCTCTTCAGGATCGAAACGCCCCTCGGGCCGCTCCTGGTCGTTCGCCGCAACACCGGCGTCGAGGATCTGAGGGCGGGCGAGACCGCGCATCTCGCCTGGCAGGCGAAGGACCTGCGTGTCCTGCCGGCGGAGAAGAGGACATGACGAGACGGGCCGCTCTCACACCCTGGTTCCTCAGCGCGCCGGCGCTGCTGCTCTTCCTTTTGCTGCTGCTCGTGCCGCTGGTGATGACGTTCATCCTCAGCTTCAACAGCTTTTCCTTCTACGGCGGGATCAAGCCGACCATCGGGCTCGCCAACTATCGGGACGTGCTCGGCGACGTCTATTTCTACGAGATATTCCTGCGCACCTTCCTGATCGCGCTCTCGACGACGGCGATCTGCGCCGTGATTGGCGTTCCGCAGGCCTACTTCCTCTTCCGCATGAACCCGCTCCTGCGTTCCGTCATGATCCTCATCGTGCTCGGCCCGCTTCTCGTCTCGGTGGTGGTGCGCACCCTCGGATGGGAGATCATCCTGAGCAACAACGGCATCGTCAACCAGGCCCTCTCCGCACTCGGTCTCACCGAATACCCGGTGCGCCTGATGTACACCTCTACCGGCATCGTGATCGCTCTCGTCCACGTCATGGTGCCCTTCATGATTTTCTCCGTATGGGCCGCGTTGCAGCGCCAGGATCCGGCGACCGTCAGCGCGGCGGAGTCGCTCGGGGCGGGGCCGGTCACGGCCTTCCGGCGGATCGTCCTGCCCCAGGCGATGCCCGGCATCCTGTCCGGCTCGCTCATCGTCTTTTCGCTGTCGGCGAGCGCCTTCGCCACGCCCGCCATTCTCGGGGGGCGCCGGATCAAGGTCGTCTCGACCGTCGTCTACGACCAGTTCCTCAATACGCTCGACTGGCCGCTCGGCGCGGCGATCGCCATGGTCCTGCTCGTTTCGGTCCTGGCCGTCATGCTGTTGTGGAACCGCCTCGTCGAACGGCGCTTCGCGGGGGTCTTCGAATGAGACGCAACGGCCCATTCGCACTCGCGTTCAGCGCCGTCTTCGCGATCTTCATGGTCGCGCCCCTCGTGGTCGTGATCGGCGTGTCGCTGACGCCGAAGGGTTTCCTGGAGTTCCCGCCGAGCGGCATCTCGCTGCGCTGGTTCGACGCGATCCTCGCCAATCCGGAGTTCATCACCTCGGCCTGGATCAGCCTCGAGCTCGGCGTCGCCTCGGCGTCCCTGGCGACGGTGCTGGCGATTCCCGCCGCCCTTGCGATCGGACGCGGACGGTTTGCGGGCCGCGATGCGCTGCAGGCGTTCTTCCTTTCGCCGCTGACGGTCCCGACCGTGGTGCTCGGCATCGCGTTCCTGCGCTTCCTGACGCTGGTCAGCCTCAACGGGACCTTCGTCGGGCTGATGCTGTGTCACGTCGTCATCATCATGCCCTTCGTCCTGAGGCTCGTGCTCGCCTCCGTCGTCGGTCTCGACAGGGCCGTGGAGAAGGCGGCCATCTCGCTCGGCGCATCGCACTGGACGGTTTTCCGCCGCATAACGCTGCCGGCGATCGTCCCGGGCGTGATCGGTGGCTTCGTGCTCGCCTTCATCACCAGTTTCGACGAGCTGACCGTGACGATCTTCATCGTCAACCCGACGACGACGACGCTTCCGGTCCGGCTCTTCAACCACATCACGCAGACGACCGACCCGCTCGTCGCTTCGGTTTCCACCGTCGCGATCGTCTTCACCATGGTGCTGATGCTGGTCGTCGACCGGATCTACGGGCTCGACCGTCTGCTCATCGGGGAGGGCGCGCGATGAGCGTCACGGACACGATCGTCGTCGGAGGCGGGCTCGTCGGCGCAGCGGTCGCCTACGGCCTGGCGCGCCGCGGCGAAAGGGTCGTCATGCTGGACGAGGGCGACATCGCCTTTCGCGCGTCCCGTGGCAATTTCGGCCTGGTCTGGGTCCAGTCGAAAGGCGACGGGATGCCCGAATATGCCCGCTGGACCCGCCGTTCCGCCGATGTCTGGCCGGAATTCGCGCAGGAATTGGCGGCTGAGACCGGCATCTCGCCGGACTACCGCAAGCCGGGCGGCATCCGGCCCTCGCTCAGCGAGGAAGACCTGGAAAAGCAGGCCGAGATGATCACGCGCATGCACAACGTCCATGGGCCGGGCTATGGCGCAAAGGTGCTTTCGCGAACCGAGATGCGCGAGATGCTTCCGGGCATCGGTCCCGACGTCGTGGGCGGCACGTGGTCGCCGCATGACGGGCACGCGAGCCCGCTCTACCTGCTGCGCGGCCTGCATGCCGGCCTGAAGAAGCACGGCGGGCGGTATCATGCCGACGCCCGGGCGGAGCGCATCGAACGCGACGGCGAGGGCTATGCGGTGGTCACGGCGGCCGGACGCTATCGCGGTGCGAAGGTCGTGCTCGCCGCCGGCCTGGGGAATCGGCCGCTCGGAGGGATGGTCGGGCTCGACATCCCAGTCACGCCCCTGAAGGGCCAGATTTTGGTCACCGAGCGGTCGGACCGGTTTCTGCCCATGCCGACGCACGTCGTGCGGCAGACGGAGGAGGGGTCCTTCATGTTGGGCGACAGCCACGAGGACGCCGGCCTCGACACGTTCTCGCGCACCTCCGTCATGTCGGACATCGCCCGCAACGCGGTGCGGACCTTCCCGTTCCTCAAGTCCCTGCGCGTGGTGCGGGCGTGGGCGGCTCTGCGCGTGATGAGCAGGGACGGCTTTCCGATCTATCAGCAATCCGAGTCCTGTCCGGGGGTCTTCTCCGTCAACTGCCACTCCGGGGTCACGCTGGCCGGTGCACACGCCGAGCTCCTGGCGCCGATGATCGGCGCCGGAGAGCTGCACGGCGATCTTTCAGCCTTTTCCGCAAGGAGATTCGATGCTCAAGCACATTGATGCGAAGGACGCGCCCTCCATCGCCTTTACCTTCGAAGGCGGCTCACTCACGGCAAGGGCGGGCGACACGATAGCGTCCGCACTGCTCGCCGCCGGGGAAACGGTCTTCCGCACGAGCCCCGTCTCCGGGGCGCAGAGGGGACCGTTCTGCATGATGGGCGTCTGCTTCGAATGCCTCGTCGAGGTCGACGGCGTGCCGAACCGACAGGCCTGCATGACGCCGGTCGTCGACGGAATGAACGTGCGCCGGCAGCAGGGCGCGGCGGAGGTCGATGCATCATGAGCCGTTTCGACGTGGCCATCATCGGGGCCGGCCCGGCCGGCATGGCGACAGCGGTGGAAACGGCCCGCGCCGGCCTCTCCACCGTGGTCCTGGACGAGCAGCCGGCCCCGGGCGGTCAGATCTATCGCTCGGTCGAACAGGCGAAGCCCGGGCGCCTGAATGTGCTCGGCGAGGACTACGCCGAAGGCCGCGGGCTCGTGGACGCGTTTCGCGCGAGCGGCGCGACCTACCTGGAGGGCGCGACGGTCTGGAACGTCTCGCGCGACCGCAAGATCGACTACTCGCGCTCCGGCGGCTCCGCGCAGCTCGGCGCCGGTGCGCTCGTCGTCGCCAGCGGTGCAATCGAGCGGCCGACGCCGATGCCGGGATGGACGCTGCCGGGTGTCGTGACGGCCGGTGCCTGCCAGATCCTGCTGAAGGCGCACGGTCTCGTGGACGCAGAGGTCGTGTTCGTAGGATCGGGGCCGCTGCTCTGGCTGATCGCCGCACAGATGGTGGCGGCAGGCGCGAGGCCGAAGGCGATCGTCGAAACTGTGCCGCGCGCGCGCTATCGCGCCGCAGCCTCGAAGCTCGCCCTGAACCTGTCCGCGGCGCGGTATCTGCGCAAGGGCTGGACGATGATGCAGACCGTAAAGCGCGCCGGCGTACCGGTCTACCGTGACGCGACCGAGATCGCGATTGCCGGGTGGGACCGCGCGGAGGCGGTCACGTTCCGCTCGGGTGGCGGGAGCCACCGCGTCGAGACGAGGCTCTTGGCGCTTCATCAGGGCGTGGTGCCGAACCAGCAGATCACTCGCCTCTTGCGCTGCGACCACGTCTGGAACGACAGCCAGCGCTGTTTCGTGCCGGTGCTCGACGCATTCGGCGAGACGACCGTCGCGGACGTCTTCGTCGCCGGGGACGGTGGCGGGATCGGCGGCGCGCGCGTTGCCGCCTTGCAGGGCCGGCTCGCGGGCCGGCGCATCGCGGAAAAGGCGGGAAGGCCGCTGAAGGAGGGCGCGTCCAAGCTGCAGGGCATTCTGAAGCGCGAGGCGTCGATCCGTCCGTTCCTGGAGGCGCTCTATGCGCCGTCCGAGGAAATCCTCGACCCTGCGGACGGCACGATGGTATGCCGCTGCGAGGAAGTCACCGCCGGGCAGATCCGCGAAGCCGTCGATCTCGGTGCTCCGGGCCCGAACCAGGTGAAGTCCTTCCTGCGTAGCGGCATGGGCCCGTGCCAGGGCCGCATGTGCGGCCTTGCGGTAACGGAGATCGTCGCGGCCCGGCGGGGCGTCGCACCCTCGGTGGTCGATTACTACCGCATTCGGCCGCCGCTCAAGCCGCTGGCGCTCGCCGAACTCGCCGCGCTGGACAAGCCGGAAAGCGAAGCGGTCGTAGCGGAATAGGATCGACAGCATGCGCGAAATGGCGGACCTCGTCGTCATCGGCGGCGGCATACACGGTTGTTCGGCGGCCCTCCACGCGGCGCTGCGGGGCCTGTCGGTCGTCGTTGTCGAGAAGGACACCGTCGCGCGCCACGCCTCGGGCGTGAATGCCGGCGGCGTTCGGCGGCTCGGACGGCACTACGCCGAGATTCCGATTTCCCAGCGTTCGATGGAGATCTGGAACCGCATAGGCGACCTGCTCGACGACGATTGCGGATTCCAGCGTGCGCCGCAGATCAAGGTGGCGGAGACCGAGGCGGAACTGGAGAAGTTGAAGGCCCGGGCCGCCGACGTCCGCTCGCTCGGCTTCGACCACGAGGTCGTCCTCGATCAGGCGGAGCTGCGCGAACATCTTCCTGCCGTCGCGCGCCACTGCGTCGGCGGCCTCGGAAGCCTGGACGACGGATTCGCGCTGCCCTATCGGACGACCTTCGCCTTCCAGCGCAAGGCGCGTTCGCTCGGCGTGCGCTTTCACGAGAACGTCCGCGCCGACCTGATCCGCCGCGAAGGCCGCGACTGGACGATCACCTGCAGGGACGGCTCGGTCATCACCGGCCGCAATATTCTCAACTGCGCCGGCGCATGGGCCGGTGAGGTCGCGCGCCAGCTCGGCGAGAAGGCCCCGGTGGAGGCGGTCGCTCCGATGATGATCGTCACCAGCCGCATGCCGCGCTTCTGCGACGCCGTCGTCGGCGCGGCGGGCCGGCCCCTTTCCTTCAAGCAGATGCCGAACGGCACGGTCGTCATCGGAGGCGGACGGCGCGGGCGCGCCGAGCCGGAGAACAATGTTTCCGAAATGCGTTTCGAGCAGCTGCGCCTGACGGCCGAGACGGCCATTGCCGTCTTTCCGATCATGGCATCCGCCACGATCGTGCGCTCCTGGTCCGGCATCGAGGGGCGCATGCCGGACGACATCCCGGTCATCGGACAGTCGGCCACGCAGGAGAACGCGTTCCACGCCTTCGGCTTTTCGGCGCACGGTTTCCAGTTGGGGCCGGGCGTCGGCGAAATCATGGCGGAGCTCATCGCCACCGGTGCCACGAACGCGCCGATCGAGCCCTTCGGCATAAAGCGCTTCGCCTGATCCTCACCCGATCGAAAACCTCAAGGAGAAAGCATGATCAAGCGTCATATTCAAACCAGGATCAACCACCGGGTCGTCGAGCACGGCGGCGTGCTCTATTTCGGCGGGCTCGTCGCGGACGACAAGTCGCAGGACATGAAGGGGCAAACCGCACAGATCTGCAGGAAGATCGACGACCTCCTGGCCCAGGTCGGCTCGTCGAAGGAGAACCTCCTGACCGCCATGATCTACATCTCCGACTTCGCGCAGAAGGACGGCATGAACGATGCGTGGCTCGAATGGCTGCCGGCCGAGCACCTGCCGACCCGCGCGACGATCGGCGTTGCCGAGCTTGGCAAGGACACGCTCATAGAAGTGGTCGTCTCTGCCGCCAAATAAGCGATCCCCCGGCCCGAGACGCAGGTCCTTCGGGCCGGAAGGCCTTTCGCCTCTCGGAACGCCAGTTGGGCTGGCCGACTTCCAGATTGGTTTCGAACAGGCAGCCAGCCGCCGACGCGGCTTGCATGCTTCAAAGGATTCCTGTGGCAAACCGGTCGACGCGGGACCCCTCACGGCAGCCGACCTTGACCAGAACCGCGGCAAGCCAGGCCGTGGTCCAACCGCCAAGAATGTCGGTGACGTAGTGCGTTCCGATAAAGACGCGTGAGAAACAGATCAGCAGGGCCAGTGCAAGCAGGCCGAACGTGCGCCGTGGAAGACCTTGCATGGCGAAGGCCGCGACGATGGCCATGGAGGCTGTCGCATGATCGGAAGGAAACGACCAGTCCGTGCTTTTGGAGATGATGAGATGGCTGACGCCGGTCTCATAGGGCCGCAGGCGGTGGATGAAGAGCAGGATGATCTGGTTGAGCCCGAGCCCCAAGAGGAACGTCAGCCCGGCAGTCAGGGCGGCGTGGCGCACGTGGGGGCGATCGGTCCTGGCCCACCATTGCACGGCGACTAGCAAGACCATGAACGGAACGCCGCCTTCGGTCAGTGCCACCATGAAGGTGTCGAGAAGAGGGGACCCGCCTGCCGGCGCGTTGATGAGATGCGTGATCGCGATGTCCATTTCTCGTCCGGGATCCATTCGAAGGGTAGGTATGAAAAAAAATCAGGCGGGCCTGACGAGACTTCGCCGTGTCCGTCCCCCGCCATGAGCAATCAATGCCGGGTGAGAACTGGGACCGCGGTCAGTTCAAGATGATACGGATTGCCGTTGCTGGCCTTGATGCCGCCGCGCACGAACCTGCCTTTGATCCTGTATCGGTGATGGAGTTCCAGGGCGGCGACAGCTTTTCCGACGACCGGCAGATCATGCGAGGAGACCCGCCCGTGCGCCTCGTCCGAGAAGAGGGCGTAACCCTCATGCCGCGAGAGTGGATAGCCGACGAGGTTGAGGACCTGCCCTACGTAGCGCCCTGGATGCCATGTCACAGAGCCGATCCGGCGCGTCAGGCTAGCCGCGCTGGTCGGTGAAGTAGCCGCGGCAATGAGAATGAAGGCGGCGAACGCGGACGACGTCATGATACGGAAAGAAGAACGGTCATTCATATCAGCCTGCCTTCGAAAATTTCTGTCCCGATTTGATGATATCGAGTCCATCGGGAATGTGGAGATATCCGGGCTTGTGCCCGCGACGGTGCGTTACGCCGTACTGCCACAGAATGTCATTTGTCGCCTTGTCGATGACAATGACGCGCTGGTTCAGATCGTCGGTCGCAAGGATGTTGCCGTTCGGCAATTCGATGGCGAGAGAAGGGCGGTCGAGTTCTTCATGGGGCTTGGCCTTGTACTGCCAGACAATCTTGCCGTAGCGGTCGATCTCGATGATCTTTCCGGGCTTCGTATATCCCGCCACCAGGAAGTTGCCTGCCTTCGTCATCTGCGGATCGGATGGATAGTGTATCGGCAGCTTCAGGTGCAGGATCTGCTTCCAGTTCTGATCGAGTTCGATCAGGGAATGATCGTGTATCGTGCTGACCAGAACATGACCGTTCGCCAGCGGCTTGTCTCCGTTCGGAGAGGCAAGCAGGGGGTCCTTTCCCCAGCAGCGCCCAGTGATTCCGGCCTGACGAACGACCTTCTTGTCCGGAGAGATTTCGAGGATGCGGCAATTGCGGATGTCGGCAACGATGACGTTGCCGTTCGCCAGCATGTAGGCGTCGTCCGGGAAGTCGAGATGCCCCGGTGTCGAGCCCGGTCGTCCGAGGGTGCCGTATTCCCAGATCACCTTCTTCGTTGCCCGGTCGATGATGCGGACGACCTGCTGGTGCTCGAGATTGGTGACGATGCTTCTGCCATCATTGGCGAAAAATGCGTCGTCTGCGCCGGAACCGGTCGGTACGTCGGTGAAGTTATATTCCCACAGGATCTTTTTCTGGGGGCTGACCAGAAGCAGCCGATCGTTACCGCGATCCGCGATGAGCACGTCGTTACCGCCGAGTGCGCTTGCGTCCGAAGGTGATGCCGTGATCGCCGGATCGACCCGCGTTGGTCTTTTCACTGGTGAGGGTGGTGAATTGCTATTCGAAAGACGGGAAGGACTTGTCGCCGCAGGCGCGGAGTAGACAGAAGGGACGCTCGTCAATATCGCCAGCGTGGCAGCCACCGCAAAGGACAGCGCCCGAAGGAGTGAATGTGCTGTGTCCGTCATATTCTGCGCGCCGTACCTTTCATGGTTCCTGTCTCGATCGAGCTTCCGCATGGGAGTGGTTCTCATGCGGGCCCTCAAGCACCCGGTCAGCCGGTCTGCGCGGTCTCGCGCGACCCCAGTTGTCCTCGAGCACTTGGTCGACAAGAAGACCCGGTCCCAGAAGCATCCCACCCTCCGACCGATACGTTGTCATGGCGCGCCCAAGCACTTTACTCGCGGATTTTTAGCGAGGCATCCTTACGGGGACCTGTCAGCGGCCTTACGGATTCGTAAATATCGGGCCATTATGAGGAAACGACAGCGGAGACAATTGCCGCAAGCACGTTTCGCGCGCGCGTTCGCGCTTCCGCGAGAGGCTCGACGAAGCGGACATTCATAGGAACCGCGAGTGCCGGCGTGACCGGCCCAATCCAGGCTTACGCCCGAGGCGCAGCGGACGCCGACTTTCCCAGATTCGTTCGTTCGCAGTGACTGCGCCGGGTGACGATGCCGTGCACTCTCTCAGAGGCCACAAGCGGAGAGGTTCTCGTGATCGGCGTTTACTCTTTCGGCATCTCATTGCCCGGAGCGACCTTCATGACCAAAATTGGAACCTCCACGTCCGGACCATAGGGCTCCGGGACGGCGTGGCTGACGGGTTTCAGCGGATATGCCATGTCGGGCTTGCCTGTCAGTGCGTTTCTCCCGATGAACACGCGGCGGCTGCGCGCGCGTTCTGCGCGAAGAACAACTTGTGGGACACCGCCAGCACGAAGGATCGCGAAATCGGCTGCTGCGGCATCG
>CAWIQE010000027.1:0-35182 GCA_963838155.1 uncultured Alphaproteobacteria bacterium
GGCTCGAAACGGTGTTGAAGAGATTATCCGGCAGGTCGTCGCCGCCCACAATCGCGGCGATCGCACGCGGGCCCGTCGGCTCTGCGCGGCCGCGCTCGAGGCGAGCCCCGACGACCCGGCCCTCGCCCGTCTGGAGGCGCATCTCCTCTTAGCGGCGGGGGACCATGCGGCCGCACTCCAGGCCGCCGGGCGCAGCCTCGAACGCCAGCCCGCGAACGTGCCGCTCCGCCTCGTTGCCGGAAGGGCCGCCCGCGCGCTCGGCCGGTTCGCGGAGGCCGCCGGCCACTTCCGGGCGATCGCGCACGCGATGCCCGAGGCCCGGCTCGAGCTGGCGCGCACGCTCGACATGGCCGGGGAGAGGACGCAGGCGCGCACCGCATGGGCCGCCGTACGGACGGCCGATCCGGGCTCGCGGGAAGCGGCGGCGCGGCTCGGCCGCCTGATGTGGGAGGACGGCCGGTTCGAGGAGGCCCGCGGCCTGCTCGAATTCGCGGTCGGCGGCGAGGCGCCCGCATCCGCATGGTTCGACCTCGGCCTCGCCCGGCAGGACGCGGGCGACATGGACGGCGCGGCGAGAGCCTATGCCGAAGCGCTCCACCGGAAGCCGGAGGACGCCGAGGCGGCGTTCAATCTGGCGGTCGCGCTCCAGGAGACGGGACGGCTCGCCGAGGCGATCGATGCCTATCGCAGGGCCTACGGCCTCTCCCAGGCGACCCTGGGCATGATCGCCAACGCCCTGGCGTCGGCCCCCGCGGGCCGGATGTTCCTCGACAGGTCAGCCCTGAAAACCTTCCTTCGCGGATGAACGCGTGCGCTTGTCGCGGAACCGCTTCCGGTAGACGCCGGGTTCCTCCAGCACCGCTCCGACCGTCTCGTCATATTGCCGCGTCGCCGCTTCGTCGAAGCTCTCGACGACCATGTCGAACGCGGTCCTGCGCACCGGAAAGCATTGCGCCACCGGCGTTCCGGCCGGCAGCACCCCCTCGAACCGCGCATCCGTCCAGATGGCCGGGAAATTGATGCCCGCGTCGTGGAAGCGATCGCAGTCGACCATGCCGCTGACGGTCCGGAACGGCAGGTCCTCCCGGTTCGCCGGATGGATCGCGAACAGCGACCAGCCCTCCTCCAGCTCGACCGTCCAGAAGCTGTTGAACTTGACGGCCGCGCGCCCGTTCGAAAGCGGCGCCCCGGCGGTCTGCTCCGCGACATGAAAGCTGAGAGGCGCCCTCGGATGCCGCTTCGCGGCCGGCGTGGCGATGTCCCAGTCCCAGGAAAAGGTCCCGTTCTCCACCGTGACGTCGCAGGGCAGCAGGATCATGAAGCCGTAGGTCATCGCGTCGACGAAGGGCGGGCATTGCTTGACCGTCCGGATCGGCCGCCCGTGCATCTCCGAGAATGCCTTCGCCGGCATGTCCCGCAGCCAGTCCGGCAGGCAGGCCCTCGCCGGCTGCGGTACGGGAAGACTGGGACGCAGCTTGGAATCGCAGCGAAAGACGATACGCAAAAGTGGGTCCTCCCAGGCTGCCCTCCGGATTGGGGCGTCGCGGTCCCGGCCGCAAGCGGAGCCTCCGACGTCGGCGGGTCGCCGATGTTGACACCTCATCCGGCCTGTGACTAGCTTGCTCCCGGAACGTATACGTTCCCAGTGGAGGAGACAAATTCATGAATTTCAAAAGGCTCTTGCGCCGCGTGGCGCTGGGCGGCGTCGCTGCCGTCATCCTGCCCGCGACGATGGCCCTTGCGGCATTTCCCGACCGTCCGATAACCTTGATCGTCCCTTGGGGCGCAGGCGGCGGAACCGATTCGACGGCCCGCATCATCGCATCCCTTCTCGAGAAGGATCTGGGACAGCCGGTGAACGTGGTCAACCGCACGGGCGGGTCGGGCGTCGTCGGACACAGCGCCATAGCCAACGCCAAGCCCGACGGATACACAATCGGCATGGCGACCGTCGAGATCGGCATGATGCACTGGATGGGGCTGACCAAGCTGACCTCCGCCGACTATACGCCGATCGCGCTGATGAACGAGGACCCGGGCGCGGTGCAGGTCGCCGCGGACTCGCCCTGGAAGGACCTTCCCTCGCTCATCAAGTCCATCAAGGAGAACCCCGGCAAGTACAAGGCCTCCGGCACCGGCGAAGGCGGCATCTGGGAACTGGCCATCTACGGCCTGCTCTCCAAGTTGAACATCGACCCCAAGAGCGTGCCGTGGGTGCCGAGCCAGGGCGCCGCGCCGGGCCTGCAGGACCTCATCGCCGGCGGCGTCTCGATCGTTCCGTGCTCCATACCGGAGGCCCGCTCGCTCCTCGAGGCGAAACGGGTGCGTTCGCTCGCCGTGATGTCCGAGGAGCGCAACCAAGCCTTTCCCGACGTGCCCACGACCAAGGAAGCGGTCGGGGTGAGCTGGACGATCGGCGCATGGCGCGGCATCGTCGCCCCCAAGGGCATTCCCGACGAGGACACGAAGGTCCTCGCCGCGGCCCTGAAGAAAGTCTACGACAGCAAGGACTACAAGTCCTTCATGTCGAAGCAGGGCTTCGGCATGCGCTGGGCCTCGGGCGACGATTTCGGCCAGTTCATGAAGACGAGCAACGAGCAGCTCGGCCAGGTCATGAAGAAGGTCGGGCTGGCCAAGTAGTCCGGCCCCCGCCCTGCCCCGAACCGCCGCCCGCCCCGCGGGCCGGCGGTTCGCGGGCCGGGGTCCCTCGGAGCATTCTGAAATGCGTTTCAACGATGCCGTGCTCGGAACCGTCCTCCTGGCCTTTTCCGTTCTGGTCGGCTGGTGGTCCCAGAGCTTCCCGGCGATCCCGGGCCAGCAGTACGGTGCGGCGGTCTTCCCGACTCTCGTGGCGGTGGCGCTCGGCGGCTGCTCGCTCGTGCTGATCGTCTCTGGGCTGAGGCAGGGCGGCGCGCTGGTCCTGCGGGACGAATGGGCCGAGAGCCTCGCCGGACCGGCGAGGGTCGTCCTCGTCCTGGCCTCCGTCGTCTTCTTCGTCCTCGCCGTCGATCCGCTCGGATTCATCCCGACGATGACGCTCGTCCTCGTTCTCGACCTTCGCCTGCTCGGCGTGCGCTGGCCGACGACGATCGCCGTGGCGGTCGCGATGTCGTTCCTGCTGCAATGGTCCTTCGGCGATCTGCTGCACGTGCCCCTGCCCTGGGGCGTCCTCTCCGCCTACAGGTTCTGAGCCGATGCACGTTCTCGAAAACGCCCTGGCCCTTGTCCTTCAATGGCAGGTCCTGGTCACCGTCGCGCTTTCCGCGGCCTTCGGACTGTTCGTCGGCGCGGTCCCGGGCCTGACTGCGACCATGGCCATCGCCTTGCTCGTCCCCCTCACCTTCTTCATGGATCCGGTGCCGGCCGTCGGGGCGATGGTCACCTGCTCCGCCATGGCGATCTTCGCCGGCGACATTCCCGGCACCCTGCTGCGCATTCCCGGCACACCCGCCTCGGCCGCCTACGCGAACGAGGCCTTCCGCATGACGCAGAAGGGAGAGGCGGAGCGCGCGCTCGGCGCCAACCTGATGTTTTCGGCCATCGGCGGCCTCTTCGGCACCGTCGTTCTCATGTTCACGGCGCCCTGGCTCGCCGAAGTCGCGCTCAAGTTCTCCTCCTTCGAGTACTTCTGGATGGCGCTGCTCGGCCTGACCTGCGCGACCTTCATCGGCGCGAGCGCGCCGACGAAGGGGCTCGTCAGCCTCCTCATCGGCCTGTTCGTGGCCACCATCGGCCTCAACAACCCGGCCGGCGTGTCGCGCTTCACCTTCGGCAGCGTCGACCTGATGGGCGGCATCAACTTCATCTCCGCGATGATCGGCCTGTTCGCCGTCTCGGAGGTGCTGCGCGCCGCCGCGAGCGGCGCGCGCGGCGTCTCCCCGCCCCAGGCCTCGATCGGCAACCTCTTCAAGGGCTGGGGCCGGCTCTTCCTGAAATACTGGCCCCAGCAGCTGCGCGGCAACGTGCTCGGCACGCTGATCGGCGCCCTGCCGGGATCGGGCGCCGACATCGCCGCCTGGGTGGCCTATGCGATCAGCAAGCGGTTTTCCAGGACGCCGGAGAAGTTCGGGACCGGGCATCTGGAAGGGATCGTCGAGGCGACGTCGGCCAACAACGCCGCCCTCGGCGGTGCCTGGGTGCCGGCGCTGGTCTTCGGCATCCCGGGCGACTCCATCACCGCCATCGTCATCGGCGTCCTCTACGTCAAGGGCCTCAACCCCGGCCCGACGCTCTTCCTCACCAACCCCCAGACGATCTACGCCGTCTTCTTCCTCTTCATCCTGGCGAACCTGATCATGGTTCCCTTTGGCTGGGGCGCGATCAAGCTGGCTAAGCAGATCCTGCGCGTCCCGCCGAAGATCCTGATGCCGGTCATCCTGTCCTTCTGCATCGTCGGTGCCTTCGCCAACAACAACACCACCTTCGACGTCTCGGTCATGCTCTGCTTCGGGGTGCTCGGCTTCATCATGGAGGAGAACGACGTCCCCATCGCGCCCTGCATCCTCGGCATCGTCCTCGGGCCGATGCTCGAGCGGACCTTCGTCACGTCGATGATCAAGTCGGACGGCAGCTTCCTCGCCTTCTTCGAACGCCCGATCGCCGCCGGCCTCGGCATCCTGACGCTGCTGATCTGGGGCGCGTCCCTGCTGTCCTTCCTCCTCGCAAGCCGACGCCGCCCGACCGATGCGACCGCCCCGGACGGGATGTCCTGAAGCAATTCCAGGCACCGGTCTTCCGTCCGGGATTGCGCCGCCGACACAGATGGATGCCCCGCCGTGCCGTCCCCGGCGCCGGCGGGTCAGTCCTCGATCTGCCGCGCCTCCGAGACCAGCATGATCGGTATCCCGTCGCGGATGGGAAAGGCGAGAGCGGCGCTTTCGGAAACGAGCTCTCCGGCCTCGCGGTCGTAGGTCAGCGTCCCCTTGGTCAGCGGACAGACGAGCAGTTCGAGGAGCAGCGGATCGATCGGTTTCGAAGCTTCACCCGGCCTTGCCATCGCTCGGACCTTCCCCTGAGTGACTACTGTATCTTGCCGGGATAATCGTCCTTGTCGCGCGCCAAGGCAATCTCGGTGATGGCGATCAGCGTCTCGGCGCGGGTGCGCAGGTCGGGCGCCTCCAGCAGCGCCTGCTTCTCGGCGGGCCCGAAGGGCGACATCATCGCGAGGCAGTTGACGAGCGTGGTGTTGCTCGCCCGTTCGATGCTCGACCAGTCCGCCTCGAGCTCGTTGGCGTCGAGATAGGCCTTGAAGCTCTTGATCAGCGCCCCCCGGTCGATCTGCCTGGACGCTTCCTCGGGCGAAAGGTCGGCGAGGAACGGAGTGGTGCGGGCGGTGCGGTAGGGCTTGGCGCAGGCGATCTCCGTCGCCACGCGGAAGCGGCAGATGCCGGTCAGCGAGACGATGTAGCGGCCGTCGCCCGTCTCCGAATAGGAGCAGATCCGCCCCATGCAGCCGACCGCGCTCAGCGCCGGCACGGTGTCCTTCCTGACATTGCCCTGCCGGTCGAATTCCGGCTGGATGATGCCGACGATCCGGTCGGTCGCCAGCGCATCGTCGAACATCTGCAGATAGCGCGGCTCGAAGATGTTGAGCGGAAGATGCCCGCCCGGAAGGAGCAACGCTCCGCACAGGGGAAAGATCGGAACCGTTCCGGGCAGGTCTTCCGCTTTTCTGTAGTGGACGTTTCCCGCCTGCATGAGTGTCTGCCTGTCGAATACCATCCAGACACCTAGATGGAGCGCGGGCGCGGAACCTCAAGGGAAAATCGGGTCTTCGCGGTTTCCCGCCGGCGCGTCACGCGAAGAGAATCGAGGAGAGCTTGCGCCGGGCGGCAAGCGTGGCAGGGTCGCTCGGGCCCCAGGCCTCGAAGAACTCGAGCAGCGCCTTGCGGGCGCCGTCGTCCTCCCACGCGCGGTCCTTGCGCATGATCTGCAGCAAATGGTCGGCGGCGGCGGCGCGGTCGCCCCTGACGCTCAGGATCTTGGCCAGGTCGCGCCGGGCGGCGTGATCGTCGGGATCGGCGGCCAGCCGCGCCTCGAGCGCCGCCGGGTCGCCGAGCCGGGCGACCTCGTCCGCCTGCGCCAGGCGGGCGAGGAGGCTGGCGATCTCCGGATCCTTGCGCTGTTCCTCGGTGAGCTCCTCCAGCAGCTGGCGAACCTCGTCCTGCCGGCCGCTCGCAAGAAGGCACTCGGCCATGCCGGCGAGGGCCCCGAGATTGTCGGGATCGGCCCTGAGGACGGTTGCGAACCCCTCGGCGGCGGCATCGGCGTCGCCGCCGGCGAGCGCGGCACGCGCGTCCTGGAGCACGGCTTCGATGGCGGCGGCGCGGTCGTTGCCGCCGGCGCCGGCGATCTTGTCGATGAATTGCTTGACCTGGCTCTCGGGCACGGCGCCCATGAACCCGTCCGCCGGCCGGCCGTCGACGAAGGCGATGACGGCGGGGATCGACTGGATGCCCATCTGGCCCGGAATGGACGGGTGGTCGTCGATGTTGAGCTTGACGAGCTTCACGCGCCCGCCGGCGGCCCGGACGGCCCTTTCCAGGACCGGCGTGAGCTGCTTGCAGGGGCCGCACCACGGCGCCCAGAAATCGACCAGCACGGGTTGCTTGCGCGATTCCTGGATCACGTCGGCCGTAAAGGCCGCGGTCGTCGTCTCCCGGACGAGATCGCCGGCATCGGCGCCGGCGCCCCCGCCGATCAGCCCGTCCGCGCCGGGGCGGGACGGTGCGGCGGACGCGGGCCGGCCGGCCGGCGCGTCGCCGAGCTGCGCGGTGACGTTCATCTGGCCCGTGGCCGATGCGTAGGGGTTGTCGCGCTCGTTCATCGCATGCTCCGCTTTCAGATCGTCCTTCGGCGCGTCGGCCGCTTGATGGCAAAATCGTGTTTCAGGCACTCAGTTTCAAGACGGTCGGCGGATGGCCGGTCGCATCGAGGAACCGCAGGAGGTCGGCGGTCGCCATCGATGTCGTCGCGTCGTTGCCGAGAGGATGCATGTTGACGACCTCGTGGTCCAGCAACGGGGCGTCGATGACGACCCGGACGCGGTGCCCGCTGTCGTTGAGGGCGCCGAGCAGGGTGACCGATCCGGGCAGCACGCCGAGGAACTCCATCAGCCTCTCCGGCTTGCCGAAGGACACCCGGCCCCGCGCACCGATGGCGCCATGGACGGTCTTAAGGTCGATTTCGGCGTCCTCATCGAGCGAAACGAGGAAATAGGTGTCCTTCTTGTCCTTCAGGAAGAGGTTCTTGGTATGCCCGCCGGGAATGTCGTCGCGCAGCGCCTTGGCTTCGGCCACCGTGAAGACGGGGGCGTGGTGACGGGTGCGATGGGCGATGCCGAGACCGTCGAGGAATTCGAACAGCCGCCTGCGGGCGGGCTCGAGATCGGGCGCGGGTTCTGCAGGTGCCTCGACCGGGCGTTCCATGTCGTCGTCCTTTCCAGTGCCGCCGCATTGATAGGCTTGCCCGGCGCCGCGCGCAAGCAATGGCGCGGGCGCCGGCAAGCGCGTCCACCCCACCGCCGCGGGCAATGGATGGCGCAGGCGCCGGCGAGCACGTCCACCTCGCCGCCGTCCGCGAATCCTCGCACGGGAAATTTTGCGGAGGGCACGGACAGTTCCCTGTTGCAATTGCGATCGGCATGCGCCATAACCCGGCCCGTCCGGGAGCAAAGCCTCCCGGCCTTCGGGCCGCCACCCATGGCGCGGAGCACGAGCGGGCGTAGCTCAGGGGTAGAGCACAACCTTGCCAAGGTTGGGGTCGTGAGTTCGAATCTCATCGCCCGCTCCAGTTTTCCAAGGCCGCAAAGCCCCGTTTTCACGGGGTTTTTTCGTATCCGGAGGGCGGGCGAGGCTGCGCCGGAAGGGGACGGCGGGGCGCCGCGGTTACAATGTGGTTGCAGGCTTGGAAAAAGTCGGCGCAATGAAGTCGTGGCGTCGCGGTGGTCCGAAATGCAGCCGATTGTTCAGCATCTGGGGCTTTCGAAGCATTTGAACGGGCGCACGGCAGCTCGGCGCACCGTTTCAGACATACGATAGCCCGGGCCCGGGCTCCGACACCGGACGTTGGACGAGGCTCGCATGACCGACGACGCGACGGTCACCCGGCTCGGTCCTTGAGCCAACGCCTGTGTACCCAGCCCTTTTTCCCCGGGTAATCCAGCGGGCGTTTCTTTCCTGCCCCGATGAATTTGCAGCCTCCCTGGTTCTTTCCGTACATGATGCCGAACCAATCGTCCTTCGCCTCATAGACTGTGACGACGTCGCCATTGTGAATTTCGTCTATTTCGGTGTACTGCGCCCCTGGACCGGACCTGACAGCAAGAAATCCGTTGCCAGTTGCGCTCAATCCCGAGACGATGCTGGTCGCGCAGGATGCCGACTGTCCGTCCGAACCGTACTCCATGATCGGAACGTCCAGTTCCCGAGACGTCCCTGAAACATGGGCTTCGCCGGTCGGCAGGAATACGAATGCATCTTCGCTATAGTCGAGACGTCTGGCACCGATTGGTGCAAGCACTCTTATGAGGACGTCGCCTACGCGAATTCCATTCATGCTGAGTGATGCGCTCTTTCGCGCCAGCAAATTGGCCGGCGCGCGGACAACGAGAATGTCGGTCGAAGCGTCGAAGTCGTGGATGTCGATTTCACGGCGCATGCCAGGCGGCGCCGGAACGAATACCGAGCTGTCAATAATAACGATATCGCGGTCGTCGTCCCGCGCGAGCGTTTCGACGCCAAGCGTAATTCCCGCCGTCAGTTCACGCATGCTGCAGATGACGATTGTGTCGGCACCGGCGCCGGCGATGACAGAGAAATCCACTCCGAGATCGGAGAGGAAAAGTGTATCGTCGCCACTGCCGAGATTGACGGCGGCTTCCGTATCCGGCCCCGAGAGCCAGACCGTGTCGTCGTTGTCAGAATAATCGACCACCAGCGGTGTCTCGGCGGAAGGATAAATTGAAACCGGTTTGGCATAGTCGGCGCTTGTGCCGGGCGACGGACAATCCAGCGCCATGCGCTCCTTGAGTGGCAAGGCCGCGGCCTTGGCGCGCGAAACGGCGGCGGCCGATAGGGCCGTCAGGAGAACAATGCCGAACAGAACGACGACGGCACGGCCTCGTCGGCAAGCGCACGGCAAGAACGTTTCACGGCACCGGACGGGACCGTTGAATGAAACCGCCATAGCTGCTCACTCCTCCATGGCAGAGACGATCGTGATGGAATCACGGTCGAACCGCATGTCGTTGAAATGCGTTCCGTAGCCGACATCGATGACAACGGCGCCGATCCTCAGGTCCTGGCTCGACGAACGGGGGAGCGGCGCGCTGATTTCGAGCCCTTCGGGCACCCGGATAATCAGGCGATCGTTGACCCAGTTGAAGCCTTCGATGGTGACGTGACGTTCTATGCCTTTCGGTATGCCGCGAAAGACGGCCGGGTTGACGATCACGGTGTCGGGCTCGACATCCTTGTCGAGGTCGATCTCGACCGTCGCACCATGCATGGAACACAGCACGACCAAGTCGGCACCTGCGTTGCCGGAGACCCGGACATTGTCGCCGATATCGTCGAGATAAATCCGGTCGTCGCCTCGGCCGCCGTATATCCTGTACCCCTCCCTGGTTCCCGCGAGGCGGATCAGATCGTCGCCGCGCGAATAAGTCTGCACGACGCTTTCCCACCTGCGGTCCGGCTCGTTGACCGGATGGGCGAGCCGCGCTGCGGTTCCGGGACCGGCAACGTCGGCGCAAGACAATTCCGGATCGCGGACCGCCATGGCGTTTCCCGAGAGCGTGCGTCCTGTTCCATACCGCCACGTTGTCTTCGGCTCATTTTTGTTTTCGGCCGCTTCGCCGCCGGCAAAATGGTGTCCTTCGGGAGCGACGATGACCGAGTTCCAGTCGAAGTTCTTCGTCATGAAGTTATCGGAGCGACTGATCGAGATGACGACGTTTCCGACGACGATGTCGACGCCGCCGGTATGTTCATCCCGAAAGGACACGTCGAGGCCTTCCGGGACGGAAATGACAAGTCGGTCGTTGGCGGGCTCGAACTTGAATATGCGAACGAAGCGGATGAAACCCTTCGGCACGTTTCGGAACACCGCGGCATCCAGCACGACGACGTCCGGATCGACATCTGCAAGCGGGCTGTCTTCTCCAAGGCCGAGAATCAGCGATCTCGATTTGTCGGCCATGCTGCAGACCTGACGAGATCGGCCCCGGCTCCAAGCGAGGCGCTCGTCCCGTTGGCCGTATCGAATCCAGATTGAAGAGCTTCTTGCCACGGCCGAAGGGCGCCCAGTTCTGCTCGCCCAGGAATTGCAGTCGGATGCCGCCGACGGAAAGCTGCAGATTGCCTGAATAGGTGACCTTCGCGCCGGCCGGTGCGCGCACATAGACGCGGTCGTTCGCCGGATCGAACCCGGCAATCATGATCGTCGGGCTGCCTCGCGGAACCGACCGGAAGGCTTCCGTATCGATCATCACGGTGTCGGGTTCGGTATCGGAAGGGCCGGGCCCAAGCATGAGCAGAAGCGAAAGATCGTCGAGCTTGCAGACGATCACATTGTCGGCGCCGTTTCCCGCGTTCACCGCCGTGCCGGCCTCGCCGCCATCGACAAAAATCGTGTCGTCTCCTTCGCCGGTGATGTATGCCGACACCCGTTTCGTCCGCGCAACGCGGACCAGATCGGGGCCGTCGGAAAAAAGTCTCTGGTCGGTCACATTGTCCGGCATGCCGGTCGGTATCGTGTATCGTGGTGCGGCGAAGGCAGCGGGGGAAGGCCGATCGCCACAGGACAATTGCGGCGCCCGGGTATCGGCGGAGCCGGACCTGGGGCCGTCTTCCTCCTGCGCAACGACCTTTCCCGCCGGACTTGCTTCCGACGGCGCGGGCTTGGAATGCTCTTTCTCGAGTGAAGCAACAAGGTTCCGGTCGATCCTGCCGGTGGCCCTCGTTCCGCCATCTCGCTGGAACTGCCGGATCGCCCGGCGCGTGTGCCCGCCGACCCGTCCGTCGGCGGTGCCGGCATCATATCCCCGCTCGTTCAGAAGGCGCTGGACATAGGCCACGATGCTGCCGTCGTGCAGCTTCCATGCGGCAACGTATTTGCTGCCGTCAAAAACCTGCTTGAGGCCGTTCAGCGACAGATCGTGCCAGCCATTCGTGGTTGAAGGCAGCGGCGAGAGCGAATCCCCCAGGAAGTCGCCGATGCTGCGGATTTCGCTCCCGCCCAGATCGAGCACTGATATCGAACATCCTGCCGACCCGCAGGAGGCCGGGTCGCGCAACGAGACAAGCGCCTCGTTCGCTCCATCCCCGTCGAGATCGACGATGCGGATACCGACATCGGCCTCGTCGACCTGTCCGAGGCCCGCCATGGCATTCTGCCCGACGATGTAGCGCATGACTTTTTCGCGTACATCGCCGGTGCCGGTCCTTGCCTCGGCGGTCTTGCTCGGGTCAACCGCGATGCTTGAAGAACCGGCTGCCTTTGACGCTTCCGGAGCGATAACGATACACATGGCAACGAGAAGCGACACCATGAGTTTGAGGCTGATTGCAGAGTGGTGCATGTCGTCCCTCCCTTTCCAACCGGTCCCCCCCCATCCGCGACTTCGGGGCGCACGCGGCACCCACCATGTCTTTCGAGCACCATCCGAAAGCCACTGAAATATACCATAAATGGGCCGCCATCGCCGCCGGCTCCGGACGATTGAGGAGAGCGGCGCGATTCCGGGCGCACGCTATTTCGATGCCTTCCACCTCAAGGATCGAGATTTGGCAGTCACTGGGATCATGGCTCTTCGGGCCATGGCTTTGGAGCAGGACCGGCGGGGCGTCGCGGTTACAAGCGTTCGATTACATCGAGCGGTTCGACTGTCCCCGGCGACGGCACTCGACATTGGGACATATGCGCGATCGAGGAGAAGGCCGTGCCAACCTCACCTGGTGTCCGAAAACCCGGCAGCAGGCCGCTTCACTTTTCCGCAACATAAGTGAGCCCGGGAATGTTCGTATATGATTCCAGCCATTGCAGGAATTGCGCGACGATGCTCGTTAGAACCAGATACACCAGCGCCACGAGACTGAATGCATAGAGAAACTGGAAGGTTTCGGTGCCGACCGTCTGCGCACGCGCGGTTACTTCGCTGACACCGATCGCGAAGGCGATGGAGGTGAACTTCAGTTCGAGGATGGCTTCGTTCGACCATTGGGGGATGACTCGCCGTAGCGCCTGCGGGAGAATGATTTCCCGCAGCGCCTTCAACTCGCTCATGCCCATGGCTCTCGCCGCGGCCATCTGTCCGCTCGGGATGGATTGGATGGCGCCGCGAAAATACTCGGCCTGATAAGCCGACGTGTTGAGACCGATCGCAACCACGGCTGCGGTGAAAGGGTCCAGAACGATGCCGATGTCGGGAAGTCCCAAATATATGAAGAACATCTGGACCAGCATCGGAGTGCCGCGGAAGATTTCCACGTAGATCGTGGCGAGGGCGTAGACGACACCCCTGCCATAGACCCGCGACCATGCGAGAACGAGGCCGAAGACGAAGCCGATCGCCATGGCCAGCACCCAAAGGCCCAAGGTCAGGGGAAGGCCTGCGAGTATGTAGGGAAGGTTCTCCCGTGCGAACTCGATAAAGTCGGTCATGCTCCGCCGCCGGCATCGTCGGTTTCCGAGATGACGCGCAGGAACGCCTTGGTCCGCTCGTGTTCCGGTGCGACGAAGAGTTTCGAGGGAGGCCCTTGCTCAACGATCCGCCCTTGATCCATGAAGATGATCTCGTCGGCAGCGGACCGCGCGAAGCCAAGCTCGTGACTGACGACGAGCATCGTCATTCCCTCGCCTGCCAGCCGCTTCATGACGGCGACGACTTCCCCGGTGAGTTCGGGATCGAGGGCGGATGTCGGCTCATCGAACAAGATTGCCTTGGGTTCCATGGCAAGGGCCCGGGCGATGGAGACGCGCTGTTGCTGCCCACCCGACAGCTGCGCCGGATAGTGATCCGCCCGGTCGGCCAGGCCGACCCTTTCCAGTTCCCGCATCGCGATGTCCGTAGCCTTCTTCTTTTCGATGCCGCGGATCTTCATCGGTCCTATCCGCACGTTGTCGATCGCCCGTAGATGGGTGAACAGGTTGAAGTCCTGGAAAACGAACGCGAGGCGCTGGCGAATGTGATCGAGATTGTGCCGCGCAACTTCTTCGCCCTCGAGCCGGATCGTCCCGGAATCCGGTGGCGAGAGGTGGTTGATGCAACGAAGCAGCGTCGACTTTCCTGTTCCGGAGGGCCCCATGACGACCTTCGCCTCGCCGCGCTTCATGGTCAGCGAAACGCCCTTGAGGACTTCGACGCCGCCATATTTCTTATGGATGTCGGTCGCTTCGAGTAGGACGCTCAACGGTTACCCCTTCGTTCGAATCCGGGTACGGAGAGTGCCCTCTCCAGCCGATATATCATGTGGTTGCCTAGGTAATTCACGACGAAGTACATGGCCGCGACCACCCCGAAGACGAGCAGCGTGTCTCCCTGCAGATTGGAGACGATGTACTTGCCCTGGCGCGTAAGTTCGACCAGCCCGATGACATAGGCCAGCGACGTCGCCTTGAGTTCGCTTGAGAATTCGTTTGTCCACGGCCCCAGTGCGTAACGCAGGGCCTGGGGCAGGACGATCCAGACGATCGTGCGCATCTGGCTCATCCCCATGGCCCTTGCCGCCGTTACCTGGCCGGGTGCGACGGAGCGGATCGCGCCGCGGATGATTTGAGATTGGTAGGCGGCCGATCGCAAGCCCAACGCCAGTGCCGCCGCGGCGAAAGACGAGATGTCGACAAGATTGCCGATGCCGTAAAAGAACAGAAGCAGCAGTACGATGGCCGGTATGCCACGGAACACGCGCTCGAAGCCCGTCGCAGCCAGCCGGATCGACCAGTGTGCATAGATTTGCACCAGCGCGAGCCCCAGGCCGAGTAGAAGGCCTAGGGCGAGCAGGACGACAAGCAACTGGACGGCGACCCAAAGGCCGTCCAGAAGGTATGGCATTTGCGAAAGGACTTCCGATAGAACCGGGAAACCGCTCACGTCTCAGTTCCTTGCCGTCATCTCTGTCTGCTCCTACCCGCTGTAGCCGGGGATCGGCTTCCTATAGGAATCGACGTAGTCCGGCATCGTGGTGGGGATAGTTCGGATCTTCGCGTCCGACCGATAGGAATGAACGATCTTCGCCCAAGCGCCGGACTTGTAGATATCCATGATGCCTGCGTTGAGCTTGCCAAGGATGTGGTCGGGATCCCCCTTCTTCACCGCCAGCGCCTGTGGCTGGTTCTGCTGGATCGTGCCGACGATCTTGACGGGCCGCCCCTTGGCAATGAAGTCGTTTGCCGTGTCGGTCGAAGTCACCACCGAGGTTATACGGCCCGTATGCATGTCCTCCACGGCCGTGACGTAGTCCTGATAGCCGCGCAGGGTAAGGTTGGTGCCGTCAGCTTTGACGACGTTGTCGCGGAGCCATTCGTACTGCGTGGAACCGCTCTGGGCGCCGACCGTCGCACCGCAACAAAGAGCGGTGACGGCATTCTTGTGACTGTCTTTCGGGACGAGGATCTCGTCGTCGTTTTCCCACCATGGAATGGTGAAATCCAGAACCTTGGCGCGCTTTTCCGTCACGTTCAGGCCCGTAACGAGAATGTCTATCTTCCCCTGGCTGAGCGCCGGGATAAGCGAGGGCCACGGCAGATCCTTGAACGTCACATTCAGTCCTTGGTCCGCGGCGATCTTGCGCATCGCGTCGATCGCGATGCCCTTGTACTTTCCGTCCTTGACATAGGCCCAAGGTGGAAAGGATGCCTCGACGCCGGCGACGAGCTGGTCCTTGGCTTGCGCCGCGCCGGACATCGCCATTATCGCTATGGCGCCGGCCACTGCTGCAATTGTCCTCTTCAGATTCGGCTGCTGCATGTGAGTTCTCCCGTCAATAATTCTTGCTCCCTTCCTCCCGCCGATATTGCCAGTTCGACAGGTCGGCGAGCCGCAACGGTCAAGTGCGTCTTCACCGTGCGCACCGGAACCTAGCGCAATGGCCAAGGGGCTTTTCTGCAAAATTCTTCCGTGACTTGGGTTGATTCTGCGCGCGAAGCGGCGGCCGAGCCGAATATCTGCGTCCACACGCATCACGAGCGCGGACCGCGGCTTGCCAGGGGTGCTATGAGTGAGGAGTGACGGGCAGCGCCAGGCCCTTCTTTACATGGTCGATCACGACGAGTGTCTTGAACGAACGAATGTCTTTGTTCTCATCGAAGAAATCGCGCGTAAAGCGCTCGTAATCCTCCATGTCCCTCGCCGTGATGTGGAGGAGGAAGTCGGCATCACCCGTGATGTAGAAGCCGTTCGCGACTTCGGGCGTTACCCGAATCGAGCGCTTGAACCGGTCGATGATGTCGGAGCGCTCGCGTTCCAGCGTCACCAGAACGAGCATCTGAAGCGAGCGTCCTGCGGCTTTGGCGGACACGATGGAAATATCCGCTTCGATCACCCCGTCATCGCGTAGCCGCTTCAATCGACGCTGACAGGCCGTCGGGGAAAGGCCAACCGCCTCGCCGAGCACGCCGGACGTGATCCTGTTGTTTTTCTGGACGATCTCCAGGATACGGGCATCGATCTCGTCGTAGGGCATGGGCTAACTCGGCGTCTGGGGTCGTCGACGCCGCGCCCGAAAAATCAGCGCTGGAAGAACGCCGAATTGCGGCGGCAGCGTCATCTATTGGAACTGCGAATTCCCATAAACGATCTCGCGCGCAGGTTCCATGCCTTGCGTCAATTCGGATTGCTCGAGAGGCAAGCGGCCCGGTACGATTTCGAGACCCGAGAGCCCAAGAAAGGCGACGGGGTCGCGCCGACCCCGCGCGAAGCTACGTGCCGGCGGATCTCGAAAAGGCGCGACGGGCGATGCACTCTGTACGGTCGGCTATCTCCCCGGCGGTACGCGCTTCGAAGACGCTGCAGCAGGTCAGGTGCAGGATCGTCAGCCAGCGCTCGAACATCGCCGGCACGAGATCCGGAATGGCGAGAGTGACGACGAGCGCGGTTCCGTGACGGCTGCGGCCGGCAAGCAGCCCGGACGACCAGAAGCTTTCGAGCGAGCGGGAATTCTCTTCCCAATCGGTATCGCGCGTGGCGATGCCGTGTTCGAACATCGGGCCGAGCATCGGGTCCTCCCGCACATTGCAGCAAAAGGACCTTGCAAGCGTCTGGATGGATCGCTCGTCGACGTGCCGAAGGAGAGACGATCCCCCCGGCTCCAACCCCCTCGCCTTCGCTGGCTCCGATGGCGTCGTCATGCAAATGCTCTCCGTCGCTCCGGCGCCGGCTGATGGCATCCGCCACCGGGCCGCTCCGTTTTCCTCGACAGTCCGTCCGTTCGAAGACGTTCGGACAGGGCCAGACATGCAGGCGGACGCGAGCTCGGGCAATTATGCGATGGTGTCGCCGATGCGTTCGGCCGAAGGCGCGCGCCCGAGCGCAACGGCCGGCAGTCCCGACGCAAGGCCGATGGCGAACCCCCTTGGGCGATATCGGAGAAGCGGCCGCCGCAACATGACGCTCGCGGCAGGCCGTCAGGCCAACTGGTCGAGGAGAGCCCTGGCCTGTCTCACGCGCGGCGCGGATGTGTTTTCGCCCAGGAGGCCGTAGGCCGGCAACAGAACGGCGCGGGCCTCGGCGAGCCGATCCTGGCTCCGCAGATATTCGGCCAGGCTCGTCGCCGCCTTCAGCTCCCAGAACGCCTGCGCGTGGTTCCGGGCTACGGTCATGGACTGACGGAACAAACCTTCGATCTCGCTCGGACGCTTCCGGCCGTCCCGGACGAGCAGCTCGCCCTTGGCCCTCAGCATCTCCGGGATGAACCACCGGCAATCGGAGTCCTCGGCGAACCGAAGCGCTTCCTCGATTTCGTCCAGGCCGTCGTCGACGCGGCCCGCGACACCCAGCATGGCGGCCAGTTCGACCCGGAAGAACGGATAGAACAGAAGGTAGCTGGCCTCCCGCATCCGGGCGAGGCCGGAACCGAGCGCGTCCACCGCCGCCTCCGGATCGCCGCGCCTGCCTGCGACGGCTGCGGTCACGCACGAGCCCACGGCCTGAAAGGGCAGCAGTCCGTGCTTGTAGGCAAGGTCGACGAGTTCGGTGCCGAAGCCCGTCGCGACGTCCAGGTCACCGAGCGTCAGGAACACGAAGCCCGCCGCCCAGGCAAGGGCGACGCACAAGACCGTCGGCTGGCTGGTGCGGCGCGCCTGTTCTATGGCGTTGCTTGCCGTCTGAACGGCGGCGTCGAGCCGCCCCTGCGAGAGCAGGTTGACCGCGTTGTGGCTCGGCGCCGACGTGGTCAGGTCGCTGGCGAACCGGATCATGTCATGGACCCGCCTCCCCGAAGGATAGTGGTCCGCCGCCCATTGAAGACGCTCCGAGGCTTCGGCATGCATCGCCAGATAGGTCTGCGGCACGCCGGTGAGCCAGGCGGCGGTCGCCTGGGCCTGAACATCGCGCCCGCGGGCGACCTCCTCGTATTCGCGGGCGAATGCCAGCGCCTCGTTGAGCTGCAGGGCGCGGGCGCAGAAGAGCCAGAGGCCGCACGTCGCCCGCTGGCGATAGTCGAAGTCTTCGAGGTCCCGCGCGAGAGCGAGGGCCCGCATCAGGGCTTCGCGAGCGCGAACGCTGCTGCCCTGCGTGAAGATCAGCGCGAAGCCGAGGCTGCATTGCAGGACCATCTCGTGGCGGCTGGCGACGGCCTCGCCGATCCGCGCGAGCGCCCTCTCCGCCCATTCGCACGATTCGGCGACCAGCGAAGCGGCGGTCCAGAAATCCGTCGACGTCGCGGCGAGGGCCACCCCCAGCGCCGCGTCTCCCTCGGGCGAGAAAGCCCAGTTCAGCGAGGCACGCAGATTGTCCAACTCGCGGCGATAGCCGTCGAGGTCGTCGAGGGCGGCCTGCTGAAGGCCCTCGACCGCGAACGGAGCGAACAGCGCCAGGTAGAACTCGGCCTGGCGGCGCATGACCGCCGCGACCCCGCAGGTGCCGGCGAACTTCTCGATCGCGTAGGCCCTGACGGTCTCCAGCAGGCGCCAGCGCTGCGTCGCCTCCGACCTGTCCAGCGTCACGAGCGATTTCGAGACGAGGCTCGAGATTCCGCCCGCGACATGCGCCTCGGAACCGTCGGAGACCGCGGTGGCGGCCTTCAGCGTGAAGCCGGCCGGAAAGACCGCGAGCCGGTGCAGCAGATCCCGCTCCTCCTCCGGCAGCAACTCATAGCTCCAGTCCAGTGTCGCCCGCAGGGTCCGGTGGCGCGGCAGGGCCGTGCGGCGGCCGTTCGTCAGCAGGCCGAAGCGATCGTCCAGGTGCTCCGCCACCTCCCGGACGCCGAGCGTCGCCGCCCGCGCCGCGGCAAACTCGATGGCGAGCGGCAGGCCGTCGAGCCGCCGGCAGATCGCCGCGATCGCCGGAAGCATCTCGCTCCGCGCCAGAAAATCCGACCGTCTCGACTGCGTCCGCGCGAGGAAGAGCTGGACGGCGCTGTGCTGGAGAATGCGATCGGACGAATCGAGCTGCTCGGCCGGAGCCTCGAGCGCCGCCACGCGGAAGACGACCTCGCCCTCGACGCCCAGGACCTCCCGGCTCGTCGCCAGGACGACCGCGTTCGGGCACAGTTGCACGAGGGTCTCCACCGTCTCCGCCGCGACGTCGATCACATGCTCGCAATTGTCGAAGACCAGCAGGATCCTTCTGTCGCCGAGCGCCCGGGCGATCGAGGCCGGCGAGGTCTCCTCCCCGCCCAGCTGCAGGTTGAGCACGTTGGCCACCGCCGAGGGCAGGAGGTCGGCGGCGGAGAGCGAGGCGAGTTCGACCAGGATCACGTCGCTCTTCAGTGCCGGAAACAGCCTTCGGGCCACTTCGCAGGCCAGCACGGTCTTCCCGATCCCGCCCGGCCCGGTCAGCGTCACCACGCGGTAGGCCGTCAGCATGTCCTGCAGCCGCTCGATTGCCGTCTCCCGTCCGATGAGAGCTTCCGCCGCCGAGTGAAAATTGGTGGTGAACCGCTCTTCGTCCGCCTGGACCGGTCTTTGCGCCGGGCGCCTCGCCGCCGCGCCCCGTTCTCGAACGCTCCAGTTTCCCTGGAGCCGATAGCCCCGTCCCGACGCCGTCTTCAGCAGCCCGCGATCCTCCCCGAGCGCCTTGCGGATCGCGGAAATATGGACCTGCAGCGTGTTGTCCTCGACCACGGCGCCCGGCCACACCTGGCGAAAAAGCGCGTCCTTGGTGATGAGTTGCCCCGGCGTCGCCGCCAGCGTCTCCAGGATCTCGAACGCGCGCCCGCCGATCGGCACCATCTTGCCGTGCGCGCGCAACTCGCGCATGGCAAGGTCGAGCTCCCATTTTCCGCATTCGAGAACAAGATCGCGCTGCTGCATCGAGGGCGATTCAGAAAATTTCAGGACGACTAGACTAGCCGGCCGCTCGAAAGAGGGCAAGAAGGGCGCGGACCGGTCCTCGCGGCCGCGTCGCAACGTATTCGCTGTCCATGCTCGAACCGCAAGAACGACGTGCCGGACGCCCCGACGACGCGAAATACGTTCCTGGCGAAGACGGGGCGGGATCGGTCGACGGCGACCGCATTAAGCACTTTTCACGACTGCCTCAGGACTCCGGGCCGCCCCCCTGACAGACTCGGACGAAGAACCGACGCGGTTCCGACGTTCCGAATGACCGAGTGGAGGGAAGAGAAGTGATTTCAATGAGCGCGCTCGACCGGATTGCTTCGCCGCGACGGAGCCGACAGGAGAGCCCCCCGTCGCCTCCTCCGCCCACCGTTTTCGTGCTTCATGGCGACGCCTCGGTGAGGAGCTCGCTCATGGCTGCCAGCGAAGGCTCGGGCTGGCAGGCCCGGCTTTTCGAATCGGCGGCGGAGTTCCTTGCGAGCGCCCCGGCGCCCGGGGCGAGTTGCCTCGTCCTCGACGTCACGATGCTCGGCATCGCGCAGCTCGATCTTCGCGGCCGGGTCGGAAATGCGGGAGGCAGCATGCCGGTGATCCTGGCGTCGCGCTGCGGGAAACTCGTGATGACCGTGTCGGCCATACACGGAGGCACGGTCGAGCTGGCGAAGACGCCGACCGAGCAAAACCCGATCCTGGCGGCAGTCCGCTACGCCATCGAGCGAAGCCGCTCGGTGCTGGAGCGGCAAGCCGAGACGAAGAGACTGGAAGCCCGGTTCTCCTCGCTCAGCGTTCGCGAGCGCGAGGTCCTGGCGCTGGTGGTCTCGGGCCTCCTGAACAAGCAGGTCGGATACGAGCTCGGCATCAGCGAGATCACGGTCAAGGCGCATCGCGGGCGGGTCATGCGCAAGATGAAGGCGTCCTCGCTTCCCCACCTGGTGACCATGGCCGCGAGCCTCAGGATCGACCGCGGCGGCCATGGCTCGCCGGAACCGGTTTGAGCGGGCGGGGGCCCGACCCGCCGGCGGCACACCGGCGGCAAGGCTACCCGAGCGGTGCCCGGCCACCGGCAATCGACGGCACCCGGCCTGGAGCCCGTCCGCGCCTCACGGGAATCGCGGACGGGCTCTACCTCGTCGTTCTTGCACGCTTCCGGACGGAAAACGGTTTTCCACTTTTCCGGGAAGCGTTTTAGAGCGCCTTGGCCGTGGCGGACTTCTTCGCCTTCTCTTCCAGTGCCGCCATCAGCGCCTTCGCGGCGTGGCCCGAGGAGTGCGGGTTCTGTCCCGTGATGAGCAGGCCGTCCCTCACCACGTGAACCGCCCAATTGGCCTTCTTGGAGAAAATGGCGCCGAGCTTCAACATCTCGTCTTCCACGAGGAACGGCACGACTTCGGTCAGGCCCACCTCTTCCTCCTCGCCGTTGGTGAAGCCGGTGACTTCCTTGCCTTCCACCAGGAGCTTGCCGTCGGGAGCCCTGACGTGGCGCAGGGCGCCCGTGGAATGGCACACGATGGCGATCGGCTTGCCGGCAGCCAGGAAGGATTCGATCAGCCTGATCGAGGTCGGGTCTTCGGCGAGATCCCACATGGGACCGTGGCCGCCCGGATAGAACACGGTGTCGAAGTCTTCCTGCCTGACGCTGTCGAGGCGATACGTCCTGTCGAGCTCCGCCTCTGCAGCCACGTCTTCCTCGAACCGGCGCGTGATCTTGGTGCGGAATTCGGGTTCGTTGCTCTTCGGGTCGAGCGGCGGCCGCCCGCCCTTCGGAGACGCGAGGGTCACGTCCGCCCCCGCGTCCTTGAAGGCATAGTAGGGGGCGGCGAGCTCCTCGAGCCAGAAGCCCGTCTTCCGGCCGGTATTGCCCAGCCGGTCGTGCGAGGTGATAACCATGAGTGCCTTCATCACTGTCTCCTTTGCATCCTTGGTCCGGTCGACATCGAAGGGCGACGGGCGCGGTTGGCTTTCCGCTTCTTCCCGGTCCCTCGGATCCGTCCGGGCATGAACGTGCTGGAGAAATCCGTGCCGATCCATTGCACGAAGGTGTCGCCGATGCCTTGGAACGAAGGCCGCGGCCGGGGGCCGCCTCGACGGCGCTCGCCAGAGCGATACGATCGTATAGTTTTCCTTTCGGACAAAGCCGGCAATGATGGAGTTCTCAGGCTGAGAGACGGCAGCACGCCCCGGCTGCCCGGGCTTGGCGCCCTCCCACCAAGCCCCTGGATCGACGGATCCATTTGGCCGCCCGCTATTCCCGAAGCGGGCGGCCTTTTTTGCGGTCTGCTGTCCGGCGCGCGGAGCCCGACCTCGATACCGTGCCGCCCTCGACGCTATCGGCCCTGTCCGTCCTCGGGCCCGGCAAGCCCGTCGACGGCGTCGCGGAGCTGGACATAGGCTCCCACCAGCCGATCGAGGCCGAAGGCACGGTTTCGCCCGCTGGGATTGGGCAGCACCCAGGCAACGGCGCCGCAAAAGGGGGTGGGCTGGTCTCCCCAGGCAATGTCCCGCCGGCCGGACAGCGCGCAATAAGCTCCCTTGCCGAGAAAGGCGACGAAGCGAGGGGCATGGTGCGCGATCTTTTGCTCGAACTGTGTCGCGGCCGCGCGGAACTCTTCCGTCGAGAGCTCGTCCGCCCGCCTCGTCGGGCGCTCCACCACCGTCGTCAACCCGCATCGATACCGCAGGATCGTGTGGTCGTTCTCGGGAAGGATCTCTTCCGGCGTAAAGCCGGCGAGATGGATCACGCGCCAGAAGCGATTGCTTCTTCCGACAAAATGATGGCCGGTCGCGGCGGCGGACAGTCCGGGATTGATCCCGCAGAAGACCACCTCGAGGCTCCGGGCGAGAATATCGGGCAGGGGTTCGGCCATGACGCACCTTCGAAACAGAAGCCCACCGACCGATTGTCGCGATTCTCCGTTGGCGCGTCACCGATACCATCGCACAATGGCGCGGGTCCTGGCGTCGTGCAATCTGGCGACGAGGGTGGCGATGCCTGACGGCGTCCTCGCGGTTGCGACGACGCGGACGATTTTCGCGAACCGGCCTGGCGGGCCGGATAGGGAGCATGAGCATGACGACGCCAGACGCATTTCGACATACGGCGATCCCTCTCGCTCACGGGTCCGGCAGCCTGCCCGCACTCGGCTTCGGCACGCTGATCCCCGATCGCGATGCGACGCGACGGGCGACCCGGGCCGCGCTCGAGGCGGGATTTCGGCATTTCGATTGCTCGGAGCGCTACGGCAACGAGACGGACGTCGGCGAGGCGCTGCGGCAAGTGTTCGACGCCGGCAGGATCCGGCGGGAGGACGTGTTCGTCACCACGAAGCTGTGGAACAACAACCACCGTCCCGAGCGGGTCCTGCCGGCCTTCGAGGCAAGCCTCCGGCGGCTGCAGGTCGACCGTGTCGACGCCTACCTCATCCACACCCCCTACGCGTTCCGGCCCGGCGAGGACCAGGACCCGAGGGACGAGTCCGGCGAGGTCGTCTACGATTCCGGCGTGACTCTGGAGGAGACCTGGCAGGCCCTCGAGCGCCTGGTGGACGAAGGCAGGTGCGCCTCGATCGGCATCTCGGATATCGGCCTGGCACGGCTGAAGGAGCTCGTCGCCGCCGCCCGGATCAAGCCGTCCATCGTGCAGGTCGAAAGCCATCCCTACCTTCCCGAATGGGACCTCTTCGATTTCTGCCGGGAGCAGGGCATCGTCGTGCTCGCATTCGCCCCGCTCGGACATGGGATGGAACCGAGAATCATCGACGACCCGGTGCTCGTCGACATTGCGCGCCGCATCGGCAAGACCCCGGCCCAGGTTGCGCTGGCGTGGGCGGTGCAGCGCGGCACCGCCCTGCTGACCACCTCGACCTCCCCGCGCCACATCGAAGAGAGCCTCGACGTCTCGCCCCTGCCCGACGAGGCGATGCGGGACATTCGCGATCGGATTACGACGAGGATCCGGTTGAACCCCGTGGTGCATACGGGCGTGCCGGGGTTCATACCGCGAACCGAGCGGGACGGGCCGGGCGGCCTGCCATCCGCAGGGACATATCGGCCAGACCAGGAGGGTCCCCATGCCGAAGGGCGCTGATCTTTTCGTCGCAGCTCTGGAGAACGAGGGCGTCGATCGCATCTTCGGGATCCCCGGGGAAGAGAACCTCGATTTGGTGGAGGCGCTGCGGCAGTCCTCGATCGAGCTCGTCCTGACGCGCCACGAACAGGCGGCGGCCTTCATGGCCGCCACCCATGGCCGGCTGACCGGCAGGCCCGGCGTCTGCCTGACCACCCTGGGACCGGGCGCCCTCAACCTCACGACCGGAGCGGCCTACGCCCAGCTCGGCGCCATGCCGATGATCATGATCACCGGCCAGAAGGGCATTCTCGCTTCGAGGCAGGCGCGCTTCCAGATCGTCGACGTCGTCGCGGTGATGAAGCCGCTGACCAAGCTCGCACGCCAGATCGTCTCGCCGGCGACGATTCCGACCGTCGTGCGCGAGGCCTTCCGCGTGGCGCAGGAGGAAAGGGCGGGACCGGTCCACCTCGAATTGCCCGAAGACATCGCGGCCGCCGAGACCGCCGGTGCTGCCCCGATCCCGCCCCATCCGGTGGAGATGCCGCATGCGAGCGAAGCGGCCATCGACCGTGCGGCCGGGCTCCTCCTCGAGGCCGAGCGTCCCCTGGTCATGCTCGGCGCCGCGGCCGCCCGGCCCCGGTCGAGCTCCGAGCTCGCCGATTTCGTCGTGCGCCTGCAGATCCCCTTTTTCACCACCCAGATGGGCAAGGGCACGGTGCCCGGCGGGACGGAGCTCTACATGGGCACGGCCGCGCTCTCCGAGCGGGACTATGTCCACGAGGCGATCGAACGGGCCGACCTCATCATCACCATCGGTCACGACACGGTCGAGAAGCCGCCGTTCATCATGGGGCCGGAGGGCCCCAAGGTGATCCATATCGGCTGTCAGCCGGCCAGCGTCGAGCAGGTCTATTTCCCGCAGGCCGAGGTCATCGGCGACCTGGGGCCGTCCTTGCGGTCGCTGGCCGGGCGCGTGGCGGGAAAGATCCCGAACGCACAGGCGCTGCTGCCGCTCCGGGAGGGCATCCTGGCGCGGATTGCCGCGCGCGCGACCGAGGACCGGTTCACCCCCCAGCGGCTTGTGCACGATGTCCGCCTGGTCATGCCGCCGGACGGAATTCTCGCGCTCGACAACGGCATGTACAAGATCTGGTTCGCGCGCAACTACCGCACGAAGGTCGCCAATACGCTTCTGCTCGACAACGCGCTCGCGACCATGGGGGCGGGCCTGCCGTCGGCGATCATGGCGGCGCTGCTCTATCCGGGCCGCCGGGTTATGGCAGTCTGCGGCGACGGCGGCTTCATGATGAACAGCCAGGAGTTGGAAACCGCCGTCAGGCTCAAGCTCGACCTCGTCGTCCTCGTCATCGAGGACAAGGCGTTCGGCATGATCCGGTGGAAACAGGCAGTCGACCGCTTCGCCGATTTCGGCATGACCTTCGACAACCCGGATTTCGTCGCCTACGCCGAGGCCTACGGCGCCCGGGGCACGCGCGTGCGGGCGATCGGGCTGCTTCGCCCGGCACTCGAGGCGGCGTTTGCGGGCGGCGGCGTTCACCTCGTCGCCGTGCCGATCGACTATTCGGAGAACAAGCGGGTTCTCGTCGACGAGTTGCAACGGCGACTGCCAGTCGCCCCGGAGACCGACCATGACCCAGGGATATCGCGTTCTTCAGGCCTATGACCGCGCCTTCGTCAAGGACGTCGCGGCCGATGACGCAGGCACGCTCGAGACCAAGCTCGCGCTTGCCGTGCGGACGTTCCGCGCGCGCGACGCCTGGCTGAAGCCTCACCAGCGCAGCGCCGTCCTGCAGCGTGCCGCCGGTCTCCTGGAGCAGCGGCAACAGGCGTTCGCCCGGCTCATCGCACAGGAAGGCGGCAAGCCGCTCGCCGATGCGCTTGTCGAGGCGGCGCGTGCCGTCGACGGCCTGCGCAATGCCGCCGAGGAACTGCGCAATTTCGCCGGCCGCGAGATCCCGATGGGACTGACCCCGGCAAGCGACGGGCGATGGGCGTTCACGACCAAGGAGCCCATGGGGGTCGTGGCCGCCATTTCCGCGTTCAATCATCCGCTCAACCTGGTCGTCCACCAGGTGGCGCCGGCGATCGCCGTGGGCTGCCCCGTAATCGTCAAGCCGGCCGCCCCGACCCCGCTTTCCTGCCTGGACTTCGTCGACCTCCTCTCCGAGGCCGGCCTGCCCGAGGGGTGGTGCCAGACGCTGATCACCGAAGACAACGCGCTCGCCGAACGGCTCGCGACCGATCCGCGCATCGCGTTCCTCAGCTTCATCGGCTCGGCCCGCGTCGGCTGGCACCTGCGCAGCAGGCTCGCCCCCGGCACGCGCTGCGCGCTCGAACACGGCGGGGCGGCCCCCGTGATCGTCGACCGCAGCGCAGAGCTCGGGTCGATCGTCGAGCCGATCGCGAAGGGCGGCTACTACCACGCCGGGCAGGTGTGCGTTTCCGTCCAGCGCATCTTCGTCCACGAGGACGTCGAGGCAGAGTTCGTCGAACGTCTTGCCGCCCGGGTGGCCGCGCTGCGGGTCGGCGATCCGCTTCGAGCGGAGACGGAGGTCGGCCCGCTCATTCTCCCGCGCGAGACGGATCGCGTGTCGACGTGGATCGGGGAGGCGGTGGCCGGCGGCGGCCGGCTGATCGGCGGCGGCCGCCTGTCGGAGACCACGCTGAGGCCGGCGATCCTGCTCGACCCGCCCGCCGACGCCAAGGTCTCGCAGCTCGAGGTCTTCGGCCCCCTGACCTGCGTGTACGGGTTCCGCGACCTCGACCGGGCGATCGATGCCGCCAACGCGCTTCCGGTCGCCTTCCAGGCCAGCGTCTTCTCGAGCGACATCGGACCGGCCCTGCGCGCGGCGGAGCGCCTGGACGCCGCCGCGGTCATGATCAACGACCACACCGCGTTTCGCACCGACTGGATGCCGTTCGCCGGCCGGCGACAGTCGGGCTACGGCGTCGGAGGCATTCCCTGGACCATGAAGGAAATGGCCGAGGACAAGATGCTGGTGCTGAAGAAGGCCGGATAGCGCCGCGACCCCTGCCCCTCACCGGCAGAAGCGAGCGTGCGCGCGTGTCGCGCGCTACCGGCCGGGCTTTGCCGTTCCGGCACCGGAACGTGTTGCCGCGATCCGGCGGTGGAGCGTATTCAGCGCCCACAGATAGATTTCCGAGAATGTGGGAAATGGCTGGATGGTGTCGCGCAGCACATCGAGCGGCACCCGGGCGCGGATGGCGAGTGTGGCCTGCTGCAGCCATTCGCCGGCCTCCGGCCCGAGAGCATAGGCGCCCGTCAACCGCTCGCCGTCGCTGAGCAGGGTCATGAACCCGCTGGTTTCGGCGCGGGCATAGGTCGCGGTTCTCGCAACGTCCGCAAGGGCAATGGTCGCGCTGAACTCAGCGTCGGCCGCCCCGACCGAGGCGGACTGCGGATCGGTGAAGGTCACCCTCGGCACTGCCTCGTAACTGGCCTCGCGCGGCTCACCGGGGATGTTCGCTGCCACGATCCGCCCCTGGTACTTGCCGACATGCGTCAGTTGCCAGATTCCGTTGACGTCGCCGATCGCCCAAAGCCGCTCGCCGGCATGCAGCCGCCCGTCGACCGGGATCCCGCGGCCGTCGGTCTCGATGCCGACCGTTTCCAGGCCGAGCCCGTCAACGCGCGGGCGCCGGCCGGTTGCGACGAGCAGCCGGTCGCCGTGCAGTGTCCGGCCGTCGTCGAGTTCCAGTCGATAGTTGTCGCCGTCCTTGTGGGCGGCCGTCGCCTTTGCGCCGAGGACGAGTTCGATGCCGTCGCGTCGAAGCGCCTCGCCGAGCGCTTCCCCGAGAGGCCGGGGCTCGCGGGCCAGCACATGCTGGTTGCCCTCGACCAGAACTGCCTCGCCGCCAAGACGCCGCACGACCTGCGCCATCTCCACCCCGACGGGACCGGCTCCGAGCACCAGAAGGCGGCGAGGGACGGCCTTCATGCTCGTCGCCTCGCGGCTCGTCCAAAGGCCGTCGAGATCCTTCAGCCCCGCAACGGGCGGTATGATCGGATCGGAGCCTGTCGCCACCACCACGTCGCGCGCGGTGTAGCGAACACCGTCGACCTCCACCTCGCCCGTTCCGGTCAGCCGGCCGGGCCCGCGTATGAGATCGATGCCTTTCGCTGCAAGCCACCGCTCCTGACCGGCGTCGGAATAGCTCGAGACCATGAAGTCGCGCCAGGCAAGAGCCGCCTCGACGTCGACCTTCGCTGTCGCCGCGGCGTCGTTGGCACCGTGCACCGCCTCACCCGGACGCAGCAGCGTCTTCGACGGGATGCAGGCCCAGTAGGAACATTCGCCCCCGACCAACTCGCGCTCCACGACCGCCACAAGCAGCCCGCCCTCGGCGAGCGCGCCGGCGCAATGCTCGCCCGGCGATCCGCCTCCGATAACGATGACGTCGTAGTCGGTGCTCATTGAGGTAACTGCCTTTCGGCTTGCTCGGCGCCGACGCAGGCACCATGCCGGTCATACCGGTCCGGGTCAGCTTTGCCGGCGCGTCCTTCGTGCTCGCCGACAGACCACAGCAGAACGGATCGTATGAAGCAACGGCACGAAGGTATTGTCCGGCGCCCCAGTCACCGCATCGAGAGACGGTGTTGCGCATGGCGCAGCGATCAAGACGGCGGGAAGCGCGCGGCGGGCGAATGACCGCTTCGATACCATCGTCCAATGGTGTTCCCGCAGGAAGGCGCCGGTCCGCGGCACCCGAATGGTGCGCCGGCTGAACGTGGACGGCGATGCACAGGGCGACACCGCCGGCCATGGCGGCGAGCACCGTGCCGTATTCGTTTACCAGACCGGGTCCTACGAGTACTGGGCCACTTACTTCTCGCGCGGCGATTTCCTCAGCGGTCAATTCGGAGAAAACTTCACCGTCGACGACATGTCGGACGACGACGTGTGCATCGGAGATCGCTACCGGATCGGAGGCGCATTGTTCGAGGTGACGCAGCCGCGGGTCACCTGTTACCGGGTAGGCATCCGCATGGGCGACATGGCGGCGCTGCTGGTGGCTCACGGGAGGCCGGGTTTCTACTTTCGCGTGCTGGAGGAAGGAGAAGTCGAGGCTGGTGACGACATTGTAAAGGTCGCCAGCGGACCCGAGCGCATGAGCGTCTCAGAAATCGACGCGCTGCTCTATAAGCCGGGACACCCCCTCGACCGGATCGAGCGTGCGCTACGCATCCCTGCATTGAGCCCGGGATGGCAGCGCTCGTTTCGGGCGTTGCTCGCAGAGAAGCGCGACAACCCGACGACGGGAAATGCCGGACTCGCCGGGAGAGGGGGTCCGCCGCCGTCATGGTCCGGCTTCCGTCCGTTTCGCGTGACGAGCAGGGTGCGCGAGAGCGAAGACGTGATCACGTTGGTCCTGGAGACGTCGAAAGGGCAATCGGCGCCCCCGGCGCAAGCCGGACAATACGTCGTCCTGCGGCTCCAGCCCGCATCTGCACCAGCGCTGATGCGTTGTTATTCGTTGTCTGGAGAACCCGGTGCTCCTCGCTATCGCGTGAGCATCAAACGCGACGGGCATGGTGCCGCGAGCAGTTACATCCATGATGTACTGAAAGTCGGCGACATGCTGGACGTGAGCGCGCCGCGAGGCCGGTTTACGCTAAGGCCGACCGACGGGCCCATTGTTCTCATGAGCGCCGGAATTGGGGCGACGCCGGTGCTCTCCATGCTGAAGGCGCTGGCGGCGGAGCGGTCGACGAGACGGATCTGGTGGATATACGGCGCCCGCAGCGCGAGCATCCTTTTGCGGAGGAAGCGCGGGCGTTGCTCGGCAAGCTTGTCCACTCGCACAGGCACATACGCTACAGTTCCCCGGGTCCCGGGGATCGATCGAACGTGGATTTCGATGCCCGCGGACGCGTCGATATCCATGCGCACCGGACGCTGCCGCTGCCGCGCGAGGCTGATTTCTACCTCTGCGGGCCTGCGAACTTCACGAGCGATCTCACTGCTGGTCTCGCGGCGTTGGGCGTGTCGCCGGACCATATTCATACCGAGCTGTTCGGCTCCGTTCCGGCCACTGCTCCAGGTATTGCTTCCACACCGCGCAAACGACCGCATGTGCCTTCAGGCATTGCCGGCGTGGGGCCGGTCGTGTCGTTCAGCCGCAGTCGCCTTGCCGAAAGGTGGGATCCGCGCTTCGGCAACCTGCTCGAAGTTGCCGAAGCTTGCGACGTCCCTGTGCGCTGGTCGTGTCGCACGGGTGTCTGCCACAACTGCGAAACCGGACTCGTGGCGGGCAGCGTTTGCTACCGCCCGAGCCCGCTCGTCGCGCCGGCAGACGGAAACGTCTTGATCTGCTGCTCGCAACCGACGTCCGACATCGTGATCGACTTGTGAGGTCGGCCACGACCCGCGTCCGCTCGAAACGCGACGGGTCGCGGATCTGCCGATGGCGAGCGCCATCAGATCCGTTAAAGCAACAACGGCCTCATCGTGGTTTCCGCATGACGCGGGGAGACTTGGCCGCGCTTTTGAAGCGCCGCCTCGAGGATCGCCACGTCCTGCTCCACTGTCCCGCCGCTTACACCCACGCCGGCGACCGTTTCACCGTCGCTGGCAAGCGGAGCCCCGCCTCCCATCGCGAGATACCTGCCTCCCGATGTCGCCACCAGTGGAAAGAGCGGCTGCCCAGGCTGTACCATCGGAAGAAGGTCCGACGTAGGCACCCCGATCAATGCCGATGTGTATGCCTTGCGCTCGGCGAGGTCGATCGAGAAAGCCGGCGCGCCGCTCATGCGATGCTTAAGGACCGAATTCCCATGAATGTCGATCACGCTGACGGCGACCGGAACGTCCAGGCGCGATGCTTCGGCTTCGATGCGGCTGGCGATGTCTTTTGCAAATGCAAGCAGGTCCATGATCTGGTTCCTTCGACGAGAGAAATCGGCAAGCGAATTTGCGCGTGCGGCGGTCAACTGGGAAGTTCCCCCAGGCAAGAGCCGAGGTCGTCTTCCACCTGCCCCGGCTTGTGAAACCCCCGATCCATCAAAGCCCTCATCCTTCGTTGCGCGGCCGGTCGCGCAATCGAGGCCATGCAGGTGTCCCACCCGGCCGCTATCTCGACGTCCTGCGGCAGGCTGCCCGCGTTCACGAGGCGCTTGGTGTTGGCGATCGCCCATTTGTCGAAGGAGGCGATGCGGGTCGCCAGCGTCTCGACGAACTCGTCGAGCTCGGCGTCCGGCAGCGCCCTGTTCACATAGCCGTAGGCCTCGGCCAGATCTCCCCCGAAGTCGTCGGAACCCAAAAGCACTTCCAAGGCGCGAGCCCTGCCAATGAGCCGGGGCAGCCGTGCCATCGGACCGCCGCCGGCTACCAAAGCGGCGCCCACTTCCCATTGCGACAGAATGGCTTTCTCCCGGCTTGCGAAACTCATGTCGCACGCCAGCGCGATCTCGCTTCCGTTTCCGGTCGCCCGGCCTCGGATGAGCGCAATCGACACGACGGGGGCGCGCGGTATGCGCACGAGTACGTCCGGCCATGCTTCCAGCCCCGATGGCCCTTGCGGTAGGCTCTCGAGCTGCTCCAGCTTGACCAGAAAGTCGCTGTGATTGAGGAAGAAGCCTTCGACGGCACTGTCGAAGACCACGACCTTCACATGTCGGTCGGTCTCGATGGCCGTCATGATGTCCCGGAACTGCATAACGAATTCGGGGCCCACCAGATTGAGTGGCGGATTGTCAAACGTGACCCTCCAGTAGGCATCCGACCGGCGCTCGACGCGCAGTTGCTTACCAGGTACGCGATCGTACATCGTACTCTCCATCAGTGGCATGTTGCGGGGGCGTAGAAGTCACACGGAAGTACCTTTCGACCGAACGGCCATCCATTGCTCGAAGGTATCGCCGATACGATCGTATCGGCATCGTCGGCATACGATCTCCAAGCGCACCTCGACGATACGATCGTGCAATGGACCAGTCCTCGTTTGCGACGCATCTTCAGGTCCTGATTGAGAGGATTGTGTCATGAGCGCGCCTGCCTGTTGCCGGACCGTCAGTGTCCACTGCCTCGCGTTTTTCCGCAGGCAAACCAGCTCGCGGGATGTTTCCCCGCCCGCCGGGAGTTCCGTCATCCTCGGGGCATGAAGCGGCCGACGGGTCTGGGATGGCCGGCCCCCGCCGCGCAGTGCAAGAACAGCGGTCTCGCCCGGACCGGCCATTCCGGAGGCAGGACCCCGTCGCGGGCTCCGCCGCACAGATCACGTCAGTTCCGGCGCACGCAGCCAAGCCGCCGGCAAACGCAGGAGGCCATGATGGTCGAGATGCCGAAGAGCGGGAATTTTCGCCAGATGACGGAAATCGAGGACCGGGTCGACGAGGCGAGGCCCGAGGTGCAGCCGGCCGGGCCCGAAGCGCCGCCGGCCGAGCGCGACGCGCCGCAGGCGGCATCGCCCGCCGCGCTTCCCGCGCGGCGCCGAACCGTCAAGCGCGCCATGATCGCGACGGCCCTGCTCGCCGCAACGGTCGGGGCGGGATACTACGGTCACTACTACTGGACGACGGGCCGATATCTCGAATCGACCGACGACGCCTACATGCAGGCGGACTACACGACGGTCGCGCCGAAGGTCTCCGGCTACATCTCCGAGGTTCTCGTCAGGGACAACCAGCCCGTCGAGGCGGGACAGGTTCTTGCCCGCATCGACGACCGCGATCTCAGGACGGCGCTCTCGGCGGCGCGGGCCAATGTCGACGCGACGCAGGCCGCCATCAGGAACCTCAATGCCAAGATCGTGCTGCAGCATTCGGTCATCGCTCAGGCGATGGCAACGGTCGCTTCTGCGAAGGCCTCGCTCGAATTCGCGAGGACCGACGCCGAGCGGTACGGCAAGCTGGCGGAAGACGGCGCGAACAGCGTACGGAAGGCCCAGGCGAGCAGCGCGCTCGCCGAGGAGACATCCGCGGAACTGGCCCGCGCGGAGGCTGCGGCGGCGGCCGCAAAAGCCAAGGTCTCGGTCCTGGTGACCGCCCGCGGCCAGGCCGTCGCCGAGGCCGACCGTGCGCTTGCGGCGGAAGAGCAGGCGCGCCTCGACCTGTCCTATGCGACGATCGCCGCGCCGGTTTCCGGGACCGTCGGGGCCCGCTCGCTGCGCGTCGGCCAGTATGTGACGGCCGGCACTGAGCTGATGGCCGTGGTGCCGCTCCATGCCGTCTTCGTCGTCGGCAACTTCAAGGAGACGCAGATCACCGACGTCAGGGCCGGCCAGCCGGCCACCGTCCGTGTCGACGGCTTCCCCGGCGTGACGCTCGCGGGCCGCGTCGACAGCCTGGCGCCGGCGAGCGGGCTCGAATTCTCCCTGCTGCCGCCGGACAACGCCACCGGCAACTTCACCAAGGTCGTCCAGCGCGTGCCCGTGAAGATCGCCATCGACGAAGGCAGGCTGAAGGGGCTCTTGAGGCCCGGCATGTCCGTCGAGCCGACCGTCGACACGCGCGGCGCGCGGGCGGCCGGATTGTCCGCCCTCGGCAGATGATCCTTCCGGCATTTGCGCGATTATCGCCGCGGCCGCCGCGGCGCATCCTTGCTCCGTTCCTTCGGGGAGTGACCGAGATGACCACGCTTCGCACCGCATCCGACCGGCCCGCCGGCGCGCCGCAAGACCCGGCAGCCGCAAGCGGTCCGGCCCATGGGGCCGCCAGCGCCCGCATATGGGTCGCCGTCGTCGCCTCGACGCTCGGCGCCTTCATGGCGGTGCTCAACATCCAGATCGTCAACGCCTCGCTCGCCGACATCCAGGGCGCGATCGGCGCGGGCCTCGACGACGGCGGCTGGATCTCCACCGCCTATCTCATCGCCGAGATCGTCGTCATCCCGCTGACCGGCTGGCTGGCGCGCGTCTTCTCCGTGCGCCGCTACCTGATCGCCAACGCGGTGCTCTTCCTCGTCTTCTCCGTCGCCTGCGCGTTCGCCCACGATCTCGGCCAGATGATCGTGCTGCGCGCCATCCAGGGCTTCACCGGCGGCGTGCTGATCCCGATGGCCTTCACCATCATCATCACCTTCCTGCCGAAGGACAGGCAGCCGATCGGCCTGGCCCTGTTCGCCATCTCGGCGACCTTCGCGCCGGCCATCGGCCCGACGATCGGCGGCTATCTCACCGAGAACTGGGGCTGGCAGTACGTCTTCTACGTCAACCTCGTGCCCGGCGTCCTGATGGTCGCCATGCTGTGGGCCTCGCTCGACCGCGAGCCGATGGACCTTGCGCTGCTGGCGAAGGGCGACTGGCTCGGCATCGCGACCATGGCGATCGGCCTCGCATGCCTGCAGACGGTGCTCGAAGAGGGCAACAAGGACGACTGGTTCGGCTCGACATTCATCGTCAGGCTGTCGGCCGTCGCCGTCGTCGCACTCTCCCTGTTCGTCTGGATCGAGCTGAGGTCGAAGTCGCCGCTTCTCGACCTGCGCCTGCTCCTCCGCCGCAATTTCGGCTTCGGGCTCGTCGCCAACTTCATGCTCGGCGTCGCGCTCTACGGCTCGGTCTTCATCATGCCGCTCTATCTGGATCGCATCCAGGGCTACAATTCCGAGGAGATCGGCCTGGTGCTGGCATGGACCGGCCTGCCGCAGCTCGTGCTGATCCCGCTGGTGCCGCGGCTGATGAAGCAATTCGACGTGCGCGCGCTCATCGTCTTCGGCTTCGCGCTCTTCGCCGTCAGCAACTTCATGAACATCCACATGACCGTCGACTACGCCGGCGACCAGCTCCTCTGGCCGAACATCGTGCGCGCCGTCGGCCAGGCCCTCGTCTTCGCGCCGCTGTCGGCCGTCGCCACGGCCGGCATCGAGAAGGAGAGCGCAGGCTCCGCATCCTCGCTCTTCAACATGATCCGCAACCTCGGCGGCGCCGTCGGCATCGCCATGCTGCAGACCTTCCTCACCAAGCGCGAGCAGTTCCACTCCAACGTGCTGGTCCAGTCGGTGTCGCTCTTCGCCGAGGCGACGCGCCGACGCATCGCCCACCTGACCGCCTATTTCCTGTCCCACGGCCTCGCCGACAAGGCCACCGCCACCCACAAGGCGATCGCCGCCATCGGCCTCAGGGTGCGCCAGCAGGCAACCGTCATGGCCTTCAGCGACACCTTCTACCTCATCGGCCTGTCCCTGATCGTCGCCCTCCTCGCATCCCTGCTCCTGACGAAGCCGGCACGGCTCTCCGCAGGCGGCGCGCACTGAGAGACAACCGCCGACGGGGCGTGTCTCGCTCTACGACCGGTCCCCGCCCAGCCTGTCGAGATCCGGCGCGAGCTCCGACAGGTCCGCGCCGGGCGTCGGCGACATCTCGCCGGCCTGGGGATAGTCGCCCGAGGCGACCGCTTCGCGGAAGCGCCCGAGCGCGCGGACCCGCTCGGCGTCCACCGCCTCCACGAGCGGCTTGAGGTTCCCCCAGGCACGGGCATGGCGAGGCAGCCGTTCTCCGGCGGCACCTGAAGGCGACGCCGCGGCAGTGGCTGCTCCGCGAACGCCTCATGCAGGCGCAGACCCTGCTCGTCAGCAGCGAAATGCCGCTCGCCGAGGTCGCCGATCGGTGCGGCTTCTGCGACGTCTATCATTTCAGCCGGGA
>CAWIQE010000028.1:0-35131 GCA_963838155.1 uncultured Alphaproteobacteria bacterium
GATCGTTCAGGACGAACCGATGTTTCTCCCCGGTGAGGAGCGTGACGCAGCACAGGTTCTGTCAGACGCCCTGGCGCGCGATGGTGCCGATATCCGCCTCAACACGACCGCAACGGCCATTCACGCGGATGGCCGGCAGAAGATTGTCGATCTCGTGTCCGGCGGGGAGAGTTCCAGTGTCGAGGTCGATGAAATCCTTGCCGGCATCGGCCGGACACCCAATGCCGACGGGTTGAACCTCGACGTGGCCGGTGTCCGGTTTGATATGGAAAGCGGCATCGTCGTCGACGACTTTCTGCGGACGACCAACCCCAGGATCTACGCCGCGGGCGACGTTTGCCTTGAGCGAAAGTTCACCCACGTTGCCGAAGCATCCGCACGCATCGCCGTGAGAAATGCGCTGTTGCGCCGCCATGCACGGTTCAGCGCGCTGACGATCCCATGGTGCACCTACACCGATCCTGAAATCGCGCATATCGGCCTCTACGTTCGAGAGGCACGCGAGAAAGGCATACCTGTGACGACCTTCACCACGCTCCTGCACGACGTCGATCGTGCGGTGACCGACGGCGAAGAGGACGGGTTCGTGAAAATCCATGTCAGGGACGGGACCGATCGTATACTCGGCGCGACTGTCGTCGCGCGCCACGCCGGCGAGATGATCAATGGTCTTTCGCTCGCGATCACATCCGGCATCGGACTGCGCGCTCTTGGACGCGTGATCCACACCTATCCGACGCAAGCCGATGCCGTACGATTGGCGGCCGAGACCTATGACCGGGCGCGGCCCGCATCAGATTCAACCTACGTCAAGGGAACGCGACGGCATTCTCGATGACCCTACCACGAGCAGCGGCTGCCGGCGGATCGGACGGACAAATGCGACGGCCAGGAATTGTTTTGCGTAGATTCCGATGCTCCCGCGGCTGCTTCGATGGCGGCTATGGTAGCGTCGGGTCAGGTCCTTCCCTTGTGAACGAAGTCGGCTGCCATCGAAGCAAAGTGCGACCGGCAGGCCGACAAAAATTCAGAGGATTTCGTATGCGGCTCAGCCGGTTCGGGTATTTCTTCGATTTCTTCGCCTATCCAGCCTTGCTAATTGCTCTCGGCGCTCTCGGATTGCATCTGCTGGATGGGCGTCAGGTCGTGATATGGGCGACACTCTGTCTGGCAGCCACAGCGTTTTGGACGTTGCTCGAATATCTTCTTCACCGCTTCGCTTTCCACCATCTTCCCGTCCTGAGACAGATGCATCACCGTCATCATGTCGAAGAAGGTGCTTCTGACGGTACGCCGACATGGATCAGCGCTCCTGCCTTCGGCATCCTTGTCTTCCTGCCAGCTTACCTCACGTCAGGTTTCTTCATTGCGAGTGCGATCACCGAAGGCCTGATGACCGGATACCTCTGGTACATTTCAGTGCACCATATCCTCCATCACCGGCGCCCCGATCCTCCCGGTTACGCGTTTAAGCTGAGACGTCGGCACGCGCTTCACCATCATTTCGACGAGACCGCCAATTTCGGGGTCACGTCAGGCTTTTGGGATCATGTATTCGGAACCAGCGACGCCGCCTCGGTGCGCCGGGCGCGATATCGCTTGCGAACATCGACGTGACACCTGACCGACTTGGCAGCGCGCTGCGCTGTTCGTCGCTGTCGCGGCATGGAAATACGCCGGACAGTCTCTGTCGAGACGGGTGGTGGTGATGGGTCGCCAGCCATCCCATTCTCCGTCGACCGCAAAATATCCACGGCACGGAAGGCAGATTGCCGATGCCAGGCCTATGCGGGGCAGCCATCGGTAGATTCCGATCCTCGTTCGGTGCCCCTTTCATCGGATAACTTCGGGATCGATTCACGTCCGCGCGGATGCGGACGAGGGCATGGAAACATACGTTCTGTTCCGGTTGTGGCCTCCAGATTCCAATGCAGGCAGATGACAGAAAGAACTGACATGACGAAGCCGAATGCACCGCAAGTCGGAACGGCGGATCCGGTCTCACCGACCGATGCAAAGGACGACCTGAAGACGCTTCCAATGCCTGACGTGGAGAAGAAGCTCGGTTCGTCGCCGGACGGCCTCAGCCAGGCGGAGGCAACGAAGCGACTGGCACAATACGGTCCGAACGAGATCGCGGAGAAGAAGAAGAGCACGCTGCTGAAACTTCTCTCCTATTTCTGGGGCCCGATCCCCTGGATGATCGAAGTCGCGGTCGTGCTGTCCGGCGTCGTCCGGCACTGGCCCGATTTCTTCATCATTCTGGTGCTGCTGGTCGCCAATGCCGCGGTCGGCTTCTGGGAAGAGCGTCAGGCGGGCAACGCCATCGAGGCACTCAAGGCCAGACTGGCGATCAAGGCGCGGGTCAAACGTGACGGAAAGTGGATCACCCCGCCGGCGCGCGAGTTGGTGCCGGGTGACGCCATTCGCCTGCGCCTCGGCGATATCGTGCCGGCGGATGCACGGCTTCTGGACGGCGACGAGGTGTCCGTCGATCAGTCCGCCCTCACAGGCGAATCCTTGCCCAAGACATGCAAGACCGGTGACGCGGTATTCTCCGGTTCGATCATCCGTCGGGGCGAGATAGGTGCCCTGATTTATGCCACGGGCGGGAAGACCTATTTTGGCAAGACTGCCGAACTGGTGCAGACCGCGGTCACGGTCAGCCATTTCCAGAAGGCCGTCCTGCGGATCGGCAACTATCTGATCATGCTGGCAGTGGTCATGGTGGCAGTCATCATCGCGATGGGTATCTACCGCGGCGAACCGGTCCTGACCGTATTGCAGTTTGCTCTGGTACTGACCGTGGCGGCGATCCCAGTGGCAATGCCGACTGTGCTGTCGGTAACGATGGCAGTCGGCGCCCGTCTGCTCGCAAAGAAACAGGCGATCGTTAGCAAGCTGGTCGCCATCGAGGAACTGGCCGGCGTCGACGTCCTGTGTGCCGACAAGACGGGCACGCTGACGCAGAACAAGCTGACCCTGGGCGAGCCGTTCTGCCTCGAAAAGGTTACCGCAGAGGACCTCATCCTCGCCGGTGCGCTCGCCTCGCGCGCCGAGAACGACGATACGATCGACCTCGCCGTCTTGGGCGGCCTCAAGGACAAGGAGGCGCTGAAGCCCTATCATGTCACGCATTTCCAGCCTTTCGATCCGGTGCACAAATGCACCGAGGCCACCGTCAAGGGATCTGACGGCAAGACGTTCAAGGTGACGAAGGGCGCTCCGCAGGTCATCCTGGCCATGTCCGCCAATGCCAAAGAGGTGAAGCCGGCAGTCGACAAGGCGGTTGACGATTTCGCCGCGCGCGGCTTTCGCGCGCTTGGGGTGGCCCGGGCGGAGGGCGGCGGGAAGTGGCAGCTTCTCGGTGTGTTGCCGCTGTTCGATCCGCCGCGGGAGGATGCCAGCCCCACAGTCGCGACCGCGGCGGAGATGGGCGTCAGGATCAAGATGGTGACCGGCGATGCGCTGGCGATCGCCAGTGAGACCGCCAAAACGCTCGGGATGGGCACGAATATTCTTGACGGCGCCAGCCTGGGTGACTCGAAGACCAAGGAGACCGCGGCGATAACAAAGTCCATCGAGGATGCCGACGGTTTCGCCCAGGTCTTTCCCGAGCACAAATTCCACATCGTCGACGTCTTGCAGAAGCACGGCCATATCGTCGGCATGACCGGCGACGGGGTGAACGACGCCCCGGCCCTGAAGAAGGCCGACTGCGGCTTCGCCGTTTCCGGTGCGACCGACGCGGCACGCGCCGCCGCCGCCATCGTGCTGGTGGCGCCAGGGCTGTCGGTGATCATCGATGCGCTCAAGGAGAGCCGGAAGATCTTCCAGCGCATGAACAGCTATGCAATGTACCGCATCGCCGAGACCTTGCGCGTCCTCCTATTCATGACCCTGGCGATCGGCATCTTCAACTTCTATCCGCTGACCGCGATCATGATCGTGATGCTGGCGCTGCTCAACGACGGCGCCATCCTGTCGATCGCCTACGACAACGTCCGCTACAGGAACCAGCCCGAAGCCTGGAACATGCGCCTTGTTCTCGGGATCGCCACGGTGCTCGGGCTGGTCGGCCCGGTCGCGGCGTTCGGTCTGCTTTTGCTCGGCGACCGTGTGTTTCACCTGGGCCATCCGCAGCTTCAGACGATGATGTACCTGATGCTGTCGGTGGCGGGGCATCTGACGATTTTCCAGACCCGCACGCGCGGCCCTTGGTGGTCCATCCGCCCGGCGTGGATCCTGCTGGCGGCGGTGTGCGGGACGCAGGCCGTGGCAACCCTGGTTGCGGTGTATGGCGCCTGGCTTGTGACGCCGCTCGGCTGGAAGTATGCAGGAATCGTCTGGGGCTATGCCTTCGCCTGGTTCCTGGTGACCGACCCGGTGAAGCTGCTCGCCTACAAGGTACTCGGTGCGACCAAAGCGCAACCGGCAAAAGGACCACCGGCCAAGGATGCCGGAGCGGTCACAAAGCCGGCCGCCAAATCCGAACCACAACCAAAAGCGGCTTCACAGCCTCAGGGCGAAGCCGCGCCGGAAGTCGGAGCGAAAGCCATGCCCAAGCCAGCGCCTCATTCGACAAGCAAGGCCGAAGACAAAGCCAAATCGGAGGGCAATGCGCCGCCACAGCCCGAACCGGCTGCCGACGCCGAAGCTATCGCCGATCCCGTGACAGCCCCCGAGCATGCAAAGGACACCGAAATCACAAAACTGCTGAACACCACGCTTGGCGAACTCCTCATCGATGATCCCGATGCCGTCGGCCGGATCGTCTCCAGGGCGGCCGCCAAGGCAGAGGACGACAGCCGCGCGCGGGCGCCGGAAACGCCCGAATCACGCACCCGGACCGCCCCACAGCCTGTTCCAGTATCCGTCAAGAGAAGCGGTCCGCCGCCTGCCTCTAAACGAAAGTCCGCAAAGTGACCCGCGATGCGAAGCAGCCTGCCAGAGTGCGGGGAGAGGGATGTTGAAAATCAAGACAGACGATTTTCGGGTCGGGGAGGGAGGCGAGGTCGATCTCAAGAAGTGGCCGACCAAAGTCGACCCGATTTACGAGTCGAAAAAGCAGTATCGTAAAATCCTGGAGCATCATGTCGACCGGCTGAGTGCGCGGCAGCGTCTTCATTATGCCTCGAACCGATACGCCATCCTGCTGATCTTCCAGGCGATGGATGCCGCCGGGAAGGACGGTGCCATCCGGCACGTGATGTCCGGAGTCAATCCGCAAGGATGCCAGGTATTCAGCTTCAAGCATCCGAGCGCCGCCGAACTGCAGCACGATTTCCTCTGGCGCACGACGCGCGATCTGCCGGAACGCGGCCGCATCGGCATCTTCAACCGGTCCTACTACGAGGAGGTCCTGATCGTCCGCGTCCATCCCGAACTGCTGAGCGGCGAAGCGCTCGCCGATCCGCCTGGCGACGACACGGCGTTCTGGCGCGCGCGCTATCGCTCCATCACCAATCTGGAGCGGCATCTGCACGCCAACGGGACCCGCATCGTCAAATTCTTCCTGCACCTTTCGAAGGACGAGCAGCGAAAGCGGTTCCTGGCCCGTATCGACGATCCGGACAAGAACTGGAAATTCAGCGCCGCCGACATCCATGAGCGGGAGTTCTGGCCCGCTTACATGACCGCCTATGAGGAGTGTCTCGGCGCGACGAGCACGGTGGACACCCCGTGGTATGTCGTTCCAGCCGATGACAAGGAGAATGCCCGCCTGATCGTCTCGCAGATCATCCTCGACACTTTTGACAGACTGGGCATGAGCTATCCCGCAGTGACTTTGGAACGTGCAGCCCAGCTGCAGTCGATCCGCAAGACGCTCACGGCCTGAGCGCGGCGGCGGCGCCGATCGGATCCAGGCTTATTGCGTAGTTCCGTCCCTGCCATTGCTGATGGGAGACGAATAGCTTGAAGCGTGTCCGGGATCAGCGAGACCCGGTCAACGTAAAGGAGTTCTGAAATGTTGTGGAATGGATCGGTGATCAATGGCTACGCCATTTCGGCGAGCGACGGCAAGATCGGCACCATCAGCGACTTCCTGTTCGACGACACGAACTGGCTCGTACGCTGGCTGGTTGCTGATACCGGCAACTGGCTCTCCGGCCGTAAGGTTCTTCTGCCTTCATCCGCGATCGGGCGCCTCGATGCAGAGCAAGAGGAATGCTCGATCAAGTTGACGATGCAGCAGATCAAGGACAGCCCGAATATCGCCACCGACCGGCCGGTATCGCGACAGATGGAGACCAGCGTCTACGGTCACTACGGCTACAGCCCCTTTTGGAATAGCGGCTACGGCTACATGGGAGACGTCGGCTACATGGGTGGCTACGGCTACATGGGCGGAATGGGCGGCGCAATGCCGATATCGTCCGGATCGCGGCGGCGCGAGGAGGAACTCGCCGATGCCCAGCGAAGCCGTGACGACGTGCATCTGCGCAGCGTCGAAGCGGTCACCGGGTACCATATCCATGCCAGCGACGGCGAGATCGGCCACGTCGAGGACTTTCTCGTCGAGGATGGCGATTGGAGCATTCGTTACCTCGTGGTCGATACGAAGAACTGGTGGCCGGGCAAGAAGGTGCTGATCTCGCCGCAGTCGGTAAAGGAAATCGATTGGAAGGACCGGCTGGTGAACATCAACGTCGATCGTCGGAAGGTCGAGGACGGTCCGGCGTACGATGCTTCCGTGGCCATCGATCGGGCCTTCGACGAAAAATTCCGTGGCTATTACGACATTGTAGCCGACGCCGCCTGATCCCTCACTGCCGAGCCTTCTTCGGCTAAGCAAGACGCGTCGATCTCGAGGCTCACATGCGGACTTTAATTGCCGGAAACTGGAAAATGCACGGGATGACGCCCCAGCTTGGTCCAACTTGAACAGTGGGTCCGGAACTCTATGCGGCCAAGGGCGTCCCGGACGCACAGCCAGCAGTCCCGACGAGCTTCGAGGGGGCAGTCGAAGGTTGCCGGATGTCTCTCGATGAGGCGGCGAAGATTACGGGCCTCAAGCCCGAGGACATCTTCAAGGCGGCCGAATGGATCGCCAATCCGAAGGAGGGCGGCAAGCGCCGGCGGACGATGTTCGCCTACGAGAAGGGCCTGATCTGGGGCAACGACAACTACCGCACCAACGCCGCCCTCGTGAACATCGCGCTGGCGACGGGCAATGTCGGCCACTGTGGCGCGCGCATGAAACCCCCGCTGGGGCTACGCCTGTTGATCGGCGCCGTTTTCGGGGTAATCGGCGTCCAAGAAGGGCCGATTGACAACAAGTCCGGCGGGTCGGCGTTTCTGCGCCACCTCGTGGATCGTGGGCTTTCCGGCGTGCAACTGATCATCTCCGACGCCTGCCGGGGGCTCGTCGAGAGCGCTGCGGAGTTCCTGCCGGGCGCTCAGTGGCAGCGCTGCGTCGTGCATTTCTACAGGAACGTCTTCAGCCTCGTGCCGTCGGGCAAGGTCCGCGACATCACCAGGATGCTGAAGGGTGATCCACGCCCAGGAGGACCGCAAGGCAGCGGCCGGGAAGATGGCCTCTGTCATTGCCGAGCTGCGGTCCATGAAGCTGGCCAGGGCGGCCGAGCTGCTCGAAGAGAGCGGGCATGAGACCCTGACCTACTACGCCTTCCCCGAGAGCCATTGGCTGAAGCTGAGGACGAACAATCCGCTCGAGCGCATCATGCGGGAGATCAGGCGGCGTAACCGCGTTGTCGGTGCATTCCCGGATGGCCGATCCTGCCTGAACCTGGCCGCAGTCCGGCTGCGTCACATCGCCGGAACCCAGTGGTCAACGCGAAAGTACATGAACATGACCCCGCTGTTCGCGGAGCAAACCCAGGGAGCCGTCGCCTGACACAAAGTGCGAAAGATCTTTGACACTACCAGCTGGAAGGCTACCCTTGGCGGCATGGACGTATCCGACGCCAAGCGATCGAAAAGGCTATTGACCGCAACTCAGTGACTAGACAATCCCGGCGTGAAATTTTCCTTTCGAATCAATGCGATACGTACTTTTCTCCGAATGCCTGCGGACCAAGTCGACGTCGCATTGCGGTGCAATGAGCCCCAGTCTGGCTGTTTGTCGATGCGCGCTCGCAGATCTTCCCCTCAGGCGACAAACCTGTATCCGACGCCTGGTTCATTGACGATGAATTTCGGCGCGGCCGGATCGTCGCCGAGCTTCTGCCTCAGGCGACCGACGAAGACCCGCAGGTACTGGATGTCCTCCTCATGGGAGAAACCCCAGATCTCGCGTAGAATCTGGCGATGTGTGAGCAGGCGGCCGGCGTGACGGGCAAGAAGCGCCAGCAGGTCGAACTCCTTCCTTGTGAGGTCGAGCGGCCGCCCGTCCAGCGCAGCGCTCCTTCCGGGAAGATCGACCGTCAGAAAGCCGAAGTCCAGTTTTGGCTCATCCTTCTCGGCTGCCTCGCGGATGCGCAGGAGCACGCGGATGCGGGCAAGCAGTTCGTTGATGCCGAAGGGCTTGACGACATAGTCGTTCGCGCCGAGGTCGAGGGCGGCGACCTTCTCGCTCTCGCTGTCACGCACCGACAGGATGAGGATCGGTATCTGAGACCACTCCCTGAGGTGTCGGACGACCTCCTTGCCATCCATGTCCGGGAGGCCGAGGTCGAGGATGACCAGATCCGGCGTGACCGTCGCCGCTTTTGCTGTGCCTTCTCGTCCCGTCGCCGCCTCCGCGACCTCCATTGCGTTGGCTTCCAGGGCCACGCGCAGGAACTTCCTGATCTGCGGCTCGTCCTCGATGATCAGAATGCGCGCCACGCTCACGACGCTTTGTCCTCTATGTCCGCCTGGCCGGCTGCCGAATGGATAGGAAGAAGGATGCGGACGCGCGTCCCAGGACCGTCCGGCCGCGCCTCGATCGCGATCGTGCCGCCATGCGCCTCGACGATCCCCTTGCAGATGGCCAGTCCAAGGCCTGTTCCTGCCGGCTGCGCGTCACCGGCCCGGGCGGGAAAGAACATGTCAAAAACCCTCTTCCGATCGGCCTCCGGTATGCCAGGCCCCTCGTCGTCGATCATGACCAGAACCCTATCGTCCCGGGTCTTCGCAGTCACGGTGATCACGCTATCGGTCGGCGCGTACTTGGCAGCGTTGTCGAGGACATTGGTCATGACCTGCTCGATGAGGATGGGATCGCCCACCACCTCGGGAAGATCGGCGGGAATACCGGTCTGCACACGATGGGAGACAAGAGCGCGGCCGATTCGATGCACGGCACGACCGACGATTTCGCGCAGATCAACCGGCTGGCGCGTGACCTTGAGCCCGCCATAGCCGAGACGCGTCATGTCGAGGAGGTTCTGGATGTATCGGTTCAGGCGCTCGCCCTCGTCGCGGATTGTCTCGGCGAGTATGCGCCGCCCATCAGCGCCGATAAGGGCATCGGACTCGACGAGGCTCGAGGCGGCCCCGATGATCGAGACGAGTGGCGTGCGCAGGTCGTGGCTGACCGAAGAAAGCAATGCGGCCCGGAGGCTCTCGGTCTCCGACAGGAGCCGCGTTTCCTCCATGTCTGCGGCAAGCTGCGTGCGCTCGATTGCAATCGCCACCTGATCGACCAGCGCGTCGAGCAGCCGACGTTCCTCCGGCGTCAGGTACTGGCCGCGCTCGAAGCGGACCCCGAGCAGGCCGTGAAGTGTCCGGGCGGTCTTCATCGGCAGGAAGTACCACGCCGCCGAGGGGAGTGTCTGCGAACTCCAGCCGGCCGGCTCCCCTTTCTGCCAGGCCCAGTCGGCCGCTCCCCAGTCGCGCGGTTCCAGTTGGTCCTCGGGCGGATAGCCTCCGACGATCGAGAGTTTGGCGCTGCCGTCCGGCATCAGGATCAGCGAGGCGCAGTTGAGGGTCGAGGCGACATGGTGCACGGCCGCCCAGACCACATCGTCGAGCGAGACGACGCTTGCGACCTTTCGCGAAAACTCGAACAGGTTCGCCGTGCGTTTCGCGATGGCGCGCTGCGCCTTGACCTGCGCCCGCAGCCGGGCTGCCAGATTGCCTGTAGCGATCGCGACGGCGAGAAAGAGCAGCAGCGTCAGCACGTCGCTCTCGTTGGCGACGCGCAACGTGTAGTACGGCTTGGTGAGGAAGAAGTTGTAGCTGGCGAATGACAAGATGCTTGCAAACAGCGACGGCCAGAGCCCGAAGCGTGTGGCGATGACGAGCACGCCGACCAGGAAGAACAACGAAAGGCTCTCCGCCGGAAAAATGCGATCGAAAAGCACGGACGTCGCGCTAGAGAGCGCCACGATCGCCGTCGACCACAGATAGGCTTTCGGCTGCCAGTCAGGCACGAGACGTGGCGGGCGGACCGGATCGCGCCGGGCCTCCTCCGGATCACAAGAGACGATCGTCACCTCGAATTCGTTGGCCTTGCGGATGACTTCCTCCGCCACCGACTCGCGGAAGAACCATGCCGCGAAATGCCGTGGCCGTGGCCGGCCGATGACGATGCGGCTGACGTTTCGCTCACGGGCGAAATCGAGGATTTCGTCGGCCAGATGGGCCTCGGCGTTGATCGTTGCGATCTCGGCTCCGAGCGTCTCGGCCAGGCGCAGCGTCTCGGCGATTGCATCCTTGGCCTTCTCCGGAAGCTGCTCGCTCTGCGGCGTCACCACGCGGGCGGCGATCCAGTCCGTGCGCGCCCGCTCGGCAATGCGCTTGGCGGCTCGGACCAGTGCCTTGGCGACCGGGGCCTCGTTGACGCAGACGAGCACGCGTTCCTGCGTCGGCCACGGGCCGGGGATTGCGTGGGTGCGCATGTGCGCCGTCATCTGTGCGTCGACACGATCGGCCGCAACCCGCATCGCCAGTTCCCGCAGCGCCGTCAGATTGCCCTTCGAGAAGAAGTTCTGGATGGCGCGGGCGATCTGGTCCTGGACGTAGACCTTGCCTTCCCGCAGCCGCTCGACCAGGTCCTCGGGCGGAAGGTCGATCAGTTCAATCTCGTTGGCGAGTTCCAGCACCTTGTCGGGGATCGTCTCGCGCACCCTGACATGGGAGATGCGAGCCACGACGTCGTTCAGGCTTTCAAGGTGCTGGATATTGAGGGTTGTATAGACATCGATGCCCGCTTCGATGATCTCCTCGACATCCTGCCACCGCTTGGGGTGCCGGCTGCCGGTGACGTTGGTGTGGGCGAGTTCATCGACGAGCACCAGGGCCGGTTGCCGCTTCAGGATGGCATCGAGGTCCATTTCCTGCAGAAGCCGCCCGCCATAGGGAATCTGAGCCCGAGGCAGGATCTCCAGTCCTTCGAGAAGCCGCTCCGTCTCAACCCTGCCGTGGGTCTCGACGACGCCCACCACAACGTCGACGCCAGAGCGCTGGCGTTCCCGCGCCGTTTCCAGCATCGAATAGGTCTTGCCGACGCCGGGCGCGGCCCCGAGAAAGACTTTGAGCCGGCCACGCCCTTCCCGGCTCGCTTCCGCGAGCAAGGCTTCGGGCTGGGGCCGGCCGTCCTTTTCCATGGATCAGTTTCCGCTTGCGGCTTTCGGCTTGCTCGCTGGAAAGGCCTTGTCGAGTGCCATGTTGAGTGCGAGCACGTTGACGCGCGGTTCGCCGAGGAGACCAAGTGTTCGGCCGATGGTGTTCTGCGCGACGAGGTTGCGCACCTTGCCGATGTCGACGTTGCGGGCCTGGGCCACGCGCTGGACCTGGAATTCTGCGGCTTCAGGCGAGATGTCGGGGTCGAGGCCGCTTGCCGAGGCCGTGACCAGATCGATTGGCACCTGCGCACCGCCGTTCTCGGCACTGAGCTTCGTCGCATCGGCCGAGACGCGATCGATCAGCGCCTTGGATGTCGGTCCGAGATTGCTGCCTCCGGTCGAGGCGGCATCATATCCCTTGTCCGCAGCAGACGGTCGACTGTAGAAATAGCCGGGCGCGGTGAACATCTGGCCGACCAGGCTGGAACCTCTGACACGACCATTCTCGCGGATCAGGCTTCCGCTGGCCTGGTCCGGAAACAGCACTTGCGCCACTCCCGTCATGGCAAGCGGATAGGCCATTCCGGTCAGTGCCGTGAAGAGAACCATCATGACGAGAGCAGGTCTGAGTTCGGAAAGCATGGCGTACCTCATACGATGCCGAGTGAATTGACAATGATGTCGATAAGCTTGATGCCGACGAACGGAACGACCAGACCGCCGAGACCGTAGATCAGCAGGTTGCGGCGAAGCAGGCTTGCCGCGGCCGCCGGCGCGTATTTGACGCCGCGCAGCGCCAGCGGGATCAGCGCGACGATGACCAGCGCGTTGAAGATCACCGCGGACAGGATCGCGCTGCCGGGGCTCTTCAGGTCCATGACGTTGAGGGCGTTCAGCGCCGGATAGGCCGTGACGAAGAGCGCCGGCAGGATGGCGAAATACTTCGCCACGTCGTTGGCGATGGAAAAGGTCGTCAGTGCGCCGCGGCTGATCAAAAGCTGCTTGCCCACCAGCACGATCTCGATCAGCTTCGTCGGGTCGCTGTCGAGATCGATCAGATTGCCGGCTTCCTTGGCGGCCGGCGTGCCCGTGTTCATCGCCACGCCGACATCGGCCTGGGCGAGCGCCGGTGCATCGTTCGAGCCGTCGCCGCACATGGCGACGAGCTTGCCCTCGGCCTGTTCCTTGCGGATCAGTTCCAGCTTCCTCTCCGGCGTCGCCTCAGCGAGGAAATCGTCGACGCCGGCTTCCGCCGCGATCGCCGCTGCCGTCAGCGGGTTGTCGCCGGTGATCATCACGGTGCGCACGCCCATGCGGCGCAGTTCGGCGAAGCGCTCGCGGATGTTCGGCTTGACGATGTCTTTGAGGTGGATGACGCCGAGCACCTGCTTGTCGCGCGCGACGACGAGCGGCGTGCCGCCCGACTTGGCGATGGTATCGATGAGGCGGCGGATCTCGCGGTTTTCAGTGGCATCGCACCACGCCAGCACCGCGTCGGAGGCTCCCTTGCGCAATTCCGTGCCGTCCTTGAGGTCCGCGCCCGAAACTCGGGTGTTGGCCGAGAACGCGATCGTCTCGGCAACCTTCTCCCCGGCATCGTCTAAGGAACGGCCGAGGTGGCGGCGGGCAAAGTCGACGATCGACTTGCCTTCCGGGGTCTCGTCGGCGAGCGATGCCAGAAGGGCGGCTTCCGCCAGATCCTTCGCGCTTACGCCTGAAACGGGCTCGAACGCATCCGCCATGCGCGCGCCGATGGTGATCGTGCCGGTCTTGTCGAGAAGCAGCGTATCGACGTCGCCGGCCGCCTCGACGGCGCGGCCCGACTTGGCGATGACGTTGGCCTTAACCAGCCGGTCCATGCCGGCGATGCCGATCGCCGACAACAGCCCGCCAATCGTCGTCGGGATCAGCGTGACGAGCAGCGCGATCAGGAAGACAACGGGAACGAAGGCCCCGGAGTAGACGACAAAGGGTTCCAGCGTCACCACGACAAGAACGAAGATGATCGTCATGCCGACAAGCAGAATGTTCAGTGCGATCTCGTTCGGCGTCTTCTGGCGCTCGGCCCCCTCGACCATGGCGATCATCCGGTCGAGGAAGCTTTCGCCGGGTTTCTGCGTCACCTTCACCTTGATCCAGTCGGAGACGACGCGGGTGCCGCCGGTGACGGCAGAACGGTCGCCACCGGATTCGCGGATCACCGGAGCGGATTCACCGGTGATGGCGGACTCGTCGACCGAGGCGACGCCCGCAATCACTTCGCCGTCGGCGGCGATGATGTCGCCGGCCTCGACGAGGATGAGGTCGCCGGTCTTCAGGCTGCGACTGGAGACTGCTTCGCTGGTGTCGGCCGCCGGATCGGCGAGCTTCTTCGCCATCGTCTCCGATTGTGTTGAGCGCAGTGAATCGGCACGCGCCTTGCCGCGTCCTTCGGCGATCGCCTCGGCGAAGTTGGCGAAATAGACGGTGAACCACAGCCATGCCGCTATCTGACCGATGACCGCGACGCCGGGTCCGCCGAGGAAAAGATCCCGCAGAAAAAGCAGTGTCGAGAGCGTCGCCACCACCTCGGTGACGAACATCACAGGGTTTCGCGCTAGCGTTCGCGGATCGAGCTTGGTCGCGGCCGCGCGCAAGGCAGGCCCGGCGACGTTCCTGTCCAACAGGGCAATGTCTGGCTTCTTGTGCACGGACATGGATCAAATCCTCAGAAGGTCTGGCCGGTGATCATCGCGAAGTGCTCCGCGATGGGGCCGAGCGCCAGGGCCGGAAAGAAAGTCAGCCCGCCGATGATCAGGATGACGGCGACGAGCAGCACGACGAAGAGCGGGGTGTGCGTCGGGAAAGTGCCGGCCGAAGCGGGAACGGTCTTCTTCGCCGCCAGCGAGCCGGCGATCGCCAGCATCGGCACGATGAAGACGAAGCGCCCGGCGAGCATTGCGATGCCCTGCAGCGTGTCATAGAAAGTGGTGTCGGCGTTGAGGCCAGCGAAGGCGGAGCCGTTGTTGCCTGTGGCGGAGGAGAAGGCATACAGGATCTCCGAAAGGCCATGCGGACCCTGGTTGGCGAGCGACGACAGACCCGCCGGCAGCACCACGCCGAGCGCCGACAGTCCGAGCACGCCGAGCGGCATCACCAGGAAGGTGATGACGGCGAGCTTGACCTCCTTCGCCTCGATCTTCTTGCCAAGATATTCCGGCGTCCGCCCGACCATCAGGCCGGCGATGAACACCGTCAGCAGTACGAAGGCGAGCATGCCGTAGAAGCCGGAGCCGACGCCGCCGAAGACGATCTCGCCGATCTGCATCTGCAGCATCGGCGCGAGCATGGCGAGCGGCGTGTAGCTGTCATGCATCGAATTGACCGAGCCGTTCGAGGCTGCGGTGGTGGCGGTTGCCCAGAGCGCCGAATTGCCGACGCCGAAGCGGACCTCCTTGCCTTCCATGTTGCCGGCCGACTGTTCGATTGGCAGGCTTGCGAACTCGGTGTTCCCGCGGATTTCCGGCCCATAGGTCGCAGCCAGCGCGCCGAGGAAGAGAACGCCCATCGCGGCGAAGATCGCGATGCCCTGGCGCATGTCCTTCATCATTTTCCCGAACATGAAGCAGAAGGCTGCCGAAATCAGCAGGATCGCCAGCATCTCCAGGAAGTCGGAAAACGGCGTCGGGTTCTCGTAGGGAACGGCCGAATTGGCATTGAAGAAACCGCCGCCGTTCGTGCCGAGCTGCTTGATGGCGATCTGCGAGGCGGCCGGGCCTTGGGCAATCGTCTGGTGCGCGCCTTGGAGGGTCGTCGCATCGACGTAATGCATCCAGTTCTGCGGCACGCCCTGCCAGACGAGAACGAGTCCGAGGACGATCGACAATGGCAGGAGGATGTAAAGAACGCTGCGGGTGAGATCGACCCAGAAATTGCCGAGAACGCGGACTTCGCGAGAGGCGAAGCCGCGGATCACCGCAGCGGCGATCGCCATGCCGGCGGCGGCCGAGACGAAATTCTGCACCGTAAGCGCGACTGCCTGACTGAAATACGACATAGTCGTCTCGCCGCCATAGGCCTGCCAATTGGTGTTGGTCATGAAGCTGACGGCGGTGCTGAAGGCAAGCTTCGGCGAAAGCCCCGCGAGGTGCCGCGGGTTGAACGGCAGATAGGCTTGCAGCCGGAGGATCGTATAGACAGCAAGGAAGCAGAGCAGGCTGAAGGAAAGCACCGAGACCGCGTAGCGCGTCCAGTGCTGGCCACCTTTGGCCTGGTCGACGCCCGCGAGACGATAGAAACCATTCTCGATTGGCTGCAGGACGGGGCTGAGCAAAGTGCGCTCGTCCGCATAGACCCGCGCCATGTAGAGGCCCAGCGGCCAGGCGAGCGCGGTCAAGACCGCAGCGTAGAGGATGAATTGGAGGATGTCGGATGCCATGTTTTCCCCCTCAGAACCGTTCCGGCCGAACGAGGGCGTAGGCCAAATAGGCCAGCAGGCCGAGCGCGACGAGCCCGCCGAGCACGAGATCGAATATCATAACTGCCTCCTTCAGAGTCGCTCAAGCAACTGGATCGAGCCGGCCATGAGCACCAGAAAGCCGACCCCAAGCGCGAGGTAGAAAATGTCAAACATGGGATGTTCCTCAGCGTGTTGCCTCGAGCCTCGTCAATGCCACCGACCGGTATAAATTCTCCATTCGCAATTTGGGGTCGGGGCATAAACGGAGCATAAATTCTTGCTTCCTCGGTGCCTGTGGATCGACGACTTGAACGGAGACGAAGCCGTCATCTGCCTCGTGGACTTCAAGAGTCAGCGATAGCCTCGATCACGGCTCGCCTTCGTGTGGGCGACGAGAGGGCGGACCGATCGCTTCGCCGCACAAAGGGCCCCGTCATCTACAAGGTGTGGAACCTCCGCGCCGTGCGAATTCTGCTGGATCACACGAAGATCGAGACACAGCGCTACCTCGGGCTCGATACCGAGGACGCGCTCACCCCTAGCAGAACACACCCAGATCTGGATCCAACGGCTCTTCGCTTGTGCAGGGCGCCGGTCAGACCTCGGCGTTTGACGGTCAGCAGACGCCCGAAACCGGCCGCTCCCGACGGCGCTCTTTCACCTTGGCGACATTGCCGCAGTGCGGTACGACGATCACGGTGGCGCGCAGCGGCGATGTGGCTGGTCATCCAGGATCGGGGAAGCCAAATGGCTGATAGCGTGAGATCCGTCGTTCTACAGATGGGGTCGCTTCCTGTTCGCCTCTCTTGAAGCGATGCCGACTGTCAGGCCAAACGTCTTGATCGGGGTGGATTTCTGACTGACCGCTTCCAGATCGCAAAACCGGGAAGCCATTCACGTGACCAGTGCACTCCGACAGCAACGCGCCCCAACTCAATCGTTCGGGAGCGCCCATCCTCTGCCTGAATGCGACGCACCCGGTCCATGTGTCCCGCGCGAGCGGCCTCCTTCATTTGGGGTAAAGGCTGACCGATGCTCTCAACGGCGCTCTCACGCTCGTCGCGCTGATCGGCGACGAGATCTCGGCGGCTGCTTCCGAGCGCTCAAACCGCTGCGCCGAAGAGACGCCCGATTGCAGCTGTAACCACCAGGGCCACCGCTCCCCAGAAGACGACTCGGACTGTGGCCTTCCACATCGGTGCGCCGCCCACACGCGCGCCGAGCGCGCCCAGGCTTCCGAGAAACGCCAGGGAACCAAGCGACACAACGGCGATGATCCAGGAGGGCGGCACGATCAGCGCCAGGATCAGGGGCATCGCAGCTCCTGCCGCGAAGGTCGCCGCCGAAGTGAAGGCCGCCTGGACGGGTCTGGCCGTCGTGAATTCAGATATTCCGAGCTCGTCGCGGGCATGGGCGGCAAGACTGTCACCGGACGAAAGCTGTTCGGCAACCTTCATCGCGAGATCAGGCCCCAGACCTCGCTTCACGTAGATGCCTGCCAGTTCCTTGAGTTCGGCGTCCGGATCACTCTGCAGTTCGCGCTTTTCCCGTTCGAGATCGGCCGCTTCGGCGTCCGCCTGCGAACTGACCGAGACATATTCGCCGGCGGCCATCGACATGGCTCCGGCCACCAGCCCGGCAACGCCGGCGACCAGGACCGCATTGCGGTCGGGGAAGCCGCGGCGACGCCTACGATCAGGCTGGCGGTGGAGACGATGCCGTCGTTGGCTCCGAGAACCGCCGCACGAAGCCATCCGACCCGCTCGATGGCGTGGCCTTCGGGGTGCAAGTGACGAAGGGGCATGGCGTTCTCCGTTCGATTCGCGTGCTATGTCGGCAGGGGGCAGGCGGCAGCATGCTTCGGCCCGCCCGTGCATACATCTGACGCTTGCGCCCCGTCACCGTTGCCGTGAGGAAATTCTTGCGGTGCATCCAGCTCCTAGCCATGACGCTGGTCAAAGCGAGGGCCGACATTGAATGACCGTGGCCAAACCTCGTTCCCAGCACGGCGAAGTCTCCACCTTTCGAGCAAGCATCCACGCTGGACAGGTACCCTACCCCCCTAATACACCACCTGTCCGCCAGGGAAGATCGTCGATGTCGCACACCATCAGGGAAAAGCAGAAACTCATCGCCCGCACCCGCCGCATTCGCGGCCAGGCGGAAGCGGTAGAACGCGCGCTCGAAGCTGAAATCGGCTGCGCTGACGTCCTCATGCTGGTCGCTTCGATGCGCGGTGCGATAAACGGCCTGACGGCGGAGCTGATGGAGGATCACATCCGCCATCACGTCGTCGATCCGGACCGGGACGCGAATCCCGACCGTGCACGGGGCGCGGCGGAGCTGATCGACGTGGTGCGGACATATCTCAAATAAGGCCATTGCGGGATGAACACGCTTCTGCGTTGGTTCGGCTTCGGTGAAGAGGTCGGCGCGCATCATCACCACCACGACCGTCGGCACGATCACGGCGATGCCCATGGCCCCGGGCACACGCACGGCGTCGTCGATCCGTCGATCGCAACGACGTCGGAAGGCATTCGCGCCGTCAAGACCTCCTTCCTGATCCTCGCCGTCACCGCCGCGCTTCAGATGGTCGTCGTCTATCTGTCGGGCAGCGTCGCGCTGCTCGCCGACACGATCCACAACATCGGCGACGCGACGACGGCCCTGCCGCTCTGGCTGGCGTTCGCGCTGGCACGCCGGAAGCCGACGCGGACTTTCAACTACGGCCTCGGCCGCGTCGAGGACCTCGCCGGCATCGTCATCGTGCTGATCATCTTCGCCAGCGCCGCGGTCGCCTTCTACGAGGCCGTCGACCGTCTCTTCAATCCGCACCCGGTCAGCAATCTCGGCTGGCTGGCGGCGGCCGGCCTGATCGGCTTTGCGGGCAACGAACTCGTCGCCGTCTTCCGAATCTCTGTTGGACGCAGGATCAACAGCGCGGCACTGATCGCCGACGGCTACCATGCCCGCACCGACGGGCTGACCAGCCTTGCCGTAATCGTCGGCGCGATCGGCGTCTGGCTCGGCTTTCCGCTCGCCGATCCGATCGTCGGCCTGTTGATCACCGTCGCAATCCTCGGCATCGTCTGGCAGTCCGCCACCGCCGTCCTCCGCCGGATCCTCGACGGCATCGAGCCGCACATCCTCGACGAGATCGAGCATGCCGCCGCGCATGTCGAGGGCATCGAGCGCCTGTCGGAGGTCCGTGCGCGCTGGATCGGCCATCGGCTGCATGTGGAAACGGTCGCAGTGCTTGTTCCCGACGCCTCCATGGCAATCGCCGAGCGGGCCTGCCGCAAGCTGAAGGACGAACTGGCGGAGCACCTGCCGGCGCTTGCACGGACGACGGTGGAGGTCCGATCGGCCGAGCGCGTGCCGACATAGGCAGACGCTGTGCCCTCTCCATGCGGTCTGACGGCACTTGCATCTGCTGCAGACGGAACAGAAGCACGAATCTGAAGCGTTTGCCGGCAACTTGCCTGCCGACAGTGGTCACCCACCCACGCAGTTTGGTACCGAAGTCGCCGCAGGCCGGTGCGACATCAATGCAGATGGCTGGGCGGATTGAAGAAAATACAATCCGCCAACATGAGCGTGGGGACGGAAATGCATATCGGCACTGACGGGGCTTTCACAAGCGGCAAAATGATGTCCCGCCCTGACATGATCGTTCTCTGAGGCGCGGAGATGGCTCTTCCGCTTCCGACAATCTCTGCAAGGATCCGCAGAAGGCCGATCGTCTGGGACATAATCGCCGCGCTTCTTGTCTTCGGACTGGTTCTGTTCCTCGCGACTGCGAGCCGTGGCATCCTTTTGCCGCTGTCGACCGCGGAGGCAAGCAGGATCACGCTGTCTCCGGCAGCTCTGCCCGGCTACGCGCTCCGGACGGCATTGCGAATGCTGGCAGCTCTCCTTTGCTCGCTGCTCTTCACGTTCACCTATGCCACGCTGGCCGCCAAGAGCCGCCGGGCCGAACTGTTGCTGCTGCCGTTACTGGACATCCTGCAATCGGTGCCCATCCTCGGCTTCATCTCCGTTTCAATCGTCTTCTTCATGTCGCTGGCACCCGGCAAGGTACTGGGAGCCGAGATCGCCGCCGTCTTCGCCATCTTCACGAGCCAGGCGTGGAACATGGCATTCAGCTTCTATCAGTCTCTTCGCACGGTCCCCGAAGAGCTGACGGAGGCCTCGAGGAGCTTCCATCTGAGCGGCTGGATGAAATTCTGGCGGCTCGAAGTGCCGTTCGCCATGCCGCAGCTCATCTGGAACATGATGATGTCGATGTCCGGCGGAACTGGCACGGCTGCGCAAGGAGAATGAGCTCCTTCGCCAGGAGCGCGAGATCCTGAAGAGGGCAGCAACTTTTTTCGCCAAGGAGGGAAGTCGGTGAGATTCAAGCTCATTGATGAGGCGAAGAAGGAATTCCCCGTTCATCGTCTCTGTTCGGTCCTTGGCGTCAGCGAGAGCGGGTATTTTGCCTGGAAGGGCCGTCCCGCCAGTCGCCGGCAGGGCGAGGATCTGGTCCTGTTGGCGCATATTCGTGCGCAATTCGCCACGTCCAATGAAACCTACGGTGCGCCCCGCATGCATGTCGAGCTCCAGGAAGACGGTCTTGCTGTCGGGCGGCATCGTGTGGCTCGGCTGATGCGCGACAATGGTCTGAAAGCCCTGCAAAAGCGGCTCTACAAGAAGACGACGGACGGCAGTCATGGCGGCCCGGTCGCCGCCAATCTTCTCGACCAGGACTTCGGTTGTGACGGCCCCGATCAGAAATGGGGCGCCGACATCAGTTACATCTGGACGGCCGAGGGCTGGCTCTATCTGGCGATCGTGCTCGACCTTTATTCCCGCCGTATCGTTGGCTGGGCAACGAGCGACCGGTTGAAGAAAGACCTGGCCGTCAATGCGCTCCAGCGGGCCATTGCCCTTCGCAGTCCGCCGCCGGGGCTCATCCAACATACCGATCGCGGCAGCCAATATTGCGCGCACGACTACCAGCGGCGGCTGAAGGCGCACGGCATCATCCCGTCGATGAGCGGCAAGGGAAATTGTTATGATAACGCCATGGTGGAAACCGTGTTCAAGACGATCAAGAGCGAGCTGGTCTGGAGAACGATCTTCCAGACCCGCGCCGCCGCCGAAATGGCCCTTGGCCGATACATCGACGGCTTCTACAATCCACATCGGCGACATTCCGCCCTGGGATACAAATCGCCGGTATCATTCGAGGCCGAAATGGCCATTACGGAGTGAAAGCCTCTCCACTAAATCCGGGCAAGTCCAACCGGAAACTCTCGGCGTAACCGCAGTGACGGAGGCCGTCGATGAAGATCACAGCTGACCACCTGGCGCGCGGCGCCTTCATCTATATCCGGCAATCGACCGTCGATCAGCTTGCTCGATGATTCCGAGCACCTTGCGGGTATGTTCGATGTCATGCTCGACCTGCTCCCGATATGTGTAGTCCGGCTTATCCACGAGCAGTTGCGTCAGTTCCTCAAGTTCGGCTTCCAGTTCTGATTTGCGGGTCAGCCACATATCCCACTCGGCCTTTTCTTCCTTGCTCATAGGGCCAACGATCCGGACACTGTTGTTGCGGAAGTCGACACGGCTTGCCGATCATTTCGGCGTGTCGGTCAGCTTCCTCGTTGGCGAAGACATCGAGGCGAAAGATGCCGACATCGAGCTGTCGCGCATGTTCCGCCAGGCCCAGGAACTCGATGCAAGAGAACGCCGGATCCTGGACGACATGATGCAGTCGCTGATTCGCGCGCATAAGGGCGATGGGAACAAGTGAACTTGACTGGCATCCGGCGGCCAATGGATCTGAACCGCATGGAGGTGGAAGAAGCAGGATCCAACCCGGCCAAGCTGGCCGAGGCCATTCATGCCCAGTTCGACAATGGCCGTCGCGCCGTTCCGGTAACCGATATCGCCAAGGCACTGGATATCCTTGAGATAAGGGCCGAACCGCTATCCAACTTCGAAGGCGCGCTGATCACGACAGCAGAGCGTGGCCTTGGATCAATCCTGGTCAATGGCGAATCCGACCGCCGGCGGCAGGCGTTCACGATCGCCCATGAGCTTGGCCATTTCCTGAATGGCTGGCACCAGCCGACTGAGGACGGGGGTGGTGGGTTTTGGTGCAGTCGCGAGGATGTCCGTACCGGAAAGTGGACGCTGAAGAGGGGGCTGTCACGTCACGAGTTTCAGGAGCGGGAAGCCAATCGGTTTGCGATCGAACTGCTTGCGCCGCGCAAGCTCCTGAAGACCGATCTGTGCCGCGCCCCCGATCTGGCGCACGTGGTGTCAATTGCCAGGGACTTCGACATCAGTCGCGAGGCAGCGGCCCGGCGCTATGTCGACCTTCACCCCGAAGCGGTTGCGATCGCTTTCAGCCACGCCGGCAAACTCCGCTATTGGGCAGGGAGTCTCGGCAATCGGCGGGGCGCGATCGCAAGCGGCGACCGGGTCCCGCAACTCCCGGCTCCACGAAACGGCGAACGACTGAGCGGCGTCGAAGAGGCCGATCCCAGTGACTGGCTCGGCGAGCCGGACCCCGGATCCGCCTGCCGTCAACCGCCTGAAAGTTCGGGCTGATTCCGAATCGAGCCGCCGCTCCTGGGCCGAAAACAAGAGAAATTCCCTGTTCTTTCCCTGTAAATAGTGAGTTTCAAACGGAGACTGGTTCGCTCCAAACTGGCTGCACCACTAAACAAACTGCAATATCAATCACTTAGATGATATTTCGGGTGCGTGCATCGCACCGTGATCGCTCCGATGCTATCCGATGCAGTTGGTATCGTCTCGGTCCAAGCGTTGGCCTGCTGCCACCAAGTAGCACAGGACCTACCGAACACGCGGGGAAGCAAGGCAGGACGTGTTCGACTCCATCGAGATGTTCTACAACCCGAAGCGCAAGCACGTCAGGAACGGGATGCTGTCACCCGTCGATTTCGAACGGCAGCAGAAAATGTAACCCGAGGGCGTCCACGAAACTCGGGGACATTCACGTTCCCTGCCGCGCTGCCTCCCCGACGGCACGCCTCGCCGGTCCGTCTTCGATCATCCGATCGCACGAACCGACGTACTTTGGCTTGATTGACATGTCTGCCTGCGCCAATCTGCACTCAGCGAGCTCAAATGAGAGATCCCGATTTTGGGTTTCGAAATGAAGAAGACGAAACTTGATGCGGCAGACATTCGAATTCTCAGTGCGATCCAGAAGCACGGCCCTCTGAGCAAAGCCAAACTCGCAGAGTTGGTCAACTTGTCTCCGACCCCATGTTGGATGCGCCTCGATCGAATGAAGAAAGCCGGCCTCATACGCGGTTATCACGCTGATATATCATTGGATGCTATGGTCGGTCTCAGTCAGGTCGTCGTCACGGTCTCACTCAAGAGTCACCGTAAATCCGATTTCGAGCGTTTTGAAAGCCGGGTCATGGCATCCAGCGAGATCATAAATTGTGTCTCGACGGGAGGCGGCATGGACTACGTCATGACCGTGGTCTCGCCTAGTCTTCATGATTTTCAGAGTCTCATGGATCAGTTGCTTTGCGAAGAGCTCGGGATTGAAAAATACGTGACCTATATTGTCACCCGAACCATCAAATCAACTCAGCCCGATCTCAAACGAATGATCCAGACATAAGCCGCGACAGCTGCCGTTGGCATGCGAAAAGTGGTCCTCCCCGAAGTAGGCTTTCGAGCCATAGGAGGACGTTGGAATGCCCAGAAGAAGCATAAGTCCGAGAAATCGTCACGAAGCTGCGCCAGGTTGACGTGCTGTTGTCGCAAGGGCGGTCGGTCGCGGAAGCGGTGCGCTCGATCGGCGTGACGCAGTTCACCTTCTATCGCTGGCGCAAGGAATTCGGCGGTCTGAAGAGCGATCAGGTGAAGCGGCCGACGGTGCTGGAGAAGGAGAACGAGCGGCTGCGCAAGGCCGGCTCGGACCTGACGCTCGAGAAACTGGTCCATCACGATCTAGTGGTGCGATCCTAACAGATGGTACCATCTGTTGGGAAAAATCGCCCCACCAGATCAATAGCTTGTGGGCGACTTTTCCAAACGGATGGGTACCATCCGTTTGGGTCAGACCACTAGTGGATGTTGGTTTCGACGCTGTCCGCCAACGTGTTGGAGATGAAGCAATAACGGTGGGCCCGACGATGCACCTCTTCGAGTTTTTCGGGCTCTACAGTAAAGCCGGGATCGAATCTGACGACAGGATACAGATCGATCTGCGTCACGGACATCTGTCCTCTCGGATTCTTGCCCAGATGCGCAACGGCGTGATCCTGGTAACTCGCGACCGGCCATCCAGCTTTGGCGGCCAGTGCGAGGAAAGTCATCATGTGACAACTGGATACTGCCGCGGCGAGGGCCTGCTCAGGGTTGGTGTTTGCCACGTCGCCTCCCCAGTCCGGGGCGGCATCGGCCTTCAGCTCGAATCTGTCATTATAGGTGATCGTATGAGCGTTAGAGTAGGCACCGGCAAGCAGGTCGGGACTCGTGCGTTGCCAGCTTAAGTCGATCGAAAGTCCTGACATTATGATGGAACCCCTGTTTCAGAATGATTTTGCGTGTGACTTCTTCGGATCGTAAAACGGCGTCTCGACGATTGTCGCTTCGACAGTCCGCAATTCAGTCTCCGCTTCTACTTTCGTGCCGATCGCAGAGTGTTCCGTCGCAACCATGGCCAATGCGATATTCTTCTCAAGTCGCGGCGAGTAGATCGCCGATGTGACCTTCCCGATAACGTTCCCGTCCTTGCTGATCGGCCAGAATGACGTGTTTGGACCGGACAGCGGCTGAATATCGATCACCAGGCCAACCTGTTTGCGGCTGATCCCCTTTTCACGAATCCGTTTCAAGGCTTCCTTTCCAATGAAATTCGCATCCATGTCCAGATTGACCAGACGATCCATGCCCAGCTCAAACGGATTCGTGTTGATGTCAGCATCCGCATGGTACGACAACATGCCGCCCTCGATCCTCCTGATCGTCGAGGTGTGACCTGGCTGGAGACCGAGTTGCTGACCGACCCTCATGATGGTCTCCCAGAGCTCGTCGCCGCGGGAGCCGTCTCGCAAGTAAAGTTCGTACCCAAGCTCGCTGGACCATCCGGTTCGCGAAATGACAAGAGGTATCCCATTGAGCTCGGACTCGCACAACCAGTAGTAACGCAACTCTTTGATCCAATCGCCGAACAATTTGGTCATGATCCTGGCCGCGGCCGGTCCCTGTAGTTGCAGAGGAGACACGTCGGGCTCGGTGATCAAGACATCCATGCCGCTGTGGATGGCGACACCTTGCGCCCACAAAAGAACGTCACTATCTGCCAGCGACAGCCAGAAATGGTTCTCCGCAAGGCGCAGCAGGATCGGATCATTGATTATGCCGCCCTCCGCGTTGGTGATGAGGACATATTTGCACTGACCCACCGCCAAGCTGGACAGATCCCGCGGTGTCAGCATCTGAACAAACCTGGCGGCATCAGATCCTGTGATCTCGACCTGACGTTCAACGCCCACGTCGCAGAGGATCGCACTATTGATCAGGTTCCAGAAATTGTGCTCGGGGTTCGTGAAGTTTCTCGGAATATACATGTGATTGTAGACCGAGAACTCCTGCGCGCCCCATCTTACGGTGGCATCGAAAAAAGGAGATTTCCGGATCTGAGTTCCGAACCTGAATAGGCCGACGTTGTTCATGCGCTCCACCTCTGGATTCGAGCCGTCCGACGATTGCCGAAGAGTTGCAATTCGGAGCGGGTATAGCGTTCCGGCAATTTCACTGTGGACCACAGATCGGCAGGGAATAGGTTCATATATTCCAGATCTCTGGGGAAATCAGTCCGATTGGACATCGTTGGGAAACGGTGGCCTGCCCCTCTCGTCGCGCCGCTTGGAATTGAAGCTCTCGCAATAGCCGTTCTCCCACGGACTTCCTGGCTCGACGAAGGCGATCCTGGCCCCGGATCTTGCCGGCAAGTGCCCGGAGTGCGCCTTCCATCGGGTCGCCGTCGACCCGCCGGCCATTGCCGTCGGCTCTGAGCGTCGCATCGTTGCAGAGGCCTGCCGGGCGGGCGAATTCCATAAGCGGGATGGAGTTCCGGCGAGTGGCGCGTCGTCTTTGGTCATGGACAACTCGTTTGTCCCGGAGCGGGGGTATCGGAAATGTCTGGCGAACGACAACACATCTACAGGTGCAAGCAAGCTTCGTCGCCACAGGTCTCGCCCGCCTCGTGCGCAGGCAGGACGAGCTTCGCTTCGAGTCCGCCCCCCTTCCTGTTTCTCAGGCTCAGCTTTCCGCGCCAGGCTTCGACGACCTCGAGAACTATCGCCAGGCCGAGGCCCGCGCCGCTGCCAAGGCCGTCCAGGCGCGTGCCCCGGGCAAGGGCGCTCTCGACAAGCTCCTCCGGAATTCCTTCGCCATCGTCGCTGACCGTGAAGACGACGCCGTCGTCGTTCGCGCCGACGGAGATGGAAATCTCCGACGAGGCGTGCCGGGCGGCGTTCTCCACGAGATTTCCGAGGGCCTCGGCGAGGTCGTCGGCATCGATCCGCGCGCGGATGCCTTTCGGTGCTTCGACCGTCCATTTCAGCGCTGCGCCTTCCGGCGTCCGCTGCATGACGGCGGCGACCCGTTGAACGACCTGGCGGACATCGCACCATGCCCAGGCGTTGCGGCTTGCGAGCCGGCCGCGTGCAAGTTCGCGGTCGACGTGCCGACGCATTGCGTCGGCAACCTGTTCGATGTCGGTGGCCACGTCGTCCTGCGCGCGCTCGCGCAACCGCCGGACGTCGCCCGAAAGGATCTGCAGCGGGGTCTTCAGGCCATGCGCCAGATCGGCGGCTCGCGCCCGTGCCTTGGCGACCTGCTTCTCGCGCGCTTCGATAAGAGCGTCGACTTCGGCCGTCAACGGCAGGACCTCGTTCGGGAAGGCACCGCCCAAGCGCTTCTGTCCGCCGTCGCGAACGGCCGCCACCTTCTGCCGAAGCCTGGCGAGCGGCCTGAGGCCGACGGTGACCTGCAGATGAGAAGCTGCCACCAGGAAGACTGCCAGTACGGCGAGATAAGGCATGAGGTCGACCGCGAACGCCCGCACCGCGGCGTCGAGATCCGCTGCGTCGATGGCGACGGCCGCACGCATTGTTCCGCCGCCAAGGGTCGCGGGAAGGCGCACGCCACGTTCCAGAACGATCAGCTCCGCGCCGGCCGGACCGGCGATACGGTGGCGATGGACGGCACCGTCCGGGAGGAAATCATCCGGCAAGTTGAGCTGGCTGTCCCACAAGGACCGGGATCTCAGACCCGATCCGGCCAGTCGGATCTGCCAGTAGAGCCCGGAAAGAGGCACCGAGAACCTCGGATCGCCCGGCGGCTTCGACATGACATAGGAGCCGTCGGTTTCCCGCGCGACGCCCGCCGTGGCCTGGTTCAGATAGACCCGAAGTTCCGCTTCGAGGCGGCGCTCCGCATGGCGCTGGAACAGGAATGCGAGAGCCAGCGCCGACAGCAGCAGCGCCGCAAGAATGGACGCGACACCGGCAAGCAGGAGCCGCAGCCGCAGCGAGCCGCTCTTCATGCGCCCTCCGCCGGCATTCCGTAGCCGAAGCCACGCCGGGTCTCGATGATGGATGCACCGAGCTTCCGGCGGAGCCGCGCCACGACGGCCTCCAGTGCGTTGGCCTCCCTGGCGTCGTCGTCTCCGTAGAGATGGTCGAGGAGTTCGTGGGGCGGCACGACGCGGCCGGAATGGTGCATCAGATAGCAGATGAGCCGATATTCGAGCGGCGACAGGGGCACAGGGACCCCGCTTTTCGTCAGCCGCATCCGGCGCGTGTCGAGGCTGAGCTTACCGGACCGGAGCACGGGGCTGCCGAGACCGGCGGCGCGGCGGATCAGCGCCCGGGTCCGGGCGAGCAGTTCCTCCATGCGGAAGGGTTTCGGAAGATAGTCGTCGGCACCCGCATCGATGCCTTCGACGCGCTCCGCCCAGGAGCCGCGGGCGGTGAGGACGAGAACCGGCACGAAGCGACCCGCATCCCGCCAGCGCTTGAGGACGGAAAGGCCGTCCATACCGGGCAGTCCCAGATCGAGCACGACGAGGTCGTAATTCTCGGTGTCGCCCCGGAACCAGGCCTCTTCGCCGTTGCGGGCGGTGTCGACCGTGTATCCCGCCGCTTCCAGCGTCGCGGAAACGTCGGCAATGATCCGCGGTTCGTCTTCGACCAGCAGGATGCGCATCAATCCTCCCCGCCGATGATCTGTCCGCTGGCGGCGTCGACGGAAATTTTGCGTAGCACTCCGGAAGGCGACACGACCTTCAGCTTGTAGACGTCGTGGCCGTGCTCCTGGTCGAATTCGATGCCGATGATCTCGCCGTCGATGGCGCTTCGGACCCTGTCGAGGAGGACCGCAAGTGGAAGGGCCCGGCCATCTCTCCTGGCCTTCCTGGCCCGCTCGTAGTCCTCCGTCTCGCCGCTCTCCTCATCGGCACGGGCGACGGAAGGCCCGAGCAGCGTCATCAGACCCAGGAAATGCCTCCGGTCGAGCTTCGCCATCATGAATTATCAGTAGGACGCGCGAGCTGACAGTTCGCTGACATGGATCAACGGCAGGCTGTCAGCGGCGTTGATGCATTCTGCCTGCCGTTGGCGGTTTATCCGCCGGAAAAGAGATGGAGAGCAGAAATGCGCGCAATGATTCTTGTCCCTATGATCGTCATCGGCCTATCGGGCCTTGCCGGGCTGGCAAACGCTGCGGGCGACGAGGGCGCTCCCGGGGCTCTCGGCAAGGGGTCCGTATTTGATCCCTCGGCGCCCGCCACCGCCCAGCCCAAGATCGGCGGTCAAAGCATGGTCGCGGTCAGGGATGACGATTCCGGCCGGGAAGGCGAGCGTCTGGAACACCGGAAAGGTGAGCGAAGCGAAGCTTCGGAAGGCGAGACGGAGGACGATTGATGTCGTTTCCGAACTTGGGGAACGGTGCCGGAGCCGCAGCTTCACCGGCACCGGGAACCTCCAGCGGCTTGAGGCACCAGCGGGTCTGGGACCCGCTGGTGCGGCTCTTCCACTGGTCGCTCGTCGCGGCCTACATCCTGGCCTGGGTCAGCGGCGAGGACTTGCAGACCCTGCACCAGACTGCGGGATACACCATCGCCGGGCTGCTGGCGCTGCGAATCCTCTGGGGCTTTGCCGGCACCCGGCATGCCCGCTTCTCGGACTTCGTCTACAAGCCGTCGGCCGTGCTTCGCTACGTGCGGGACTCCGCCCGCCTGAGGCCGGATCGCTACGTCGGTCACAATCCCGCCGGCGGATGGATGGTGGTGGCGATGCTTCTCGTCCTTGCCTTGCTTTGCGTCTCCGGGACCGCGATGACAATCGGCCCCTATCAGCAGTTCGAATGGCTGGAGGAAGCGCATGAGGCGCTTGCGAATCTGTCGCTGCTGCTGGTCGGCCTTCACTTGACCGGCGTCGTCGCAAGCAGCTGGATGCACCGGGAGAATCTGGTGAGGGCAATGGTGACGGGACGTAAGCGCCGGGCCTAGTGGTGCGATCCTAACAGATGGTACCATCTGTTAGGAAAAATCGCCCCACCAGATCAATAGCTTGTGGGCTGACTTTTCCAAACGGATGGGTACCATCCGTTTGGGTCAGACCACTAGAGCGGGATGAATTTAGGTTTGACCGTATCCAGCACTTGCGAAGTAGTTTTTGCACTCTCGGGCCGAGATTGAGTTGAGGATTTGGCCGATGGCCGTGATCTAATGTTCTCCTGGTGGACGGAAGCCAAAGCAAGCCAGAACGTCGCTCCTTGCCGTGCATGGTCTGCCTGCGATCAGTGTTTCGCGGACGACGGATGCGAGGTCGCGGGCTTCGGACGAGATTGCCTCGGCTTCGAGCCAGTCGAGATGCGAGAGACGCGCCTGTGCCTGCGCCGCCGTCATGCGACCGCCTCCAGCCGGCGGCATTTGGCGGTCGCTGTCTCTACCGGCTCCCATTCAAGGTCGCCTGCGTAGCGCCAGGCGAGCCGGCCTTCGCCGTCCATTGCGAAGAGGTGGAGCCAGCGATTGTCGAACAGGGCGCGGACCCCTTCGTGACGCGCGAGAATGTCGGCCATCGCCTCGCGTGGCGCCTCGATGCAGACCGACAGGCGCAAGGGGTCATGGATATGATCCTCGCCATCGTGCACCGACTGCCGGGGCAGACCGGCGCGCATGTTCCCGCCGTTGCCTTCCAGGACGCCGATGCCGCCGACGACGTTGTGCAGGAGCTTGTTGCCCGAGCCGAAGGTTTCGGGCGCGACCGTCGAGCCGTAATATTGGAGGCTGATCCAGCTCGCGACGATCACCGGCGCGGTCATTATCAGTTCGAGCACACCGAAGTCGCGCTCGCCGTCCTGTTTCCAGTCATAGTCGTGAAGGAAGGCGCGGCCCTCCAGGCTGCGGCCGGCAGTCCGGGACCGCGGCGCTGCAATGAAGGCATTGCAACCGGCGAGCGCCCATTCGGGCCGGATCTCGGCCCAGTCGCGGGCGCGCTTGCCGATATCGCCCTCGTCGCGAGCGCGCGGCAGGCGCAGCGCGCGTTCGCTGCGCGTCACCTTGCCGGCGGCTTCGAGCCATTGCCGGACCTGCTTCAGATCGGCGGCGTGTTCGTTGGTCGCCAAGTCGCGATCGTAGAGGGTGAGCCGGTCGGTGGTCGTGTCGTGCAGCGCGGCGACGAACAGCGTGTCCTCCGGCACCACGATGCCACGCGCGACCACACCGTCGCGCACCTCGCCATCGTTAAGAAGCCGCGCCAAGAGGCGCGCATTGACCTCGCCCGAATACCCTCCGCAGGCGCCGCAATGCAGTCCGCTCGCATGAGGGTTGTTGACGACGTTGGCGCCATGGCCCACGAGCAGTACGACCTTGGCGAAACCGTCGGTCAGCGACATGGCGCGCAGCACCGTCTCGGCCGCGCCGATGCGGGTCTCGAGATCGAGTTCGGGATCGAAGCGCGGCGCGGGATCGTTCGGGACCGGCATCGGGTTGAGACCGAGCCCGTCGCGCAACAGCTTGCCGACATAGACCGGACCCATCGCCTCGACGAAGGCGAAAGAGGAGACGGCGGCGAGCTTGAAGCGGCGCCAGGCGCGCTTGGCGCGCGCCCGATAGCGCGTCGCGCGGTCTTTCGCTCCTTCATCCTGGCCGCCGGAGGACGAAGTCACGCTCGGGTTCAGCAGCACCGGCAGGCGCAGTTCCTCGACATCGGAGGCGAAGCGCCGGTGCTTGGCGAAGACGCCGAAGAAGCCGGCGAAGCCGAGCGTGCGGATCGACGGATCGATGGCTTCGAGCGCACGACGGAACACTTCGGAGCGCACGTCGATACAGAAGGCCGCCTGCAGCGAAGGCCGCTCGACGCCAGCATGGGGCGCCGGTGCGGTGAGCGTCTCGGCGAGGCTGCGTTGGGCGGCACGCTCGGTCGCCTCCTGGAGGATCTCGTCGACGACGCCGTCCTCGGCCGGTTCGATGGCTGCTTCGTGGGCCATGCGGGCTGCCACCCAGCCGTCTTCGACGGTCGTTTCATATTGCATGAACAGCGATTCTTCCCAGAGCAGCCGGATCGCCAGCAAGTCGGTGATGGTCGAGTCGGTCTTTTCAGCCAGCTCGGCGCGCCAGAGTTCGTAGCGGGCGTACTGCGCCCAGCCGCCGAGCGAGAGCAGGAGCTGTTGAAAATAGGTGTCGAGAGCGGCTCGGCCGAGGCCGAGCCGCTCGACGGCGCGTGCGATCGCCTCTGCCGGTCTTTCCGGCGCATCCGCCACAACGGTCGCGAACCCATCCAGCCCCATGATCTCGGGCGTCAGGTCGTGGGTCGCATATGCGCGCCAGGCGAACCAGGCCGACCGGCCGCGCGGTGCCGGCCACAGCGCCTGCCCGCGGTCGAAGTATCCGGCCGCCCACCCTCCGATACGGTCGGCGATGATGCCCGGCCAATCCACGCCACTCGCCCTGGCCGCCAGCTCAGCAACGGTCGGCAGCGGCTCGGCCGCCGGGCGTTCCGCTGCGGCCACCGTCTTCAGCGCCGCGAGGTTGCCCGGCTTGCCGGCATGGGGCGACGCGGAAAGCGCCGCGGCGAGGTCGTCATCCGTGATTTCTCCGGCGGCGATCCGGTCCAAGTACCAGGTCCGCGGCATCGTCACCGGAACGTCACCCACGCGCGCCAGCCGTGCGCCGGCTTCTGCCAGCGTCGCAGCCGTCTGTCCCAGGAAGGGGTTGACCGCGACCTGCGAGGCAAGCGGCCATAGCGGGGGTATCTGTCGCGCCGCCGCGTCGGCGACCACTTCGAGCTCGTGGAGGTCGACGAATATGTTTTTGGTATCGGCTTTCATAGGTTCATTGTCTCCAGAGCGTCAGGACGGATGCCGGGCAGACCAGTTGCCGACCAGCCGGTCGAACACCGCATTGGCGTAAAGGCCGTTCGATAGGTGCACGCGCAGGCCCGCCGCCGCCGGGTGGTTCGACCAGAGCGGGAACATCGCCTGCGCCACGGCGACGAGGCCAAAGCTGAACAGGGCGAGCGCGATCAGCGCCCATTCGAGCGGTCCGGGCGCGGGCGTCGCCGGTAGCGTCCCGGCGGTGAGCCATTCGGCGCCCGTCTGCAGCGCGAAATAGCTGACCGAGGCGCCGACCGCGTAGAGCGCGGCGCGCTGCGTCAGCACGCTTGGCGCGGCGTCGGCGAGCCCTTGGGCCAAGAGATAGGCGACGCCGAAGATCAGGATCGCGCCGAGCGCGATTGCCTGTGGTGATTTGGTCTCGAACCCGAAGCCGAAACCGATGATCGCGTAGATCGCCAGCGCTAGCGCGAAGGCGCGGGCGACCGCCCAGCCGTTCGGGATCGCGATCGGACCGGGCCGGCGGATTGACGCCACCTGATCGACCGCGGTGCCGGAAGCCAGGAAGGCGTGCGCCTTATAAAGCGAATGGGCAACGATGTGGAGAAGCGCCAGCGGGAACAATGCCAGCCCGCACTGCATGATCATGAAACCCATCTGCGCGATGGTCGACCAGGCGAGCGAGTTCTTGACCGCCGACTGGGATAGCATGGCAAGGCCGGCAAAGAGCGCGGTGAAGCCGCCGACCATGACCAGCACCGCCAGTACGCCTGGGCTCAGCAGCATCACGTCGGCGAAGCGGATCAGCAAGAAGCCGCCGCCATTGATCACGCCGGCATGTAGCAGCGCGGAAACCGGCGTCGGCGTCTCCATCACCTCCGTTAACCAGCCATGGATCGGGAACTGCGCCGATTTGAGGATTGCCGCGAGCGCGAGCAGCCCCGCGGCCAAGGTCACGCCTGTCGGCATGACACCATCACGCGCCGCGGCCAGGATTGTCGCGATGTCGAGCGTGCCGTATCCGATATAGAGCAGAGTAGCCGCGCCGATCAGCGCCGCTTCACCAATTCGCGCGACGATGAACTTCTTGCGCGCTGCACGATTCGCCTGGACGCGGTCGCCGTAAAAGAGAAGCAACCGATGCAGGCACAGGCTGGTCGCGATCCAGGCAAGGACAAAGTGGACGAGATTGCCCGCCTGGACGAGCAGCAGCACGGCGGCGATCGTGGCCGCCATCCAACCGAGGAACGCGCCCTGCCGCGCCTCGCCGTCGAGATAGGAGCTCGAATAGCGCACTACAATCCAGCCGACGAAGGCGACAAGGACCAGCATGATCGCGCCGACCACATCGAGCCGGATCGAAAGACCGACGCCGCCCAGACCGAGAACGGGTCCGCTATGGACGCCCCCAACGATCAGGAGTGCCGCGGATCCGATGGCGGCGGCCAGCGCGGCGAGTGCCGCGGCATTGGTTAGCCTCGGGACGAGCGGCGGGCGCCGGCCAGGGCGAGCGAATGCAAAGGCGGCGGCAAAAAGAAGCAGCGCAGGTGCGGTCAAGGGGATGAGATCGTAGGTCATCAGCGGCGCGTTTCCCGGGGCGATTTCGAGTTGCCCCGCTTCTACCCTGCGCCAGCCACCGAGAAAAATTCATTGTTATGGCATTATCGTTCTGTTTATATGAACGATGTGAGCGAACTGAACTTTCACCATCTCCGGTATTTCCGCACCGTGGCGCACGAAGGGAACCTGACCCGTGCGGCTGAGCGGCTGAACGTTTCGCAGTCGGCGGTCTCAACCCAGATAAGGCAACTCGAGGGCCGCCTGGGCCAGCCCCTGTTCGAGCGACGCGGCCGGTCCTTGTTTCTGACCGAAGCGGGCCGCATCGCGCTTGACCATGCCGACGCCATATTCGCAGCTGGCGAAGAGTTAATGAACACCCTTCGGGAGCGGCCGTCCGGGCGGCGCCAGGTGCTCCGGGTCGGATCGCTCGCGACCCTGTCCAGGAACTTTCAGATCGGCTTCCTGCGTCCGCTGGTCGGACGCGAAGATGTCGAGATCGTCATTCGCTCAGGCGGGCTTGGCGATCTGCTTCAACAACTTGAAGCGCACCGGCTGGACGTGGTTCTGGCGAACATCGTCCCGCCGCGCGACGCAGCAACGCCATGGATATCCCATTCGATCGCTGAGCAACCGGCTAGCTTGGTCGGGACGCTCGAACGGATCGGTAAGAACGCTACATTCGAGGATCTGCTTGCGCGCGAGCCCCTCATCCTGCCGACCGTCGAGAGCAGCATCCGGCTAGGCGTCGATGCGCTGTTCGACCGCCTCCATATTCGCCCCCACATTTGCGCAGAGGTTGACGACATGGCCATGATACGACTGCTGGCGCGCGAGGGTGCCGGGCTAGCTGTTGTGCCTCCGATCGTGGTCAAGGACGAACTTGAGAGCGGACGACTTGTCGAGGTCGATCAGTTTCCGAGGCTGGTCGAGACGTTCTACGCCGTCACGCTCGCCAGACGATTTCCAAATCCGCTTTTACGAGAGGTCATCGATGCATAGCGGCTCAGTTGTGTCCGAAAGTTGGAGGGGCCGGAGACGCGCAGGGCTAGTCGGCTGGGTAGTATTTTCTTGATCGATACGGCGTGGTGATGGGTTTGAAAGCCTTGAAAGAGGCTTGGTCTTCGAAACACGTTCGGGCGCCGTCCTTGCACTTGAATTGCCTGAAACGTGGCAATTGTCAGCTGACCGCCGGTATCGGACCTTCGATCAGGCTGCGGGGAACGACCGCTCTCGGGATTTCAACTTGATCGCATATGGCCGGAACGAGGGCGCTTAGCCGACCGGCCTTCCG
>CAWIQE010000029.1:0-128850 GCA_963838155.1 uncultured Alphaproteobacteria bacterium
CAAACGGATGGCACCCATCCGTTTGGAAAAGTCAGCCCACAAGCTATTGATCCGGTGGGGCGATTTTTCCTGACAGATGATACCATCTGTCAGGATCGCACCACTAGGCCGTGCGGCTGACCTTCTGGCTGACGTCGCGCTCCTCCAGCGCCGCCGCCTTGGCGTATTCCGCCTCCGCTTCCTCGAGCGCGATCTCGGCCGCGTCGTGCTGCACCCTGAGTTCCCGGATCGAGCCCTGGAGATTGTCGGCCCGCTGGCGCGCCGCCTTGGCGAAGGTCGGATAGGCGAAATGACCGGGGTCCGATATGCCGGACTTCTTTTCCTCCGCGCCGATCTGCTGCTCGAGTTCGCTCGCCATGCGTTCGAACTCGCTCATCATCGTCTGGATCTGGCCGAGCTGCCGCCGCTTTTCGTTCACCTGGAACTGCTTAAGTCGGACAAGGCTCTCACGTGACTTCATACGCAATACTCCGGTGATGCGGGCCCCTCGAACGATCGGGACACCCGGTCGCCGCCCGGACCGGACAGCCACAGCCGCGAAAAATTTTCTGCCGCGTTAAGGAATCCTTCCCGGCAGTAACCTTTCGTTTACGGGCTGCGTTAATCATACGGCCTATCATTTAAGGCTCGGTAAATGAAAACCGCCGCAATCCGCAGTCGCGATATTCCGAGTCGAATGAATCGGTTAGGGCCCTTCGATCCCATTTCGAATCAAGATTGGCATCGGAGATTCCTATTAAAAATCAGGAGACTGATACCGAAATTTAAGATGTTCAACTAGGTTGCCAGGGTGAATCAGAATTTGTTAACCATTCAATGGCAGCCTCCAAATCAGGCAACAGCTGGCTCCGTATCGCGTCAAGGGAGAACTGCGACCTTTGGGCGGCGGAAAAGGGGAAGACTATGCGTGTTCTACTGATCGAGGACGACAGCGCCACGGCGCAGAGTATCGAGTTGATGCTCAAGTCCGAGAGCTTCAACGTCTACACCACCGACCTCGGGGAAGAAGGTGTCGACCTCGGAAAGCTCTACGATTACGACATCATCATGCTTGACCTGAACCTGCCGGACATGTCGGGCTACGAGGTTCTGCGCACGTTGCGCCTGTCCAAGGTCAAGACGCCGATCCTGATCCTTTCCGGCATGGCCGGGATCGAGGACAAGGTCCGCGGCCTCGGCTTCGGGGCCGACGACTACATGACCAAGCCGTTCCACAAGGACGAGCTGGTCGCGCGCATCCACGCGATCGTCCGCCGGTCGAAGGGTCACGCCCAGTCGGTGATCACCACCGGCGACCTGGTCGTGAACCTGGACGCAAAGACCGTCGAGGTCGGCGCCCAGCGCGTGCATCTGACCGGCAAGGAATACCAGATGCTGGAGCTCCTGTCGCTGCGCAAGGGCACGACCCTGACCAAGGAAATGTTCCTCAACCACCTCTATGGCGGCATGGACGAACCGGAGCTGAAGATCATCGACGTCTTCATCTGCAAGCTCAGGAAGAAGCTCGCCACCGCCGCCGGCGGAAAGAACTACATCGAGACGGTCTGGGGCCGCGGCTACGTGCTGCGCGAACCGGACGACAGCGAGGTTCTGGAAAGCGCCTGAGGCGGCGGCCGGCTCGGCCGGCCGAAACGCGATCGACGGCCTGGCGGCATGTCCCGCCGGGCCGCTTTCGTGTGGGGTACCCTGCCGCAGTCGGGCGGCGTTCCAGATAATGCCGCAGTCGGGCGGCGTTTGGGGCGATGCCGCCGTCAGGCGGCGGCGGCGACCTTGCCGAAGGTCTTTTCGAGCGAGGCGCGGTCGAACGGCTTCAGCAGGAAATCGTCGACGCCGGCCCGTCGTCCGACCATCATGTGACGCAAGTCCGCCTTGACGAGGCAGAAGTAGATCCGCACGTCGGCTCCGCCTTCCATGGCCCGTACGCCGGCGATCGCGTCGAGCGCCCCCTCGAGCGCCGCATCGATGATCAGCACGTCCGGCAGGCGAATTTCGCAGAGCTGCAGGATTTCCCCCGCCGATCCGGCCTCGGCCACCATGAAGCCGATACCGTTGAGTATCCGCTTGCCGACCTTTCGGATGACCGACGAATCGTCGGCAATCAAAAGACGCTGCATCTGAGCCTCCTTCCTGTTCGGCTGGACGGGCGCTGGACCTGCCCCACCGTGGCTCGAAGCTACCGCCGATTGCCGAAAATTTCGTAAGCGGGCAGGCTTAACAGAACGTTCCGCCGGCGTTTCGGCCCGGGATGCACCGCGTCAGCCCTCGGCGGGCACCGCGGTGAAGACCACATTCTCCGCATTCGCTACCGCCGAAAGGGTCATCCCCGCCTCGCTGGCAAGCAGCACGGTGTAATAGGGCTGGATCGAATGGGCATCGATCGCCTCCTCGATCGTGCCGGAATGGATTTCGACGAATTTCGGCGGCACCCGGAACATCCGGCCCTCGGCGACCAGCGTGAACTTCGGGGTCGTCTCCGGGTCCTCGAGCGTCACGTCGATCTTGCCGCCGCGCGGGATCGCGCCGTAGGCGACGAGAAACAGGTTGAGCAGGAGCTTGACCTTGTTCTTGGCGATGATCGCCCGCGGCCCCGTCCACGTCACCTCGGTCTTCCGGTCGGCGCTCACGAAGTCGCGCACCACCTTCTCCGCCTCGCCCGTGTCGATCGACGCGCCGATCGAGCCCGAGGCGCCGAACGCCAGCCGGGCGAATTTCAGGCGGACCGAGGCGTTGAGCGCGCTCGATCGGATCAGGTCCATCGCATCGTCGTCGGCACCGCCCTCGTCGAGAAGCTCCAGCCCGTTGCTGATGGCGCCCACCGGCGAAATGATGTCGTGACACACGCGGCTGCATAAAAGCGCTGCGAGGTCCGGCCCGCTGAGGGTCAGATTCGGATTCTGTTTCATGCAAGACTCCTAGGTAAGGACGGCGATGCCGCCGGACCGATACAGCGACGGTGTCCCGCTGACAATCCATCCGAGACCGCCGGAGCCGCGATTGAATGGCCGCGAACGCGCTTCGTCATAGACTTACCATATTTGGTAAACCGCTTATTAAGAGGATGCCGGCAAGATGGCCAATGATCCGCCCATGGGCGGTTTCACGACGTTGCCGGAGGATATTCGATGAAATCCATTTTCTCGACCCTGAAGCCGTTCGCCCTGGGCATCGCTTTTGCCGTCTCGGCCGCCGTGGCGGCGAGCCAGCCGGCATCGGCGCAGGCCCGCTACGGCCAGAATCAGCAGAACCAGTATCAGCAGAACCAGTATCAGCAGAACCAGTACCAGCCGCAGGACCGGTACCAGGCGGGCCGGAGCGACCAATATTCCGCCCAGGAGATCGTCGACGCCGGCAACAATTTCTTCGGCAAGACGTCCGAGGGTCTCGCGAAGCTGGTCGAGAAGGCCTTCCAGCAATACGGGCTGCCCAACGGCTATATCCTCGGGCAGGAAGCCTCCGGCGCGTTCATCGGCGGCCTGACCTATGGCGAAGGCAAGCTTTTCACGAAGAATGCCGGCCAGCACCAGCTCTTCTGGCAGGGCCCCTCGATCGGGATCGACTACGGCGGAGACGGCACGCGCACCATGATGCTCGTCTACAACCTGCCGAGCGTGAACGGCGTCTACGGCCGTTTCGCCGGCGTCAGCGGCAAGGCCTACGTCGTCGCCGGCCTCGGCATGACGGTGCTGTCGCGGGACGCGGTGCTGATGGTGCCGATCCGCACCGGCGTCGGCGCCCGTCTCGGGGTCAATATCGGCTATCTCAAGGTGACGCCCTCGCCGACCTGGAACCCCTTCTGAAAACCGGTTCGGGCGCCGGCCTCCCCCCGTGCGCCCCAACTTCTTTACCAATAATCCCGATCCCTCCCGGCCGCGCTTGCCCATCTGCTAATAAGAGTGTTCTATACTGAGCCACCTAGGCGAGTTTATCAGCCTCGCGCAGATACGACGGCAACGGCAACGTGATCGAATATCTCCTGATCTTCGCACTCGGCTTCTGTGCATCCGCAATGCTGGTGCTCGTGGCGGCTCCCGCGCTTCACCGCCGGGTCGTCACGCTGACCGAGCGGCGCATGCGCGCGACCGTGGCGCTCACGGCGGCGGAAGTGCGCGCCGAGAAGGACGCCGCGCGGGCGCGCGATGCCGCCGAGAAATCCCGCCTGGCCGCACAGCTCAAGGAGGAGCGCGACCGTCGCGGCTCCGTGGCGGTCGAGAGCGGTCGCCTGTCCGTGGAACTGGCGAGGGCGCGCGAGGACCATGCCGAACTGGATCGCCGGTTCGCGGACCTGTCGCAGGCCCGCGACGGGCTGAGCGAGGAGCTCCGCCGGAAGGACGCCGAGGCGTCCGACCTGGAGGCCGCCCTCGAGGCCGGGCGCCGGGTCGCGGAGGCGAAGGACCGCTACATCGAGGAACTGACGTCGCGCGCCGACGTGCTTGCCGGCAGCCTCTCGCAGGCCGAAGCCGACATCGCGGTGCGCGACCGGCATGCCGAAATGCTGCGCGGCCGCGTCGAGGCCCTGCGGATCGAGCGCGCGGCCCTGCGCGACGAGGTGAAGGCGGCGACCGAGGCCGCACGCAAGGCGCAGGTCGACGCCGAGCGCGAACGCGGTCGGGCCGATGGCCTGGACGAAAAGCTCGCCGCGAGCATGTCGCAGCTCGGCGATCGCGAAGACGCCCTTGAATTGAGCCGCAGGACAGGCGAAGAACTCGGCAGGAAGCTCTCGGCCGAGACGGCGGCGAAACGCGAGGTCGAGGAGCGCGTCCGGGAGCTCCAGCGCGAACTGGCCCGCCTGCACGACGAGGCTTCCCGCGACCGAAGGGGCGACTTCGCGTCGGTCCGGCCGCATTTCGAGAGGGCGAGGGCGATGAACGGACGTTCCCACGAAAATCCGGCCGTCGGCCGTCGCATCGAACGGCTGAGGAAGCGTCACGCCAGCCTGGTGGGCCGGCTTTCGGAAGCCGACGGCAGCGGGTCGGACGACGCCCTGCTGCGCGAGGAGATCGCCGAGGTCGCCGCCTTGATGGTCGACCTGACGGCCGCGCGCGAGGGGCCCTCCTCCCCGATCCACGCGATCCTCGCGAACCCCGATTTCGAGCGCGACGACGGCGCCCCGAGCCTGGCCGAGCGCTCGCGCCGGCAGATCGAGACCTCCGCCGACAGAGAGTGAGGCGAAGCCCGGCCGTCAGCCGAGATAGTCGCCGATCCGCGCGTCCACCTCGGGAAAGTAGCCGGCGACGACGCCGAGGGTGAAGCGCGAGAGGATCGCATCCTTCGGCTCCCGGTCGAGCAGGAACCGGAAACAGGCTTCGACCAGGCGCTCGGGCGTCGATCCGTGCGCCGCGGCCGCCTTGCGGCCCCATTCGTCGAACGTGACCCTGTAATGCGACCGCGAACCGCCGTCGCCGACGGCCACGTCGAAAACGTCCGCTTCGGCGCCGGCCCGGACCTCTATCGATGGCATGTCCTTCTCCGTTCCCTAGAAACAATAGCGCTTCCAGGAAAGTGGAAACCGGTTTCCGTCGGAAGCGCGGAGGAGAGCGCTTCCAGGAAAAGTGGAAACCGGTTTTCCGTCCGGAAGCGCGTAAAAACAAAGAGATAGAGACTGCCCGCGATTCCGTGAAGCGCGGACAGGCAGGCCGCCACTCCCTTTCGGTGACCCCGGCCGCTACGCCGCGGCCGCTTCCTGCCGCGCCGTCCCGCCGTCGCCGTCCATCGCAGGCCCGGTGCGCTTCAGCCGCAGCGCGTTGCCGAGCACGAACACGCTCGAGAACGCCATCGCCGCCGCCGCCAGCATCGGCGACAGGAGAAGGCCGTAGGCCGGATAGAGGACCCCCGCGGCGAGCGGAATGAGGACGACGTTGTAGCCGAACGCCCAGAACAGGTTCTGCTTGATGTTGCGGATCGTCGCCCGCGAGAGGGCGATCGCGTTGACGACGCCGACGAGGTCGCCGGATATCAGCACCACCTCGGCGCTCTCCACGGCGACGTCGGTGCCCGTCCCGATGGCGATGCCGACATCCGCCTCCGCGAGCGCCGGCGCGTCGTTGATGCCGTCGCCGACGAAGGCCACCGCCCCCGCCTCGCGCAGGCGCCGGATCGCGTCCACCTTGCCCTTCGGAAGCACCTCCGCGACCACCTCGTCGATGCCGAGGCCCGCGGCCACGGCCTCGGCCGTGCGGCGGTTGTCGCCGGTAACCATGGCGACCCGCAGCCCCAGGTCGTGAAGCGCCGCGACGGCCGCCTTCGACGAGGGCTTCGGGGCGTCGGCCACGGCGAGGATCGCCGCGAGCCTGCCGTCGAGCGCCGCATAGAGGGGCGTGCGCCCGCGGTCGCCGAGCGCTTCCGCGTCGGCGGCGAATGCGGAGACGTCGAGGCCGAGCGTGCGCATGAGACGGTCGGAACCGACGGCGACCGTCCGTCCCGCGACCGTCGCGCGCGCGCCGTGGCCGGCCATCGCCTCGAAGCCCTCCGCCGAAGCCGGCTCGATCCCCTCCTTCCGCGCCGCCTCGACGATGGCCGCCGCGATCGGATGCTCCGAGCGCGCTTCCACGGCGGCGACGGCTTCGAGCACGTCGCTCCGCTCGAACCCGTCCGCAACCGAGAGATCGGTCAGCTCCGGCCGCCCCTTCGTCAGCGTGCCGGTCTTGTCGAAGACGATCGTTTCGGCCGAACGCAGCGTCTGCAACGCTTCGCCGCGGCGGAACAGCACGCCGAGCTCGGCGGCCCGCCCGGTGCCGACCATGATCGACGTCGGCGTGGCGAGCCCCATGGCGCAGGGGCAGGCGACGATCAGCACGGCGACGCCGTTGACCAGCGCGAAGGCCAGCGCCGGCGCCGGCCCGAGGACGAGCCACGCCAGGAACGTCGCCGCGGCGGCGGCGATCACCGCCGGCACGAACCATCCGGTCACCCGGTCGACCATCGTCTGGATCGGCAGCTTCGCGCCCTGCGCCTGCTCGACCATGCGGATGATCTGGGCGAGCACCGTGTCCGAGCCGACCCGGGTTGCGCGGAAGCCGAACGCGCCGGACTGGTTGATCGTACCGCCGGTCACCTCGTCGCCCACGCCCTTTTCCGCCGGGACGGGTTCGCCCGTCACCATGGATTCGTCGACGAAGGACGATCCCTCGACGACCACGCCGTCGACCGGCACCTTTTCGCCGGGGCGCACGCGCACCTCGTCCCCGACCGCGACCCGGTCGAGATCGACGTCCTCTTCGACGCCGTCGCGCACCACCCGTGCGGTCTTGGCCCGAAGCCGGGCGAGCCGCCGGATGGCTTCCCCGGTCCGCCCCTTGGCCCGCGCCTCCATGAACCGGCCGGCCAGGATCAGCGTCACGATCACCGCCGCCGCCTCGAAGTAGACATGAGCGGTCCCGGCCGGAAGCACCGACGGCGCGAAGGTGGCGACCACCGAATAGGCCCAGGCCGCGCTCGCCCCGAGCACGACCAGGGAATTCATCTCGGGAGCCCCGCGCATGAGCGCCGGTCCGCCGGTGCGGTAGAACCGAAGTCCGGGACCGAAGAGGACGGCCGTCGTCAGCACGAACTGGACGATGCGGTTGGTCTCCTCGCCGATCGTCGCGCCGATGAGCCGGTGGACGCCCGGGACGAGATGGTCGCCCATGGCAAGGAGGAAGACGGGCACCGTAAGCGCCGCCGACAGCGCCAGGCTCCGGCCGAGCGCGCGCATCTCCTCGTCGCGCCCGTCGGCCGCCCCGTCCGCCGGCGTCCCGTCGCCGTGGCGGTGCGCCTCGTAGCCGGTCTTGCGGACGGCGCGCTCGAGGTCGCCGACCTCCAGCGAGCCGGCGGAATAGCGCACGCTGGCCCTTTCGGTCGCCAAATTGACGGAGGCCCCGAGGACGCCCGGTACGGTCTCCAGCGCCTTTTCGACGCGGTTGACGCAGGACGCGCAGCTCATGCCCTCGATGTCCAGCTCGACGTCGTCGACGACGGCCTCGTAGCCCGCCTTCTCGATGGCATCGAGGACGCCCGCAAGGTCCCGCCGCCCGCCGAGGACGACGTCGGCGCGCTCGGTGGCGAGGTTGACGTTGGCGGAGGCCACGCCCGGCGCCTGCGCGATCGCCTTTTCGACGCGCCGCACGCAGGATGCGCAGCTCATTCCGCCGATGCGAATGCTGAGCGGCTCTCCCTTGCCCGTTTCTATCTCGGTCGTAGCGGCTTCGGACGGCATCGGCCTTCTCCCTTTCCGTCGTGTCCAGCCGGAGATAGGCCTTCCAGTAACTGGAAGGTCAAGGCCGCGGAAGGAATTTCGCGCCGGGGCTTGAGCTTCCAGCCGGTGGAAGGTCCACATGGACGGAACGAAGTCTGTCCGAAAACGAAGGAACCGATCGATGGTCACCTACGAGGTCCCCGACATGTCCTGCCGCCACTGCGTCGCGACGATCACCGAGGCCGTCAGGGAGGTGGACCCGGCAGCCGAGGTCGATGCCGATCTCGATGCGGGCCGGGTAACGGTCAGGAGCACCGCCGCCACCCCCGCCATCGAGGCCGCCATGCGCGATGCCGGCTACCCCGCCGATCCGGCGGGATAGGCGCTCTCGCCCCTGGCGCTCCGCGTCTCTGCTACGCGGTCAGCAGCCTCTGTCCGGTAAGGTAAATCAGGCCGTGGTGGACAACCGAGACGGCGGCCAGGCCCCATCCGAGGATGGGATGCCCGGCACCGTAGAATGCCAGAGCAGCCAATCCGGAAATCACCAGTTCCTCAGCCAGGCGAAGACCCTCCGCGTACTTGCCCGCCGAACGGAAGTCGATGAGCCCCCATATCCCAAAGCCGATCGCCGGCAGGACGATGGCGAGCAGCAGACTGGACCATGCGGCCGAACCGAAGCGATATCCCCAGACGGCGAACCCCGCCACGACACCCGTCTCCATCAAGGCGCGCAGCCCGACATTCAGCCAGATGGCCATCTTCAGCATGTGCCTTCCCTCCAATCGGCTCATTCTGCTCGGCGACCGATCGGATGGCCACTACGAGTCAAACGATCGGCCCGTAGAGTCAGACTTTAGCGCATTTCTACATCAGGCGCCCCATGCGCGCGGCCAGGCGATGGAGGGCGATGCCGGTGGCGGTGGCCACGTTGAGGCTGTCCATGGCCGGCGCTTGCGGGATGCGGACGGTCCGAAGCCTCGACAGGACCGCCCGCGGCAGGCCCTCGCCTTCCGTTCCGACGACCAGCGCGGTGCGCGGGGCCGGTACGAAGTCATCGATCGCGGTCTCGCCGCGCGGCGAGAGGGCGATCGGCTCGAAGCCGGCGGCGACGGCCGCCTGCAGGTTGGCCTCGATGTCGCCGCCGCGCGCGAAGGGCACCCTGAGGACGCCGCCGACCGACACGCGGATGGCCTTGCGATAGAGCGGATCGCAGGACTGCAAGTCGAAGACCGCCGCGTCCGCCCCGAAGACCGCCGCATTGCGGAAGATCGCCCCCATGTTGTCGTGGTTGGAGATCGCCTGGCCGAGAACGACGAGGCAGGAGGCCGGCAGGCTCTCGAAGAGCCCCGGCACGGAGGCGGCATCGGCATGTCGCCCGACCGCCATGACGCCGCGATGCATCGGAAAGCCGGCGATCGCATCGATCACGGAGCGGGAGGCGACATGGAGGGGCACCTCGTCCGGAAGGCTCTCGAGGATGTCCGCGATCCCCTCGACGCGGTTCTCCAGCACGAGCACCCTCTCCGCCGAAAAGCCGGCGGCGCCGCCGTGGACGCCTGCCAGCACCCGCAGGACGACGGCGCCTTCGGCGATGAACCGCCCCGCTCCGCGCCTCAGGTCCCGTTCCCGGATCTGCCGGAAGTCGGCGATGCGCGGGTCGTCGGCGTCGGCGACGCGAACGAGCCTTTCGGCAAGCGATGTCCGGCCGGCGCCCATCTCACTTGCCGGCGGTGACGTCCGCCGTCAGCCGGCCGAGCCCGATGTCGAACACCAGCGCGTGCGCGACGCCGTCCGCCGCCTTGCCGTAGAAGAGGATGCGGTTCCCGTCGAGCCCGACATGCTCCACGGTGAAGCCCGCCGGCAGGGCGGCGCGCGCCTCGCTCGGCGCGTCGGCGGGGACGGAACCGGCCGCCGGCGCGGGGCCGACGTCGTTTCGCGACGAGACCTTGTAGACAATCGCGCCCGCCACGGCGATAAGTCCGATGCACATGGTGCCGATGGAAATCACCAGCGTGCGGACCATCTTGCGCCGGACGAGCTCCATCGTGGGGTCGAGCGGCGTGCGATCGGGATCGTCGATCTTCGGATTCGACATCGGGCAACTTTCTTCGAGCGAGCATGACATGAGCGCCAGTACGGTCGGCGAACCCTTTAACGAAGCCGGAAGCGATAGGAAAGTCCTGACCGCGGACGAAGACGCCGCCGGCCGGCTCGACGCGTGGCTGGCGCGGGAATTGCCGGCCGACCTGTCGCGCAGCCGGCTGAAGGCGCTGATCCTCGACGGCCAGGTGACGGTGAACGGCCGGACGGTCACCCAGGCCCGCCACGCCGTGGTCCCGGGCGACCGCGTCGAGATCACGCTGCCGCCGCCCGAGGACCCCGCGCCGCAGCCCGAGGACATTCCCCTCGACATCCTCCACGAGGATGCCGACCTCGTCGTGCTGGTGAAGCCCGCCGGGCTGGTCGTGCACCCGGGCGCCGGCAACTGGACGGGCACGCTCGTCAACGCCCTGATCCACCATTGCGGCGAGGGCCTTTCCGGCATCGGCGGCGTGCGCCGCCCGGGCATCGTCCACCGCCTCGACAAGGATACGAGCGGCGTGATGGTCGTCGCCAAGACCGACCTGGCCCACCGGGGCCTCTCCGCGCAGTTCGCCGACCATGGCCGCAGCGGCCCCCTCGAGCGCGGTTACAAGGCCTTCGTCTGGGGCCGGCCGAACACGCTGAAGGGAACGGTGGACGCCCCGCTCGGCCGCGCCTCGGACCGTACCCGCCGGACCGTCCGCGACGCCGCGAGCCCCGATGCGAGACACGCCGTGACGCACTATTCCGTCACCGAGCGCTACGGCGAGAAGCCGGACGGAAGCGCGGCCGCCGCCCTTCTCGACTGCCGGCTGGAAACCGGGCGCACCCACCAGATCCGCGTCCACCTCGCCCATATCGGCCACCCGCTGATCGGCGACCCCGATTACGGGGCGGGCTTCCGGACAAAGTCGAAGACGCTGCCCGATGAAACCCGCCAGACGGTCGATTCGTTGAGGCGGCAGGCGCTGCACGCCTGGCTCCTCGCCTTCGAGCATCCGGCGAGCGGTGCGGCGATGCGGTTCGAGGCGCCCCTTCCGGACGATCTCGCGACCCTGAGGGAGGCCCTGGCGGCGCTCTGAGCGCCCAGGTTACCAAGTCTTAACGGGACTTTCCCTTGAAACTGGTATAGGAAAGTCATAAATCGCAACTCGATGTGGACCGGCCGGAATCGAGGCGGTCCACGGTCGACCTGCCGCAAGGAGGTCGGAAATGAAGAAAGAGAGGGTGCTTGTATGGCCCGGAATACCCTTCCGTCCATCTCCTCAGGGGAAGGTGGTCTCAACCGGTATCTCGAAGAAATCCGTCGGTTCCCGATGCTGGAGCCCGGCGAGGAATACATGCTCGCCAAGCGCTACCAGGAGCATGACGACCGCAACGCCGCGCACAAGCTGGTGACGAGCCATCTGCGGCTCGTGGCGAAGATCGCCATGGGCTATCGCGGCTACGGCCTGCCGATCGGCGAGGTCGTGTCCGAAGGCAATGTCGGCCTGATGCAGGCCGTGAAGAAATTCGATCCCGAGCGCGGCTTCCGCCTGGCCACCTACGCGATGTGGTGGATCAAGGCGTCGATCCAGGAATACATCCTGCGTTCATGGTCGTTGGTGAAGATGGGAACGACCGCCAACCAGAAGCGGCTGTTCTTCAATCTCCGCAAGGTCAAGGGACGCATCCAGGCTTTGGAGGAGGGCGACCTCAAGCCGGAACAGGTGGCCGAGATCGCCACCAAGCTGAACGTTTCCGAGGAAGAAGTCATCTCGATGAACCGCCGCCTCTCCGGCGACGCCTCGCTGAACGCGCCGATCAAGGCGAGCGAAGGCGAGTCCGGCCAGTGGCAGGACTGGCTTGTCGACGAGGGCGAGAGCCAGGAGGACATGCTGGTCGCGCAGGACGAGCTGGAAAACCGGCGCGAGATGCTGTCGCACGCGCTCGATGTCCTGAACGACCGCGAACGGCGCATCTTCGAGGCCCGGCGCCTGTCGGAGGACCCGATCACGCTGGAGGACCTCTCCACCGAGTTCGATATCAGCCGCGAGCGCGTCCGCCAGATCGAGGTGCGCGCCTTCGAGAAGGTGCAGTCGGCAGTCCGCAAGGAAGCCCTGGACCGGGCGAGAAGCCTGCGCCCCGTCGAGCAGGCGGGCGCCTGAGGCCCGGTTCCCCGTTCGCGCTTGCAATCGAAGCCATCGTGACGGGGCGTGGCCTCGTCAGTTCTTCTGCGCCGTGGGAGACTTCGGGGGCACGGATGTCGGCGTCCGCGACGCTCGGCCCTTCCCGCCGGAATCGGACGCCCCGCCGCCCGAAGCGCCGCCCGAAGCGCCGGTCGTGTCGCTGTCCGTCAGGCGTGTCGCCCGCCTGCGCCCACGCCGCCAACGCCTTGTCGAAGACCTCCGCGCCCGATGCGCCCTTGTCGAGCGTGATCAGCGCCCGCCTGCCGTTGTCGTAGGTCATCGGAATGTCGATCCACTCGCGGCTCTTCAGGAGGTCGAGGTTGGTCTTCACCGCCTGCGGATAGTCGTTGAGCGCGATCATGAAGAAGTTGTCGGTGATCTTTGCCGGGACGGCGATCAGCGGGTCGCCGCGCGCCTGTTCCGTCTCCTTCATGGACACCCGTTCCACGCTCTGGATCCCGCCGCCCTCGAACTTGCCGGGCAGCGCGAAGACGACCTCGATCAGGTGGCTCGCCGGAAGCGAGGGATCGTTGTTGCGCTTGATGGTGACGAGCGCCGTGATCCCCTTGTCGGGCACGGAGATCTCGCCGTGGATGACCGGGGTCTTGGCCCCCGAGCCGTCCGAGGTGTCCTTGGCGAGGCTCCAGACCACCGTCCCGGTCGCCGCCGTCGGTTCCTGGGTCTTGTAGCGCTCCTCGTAAAGATACATCTTCTGCGATATCTCGGCCGGCTTGGCGGCCTCGCCGGCGCCGGACGGCGAGGCGTCGGCGGCGTCGGGCTGCTGCCCCGCATCCGCGGCGGCCGGGGCCTCCGCGGTCTGTTCGCTGATGGATTTTCCGCCGGCCGGCGTTGCCGGCTCGTTGGCGGCCGCCGGCCCCGGATTGGTCTCGGTGCCGTCGGCCAGAAGGCGCTGCGTATACTTGCCGCCCGGAGGCAGGTCGGCCTTCGCCTTATCCGCCGCATCGCTCGCGCTCTTGTCGTTGCCGGCATCGGCGGGAAGCGGGGCGACTTTCCCGGGCGGTGGCGTGGTCGCCACCTCCTTCTCGGTCCCGTTCGGCGCCGGCGTCTTCGCCGCCGAGGACGGCGCCGCCGGCCCGGAGAGCGACGAAAGGCTCGCGATCATCGGCAGGACCGAGGTCCGGTTCTCCCAAAGGGCATAGGCCGCGCCCGTGACGACGAGCAGGATGACCAGCGCCACCGCGAGCTGCCGCCCCCGCCTGCGCCGCTTGCGGCGGGCCGAGCCCGCGGCCGCGCCGAGGCCGAAGACCTCGTCGTGCGCGTCGCCGATGAGCGGCTCGTCTCCGAAGGGTGAGGACGGGTCGTCCGCATCCGGCTCCCGGTCGTCGGCGGCCCGCCACCCGGAGGGCGCCGGCAGGTCGTCGGCCCCGTCGTCCTCCCCGGTGTCTTGCCTCGTTTCGTCCGTTGCCTCGCCGCCGTCCTCGACGATCGGCGCAGTGAAAAGCCGCGACCGCGGGGCGTCGCTCTCGTCCTCGTCGCGGCGGTCTTCCGGCTCGTCCTCCCGGTGCGCAGGCGCGTCGGCCTCCGGCTCGGGGCCGGCGAACGGCAACGCCTCGTCGGCGACGTCCTCCTCGGGCGGCAGCGCCTCGGTGTGCTCGATCTCGACTTCGCTTATGGCCGCGTCGAGCCGTTCCAGCTGCTTCCGGAAGACGTCCTCGGAGGGCCGCGGCGACATATTCTCGAGCTGTCGGCGGACTGCACCGCGGGCCTTGGCGTAGACCCGTTCCCGGTTCTCCGGGGTATTCTCCGGCAAGCCGTCGACGGCCCGCCGGATAACTGCAACAAAATCCGCCATTTATGCGCTCTGTTCTCTCTTCGCGAAATCCGGCCGCAACGCGCGAATCTCCCCTGACGCAAGTTAATCTTGAAAGGGATCGGTCACAAGTATCGTGTCCTCGCGTTCGGGGCTGGTGGAAAGGAGCGCCACGGGTGCGCCGATCAGCTCCTCGATGTAGCGGACGTATTTCACCGCCTGCGCGGGCAGGTCGGCCCAGCTCCTGGCCCCGACCGTGGACGTCTTCCATCCCTCGAGCGTCACATAGACCGGCTCCACCTGCGCCTGCCTGGCCTGCGCGGCGGGCAAATGGTCCAGCAATTCGCCATCGAGCCGGTATCCGGTGCAGATCTTCAGCTCGTCCAGCCCGTCGAGCACGTCGAGCTTGGTGAGCGCGATGCCGGTGATGCCGTTGGTCGCCACGGCCTGGCGCACCAGGACCGCGTCGAACCAGCCGCAGCGCCGCTGCCTGCCGGTCACGGTGCCGAACTCGTGCCCCTTCTCGCCGAGGAAGCGTCCGACGTCGTCGAAGAGTTCCGTCGGGAAGGGTCCCTCGCCCACCCGCGTCGTGTAGGCCTTGGTGATGCCGAGGACGTAGCCGAGCGAGCCGGGCCCCATGCCCGAGCCGGCGGCGGCCTGCCCGGCCACCGTGTTCGAGGACGTGACGAACGGATAGGTGCCGTGGTCGATATCGAGCATGGTGCCCTGGGCGCCCTCGAAGAGGATCCGCGCGCCGCGCCGCCGGTGCCGGTCGAGCAGGCTCCACACCGATGCCCGGTAGGGCAGCACCCGCTCCGCGACGGAGGACAGTTCCTCCATCAGCGCCCCATGGGCCACCTCCGGCTGGCCGAGCCCGCGCCTCAGCGCATTGTGATGCGTCAGCAGGCGGTCGATCTTCGCCGGCAGCGCCGCCATGTCGTCGAGGTCCATCAACCGGATGGCGCGCCGGCCGACCTTGTCCTCGTAGGCCGGCCCGATGCCGCGCCGCGTCGTGCCGATCTTGGTGCCGCTGTCGGAGGCCGCATCCTCGCGTATGCCGTCCAGTTCCCGGTGCAGCGACAGGATCAGCGTCGCGTTGTCGGCGACCTTGAGCGTCTCCGGCGTCACCGTGACGCCCTGCCCCGCCAGCCGGTCGATCTCGGCGACGAGCGCGTGCGGATCGACGACGACGCCGTTGCCGATCACCGACAGCTTGCCCTTGCGCACCACGCCCGAAGGCAGGAGCGACAGCTTGTAGCTCACCCCGTCGATGACGAGCGTATGGCCGGCATTGTGTCCGCCCTGGAAGCGGACGACCACGTCCGCGCGTTCGGAGAGCCAATCGACGATCTTGCCCTTGCCCTCGTCGCCCCACTGCGAGCCGACGACCACGACATTGGTCATTCAATCACCTTGATGCTTGGCAGGCACACGACGCCCGCGCGATTACAAACCCGCGCATCTATAGTGAGTCCTCCACCGGAAATCGACCCTATGAGGCGATTGCGACCGCTTTTTGAGCATGCCGGCATTCGCCGCCTCCGCAACCCTCCCGCTGCCTGTCCGGCCTCACGCACCGGTCGCACCGGACCGCTCCGGGGCTCCGCCGGCTCTGCCCGAACAGCACCCAGCCAGCCGATCGTCCGCGTTTCCATACGGAAAACCGGTTTCCACTTTTGCCGCAAACGCACTAGAAGCGGGTGGCTGGAGACGTCGCCGCACCGGTGGCGTCCGCTTTCTCCATGGACGGTTTCCGTTGCAATCCCGCGCATACCTTCTTCTCGTCGTCACGACGCTCTTCTGGGGATCGAACGCGATTGCCGGAAAGCTGGCGGTCGGCCACATCAGCCCCTTCCTTCTGACGAGCACGCGCTGGGCGGTGGCGCTGCTGGCGGCGATCGTTCTCGGGCACCGCCGCTTCATGGCGGACCGCGCGACCGTGCGGCGCCACCTTCCGCTGCTCTTCGCCTACGGTGCGATCGGCTTCGCCTGCTTCAACGCCACCTTCTACACCGCCGCGCAGTACACGACCGCCCTCAACATCGTGATCATCCAGGCCGGCATGCCGCTGGTGATCTTCTGCGTCAACTTCGCGCTTTTCCGGATAAGGGTCACCACCGGCCAGGCCGCCGGCTTCGCGCTGACGCTGACCGGCGTCATGCTCGCCGTCTCCAACGGCAGCCTCGAAACCTTTCTCGGCCTCAAGTTCAACCGCGGCGACGCGCTGATGCTGCTCGCCATCCTCTTCTACGGGTCCTACACGGCCACCCTGCGGTGGAAGCCCGCGATGCACTGGCTTAGCTTCATGATCGCGCTTTCGGCCGCCGCCTTCGTCGCCTCGCTTCCGTTCACGCTCTGGGAAGCGGCGAGCGGGCGGCTCTTCCTCAACGACGGGCGCGGCGTGGCGATCGGCCTGTTCGCCGCGCTCGGCCCCGGCCTCATCGCCCAGGCGACCTTCATCGCCGGGACCGAAATCATCGGCAGCAACCGGGCCGGCCTGTTCATCAATCTGGTGCCGATCTTCGGCGGCCTCATGTCGGTCGCCCTGCTGGGCGAGCAGCTGCACCTCTACCAGCTGGCAGCGCTCGCGCTCGTCGTCGGCGGCATCGCCATCGCCGAGCGGCGGAGGCGGACCGCGACGAGCTGAGGGCCGGCCGGCGACGCCGCCGGCCCCCGTGGCTCGGTCCGCGTGGCTCAGTCCACGTTGAAGACCAGCGGCTTGGCCGACTGGAATTCGTTGTTCGCCGTCAGCTGGTCGAGGACCGCCTGCCCGACCGGCCCGTCGACATAGAGCAGCGCGATCGCGTCGCCGCCCGGCCTGTCGCGGCCGAGCGAGAAGTTGGCGATGTTGACGCCGGCCTGGCCGAAGGTCATGCCCAGCTTGCCGATGATGCCCGGCACGTCGTGGTTGGTCGTGTAGACCATGTGCTGGCCCACTTCGGCGTCCATGTTGATGCCCTTGATCTGGATGAAGCGCGGCTTGCCGTCGGAGAACACCGTCCCGGCCACCGAGCGCGTCATGTCCTCGGTCTTGACCGTCAGCCGGATGTAGCCGTCGAAGACGCCGGACTTGTCGCGCTTGACCTCCGACAGGATGATGCCCTTCTCCTTCACCATCACCGGGGCCGACACCATGTTGACGTCGGCCACCTGCGGGCGGATGAGGCCGGCGAGCGCCGCGCTCGTCAGGGCCCGCGTGTTCATCTCCGCCGTCGCGCCGTCGTAGAGGATCTCGATCTCCTTGATCGGCGTTTCCGTCACCTGGCCGACGAAGGCGCCGAGGATGTCCGCGAGCTTGATGAAGGGCTTCAGCCGCGGCGCCTCCTCGGCCGAGATCGACGGCATGTTGATGGCGTTCGTGACGGCGCCCTTCAGGAGATAGTCGGACATCTGCTCGGCCACCTGGAGGGCGACGTTTTCCTGCGCCTCCGTCGTCGAGGCGCCGAGATGCGGCGTGCAGACGACGTTCGGCAGGCCGAAGAGCGGGCTGTCCGTCGCCGGCTCGGTCTCGAAGACGTCGAACCCGGCGCCGGCGACGTGGCCGGACCGGATCGCCTCGGCGAGATCCCGCTCGACGACCAGCCCGCCGCGGGCGCAGTTGACGATCCGAACGCCCTTCCTGGTCTTGGCCAGCGCCTTGGCGTCGATGATGCCGCGCGTCTTGTCGGTCATCGGCACGTGCAGCGTGATGAAGTCGGAGCGCGCGAGCAGGTCGTCGAGTTCGACCTTCTCGACGCCGAGTTCCTCCGCGCGCCCTTCCGACAGGAACGGGTCGTAGGCGATGACGCGCATCTTCAGGCCGATGCCCCGCGCGGCCACGACCGAGCCGATGTTGCCGCATCCGATGACGCCGAGCACCTTGCCGGTGATCTCGACGCCCATGAACTTCGATTTCTCCCATTTGCCGGCCTGGGTCGAGAGGTCGGCCTGGGGAAGCTGCCGCGCCACGGCGAAGATGAGAGCGATCGCGTGCTCGGCCGTCGTGATCGAGTTGCCGAAGGGCGTGTTCATGACGATGATGCCGCGCCGGGAGGCGGCCGGGATGTCGACGTTGTCGACGCCGATGCCGGCGCGTCCGACGACCTTGAGCCGCGTCGCCGCCTCGATGATCTTCTCCGTCACCTTGGTGGCCGAACGGATCGCCAGGCCGTCGTAGTCGCCGACGATCTGGAGAAGCCTTTCCTTGTCCTTGCCGACGTCGGGCTGGAAATCGACGTCGATGCCGCGGTCGCGGAAGATCTGGACGGCGGTTTCCGACAGCTTGTCGGATACGAGTACGCGAGGTGCCATTGAGGCCTCCATGAAAAGTGCGCCGCTCGGCGCGAAAAAGGAATGTCGGGGTGGTCGGTGCCGCCGGCGGGCGGCACGCGCGTTGCTGAAGCGAGCGCTCAGGCGGCCTTCGCGAGGAGTTCCGCCTTCTTCGTCCGGAAGGCCCAGTCGAGCCACGGCATCAGCGCTTCGAGATCGGAGGTCTCGACCGTCGCGCCGGCCCAGATCCTGAGCCCGGAGGGCGCGTCGCGATAGGCGCCGATGTCGAAGGCGACGCCTTCCTCGTCGAGCAGGGCGACGATCGCCTTGGCGAAGGCCGCCTGGTCCTTGGCGTCGAGAGCGGCGATCTCCGGATCGACGATCTTCATGCACATCGAGGTGTTCGAACGCGTCGCCGGGTCCGTGGCGAGGTTGGCGATCCAGCCCGTCTTCTCGATGAAGGCGTCGACGACGGCCGCGTTGGCGTCGGCCCGGGCGACGAGCCCGTCGAGCCCGCCGATCGACTGCGCCCATTTCAGCGCGTCGAGATAGTCCTCGACGCAGAGCATGGAGGGCGTGTTGATGGTTTCGCCCTGGAAGATGCCCTCGATCAGCTTGCCGCCCTTGGTCATGCGGAAGATCTTCGGCAGGGGCCAGGCCGGCGTGTAGCTCTCCAGCCGCTCGACCGCCCGCGGGCCGAGGATCAGCACCCCGTGACCGCCCTCGCCGCCCAGCACCTTCTGCCAGGAGAAGGTCGTGACGTCGAGCTTCGAGAAATCGAGACGCTGGGCGAAGGCGGCCGAGGTGGCGTCGCAGATGGTGAGCCCCTTGCGGTCCGCCGGGATGAAATCGGCGTTCGGCACGCGCACGCCCGAGGTGGTGCCGTTCCAGGTGAAGACGACGTCGCGGTCGAAATCGACGGTCGACAGGTCCGGAAGCCGGCCGTAGTCGGCCGTGACGGTGCGCGCGTCGGCGAGCTTCAGCTGCTTTGCGACATCCGTCACCCAGCCGGCGCCGAAGCTTTCCCAGGCGAGCATGTCGACCCCGCGCGCGCCGAGCAGCGACCACAGCGCCATCTCGACAGCGCCGGTGTCCGAAGCCGGAACGATGCCGATGCGGTGATCCGCCGGCACCTGCAGAACCTCGCGGGTGAGATCGATGGCCTGCTTGAGCTTGGCCTTGCCGATCTTGGCGCGATGCGAGCGGCCGAGAGCGGCATCGCCGAGCGCCTCCGGCGTCCAGCCGGGACGCTTGGAGCAGGGTCCGGAAGAAAAACGGGGATTGGCCGGACGCACGTCCGGCGTGGAGATGGTCGTCATGATGCTACCCTTTCAGATAGAAGCCCCTCGTTGGGGAGGGGTGTCCCGCCGCGGGAGATAGCGGAACTCCGGGAAAAGCGCAAGAGGCAGGACAATCCGGCAAGCGCCGCGCCTGCGAGATCCCCATGGACGGATCGCGGGACGCAGCTTTTGCAATGGTCCGGGGGCATGGAAATCGCTTATGCTCGCGCCCTGGAGGCCGCGCGCCTCCGGATCGAGGTGGCATAGCCGCGAGGACCCATTGTGTTCGAGACCGGTACCGGGCGTCGTTCGGCAACGATACTTGCGGCGGACGCAGTCGGTTACAGCAGGGCCATGAGTTGCGACGAGGCACTGGCGTTGCGAGCGCTGTCCTCGAGCCGCCGCATCTTTCGCGAAGAGGTCGAGAAGCGCGCCGGCCGCGTGTTCTCGATGGCCGGGGACAGCATCCTGGCCGAGTTCCCGTCGTCCGAAACCGCGCTGGAAAGCGCCATCGCCATCCAGCGGCGCATGCGGCGCGAGGCCGGAAGCGACCGCCTGCTGACCTATCGGATCGGCCTCCACGCCGGACCGGTCCATCCGAACGACGGCGACCTGCTCGGCGATACGGTGAACATCGCGGCACGCCTGGAGAGCCTCGCCTTCCCCGGCGGCATCTGCCTGTCCGGAGAGGTCTGGGAGGCGGTCGGCGGCGCGGTCGACGCCCGCATGGTGGAAATGGGCAAGCAGGTGCTCAAGAACATTCGCGAGCCCGTGCGGGTCCTGAGGTGCCGCGTGGGCGAGCCCGAGCCCGGGGACCGGAATGCGCTGCCGTCGCGCTGGACGCGCGTCGGGGTGCTGTCGTTCGGGACGTCGCCGAGCCCGGACGAGGCCTATCTCGGCGAAGGCCTCGCCGACGACCTTGTCATCGGCCTGTCCCGCTTCCGTCAACTCGCCGTCACGGGCCCCCGGGCATGTTCCGCGCGGGACCCGCAGCGCTTCGCGGCGGAAACGGGCGTCGAATACGTCGTCCAGGGATCGTCGCGCCAGGCCGCGGGCCGCTTGCGGATCGACGTCCAGCTTGTCGAGGGAGGCTCCGGGCGGACGCTGTGGGCGGACCGTTTTTCCTCGTCGATCGACGATCTCCTGGCCTTCCAGGACGAGGTCGTCGGCCGCATCGTCGCCACGATCGTCGGCCGCATGGAAGGCGAAGGCATCGAGGCGGCGCGGCGCATGCGCCCCGACAGCGCCGCGGCATTCGATCGGTTCCTGCAAGGGCTCCATCATGCGAACAGGCCCGACAGGGAGTCGAACATGCTGGCCCTGGAGCATCTCGAGGCCGCCGTCGAGCAGGACCGGGACTACGCTCTCGCCTGGGCGTGGCTTGCCTTGATGCGCTTGCGCCGAGCGTCCTGGAATTCGCAGGCCGGCGCGTTGGCGGCGATCATGCGCGATGCCGAACACGCCATCTCCCTCGATCCCGGCGAAAGCTGGTGCCACCTGGTCGCGGGCCAGATCGCGATGTACGCCCGCGAGCTGGACATCGCGGAGGTGCACCACAAGAAGGCCTTTTCCCTGAACCCCTACAGCACCCACATCGCGGCCCTGCGCTCGCCGCTGGCGACCTATCTCGGCAAGCCCGAGGAAGGCATGGAATGGGCGGAAAGGGCCATGGCGCGCTATGCCGAGTATCCGTCCTGGTACGTCACCAATCTCGGCCTCGCCCGGTATTGCGCCTGTCGCTACCGCGAGGCGGCCGAGGTTCTCGGCAATGTCGCCGACCCCTCCCTCGGCGTCCTCGTCGGGCTCGCCGCCGCGCGCGCCCAGCTCGAGGACCGGCACGCGGTGGAGGCGGCGACAAGGATGATCAAGGAGCGCGAGCCGAACTTCTCCGCCGCGCACTTCATGGCGATGCGCCCCTTCAAGCGCACCGAGGACAGGGAGCATCTTCTCGACGGACTTCGCCGGGCGGGGCTGGCGTAGCGCCCGTCCGGGACCGGCCTCAATGCACCGATGGAACGCCCGGAGCGTTGCTATGTTGGGGCGGGGGCAGGCTGCGGACTTCGGACCTGTTCCTTCCGTTTTCCTTGGCGACATAAAGCCACTGGTCGGCAAAGCGGTAGAGACTGCTGAAATCGGCCGGTTCCGCGAATATGGCACCCCCAATGCTGACGGAAAGCTGGTAACTGAGCTCGGCGGCGCGGAACTCCGCTTCGGTGACCGCGAGCCGGATCCGCTCCACGACGTCCGGGATGCGATCGGGCGGCAGGCCGGGCAGGAAGACGCAGAACTCCTCTCCGCCCATGCGGCCGACGAGGTCCACGTCGCGGACGGAGTTCTTGATGGTGTCGGCCACCAGCCTGAGCGCCTGGTCGCCGCAATCGTGGCCGAACCGGTCGTTGACGGACTTGAAGTGGTCGATGTCGACGACGAGCAGAGCGCCCCGGGACTTGTCCGGCTCCTTGTTGACGCGTTCGAGGTAGCCGTCGACCATGGTGGTGAAGGCGCGGCGGTTGAGCAGCGCCGTCAGGCTGTCCGTCGAGGCGACGGTCATGAGCTCGTCATGGGCAAGGGCCAGCTGCCGGAGCTTGCTCAGCAGGAAATAGAAAAAGGGCGGTGCGATCGCCAGCGGGATCAGGAAGTCGTTGATCGGATCGCTGCCCCAGTGCCATTCGCCCCGCGCGAAGGAATAGCTGTCGAAGGTGAAGGCGAGAACGATGCACGCGACGGTGCCGAGCGCCGTAAGCGCGAACACTCTGGGCTTTCCGGTCTTGGACCAGTTCCAGTCGAAAGGTGCCATCTGCCAGCCTTGTCGCCGGCCTTGTCGCCGGCCTTCTTGAACGCGCCGGCAGTCTGCCACGCCGAGGTAAACAGAACGCTTCGCCCGAAGGCACGCGCGTCGCCCACCGTGTCGCGGGCGCTTTCCGCCCGGCGCCGGCGCCGTCACGGCCTGTTTGCGGCCGTCATAAACCGTTGGTTTGCAACCTTTTTCATGAACGGGTCGTTCAGCATCGGTTCACGTGGAAAGGCAGAAGCTTCCGCCCGTGTTCAAGATCCGCAAACGGAGTTTTTCGATGAAACGCCTTTTCCTCGCAGCCACCGCCCTCGCGATGCTCGTGCCCGCGGCCGCCTTCGCGCAGTCGCATCACGACCACGGCCGCACCGTCGTCGTGAAGAAGGAGGTGATCGTCCGGCACGACCGCCACGACCGCTGGGCCCGCGGCCACGTCCTGCCGCACCGCTACCGCGGCGACGTCGTCGTCTACAACCGCCACCACCTGCGCAATCCCGGCCACGGCAAGGTGTGGGTCCGCGCCGACGGCCGCTTCCTCCTCATCGACCGGAGGACGGGCATGATCGTCGCGACGGCCATGCCGCGGTAAAACGCTTCCGGGGGCGGCCCGCGCCGCCCCTTCCTTCCCCGGCCCGGGCCCTACCAGATGTCGTAGCGCAGGCCGGCGCGGACCTCGCTCTTGCCGAACCCGCCGTCGTCGATCCGGTTGCCGCCGGCGTCCGTATAGCGTCCGCCCCCGCCGACATCGAAATACCGGTACCCGACGTCGAGCTTCAAATTCTTCGTGATGGCATAGGCCACGCCCGCCGACAGCTGGTAGGCGAAGCGCCAGTCGTTGGCGCCCGGATGGACGACGCTTACCGCGTCCGTGTAGTCATGCCAGTCGACGTCCACATAGCCGACGCCGCCGCCGAGATAGGGCGTGAAGCCCGCGAACGTCCCGAGATCGACATAGGCGTTCACCATCCCGCCATAGGAGCGGAAGTCCTGCGTGCCCGCTCCGGCAAAGCTTCCCTTGTTGTATTCGAGCGTGACGTCGGCGCGTGCGTAGTCGGTGAAGTGGTAGCCGAAGCCGGCCGAGCCGGACCAGTCCGAGTTGAAATCGCTTCCGCCGGTATCGAAGGCATAGCCGAGGTCGCCCCTGAGATACCATCCGGTGCCGACTTCGACCGGCCGCGTCACCGGCAGTTCGGGCGCCGCCAGCAGCGCCCCGTCGAGATCGGCCGCGCCGGCCTGCGGCAGGCCCGCCGCCAGGGCGGCCGCGGCAAAGCCGACCGCAACGATGAATTTCGACATGGACCACCCCCATTTGCAAGGAAACCGGTGCGGGGCCTCCGCCCCGCTCTTCGGCCACTATGCGGGGGCAAGTGTTAAGTCCCGGTTAAGCATGTTTCTTAACCATCGCCCGGCACTGGGTCCGAGGCGCGAACGAACGCGAGAAGGGCCGCCCGGCGGGTGCCGGGCGGCCCTTCTCGATGGTCCTTCTCGATGATCCGGGCGTGCCGCCGTCTATTTGTAGACGGGCGCCGGTTCGTAGGAGGCGTATTCCGGCGCCGGGCAGCCGCCGAAGGTGTAGCGCAGGCCGGCGCGCACGTCCTGGACGTTGACGCCGTCGTCGAAGGCCGGGCTGTTCGTGCCGGCGATCTTCGCCGAGGTCTGCCCGCCATTGATGTGGCGGTAGCGATAGCTCGCGTCGAGCTTCAGGTTGCAGGTGAGGTCGACCGAGGCGCCGGCCATCACGGCGTAGGTGAAGCGCCAGTCGGAATGCCCGCCATAGGGGCCGGACACGCACGACGCGCAGTTGCCCGACGGGGTGAAGTCGTCCCACTTGATGTGCGTCCCGCCGATGCCGGCGCCGACATAGGGCGTGATGCCGTTCCAGGTGCCGAGATCGACATAGGCGTTGGCGAGCAGGCTCAGCATCGTCACCTTGCTGCCGTCGACCTGCTGGCAGCCCGGCGTCGCGCCGCACGCCGCCGGGGCCGGCAGGGTGATCCCCTGGTAGTCCGCGTTGAAATTGTAGTCGCCGGTGAAGTCGACGCGGAAGTGCTTCGTGACCTGGTAGCCGGCACCGGCGCCGATCATGAAGCTGTCGTCGAGCTTCGTGTCGTCGAAGGGCGTCAGGACGCCGGTGTTGTAATAGTAGGAATCCTTCATGTCGTTGAAGGAGTAGCCGATATCGCCGCGCAGGTACCAGCCGCTCGCCTGCGACACGACGGGGGCCGGCTGGGGCGCCTGCTGCGGAACGTAGAGATCGGCGCCGGCGGCGCTGCCGGCTGCGAGGAGACCGATTCCGAATGCGAGAAGATATGCTTTCATGTCCAACCTCTTGAAACGCTTGTGCACCGGCCGCACCGGAACCGCTTCTATTGTTTCAAGTCGAAACATGCCCCCCAAACATTAAAATCGCCTTAACTACGCTGATTTACCTTGTTTTGAAGTATTACCAAAAAATAAACGGCCCGGCCGCGGAACGTCCGCGCCGGGCCCGTGAATCGCGTCCGCCCGCCTTGCCGCCCCTTGGAAACGGGACGGGGATGGGTCGGGAAGGCCCCTGCCAGGGCCCCTCAGGCGGCCGTCCGCTTGCCGCCGATCACGTCGACGAGGTCGTCGACGATGCGCTCGATCTGCGTGCGGTCGTCGCCCTCCGCCATGACGCGGATCAGCGGTTCCGTCCCCGACGGCCGGATGACCAGCCGGCCGGAATTGGCCAGCTCGCTCTCCGCGTCGGCGATCGCCGACTTGACGGTCCGGTCCTCGAGCGGCTTTTCGGATTTGATGCGCACGTTGCGCAGCACCTGCGGCACCGGATCGAAGCGGTGGCAGACCTCGCTGACCGGCCGCCCCATGCGCTTCACGCAGGCGAGCACCTGCAAGGCCGCCACCAGCCCGTCGCCCGTCGTGGCGAAGTCGGACAGCACGATGTGGCCGGACTGCTCGCCGCCGACGTTGTACTGGTGCTCCCGCATGTATTCCACGACATACCGGTCGCCGACCCGCGTGCGGGCGAGCTTCAGTCCCATGCCGTCGAGAAACCGTTCCAGGCCCAGATTGGACATCACCGTGGCGACGATTCCGTCGCCCTTCAGCATCTGGTCGCCGGCCCAGGATTCCGCGATCACCGCCATCAGCTGGTCGCCGTCCACTTCGGCGCCCTTCTCGTCGACGATGACGACGCGATCCGCATCCCCGTCGAGCGCGATCCCGATATCGGCGCGCACCTCGTGGACCTTTCGCTGCAGGGCGGCCGGATGCATGGACCCGCAGTTGAGGTTGATGTTGACGCCGTTCGGCTCGTTGCCGATGGCCACGACCTCCGCGCCGAGTTCCCACAGCACCTTGGGCGCCACGCGGTAGCCGGCCCCGTTGGCCGTGTCCACCACGACCCTCAGCCCGTTCAGCGACAGGTCGCGCGGCATCGTCCGCTTGGCGAATTCGATGTACCGGTCCTGCACGCCGTCGATGCGCGTCGCCCGGCCGATGTCCTCCGCAGAGACCAGCTGCGAGCGCAGCTCCTGGTCCATCAGCTCCTCGATCTGGCCCTCCATGTCGTCCGAGAGCTTGAACCCGTCCGGCCCGAACAGCTTGATGCCGTTGTCCTGGAAGGGATTGTGCGACGCCGAGATCATCACGCCGATGTCGGCCCTCAGCGACCGCGTCAGCATGGCGACGGCGGGCGTCGGCATCGGGCCGAGCACGAACGCGTCGACGCCGGCGGCCGTGAAGCCGGCCACCAGGGCGTTCTCGATCATGTAGCCGGAAAGGCGCGTATCCTTGCCGATGACGACCCGGTGGCGATGGTTGCCGCGCCGGAAGATCGTGCCCACCGCGATACCGACCCGCATGGCGAGATCCGGGGTCATCGGGGCGACGTTCGATTGTCCCCGGATTCCGTCCGTTCCGAAATAGCGCCGCGTCATGTCGGTCCTCGCTTCCTTGAATGACTCACATATGGCAGATGCCGGAGGGCGAGCGCACCCATCATGCGATCAGAATTGATTACAACTGGTTGCATACGCAGGAAAGGCCGCGAAAAAGCGGCCTTTTCTACAACGATACGGCGAAAGGGTAAACGAATTTACTGCGGTTGCGGCTCGAGGCCGGCATCCGGCTCGTCGCCCTTCTTGCCGGCCTCGCCGCCTTTCTTCGCTCCCGCCTTCGGCACGGCCGAGCCGCGGCTCGGCGGCGTGTCGTCGCCGAGGTCGCGGGCGGGCTTCTCGCCCTTGAGGAGGGACCGGATCTCGTCGCCGGACAGCGTCTCGTATTCCAGGAGCCCCTCCGCCAGGGCCACGAAATCCTTGTTCTTTTCCGTCAGGATCTCCCGGGCCTTGGCATAGGCCTCGTCGACCAGGCGGCGAATTTCGCTGTCGATCTTCTGGGCGGTCGATTCCGAGACGTTCTTCTGCTGCGCCACCTGGTGGCCGAGGAAGACCTCCTGCTGGTTCTCGCCGTAGGAGACCTGTCCGAGCTCGTCGGAAAAGCCCCACTGCGTCACCATGGCGCGCGCGAGCTTCGTCGCCTGCTCGATGTCGGACGCCGCGCCCGAGGTTATGTTTTCCTTGCCGAAGGTCAGTTCCTCGGCGACCCGGCCGCCCATCATGATGGCGAGACGCGAGACCATCCACTTGAAGCTCATGGAATAGCGGTCGCCTTCGGGAAGCTGCATCACCATGCCGAGGGCCCGCCCGCGCGGAATGATCGTCGCCTTGTGCACGGGATCCGCGATCGGCACGTTGATGGCGACGACGGCGTGACCCGCCTCGTGATAGGCCGTCAGCTTCTTCTCTTCCTGGGTCATGGCCGTCGAGCGCCGCTCGGCGCCCATCATGACCTTGTCCTTGGCGTCCTCGAATTCGAGCATGGTGACGAGGCGCTTGTTGCGGCGCGCCGCCATCAGCGCCGCCTCGTTGACGAGGTTCATCAGATCGGCGCCGGAAAAGCCCGGCGTGCCCCGCGCCAGCACCTTGAGGTCGACGTTCGGCGCCAGCGGCACGTTGCGCACGTGCACCTTGAGGATGCGCTCGCGGCCGGTGATGTCCGGATTGGGCACGACCACCTGCCGGTCGAAGCGGCCGGGGCGCAGGAGCGCCGGGTCGAGCACGTCCGGCCGGTTGGTCGCGGCGATGAGGATGACGCCCTCGTTCGCCTCGAAGCCGTCCATCTCGACGAGCAACTGGTTGAGCGTCTGCTCGCGCTCGTCGTTGCCGCCGCCGAGGCCCGCCCCGCGGTGCCGGCCGACGGCGTCGATCTCGTCGATGAAGATGATGCAGGGCGCGTTCTTCTTCGCCTGCTCGAACATGTCGCGCACGCGGGAGGCACCGACGCCGACGAACATCTCGACGAAGTCCGAGCCGGAAATCGTGAAGAACGGCACGTTCGCCTCGCCCGCGACGGAGCGCGCCAGCAGCGTCTTGCCGGTCCCGGGTGGGCCGACGAGCAGCACGCCGCGGGGGATGCGCCCGCCGAGGCGCTGGAACTTCTGCGGGTCGCGCAGGAATTCGACGATCTCCTCGAGGTCCTCCTTGGCCTCGTCGACGCCGGCGACGTCGTCGAAGGTCACGCGCCCGTGCGCCTCCGTCAAAAGCTTGGCCTTCGACTTGCCGAAGCCCATGGCGCCGCGCGATCCCCCCTGCATCTGGCGCATGAAGAAGATCCAGACGCCGAGGATCAGGAGAATCGGCAGCCACGAAATGAGGTAGCCGAAGAGCGTGTTGGACCCGTCGGACTGCGGCCGCGCGGTGATCTTGACGTTCTTGTTCTCCAGCCGGCCGACGAGGGACTGGTCGCCCGGGGAATAGGTATGGAAGGTCCCGCCGTTCTCGGAGTAGTTCCCGGAAATCTGGTCGCCGGTGATCGTGACCTGCGAAATGCGTCCGCTGTCGACGTCCTTCAGGAACTGCGAATAGGCGATGGTGTTTCCGCTCGAGTGCTGGCTCGGCTGCTGGAACATGTTGAACAGCGCGATCAGCAGCAGGGCTATGATTGCCCATAGGGCGAAATTGCGAAAATTAGGGTTCATAAAACTCCCCGGGGAACCTGCAGGCCGCCGGCATGTGCGAACCGGCGCCATCTTGCTGCTAACATAGGTTTCGGCCGCGCCATTGCCAAGGCGAAGCGACCGGCTTGACCGATTTTCACGCCGTCGGGGCCGCAAGCGGCGGCGGCGGATAGGGTTTCTGCCCGAACAAAGCCGCGCATCTCGCCGCCAGCATGATGTCGAACAGCGGCAAAAACACGTCGAACGGCGCGAAATGACGCAAAACCTCGATGTCGTCGAGCCCGTCTTCCCAGACGAAGGCCTCCCTGCCGCCCCGCACAAGGACCGGTTCGGCCGACAGCGCGCGCCGCGCCACTCCGGCCGGAAGTCCCGGCAGCGGCGGAAGGTTCCCTGTCCCGGCGGTCGGCCGCAAGCCGGGCGGCACCACCCTGACCGGCGCGCTCCCGGTATTCGCCAGGCGGTACCGGCCGTCGTAGAGCCCGCGCTCGCCCGGGCCGAGCGCGAGCGAGGGCAGGTCGCGCCGTTCCCGATGGATCCAGAGCCGGCCGCCGGCGAGCCCGGCCATCGCACGGGCCGCGGTGAAGCGTCCGGGCCTGCCCGCGCCGATGAACGCCGCCAGCCGGCCGGCCGTCTCGCGCCCGGCCAGGTGCGCCCGCCCGCCGGCGATCGACATGAGCAGCCGGGCCGCTTCCGCCACCGCCGGATCCGCCGCGCCGCCGCCGGCGAGGTCGAGGGAGACGACGATCCCGCCGTGGCACTCCGCCCGCGCCCCGATCGTCGCGGCGACGGCCGCGGCATCGTCGAGGCGGGACCTGCGCCAGCGGGCCAGCTCCTCGTCCGACGGCCGCGAAAGGCCATGCCGGCGCACCCGGACGCGCTCGAAGCGCTCGTCGTCGTTGCTCGGATCGTCGATCCAGGCGATGCCGCGCGCACTCAGCCAGCGCCGAAGGTCGTCCCGCCCGACGCCGAGAAAGGGACGCAGGATCCAACAGGATCGCTCGAAGAGCGTCGCCGGCGCCATGCCGGCCAGTCCCCGCGACCCGTCGTCGCGGCGCCCGGCCCGCATGGCGACCGTTTCCGCCTGGTCGTCGCGCGTGTGCGCCGTCGCCACCCCCACCGCGCCCGCCTCCCGGGCAAGGCCCGCCAGGAGCCGGTAGCGCGCCATCCGCGCGGCGGCCTGGACGCCGGTCGCCGGCTTCTCGCCGGTCCATTCGAGGATGCGGTGCTCGATGCCGAGCTCGGCGCAGAAGGCACCCACCTGGCGTGCCTCCGCGGCGGAGCCCGGCCTGAGGCCGTGGTCGACGGTGGCCGCGATCAGCCTGCGCGCCGCGCCGCCCTCGCCCGAAAGGGCCGCTTGGCAGGCGGCCAGCAGCGCGACGGAATCCCCGCCCCCGGACACGGCGACGACCAGGGGACCGGCATGGACCAGCGAATTCAGGAACGCCCGGGCGACCGCGACCGGATCGCCCGCTTGCGCCGCGGCGGCCATCAGCAGCCGGTGCGCTTTTCCTCGCTGGCGACCTTCTGGCGCACGGAGGGGGAGGCCCGCGGGTAGCGCTTCAGCACTTCGCGATAGGTCGCGCAGGCCGTGTCCTGGTTGTTCAGCGCGGCGAGCGCCATGCCGAGCTTGAGAAGCGTCTCGGGCGCCTTCTCGGCCTTCGGATACTTCCGGTGGGCGTCGAGGAAGGTCTTCGCCGCCTTGTCGAACTCGCCGAGCGAGAACTCGCTCTCGCCCATCCAGAACGTCGCGTCGGCGGCCTTCGGGCCGTCCGGATAGATGTCGAGATAGTCGTGGAAGCCCTTCTTGGCGGCGGCGTATTTGCCGTTCATCAGCTGGCCGTAGGCCGCCCGGTAGATGTCGTCCGGCGAGGCGTCGGGCGGCAGCGACGCCACGTCCGGCCCGCTGGCGTTGGATCCGGGCGTGCCCATGGACAGTCCGACCGGCTTGCCGTTCGGATCGAGCGTCATCGTCCCGAGCGTCTCGGGCGGGGCGCCCGCCCCGTTGTCGCCGCCCGAGGTCGACGCGGTCGCGTCGTTCGCCACCGGCGCCTGCCCCCCGGCCGAGGCCGTCCCGGACGAAGGCGGCGGCGGCGCGATCGCGCTGCGGTCGCCGTTGCCGCCCTGCGCGGCCGCGCCGGATCCGCCGTTTTCGAGCCGCTGGAAGCGGAACTCGTTGTCCTTCTGCATCTGCCGCATCTGCTCCTGCATCTGCAGAAGCTGGTAGTTGAGGTCCTGCACCTGTCCGGTGAGCTTGCGGACCTCCTCCTCGAGCTGGCCGATCCGCACCGCCGGGTCGCTCGCCTGAGCCATCAGCACCGGCTGCTGCCGGTCCGCCCCGGCGTCCTGCGCCTGTTCACCGGCCCGCGCGCCGAGTCCCGCCGACAGCGAGAACGCGAACGCCCCGCCGGTGGCCAGGCACATGGCGACCGCAGCGGCCAGAACGACCTTCGGACCCGCCAGAACACCCTTCGGATTTGTCTTCATCGCCTTTCACCTGCATCTGTCTTTGCGGCGCGCCGCTCGTCCGCCTCGCCGCCACGTTCGGGGATTCCGAGCGTACAAGCAAGCCGAACCCGGCCAAAGTGTGATGCCGGGCGCAAAAGGCGGCCCGAAGGCCGCCCCTCGCATCCTTGGCAGATCCGCCGATCAGCTTCCGGCGCCGCTCAGCACCGTGACCGCGCGCCGGTTCTGAGACCAGCACTGGGCCGCGTCGCAAGTCGCCACCGGGCGCTCCTTGCCGTAGGAGATCGTCTTGATCCGGTTCGCGGCGATGCCCTTCGAAACGAGGTAGTCCCGTGCCGCATTGGCACGGCGCGCGCCGAGGGCGAGGTTGTATTCGCGCGTGCCGCGCTCGTCCGTGTGGCCCTCGATGGTGACCGGGTAGTTCGGGTACTGCTGCAGCCACTGCGCCTGCCGCGACAGCGTCGACTGGGCTTCCGCGTTGATCGAGGAGGAATCCGTATCGAAGAAGATCCGGTCCCCGACATTGAGGGTGAAGTCCTTCTGCGAGCCGGGCGTGGCGGCGTTCGCCCCGGCCGCGCCGCCGTTCAGCCCGAGGTCCGACGCGTTGTTGGGCAGGCCGCGCTTCGATGCGCAGCCGGTGATTGCGAGCATCATCACGAAGGTCAGGACGACTGGGCTGCGGGCAATGGTTCCCATGCGGAACATGGCCGATCTCCTTGGGGGACGTTAAGGTTGCCGAATACTAAGCGATCTCGGTTAATACGCTGGAAACGTAAACGGTTAATGAATTGCGGCCGTCGGCGTCCGCCTAGCTCAGGAGCGGCGACCACGCCGGATCGGACCCGTAGTTGGGCGTCGGCACCTGCTGCTCGTTGTAGCCCGTCAGGTCCACCGAGAAGAGATGCGGCCCCGGCGCGCCGGCCGGCTCCTTGAAGTACATGATCACCCGCCCGTTGGGCGCCCAGGTGGGCCCCTCGTTCAGGAAGCCGCTGGTCAGCACCCGCTCGCCCGAGCCGTCGGTGCGCATGACGCCGATCGCGAAGCTGTTGCCGGATTTCTTGGTGAAGGCGATGAGATCGCCGCGCGGCGACCAGACGGGCGTCGAATAGGCGCCGTCGCCGAAGGAGATGCGCTTCTGGCCGCTGCCGTCGGAGCCCATGACGTAGAGCTGCTGCGATCCGCCGCGGTCCGACTCGAAGACGATCTGCCGCCCGTTCGGAGAATAGGACGGCGAGGTGTCGATCGCCGCCGTGCTGGTCAGCCGGTAGGTCTGGCGCGACCGCAGGTCCATGGTGAAGATGTTGGCGTTGCCGTCCTCCTCCATGCTCATGATCACCCGCTGGCCGTCCGGCGAGAAGCGCGGCGCGAAGGTCATGCCCGGGAAGTTGCCGACGAGCTCGCGCTTTCCGGTCTCCAGCTGCAGGAGATAGACCCGCGGCTGGCTGCCCTGGAACGACATGTAGGTGACTTCCTGGCTGTTCGGCGAGAAGCGCGGCGTCAGCACCAGGTCGCGGCCGTCCGTCAGCATGCGCACATTGGCGCCGTCCTGGTCCATGATGGCGAGCTGCTTCCTGCGGTCGGTCTTCGGCCCGCTCTCCGAGACGAAGACGACGCGGCTGTCGAAATAGCCCTTCTCGCCCGTCAGCCGCTCGTAGATGGCGTCGGCGATGATGTGGGCGACCCGGCGCCAGTTTTCCGGCCGGGTGTAGAATTGCTGCCCGGTCATCTGCTGCCCGGCATAGACGTCCCACAGGCGGAATTCGGCCCTGAGGCGCCCGTCCGCTTCCTTGCTGACCCGGCCGGTGACCAGCGCCTGCGCCTTGAGCACGCGCCAATTGTCGAAATTCGGGGTCCGGTCCGGGTTCGACACCTTCTCGATGAAGGCGTTCGGGTCGAGCGGGGCGAACAGTCCGGAGCGCTTCAGGTCGGCGCTGACGACGCTCGTCACCTGCGCGCCGATGTCGCCGTCCGAGACGAATTGCGGGATGGCGATCGGCAGCGGTTCGACATTGCCCTTGTTCACGTCGATTTCCACGCGCGCCAGGGCCGGCGCGACGCCGAGCGCGGCGAGCCCCGGAAGGAGCGCCACGCCGCCGGCGAATTGTCGTCTGGTGAGGTTCATGGGCGAACGGCCTTTCTCAGTAGAGCTGGCTCGGGTCGAAGTTCACGACGACTTCCGACCAGGTGTTGTACTTGTCGCTCGGGAGACCCTGGAACGGCGAGGACATCAGCACGGCCCTGAGCGCGCTGCCCCGGAGCGTCGTGCGCACCTCCTCGCTGCCGCCCGTCGCGGTCACCTGCGGGGTGCCGACGATGGCGCCCGACGGATCGAGGCGCATCGTCACCTGCACCCGCACGTCCTGCCCGTCGGCCATGCCGGGGATGATGTTCCAGTTCTTCTCGATCTGGCCCCTGAGCGCATCCATCTCGCTCTGGGAGAGCTTCTCGCCCGACGTCTTGCGATCGGCGCCGAGCGAGGCTTCCTGCGTCGAGCGCTTGGCGCCGCCGCCGGACGGCTCCTCGCGGTTGAGGAGCGCGGCGATCTTGTCGGCGTTGAAGTCCGTCTTCTTGGTCGAGGAGGCCTTCGCCTTCTCCGCCGGCTTGTCCTCGGGCTTGTCGGCCTCGGATTTCTTCGGCTGCACGGGGGCGTCCGGTTTCTTCCGCTCCGGCGTCTTGGCGGTCTGCGCCTGGGGCGGCTGCGGCCGCGTCTCCGGCGTCGGTCCGGCCGTCGGCAGGCTGGCGAACTCGGGCGCCGCGCTCTCCTGCGGCTGCGCCGCGTCGGGCGTCGGCTGGGCCTTGGCCTCAGGCGCGGGCTTGCTCTCCTTCGGCGTCGGCTGCGGCTCCACGGCCTGCTTCGGCTGCGGGATGGACGCGACCTCGGTGGCCGGCGCCGGCTCCTGCTTGGCGGGCCGTTCCGGCTTCGGCTCCGGCGCCGGGGCGTCGGCGATCTTCGGGCTCGGCTCCTCCGATTTCGGCGGCGCGGCGGCCTTGACCTCCTTCGGGCTCTGCTTCGGCGTCGGCGGTCCCTTGAGGTCGACCTTGTTGTCGCCGACCTCCTGTGCGTCCTTCACGATGTCCGGCCGGCTCGTCGGCTTGGGCGCGGCGGGATGCTTCGCCGGCGCCTTCTTCTCGCCCTTCTGGACCTGCGTGATCGACTGGACCGGCACGATGTCGACCGGCAGGGCCTCGACGTCGGCCACGTCCAGCGTATGCGGTCCGCTGAGCGTGAACAGCGCCCAGCAGATCACCGCTGCGTGCAGGACGGTCGATGTGACGAGGCTTGCCTTCATCTCGGTGCCGTCAGCTCTTGTCTTTCTCCTGGACGGTCACCAGCCCAAGATTGTTGAACCCGGCATTGGCGATGCGCGTCATCACCTTCACCACGGTGCCGTAGTCGGCATCGGTGTCGCCGCGCACGAAGATCCGTTCCTTGTAGCCGGTCTTGGCGATCGCCTTGAGCTTCGCCACGATTTCGTCGACCGGGATCTTCGTATCCTGGATGTAGACCTGGCCGTCCTTGTTGACGGAGACGGTGATCGGCTGCGTCTGGGCGTTCAGGGCCTTGGCCTGGGCCTCCGGCAGGTCGATCGGCACGCCGACGGTCATCAGCGGCGCGGCGACCATGAAGATGATGAGGAGGACCAGGATCACGTCGACGAACGGCGTGACGTTGATCTCCGACATCGGCTGGCGCCGGTGCCGCCTGCGCCCCCGCGAGCTGCCGCGAATTGCGCTGTTGCCTGCGCTCATACCCATCGCTGAAAAACCTCTCGCCTAAAGCGCTTCCAGGAAAAGTGGGACCCGGTTTTCCGTCCGGAAACGCGTAAGAACAACAACCTGGAGCCCTCGCGCGCCCGCTATTCGGCCGCCTCGCGATGCTGCGTCGGCTGCAGCTTCTCGTCGATCTGCCGCGACAGGATGGCACCGAACTCGTCCGCGAACCCTTCCATGCGCTGGTTGATCTTGCCGACGTCGCCCGAGAACTTGTTGTAGGCGATGACCGCGGGGATGGCGGCCAGAAGGCCGATCGCGGTGGCGAGCAGCGCCTCGGCGATGCCCGGCGCCACGACCGCCAGGTTGGTCGATTTCGAGCCCGCGATCGCCTGGAACGAGGTCATGATGCCGACCACCGTGCCGAAGAGGCCGATGAACGGCGCCGAGGACCCGATGGTCGCCAGCGATCCGAGCCGCGACTCCAGCCGCTCCGCCTCCCGGGCGAGCGTGACGTCCATCGCCTTCTCGATCCGCATCTGCAGGCCGATCGGCGAGCGCGCGCCCCGCTCGAAGGATTTTTTCCACTCGCGCATGGCCGCCACGAAGATCGACCCCATGCCGGTCGTCTTGCGTTCCGACAGCGAGCGGTAGAGCTCCTCGAGCGATTGTCCCGACCAGAACACCTGCTCGAAACCGTTCAACTGGCGACGGATGCGGGCATAGCCGACCGATTTGTCGACGATGATCGCCCACGTCCAGACGGACGCGCCCAAGAGGCCGAGCATGACCAGCTTGACGACGAAGCCCGCCTGCATGAAGAGCGACCACAACGTGACGTTGCTCGTTGTCGCCAGTGCTACGTGTTCCATGTGCCTTCTGCCCTCGAATCCAAACGCCCGGCGTTGTCAGGCCGGGCGGCTTCAGGTCCATCTGGCCGGAAGGTCCGCGCTGAGACGGCCGCGCCGCTCTCGGCAGACGCCCGGCGCTCATTCGAGCCTTCTTACGGTCAATCTTGGTCAAAGCATGGCGCACCCGGCACACACTCCGACCGCCGACATTAAGCCCCCGTTATGGTTAAGGGACCGTTACCGCAAAGCCACACTCAGGCGGAGGAATTCGAGAATTTCGCCGCAAGGCCGCCCGGCAGGCGCCGCGGCCGGCCGCGCGCGTCGACCACGGCGACGACCACCCTGGCGCAGACCAGCGGCCGCCCGTCGCGGCTGACGGTCTGCGCGAGCACGAGCTTCGCGCCCCCCGCCTTCTCCGTTTCCGTGTCGACGGCGACGACGTCGTCCATGCGGGCGGCCGCCCTGAAGTCGATTTCCATGCGATGGACGACGAAGGCCACGCCCTCCTCCGCCCCGCCGCCGTGCAGCGCCCGCTGCTCGACGCCGAGGAGCCTGAGATAGTCCGTGCGGCCGCGCTCGAGAAAATGCAGGTAGCGGGCGTGGTAGACGACGCCGGAGAAGTCGGTGTCCTCGTAATAGACGCGCTGCACCAGCCGGTGCCCCGTTGCCGTCAGTTCGCCTGCGATCGAATAGGCCAAGGTCCGTTTCCCGCCCGTGAAAGGCCCTCCCGGCGGCAGCGAAATCGCCGAAGGCGGCTTGGCGTTGGCCGAAAGGGATGTATTTCTGTCATAAGGTACGGCTAACCACGGACCGACATGTCAAGGCAAGAGGTGTGAATAGCATGAAGATTGCAGTTCTCGGCGGCGACGGCTTCGTCGGCTGGCCCACGGCGCTCCATCTGTCGGCCCGCGACCACGAGGTTCATATCCTCGACAATCTCTCGCGCCGGTGGATCGACACCGAACTCGGCGTCCAGTCGCTGACGCCGATGGATTCCATCCAGGAGCGCACCCGCATCTGGCACGCCGAAACCGGCCGCCGCATCCGGTTCCACCTGATCGACCTGGCCAGGGACTACGAGCTTCTCAAGGGCTGGCTCGCCGACAACCGGCCGGATGCCGTCATCCACTTCGCCGAGCAGCGCGCCGCGCCCTATTCGATGAAGTCCGACCGGCACAAGAACTACACCGTCAGCAACAACGTCAACGCCACGCACAACCTGCTGAACGCCATGGTCGAGATCGACCTCGACGCCCACCTCGTCCATCTCGGCACCATGGGCGTCTACGGCTATTCGACCGTCGGCGCGGCGATCCCCGAGGGCTACCTTCCCGTCGGCATCGAAACGCTCGCCGGCGAGACCGTCACCCAGGACATCCTCTATCCGGCGAACCCCGGGTCGATCTACCACATGACGAAGTGCCTGGATCAGCTCGTCTTCCAGTTCTACGCCCGCAACGACGGCGTCAGGATCACCGACCTGCACCAGGGCATCGTCTGGGGCACCCACACCGAGGAGACCCGCCTGCACGAGCAGATCATCAACCGCTTCGACTACGACGGCGACTACGGCACCGTGCTGAACCGCTTCCTGATCCAGGCGGCGATCGGCCATCCGCTGACCGTCCACGGCACCGGCGGCCAGACGCGGGCCTTCATCCACATCCAGGATTCCGTGCGCTGCATCGAGCTGGCGCTCGGCAATCCGCCGAAGAAGGGCGACCGTGTGCGGATCTTCAACCAGATGACCGAGACCCATCGCGTGCGCGACCTGGCGGAGATGGTCTCCCGGATGACAGGCGTCGAGATCGCCTACCTGCCCAACCCGCGCAAGGAGGCCGCCGAGAACGACCTGGTGGTCGAGAACGAGCAGTTCCTCGCCCTCGGCCTCCGGCCGACGACCCTCGAGGAGGGCCTGCTCGGCGAGGTCGTCGACGTGGCGCGCAAATATGCCTACCGCATCGACCGCTCGCGCGTGCCGGCCGTGTCGGCGTGGACGAAGGAGATCGGCAAGGCGATCAACCGCGATCCGGAAGGCAAGCGCCTGAAGTCCGTTTCCTGACGGCGATGACCGCGCGCGACCGTCCCGAGCCCCAGGCCCCGGCCCGCTCCCGGCGGGCCTTCGTCACGCTCGTCACCAATCGCGACTACGTCATGGGCGCCGAGGCGCTCGTCCGCTCCATCAGGCTGACGGGCAGCGATGCCGACATCGTCGTCCTCCACACCGGGGCCCTCGGCAGCGCAGAGCTGGCGCCGCTTCTCGCCCTCGGCGTCCGGCTGGCCGAAACAGCGCTGCTTCCGACCTCGCCGGCCTTCGACGAACGGCACGCCCGCGACCGGCTCCACGCCGAGGCGCCCTTCGCCAAGGGCCGCAAGCCCGGCTTCCACACGCCGCTCGACAATTTCTGCAAGCTGCGGCTCTGGCAGCTGACGGACTACGAATCCTGCGTCTTCGTCGATGCCGACGCCGTCGTCCTGAAGAACGTCGACCGGCTCTTCGACTATCCGGAGTTTTCCGCCGCCCCCAACGTCTACGAGAGCCTCGCCGACTTCCGCCGCCTGAACTCCGGCGTCTTCGTCGCCCGCCCGTCGGAGGCGACCTTCGCCGCCATGCTCGCCCGCCTCGATGCGCCGGACGCCTTCTGGCGGCGCACCGACCAGACCTTCCTGCAGGCCTTCTTTCCGGAGTGGCACGGCCTGCCCGTGACGATGAACATGCTGCAATATGTCTGGTTCAACCTGCCGGACCTCTGGGACTGGCCGTCGATCGGCATCCTGCATTACCAGTACGAGAAGCCCTGGGAGGCCGATCACCCCCGATCCGCGCGGCTCGGGCCCCTCATCGACCTGTGGCGCGCCTTCTATCGCGGAGAGGCGCCCGACGTCGCGGCGCTCGAAAACCCCGGCCGTCCCGCATGAGCGTGCTCGTCACCGGGGGCACCGGCTTCGTCGGGCGTTTCCTCGTCGCGCATTTCCTCGAGGCGGGCTTCGAGGTCGCCGTCGCGGGCCGGACCCCGCCGGCGGACGGGACGTTTGCCGGGCCGGTCGCCTTCCTGCCGCTGACGCTCGATCCCGACGGACCGGACCCGGCCGCCCTCGCCGGCGTCGAATGGCTCGTCCACGCCGCCTTCGACCACGTACCCGGCCGCTACCGCGGCGGCGAGGGCGACCGGCCGGACCGGTTCGTCCGCCTCAATCTCGACGGCAGCGTCGCGCTGGTGCGCGCCGCCAGGGCGGCCGGCGCCAAGGCCTGCGTCTTCCTCTCCTCGCGCGCCGTCTACGGCGACCGTCCGCACGGCGCGCCGCTTCGGGAGGACACCCCGCCGCGGCCGGACACGCTCTATGGCGAGATCAAGCGCGCCGCCGAGGAACGCCTCGCCGCGCTCGCCGCACCCGGCTTCTCCGTCGCCAGCCTCCGCGTCACCGGCGTCTACGGCCCGCCGGCCCGCGGCCGTCCGCACAAATGGACAGAGCTCTTCGCCGATTTCCTCGCGGGCCGCCCGATCGAACCGCGATGCGGCACCGAGGTCCACGGCGACGACGTCGCCCGCGCCGCGGCGCTCGCGCTCGGGCTTGGCCCCGAAGCCGGGCCGCAGGTCCTCAACGTCTCCGATCTCATGATCGACCGGCGCGACCTCCTGGCGATCCTGCGCGAGGTGGCGGGCAGCTCGAACGCGCTGCCCCCGGCGGCGGACCCCGCGAGCCGCAACGCGATGTCGACGGACCGCATCCGCGCGCTGGGCTGGACGCCGGGCGGTCGCCCGCTCTTCGAGCGGACCGTTCGCCAGCTCGCCCGGGACTTTGTCTCCGGGCCGGAATCGGGATAGGGACCGGCATGGCACTGCGCGCACAGATCGACAAGCTCCTCGAACAACTCCGGTCCAGCTACTGGTTCGTGCCGGCCGTCATGGCGCTGGCGGCGATCGTCCTCTCCTTCGTCTCGACCTCGCTCGACCGCTGGCTCGGCCCCGAGTGGCTGCAGGGCGGCTACTTCGTCGCCGCCAGCCGCCCGGACGGCGCCCGGGCGATCCTGACCGCCATCGGCGGTTCGATGATCGGGGTGGCGGGCACCGTCTTCTCCGTGACCATGGCGGCCGTGGTCTACGCCTCCGGCCAGTACGGCCCGCGCCTGCTGACCAACTTCCTGTCGGACCGCGGCAACCAGATCACGCTCGGCACCTTCACGGCGACCTTCGTCTTCGCCATCATGGTGTTGCGCACGATCCAGTCCCCAAACGAGAGCAAGGGGGCGGCCGTCGCCGCGGCGCAGGGGTTCGTGCCCCACCTGGCGCTGATCATCGCCATCGCGCTGGCGCTCTGCTCGATCGCCGTCCTGATCTTCTTCATCCACCACGTCCCCACCCGCATCCATATCTCGAACGTCATCCGCGACATCGGCGAAACCCTCCTCGAGGCGATCGACGAGCGCTACCCGAAGAACATCGGCTTCGGCGCCGCCGACCGGAAGCAGGCCGAGGACGCCTGGTGGCAGCTGCCCGCCCCGTTCCGCCCGGGCCGGGACCGGCGCGACGAGGCCGCCTCGGACTACGGCGAGGTCCTCTCGACCATGCGCGGCTACATCCAGTTCCTCGACGAGAAGACGCTGATGTCGGCGGCGCGACGCCACACGGTCGTCGTCCGGCTCAACGTCCGCCCCGGCTCCTTCCTCTTCGACGGGGCCCTCGTCTGCGACGTCTGGCCGGCCGAACGCCTGACCGACGCCGTGTCGCGCGACATCCTGAGCGCCATCGCCACGGGCGCCCGCCGCACCCCGGCCGACGACATGCTGTTCATGGTCGACGAACTGGTGGAGATCGCCGCCCGCGCGCTCTCGCCCGGCGTCAACGACCCCTTCACGGCGGTCGGCTGCATCGACTGGGTCTCCGCCGCGCTGGCCGAGCTCGCCGACCGTCCGACCCCCGACCCGCTGCGCACCGACGAGGACGGAAAGCTGCGCATCGTCGCCGAGCCGCTCGGCTTCGGCGAATACCTGCGGCTTTCGCTCGGCGCCATCCGCGAATACGCCGCCGGCGACAAGATCACCGCCGTCCACTTCCTGCGCACGCTCGAGCTCATCGGGCGCCGCTGCCGCAAGGGCGCCCATGTGCTGGCCCTGACGCGCGAGGCCGACGATCTCGTCGAACTGTCGCGCACGCGGCTGACGGGGCCGTCCCTGCGCGAGGTGCAAGCAGAGGCCGACATCGTTCGCGAGGCGCTGTCGCATGCGCGCCGCCGCCGGCCGTTTCCCGAGCTCGACGGCCTTGCCGACCGCAATGCGCACCTGCCGCCGCCCGAAGACGAGGCCGAAGCCGATGCCGAAGCCGATGCCGGGGCCGGGGCCGGGGAAGAAGCCGGCGACGGTCAGTCGTCGTCCTGAAAGAGGCCGATCTGCGCGGCGGCGATGTCCTTCGGCGCGTCGAGGCCGAGATGGGACCAGGCGTTGCCGGTCAGAAGCCGCCCGCGCGGCGTTCGCTGGATGAAGCCCAGCTGGATCAGATAGGGCTCGATGATGTCCTCGATCGCGTCGCGCGGCTCCGAAAGCCCGGCCGCGATGGTCTCGATCCCGACCGGCCCGCCGCCGAAATTGCGGGCGATCATCGACAGGTAGCGCCGGTCGAGCTCGTCGAGGCCGAGGGCGTCCACCTCCAGCCGCGACAGCGCCTCGTCGGCGATCCTGCGGTCCACCTCCCCGGCGCGCGCCACCTCGGCGAAGTCGCGCACCCGCCGGAGCAGCCGCCCGGCGATCCGCGGCGTGCCGCGCGCGCGCCGCGCGATCTCGCGCGCCCCCTCCTCCGCCATCGGCAGGCTCATGATCCGCGCGCCGCGCCGCACGATGTGCTCCAGCTCCTCGACCGTGTAGAAGTTGAGCCGGACCGGGATGCCGAACCGGTCGCGCAGCGGGTTGGTCAGGAGGCCGAGGCGCGTCGTCGCCGCCACCAGCGTGAAGCGCGCGAGGTCGATCTTCACCGACCGCGCCGCCGGCCCCTCGCCGATGATCAGGTCGAGCTGGAAGTCCTCCATCGCCGGATAGAGGATCTCCTCCACCGCGGGATTGAGCCGGTGGATCTCGTCGATGAAGAGGACGTCGTTCTCTTCCAGATTGGTGAGAAGCGCGGCGAGATCGCCCGCCTTGGCGATCACCGGGCCGGAGGTCGCGCGGAAGTTGACCCCGAGCTCCTTCGCCATGATCTGCGCCAGCGTCGTCTTGCCGAGGCCCGGCGGACCGACGAACAGCACGTGGTCGAGCGCCTCTCCGCGGCTCCTCGCCGCCTCGATGAAGACCTTGAGATTGGCGCGCGCCGCCGCCTGCCCCGTGAACTCGTCGAGGGACTGCGGCCGCAGCGTCTGGTCGACGTCTTCGCCGCGCCGGTCGGCGGAAATGAGCCGGTCGGGATCGCTCATCCCGAAGCGTCCCCGGCGCAGGCCGTCTGGTTTCGGTTTCGCAAGCTCACCTTCGACCGGTCCCCGGTTTCCGCCGCACGCGCCGCCGGTTGACAGCTGTCAACCGGCATCCGGACGCCTGGGTTGACAGCTGTCAACCGCCGCGCCAACGGCAATCCCTTACTATCGATGCGGCCTGCGGACAATTGCGCGGCGGAAAACTCCCCGGCAATCACCGCGCCAGCTCCTTCAGGCCGAGGCGGATCAGCTTGGCGCTGTCGGCGTCCTCGCCCGCTTTCTTCAGGGCCGCCGCCACCGCATTCGAGGCCTGGTCGCGCGAATAGCCGAGATTGGTCAGCGCCGAGACCGCGTCGGAGACCGGCGCGGCGGCCACCCCTTCGCCGAGCTCCTGCTTCAGCCCGAAGGCGGCACCCGGCCCGCCGGGATGGGCCGGCGCCTTGTTGCGCAGTTCGCTGACGATGCGCCCCGCCACCTTCGGCCCGATGCCCGGCGCGCGGGCGACCGCCGTCTTGTCCTGCAGCGCGATGGCGTCGGCGAGCTCGGCCGGCGACAGTGTCGACAGCACGGCGAGCGCGATCCGCGCGCCGACCCCCTGCACGCCCTGCAGCAGCCGGAACCATTCGCGCTCGAGCGGGGTCTGGAAGCCGTAGAGCCGGATCACGTCCTCGCGCACATAGGTCTCGATGTGGAGGACCGCCGCCTCGCCGGGAGATCCGAGCTTCGCCAGCGTCCGGCTGGAGCAATAGGCGATGTAGCCGACCCCGTGGACGTCGACGAGGACATGGTCCTCGCCCACCTCGTCGACCGTGCCCTTGAGCTTGCCGATCATCCGCCGGTCCCCGCGAACGTCTCGGGGCTGAGGATGTTCAGCGTGGGAAAATACGATCGGTAGCGGGCGGGGTCGCGCGTCAGGAGACGATGGCCCGCCACCACCGCATGCGCCCCGATCAGGAAATCCGGCAGGGTGCGCTCCCGGCGGCCGCCGCGGCGGCAATGGAGGTCGTGCGCGGCTCCGGCAGGGTAGGCGGCATCGAACGGCAGGTCCTCGAGCAACGGCTGGAGCCAGCCGAAGGCACGGACCAGCGCATTTTCCCCGAGCGACGACTTGGACAACTCCGCCCACACGACGGGGCTCAAGACCACCGGCCCCTCCTCCAGCGTCTGCTTCAGCGCCCGGAGCGACCATGGCCGCATATCGAGATTGGCCGGACCGAGTATGTCGATCAGGACATTCGTATCAACAAGGGTCGATATCGTCACGCGGCCCCCGAAGCCAGTCCACATAGGCCTTGCCGTCCATGCCTCCCGTATCGAGGGTGCCGGCGACGCTCGCGGCCCATTCCTCGAAAGTCTGCCGGGGTTGCGGCAGGGGCGACGGACGCTTTTCCAGGATTACGGCAGCGTCGCGCTCGACGAAATCCACCTCGCTGCCGGGGCCGATGCCCAGCCGCTCTCGAATGTCCTTCGGGATCGTGACCTGCCCCTTCTCGGTGACGCGCATGGTAATACCTCTCTGGTATTACCTACCGGCCCGGCCGGAACAAGTCAAGAACAAATCGGCCCGATCACAAGCCGACCCTCCGCCGCGCGCTCTCCCGGTGATGCGCGTGGCAGATGGCGATCGCCAGCGCGTCCGCCGCGTCGGCCGTATCGAACTCGGCGCGCGGCAGGAGCACCTTGACCATCATGAGGATCTGCTTCTTGTCGCCGTGGCCGACGCCGATGACGGCCTTCTTCACCGCGTTCGGCGAGTATTCCGAGACCTCGAGCCCGGCGCGCGCCGGGACCAGCATGGCGATGCCGCGGGCCTGGCCGAGCTTCAGCGTCGCCACCGCGTCCTTGTTGACGAATGTCTGCTCCACCGCCGCCTCGTAGGGCTGGTGCGCGTGGACGACGTCCGCCAGCCCGTCGTGGAGCTGCCTCAGCCGCGAGGCGAGGTCCAGCGTGTCGTCGGAGCGGACCGTCCCGGACGCCACGAAGCGCAGCGTGTTGCCCATAGTCTCGACGATGCCCCAGCCGGTGCGCCTCAGCCCCGGATCGATGCCGATGATGCGAATCGCCTGTCCCATGCCCCATCCTATCTGCCGCCCGCAGACCTGCCACGGAAAATGTGAACAAATCAAAAACATTCCCCGTCTTCGGCATCGGGGAGAACCGGCCGCATGGCGAAGCGGTCCCCGCCGCCCTAGATGAAGGCCTGCCCCGCCGCGAAGCGCCGAAACCGACGAGAGACCCGCAGATGATACCGTTTTCCGTCCTGGACCTGTCCCCGATCGCCGAGGGCGGCACGCCCGCCGAGGCGCTCCGCCAGACGCTCGGCCTCGCCCGCCATGCCGAGGCGCTCGGCTACAACCGCTTCTGGCTGGCCGAGCACCACAACATGCCGGGCATCGCCAGCGCCGCGACCTCGCTCGTCATCGGCCACGTCGCCGGCGGCACGAAGACGATCCGCGTCGGCTCCGGCGGCGTCATGCTGCCGAACCATTCGCCGCTCGTCGTCGCCGAGCATTTCGGCACGCTCGAGGCGCTCTATCCCGGCCGCATCGACCTCGGGCTCGGCCGCGCGCCCGGCACCGACCAGCGCACGGCCTTCGCGCTCCGGCGCGACCTGGAGGCGGCCGCCCGCTCGTTCCCCGACGACGTGCAGGAGCTCCAGGCCTATCTCGGCCCGCCCGATCCGGCGCGCCGCATCAACGCCGTGCCGGGCACGGGATCGGACGTCCCCGTCTGGCTGCTGGGATCGAGCCTCTACAGCGCCCAGCTCGCCGCCATGCTCGGCCTGCCCTTCGCCTTCGCCTCGCATTTCGCCCCGGACCTGCTCTTCGACGCGATCGCCGTCTACCGCGACCGCTTCCGGCCGTCGCGGCAGCTCTCCGAGCCCTACGTCATGGCCGGAGCCATGAGCGCGATGGCCGACAGCGACGAGGAGGCGCGCCGCCTCTTCACCTCGCAGCAGCAGCAGTTCATCGCGCTGCGCCGCGGCACGCCGGGCCGGCTTCCGCCCCCGGTGGACGACATGGAGAGCATCTGGCAGCCGCACGAACGGGCAGGCCTCGAACATACCTTCCGCTACGCCCTCGTCGGCTCCCCGGCGACCGTCGCGAAGAAACTCGAACCCTTCCTCGCCGAGACCGGCATCGACGAGCTGATCGTCTCCGCCCCGCTCTGGGACTTCCAGAAACGTCTGGAATCGCTCGCCCTTCTCGCAAGCGTGAGAGAGACCCTGTCCGGACCCCCGGCTCAGGCGGAAACCCGCCCGGCCTGACCGCCCTTGGCGCCCCGCTGTCCTCCGTAAATCCACACTGAAACCGGTGCGTCGGACTTGAAAAACGAGAAAAGCGGGCCAACATGCAGCTGGCCCGCTTTCCAAATTCCCGTCCCCAGGGGGTGTGCGTCAACGCGCAGTGACCGTTTCCCGAGGCTCACAACTGGAAAAATAGGGCGCAGACGAGCCAGATGCAAGAGAAATTCAGATCGAGTCCCGAGCTCGTTAAAAATTTCAGGGACTCGTTGAGCGACCCACGATTTAGACGGTATCTTGACGCTTCAAAAGGCGATGAAATCAACGCTATATTGCTATATCAGTGGAATTCTCTGCTATCACAATCGCTTTACATTTATCTTCAGTGCTGGGAAATCTGTATAAGAAATAAGATAAATTCGTTTTTGTCATGGAAATACAATCCGTCGTGGCCATACGATGAAAAGCGGGCTGTCAGAAACCTGAAGGCGGACGACAAGCGCCGGCTCAAGGAGACCATATCTCGGCAAGAAAGGGATCGGCGAGTTTCGCCGGTTCCGACGTCTGCGATTGTCGCGGATCTGTCGGCCGGCTTCTGGGTATCCCAGTTATCCGGCGCCTACGCCATTCCGTATTCATGGCGATACAACATCGCGAGGATTTTCCCGAGTGACGTTTCGATCGACCATCGGACTGCTTGGGCGATTTGTGACCAACTCCTGATTCTGCGCAATCGTGTGGCACACCACGAGCCCGTCTTCCACTTGCCCTTGGACCAAAGGCACTCCGAACTGCGGAAAATTGTGGCCGCAATGTCCGATGCGACATTCGCCTTCGCCGATGCCACCTGCGATTTCAGGACCGTCTGGGCGCGGCGCCCAGACGCCTGAATTGCAAATTCACGGCCCAATTCCCCTGGAGCCGCTTGGAACTCAGGCGGAAAGCCTGGCCATGACCTCGTCGGAGACCTCGAAATTGGCGTAGACGTTCTGGACGTCGTCGTCGTCGTCGAGCACGTTGATCAGGCGCATCACGGATTCCGCCTTGTCCTCGTCGACCGGCGTCGTGTTCTGCGGCTTCCAGACGGGGCGCACGGATTCGGCCTCGCCGAGGGTTTCCTCCAGGGCCTTGGACACGTCGCCGATGTCCTCGAAGGCGCAGAGGATCGTGTGGCCCTCCTCGTCGGACTGGACGTCCTGGGCGCCGGCCATGATCGCCGCGTCCATCACGGCTTCGGCGTCGCCGGCCTCGGGCTTGTAGACGATCTCGCCGACGCGATCGAACATGAAGCCGACGGAGCCGGTCTCGCCGAGCGCGCCGCCGGCCTTGGTGAAGGCGGCGCGCACGTTCGACGCCGTGCGGTTGCGGTTGTCCGTCAGCGCCTCGACGATGAAGGCGACGCCGCCGGGCCCGTAGCCCTCGTAGCGCACTTCCTCGTAGTTCTCGCTGTCGCCGCCGGCGGCCTTCTTGATGGCGCGCTCGATGTTGTCCTTCGGCATCGATTGCGCCTTGGCGTTCTGCACGGCAAGCCGCAGGCGCGGGTTCATGCCCGGGTCGGGCGTGCCCATCTTGGCGGCCACGGTGATCTCGCGCGCCAGCTTGGAGAAGACCTTCGAGCGCGCCGCGTCCTGGCGCCCCTTGCGGTGCATGATGTTCTTGAACTGTGAATGGCCGGCCATGGCGTCCTTCGTCGGCGATCGGGGATGTCTTTTCGATTTTCGAGAATTGCCCGCCTTATAGGTAAACCGGATCGCCGCGTCCAGATGCCCTGCGGCCGCTGGAACGCTTCATCACCGGCCGCGTTGAGCGATGGAAGCCGCCCGCGCGCCCGAAGGCGCGGAAGCGCAGGGCACGTTCGACCACTCTCATGGAGCGTCTCATGGCCGATCTGAAGGCAGCGAAAACCGAACCGGAACACCAGCTGTTCGAGGAGATCGACAAGGTGCACGCCGGCATGCTCGGCATCGAGGGAAGCGGCCGGCTCCAGCCGATGGCCCCGGAACTCGACCGCGCCACGAAGACCATCTGGTTCTTCGCCCGGACGAGCAGCGATCTCGCGGCAGCCGCCGCCGAGCCGGGCACGCGCGGCCTCTTCGTCCTGGTGGGGCGCCACCACGACTATCATGCCACGCTCTCCGGAACGCTGGAGGAAGAGATAGACCCCGAGATCCGCGACCGGTTCTGGAGCTCGGTCGTCGGCGCCTGGTTCCGCCACGGCAAGGACGATCCGGAACTGACCATGCTGAAGCTGACGCTCGACCGGGCCCATGTCTGGGTCTCGACCGACAGCACGCTGAAGTTCGGCTGGGAGATCGCCAAGGCCCAGGTCAACGACGAGGCGCCCGACGTCGGCACGGAGATCGAGCTGACGTTCTAGTGGTGCGATCCTAACAGATGGTACCATCTGTTAGGAAAAATCGCCCCACCGGATCAATGGCTTGTGGGCTGACTTTTCCAAACGGACGGGTACCATCCGTTTGGGTCAGACCACTAGCAGGCTGCTGGAGACGCATGGCGCCGAGGTTGTCCGCAAGCGCGTGACGAGGCGCTTGCTTCATCTGTCTCAACTGCAGAAATAGATCAATGCTAGGTGGGTTGAATCGGAAGTCATTCCCTGTATACGTGTATTTGCGATTGGTTGTACGATGGCATAATTCGGAGGCTGATAAAATTTGTGGCATCGCCGTGGACTCTAGGCACAGTGGCTTGCTGCCGCCTCCCGGCGCACCGGTGAAGTACAGTCTTCGGCTCGCCCGGAAGAAATCAGCTTGAGAGTGCACGCATGGAACCGGCGAGTATCCTGTCCTTCCTGGCCATTACTGCCCTTTTGATCGTCACGCCGGGCGCCGACATGGCCCTCATATCGCGTGCGGCGATGCGGCGCGGGCAGCTTGGAGCGTTCTCCGCAATGCTCGGCATCAACTGCGCCTCACTTCTTTGGACGCTGCTCGCGGCTGCCGGCCTCGTGGCGCTGGCGGAGACGGTTCCCTTCGCGAGCATCGCCTTGATGGCGACGGGGGCCGCTTACATGGGCTATGTCGGAACGAAGGATATTCGTTCGGGCATGGCCGCGCGGAGCGGCTCCAGGCAGACGGTAGACGAGACACTTGGCAGAGAGACCGGTTTTTCCCTCTTCAGAAATGGATTTTTCGTCAACATTACCAATCCAAAGATTGGATTATACTACGCTACCGTGCTTCCAAATTTCATATCCCAAGGAGCCAACCCGGGAAAATATATAGCTCTCATGGGGATAACCCATAACATTCTCGGGTTTGCATGGTTCATGACTTTCTCTGCCCTTCTGATAAGGGGTGCAAACCTGCTCGGTTCGCAGACAGCGAAGGCCTACATCACGCTCGTCACAGGTGCTGCCCTGGTGACCTTTTCGGCCGTCGCTTTTTATTACCTGGCCTCCCGGGTTGTATCCTGAGCAATTCCAGGAAAAGTGGAGCCCGGTTTTCCGCCCGGAATTGCGTGAGAACAAAAGCAAGGGTCACTTCCGCGAAGCCCGGAAGTGACCCTTCGGTCAGTCGAAGAAGTCCGGCACCGTCTCGGCGAGCCGCGGCCCGAGCCTCAGCGGGGCGACCGCTTCGGCGAGGCCCGTGCGGTCGGAGATCTCGACCCCCACGCCGCAGATCGTCGCCGGCCCGGACGCCGCCTCGAAGCGTCCCCTCGGGACCTTCGACAGGAAGCGCGACAGCGGTTCGTCCTTCTCCATGCCGAGCGACGAATTGAAGTCGCCGCACATGCCCGCATCGGACATGTAGGCCGTGCCGCCGTCGAGGATCTGGCAGTCGGCGGTGGGCACATGGGTGTGCGTGCCGACGACGAGGCTCGCGCGTCCGTCGAGATGGTGGGCGAAGCACTGCTTCTCGCTGGTCGCCTCCGCATGGAAGTCGAAGACGACCGCGTCCGCCTGCTCCCCGAGCGGGCAGGCGTCGAGCAGCCGGTCGGCGCAGGCGAACGGATCGTCGAGCACCGGGTGCATGAAGACCTGGCCCATGACGTTGGCGACCAGCACGCGCGCGCCGCCGCGAGAGATCGCCAGCGTCGCGCCGCGCCCGGGCGTGCCCTCCGGGAAATTGGCCGGCCGCAGGAACCGGTCGTGGCGCTCGCAGAAGACCAGCGCCTCGCGCTGGTTCCAGACATGGTTGCCCGTCGTCACCACGTCCGCCCCCGCGTCGATCGTCTGCAGGTAGATCTCCTCGGTGATGCCGAAGCCGCCGGCGGCGTTCTCGCCGTTGACGATGACGAAATCGAGCCTGCAGTCGGCCACCAGCCCGGGCAGCCGTTCCCACACGGCCGTCCGGCCCGATCGTCCCACCATGTCGCCGAGAAAGAGAAGACGCATGGGCGGTTCCTACAGCGCCGGCGAGAGCCGACGCAAGCCGGTCTCCGTCAGCACCTCCCCGAGCGGACGGTCGTGGTCGTGGAAGGGCACGGCGGGAATTTCCTGCAGGTCGAAGGCGATGCCGATCAGGCGCGGCGAGAAGCCGTCGGCGATCAGCCGGCCGATGGCCCGGTCGTAGTGCCCGGCGCCGTAGCCGATCCGGTTGCCCTGCCGGTCGAACGCGGCCAGCGGCACCAGCATCAGGTCGGGATGGAGGACCGCCGCGTCCACGCCCGGCCCGACCGTCCCGAAGCCGGTGTCGACGAGCGGCGCGCCGCGCACCAGCTCGCGGAAGACGATCGTCTGCCGGTCCAGGATGGCCGGCACCGCGAGGCGCGCCCCCCTGTCGGCCAGCGAGGCCATCAGCGGCCGGATGTCCGGCTCCGAACGGATCGGCATGAACCCGGAAACGACGGTGCCGGGTTCCACCCGGATTTCGCGGGCCCCGTGCTCGGCGATCCCGAGGCTCGCCTCGATGCGCCGCTCCGCGGGCATGGCGTCCCGCCGTGCCAGCGTCTCGCGGCGGAGGCGCTCCTTTTCCGATCTGTCCGTCATTCGCCCGGTCCGTCGCGGTTGCTCTCGACGTTCACTAGAACAATTTCAGCAGGAGTGGAACCCGGTTTTGCGACCGGAACGGCGTAGAAACAAGGAGATAGGAACCTCCCGCAAGTCCGCCAAACGCGGGACGTCGATGGGGCGTTTCGGGCGACTGCGGAAGCCGCCCTCCCCGGACCCCGCGCTTGACGACCCTTCCGGGACGGTCTTCCCGCCGAAATGGAACAGTCCGGCGGCAATCGAGCGAAGGGGGTAACGCAAGGTTCACTGTCGCGCCGGTTCCCGCTGGCCGCCGAGCCGCCTCCGGGATCAAGTGGACGGCGGCGCCGCGCCCTTCGCGGATGCGCGGGCCGAGGGTCGGGACGAGCCATGCTGAACGATCTAGAGACGCTGTGCCTGTCGCTGGTGGCGCACGGACACTCGCCGGCATCCATCGCCGAGCGGGCGGGCGTGCCGCGGGCGGCGATCGCGGAACTGGTCGACGCGGCCTGCGCCAAGCTCGGCGCCCGCAACACGCTGCACGCCGTCGCAAGGGCCTGCAGGCTCGACCTGCTCGTGCGCGAATTCGCGAAATAGAAGCTGCGATCCACGGCGACCGATGGATTTTTACGATCCCGGGAACCTACAATGTAGGTGGGTGCCGTATGCAAGGACCCACGAGCCCCAGCAGGGACAGCTCCCTCAGGATCGAGTAAGGCCCCGGGGATTGTGTATCCTGTCGGGAAGCGCAGACCGCGACCTCAATATAGTCGGCCCCGGCCCCGCATGCCAGAGGGCAAACCGCCGGCGGGAGGGGAAATTTCGGGGGGCCTCCTGTGATCCCGCCTCCGCACCGCCCTTGCCTCGCGGCGGCGGGCTGCATCCTGCGGATTGCCCAATCATTATGCAACCTGTGAACGAAACCGCTCGCCGCCTTTGGCCGTCGGCGCCGATTGGGACACCGCTGGGAGAGCCGCTTGCCGACGGGTATCTCACCTCCGCCCAAACCACCCTATGATGGGAGAAGCCGATGTTTGCGCTGATTTTACGAAGGCTTCACGCTTTGGAAAGCGATGAACGAGACCCTAGTCACCCGACCGAAACTGCATCTTGCGCATTTCGCCGCAGGGTTTAACATCCCGGCAATGGGAATGTTGGTATGACCGCTGATTCGAACACCATAATATCGGCTTTCAGTGAAGATCACGTCGAGAGGCTGACAGGCGTCTCGAAGCGGCAGCTCCGTTATTGGGATCGCACGGGCTTCTTCCGGCCGGAGATGGGCGCCGTCAATCGGCGGGTCGCGTTCAGCCGCATCTACTCGTTCAGGGACGTCGTGCAACTCAGAGTGCTGAACGTTCTACGGAACCAATATAATGTGCCGCTTCAGCACCTCCGGAAGGTGTCGGAAGAGCTGAACCACCTTTCGGACGACAAATGGACCGCGACGGAACTGTTCGTTCTGAACAGGCGGGTCATCTTTGCCGAGCCGGGAACGGAGAAATACCGGGAAGTGGTGACCGGACAGTATGTGATGGGCCTTCCGCTCCGCACGGTCGTTCAGGATACCCGAGACGCGGTTTCGAAACTGTCACGGCGCGAAAACGCCGAATACGGCAGGATCGAGCGGAAGCGGACCGTAAGCCGTAATGCAGCGGTCATTGCCGGGACGCGCATACCTGTTTCGACGATTATCGAATATCACGAGGCGGGATACAGTTCCCGCCAGATAATCGATGAATTTCCGAGGCTGACGCAAGCGGACATAGAGGCCGCGATCAAGTTTTACGGAGACCGAACGGCCGCGTGAAGTTGCTGCTTGATGAGGGGGTGCCGGTTTCCGTAGGGAGAGTCTTCGAGGAAGCCGGCCACGAGGTTGTCTTTTTTGACGAGAGCGGCCTGGTCAAAGGCTCTGCCGATCCGATCGTCTGCGCGGCTGCCGAGGCGAGCGGAGCGATTCTGGTTGCCGCAGATCATGACATGAAACAACTGGCCAGGGGGCACGGCATCGCTCCTGCCAGATTCAAGCGAATGGGTCTCATTCGGTTCGAATGCGAAAAGCCGAACGCCGCGAAGCGTCTTTCGACCGCGTTGTCGCTGATCGAGCATGAGCATGGAATTGCATCCGCGGGAAAATGCGACCGCCTTTTCGTAATCGTCTCCAAGGCGACAATCCGCATTCATCGCTGACTAGCGTCGAGGCGGTTCTCCGGAATTTGATGTGTCGGCTGGAGCGAAATGCCCTCGCTCCTGCGCGACGGGCGAAGGGAAACATCGGTTCGACAGCGCGGGCGCATTGAAACGCCGCCAACCGCGCTGCCTGCCCCATGCGCTGCTTGCCCCCCGTCAGGCCGCCGCGCCGGTGAGCTTCGCGGTGATGCCCTGGATCTGGCCGGTCACTTCGCCGAGCGCGTGCGAGAGCGCCCGGTCGGTCTCCTCGGCGCGCGCCACCGCCGCGTCGCGGGAGGTCTTCAGGTTTTCGACCTCGGTCTCGATGCCGCGCAGCCGGCGCTGCAGCTCGTTGAGCTCGTCCATCACCATGATGCCGGCCATCACCGTGATGCGCAGGTCGCCGATCTCGCCGAACTGCCGCTTGAGATGGCCGACATAGCGGTCGAAGCGGTGGGCGAGCTCCTCCAGGTGCTCTTCCTGCCCTTCCTCGCATGCCATGCGATAGGCCTTCTCGTCGATCGTCACCGTTACCTGCGCCATGCTTCCTCCGGGTTTCGCCGCATCGGGCCGCGCGCCTGCAGCCTCGCCCTCAGGTGCGGTCGAGGACCGCGCGGATCGTCTCCATCGCCGCCACGAGCCGCCGCGAGACCTCGCGGTTCGCCTCTTCCAGTCGGTTGGCGCGATGCTGCGTCTGGTCGAGCTCCTCCGCGAGCCGCGAGCGGTCGGCGTTCATGCGCCTGACCTCGCCCTCCGCCTCGGAGACGTCCCGTTCCTTCTCCATGCGCGCGTCGATCGCGTTTTCTAGCCCCGAGAGCGCCCTCTTGAGATCGTCGAGGGACGACTTGACCGTCATGTCGCTGGACATCTGCACGTTCCTCGCCCCCGACTTACCCCGAATCGCTTGCCGAACCGGCACTTAGACATGGTTGATTATCCATCGCTGGAATTGCGCGTCAATAATGGGTTTCGATAGACCCCAGCCATTTCTGTGAATAGGCGTTTCCGGGCGTGCGGACGGGCCGCGGCGGGCGTTGTTGACTCCATGGAGGCACCTGCTATGTCTCGCCCCCGCGATGGCTGTCGCGGCCACCGGCCGAAGCCGTCGCCTGCGGGCACCACGCGACGGAAACCGCGGCGCGCACTCTTGAACCGGACAACCCGTTGGCCATGAACCCACGCGAAAAACACGACCGGATGGCGAATGCGATCCGATTCCTGTCCATGGACGCCGTCGAGAAGGCCGGGTCCGGCCATCCGGGGCTGCCGATGGGCGCCGCCGACATCGCGACCGTCCTCTTCACGCGCTACCTCACCTTCGACCCCAAGAAGCCGCACTGGCCGGACCGCGACCGCTTCGTGCTGTCCGCCGGCCACGGGTCCATGCTCCTCTATTCCCTGCTCTACCTCACCGGCTACGAGGACATCACCATCGAGGAGATCGCGGATTTCCGCCAGCTCGGCTCGAAGACGGCCGGCCACCCGGAATACGGCCACGCCGCCGGCATCGAGACGACGACCGGCCCGCTCGGCCAGGGCATCGCGAACGCCGTCGGGATGGCGATCGCCGAGCGCAAGCTGCGCGACGAGTTCGGCGCCGATCTCGTCGACCACCATACCTATGTGCTGTGCGGCGACGGCTGCCTGATGGAGGGCATCAGCCAGGAAGCCATCGCGCTCGCCGGCCACCTGAAGCTCGACCGGCTCGTTCTCTTCTGGGACGACAACGGCATTTCCATCGACGGCCCGGTCGCCCTCGCCGACTCGACCGACCAGATCGCCCGCTTCCAGTCGGTGCACTGGCAAACGATCGAGATCGACGGCCACGATCAGGACGCCATCGCCGCGGCGATCGAGGAGGCGCGCCGGTCGGACCGGCCGACCCTGATCGCCTGCCGCACCACCATCGGCTTCGGCGCCCCCCACAAGGCGGGCACCGCCAAGGCGCACGGCTCGCCGCTCGGCGCCGAGGAGATCGCCGAAACGCGCAAGGCGCTCGGCTGGGACGCCGAGCCCTTCGTCGTGCCCTCCGACATCCTCGACGCCTGGCGCCTGGCCGGCCTCCGCTCGACGAAGGAGCGCAAGGCCTGGGAGAGCCGCCTCCAGTCGGCCGACCAGGAAGTGCGCGCCGTCTTCGAGCGGCGCATGGGCGGGGAACTCCCCGGCAGCTTCGACGCCGCCATCGACGACTACAAGAAGAAGCTGGCCGCCGATCGGCCGACGAAGGCCACCCGCAAGGCCTCCGAGGCCGCCCTCGAGGTCATCAACGCGACGCTTCCCGAGACGATCGGCGGTTCGGCCGACCTGACCGGCTCCAACAACACCAAGACCAGCCAGATGGACGCGATCCGGCCGGACGACTTCTCCGGCCGCTACCTGCACTACGGCGTCCGCGAGCACGGCATGGCCGCCGCGATGAACGGCATCGCGCTCCATGGCGGGCTGATCCCCTATTCGGGCGGCTTCCTGATCTTCACCGACTACTGCCGGCCCGCCATCCGCCTCGCCGCGCTGATGGGCCTGCGCGTCGTCCACGTCCTGACGCACGATTCGATCGGCCTCGGCGAGGACGGCCCCACCCACCAGCCCGTCGAGCAGCTGGCGACGCTGCGGGCCATCCCGGGCCTCCTCGTGTTCCGCCCGGCCGACGCCACCGAAACCGCCGAATGCTGGCAGCTCGCGCTCGAATCCGAGCACCGGCCGTCCGGCATCGCGCTGTCGCGCCAGGAGCTTCGCGCCGTGCGCACCGATTACGTGGAGGAGAACCTCTGCGCCTTCGGCGCCTACGACCTCTCCCCGGCGAGCGACGCCGAGGTGACGATCTTCGCCTCGGGCTCGGAGGTCGGCATCGCCCTCGACGCCAAGGCGGCGCTCGAGGAGAAGGGCCACCCGACGCGGGTGGTCTCGGTGCCCTGCGTCGAGCTCTTCGAGGAGCAGACGGACAAGTACAAGGTGGCCATCCTCGGCAATTCGCCCGTCCGGATCGCCATCGAGGCCGCCGTCCGCCAGGGCTGGGACCGCTTCGTCGGCTCGGACGGAATTTTCGTCGGAATGCACGGTTTCGGCGCCTCCGGCCCCTACGAGGACGTCTACAATCATTTCGAAATCACCGCCGCGGCAGTCGTCGAGGCTGCCGAGGCGAGGCTTCACGCCGGCGCGTGAGCCACGCTGTTTCCAGAGGCTTCATAATCACGGAGACCCGACAATGACCGTCAGAGTTGCCATCAACGGTTTCGGCCGCATCGGCCGCAACGTCCTTCGCGCCATCATCGAGTCCGGCCGCACCGACATCGAGGTCGTGGCCATCAACGATCTCGGACCGGTGGAGACCAACGCCCATCTGGTGCGCTACGATTCCGTCCACGGCCGCTTCCCCGGCAAGGTGACGGTGGAGGGCGACACCATCGATGTCGGCCGCGGCCCGATCCGCGTCACCGCCATGCGCGACCCGAAGGAACTGCCCTGGCAGGACGTCGACGTCGCGCTCGAGTGCACCGGCATCTTCACCGCGCGCGACAAGGCGGCGCTGCACCTGGAGAACGGGTCCAAGCGCGTGCTCGTCTCCGCGCCGGCCTCCGGCGCCGACAGGACCGTCGTCTTCGGCGTCAACGACAAGGCGCTGACGGCCGAGGACCTGGTCGTCTCCAACGCGTCCTGCACGACCAACTGCCTCGCCCCGGTCGCCCACGTCCTCCACGAGGCCGTCGGCATCGAGAAGGGCTTCATGACGACGATCCACTCCTATACGGGCGACCAGCCGACGCTCGACACCCTCCACAAGGACCTCTACCGCGGCCGTGCCGCGGCGATGTCGATGATCCCGACCTCGACCGGCGCCGCCAAGGCCGTCGGCCTCGTCCTGCCCGAGCTGAACGGCAAGCTCGACGGCGTCGCGATCCGCGTCCCCACCCCGAATGTCTCGGTCGTGGACCTCACCTTCGTGGCCTCCGGCCCCACCACGGTCGAGGCGATCAACGACGCCATCCGCGCCGCCGCCGACGGCGACCTCAAGGGCGTCCTGGCCTACACGGACGAGAAGCTGGTCTCCAGCGACTTCAACCACGACCCGGCCTCCTCCACCTTCCACACCGACCAGACCAAGGTCATGGACGGCACCATGTGCCGCATCCTGTCATGGTACGACAACGAATGGGGCTTCTCCAACCGCATGGCCGACACCGCCGTCGCCATGGGCAAGCTGATCTAGACGCCCCCACCCGCAGGGCCCGGGAACCGGCCCGCACCGCCCCACCTCGCAAGCCTTGCCCATCTCCCTCTCGACGGAGATGGGCAAGGCGCTCACCCCCGCGTCCGCGAGACGGCGGCCGCCAGACCGGCTCCGCCGCATCCCAAGGCGCCTGCCCCAAGCCCGATCTCCCCCCTTGAGGGGGAGATGTCCGGCAGGACAGAGGGGGGTGCGCGGCGGTCGCGGCTGATAGGGACGGTGGCGTTCCGCAACTGCCGCCTGGCGCCATCGCCGGTGCAAACGCGCACTGCCGTCCCCCCGCCGCCACCACCGAAGACCCCCCTCTGTCGGCTACGCCGACATCTCCCCCTCAAGGGGGGAGATTGGAGAATGCCGCATCCCCACGGCACCCCGTCAGTCGCCCCGCAATCCAACCCCAGCCGCATCCCAAGGCGCCCGCCCCAGGCCTCGGCCGCTCGCCGGGCCGGGGCGGTTGACAGCTGTCAACTTTCGCGAAACGCGACGGTTCACTCCGGCCGGATGAAGATGATCAGCATGGTGACGGCGAAGGCGAAGACTGCGATTTTCCAGAAGTCGCCGCGCTTCTTCAGGCCGGGCAGGCCGATCGGGCGGATGATCTGCACCGCCATGGCGAGAATGAGAAGAAACGAGATCGCCCTGGCCATTTGCCCCTCCGTTGAACGCCCACAGCCATAGCAGGGCCTCGGCCCACGTCAATCGCCGGCGCGGGGCGGCGATCTCTGTTGACCGGAGCCGCCGAGTGCGGCAAACACGCCTGAGAAGTGCCGATTCCGAAAGACCGCCCGCCGCGGCCCCGGCGCCTCCCCGACACCGGACCGTCCAAGAAGCCTCTCGCGACAGAACCGATGAGAAGCAATCTCCTGCCCATCATGGCCCTGCTCATGGGCGCCGCGTTCCTGCTCGCGGGCAACGGCCTGCACGGGCTGCTCTTGCCGCTGCGCGGCACGGCGGAGGGCTTCGCGCCGTCGGAGCTCGGGCTGCTCGGCACATCCTGGGCGAGCGGCTTCGTGCTGGGATGCATCTTCGCTCCGCGCGTCGTGCGGCGAATCGGGCACGTCCGCGCGTTTTCCGCCTTTGCCGCGCTGATCGCGGTCATCGCGCTCCTGACCGGTCTGCTGGTGGACCCGGTCTGGTGGATCGTGCTGCGCGCCATCACCGGCTTCTCGCTCGCCGCCACCTCGATGATCATCGAAAGCTGGCTCAACGAGCGCGTGACCAACGAGAGCCGCGGCACGATTTTCTCCTTCTACATGATGATCAACTACGCCTCGGTGGTCTCCGGCCAGATGGCCGTCGCGCTCGGCGACGTGCGCACCCCGACCTTCTTCATGGTCGCCGGCATCCTCTATTGCCTGGCGCTCCTGCCGACGGCGCTGTCGACCGCGGTCAGCCCGTCGCCGCTCAAGGAGGTCAGCCTCGACCTGAAGGGCATCCACCGCAACTCGCCGATCTCCTTCGTAGCGGTCTTCCTGATCGGCGTCGCCAATGGCTGCTTCGGCACGCTCGGCGCCGTCTTCGGCGCCGCCGTGCACCTTCCACAAGCAGCGATCGCCTCGATGATGAGCGTCACGCTCTTCGCCGGCGCCCTCATGCAGATGCCCGCCGGCCGGATATCCGATCGCGTCGACCGGCGCTACGTGCTGGCGACGCTCGCCGGCGTCGCCGCCTTCGTCGGCTTCGTCATCCTCTTCGGCGCGCCATCGCATATCGGGCTGCTGTTCACCCTCGTCGCGCTCTACGGGGCGGCCTCCTATTCGCTCTATTCGATCACCGTCGCCCACGCCAACGACTTCGCCGAAGCCGCCCATTACGTGAAGGTGTCGAGCGGCCTGCTGCTCCTCTACGGCCTCGGCACCATCCTCGGCCCGACGGTCGGCGGCATCCTCATGGGCCGGTTCGGACCCTACGCGCTCTTCGCAGTGACCGGCACGGCGCATCTCGGCATCACCGTCTACGCGCTGATCCGCGTGCGCATGCGCGCGGCGGTTCCAGCCTCCGAGCGGGAGAGCTTCGACGTCCTGCCCTCCTCCCGCGTCGCCACGCAAGAGAGCTTCGCCCTCGCGCCGAAAGGCGCCGAGCCGCAGGAAGGCGTCACGCCGCCCTGAGGCGCCGCGCGGGCCTCTTTGTTTCTACGCGCTTCCGGACGGAAAAGCTTTCCTGGAAGCGCGCCTCCATTCGCACCCTCGTCTTCCCCTCGCTCCGTCATCCTCGCCCTTGTGGCGAGGATCCACCAACGCCCGCCGGGGGATGCGGCGCCGACTGCAGATCCTCGGGACAAGCCCGAGGATGACGACGGCGGGGGTGACGGCGGAGGCTTCACGCGCTTCCGGGAAGCGCCTTAGCCGATCTCGAGCACCAGCTTGCCGATGTGGCTGCCCTCCTCCATCCGGCGGTGCGCCGCCTGCACCTCCTCGAACGGGAAGACGGTGTCCATCACGGGGGCGATCCTCTTCGCCTCGAGAAGCGGCCAGACCCGCTCCAGGAGCTCGGCCGCGATCCCCGCCTTGAACTCGACCGGACGCGGCCGGAGCGTGGATCCCGTGTGCGTCAGCCGCTTGACCATCAGCAGGGAGAAGTCCGCCTCCGCCTTCGGCCCGTGGAGGAAGGCGATCTGCACGATGCGCCCGTCGACGGCCGCCGCGCCGTAGTTGCGGCCGACATAGTCGCCGCCGACCATGTCGAGGATGAGGTCGACGCCGGCCCCGGCGGTCTCCTCCTTCACGACGGCGACGAAGTCCTCCTCGCGGTAGTTGATCGCCCGCGCCGCGCCGAGCTCCACGCAGGCGGCACACTTCTCCGCGTTGCCGGCGCTGGCGAAGACGACCGCGCCGAATTCGCGGGCGAGCTGGATGGCGGTCGTGCCGATCCCCGACGAACCGCCATGGACGAGGAAGCGCTCGCCCTTCTCGAGGCCGCCGCGCTGGAAGACGTTGTGCCAGACCGTGAAGAAGGTCTCCGGCAGCGCCGCCGCCTCCGCCATCGTCAGGCCTTGCGGCACCGGCAGCGCGTTGGTCTCGTGGACGACGCAATATTCCGCATAGCCGCCGCCCGGCACCAGCGCCGTGACGGCGTCGCCCTCGCGGAACCGCGAGGCCCCTCGCCCGACCCCGGCGACGTGGCCGGCGACCTCGAGGCCCGGTATGTCGGGCGCGCCCGGCGGCGGCGCGTACATGCCCTGCCGCTGCAGGCAGTCCGGCCGGTTGACCCCCGCCGCCCGCACCGCAACGAGGATTTCGCCCGGCCCCGGATCGGGGCACGGCCGCTGTTCCATTTCGAGAACCTCGGGCCCGCCGGGCTCGCGGATCGCCACCGCCCGCATCGTCTTTGTCATCGCAGAAAAGTCCCTGTATCACTTGTCCTGACGGGAAGCTTATCGGGCCAAGGGAGACAAGTCATGACGCTTTTCGAAGACGACCGGCCGAAGAAGGCGCCGCCGCACGAGATCGGCTCCGATCTCTCGCTGCTCTCCGTCGCCGAACTGGAGATGCGCATCGCGATGCTGCGGGACGAGATCGCCCGCCTGGAAGCCGAAAAGGCGGCCAAGCAGACGAGCAGGGGCGCCGCCGAGAAGCTCTTCCGCTGACCCTGCGCGCCGAATCGTCGGAAAATCGCACAGCTCCGCCGGCGTCTTAACCGCACGTTAAGCTTTACGGGTGTTTACTCGTCGCCATCCGGACCTTTCCGGATTTGGCGGATCGGCCCTTGGCCGTTCCGTTTGACGCCTCCCTGTTAAACTCTTGAGAGCCGCTCCTGCGGCTCTTTTTTTTGCGCGCGCAAGGCCCGTTTCCGGGAGAGGCGGCATACCGCTTTTTTCCGTTCGGACACGCGCTCCGGGGAATTCCGTGACGGCCGGAACGGGTCTAGAATGCGCCCGCGCGAGACGACGCAGCGGCGGGTGTGGACATTAACCCTTTCTTAAGAATACGCTTGCCCGACCGGCGTCCGCGCAGCATTTTGCGCTTGTCGAACCGCAAGGGCGGGGAACGACCGGCGCTGCTGCGTCATTGTCAGTTGCGCCCATGCGGCACGAAGGGTCCGGAGGGAAATTAGGGACGATGTCAGATCCAACGCAAACCATGATCAGGTTCGCCGATCATGTGGCTTCCTCGGCCCAGTTCAAGACGCTCTATTCGGAGGGGATGGGCCTCGTGGAGGAAACCGCCTCCTACCTGGACGGCCCCGGACGCGCCGCCTCCAAGGCGCTGCCGCGCATCGCCTCGGTGCTCTATGCCGCCGAATCCATGCGCCTGACGACCCGCCTCATGCAGATGGCCTCGTGGCTGCTGCTGCAGCGCGCGATCAACAACGGCGAGATGACCCGCGAGCAGCTGCTGGCGGAAAAGAGCAAGGTGCGCCTCGAAACCTTCAATTGCGACCGCTCCGCGCCCGGCTGGGACGACCTGCCGGAGGCCTTCCGCAGCCTCGTCGAGCGCTCCTTCCGCCTCCAGTCCCGCGTCTCGCTCCTCGACCGGGAAATCTACCGCCCGACGGAAAGCCGAAACCCCGCCGCCGACAACCAGAACGGCGTGCGCGCCCAGCAATCCCTTCTGCACACGGCGTTTTCGGGAACCTGAGGGCGCGAAGCGCCCCCGCTCTCCCCCCGCCCCCAGCCCATTGCGCCGCCGGCGCGACGTCCCGAAGCCGCGCTTCACGGAATCGCGGACGTGGCTCTATCTCATCGTTTTCACGCGCTTCCGGACGGACGATGGGCTGCCCGGCCCGAGTGCGGCGACATCCGGAAAATCGCAGTCTTCGCCTTCGCCGCCACCATGCTGTCGTCGTCATCCGGCCGGAGTGATCCGACCCGCCCGCGTTCGCAAAAGTTGACAGCTGTCAACCACCGACCGGCCCGGCAACCGGCCGACGGCTACCGTGGCGGCGCCCCACCCTCCAGTCTCCCCCCTTGAGGGGACCCTCGAGGGGGAGATCGGGCCGGGGCGGGCGCCTTGGGATGCGATGGGCGTGGTGCGGGAGAGGCTTGGGGTCCGCGCGTCGGGATTCGGCGGGCGTGAGGGCGGTCTTTTTGGCGTCACGGCATTTTGTGCGGGGGAAGCCTTGCGTGGATGTCGCGGGACGGGCAGGCTTGGCTGCGGCGAGAACGCCGGGACCGGCCGCCGCAAAGTGGCGGACGATCGGACATGAGGGTGATTTTCGGGACATCGGGGGCTGTGAAATTCTGCTACAGCAATTCCAGGAAAAGTGGGAACCGGTTTTCCGTCCGGAATTGCGAGAAAGCAAAGACTTGAATTCCAGGAAAAGCGGGAACCGGTTTTCCGTCCGGAATTGCGAGAAACAAGGACTCAATTCCAGGAAAAGCGGGAACCGGTTTTCCGTCCGGAATTGCGATAGACAAAGACCCGATTCCAGGAAAGGCGGGAGCCGGTTTTCCGGGCGGAATTGTGCGGGAGCGAAGAGATAGGGCGCGTCGGCGGTTTCGAGACGGCGGACGGGTTCCAGGGCACGACTGCGGGGCCGGGACGGCATCGCCACCATGAAGCCGCCCCGGAGGGCGGTACAGACGGGAAAGGACCCGCCGGACATTGGAAACGCTCTATCTCGTCATCCTGGTCGGCACCATCCTCGTCCTGCTGGCGGCGTTTTCGAGCCTGCTCGCCTTTCGCTTCGGCACGCCCTTGCTGCTGCTCTTCCTGTGCATCGGGCTCATGGCCGGCACCGACGGCATGGGCGTGCAGTTCGACAACGCCCCGCTCGCCTATTTCGTCGGCGCGCTGGCGCTTGCCGTCGTGCTCTTCGATTCCGGCTTCGGCACCTCCTTCCACGCCTTCCGGCAGGCGGCGGCGCCGGCGATCACGCTCGCCACCGTCGGCGTGCTCATCACGGGCGGGCTCTTCGGGCTCGTGGCGAGCCTCGTCTTCGAGATGCCGCTCATCCAGGGGCTGCTCCTCGGCTCGATCGTCGCGTCGACCGACGCCGCGGCCGTCTTCTTCCTGCTGCGGATCGGCGGCATCACGGTGCGCGACCGGGTGCGCTCGACGCTGGAGGTCGAATCCGGCTCCAACGATCCGATGGCGATCTTCCTCACCGTCGCGCTCACCGGCATCGCCACGGCGAGCCCCGACGCCGGGTTTCCGGCCATCGACGTCGCCCGCATGTTTGCCATGCAGATGGGCCTCGGCGTCCTGATCGGCCTGCCGGGCGGCATGGCCATCGTCTGGCTGGTGAACCGGCTCGCCATGGAACGCGGGCTGACGCCGATCTTCGTCGTCACGCTCGCCCTCCTGGTCTTCTCGCTCGCCGGCGCGATCGGCGGCTCCGGCTTCCTCGCCGTCTACATCGCCGGCCTCTACGCCGGAAACCGCAAGGTGAAGAACAAGACGGCGATCCGCCGCTTCCAGGAGGGCATGACCTGGCTCGCCCAGATCGTCATGTTCCTCGTGCTCGGCCTGCTGGCCACGCCGTCCCAGTTTCCCGCCATCGCGCTGCAGGCCGTCAGCCTCGCGGCCTTCCTGATCCTGGTCGCCCGGCCCGTGGCGGTGTGGCTTTGCCTGCTCCCCTACAAATACACCAACAGGGAAGCGGTGTTCGTCTCCTGGGTGGGCCTGCGCGGCGCCGTCTCCATCCTGCTCGCCATCCTCCCGGTCATGGGCGGGATGGAGCGCGGCATGCTGTTCTTCAACACCGCCTTCATCGTCGTGCTCGTCTCGCTGCTGGTGCAGGGCTGGACCATCAGCCCCATGGCCCGCCGCCTCGGGCTAGTGGTGCCGCCGCGCATCGGCCCGGTCCAGAAGATCGAGGTGGAACTGCCCGGCTCCGCGCGCCACGAACTGGTCGCCTATCGCGTGGTCAAGGGCAGCCCCGTCGTCTCCGGCGAACGCATTCCGCGCTGGGCGCGGCCCTCGCTGGTCGTGCGCGACGGCCGCTCCATGCGCTACCAGTATGCCGGCCGGCTCCAGGAGAACGACTATGTCTACCTCTTCATCTCGCCGAACTTCCCGCATCTGCTGGACCGGCTGTTCGCCAGCCCCGTGCCGGTCGAGAAGGACGACACCGAGTTCTTCGGCGCCTTCTCGATCGATCCGAAGCGGCCGGTGGCCGAGCTCGAGGCCGCCTACGGCCCCGGCCTCGTGCCCGAGAGCGAGCAGCACCTCACCCTCGCCGAACTGCTGGCACGGCGCTTCGGCGGCGCCGCCGAATATGCCGACCGGCTTCGCCTCGGACCGCTCGAGATCATCGTGCGCGACGTCGACGACCAGGGCGAGATCACCGCGATCGGCGTTTCGCTCGAGCCGGAACCGCTGGCGCGCCCGCTGCCGGACTTCCTGAGCCGCGAGGCCCTGAGGCGGCTGGGCCGGCGCATGCGCCGCCGGCGTGCCGGCGAAGGCGGCGAGCCGCCGGAGACGCCGGCCGCCTGACCGGGCGGCCCGCCGGCAGAATGCCCGCCCGGGCGCTCCGGCGGCAGAATGCCCGCCCGAGCGCCCTTGTCTTGAAGGCGGCGCGCGATATGGTGCGGCTCCGGAACCCAGAATCCACAGCGGAAGACGAACATGGCGACATTCAGGACCCTCGACGATCTCGGCGACATCAGCGGCAAGCGCGTCCTCGTGCGCGTCGACCTCAACGTGCCCGTCAGGGACGGCAAGGTCACCGACACCACGCGCATCGCCCGCGTCGCCCCCACCATCCGCGAGCTCTCCGGCATGGGCGCCAGGGTCGTGCTGCTCGCCCATTTCGGCCGGCCGAAGGGCAAGGCGGTGGCCGACATGTCGCTGAAGACCGTCGCCCTGGCCGTCGAGGAGGTGATCGACCATCGCGTCCACTTCGCCTCCGACTGCATCGGCGAACCGGCCGCGCAGGCCGTCGGCGCCATGGTCGACGGCGACATCCTGCTGCTCGAGAACACCCGCTTCCATCCGGGCGAAGAGGCGAACGATCCCGACTTCGCCCGCGCGCTCGCCGAAAACGGCGACATCTACGTCAACGACGCGTTTTCGGCCGCCCACCGCGCCCACGCGTCGACGGAGGGCATCGCCCGGCTGCTGCCCGCCTATGCCGGGCGCACCATGCAGGCCGAGCTGGAGGCGCTGGAGAAGGGCCTCGGGAACCCCGCCCGCCCGGTGCTGGCGATCGTGGGCGGCGCCAAGGTCTCCACCAAGATCGACCTCTTGACGAACCTCGTCACCCGGGTCGACGCGCTGGTGATCGGCGGCGGCATGGCCAACACCTTCCTCGCCGCGCGCGGCACCGACGTCGGCCGCTCGCTCTGCGAGCACGACCTCGCCGACACGGCCAGGCGGATCATGAGCGAGGCGACCAAGGCCAACTGCGCCATCGTCCTGCCGAGCGACGCCGTCGTCGCGCGGAAGTTCGAGGCGGGGGCCGAGAACGAGACGGTGGCGGTCGACGCGGTGCCCGCCGACGCGATGATCCTCGACGTCGGCCCGAAGACGGTGGAGGCCGTCAACGCCTGGATCGCCCGGGCCGCGACGCTCGTCTGGAACGGTCCGCTCGGCGCCTTCGAGATCGAACCCTTCGACCGGGCCACGATGGCGGCCGCGACATACGCCGCCGGGCGCACCCGCGAGCATCTGCTCGTCTCCGTGGCCGGCGGCGGCGACACCGTGGCCGCGCTCAACCAGGCCGGCGTGGCGGACGACTTCACCTATGTCTCCACCGCCGGCGGGGCGTTCCTGGAATGGATGGAGGGCAAGACCCTGCCGGGCGTGGAGGCGCTGTCGTCCTGAGCGCTTCCGTCCCTTCGCACCGCCGCCGGCTTCGCCCGTTCGGATGAGGGCGGGACGGAGCCGCGGCGTTTCAACCGATTGAATTTTTTTCAATCGTTTCAGTCGTTTTGCCCGGCGTTCCCCTCTTTCGAAACATCTGTTATCGGCTTCTTTCAAAGCTACAGGAGGACCACAATGTCTGAACGTCTCGAGGACATCGCAGCGAAGATGATGTCGCCCGGCAAGGGGCTTCTGGCCGCCGACGAATCCACCGGCACCATCGCCAAGCGGTTCGAATCGATCGGCCTGGAATCGACAGCCGACAGCCGGCGCGACTATCGCGAGATGCTCTTCGGCACCGAGGACGCGATGTCGCAGAACATCTCCGGCGTGATCCTCTACGACGAGACGATCCGCCAGAAGGCCGCCGACGGGACTCCGCTGGTCGAGCTGATCTCGCGCGCCGGCGCCGTGCCCGGCATCAAGGTCGACATGGGCGCCAAGCCGATGGCGCTCCACCCCGGCGAGAAGGTCACCGAGGGTCTCGACGGGCTGCGCGAGCGCCTGAAGGAGTATTACGGGTTCGGAGCGCGCTTCGCGAAGTGGCGGGCGGCGCTGTCGATTTCGGCGACCCTTCCCTCGATCGGCTGCGTGCGCGCCAACACCGAGGCGCTGGCCCGCTACGCGGCGCTCTGCCAGGAAGCCGGCATCGTGCCGATCGTCGAGCCGGAGGTGCTGATGGACGGCGAGCCGGCCGATCACTCCATCGAGCGCTGCGAGGCGGTGACCGAGGCGGTGCTGCGCCAGCTCTTCGCCGACCTCGCCGACGCCCGCGTGCGGCTGGAAGGCACGATCCTCAAGCCGAACATGGTCATCGACGGCTCGAAGGCGCGCAAGGCCTCCGTCCAGGAGGTCGCCGAGCGCACCGTCGCCTGCTTCCGGCGCACCGTGCCGGCCGCCGTGGCCGGCATCGCCTTCCTGTCCGGCGGACAGTCGGAGGAGGAGGCGACCGCCCACCTCTCCGCCATGAACTCGGGCTTCGACAAGCCCTGGCCGATGACCTTTTCCTACGGCCGCGCCCTGCAGGCCGCCGCCCTCGAGGCCTGGGCCGGCCGCAAGGAAAACGTCGCCGCCGGCCAGCGCGCCTTCGCCCACCGCGCCAGGATGAACGGCCTCGCCGCCGCCGGCAACTGGCGCAAGGACCTCGAAAAGGCCGCCTGACGCGGTTGTTCGAAGAAGCGGCCTGACGCCATCCGCGGTTGACAGCTGTCAACTCCCGGCCCGCCACACCGACCCGAAGGTGGCGCGGCCCGCACCGCCGCCCGGCCGGGCGGCACCCGCATCGCAAGGCGCGCCCTACCCCCACCGCATCCCAAGGCGCCCGCCCCAAGTCGATCTCCCCCCTTGAGGGGGAGATGTCCGGCAGGACAGAGGGGGGTGCGCGGCGCCAGCGGCAGAGGATGGCGGTCGCGCTTCGCCACCGCAACCGCGAGACGCCGGCCGCCATGCCCCCCCGGAAAAGCCGCCCTGCCATCCCCCGGCCGCCACCACCGGAGACCCCCCTCTGTCGGCTGCGCCGACATCTCCCCCCTCAAGGGGGGAGATTGGAGGGTGGGGCGGCCGCACGGGCGCCCCGTCGGCCGCCTGCGGCGCCAGGGACGGCGGGGTGCGGGCGTCAGTCGGCGGAGGTCAGTGCGGCGGCGGAGGGGCGGTCGAACTGGAGCTCGGCGAACCGGGCGTAGAGGCCGCCGCGGCGCATCAGGTCGTCGTGCCGGCCTTCCTCGACGATGCGGCCCTTGTCCATGACGAGGATGCGGTCGGCCTTCAGCACCGTCGCCAGCCGGTGGGCGATGACCAGCGTGGTGCGGCCGGCCATCAGCCGTTCGAGGGCGCGCCTGACGAGGGTCTCGCTCTCGGCGTCGAGGGCCGAGGTGGCTTCGTCGAGCAGGAGCACCGGCGCGTCCTTCAGGATCGCCCGCGCGATGGCGATGCGCTGGCGCTGGCCGCCGGACAGCGTGATGCCGCGCTCTCCGATCTCCGTATCGTAGCCGTGATCGAGCTCTTCGATGAATGCGTGCGCCAGCGCGGCCCTTGCGGCCTCGACGATCTCGTCCGGGGTGGCGTTCGGGTGGCCGAAGGCGATGTTGTCGCGCACGGAGCCGGAAAAGAGCATCACGTCCTGCGGCACGATCGCCATGCGCGCGCGCACCGACGCGGGGTCGGCCAGTGCGATGTCCGTCCCGTCGACGAGGATGCGGCCGCGCACCGGGTCGTAGAAGCGCAGGAGCAGCGAGAAGACCGTGCTCTTGCCGGCGCCGGACGGACCGACGAGGGCGACCGTCTCGCCGGGTCGGGCGGCGAGCGTCAGCCCGTTCAGCGTCGGCATGTCGGGGCGCGAGGGGTAGGCGAAGTGGACGTCCTCGAGGGCGATCGCCCCGGCCGCGGGCACGGGCAGGGCGGCCGGACGGTCGGGGGCCCGCACCTCGGGCACCGTATCCAGGAGCTCGCCCAGCCTCTCGGCCGCGCCGGCCGCCAGCGACAGTTCGCCCCAGACCTCGGACAACTGGCCGAGGCTGCTCGCCGCGAAAACGGAATAAAGGAGGAACTGGCCGAGCGTGCCCGGCGAGAGCGTGCCGGAGAGAACGCCGTGGGCGCCGATCCAGAGCACGGCGACGACGCTGCCGAAGACCAGCGCGATGGCGAAGCCGGTCAGCGTGGCGCGGGTGCGGATCGCCGCGCGCGAGGCGACGAAGGCGTCTTCCACGGCGGCGGCGTAGCGCTCGGCGGCGGCGTCCTCCGCGTTGAAGGCCTGCACCGTGCGGGCGGCGACGATGGTCTCGCCGGCATAGGCGGTGGCGTCGGCCAGCGTATCCTGGGCGGTGCGGGAGCGGCGGCGCACCTTGCGGCCGAAGGCGATCAGCGGGAACACGATGACCGGGATGGCGACCAGCACATAGGCGGACAGCCGCGGACTGGTGACGACCATCATCGCCACGGCGCCGACGCACAGGATCGCATTGCGCAGGGCGAGCGAGGCGGTCGGGCCGACGCCGGACTTGATCTGCGTCGTGTCGGCGGCGAGCCGGGAGACGATCTCCCCGGAACGGTTGACGTCGTGGAAGGCGGGAGAGAGGCGCGAAACGTGGGCGAAGACGTCGCGCCTGAGGTCGGCGACGATGCGTTCGCCGGTGAGGATCACGAAGTAGTAGCGCGACGCGCTGGCGAGCGCGAGGACGAGCGCGATGACGAGCAGCATGGCGAAATAGCTGTCGATCAAGCCCGAGCCGGCCCCGTCGAAGCCGTGGTCGATCATGCGCCGCACGGCGAGCGGCAGCGTCAGCGTGACGAGGGCGGCGATGGAAAGCGAGACGAGCGCGCCGGCCACCAGCCGGCGGTAGCGCCAGGCATAGGGCAGGAGCCGCGCCAGCGGGCGCACCGAGCGTGCCGCTTTCCTCGTGCCGGAGCCCGTATTCGTCAAAGGCGTTCCCCGTTGGTCTTGCGGCCCGTCAAAAGGCCGTGGCCGCCCTTGTTATCGCGATAGCCATCATGTATAGGCTCGCCATCGAATTGCAACGCCGTTGGCCGGCCGGCCGGCGGCGTCTTGTCTCCGGCGGCGGGCGGCCTCGCGGTCCCCTGGCGAGGACAGGACAACCGGCAGGACAGAGGACAATGAAGGCTGACATCCACCCCGACTACCACACGATCAAGGTCGTCATGACCGACGGCACCGAGTATACGACCCGTTCGACCTGGGGCTCGGAAGGCGACACCATGCACCTGGAGATCGATCCCAAGTCGCATCCCGCATGGACCGGCGGCAACCAGCAGCTCATGGACCGCGGCGGCCGCCTGTCGAAGTTCAAGAAGCGCTTCGAGGGCCTCGGCCTCTAGAACCGCCCCGAAATCCGCGGCGCCGCAGCAATTTACGTTTCGGGACGGCCGTCCTGCCTTCGCGCAGGGCGGCCGTTCTGCCGTTCGGCCACGCGTCCGCCGGCCGGTGCATCCGACCGCGCAGGCCCCGGACCGATCTTGGCCCTACGCCGCCGCATCGCCTGGTCGCGGGCGCCAGCCCGATCCAGCACCACGCCCACCACATCCCCAGGCGCCCGCCCCAGCCCAATCTCCCCCCTTGAGGGGACCTTGAGGGGGAGATTGGAGGGTGGCGCAGCCCTCACGGCACCCCATCGGCCGCCACCCGCTTCAGCACCCGCCGCATCGCAAGACGCCCGCCCCAAGCCGATCTCCCCCTTTGAGGGGGAGATGTCCGGCAGGACAGAAGGGGTGCGCGGCGGTGGCGGCGGGATGACGGTTGCGTTGCGTTCTGCCGCCCGCCCCCTGCGCGGAACCCGTGGGCTCAAGATAATTCGGAAATACTCATCAAAGCGGCAGTTTGGTGATTATTATCAATTATTGTGTGTTATTTGCCAAATTGCGAGTTTTTCAAAATCACGGTATTTTTACTCAAGATCTGAGGACTCGAGTCGTTGGCGCGGCCGGTGGGTGGCAGGCGCTGACGACCAGCGCAAAGCGAGGCAAACTTCATGCGCGACCGCGCCGAATGGCGGACGCTTCTTCTTCTCGGCGGATGCTACGCGATCTGGCTCGTCGCGGTGTTCGCGCCGCTGGACCTTCCCGCGCCGCTGCGGATCGCGCTTCTCGTTCCGGTCCTGACGCTTCATTCCTCGCTCCAGCATGAGTGCATGCACGGCCATCCGTTCCGCCGCCAGGCCCTCAACGATCTCCTCGCATGGCCGCCGATAGGCATTCTCGTCTCCTACGACCGGTTCAAGGCGACGCATCTGCGCCACCACCGCAACGAGAACATCGCCGACCCCTTCGACGACCCGGAAAGCTGGTATCTCGACAGGGACGCCTGGCGGAGGAAGTCCGCCTTGGCGCGGCACCTCTTCCTCGCCAACAACACGCTGGCCGGCCGCATGGTCCTCGGGCCGGCGATGGGCCTCGTCGGCTTCGCGGCCTGGGAACTGCGGCAGGTCCGAGACGGCGACCGGCGCGTGATCGTCCACTGGGGCGCCCATCTCGCCACCGCGGCGCTGCTGCTGGCGCTGATCTGCGTCGCCGGCCGCATCGGCATCGCCGGCTACCTCGCGGCCGCCTATGCCGGCATGGGCCTGCTCATGGTCCGCACCTTCCTGGAGCATCGCGCCCACGAGCGCTCCGGCGCACGCTCCGTCATCGTCGAGGACCGGGGCCTCCTCGCCCTCCTCTTCCTCAACAACAACTTCCACTCCGTCCATCACGCCTGCCCCTCGCTCGCGTGGTATCGCCTGCCGGAGCATTTCCGCCGCAACCGCGAACGGTTCCTCGCCATGAACGGCGGCTACCGCTACGACAGCTACGCCAAGGTGATCCGCCTGTTCGCCTTCCGCCGCAAGGAACCCGTAGAGTGGCCGCTAGAGCCTGTCCGCGTTTCAAGGAATCGCGAACAGGCTCTACCTCATTGTCTTTGCGCGCTTCCGGACGGAAAGCCGGCTTCCACCTTTCCTGGAAGCGCTCTAGAGCGCCCGCCGCAGCGCCCCTGACCCGAATGCCCCTCGCCAGCCTCCCCATGTACGACTGGCCCGAGATTGCCGCGGCGACCGACCGGCTGTGGGCGCGGGTGCGCGACGAGATCCGGCGCGGCGGGATGGATGCTCCGGACGCGCTCCTGCGCGGCGGCGACCCCCGCGAGGCATGGGAGGCGCCGGACCTCCTGGTGGGACAGACCTGCGGCTATCCGTTCGCCACGACGCTCGCCGTCGGCCTGATCGGCACGCCGTCCTATGCCGTCGGGGCGACGCCGGGCCGGTATTCGAGCGTGATCGTCGTGCGCGCCGGCTCCACCCTCCGCTCGCCGGAAGCGCTCTCGGCGGCGACCATGGCCGTCAACGGGCGCGACTCCCAGTCGGGCTACCGCGCCCCCCTTGACCTGTTCCGGAAGGCCGGCCTCGAGATGCCGGCGCGGATCGTCGAGACGGGCGCGCACCGCCGCTCAATCCGGGCCGTCGCCGCCGGCCGTGCCGATTTCGCGGCCATCGATTCCGTCGCCTGGCGGCTGGCGCTGCGCCACGAGCCCGCCGCCGCAGCCCTTTCCGTCGTGGCCGAGACCGACGAGACCTGGGGTCTGCCGCTGATCACCGCCGCCGCCAATGCCGGCAGGGCCGCAATCCTCTTCGGCTGCGTGGAACGGGCGATCGCCGCCCTCGAAAGGCCGGATCGCGACGCGCTGATGATCGACGGACTCGTCGCCACGACGCCCGCCGACTACGCCCCGCTCGCGGCGGCGGAGTGACCAAAGCGCTTCCAGAAAATGACTTCCCTGAAGCGCGGAAAGGCTCTAGGCGGGCGCGGCCGGGTCAGCGGTCGGTCAGCTTCAGCTCGATGCGGCGGTTCTGGGCCCGCGCGTCCGGCGTATCGCCTTCCGCGATCGGCTGGTACTGGCCGTAGCCGGCGGCCACCAGCCGGTTCGGCGGCACGCCCTCGGTGATCAGGAACTCCACCACCGAGGTCGCGCGCGCGGCCGAAAGCTCCCAGTTGTTCTTGTACTTGCCGCTGCCCGAAAGGGGCACGTCGTCCGTGTGGCCGTCGACCTCCAGCACCCAGGAAATGTCCGAAGGGATCTGCTTGGCGATGCCGATCAGCACCGAGGCGAGCTTGGCGAGCTCCTGCTTCCCGCGGTCGCTGACATCGGCGCTGCCGGAGGAAAACAGCACCTCCGACTGGAAGACGAAGCGGTCCCCGACGATGCGGATGTTGTTCCGGTCGGCGAGGATCTCGCGCAGCCGGCCGAAGAAGTCCGAACGGTAGCGGTTGAGTTCCTGCACCCGGCGGGCCAGCGCCACGTTGAGCTGCCGCCCGAGGTCGGCGATCTTCACCTGCGCCTTGGCGTCCTTCTTGTCGGAGACGTCGAGCGCCTCCTGCAGCGAGGCGATCTGGCTCCTGAGCGCCGAGATCTGCTGGTTGAGGAGCTCCACCTGGGAGAGCGCCCGCTGGCTGACCTGCTTCTGGTCCTCCAGCGTTCCCTGCAGGGTCTGGATGCGGGCCTGCGCCGCCGTCGAGCTGCCGGTGCCCTCGTCCAGGAGCTTGCGCAGCCGCGACTTCTCCTGCTCCGCCTGGGAGAGCGAAGCCCTGAGGTTGGCCAGCTGGTCTTCCGAATCCTGCTGGCTCGACCGCTCCAGCGCCAGCTGCTGGGTGAGCTCGGCGATCTGGCTGTGCAGGCGGTTGAGCACCACGTCCTTGCCGGAAATCTCGCGGTTGAGGAGGAACTGCCCCAGCACGAACACCGTGAGCAGGAACATGATGGTCAGGAGCAGCGTCGACAGCGCGTCGACGAAGCCCGGCCAGTAGTCTATGTGCCGGCTCCTCCGGCCGTTGCGGGCAAGGGCCATCGCCTCTACTCGTCCTCGTCCGTGCGGTGGCCGGCCAGCCGGTCGAGCGTCACGCGCAGCGCGCGCGCCTCCTCCTGCTGCGCCTCGATCCAGTCGCGCAGCATCTGCTGCTCGCTGCGCATGTTCTTCACCAGCCCCTGGATGCCCTCGGCGAGGTTCGCCATCGCCGTGGTCGTGCGCTGGTTCGCGTTGCCGTCCTGCGAAAGCATCTGCAGCCGCTCGCCGAGATGGCGGATCTCCTCCGTCGTGCCGGTTCCGCGGCTCTCCAGCACGTCCTCGTCCACCCCGACGTCGGTCACCGTCGACAGCCAGTTCTCGAGCTCGGTGTAGAACCGGTTCTGCGCCCGCCCCGCCTGCAGGTCCAGGAAGCCGAGCACGAGCGAGCTCGAAAGGCCGAAGAGCGACGAGGAGAACGCCGTGCCCATGCCCGAAAGCGGCGCCCCGAGCCCCTGCTTGAGCGCGTCCAGGATGTCGGCGGTGTCGCCGGAGCCCGGCTCCAGCGCCTGGATCACCGTGCTGATCGAGCCGATCGTGTTGAGCAGGCCCCAGAACGTCCCGAGGAGCCCGAGGAAGACGAGAAGGCCGATGAGATAGCGCGACGTGTCGCGCAATTCGTCGAGGCGCGTGGCGATCGAATCGAGGATGGAGCGCAGCGACGAGGTCGAGAGCGCCATCGTCTGCCGCCGGCCGATGAGCGCGCGCATCGGCGCCAGGAGCCGCGGCTCGCGCCCCACCTTGTCGGCGCTGCCGACGACGCGGAAGGAGTTGACCCAGCGGACCTCGGGCCGCAGCCTCAGGACCTGGTTGAAGGCCAGCAGGATGCCGACGGCGAGCACCCCGACGATCAGCCCGTTCAGCCCGGGATTGGTGACGAAGGCCGCATGGATCTGGCGGTAGAGTATGGCCGCGATGAAGCCGACGATGATCAGGAAGATCACCATCGTCCAGAAGAAGACCATCGGGCTCGACAGCTTGTACAGGTCGACCCCGCTCTCTTCCTCCGATATGCCCCAGCCCGAAACTTTCAGTTTGACCATAGACGCTACGGCTCCTTGCGCCACGCGCTTTCGGCGCGATGGCCTGGTTTCAAAGCCCGAAACGGGCACCCTCCGGATGCCGCATTCGCCCCGGTCGCCTCGGCGCCGAAGACTAGCCGAAAATGCGGCTGAAATGAAAGGCTTCGGCCGGGCCTAAATGTCGAGGACAGAAGGGATGAAACGCCTTTTTGGTTCAATCGGATGCGAGCGGCCGCCTGACGACCTCGAGAAGCGCCTTGTGCATGTGCTCGTTCCCGGCGGCGAGCCCGCCGGTCTCGAACATGCGGCGGCCGCCCTCCATGTCGCTTACGAAGCCGCCGGCTTCCCGGATCATGACGATGCCCGCGGCGATGTCCCAGGGCTTGAGCGCCTTCTCCCAGAACCCGTCCAGGCGGCCGGCCGCGACGAAGGCGAGGTCCAGCGACACCGCGCCGAACCGCCGCACGCCCGCGACCTCCCCCATGACGTGCCTGAGTTCCAGCAGGAACTCGCCGTGGTGGCCGCGGCCGAGATGCGGCACGCCGCAGCCGACCACGGCATCCGACAGCTTGCGCCGGCCGGCCACCCTGAGGCGGCGGTCGTTGAGGAAGGCCCCGCTGCCGCGCTCGGCGGTATAGAGCTCGTCGGAAGCCGGGTTGAAGATGACGCCGCCGACGATCTCGCCGTTGCGCTCGAGCGCGATGGAGACCGCGAAGGCCGGAATGCCGTGCAGGAAGTTCGTCGTCCCGTCCAGCGGGTCGACGATCCAGCGGTGCGCCCCGTCGCTGCCCTTGATCTCCTCGCTTTCCTCGCCGAGGAAACCGTAGGTCGGCCGGGCCCGGAGCAGTTCGCCGCGGATGATCTCCTCGGCCTTCCGGTCGGCCTGGCTGACGTAGTCGCCCGGCCCCTTCAGCGACACCTGCAGGTTCTGGACCTCGCCGAAGTCGCGCGCGAGCGAGCGGCCGGCCTTGAAGGCCGCCTGGACCATCACGTTGAGGAGTGCGGATCGTGCCATTGTCTCTCTGCCCCGGAAATTGCGGGCCGCCGGCGGTCCGGTCGCCTCAGTCGGCGCGCCGGATGTAGGTGATTTCGTTGGTGTCGACGAGGATCCTCTCGCCCGCGGCGATGAACGGCGGCACCATGACGCGCACCCCGTTCTCCATGACCGCCGGCTTGTAGGAGGAGGCGGCCGTCTGCCCCTTCACCACCGGATCGGCCTCGGCGATGGTCAGCGTGACCTGGTCCGGGAGCGAGATGCCGATGGGCTTTTCCTCGTAGAGCTCGACCGTCACGGTCATTCCGTCCTGCAGGAAGGCCGCCCGGTCGCCGACGAAGTCCTTGGCGAGCTCGAGCTGGTCGTAGGTGTCGCTGTCCATGAAGACCAGCATCTCGCCCTGCTCGTAGAGATACTGGAAGTCCTTCTGCTCGAGGCGCACGCGCTCGACCGTCTCGGAGGCCCGGAACCGCTCGTTCAGCTTGGTCCCGTCGAGCAGGTTCTTCAGCTCCACCTGGTTGAAGGCCCCGCCCTTGCCGGGCTTGACGTGGTTCGTCTTCACCGCGACCCAGAGGCTGGAATTGTGCTCGATGACGTTGCCGGGACGAATTTCGTTTCCGTTGATCTTCATAGGAAATGGTCCGATAGGGGGAAATGATCCGATAGGGTCTTTTTGCCGGGAGAAATCGCGGCTTCAAGATCACAAAAGCCGCGAAGTTGCAAGCCCGCCCGTCGCGCCGGTGCGATCAGCGCTGCTGGAGCGCGTTCGCCTGCTTGAGCGCCGCCTTCTGCTCCGCGTCGGTCAGCCCCTGGAAGAAATCCTCCAGCGTATTGTCCTGCAGCCCGGCCCGCCGCGCCAGGATGTACCAGGCGGCCGCCGCCGTGCGGTCCTGCCTGGTGCCGATGCCGTTGCGGTAGAGATGTGCGAGCCGGTTCTCCGCCATGACGTTGCCGCCCTCCGCGGCCCGCCGCATCCACTCGAAGCCCCGCTCGTAGTCCGTCGGCCCGTCGACGCCGTCGATCAGCCATATGCCGAGGTCCAGTTCCGCCGTGTCGTAGCCGGCACGCGCGGCGCGCTCCAGCCAGTAGCGCGCCTTCTTGCGCTTCTCCTCGGGAATGCCGCCGGAGTTGCGGTAGATCTGCGAGAGGGCGTACTGGCTGTCGGCGATCCCCGCCTCCGCCGCCTTCTCGTAATAGGGCAGCGCCGCCATGATGCCCTTCTCGCCGGCCTCGTTCTGGACGAGCCACTGCGCGTGGTTGAACTGCGCCGCCGGGACGCCCGCGTCGGCCGCCTTCTTCATCAGCGCCTGCGCCTTCTTCTCGTCCTTGGCGACGTGCTCGCCGTGCATCAGCATGATCGCGTAGTTGAACTGGGCCGACGGATCGCCGTTCCCGGCCGCCTGCCCGTACCAGAAGGCGGCGTCGTCCATGCTCTTCGGCACGCCCAGGCCGCGGGCGAAGATCTCCGCGATCAGCGTCTGCGCGGCCGGCTTGCCCTTCGAGGCCTCCGGCAGCGCCAGCTTCATGGCCGTCAGGTAGTAGCCGAGCTGGTAGGCGGAATAGGCCCGCGCCTCGGCCGAGGCGTCGGTCGTTCCCTTCGCCCTCGGGGCGGAGAGCCCGCCGCCGAAGGTGCCCGCCGGCGGCGGCGGCGCCCCGGCCGGAAGGCGCCCCTCCTTGGAATTCACGAGCGGCGTCGCGAATGGCGGCGCGCCCGCGACGCCCTTGCCGGAATGCTTTGCGGCGGGCTGGCCGAGCGCGGTGCCCGCCATGCAGGCCACGGTCGCGGCTGCGATCAGGAGTCTCATCCGGCCGCGCCGGTGGCTGGAACGGTCCGAAGCCATGTCACGTCCCGAATCGCGGCGCTTGCCGCTCAAGGGCGGCATTGACCTCGGCGACGATGGTCGCCGCGGCTCCCTCCGTGCCGAAGACGGCCGTTCGGAGCGCGGCGAACTCCGCCCCCGTCGCGGCCACCTCGAGCGCCGACATCGGGTCCGTCCCGCCCATCACCACGCAGGGGATCTCCACCAGCGCCGCCCACCATTGCGCGAGTTCCAAATTGCGCGGATGCGCCTCGGGCTTGATGTCGCCGTCGACCTTGCCGAAGAACACGTAGTCCGGCCGCGCCTCTCCGAGTTCCAGCGCCGCGTGGCGCGTCTTCGCGTTGCCGCCGCCGACGATCAGCTTCGGCGAGAATCGCTCGACCGCCTCGGCGAGCGCTTCCGCCCCTCCGCCGGCGACATGGACGCCGTCCGCCTTCGCCCTGCCCGCCACGCGGGTGTCGCCCGCGACCAGCGCCGCCGCTCCGCCCGCCTGGACGACGGGCACCGCCGCCTCCGCCACCGCCTGGAAGGCGTGGTCGTCGAGATCGTATCGCGGCAGGATCACCGAGGCCACGTCGCCGCCCCTCAGCGCATCGCCGAGGATCGCCGCCAAGCGCGCGGGATCGGCCTCCCGCGGCGCGACGAGGACGAGCCGGCATCGCGTTTCGACATCTGCCATGTATCCTGCCCTCGGGCCCTTCTTTTCGAGCGGCCGCCGTTTTTCGCGGGGCGGCTCGCATTTCCATGCGAATTCCGATAGACCGGAGAGCCCGATCGTTCAACCGAAACTCATGCCCACAGATCCATTCTTTTACCTGACCGGCATCGTCGCGGTCATCCTCGTAGGTTTGTCCAAGGGCGGCTTCGGCGGTGCGATGGCACTGCTCGGCGTGCCCCTCATCGCGCTCGTCGTGCCGCCGGTGCAGGCGGCCGCCATCCTCCTGCCGATCCTCATCGTCATGGACTGGGTCAGCCTCTGGAGCTGGTGGCGCTACTGGGACACCCGCACGCTGCTGATCATGATACCCGGCGGGGTCGTCGGCGTGGGCATCGGCTGGCTGACGGCGGCGGTCGTCACCGAGAACGAGATCAAGCTCATCGTCGGCGCCGTCGCGCTGGCCTTCGTCCTGCGCTATGCCTGGCAGACCCTGAGCGCCCGCCGCTCCGGAGCGAAGGTCGAGGCGAGGCCGCAACGCCCCGCCCAGGGCGTCTTCTGGGGCACCGTCGCCGGCTTCACCAGCTTCGTCGCCCATGCCGGCGGCCCGCCCTACCAGTTCTACACCCTCCCGCTCGGGCAGCATCCGCGCATCTACACCGGCACCTCCGTCCGCTTCTTCGCCATCGTCAACCTGTTGAAAGTGCTGCCTTATTTCATGCTGGGCCAGTTCGACACCTCCAATCTGGAGGCCTCCGCCTCGCTGCTGCCGGTGGCGATCGTGTCGACCTTCGCCGGCGCATGGCTCGTCCACCGGATGCGGCCGGCCGTCTTCTACCCCATCATGTACGCCATGGTGTTCTTCACCTCGCTGAAGCTCATCTGGGACGGCCTGTCCAACATGATTTAGGCCGGCCTGAGATTGTGGATGACATCCCCGCGGCCGAATGGTTTCATGGCGCGAATTCGGGAGGTGTCGATGTCGCAGACTTCTTACGGGACCGGCCTCGGCCGGAACGAGGCCAACTACCAGCCGCTGACGCCGCTCAACCATCTGTCGCGCGCGGCCTACGTCTATCCCGACCATCCGGCGATCGTTCACGGCAGGACGACCACCAGCTACCGCGACTTCTACGCCCGGTGCCGGCGCCTCGCCTCCGCCCTCGACAAGCGCGGCATCGGCAAGGGCGACACCGTGTCCGTCATGCTCTCCAACACGCCGGCGATGCTGGAGGCCCATCACGGCGTGCCGATGACCGGCGCGGTGCTGCACTCCATCAACACCCGCCTCGACGCCCGGATCGTCGCCTTCCAGCTCGACCACGCCGAATCGAAGCTCATCGTCGTCGACCGCGAGTTCTCCGCCGTCGTCGCCGAGGCCCTGGAGCTTGCGACCGTCAAGCCGATCGTCGTCGACTACGACGATCCGGAATTCCCCGAGGACGCCCCCGTCCAAAAGGGCGCACGCATCGGCACCGAGGACTACGAGGCGCTCGTCGGGGACGGCGATCCGGACTTCGCCTGGTCGCCGCCGGCCGACGAATGGGACGCGATATCGCTGAACTACACCTCCGGCACCACCGGCAATCCGAAAGGCGTCGTCTACCATCACCGCGGCGCCGCCCTGATGGGCTACGGCAACGTCGTCGCCTCGGGCATGGGCCGCCATCCCGTCTACCTCTGGACGCTGCCGATGTTCCACTGCAACGGCTGGTGCTTCCCCTGGACCCTCGGCGTCGTCGCCGGCACCCATGTCTGCCTGCGCTGGGTCCGGGCGAAGGCCATGTACGACGCCATCGCCGACCATGGCGTCACCCATCTCTGCGGCGCGCCGATCGTCATGTCGGTGCTGCTGAACGCCTCCGCCGAGGAGAAGCGGGACTTCCCGCAGACGGTCACCTTCAACACCGCCGCCGCCCCGCCGCCCGGCGCCGTGCTCGCCGGCATGGCCGACGCCGGCTTCGAGGTCGTGCACCTCTACGGCCTGACGGAGACCTACGGACCGGCGGTCGTCAACGAATGGCACCGCGAATGGGACGCCCTCGACCGGGACGGCCGCGCCGAGCGGAAGGCCCGCCAGGGCGTGCGCTACACCGCGCTGGAGGACCTGACGGTGCGCGATCCGGAGACGATGGAGGCCGTGCCCTTCGACGGCGAGACCGTCGGCGAGATCATGTTCCGGGGCAACATCGTCATGAAGGGCTACCTGAAGAACGAGAAGGCCACCGCCGAGGCCTTCGCCGGCGGCTGGTTCCACTCCGGCGACCTCGCCGTCATGCACCCCGACGGCTACATCCAGATCCGCGACCGCTCGAAGGACATCATCATCTCCGGCGGCGAGAACATCTCCTCCATCGAGGTCGAGGACGCGCTCTACAGGCATCCGGCGATCCAGGCGGCCGCCGTCATCGCCCGCAAGGACGAGAAATGGGGCGAGACGCCCTGCGCCTTCGTCGAACTGAAGCCCGGCCACACCCTCACCGAGGACGAGGTGATCGAGCACTGCCGCTCGCTGCTCGCACGCTACAAATGTCCCCGCTCGGTCGTCTTCGAGGAGATCCCCAAGACCTCGACGGGCAAGATCCAGAAGTTCGTGCTGCGCGACCGCCTGGGATCGCTCTGACGCGGCCGGCGCGCCGCCTACGTTGCAATGCACAATAACGCTTGCCGGACGCGCCGCGCTGGCTTACTCTTTCCCCATGAGCCAGCCGGATCCGTTCGCTGCGATAGCCGACCCGAACCGACGGTTCCTCCTTGAGGAACTGCGCCGCGGCCCGCGCACGGTCAACGAACTCGCCCGCCAGATGACGATCAGCCGGCCGGCCGTCTCCCAGCACCTGAAGGCGCTTCTCGACAGCGGCCTCGTCACCGTCGCCGCCAACGGCACGCGGCGCATCTACGCCATCCAGAACCGCGGCTTCGACCGCCTCAATCTCTGGCTGGACCAGTTCTGGGCCTGAGCCCCTCCGGCCGGTCCTCGCCGACCGCCCCTCGCCCCGCACGCCCATCGGAATGAACGAAGGCCACGGCGGTCTCGCCGTGGCCTTCTCTCTGCCCCGCGCCTTCGGAGCCTGTCCGCGGCGCATGTCGTGGAGTTGTCGATCAGTGACTTGACGATTTCAGTCGTTCGATCTCGTCCTTGATGCGCAGCTTGCGTCGCTTGATGTCCGAAATGACCTGATCCTCCGCCGAGGGTCGACTCAATGCCGTATGAAGTTCTTCCTCGAGAGCACCGTGCTTCTGCTCGAGCGTAGCAAGATGAGCCTCAATGGTCATTTAGCAACTCCTTTTCGTCTGTGGTTTCCTCTCCGAAAGCCGGACACGCCACCCTTGTCCGAGCTGCGAATTATGCCACGCGAATGTGGCATTGTCGAAGCGGTTTTGGGCGGTTTTGCGCAACTTCCCGTCGCCACCGGTTCGTGCTAGGAGCAGCATTCTGAAATGGGGCGCCGGCTCGCGCGGCGCCGCTCGAATCGGGGACACCAATGTCGGAACAGGAACAGGCGGATCTGAGATTGATGGTGGCGCGCCTGCGCCAGGAGCACACCGATTACGACGTCGCCATCAACGCCATGATCGCCATGAGCTGCGAACCGCTGCGCATCCAGCGCATGAAGAAGAAGAAGCTCGCCATCAAGGATCGCATCTCGAAGCTGGAAGACCAGATCATTCCCGACATCATCGCCTGACAGGATAGAGCCTTGACCGACACCCCGCCCGTCGCAATCGTCATGGGCAGCCAGTCCGACTGGGAGACCATGAAGAACGCCGCCGACACGCTGGATGCGCTCGGCGTCGGCCACGATGCCCGCATCGTCTCCGCCCACCGGACGCCGGACCGGCTCTCCGCCTTCGCCAAGGGGGCCCGCGAGGAGGGCTTCAAGGTCGTCATCGCCGGCGCCGGCGGCGCCGCCCACCTGCCCGGCATGATCGCCGCCATGACGCCGCTGCCGGTCTTCGGGGTGCCCGTCCGCTCGAGCGCGCTCTCGGGACAGGACAGCCTGCTGTCCATCGTCCAGATGCCGGCGGGCATTCCGGTCGGCACCCTCGCCATCGGCCGGGCCGGCGCCGTCAACGCCGCGCTGCTCGCCGCCGCCGTGCTGGCGCTCTCCGACGCCGCCCTGGCCGCGCGGCTCGATGCCTGGCGCAGCGCCCAGACCGGGAGCGTCGCCGAACGGCCGGCGGATCCGGCCTGATGGCGGCCGGCCCGCTTCCGCGCCGGGCGACGATCGGCATCGTCGGCGGCGGCCAGCTCGGCCGGATGCTGGCGATGGCGGCCGCGCGCCTCGACTACCGCGTCGTCGTCCTGGAACCGCAGCCCGATTGTCCCGCGGGCGAGGTCGCCGCCCGCCAGATCGTCGCCGCCTACGACGACCCCGCCGCCCTCGACGACTTGGCCGCGGCCTGCGACGTCGTCACCTACGAGTTCGAGAACGTGCCGGTGGAGGCCGCCCGGCGGCTGGCCGCAAGGCTGCCCGTCTACCCGCCGGCCGGCGCGCTCGAGGCCGCCCAGGACCGGCTGACCGAAAAGCGCTTCCTCAACCGCTGCGGCATCGCCACGGCGCCCTTCGAGGCGGTCGATTCGGAGGCCGGGCTGGAGGCCGCCCTTGCCGCGTTCGGCGGCAGCGGGGTGCTGAAGACCCGCCGCCTCGGCTATGACGGGAAGGGCCAGCGCGTCTTCCGCGGGAAAGGGGACGAGCCGCGCGGCGTCTTCGCCGCCATGGGCGGCGTGCCTTTGATCCTCGAAGGCCTGGTCGACTTCGAACGCGAGATATCGATCATCGCCGCCCGCGGCCGGGACGGCGCCGTCGCCGCCTTCGACCCCGCCGAGAACGTCCACAGGAACGGCATCCTCCACACCTCGACGGTCCCCGCCCGCGTCCCGGACGAAACGGCCGAAGCCGCCCGCAAGGCCGCCCGGGCGGTGCTCGAGGCGCTCGACTATGTCGGCGTCGTCGGGATCGAGTTCTTCGTGCTCCCCGGCGGCCGGCTGCTCGCCAACGAGATCGCCCCGCGCGTCCACAATTCGGGGCACTGGACCGAAGCCGCCTGCGTCACCTCGCAGTTCGAGCAGCATATCCGCGCCGTCGCCGGCCTGCCGCTCGGCGCCCCCGCGCGCCATTCCGACTGCGTCATGGAGAACCTCATCGGCAACGACGTCGCCCGGCTTGCCGAGCTCTGCGCCGAGCCGGCCGCCCTGCCCCACCTCTACGGCAAGGCGGAGGCCCGGCCGGGCCGCAAGATGGGCCACGTCACCCGGCTCCTTCCGGCGGGCACGCGCTAGATTTGCCCCCTCCCCGCCGCCGCGCGCGGTTGACATGGGCCGGGCGACGCGATACACGCGGGCCAACCTTTCCGGGCGCGCCTCGCGGCGCGCTTTTGATTGTTGGCATCAGGCTCGTTTGGGAGCCCAAACCCGGTTCAGTCCAATGAAGATCAAGAACTCTCTCAAGTCGCTGAAGTCCCGCCACCGCGAGAACCGGCTGGTGCGCCGCAAGGGACGCGTCTACATCATCAACAAGCAGAATCCGCGCTTCAAGGCACGCCAGGGCTGAGGCCCGGTTCCGTCCAGCCGGAGCGGCCGCGCCCCGCCGCCGCATTTTGCAATTGATCTTCGTCCGCGGCGGACTACCATATCCGCCATGGCCAAGGTTTTGCGAGTTCTCACCGCCATATCCCTGCTGGGCACGTGCTTCGGCCTGCCGGCGATCGCCGCGCCCGAAACGGCGGCGCCGAAGCCGACCGCCGCCTCCGTTGCGCAACCGCCGCCCGAAGCCGCGGCCAAGCCCGCACCGACCCGCGCCGAGCGGCTCGACCGGCTGTTCGGCGAATTGAAGCGGCAGCCCGACCCCGATGCCGCCGGCCGCATCGCCGGCAAGATCGACGCGATCTGGAGCGATTCCGGCAGCCCCACGGTCGACCTGCTGATGACCTGGTCCGAAAAGGCCGCCCGCGAGAAGCACTACGCGACGGCGCTCGACCTTCTCGACCAGGTGATCGTCCTGGAACCCGAATACGCCGCCGGGTGGAACGAGCGCGCCACGGTGCATTTCCTGATGAACCATTACTCCAAGTCGATGGCCGACATCGACAGGACGCTGGCCCTGGAGCCGCGCCATTTCGGCGCGCTGTCCGGCATGGCCAGCATCTTCAAGGCGCTCGGCAAGGACCGGCTCGCCATGCGCACCCTGGAGAAGGTCCTGGCGATCTACCCCGCCGACAGGCAGGCCCAGCAGCGGCTCGGCCAGCTCGCCGACCAGCTCGCCGGACAGGGCATCTGAGCCGCCGGCTCAGGCCGTCGGTTCCGTGAAACGCGGACACGCTCTATCTCTTTGTTTTTACGCGCTTCCGGACGGAAAACCGGTTTCCACTTTTCCTGGAAGCGCTCTAGATACCGCTGAGACCGTCCGAACCGATATAGGCGATGCGCAGGAGGTTGGTCGCGCCCGGCGTTCCGAGCGGCACGCCCGCCGTCATGATGATGCGGTCGCCCGGCTTGCCGAAGCCCTCGGAAAACGTGATCCGGCAGGCCCGGTCCACCATGTCGTCGAGGTCCTTCGCGTCTTCCGTGACCACGCAGTGCAGCCCCCAGACCACCGAGAGCCGCCGGGCCGTCTCGATGACCGGCGACAGCGCCACGATCGGCGTCTGCGGCCGCTCGCGCGCCGCGCGCAGGCCGGTCGTGCCGGACGAGGTGTAGCAGACGATCGCCTTCAGGTTCAGCGTCTCGGCGATCTGGCGCGCGGCCAGCGAGATCGCGTCGGCTCCCGTCGGCCCGGGCTGCGGGCGCTGGGCGTAGATGATGTTCGGGAAGTTCGGGTCCCGCTCGACCTTGCGGGCGATGGACGCCATCATCGACACCGCCTCCACGGGATACTGCCCCGCGGCCAATTCGGCCGACAGCATCACCGCGTCGGCGCCCTCGAAGACGGCCGTCGCCACGTCGGAGACCTCCGCGCGGGTGGGCACCGGGGCGGAAATCATCGATTCGAGCATCTGGGTGGCCACCACCACCGGCTTGCCCGCCGCCCGGCAGGCGCGGGTCAGCCGCTTCTGGATGCCGGGCACCGCCTCGATCGGCATTTCCACGCCGAGGTCGCCGCGCGCCACCATCAGCGCGTCGGAAAGCTCGATGATCTCGTCGATGCGCTCGATGGCCTGCGGCTTCTCGATCTTCGACATCAGGCCGGCGCGCCCGCGCACGACCTTCCTGACCTCGGCGAGGTCCTCCGGGCGCTGGATGAAGGAGAGCGCGATCCAGTCGACCTGCCCCGTCTGCAGCACGGCGTCGAGGTCGCGCCGGTCCTTTTCGGTGAGCGCCCCGCTGGTGAGCGTCGTATCCGGCAGGCTGACGCCCTTGCGGTCGGAGATCCCGGTGCCGGCGACGACCTTCGCGACGATCGAGTGCCCGTCGCATCGTTCCGCCACGAGCTGCAGCCGCCCGTCGTCGATCAGCAGGCGGTCGCCCGCCTTGACGGATTCGAGGATGTCCGGATGCGGCAGGTACACCCGGTTCGCGTCCCCCGGAACATCCTTGTCGTCGAGCGTGAAGGTCTGGCCGACCTCTAGGGCGACCTTGGTGTCGCGGAACTTGCCGACCCGCAGTTTCGGGCCCTGCAGGTCCGCCAGGATGCCGATCGGCCGCCCGATGCGCCCCTCGACGCTGCGGATGCGCCCGATGAACTCGCGCATGGCCTCGTGGCTCGTATGGCTCATGTTGATGCGGAAAAGGTCGGCCCCCGCCTCGTGCAGTTTCTGGATCATCGCCTCTTCGGAAGACGCCGGTCCCAGTGTGGCGAGAATCTTTACCTTGCGCAGTCGCTTCATCTAGTTCGGACTTTCCTTGCCGCTCGCCTTGGTGCTCGCGTTCGTGTCTGGCCCGGGGGCGCTGTCGGAGGGCGCTTCGGTGAGCTGCACCATCCAGCTGCCCTGGCGGCCGGTGTCGTATTCCTGGAACCCCATGCGCTGGAATCCGCGCGCGAAGCAGTCGTGGATGCCGACGATCTTGAACTCGTTGTCGGCCACGCACATGTCGACCTTGCCGCCCCAGCGGCCGCCGCGCCCCGCATCCTCTGCATAGAGGTAGTAGTAGCGCGACGACAAGGGCCCCTTGATCAGCGTCGCGCAGGAACTGCCCGGAATCTGCCACCACCCTTCGGTGGTCCACCCGGCCGCCGCGCGATAGCCGATGGAGACGCCGACGAGCTTCTTCGTGCCGTTGCACACGCGGAAATCGGCGCGTGCGACACCCGGCAGGAAAGCGATCCCCAGCCCGGTGAGAACGACGAGCGGCATCGTATGCAGTCGAAGGGCGCGGGAAAGGATTGGATTGGACGAGCGATGACGAAACATGGGTTTCGAGCAGGACTCCATCAAGAATCACGACCCGCTTTGTGCGCCCGCGGGCATGGAAAGTCAACGAACCGGCTGCCGCACCGCCAGGCTTGAACGCCACGGGCGCCTGTGCCATCAAGGCCCCGCTTTAAGGATTTTCCGATGCCCGAATTTGCGCCGTTCGAAGTCGTCGGGGGCGACGTCACCCACGGACTCGTCCTCCTCGCCGACCACGCGAAGAAGGACCTGCCGGACCGCTACGGCGACCTCGGGCTCGACCCGGCCGCCTTCACCCGGCACATCGCCTACGACATCGGCGTCGAGGCGGTGGCGCGGCGTCTCGCCGCCCGGCTCGGGGTCCCCGCCGTGCTCGGCGGCTTCTCGCGGTTGCTCATCGATCCGAACCGCGGCGAGGACGATCCCACCCTCGTCATGAAGCTGTCCGACGGGGCGATCGTTCCGGGCAACCATCCCCTCTCCGAGGCGGAGCGACTCTACCGCCTGGACACCTTCCACCGGCCCTATCACGACGCCGTCTCGAAGACGATCGCGCGCGTCGAGGCGGCCTCGGGAAGCGCGCCGCTCGTCATCTCGATCCACTCCTTCACGCCGCGCTGGAAGGAGACGCCCCGGCCCTGGCAGGTCGGCATCCTGTGGGACAGCGACCCGCGCGCCCCGCGCCCGATGATCGAGGCGCTGGCCGCCGATCCCGCGCTGACCGTCGGCGACAACGAGCCCTATGACGGGGCGCTCGGCGGTGACACCATGTTCCGCCACTGCACGACCCAGGGCCTCGCCCATGCGCTCGTCGAGATCAGGCAGGACCTCATCGCCGACGACGACGGGGCGGCCGCCTGGGCCGAACGGCTCGCGCCCATCCTTGACGATCTCAACGCGCGGCCCGATCTTCATGTCAGGCAAATGCACGGCTCGCGCACCGGTTTGCTCGATGCGTGACCCCGGAACATCGAGGAGTCCTGCCATGGCGACACTGACCGAAGACCAGAAGCGCGATCTCGAGGCGGCGGCCTTCCGCCGGCTCGTCGGCCACCTTCGCGCCCGCACCGACGTCCAGAACATCGACCTGATGACCCTCGCCGGCTTCTGCCGCAACTGCCTCTCGAACTGGTACCGCGAGGCCGCCGAGGAGGCCGGCATTCCGCTCGGCAAGGACGAATCCCGCGAGATCGTCTACGGCATGCCCTACGAGGAGTGGAAGACCCGCTACCAGGCCGAGGGCACCCCGCAGCCGCAGGCCGACGCCGGCGACCACCGCCACGGCTGAAGCGGAAGCCGGTTTTCCGCCCCGCCCCCGCCGAAAGTTCGCCCGCCCCCCGCGTCGGGCCTTGACCTCGGCCGGCGCGCGGGTCAGGTGACGGGTCGGTTCGCGGTGGAGCGAATCGCCCGCACGCGCCCGCCCGCAATCGCGCCGGCGACGGCAGGCCCGTGCGGCTTTCGACATGGTCTGGAACCTATTTCATCACCGGAGAACACATGATGAGCGACGACGTCACCGAAATGAAGGAAACCGTGGCGGCCGCCGAGTTGCGGCAGTTCATCGAACGGATAGAACGCCTGGAAGAAGAGAAGGCGGCGCTGCAGGACGACGTGAAGGAAGTCTTCTCCGAAGCCAAGGGCAGGGGCTACGACGTGAAGGCCATGCGCGCGATATTGCGGCTTCGCAAGAAGGATCCGAACGAGCGGCAGGAAGAGGAAGCGATCCTCGAGACCTACATGAACGCGCTCGGCATGGTGTGATCCGCGCGCGGCGCCCGGCGTCCCGGGCACCAGCCGTACCCGTTTCAGAGCCAGCGGCGGACCCGGCTGCAATACTCCCGGTAGGCCTCGCCGAACGTCGCGCGCATCCGCGCCTCCTCGAACGGAATGACGACGCGCGACAGGATCGCGAGCGGCACGACGAGGGTCGCGAGGGGCCATATCGAGCCGAGCATGAGGGTGCCGCCCAAATAGACGGTGACCAGCGTCAGGTACATCGGATTGCGCGAAAACCGGTAGGGGCCGCCGACGACGAGGCTCGAGGGATGGCCGTAGGGATTGAGGGTCGTCCGGCGCCGCAGGAACCCGGTCGCCAGGAAGGCGCCGAGGCAGAACCCGAGCGCCAGCAGGACTTCGCCGGCGGCGAAGGCCGCTTCGCCGAACCCTCCGGCCGGCAGCGGCAGGAAATGGTGGATGGCGGCGCCGACCCCGAAGGCGAGTCGCCATCATGACGGGCGGCGGCAGCCTCAGGAGAGCAGGGTTTCGGCCTTCAGCGAGCGAACCGTCGGTCATGGCAGCCGTCCAGGTTTCGAGGCCCTTGAAAAGGGAACGCGACCGCCGCCCCCGCGTCCCCGGCACGTTACCGGCGGCGGCCAGGGCATATTACCGATAAATTGGAAAGACCGGAAGCGCCGATGCTGGATTCGGGATCATCACCGACCACGCTGGCTGATGCCGATCTTCGAGACAAGTTTCCTCACGCAGGCCCCCCAGTCACATCTCCAGGTCCTCCGCCTCACTGCAGGCATCTGCCGTCGGCGAGACCCATTGATTTATGTACCATTGAGTAGTACATAGGGTTTCAGGAGTTTGGGATGATCGTGAGCTTTCGGGATGAATGGCTGCGCGTCTTCCTTGTCGACGACGTATCCTCCCGGAAGATACCGACGGATATCGAAAGCCGCCTGTTCCGCAAGCTCCAGATGATCGACGATGCGATGACCGACCAGGACCTTCGCGTGCCGCCGAGCAACCATTTCGAGAAGCTGCGCGGTAATCTCGAGGGCTGGCATTCGATCCGCGTCAACAGGCAATGGCGGCTGGTCTTCCGGTGGGATGGCGGCCGAGGCGAAGCGGAGAGCGTCTATCTGGACGATCACGGCTACAGGTGAAGCAGAAAGGGCAAAGCCCATGTTGATGACCAAGCGCAAGCCGGCAACGGTCGGCGAGATACTGATCGAAGAGTTCATGGAGCCGCTGGCGCTGACCCAGGGCGCGCTCGCCGAGGCGATGGGCGTACAGCGCAAGCACGTCAACGAGCTCTGCAACAACCGGCGCAACGTCACCGCCGCCACGGCGCTGATCCTTTCCCGCGTATTCGGCAACAGCCCGGACTTCTGGCTCAACGTGCAGCGCCGCAGCGAGCTTTGGGAGGCGATGCACAATCCGAAGGAACAGGCACGGATCCGGCGCGCGAGACCCCTGACTGCGGCGGCGTGATGGACGCATCCGAAAGCGCGGTCCGTCTGCGAAAGACTGAATAGCCCGAGTCTCGTAGACTGCGCCCTGTCCGGTCCGGTGGACTGACGGACAGGGCGCTCCCCCGACGTCTGGAAAGCTCCTGGAGCCTGCCCGCGCTTCACGACGTCGCGGACACGCTCTCCCTCATCGCTTCTTACGCGCTTCCGGAAGGAAAACCGGTTTCCACTTTCCTGGAAGCGTGATTCTTCTCCTTCGCGCTTCCGGACGGAAAACCGGTTTCCACTTTTCCTGGAAGCGCTTCAGTTCGTGACGGACGCGAAGGCCTCGTTGATGCGGGCCTCGACGGTCGACTGCGCCGCGTAGGCCGAGGCCGCCTTGGGCAGGGCGTCGCCCCCGTCCACCGTCACGCCGGGCAGGCCGTCTGCGGGCCGCCCGTCCGGAACCGGGACGCTTGCGTCGGCGACCATGGACGGCGCGGAGTACCTGCCGGTCTTCTCGTAGAAGGCGTTTCCGCCCGCCACCACGACATAATGCATGTTGTGGTAGGGGAAGTGCAAGCCGGCCGTATGGAAGAACATCGCCGGCCCGACCTTCGGGTGCCGCTCGCCCCCGATCACCTCGTCGGCCACGGCCTCTACCGTCGGCAGCGCGTTCGAGGTCATCTTCCGGGACATGACGCCCGGCGCGAACTGGTGCGGCTGTCCGACGACGCCGCAGATCGTGTCCGGAAATTCCGGCGACTTGACCCGGTTCATCACCACCGAGCCGACCGCCAGCATGCCGTCGCTGCTGGAGCGGTTGGACTCGAAGTACATGGCACGCATGAGGCATTGCCGCTGGCTGTCGTCGACGGTCGTCGCCGCCGCAGTCTTCTTGGCGTCCGCCGGGTTGACCGACCCGGTCACGGTCTGGTCCGTGGTGCACCCCGCCAAGGCCGATACCGCGGCCGTCGCAAGCGCGATCGCGGCTATCCCTGTCTTTGATTGTTGTCGCCCCGGTTGCACCCCGAACCTTACTGCCGCCATACATGCGGCAACGCCGTTCCATCTGGTCATTCGGCCAGAACTCCCGCTGCAAGCCCGGCTATCCCGCCGGCTCGATTGCACTTTTTCTCTTGAACGCCCTCATTGCCGCGGCAACCTGCCGGACGGTATCGGCATGAATATGGCAGCCCGGACGGAAATACGGCCGTTCCAGACGCGATCGGATCACTCTTGGTAACCGGCGGCTTCATCTGCGTGAGTGCGCGCCGGCCGCCGCGTCCCCCGCCCGTCGCCGGCCCGCGCGCGGGAGACCCGCTTGACGCCCGGACGGCCGTATGAAAAAACCTCGAAAAATTCATAAGCCTGCGGGCCGGGTCCTTCGGCGGAGAACGAGAATGCATATTCCCGACGGGTATCTCAGCCCCTCCTCCTGCGCGATCGCCTACGCCGCGGCGCTGCCCTTCTGGGCCGTTTCGCTGCGGCGGCTGAAGCGGACCCTGCAAGGCCGGCTCGTCCCCCTCCTCGCCGTCGTCTCGGCCTTCTGCTTCGTCGTCATGATGTTCAACCTTCCCATCCCGGGCGGCAGCACCGCCCATGCGGTGGGAATGGGCGTCGCGGCGATCCTGCTCGGCCCCTTCGCCGGCCTCATGGCCATCTCCATCGCGCTGGCGATCCAGGCCCTGTTCTTCGGCGACGGCGGCATCACGGCCTTCGGCGCCAACGCCTTCAACATGGCGATCGTCGGCACCTTCGTCGCCTACGCCGTCTATCGCCTCGCGGCCGCCGGCGCGGCGACCACCTCCAGGCGCCGCGTCGTCGCCGCCGGCCTCGCCGGCTATGCCGCGATCAACGCATCGGCCTTCCTGGCGGCCTGCGAGTTCGGCGTGCAGCCGATGCTCTTCCACGATGCCGCCGGAACGCCGCTCTACGCCCCCTACCCGCTCTCGATCGCCGTGCCGGCGATGATGCTCGCCCACCTCACGGTCGCCGGCGCGGCCGAAGCCATCCTGACCGCCGGCGTCGTCGCCTGGATCCAGCGCTCCAGCCCCGACCTGCTGGAGCGCTCCCCGAAAACGTGGAAACCAGCCGGCGCGGGGAACCGCGCGACGCCCGGCTTTGCGACGCCTTTCGCCGCCGGCACCCGCCGCCTCTGGGCCGGCGTCGGCGCTCTCATGGTGCTGAGCCCGGTGGGCCTCTGGGCGACCGGCATGGCGTGGGGCGAATGGTCGGCGGCGGATTTCGCCGACGGCGCCGCGCGGGCGGCCATGGCGCATGCCTCCGGCGGAGCGGCGCCCCCGCCCGTCGCGCCCGAGGGCCTGCAGCGCCTCGCCGGAATCTGGACCGCTCCGATGCCCGGCTACGCGCCCGCCTTCATGCACGAGCCGGCCTTCGGCTATGTCCTCTCGGCCTTCACCGGCGCCGGCCTGGTCGTCCTCGCATCCGCCCTGCTGTCGCGCCTGCTGGCGCGGCCGGCCCGGACCACGGGCGCTTAAGCCCCGATGCCCGGGACGCTCCGCCGCCGCATGCGCCGGCCCTATCTCGACCGCCTTGCCGACGGGCTGGCGAAGACCCTCGCACGCGCCCTCGACGCCGACGCCGTCGCCGAACGCGACGGCTTCCTGCAGCGCCTCGATCCACGCACCAAGCTGATCGGCCTCTTCGTCCTCCTCTTCGTCGCGCTCTCCGCCAAGTCGCTGGCGGTGGTGCTGGCCGTCCTCGCCGCCGCGCCGCTTTTGGCCGTGCTCTCCGGCGTGACGATCGGGAGGCTCGCCGGGCAGGCCTGGCTCCCGGTGCTCGCCTTCGCCGGGCCGATGGCGCTGCCCGCCCTGGTGACCGTGCCCGGCAGCCCGCTCCTGCCGACGCCCGTCCCCGGCTGGCCGGTCACCGGAGAGGGCCTGTCGAGCGCCGCCTTCCTCGTCGCCCGCGCGGAGGCCGCCGCCGGCCTCGCCCTCCTCGTCATGCTCTCGACGCCGTGGACGCACCTCCTCAAGGCGCTGCGCCTCTTCGGCCTGCCGCCGGTCCTCGTCGTCGCCCTCGGCATGACCCACCGCTACATCTTCGTCCTGCTCGACGCCGCCGTCGCGATGGTCGAGGCGCGCCGCGCGCGAACCGTCGGGCGCATGCCCGCGCGGGAGGCGCGCCGGGCGGCGACCGCCTGCGCCGGGACGCTCTTCGAAAAGGCGCTCGCGCTCAGCACCGACGTCCACCTCGCCATGATTTCGCGCGGCTATCGCGGCGAGGTCCGCCTCATGGACGATTTCCGCCTGGGTCGGCGCGACGGGGCTGCGCTCGCCGTCCTCGCCGCACTGGCGGCGGCCGCATGGTGGGCGGGCCGATGACCGGGGACGCACCGGTCATCGCGGTCGACGACGTCCACTACGCCTACCGGCGGACGCCGGCGCTCACCGGCCTCACCCTGTCCTGCATGCCGGGCGAGCGCATCGTCCTCATCGGCGCCAACGGCTCGGGCAAGTCCACCCTCCTGAAGCTCCTCGACGCGCTGGACTTTCCCGCCAGCGGAACGATCTCCGCCTTCGGCCGGCCGCTGACGGAGGCGGCGATGCAGGACGAGGCGGAAGCCGTCGCCTTCAGGCGCCGCGTCGGGCTCGTCTTCCAGAACCCCGACGTGCAGCTCTTCTGCCCGACCGTGTTCGACGAGCTGGCCTTCGGCCCGCTGCAGCTCGGCTGGCCGCGCGAGACGATCAGGGAGCGGATCGGCCAAACGCTCGAAAGCTTTTCCATCGCCCACCTCAAGGACCGTGCCCCGCACAGGCTGTCCGGCGGCGAACGGAAGCGCGTCGCGCTGGCGTCTGTCCTGATCCTGGAGCCGGACGTCCTGCTTCTCGACGAGCCGACGGCCGCCCTCGACCCGGCGAGCGCCGCCGCGGTGACCGACATGCTCGTGCGCCTGCAGGGCAGCGGCCGGACGGTGCTCGCCGCCACGCACGACCTGGACATCGTCGAGGCGATCGCCGACCGGTGCATCGTGCTCGCGGCCGGGCGGGTCGTCGCCACCGGCACGCCGCGCGACATCCTGTCCGACGTCGACCTCCTGGCCCGCTGCGGCCTGGCCCATGCCCACCTGCACGCCCATGGCGGCGGCGTCCACTCACACCACCACCTTCATCGGGAGGGCATCTGGCATGACGGCGACTGACGTCCCGCGCAAGACGCGGCGCTTGACCCCCGCCCCCGGGCGGGGCCGTTCCGCAACCGGCCGCACAAGGCGGGAGACCTAGAGATGCAGCGCATCACCATCGCGATCGACGACGACCTGCTCGACATCGTCGACGGCCTCAGGCAACGGCGCGGCTACGAGAGCCGCTCGGAGGCGTTCCGCGACATCGTGCGCGAGGCGGCGAACCGCGAGACCGCCGAGGCCGGCGACACGATGTGCATCGCCGTGCTGTCCTACGTCTTCGACTACGCGACCCGCGAGCTCGCCCAGAAGCTGACCCGGGCGCTGCACGAGCACCACGACCTGATCGCCGCGAACACCCGCGTGCCGCTCGATCACGACAGTTGCCTGGAGCTGTCGGCCCTCAGAGGCCGCGTCGACGCGATCCGCGCCTTTTCGGACGACATCATGACCCAGCGCGGCGTGCGCCATGCCAATCTGCACATCGTTCCGGTCAGGCTTTCCGCCGATCGTCACCGCCACGACCCGGACGGGCCGCCGCATTTGCATATCGAGGCCTGAGGGGAAGACGGGCGCGGCGCCGCCCGGCGCCGGCAAGCGCCTGTCCGCGATCCACCGTATCGCGAACAGGCTCTGCCTCATTGGTTTTGCGCGCTTCCGGACGGAAAACCGGGTTCCACTTTTCCTGGAAGCTTGTTTTCTTTACGCGCTTCCGGACGGAAAACCGGGTTCCCGCTTTAGCTCAGTCGTTGGAAAAATAGGCATCGAGCGCGGCGAAGCGCTGCGGGTCGATACGCCCGCCGGCGGTCTTGCGCCGCTCCGGCAGCGCCGGGGAGAGCCGCTTCATGCGCGGCGCCGGCACGTTGTCGGCCACCGTCTCGAGCCGGGCCCGGCGATTGGCCTTGGCCCACGCCTCGATCATCTCACGCGTCAGCCGCGAACCGGCCGCCGCGTCCGCGGTCTTCCCGGACCCGATCCGTCCGCCCTTGATCGTTTTGCCGGACACCGTGGCGAAGTCCTGCATAGGGCGGCTCTCCGACAGGACCCGCGGAACCGCGCTCGGCGTGCGGCCGAGGGATGCCATCAGGATCGCGCCCTTGGTCAGCTTGCGCCGCGAAGCGCTTCCGGCCGCCGATTTGACCGCCTTCGGCGCATCCGGCACCGCCGCCGCGAAGGCCGGCGCCGCCGTGTCGTCGGCCGGCTCGGCATAGGCCACGAGAGCGGGGGCCACGAGCGAGGGCCTGGCCGCGGGCCTGGGCAGGTTCGCGATCGGCGAGCGCTGCAGCGAACCGGTGGCCTCGGGCGACGTCCCGGGCGCATCCGCCCGGTCGGCGACCTGCATCGTCGTTCTCACGTCGGCTGCCGGGGGAAGCTGCGGCACCGGCGCCGCATAGGCGAGGAGGTCCGGATAGGTCGCGCCCTTCGCCGAAGAACCGCCGTCGGCCGCATCGACGGCCGCGAGGGCACCGGCCGCGGACGTCCCGCGCTCGGGCGCCGCATCCGCCATCAGCGTCGGCCGCACGCCGGGCAGCGGCACCTTCGCGGCGGCCGGAAGCAGCACGGCCGGCTGCGCGGCGGGAGGCGTCCCGCCGACCGGCGCCATGGCCGCCGTCTCGATCGGGCGGAGTTTCGGATTGGCCTGGACGGTATCGCCGTTGGAGGGCTCGTCCTCGTCTCCGCCGCCGCCGCCGAAGAGCGCGGCCAGGAGGTTTCCGCCGCCCGAACGGCGCCCGGTCGCGCTCCGGCCGGCGACCATGATGCCATCGTCCGTCACGCGGCGCTTGTAGGAGACGAGCGCCTCCTCGTAGCCCGGCAGCGGCTTGCCGTCGCGCGGCAGGTGCAGCGTGTGGCCCTTCGGGAAGAGCCGGACCAGCTGCTCGCGCGACATGCGCGGCCAGGCCCGGACGTAGCCGGTATCCATGTGCACGAAGGGAGAGCCGGAATTCGGATAGTAGCCGACGCCGCCGACCTGGAACTTCATGCCGATCTCGCGAAGCCTCTCCAGCCGGACGTCCGGTATGAAGAAGTCGGCCGCCTTGCCGAGGATGTGCTGGCTCTTCTTGGCGACGCCGGATGCGCGCGAGCGACCGCGCAGCATGGCGTTGGTGTCGGCCGTCCGGTATCCGCAGATGATGTGGATGTAGTCGTGCGAGCCGCTCTGCTGGTAGACCTCCCAGAGGAGGTCCATCAGGCGCGGATCCATCGCGGTTTCCTGGTTCTTGCGCCAGTCGCGCAGGATGTAGTCGAGCTTCTTCAGCCCCGCCCTGTCGTAGCGGCCGTTGCGCTTGAAGGTGATGACCGCCCGCTCGCCGGTATGGACCTGGTAGATCCTGAGCGACCGGGTCTCGGCGTGGGCCGGCGCGCGAAACGCGAAAAGACCTGTCCCGATGCAGAGCAGGATCAAGAGGAAACGAATCACTGGACCCGCGGACGAGACCGCGTGACGGACCCCAATTTGAGAACAGGCCGGTTCAGCCCGTTCCTGCGACGGCTCGCAAAATGCCAAGAATTATCCCCGCACGCCGTTTTTTGCGTTGTACAAAGCTCTCTGCCGACGAAATGCGGTCAGAGAATGACAAGAAACGCCACAGTTTCTGCGACTGCTTCGTTATAGTGAACACTGGCTTAACAACGGCTTAAAGGAAATACGGCAGGCCGATCGGTTCCACGCTTTGCGATCACATTATGTTTCCCCGCGTCAGGCGACGTGCTTCAGCGGGTCGTCCGGATCGATGTCGTAATCCTTGAGCTTGCGATAGAGCGTCGAGCGCCCGATGCCGAGCTTGCGCGCGACCTGGCTCATCTGCCCGCTGTAGAATTTGAGGGCGAACCGGATGAGTTCCTCCTCGACGGAGGCGAGCGGGCGCACTTCCCCTTCCTCGTCGACGCTGGAGATGCTGCCGGCGGCGTGCTCGTCCTCGTCGTGCATGCCGACGGAGATCAGCCCTTCCGTCAGGGACCTGTGCCTGAGGAGCTCGCCGAGGCGGCTGGCGTCTGCGGAACCGACTTCCGCGGCCCCCTGGGCCTGCGGTTCCGAGGTCTCGCCGCCGGGCGCGAGTTCCACCCGCTGGCCGGCGCCCGCCTCGCGCACCTCGTAGCCCGGAAGCTGCGCGGCGATCTGCGGGAAGACGTCCGGCGTGAGGTCCTGGCCGTCGCTGAGGACCACGGCGCGGAAGACGGCGTTCTCGAGCTGGCGGATGTTGCCCGGCCAGTCGTAGGCCGTCAGCAGCGCCATCGTCTCGGGCGTGATCGTCAGCGGTCCCGCGATGCCCTGCTCGATGGCGAAGCGTTCGACGAAGAAGCGCACGAGAAGCGGGACGTCCTCCTTGCGCCGGCGCAGCGCCGGCACGACGATCGGAAAGACGTTCAGCCGGTAGTAGAGGTCCTCGCGGAACCGCCCGTCCTTGACCTCCTGTATGAGATCCTTGTTGGTGGCCGAGATCAGCCGGCAATCGACGCGCGTCGCCTGCCGGGCGCCGACCGTCTCGATCTCGCCGTGCTGGACCGCCCTGAGGAGCTTCACCTGCACGTCCAGCGGCAGCTCGCCGATCTCGTCGAGGAAGAGCGTTCCGCCGCTCGCCTCGACGAACTTGCCGGTGTGCTTTTCGGTGGCGCCGGTGAAGGCGCCCTTCTCGTGGCCGAAGAGGATGCTCTCCACGAGATTGTCGGGGATCGCGCCGCAGTTCACGGTGACGAAGGGCTTCGAGCGCCGGTCGCTGCCGCTCTGGATGGCGCGCGCGATCATCTCCTTGCCGACGCCGGATTCGCCTTCGAGCACCACCGGGATGTTGGAGGCGGCGGCCCGGCGGGCCAGGTTGAGGACCCTTTCCATCGCCGGGCTCGCGGAGATGATGTCGCGGAAGCCGGTGCTCGCCGGCCCGGACCGCTGGTTGAAGCGCGTGCGGGTCTCCCGCTGCTCGACCTTCAGCGCGTTGTCGATCGACACCGCGAGGCGCTCCGGGGAAACCGGCTTGACGACGAAGTCGAACGCACCGGCGCGCATGGCGCGCACGACGGTCTCGATGCCACCCTGCCCGGTCTGCACGATGACCGGCAGCGACAGGCCGAGTTCGGCCATCTCCGCCATCACCGTCAGGCCGTCCATGCCGGGCATCATCAGGTCGAGCACCACCGCCCCGTAGGTGGCCCCCGACTTGCGCAGTTCGGCGAGCGCGGCCCGGCCGTCCTCGGCGGGCACGGCGACATGTCCGATGCGCTCGACGGCAGCCCTCAGGAGTCGACGCTGAACGGGATCGTCATCCACGACGAGAATGTTTATGGTCACGTCCGGGTCCTCTGCTTCCTTGGAACGGCTTTCCCGTGCGACAGGGCCGCACTGGTCCAAAATCACACACAGGCGCCAATATCTCATTGCGGAAATGCCTCGCATTTTAACAATGGCGTCACATATCCAGGCATGGCGCGCCGCACCGGCCGCCGATCGAAGAGGTTATTTCATGACGAGACACCCGAATGCCGCCCAGACGTCCGCAGGCGAGCCCGCCAAGGCGGACGATCTCCCCCGCTGGAACCTGGACGATCTCTATCCCGGCCGCGACAGCGACGAGATGAAGGCCGACCTGGCGCGCATCGAGCGCGAGACGGCCGCCTTCGAGGAACGCTGGAAGGGCCGGCTCGAGACGGCCGCCGGGGACGGGTCGCTCGGCGAGGCGCTGGCCGGATACGAGGCGCTGCAGGACGTGATGGGCCGGGTGATGTCCTATGCCGGGCTCGCCTATTTCTCCAACACCGTCGACCCGGCCAACGCCAAGTTCTTCGGCGACACCCAGTCGAGGATGACCGACGCCGGCGCCCGCCTGCTCTTCTTCGAGCTGGAGCTGAACCGCATCCCGGACGCCGTCGTCGACCGCGCCATGGAGACCGACGCGACGGCCGCCCGCTTCCGCCCGTGGATCGTCGACCTGCGCAAGGACAAGCCGCACCAGCTGGAAGACCGGATCGAGCAGCTCTTCCATGAAAAATCGATCACCGGCCGCGGCGCCTGGAACCGCCTCTTCGACGAGACGATGGCCGGCCTCTCCTTCGACGTCGACGGCGAGAAGCTTTCTCTGGAGCCGGCCCTCAACCGGCTGCAGGACCCGGCCGAGCCGGTGCGCCACGCCGCCGCCGACGCGCTCGCCGCGACCTTCCGCGACAACCTCCGCACCTTCACCCTGATCACCAACACCCTGGCCAAGGACAAGGAGATCTCCGACCGCTGGCACGGCTTCGGGGACATCGCCGACAGCATGCATCTCGCCAACCGCGTCGAGCGCGAGGTCGTCGAGGCGCTGGCGACCGCCGTGCGCGAGGCCTATCCGCGCCTGTCGCACCGATACTACGCGATGAAGGCGAAATGGCTCGGCATGGACCGGATGAACTTCTGGGACCGCAACGCCCCGCTGCCCGACAGCCCGAAGAGCTCCATCGGCTGGGACGAGGCCCGCGAGACCGTCCTGTCCGCCTATGCAGGCTTCGCGCCGGAAATGGCCGGCATCGCCAGGGACTTCTTCGACCGCCGCTGGATCGATGCGCCGGTGTCGCCCGGCAAGGCGCCCGGCGCCTTCGCCCACCCGACCGTTCCTTCCGCGCACCCCTACGTGCTACTCAACTACATGGGCAAGCCGCGCGACGTGATGACGCTCGCACACGAACTCGGCCACGGCGTCCACCAGGTGCTGGCCGCCCGCCAGGGCGCGCTGATGGCCTCGACGCCGCTGACGCTCGCGGAAACCGCCTCCGTCTTCGGCGAGATGCTGACCTTCCGCGCGCTCCTGGAAAAGACGCGCGAGCCGCGGGAGCGCAAGGCGATGCTCGCCCAGAAGGTCGAGGACATGATCAACACGGTGGTGCGCCAGATCGCCTTCTACGAGTTCGAGCGCAAGGTCCACGCCAGCCGCCGCTCGGAAGGCGAGCTCACCTCCGACCGCATCGGCGAGCTCTGGCTGTCCGTCCAGGGCGAGAGCCTCGGCCCGGCGATCCGCATCTCCGAGGGCTACGAAACCTTCTGGGCCTATATCCCCCACTTCATCCATTCGCCCTTCTACGTCTACGCCTACGCCTTCGGGGACTGCCTCGTGAACTCCCTCTACGCCGTCTACCGGAACTCCGAGGCCGGCTTCCAGGAGAAGTATTTCGAAATGCTCAAGGCCGGCGGCACGAAGCACCACCGGGAGCTTCTCGCCCCCTTCGGCCTCGACGCCTCCGACCCGTCCTTCTGGAACCGCGGCCTGTCGATGATCGAGGGACTGATCGACGAGCTGGAAGCGCTCGACGAGGCATAGGCGGCGCTCGGGGACGCATAGGCGGCGGCCGCGACCAGGGACGCGCGGAACCGCCGCGAGGAGGCCAGATGGAGCGACCGTTCGTGCTACTGCGGGACGATGCCGCCGGCCGGACGCGGCTGTTCGAGCGCCCGTCGGACATCATCGCGCCCGAACGGCCGGAGGACCTGCCCGGCGCGCTGGCGGCTGCCGAGGACGCGCTCCGCTCGGGACGATGGCTTGCCGGATATCTCGCCTACGAGGCCGGCTTCTGCTTCGATCCGAAGCTCGCACCGCTCCTGCCGGAGAAGCGCCGGCTGCCGCTCATGTCCCTCGGCGTCTTCGAGAGGCCGCTCGACGGGCCCGCCGCGCCCCTCGCCCGCTGCAACGCATCGCCCCTGGCCGAGGCCCGGCCCCGCTGGACCTTCGCCGACTATGCCGAACGGTTCGCGGCGCTGCACCGCCATATCCGCCTCGGCGACTGCTACCAGGCGAACCTGACCTTTCCGGTCGACGCCCGCTGGTCGGGCGACCCGCGGGCGATCTTCGCGGATCTCGTCGCGCGCCAGCCGGTCCGCTACGGCGCGCTCGTCCGCCTCGGTGAACCCTGGATCCTCTCGCGCTCGCCCGAGCTCTTCTTCGAGGTCGATCGCGACGGCTTCATCGAAACCCACCCGATGAAGGGCACCGTCCCTCGCGGGACCACCCCGGAGGAGGACGCCCGCAACCGCCGCTTCCTCGTGACGGACCCGAAGATGCTGGCCGAGAACCGCATGATCGTCGATCTCCTGCGCAACGACGTCTCGCGCATCTGCGAGGTCGGGACGCTCTCGGTCCCCGAGCTCTTCCGGGTGGAGACCTATCCGAGCGTCCACACCCTGGTGAGCCGGGTGCGCGCACGCCTCCTGCCGGGCACCGGCCTCGCCGGCATCCTCGCCGCGCTCTTCCCCTGCGGCTCGGTGACCGGCGCGCCGAAGATCAGCGCCATGACGATCCTCGACCGCCTGGAAACCGGACCGCGGGAAGCCTATTGCGGCGCCGTGGGCTTTGCCGCGCCCGACGGAACCATGCGCTTCAACGTGGCGATCCGCACGGTGAGCCTCTACGAAGGCGGCGAAGCCGTCTTCAACGTCGGCGGGGGCATCGTCTTCGATTCCACCGCCGGGTCCGAATATGCCGAATGCCTGCTGAAGACCCGTTTCGCCACCGACGACCTCTCCCCCTACGGCGCCCGGCCCGCCTCCGGTCGCACGTCCCGGGAACCGGCGCCGGTCGCCCGGCGTTCGCCCTGTCCGCCCCTCCGTCGACGCCCCTCCCTTTATTCCCCCGGCCGTCTGTGCTTTGAGGGAGGCGACGCCATGCCGAAAGGCACCCCATCCCGAGGAGTTGACGAGAAATGGCAGACAAGGACTATCCGGTTTACGGCGAGATCACCGGCCCGATCGTGATGATCGGCTTCGGCTCCATCGGACGCGGCACGCTGCCGCTGATCGAGCGCCACTTCAGCTTCGACAAGAGCCGGATGGTCGTCGTCGATCCGCGCAAGGACGAAACCGGCGTGCTCGACCGGCACGGCGTCCGCTTCGTCGAGAAGGCCGTGACGAAGGACAACTACCGCGACCTGCTCACGCCGCTCCTGACGGAGGGCGAAGGCCGGGGCTTCTGCGTCAACCTCTCGGTCGACACGTCCTCGCTCGACCTGATGAAGCTGTGCCGCGAACTGGGCGTCCTCTATATCGACACCGTCGTGGAGCCCTGGCTGGGCTTCTATTTCGACACCGCCGCCTCCAACGCCTCGCGCACCAACTACGCCCTGCGCGAGACCGTCCGGGCCGAGCGCGCCCGCAATCCCGGCGGCACCACCGCGGTCTCCTGCTGCGGCGCCAATCCGGGGATGGTGTCGTGGTTCGTCAAGAAGGCGCTGGTCGACCTCGCGCTGAACCTCGACCTCGATTTCGACGAGCCCGAGGCCTCCGACCGGGACGGTTGGGCCCGCCTCATGCAGCGGGTCGGCGTCAGCGGCATCCACATCGCCGAGCGCGACACCCAGCGCACCAAGCACCCCAAGCCCCTCGACGTCTTCTGGAACACGTGGTCGGCGGAAGGCTTCATTTCCGAGGGCCTGCAGCCGTCCGAACTCGGCTGGGGCACGCACGAGACCTGGAAGCCGGACAACGCCCGGGAGCACCAGTCCGGCTGCGGCGCGGCGATCTATCTCGAACAGCCCGGCGCCAACACGAGGGTGCGCACCTGGTGCCCGACGCCCGGCCCCCAATACGGCTTCCTCGTCACCCACAACGAGTCGATCTCGATCGCCGACTACTTCACCGTGAAGGACGGCGACGGCACCCTCGCCTACCGCCCCACCTGCCACTACGCCTACCATCCCGCCAACGACGCCGTGCTCTCGCTGCACGAGATGTTCGGCAACGGAGGCCACCAGCAGCCGGTCCTGCACGTGCTCGACGAGGACGAGCTGGTCGACGGCATCGACGAGCTCGGCGTCCTGCTCTTCGGCCATGAAAAGAACGCCTACTGGTACGGCTCGCGCCTGTCGCTGGAGGAGACGCGCGTGCTCGCGCCCTACCAGAACGCCACCGGCCTGCAGGTGACGTCGGCCGTGCTCGCCGGCATGGTCTGGGCGCTGGAAAACCCGCAGGCCGGCATCGTCGAGGCCGACGAGATGGACTACCGGCGCTGCCTGGAGGTCCAGTCGCCCTATCTCGGGCCGCTCGAGGGCCACTACACCGACTGGACCCCGCTCGCCGGCCGCCCCGGCCTCTTCCCCGAGGACATCGACGAAACCGACCCCTGGCAGTTCCGGAACGTCCTGGTGCGCTAAAGCGCTTCCAGGAAAAGTGGAAACCGGTTTTCCGTCCGGAAGCGCGGCAAACAAACAAGCGCTTCCAGGAAAAGTGGAAACCGGTTTTCCGTCCGGAAGCGCGAGAGCAAAAGCCGGAAAGCGGAAAAATCGCCCCCGCCGACGATTTATTGAAACGCGGACGGGGGCTTGGGTGTTGTCGAAAAGCCATACCGGCGCGTCGCCTGGACCGGGCGGGGCGGGCGACCTTGCCTTTGCGGCAGGGCCGAGCCATGGTCGTGGCGAGGGACGCGCGCGGCTGTCCGCGCGCCGGCGAAAGTTCGGAGAGGCTCCATGAAACGAATTGCATGTCTTGCCGGTCTGGCGGCGATATCGATCGGGCTGGCGGGCTGCCAGTCGATCTACGGCGGCGGCGGCGACACCATGAGCCGGAGTGGCGACCGGCAGGCGGCCGGCGGCATCGAGGGCTCATGGGTCGACCGCAACGGCATCGTCTCGTCCTTCTCGAACGGCACCTTCGAGACGCGCACGACCGACACCAATTCGGTCCTGGCCACCGGGAACTACACCTACACCGCGAAGAACATGGTGCAGATCGACATGCATTCGCGCCTGCGCAAGACCGATTCCACCGTCAACTGCGCCCTCGTCGGCGCCGACCAGCTCAACTGCACCTCCAGCGGCGGCGCCCAGTTCTCCCTGTCCCGGGCCAGCGGCGGAATGCAGCCGACGGGATGAGGTCCCGGTCCGGAATCCCGTTTGAAATGCCGGCGAAGCGCTTTATCTAGCCCGTGGGCTCGCCTCGTGCGGTTTCGGGAAAGGCGGAGATCGGTTTTTCCGTCCGGAATTGCGCTGGAACAATGAGATGGAGCGCATTTGCGGGTCCGTGAGGACCGCAAGCTCCAGGATATGCCACCGGACGGGATCATGAACGGACAGGCCGCATCGCAGCAAAGACCATCGTCGCCGACCCCGTCGCTGCCGGAAGGGCACCCCGCCGTCGCCGTGGGCCGGATCGGCGTGCTCCTCGTCAACCTCGGCACGCCCGACGCCACCGACCGCAGGTCGATGCGCCGCTATCTCCGGGAGTTCCTCTCGGACCGGCGGGTCATCGAGACGCCGCGCGTCATATGGTGGCCGATCCTCCACGGCATCGTCCTCAATACGCGCCCGGGCAAGGTCGGCAAGGCCTACCGCACGATCTGGAACGACGCGCTCGACGAGAGCTACCTGCGCACCTACACCCGCGACCAGTCGGACCGGCTGGCGGAAAGGCTCGCCGGCCATGCCGAGGTCGAGGTCGACTGGGCGATGCGCTACGGCACCCCGGCGATCGGCGACCGGCTGGCCGCCCTCAAGGCGCGCGGCTGCGAGCGGATCCTGATCTTCCCGCTCTATCCGCAATATTCCGCCGCGACGACCGCGACCGTCAACGACAAGGCGTTCGAGGCGCTGCTGGCGATGCGCTGGCAGCCGGCGCTGAGGACCGTCCCGCCCTATCACGACGACCCCGCCTATGTCGGCGCCATCGCCGCCTCCATCGAGACCCATCTCGCCGGGCTGGACTGGGAGCCGGAGGTCGTGCTCGCCTCGTTCCACGGCCTGCCGAAATCCTATTTCGAGAAGGGCGATCCCTATCACTGCCATTGCATGAAGACCGCCCGCCTGGTGCGCGAGCGGCTGGGCTGGCCGAAGGACAGGCTGGTGGCGACCTTCCAGTCGCGCTTCGGCCCCGAGGAATGGCTGCAGCCCTACACCGACAAGACCGTCGAGGCCATGGCCCGCGACGGCGTGAAGCGCATCGCGATCGTCAATCCCGGCTTCGTCTCCGATTGCCTGGAGACGCTCGAGGAGATCGCCGTCCAGGCCCGGGAAAGCTTCGAGGCGAACGGCGGCGAGCACTTCGCGCACATCCCCTGCCTCAATGCCTCCGACGGCGGCATGGCGGTCATCGAAGCCGTCGTGCGCCGCGAGCTGATGGGCTGGATCCGACCGGCCGCGCCCGGCTCACAACCCTTAATTGGTTTGTAAACCCGTTGCGCAATACTTAAGTCATTGTCGTCAGGGCCTGCCGACGGGTGCAGGCAGCGCGGGGGTTCGCACAATGCCATTGCCGTTCACCGGTTTCGACGTCGTCGTCATCGCCTTCGTCCTCCTCGTCATCATCATCCTGATGGCGGGGATCAAGACGGTCCCGCAGGGTTTCAGCTACACGGTGGAGCGCTTCGGCCGCTACACGCGCACCCTGGAGCCCGGCCTCAACATCATCGTGCCCTTCATCGACCGGATCGGCGCCAAGCTCAACGTCATGGAGCAGGTGCTCGACATCCCGACGCAGGAGATCATCACCCGCGACAACGCCAGCGTTTCGACGGACGCGGTGACCTTCTACCAGATCCTGAACGCCGCCCAGGCCGCCTACCAGGTCAGGGGCCTCGAATTCGCGATCGTCAACCTGACCATGACCAACATCCGCTCCGTCATGGGCGGCATGGACCTGGACGAGCTTCTTTCCAACCGCGACGCCATCAACGACAAGCTCCTCCACGTGGTCGACAACGCCGCCGCGCCCTGGGGCATCAAGATCACCCGCATCGAGATCAAGGACATCGCGCCGCCGGCCGACCTCGTCGAATCCATGGCGCGGCAGATGAAGGCGGAGCGCGAGAAGCGCGCCCAGGTGCTGGAGGCGGAGGGTTTCCGCAACGCCCAGATCCTGCGCGCCGAAGGCGCCAAGCAGTCGGCCATCCTAGAGGCCGAGGGCGAACGCGAGGCCGCCTATCGCGAGGCCGAGGCCCGCGAGCGCCTGGCCGAGGCCGAGGCCAGGGCGACGCAGGTCGTCTCGGAGGCCATCGCCAAGGGCAACGTGCAGGCCATCAACTACTTCGTCGCGCAGAAATACACCGAGGCTCTGACCGCCATCGGCAGCGCCAAGAACCAGAAGATCGTGCTGATGCCGATGGAGGCCTCCGCGCTGATCGGTTCGCTCGGCGGCATCGGGGCGATCGCCCGCGAAGTGTTCGGCGGCAATCCGGGCGGCAACAACCCGGGCGGAAACACCCCCGGCGGCGGCGCGCCGGACGACGAGCCTCCCGGACCGTCCGTCCGCCGGACCAGCCCCCCGGTCGCCTCGCTGCGCCCGCGCAATTTCAACGTGCCCCGGACGGGCGGCGACGGGCCGAAGAGGGACACCTAGGTGATCGCGTCCATCATCGAGCAGCTCGGTCCGTGGAGCTGGTGGGTCGCCGGCATCGTGCTGCTGATCGCTGAAATCCTGGTGCCCGGCGTCTTCTTCGTCTGGATCGGCATCGCCGCCATCGTCATCGGCGCGATCTCGCTCCTGCACTGGGACGCCGCCTACTGGACGTGGCAGGTCCAATTCCTCGCCTTCGCCGTGCTGGCCTTCCTGTCCGCCCTCGTCGGGCGGCAGATCATGGCCGGCCGCGGATCGGTCAGCGACCAGCCGAACCTGAACCGGCGCGGCGCCAGCCTGATCGGCCGCACCGCGGTGCTCGAGGAGCCGATCAGCGAAGGCCGCGGGCGCATCCGCCTCGACGACACCTGGTGGGTCGTCAACGGCCCGGACCTGCCCGCCGGCACCCGCGTCAGGGTCACGACCAGCGTCGGCCGCGAGCTCGACGTCGAAGAGGCGCGGGCCCCGGCCGAAACGAAGCCTTAACCATACAAGTTTACCGTTCGCAAAGTCTGAGGAGTTGCGAACGATCGGGTACCGATGCCTTCTGACAGTGAAATCCGGGGCGTCCGCGCCTGGCGGCTTGCCGGCTGCGGCGCGGCGTTCGCCGTGGCCGGCCTCGTCGCGGCCGCGCCGGCGAAGGCGCAGTCCCTGTCCGGCACCGGTCCCGCGGCATCCGACGGGGCCTCCGCGGGCGACGGCCTGGCGGGCGACGGCTCCGGCGACACGTCCGCCCCGGCCGGAGGCCTCGCCGACGGCGGCCTGCGCGGCTTTCAGGACAATACGACGGCGTCCGGCGCGCCCGCCGACACGAACGGCGCCGACGCGTCGGGATCCGCGACACCTCCCCAGGCGGCCGCAAGGACCGGCATGCCCGTCCCCGCCGTTTCCGGCACCCGGCCTCCCGACCAGCGGGGAACCCTGGGCCGCATCAACATGCGCGAGCAGCCGATCGAGGGCCCCGCCAATCCGAAGCCTCCCGAACCGCTGGACCAGGGACCCGGCATCCGCATCGGCACTTTCGTCCTGCGCCCGCAGATCACCGAAAGCCTCGGCGCGGAGAGCCAGACCTACGCCGACGGCTCCCGCAGCAGCCGCACCTACGCCGCGACCGAAATCCGCGGAACGCTGGCCTCCGACTGGTCGCGGCACGCCCTCACCGTAACCGGCTCGGGCACCTGGCAGAAGAACATCTCCGGCACCGGCGAAACCCAGCCGACGGCCGACATCGCGGCCGATCTGAGGCTCGATCTCGCCGAACAGACGACGGCCGACCTCCTCGCCGGCTACAGCTTCTACCGGGAATCCGTCTCCGACCCGAACGCCATCGCCGGAGCCGCCAGCCAGTCGACCGTCAGCACCTTCACCGGCGGCGCCGAACTCACCCGGGATCTGGGCAAGCTGCGCGGCAGCCTGGCGGCCAGGGCCATCCGTACCTCCTATGGCGACGCGGTGCTGTCCGACGGGTCGACCCTGTCCCAGTCGGACCGCAACACGCTGGCGGGCGATTTCACCGCCCGCCTCGGCTACCGGCTGTCGGGCGCCATGACCCCGTTCGCGCAGCTCCGCTACCGGCGCACGACCTACCTCAACGGCACGGATTCGGCCGGCTACAGCCGGTCCTCCGGCACCTATGCCGCGGAACTCGGACTGACCGCCGACCTCGGGGAGAAACTGTCGGGAGAGCTCGCCGCGGGCTACCAGCTCAGGAGCTACGAGGATTCGCGCCTGCCGGACGTCTCGGGCCTCGCGCTCGACGCCACGGCCCACTGGTCGCCGCACCGCGGCACCGACGTCGCCCTCACCGCGGCAAGCCAAATCGAGGATTCCACGACGCCCGGCGTCAGCGGTCCCATCGCCTATGCCCTCGACACGACGATCACGCAGCAGGTTCGCGACGACGTCGTCGCCCGCCTTACGGCGGGTTATCTCTACCGCGACTATACGCAGCCCGGCACCCTGCCCGACCAAGAGGTCTATACGCTCGGCACCGGCCTCAGCTGGTACCTCAACCGCTACATCTCGCTCGACGCCTCGATGGCGCTTTCCCGCACCGTCCAGAAAGGCGCCCACGACCAGAACGCGGCGAGCGTGGAGGTCGGCGTCACCGCCCGGCGCTGACGGTCCGCGTCGACGCCCGGGCAAGGCCGGCCGGTCAGGATCGTTCCAGGTAGGACCTCAGGTCGGCCTCGATCTTGCCGCGGATGTCGCTGCGCTCGAGCGCGAAGGCGACGTTGGCCTTGATGAAGCCCTCCTTGGAGCCGCAATCGAAGGTGCTGCCCTTGAAGCGGTACCCGGCGAAGTCCTGCCGGTCGGCCAGCGTCAGCATGCTGTCGGTCAGCTGGATCTCGCCGCCGGCGCCGCGGTCCTGCGTCTCGAGCAGATCGAAGATCTCCGGCTGGAGGATGTAGCGCCCGTTGAGGAAGTAGTTCGAGGGCGCCTCCTCCTTCTTCGGCTTCTCGACCATGCCGGTGATGCGGAAACCGCCCTTCAGCTCCTCGCCGACGCCGACGATGCCGTATTTGTGGGTCTCGTCGGGATCGCATTCCTCCACCGCGACGACGTTGCCGCCCGCTTCCTCGTAGAGGTCGATCATGCCCGAAAGGCTGCCCTTGCCGTCCTGGATCATGTCGGGAAGGAGGAGCGCGAAGGGTTCGTTGCCGACGATCTCGCGCGCGCACCAGACGGCGTGCCCGAGCCCGAGAGGCTCCTGCTGGCGCGTGAAGCTCGTCTGCCCCGCGCCCGGCTGCAGCGCCTGCATCCGCTTCAGTTCCTCCACCTTGCCGCGATCGCGCAGCGTGTCGTAGAGCTCCACCTGGGAATCGAAATAGTCCTCGATCGCGCCCTTGTTGCGCCCGGTCACGAAGATGAAGTGCTCGATGCCGGCCGCCTTCGCCTCGTCGACCACGTACTGGATGACCGGCTTGTCGACGACCGTGAGCATTTCCTTCGGAATGGCCTTGGTTGCCGGCAGGAAGCGGGTGCCGAGACCGGCGACGGGAAAGACGGCCTTGCGGACTTTGGCGGACGTGGTCATGCGATCGGGATCCTGTGCTGGTGTCGGGGGCAAATCGGGGCCGTCTTGTCAGTCTTTCTCGACGACAATGTGATGGCTCGTGAAGGAAGATTAAGCGCGGGCGCCTTTCATGGTAAAGGATTTGTTGACGTCCGCGGCATATCCTCCGGCTACGGCGACCGGTCGGGCGAATGCCGTCCGGCGACGAAAGCGCGAAAACCCGCGCGTCCGGCCGCCTCTTGTCATTGAACCTGCACTCGCAACCGCGGGAGTAACCGATGAAAGCAGTTGCAAGTTCCATAGCCGCCCGCGGCCTCCTTTCCGCGGCCGCATTGCTCGTGGCGACGGCGACGCTCGCCGCGCCGGCCCGCGCCGACGACGGATTTCGCCGGTGGATATCCGGCTTCTACGCCACGGCTGCGCGGCACGGCATCACGCGCAGCACCTACGACCGCGCCTTTTCAAGCGTCGGCGAGCCCGACCGCCAGGTGCTCGAAAAGGCCCGCTCGCAGCCGGAATTCACCCAGAAGATATGGGATTATCTCGATTCCCGCGTGAATTCCTGGACGGTGCGCAACGGCCGCGCCATGCTGAACCGCTACGGCGCGACCCTTTCGGCCATCGAGCGCCGCTACGGCGTCGACCGCAGCGTCGTGCTCGCCATCTGGTCGATGGAATCGAACTACGGCGAGGTGCTGAACGACCCCGACCGCCTGCACTACGTGCCGCAGGCGCTGGCCACGCTCGCCTATGGCGACAAGTCGCGCGCCCGCTACGCCCGCACGCAGCTCGTCGCGGCGCTGAAGATCCTGCAGAACGGCGACGTCTCGACCAGGGACATGACCGGCTCCTGGGCCGGCGCCATGGGCCAGACGCAGTTCATCCCGACGAGCTACCTGACCTTCGCGGTGGACGCCGACGGCAACGGACGGCGCGACATCTGGCGGTCCGTGCCGGACACCCTCGCCTCCGCCGCCAACCTCTTGCGGCGCAACGGCTGGGAGCCGGGCCGGACCTGGGGCTATGAGGCGGTGCTGCCGAACGGCGGCGCCCGCTACGAAGGCCGCTCCAAGACGCTCCGCCAGTGGGCCGACCTCGGCTTCAGGCGCCCCGACGGAAAGCCGTTTCCGCGCCCCTCGGACCGCGCCGTGCTGAAGATGCCGGGCGGCCCTTCCGGCCCCGTCTTCCTGATGACGCACAACTTCTTCGTCATCAAGCACTACAACAGCTCCGATTTCTACGCCCTCGCCGTCGGGCTCCTCGCCGACCGGATCGCCGGCTATGGCGGCGTCGACCAGCCCTGGCCGCGGCCGGCCGGCTCGCTCGACGTCGACCAGAAGTTCGAGATCCAGACGCGGCTGAAGGCGCTCGGCTACTACGACGGCGACATCGACGGCAATCTCGGATCCGGCTCGCGCGCCGCCATCGCCGCCTTCCAGGCGCAGAACGGCTTGACGGCGACCGGCGAACCGTCCCACAAGGTGCTGAAGGCGCTTCGACGCTAGTGGTGCGATCCTAACAGATGGTACCATCTGTTAGGAAAAATCGCCCCACCGGATCAATAGCTTGTGGGCTGACTTTTCCAAACGGATGGCTACCATCCGTTTGGGTCAGACCACTAGCGTCGCGCGCCGCCGGAAAGCCGCCGCGGCGGGAGGCCGTTTCGAGGCCATGAAGTCGACAGTCCTCGCTGGAATCGCTGCGCGCCTGCCCGCGTGCCTGGCGCTCGCCGCCCTGCTGCTCGCCGCGGCCCTGCTCGCGGCCGGCCCTGCCGAGGCCCAGCAGGCTCACCGCCGTTCCCTTCTCGACATCATCTTCGGCGCCCCCCGCCACGCCGAATATCCTCCCGCGCCGCCGCCTCCCGGCCGCCCGACCCGCCACGCCCCCGCCCGACGGCATACCGCCCCGCGCAGCGCGCCCGCCGTCGCGGCTCCCGCCGAGGTCGACAAGCGCGACGACGCCAAGAAGCTCCTCGTCGTCGGCGACTTCATCGCCGCCGGACTCGCCGACGGCCTGCAGGAGGCCTTCGCCGAGGCGCCGGGGGTGGTGGTGATCGACAAGACCAGCGGATCGTCGGGGCTGGTACGCAACGACTACTACGACTGGCCGGCCCGGATCGGCGCGATCCTCGACGACGTCAAGCCGTCGGTGGCGGTCGTGCTGGTCGGCTCGAACGACCGCCAGGCGATGCGGATCGACGGCAAGGCGGAGCCGGTGCGCTCCGACCGCTGGACGGCCGAATACACCAGCCGCGCCACCGCGCTCGCCGACGCCATCGCCCGCCGCCACATCCCGCTCCTGTGGGTCGGCGTCCCCGCGTTCCAGTCGCCCTCCATGTCGGCCGACATCCTGGCATTCGACGGAATCTTCCGCGCCGTCGCCGCGAAGGCCGGCGGCGAGTTCATCGACACCTGGGACGGCTTCGTCGACCAGGACGGGAACTTCATCTTCACCGGCCCCGACATCAACGGACAGCCGGCCCGCCTGCGCGGTCCCGACGGGATCAACCTGACGGCCGCCGGCAAGCGCAAGCTCGCCTTCTATGTCGAGAAGCCCGCGCGCCGCCTGCTCGGCAGCGCCGCGGAGAAGGACGTCGCCGCCCCGATCGGCGAAGGGGAAGCGGGCCCGACCGGCCTGCCGCCGCAGCCGCCGGAAAGGATAACGCGCACCGACCCGATCGGCCTCACCGATCCGGCGCTCGACGGCGATACGGCACTCCTCGGCGGACATCCGGGAAAAGCGCCGGATACCGCCGGCGACACCCCGCGCGCCCTCCTCGTGCGCGACGGGAAGGCGCCGAAGCCCCAGTCCGGCCGGGCCGACCAGTTCGCCCGGGACGGCGGAACCGCCGACGCGCCGGCCAAGGGCGCCGACGCGGCGTCGCCGCACCCGCCCGTCTTCGCCGCCCCGGTCGGCACGGGATCCGCCGGGCCCTGAAAAGGTGCGCAATCGCGTGAAGCGACCGAGTGCGCCCTCAGGGCGCGATCGCCAGTTCGGAGGCGATCTCCAGCGTGCGGTCCTCGCGCACGGAAACGCCTCCGGCCGGCCGGTGTGCCGCTAGCACGCGGTCGCGCTCCCGTATCAGGCCGGCGATCTCGTCCTCATAGGCGGCGAAGACCGCAGTCAGCCAGCGATTGACCAGATAGGACGGCTGCGGCATCTCGACGTCGAATCGCGAAAGCAGCCCGATGGTGGCCTCGGCGTCGAGCCAGCTGTCGCCGACGACCCATTGGTTGACCGTGAACAGGCGCAACAGGCGCCCATAGGCGTCGACGCCGACGGCCGCCAGGTGGTGGACCGGTCCGTCCGCCCCGTCCGGCCGCACGAAGCAGTGGAAATGCCCGTGCTCGCCGTCCGCCGCGCCGATCTCGTGGCAATGGTAGAACCATTGCGCCCCGCTTTCGGGATCGAACACCTCGCCGGCCGGATAGTGCTCCAGGACCGACGGCGCCGGGACCTCCCGGAGCGTCTCGGTGACCACGTTTCGGCCGTCCTTCGCCAGGATGCGCCGGCAGTGCGCCATCTCGTCGAGGGCGCGCGCGTTCCGGGTCATCGTCCCTTGCCGGGCGCCGCCGCGGCGAGGTCGGGCGCCTCGGACGCTCCCTCGGGCATGGGCGCGGGCGGCGGCGGCGGGGCGGCCTTCGCCGCCTCCGGCTCCGGCGCAGGCGGGGGAGGCGGTGGCGCCTTGGCGCTTTGCGGCTCCGGTGCGGGCGGAGGCGGCGGCGCCGCCTTGGGAGCGCCCGCCGCACAGGGCGAGGCCGCCGCCATCGGCGCCCCGGCCGCGCAGGGCGAAGCCGCCGCCATCGGCGCCCCGGCCGCGCAGGGCGAAGCTGCCGCCACCGGTGCCCCCGCCGCACAGGGCGAGGCCGGCGCGGCCGAGCTGGCCAGCACGGCCGCCGGCTTGGCCGGAGGCATGGGATGGGTGGCGTAGTCGGCAGCGACCGCCACCGCGCTCGCGGCGAGCGCGGCCCCGAAGAGGAAGGTGTTGCGGGTGGTTGTCGTCATCGTCTTTTGAATCCGTCGAGACCGAAGGCCGGCCGCAGCCGGACGCCGAGGGCGGATCCGGCGAAGGCGGCGGCGAACCAGAGCCAGGCGTGGAGGCTGCCCGAGGCGATGCCGCTGAACAGCGCGCCGATGTTGCAGCCGAAGGAGAGCCGGGCGCCGTAGCCCATCAGCACGCCGCCGATGGCCGCGGCGACGAAGGAGCGGAACGGCACCGCGACCTTCGGGGCGAATTTTCCGGCGAGCGCCGCCGCAAGGCCGGCGCCGAGGATGATGCCGAAATTCATCACCGAGGTCGGGTCGGCGAGGACCGGCGCCTTGAGCGCGGCCGCCTGCGCCGGCCATGTCCAGAAGGTCCAGCCGGCCACCGGCACGCCGACGGCTTCGGCGATCTTCGCGCCCCACAGGCCGAAGCCGTAGGTGATCGACCAGGGATGGCCGGCCAGGAGCAGCGTCGCGATGTTGAGGAGCGCCAGCACGACGCCCGCGCCGGCGAGCGGCCAGGGACCCTGGACGATGAAGCTCCAGCCGCCGCGGCGCGGTCCCGGGTCCGGCTCGAGGCTGCCATGCGCCCGCCGCTCGACGACCGCCGAGACGAGCGCCACCAGCGCCAGCCCCGCGAGCGTCGCGAGGATCGCCCCGCCGACGCCCAGCCGGTTGCCGAGCTCGACCGCCGGCAGGGAGGGAAGCGACAGCCACCAGGGAAGATGCGCCGTGCCGATGAGCGCGCCGAGAACGAAGAAGGCGAGCGTCACGAGCATGCGCGACGAGCCGCCGCCCACGGTGAAGAGGGTGCCCGAGCCGCAGGCGCCGCCGAGCTGCATGCCGAGCCCGAAGAGCGCCGCGCCCACGAGCACCGAGACGCCGACCGGCGCCACGGCCCCGACGAGCGCATGGCCGCCGAGGCTGCCCGCGCCGATGAGCGGTATCATGCCGATGGCGGCGACGCCGATCATCAGCATCTGCGCCCTCAGCGCCCGCCCGCGGCGTTCGACGAGCATCCGCCGCCAGCCGCCCGTGAAGCCGAAGGAGCCATGGTAGAGCGCGGCCCCGAGGCCGCCGCCGATGAGGTAGAGCGCGCCCTGGCGCAGGTCGACCAGGGCCGAGATGGCTATGAAGCCGAGCGCCAGCGCCGCGCCGGCCACGAGGGCCGGAGTGCGGTCGGAGGCGGCTTGCGGCAGAAAGGCGGAGGAATCCGCCGACAGATCCGTCATGTCCTGTTCCTCGACGGTATTGGGATCGGGAAATGCCGGATGCCCCCGCGCGAACGGAGGCAACCGGTGTCCCTATGGGGCGAGCGTTGGGCCGGTCGGCGGTCTACTGGACCACCGGCCGCTTCGGGTCCTTCGTCCATTCGGACATGGAGCCGTCGTACATCGTGGCGTTCTTGTCGCCAAGCACCTCGTGGAAGGCGAACCAGTCGACCGTCGCGAGATGGCCGGTGTTGCAGAAGGCGATGTTCTTCTGGCCGGTCTTCAACCCGATCTTCTTGGCCAGGGCCGCCACCGTCTCCGGCTTGGCGAAGCGGGCGTATTTGGCGCTGTAGAACTCCGAATTCGGCAGGCTCATGGCCCCGGGCAGCGTGCCGGCCACGCGGTCGGCCGGGCTCTTCACCTTGCCTTCGAACTGTTCGGTCGGACGTGCGTCGACCACCGCCGTGCCGTTCTTCAGCGCGGCCTCGACGTCGGCCGTGGTGGCGCGCAGCTCGGGGCGCACATGGGCGACGAAGGTCGCCTCGGCGCGTTTCGCCGGCTGGGCCGCCCGGGCGCCGCCGGCGGCGTCATACTGGCGCCAGCCGCCGTCGAGGATCGACACGTTGTCGTCGCCGAGATACTTGAACGTCCAGTAGACGCGGGTCGCGGTGCCGAAATCGCTGGAGTTCGTGCCCCAGGGCACGATGACGACGTGGTCGCCGTTCGAGATCCCGAGCTTGCCGATCAGCGCCGAGATCTGCTCGACCGGAGGCACCTGGCCCGGCACGCCGTCGATCTTCGTGCGCCAGCCCGCCTTCTCGTAGGGCGCGTAGGCGGCGCCGGCGATGTAGGGCTTGTCGCCGAGATCGGTGTTCTCCACATTGGTGCGGATGTCGAGGACGACGACGTCGCCGTCCTTCTGGTGGGCGGTCAGCCACGCCGCATCGACGAGCGGCTGGCTCTGGCCGGCCTTCGCGGCCACCGGACCGGCAAGCGCGACCGCAGCCGCGAGGGCAATCTGTACAAAACGCATGATGCGTCTCCCTTTTATCTGAGTTGATAAATTATCTGCCAAAACCGCTCCGGACATGAGTCCGCGTCGTGCGAATTGCGCCGCCGAGGCGAAAAAGCTTGCTCGGAAACGCCCGGAAATGAGCATCGCCATCCCCGTCCGGCGCCACCGGGGCGCGTCCGGACAGCTCCGGGTGGATACGTAAAATCGTTTGTCCCGGTCTTCCCAACGTTTCCGCTTATGACTACTGTCGGACGCTGATCGGCACCGGAGCGGGGATCCCGGCGATGCGATATGTCCAGCTGCGGGCCTTCCACTACGTCGCCGTCTGCGGCGGCTTCTCCCGCGCGGCCGAGGCGCTGCTCCTCACCCAGCCGGCGATATCGGACCAGGTGCGCAAGCTGGAGGAGGAATACGACGTCCTCCTCTTCAACCGGCACAAGAAGCAGGTGACGCTGACCGCGAGCGGCGAGCAGCTCCTCGAGATCACCAGGCGCATGTTCGACATGGAGGAACAGGCCCTCGGCCTGCTGTCGGAATCGCGCGCGCTGCGGTCCGGCAATTTGCGCATCGTCGCCGACGCGGCCCACCACCTCCTCCACATCCTGACGCGCTTCCGGCGGAAATATCCCGGAATCCGGGTGTCGCTGCGCTCCGGGAACACGGAGAGCGTCGTCGCCAGCCTCTATTCCTACGAGGCCGACGTCGGCGTGCTCGGGCAGGTGCCGACCGGCCGCGACTTCGACGTGCTGCGACTGAACTCGACCCCGATCATCGCCTTCGCCGCAGCCGACCATCCCCTTGCCGGGCGCCGGTCGATCACGCTGAAGGAGCTCGCCGCCGAGCCGCTGGTGCTGCGCGAGCGCGGATCGAAGACGCGCGAGAAGCTCGAGCGCATGGCCGCCGACCTGGCGATCGACCTGCAGCCGGCGGTGGAGGCGGAAGGCCGCGAGGCCGTGCGCGAGATCGTCGCCTCCGGCGGCGGCGTCGGCTTCGTCTCCGCGGCCGAGTTCGGCGAGGACACCCGCCTCGCCCCCATCGCGATCGACGGCCCCGAAATGCTCATGGACGAAGCGCTGATCTGCCTGCGCGAACGCAGCGCCAGCAAGCTCGTCCGCGCCTTCTTCGAAGTCGCGCGGGAAAACGCGGCCTGACGGGTTTCCCCGAAGAAAAAAACCATGCCGAGAAAAGGCTATCCGTCCGGAGCTAGCTAGCCCCCGCGCATGCGCGTGCCCTTCGGATCGAACGCCGCGCTGAGATGCGCAGTGGCGGGGTAGGCGCGCCCGGCGAGGTCGATCTCGAAGCGGCCGTCCCTGATGAAATCGGCGCCGACGCCGTCGTCGTTCTCGATCAGGGCCAGGCCGACGGACCGTCCGAGCGTGTGGCCGTAGGCGGCCGAGCGCAGCTCGCCCACCGGCTTGCCGTCGCGGAGCACCAGTTCGCCGCCCCACAGAACAGGCTCCGGATCGTCGACGGTCAACTGCACGATGCGCCGGCGCAGGGGACGGCCCGCCCTGGCCTCCACGAGCGCCTCGCGGCCGATGAAACCGCCCGGCTTGTCGAGCTTGACGGCAAAGCCGAGCCCCGCCTCGTAGGGCGTGATGTCGGGCGTCAGCTCGCGTCCCCAGGCGCGGTATCCCTTCTCGATCCGCATGGCCTCGAGGGCGTAGTAGCCGGCGTCGAGAAGCCCGGCCTCGCGGCCCGCCTCGAAGAGGTCGTCGTAGACGCCGGCGGCGCATTCGGCCGGCACGATGAGCTCCCATCCGAGCTCGCCGATATAGGACATGCGGTTGGCGTAGCCGCGCCCATGGCCGATGTCGATCTCCCGCACGCTCGCGAAGGCGAACCCCTCGTCCGTAAGGTCGGCGGCCGTCAGCCGGGAGAGGATGTCCCTCGATCGCGGCCCCATCAGCGACAGCACGGCGTAGGCCGACGTCACGTCGGTGAGGACGGCGAAGGCGCCCTCCGGCATGTTGCGCCGGATCCAGTCGGCGTCGTGGACGCCCTGCGCCGAGCCGGTGACGACGAGGAACCGGTCCGCCGCGAGGCGCATCACCGTCAGGTCCGTCTCGTAGCCGCCCCGCGGGTTCAGCATTCCGGTGTAGACCGTGCGTCCGACGGGCACGTCCGCCTCCGCCGCGCAGAGCCGGTCGAGCACCCGCGCCGCGTCCGGTCCCTGCAGCAGGAACTTGGCGAAGGACGTCTGGTCGAAGAGGACGGCCGCTTCGCGGGCCGCCGCGGTCTCGCGGGCGACGGCCCCGAACCAGTTCTGGCGGCCCCACGCATAGGCGACCGTCGCGTCCCCGCCGCTGCCGGCGAACCAGTTGGCGCGCTCCCAGCCCATCTTCGTCCCGAAGGAGGCGCCCCGGGCCTTCAGCCGGTCGTAGAGCGGCGAGCGGCGCAGGCCCCGCGCCGTCTCGAGCTCGCGGTTCGGCCAGGGCATGGCGTAGTGCAGGCCGAGCGTCTCCTTGACCCGGTCGTGCAGCCAGCGGGGATTGTTGTTGAAGCCCGCGAAGCGGCGGATGTCGACGGGCCAGAGGTCGAGCGTCGGCGCCCCCTCCACGATCCATTCGGCCAACGCCCGCCCGGCGCCTCCGGCACTGGCGATCCCCATGGAATTGAAGCCGGCGCCGACGAAGAAGTTCTTGAGCTCCGGAGCCTCGCCGAGAATGAAGTTGCTGTCCGGCGTGAAGCTTTCGGGCCCGTTGTAGAACGTCTTGACCTCCGCGTTCGCGAGGTCCGGCACGCGCACCAGCGCGTTCTCCATGAGGATCTCGAACTGGTCCCAGTCGTCCGGCAGCAGCGCGAAGGCGAAATCGTCCGGAATGCCGTCCATGCCCCAGGGCTTGGCGTTCGGCTCGAAGCCTCCCATGACGAGGCCGCCGACCTCCTCCTTGAAATAGATGTAGCCGTCGGGATCGCGCATGACCGGCAGGTCGGGATGGACCCCCTCGATGCGCCCGGTGACGATGTACATGTGCTCGGCCGAGTGCAGCGGCACCGCAACCCCCGCCATCAGCCCGATGCCGCGCGCCCACTGCCCGGCGCAGTTGACGACGACGTCCGCCGTGACGGCGCCGTGATCGGTCTCGATACCGGCGGCGCGTCCGTTCTCGGTGCGGATGCCCGTGACCCGGACGCCTTCGACGATGCGCGCGCCGCGGCCGCGGGCGCCCTTGGCGAGCGACTGGGTCAGGTCGGTCGGGTTGGCCTTGCCGTCGCCCGGCAGCCAGACCGCGCCGATGAGGTCGTCCGTCGCCATGATCGGCCACAGCTCCCCGGCCTCGCGCGGCGAGACGACCTCGACGGCGACGCCCTGCGACCGGGCGGCCGCCGCCGTGCGCTTCAGCGCCGTCATCCGGTCCGGCGTGCGGGCGACCGACAGCGAACCGCAATTCTTCCAGCCGGTGGCGAGGCCCGTTTCCGCCTCCAGCGACGCATAGAGCTCGGTGGAGTAGCGGATCAGCCCGGTCATGTTGGCATGGCTGCGCAGCTGGCCGACGAGGCCGGCGGCGTGCCAGGTCGTGCCGCCGCTCAGGCTGCCCTGCTCGACGAGGAGGACGTCGCTCCATCCGAGCTTGGTCAGGTGGTAGGCGACGGAGCATCCGACGATGCCGCCTCCGACGATCACCGCGCGCGCATGGGCGGGTAGCTGCGTGGCCATGGCGAACTCCTCTGAAAAGACTGGAAGGCTCAGCGCGAAAGGCGCTGCATGGCGGCCTGGACGGCGCCGAGCATGACGAGGGTCGCGGCGATCAGCATCACCGTCAGCGCCGCCCCCTCGAAGATGTCGCCGCGGTCCGTCAGGGCGAAGATCGAGACGGGCATCGTCATCCAGCCGGGCGGGTAGACCATGGCCGTGGCGCCGAGTTCGCCCATGGACAGCGCGAAGCTCAGGCTGAAGGCCGCCGCGAGATAGGGCATGAGCAGCGGCAGCGTGACCCGCCGCAGCCGGTAGCCCGGTCGCGCCCCCAGGCTGTCGGCCATCTGCTCGACGTCCTTCGGCAGCTGCATCAGCCCCGCCGTCACCGCCCCGTAGGTGAAGGCCGACACCAGCACGAGATGGGCGATGACGACGATCGCGGTGGTCCCGTTGAGCAGCACCGGCGGCTGGCTGAAGGCGACCAGGAGGCCGAGCCCGACGGAGACCGACGGCACGGCGCTCGGCATGAAGAAGAGGAGGTCCAGCACGCGCCGCGGCGTGCCGGCGAGGCCGCGAAGCGCGAGCGCCGCGCAGGTCCCCGAGACGAGGGCGACCGCGCTTGCGAGGACGCCGGTGACGATGCTCGCCTCCAGCGCCGCGCCGGGCTGGCCGTAGAGCGCGTTGGCGTAGTTCGACAGGCCGAAATGGCTCGGCCAGACGCCGTTCCACTGCCCGGCGAAGCTGGCTGCGACGATGATCGCCAGGGGCACGACGTAGACGACGAGGACGAGGATCCCGGCGACGCTCCAGGCGAACGCCTTTCCGCTCCTAGACCAGACCAGCACGTGCACCTCCCAGACGGCCGACCAGCACCCGGTAGAGCGTGTAGAGGCCAAGAGACAGGACGAGATTGGCGACCGCGATGACGCAGGCCGTCGTGTAGTCGAATTCCTGGATCGCCTTCGAATAGACGAGCAGCGGCAGGGTGATGACGCCCTTGGCGCCGATGAAGAGGACGATGCCGAATTCGTTGACCGTCAGCAGCAGGCAGAGCGAGCCGCCCGCCATCAGCGCCGGCAGCGCCGCCGGCAGGATGACGCGGCGGATGATCATGGGGGCCCGCGCGCCCAGGCTCGACGCGACCTCGAGCTCGGCCTTGTCGATCATGGAGAAGGAGGCGAGCAGCGGGCGCAGCACGAAGGGCGTGTAGACGGTGACCTCCGCGAGGATCACCCCCCATGCGGAATAGAGGAAGTCGACCGGCGGCAGCGGGGCGCCGGTGAGCGACATCAGGCTCTCGTTCAGGACGCCCGCCGACCCGTAGAAGAAGGTGAAGGCGAGCGCCACCAGGAAGGTGGGCAGCGAGATGAACGTCTCGATCAGGCGGGCGGCGAAGGCCCGGCCGGGAAACGGCACGAAGGCCAGCACGAGCCCGAGGACGAAGCCGAGCACGATGCAGCCGGCGCTGGCGCCGAGCGCGATGCGCACGGTGTTGTAGAGGCCGTTGAGGAAGAGGCGCGACTGCAGCACGGAGAGGGCGCGCGCGAAATCGAGAGCGCCGGTACCGCCCGTGACGGCCTCCCGCACGATGAGCGAGAGCGGATAGAGGAAGACGCAGGCGGACAGGAGCAGCGGCGGCAGGATCCACAGCCCCGCCCCCGAAAGCCGCGACCGGCCGGCCGGCCGGACCTGGACGACCGCCTCAGCCATGGTCCGCCTCGTGCGGGAGGACGGTGGTGTCCTCCTCGCTGAAATAGATGGACAGGACGTCGCCGGCCTTCGGCGTCGAGCGCGACGGCGGCGCCGCCACGCGGAACTCGCATCCCTCCATCTCGACGGTGAGGGTCTCCACCTCGCCCTGCCAGTCGACGAAGGCGACCCGGCCGTCGAGCCGGTTGCGGTGTTCCTCCGACGCTTCGCCCTTGAGATCGTGCGGGCGCACGCAGACGAGGGCCGGAGCGCCGACCTCGAGGCGGTGGTCGGTGAAGCCGCGCACCTCGCATCCCTCGACCGACACCCGAACCCCGCGGCCGTCGTCGGAGATCGCCGAGACCGTTCCGGACAGGACGTTGGCCCGCCCCAGGAAGGCCGCGGTGAAGCGGTTGGGCGGCCGGCGATAGAGGCGGCGCGCCCCGTCGAAGGCGGCGAGCCGGCCGTCGCGCATGATGGCGATGCGGTCCGCCAGCGTCAGCGCCTCGCTCTGGTCGTGGGTGACGTAGAGGACCGTCAGGTGGGGAAGTTCGCGATGCAGGCGCGCCAGCTCCTCCACCATGGAACGGCGGATCTGGGCGTCGAGCGCGGAGAGCGGCTCGTCGAGGAGCAGCACGCTCGGGCGGATGGCGAGCGCCCGCGCGATGGCGATGCGCTGCTGCTGCCCGCCGGAGAGCTCGCGCGGCATGCGCCTCTCATACGCCCCCATGCCGACCATCTCCAGGCTGCTCTTGACGCGCTCTGCGACGAGCGACCGCTCGGCCCGTCGCGCCCGCAGCCCGAAGGCGACGTTCTCCGCCACGCTCATGTGCGGGAACAGCGCATAGTTCTGGACGACCATGCCGATGTTGCGCGCGTAGGGCGGCTCGTCGGTGACGTCCCGGCTGCCGATGAAGACCCGGCCGCGCGTCGGCCGGACGAACCCTGCGACGGCCCTCAGCGCCGTCGTCTTTCCGGAGCCCGAGGGACCGAGCAGCGCCACGATCTCGCCCGGCTCGACCGTCAGGGTGAAGTCGGCGAGGACGGTCAGCGGGCCGTAGGCCACGGCCACGTCCTCGAAGTGGATCCTGTTGCCGGTCTCGCCCCCGGCGTCGGCTCGAGAAGGCGCCGCCACGGCGCCCTCCCAGCTTGCGGGCTCCGCCCTCAACATCAGCTTCCCGTCACGCTGTGCCAACGGGACACGTCCGAATCGAGGTCCTTCAGGACCGCGCTCCAGTCCGGATGCCAGACCGTGACGTCCTTCATCATGTCGTTCATCGTCTTGAAGTTGTCGTCGGTCGGCTTGACGTCGCTGCGGACCGGCAGGCCCCAGGCGATCGTCGAGAGGTCCGACTGCGCCTTCTTCGACAAGAGGAAGTCGATGAGCTTCTTGCCGTTGTCGGAATGCGGTCCGTTCTTGACGAGCGCGACGTAGTAGGGAAGCGCGAAGGTCGTCTTCTCGCCCTTCGGACCGGCCGGCCAGAAGACCTGGATGTTCGGGTTCTGGGCCGTCTGGGCCATGTTCATCTGCAGGTCGCCGTTGGCGACGTAGAGTTCGCCCTTGTTGACGAGCGCGGCGAGCTTGCCCGTCGAGGACGACGGCCCCACATTGTTGGTCTGCAGCTTCTTCAGGTAGTCGAAGCCGGCATCCTTGCCGCCATAGGCATGGATCATCTGCAGCATGACGGCCGTCCCGTCGCCGGCCTGGCCGGGCGTCGAATACTGGATCTTGCTCTTGAACTTCGGATCCAGGAAGGCCTCGTAGGTCTGCGGCGCCTCCTTCAGGACCTTCTTGTTGTAGATGAAGTTCATGTAGTTGTTGACCATCGGCGCGAAGGCACCGTTCGCGTCCTTGTCGTCGGCGGGAATGGCGTCGGCCTCCGGCGACTTGTAGTTCTCGAGCAGGCCGTCGGCCGCCGCCTTCTGCATGAAGGGCGGAAGCGTCACCAGCACGTCGGCCTGCGGGTTGGACTGCTCCTTGGCGACACGCTGGACCACGACGCCGGAGCCTGCCTCGATGTACTGCACCTTGATGCCGGTTTCCTTGGTGAAGGCGTCGAACTCCGTCTTGAACCAGTTCGGGTTGCCGTCGTGCAGCCCGTCGGCGCTGTAGATCGTGACGACGCCGTCGGCGGCGAAGGCCGTGCCTGCGGAAAGCGCGAGGACGGCGGCGGCAAGCAAAGCTGTTGTCTTCATGACGTGGACCTTTTCGACCTGAGTTCTTGTTGCAACACGGTGAGCGCCAAAGCACTTCCAGGAAAAGTGGAAACCGGTTTTCCGTCCGGAAGCGCGTGGAAACAACGAGCTGGAGCCGGTCCGCGATTCCGTGAAGCGCGGACAGGCTCTAGGCCGGCCGGGTGACACGCTGATGACACGTTCGCGGTCGGTCCGGAGGCGTGACGCGGCATCCGCGCCGCCGGGTGTCCGCAGCGTTGTCGGGCACCCGTGCGCTCGCCTTCGGCCGATGACGGCCTTCCAGATTTTCATGGTCTTCATTTCCCCTTGTACGATGAGTTTCTTGCGGACGCGCACCGGGCTTCTGCGGCCCTTTGCTGCACGTCCGATCCCATTCACGATCCGAAGTCTGCGTGCGAAAGAACGATAAGTAAAATCTATTCGGTTTATATATGGGTCAGTGGAATCTATAGCTGCCTCCCCTCCGGCCGGTCGAATCGAACGCCGCGGCTCTGCGCCCGCAGCCGCGGATCGCCGGAGCGCACGCTGACCGGCTCTCCGGCGAGGATCTCGTCGCAGCGTGCAAGCGTATCCTCCTCCAGACGCCGCATCGCCTCGACCGTGAAGAACGTCAGATGCGGAAAGAGGATCACGTCGTCGCGCCCGAAGAGCGCGCTCATCGGATGGCCGGCAAGGGCAAGCGGCTCCTGCGAATAGACGTCGAGCCCGAGCCCGCCGATCCTGCCCGCGAGGACGGCCTCGACCAGCGCCGCCTCGTCGACGATGGCGCCCCGCGAGACGTTGACCAGCACCGCGTCCGGTTTCAGGCAGGCGAGCTCGGCCGCCCCGATCAGCCCGCGCGTCCCCTCGTCGAGCACGCAGTGGATCGACACGAAATCGCAGGCGGCGAGCATGGCGCGAAGGTCCCCGGCCTTCTCGATGCCGGCCGCCGCCATCGTTGCGGCGTCGACATGGGGATCGAAGCCGAGGACGGTCGCCCGGAACCCCTGCCCGGCCATGCGCGCCATGCTGCGGCCGATCTTGCCGCAGCCGACCAGCCCCAGCGTGGCGCCGGCGATGTCGCGCCCGAGCCACGGCCCGGCGGGCCAGATCCAGCCCTCGGTCCCCATCGCGCGGGAAATCCCCGGAAGCCGCTTGGCCAGCGCGATCGTCAGCGCGAAAGCGCCCTCGGCGACGGTCTCCTCGGCATAGTCCGGCACGTTGACGACGGGAATGCCGCGCTCCATGGCGGCCGGGACGTCGATCGCGTCGATACCGACGCCGTACTTGACGATGCCCTTCAGCCGCTTCGCCGCGGCGATCACCCGGCGCGTCACCGGCGTATAGCACATCAGCAGCAGGTCGGCCTCGGCGACCGCCGCGCAGAGCTCCGTCTCCGATATGCCGTCGGGAAGCGTCGTCAGATCGACCCCGCGCTCCCTGAGGCCGGCGTCGATGCCGGGGCATTCCAGTTCCCGGTCGGTCCGTACGGCCTTCATCGGCAAGCCCTCTATTCGGCCAGGATGGCCGTTTCCACGATCTGGAGCGCCCGGTCGAGATCCTCGCGCGCGATGACGAGCGGCGGCGACAGGGTGAGCACGTTGCCGGCGCTGATCTTGAAGCTCAGCCCCTCGGCCAGGCAGCGATAGTAGATGCGCTCGGCCCGCTCGCGCGCGGGCGCGAAGCCCTCGCGGTCCTCGACGATCTCGACGCCGAACATGAGCCCCCTGCCGCGCACGCCGCCGACATGGGGCGACCGGTCGACGAGGGCGCCGAGGCGCTCCATGGCGTGGCGGCCGAGTTCGGCGGCGCGCTCGACGAGCCCTTCCTCGCGGATGATGGCGATCGTCGTCAGCGCCGCGCGCGCGGTGACCGGGTTCTTCTCGTGGGTGTAGTGCCCGATCGCGTAGTCGCCGGCCACGTCGAGGTCGCGGCGCGCGACCACCGCCGCGATCGGCAGGATGCCGCCGCCGAGCGACTTGCCGAGCACCATGATGTCCGGCGTGACGCCGTCATGCTCGCAGGAGAAGAACCGGCCCGTCTTGCCGAGGCCGGTGGGGATCTCGTCGAAGATCAGGAGCGTGCCGTGCCGGTCGCAGGCCGCCCGCACCGCCTTCCAGAAGCCCGGCGCCGGCACCAGCGGCGTCGCGCGCATCGGCTCGGCGACGAAGGCGGCGAAATCGCCCTCCCGCGCCAGCACGTAGGAGATCATGTTGGCGCAGGCCTCGGCGGAGGCCTCGAGCGAATTCGTCCCGTAGGGACAATGTCTCGGCGCCCATGGCGCGACGTGCTCGGCGCCGGCCAAAAGCGGGCCGGCGATGCCGGACCGGAACGTCGCCTCGCCGCCGACGCTCGACGCGCCGAAGCCCGCGCCGTGGAAGGCGTCCCAGAAGGAGAGCGTCTTGAACCGCCCGGTCGCCGCGCGCGCGACCTTGAGCGCGACCTCGATGGCATCCGATCCCCCGGTCGTGAACAGGACCTTGGAGAGGTCCCCCGGCGCGAGCCGCCCGAGCGTCTCGGCCAGCTCCACCGCCGGCTCGCAGGTGAAGCGGCGCGGCGCGAAGGACAGCGTGTCGATCTGGTCCTTGATCGCGGCCACCAGCCGGGGATGGGCATAGCCGATGTGATGGACGCTGTTGCCGTGGAAGTCCATGTAGCGGCGGCCCGCCGTATCCTCGATCCAGATGCCCTCGGCCTTCGCGATCGTCGAGACGCACGGGCTCGACAGGCTCTGGTGCAGGAACGCCTCCGCGTCCCGGCGGAGAAGGCCCGCCGTCGCCGCGTCCTCGTGGGCGCGCGCATAGGCGAGCCGTGCGTCGGAGGTGTTCGATTCCCCCTCGGTATGGACGATCCTCTGCCCCGCCTTCATTGCCTGTCACCCCGCGGCTGAAGGGCGGTATGCCTGCCGCACCCGCCCGAAAGATTGATCGGCGCCGGACCGCGTCACCCCCATGGCAGGGAGAAGGTCTTGACGTTGGTGAAGCTCTTCATCGCCTCGACCACGCCCTCCTTGTACCCGTTGCCGGAATCCTTGATCCCGCCGAAGGGCGACATCTCGATCCGGTAGCCGGGCACCTCCCAGATGTTGACGGTCCCGACCCTGAGCCCGGCGATGTATTTCTGCATGCGCCGGTAGTCGTTGGTGCAAACGCCCGAGGACAGCCCGAAGGCGGTCGAATTCGACAGTTCGATGAGCGCGTCGTCGTCGTCCGGCGCCCGCACGATCGGCACCACCGGACCGAACGTCTCCTCCATCACCAGCTCGCATCCGTGCGGAACGCGGTCGACGACGATCGGCGGCAGGAGCGCCCCCTTGCGGCCGGGATGGTAGAGCACCTCGGCCCCTGCCTCGACCGCCGCCGACACGCGCCCGTCGAAGAGCGCGGCCGCCCGTTCGTCGACCACCGTTCCGAGCTGCGTCGCCGGATCCATCGGGTCGCCGAAGCGGATCGCCTTCGCCCGCTCCAGCACGAGCGGTACGAATCGGTCGGCGATGCTCTCCTGACAGAGGATGCGCTTGACCGCCGTGCAGCGCTGGCCAGAATTCTTCGTCGCGCCCGCGACGGCCAGGTCGGCGGCCCTGGCGAGGTCGTCGTCGTCCAGATCGTTCAGCACGATCAGCGGATCGTTGCCGCCGAGCTCCAGCACCTGGCGCCGGTAGCCGGCCTTCTCCGCGATGAGCTTGCCGACCGGGACGCTGCCGGTGAAGGTGATCATCTCGACATGGGGGTTGGTGATCATCTCCATGCCGATGTCGGCCGGCCAGCCGGTCACGACGGAGAACATCTCCGGCGGCAGGCCGGCCTCGTAGAGCAGGTCGGCCAGGACGAGCGCCGTCATCGGCGTGAGTTCGGTCGGCTTGCAGACCACGCAATTGTTGGTCGCGATCGCCGGCGCCACCTTGTGGGCGACCATGTTGAGGGGGTGGTTGAACGGCGTGATGGCGGAGATCGCCGTCAGCGGCTCGCGCGTCGTGAAGATCTTGCGGGCCTTGCCGTGCGGGGTGAGGTCGCAGGAGAAGATCTCGCCGTCGTCCCGGATCAGCACCTGTCCGGCAAGGGTGAACACGTCGAAGGCGCGTCCCACCTCGTAGAGCGAATCCTGCTTGGAGATCCCGAGCTCGTGCGTGATCAGGTCGGAGATCTCGTCGCGGCGCGCCTCGAGGCCTTCGGCGGTCTTCAGGAGGATGCGCTGGCGCTCGTAGCGCGTCAGCTTCGGCGTGTAGGCGGCGGCGATCTCGAAGGCCTCGCGGGCGTGCCTCGCGCCGCCCGCCGGAACGGTGCCGATCACCGTGTCGTCGAAGGGATAGCGCACCTCGATGACGCCGTCCGCGTCGACCTTGCGGCCGGCGATGCGCATCGGCTCGTGCCGCACGGCGATCTCGGGAACCGCCCTGGTCATCGGGCTCGTCCCTGGGCCGCCGCCGCGGTCGCGTAGAAGAACGCGTCGAAGTTCCGCAGGAGCGGCACGTCCGGCAGGTCGGGAAGCTTGCGGTTGACGATGAACGGCACGCGCTGCTCCGTGAGCCCGCCATGGGACCGCAGCGGCCCCTTCAGCGCGGCGAGATCGTGCCGCGCCGCGCTCGTGCCGATGGTCTTGTTCTCCGAGGAGACCAGCACGATGTCGCCGATCCGGTCGGCCGGAAGCTCGAAGCGGTCGCACGCCTCCTCCTTCCCGAGCACCAGGTCGATGCCGGAGATCCGCTCGAGGCGATCGACGAGGCCGGCCCGGTCGGCCCCGGCGGGCAGGTAGGCCGTGGCGAAGGAGCCGAGCGCCCCGTGGTGGACGACGTAGGGGTCGGTGATCGGCAGGATGACGCGCGCCGCGTCCGTCCCGAGCCAGTCGTCCAGAAGGTCCTGGAGATAGATCACGTCCGGCGCGCCGTCGGCGGTGTGCTTCGGCTTCATGCCGTGGTCGGCGGTCACCACGATGGCCGCGCCGAGCGCGTCGAGTTCGCCGAGATAGCGGTCGAACATCTCGTAGAACGCGTTGGCCTCCGGCACGCCGGGGGCATATTTGTGCTGCACGTAGTCGGTCGTCGTGAGGTACATGACGTCCGGCCGGAACTCCTTGAGCAGCTTTACGCCGGCCGCGAACACGAATTCCGAAAGCTCCGCCGAATAGACCTCGGGCACCGGCCGTCCGAGCCATTTCGACGCCTCATCGATCCCGTGTTCGGCCATGGTGGTCGTGTCGGATTTTTCGGAGGAGAAGCACACCGCCCGCCCCTCGTCGAAGCCGAGCCCGTGGCCGAGCAGCGCCCTCAGCTTGTCCTTGGCGGTGACGACCGCCACCCGGGCGCCCGCGTCGTAGAACGCCTTGAACACCGTCGGGGCGCGCAGGAACTTCGGATCGTTCATCATCACCTCCTCGCCCGTCGCCGGGTCGTAGAGGTAGTTTCCGCAGATGCCGTGCACGGCCGGCGGGCGGCCGGTGGCGATCGACAGATTGTTCGGGTTGGTGAAGCTCGGGATGACGCTGTGGGCGAAGCGCACCGTCCCCTCCGCCTCGATCCGCTGCAGCGCCGGCATCAGGCCGGCGGCGATCGCCGCGTCCAGATAGGCCGGCTCGCAGCCGTCGAGGCAGATCGCTATGGCGGGCACGCGCGGCCATTCGTATTTGCGGCCGTTCGCGGAGACGGCAACCGGGGACATGTCGTTCATTCCTGCATTCCTCGTTTCAGGCGGCAAGGCGCGCACGCTCGTCGAGCGCGGCCTGCGGCGGCGCCGCATCCGGTACGTTCATTTCGGCCAGCGAAAGGCGCGCCGCCTCGACCACCTCGCGCATGACGTGCTCGTCCATGCGCCCGATGCAGCCGACGCGGAAGCTGTCCACCACCGTCAGCTTGCCCGGATATATGATGAAGCCCTTCTGTTTCATCAGCGTGTAGAAGCGGTCGAAGACGAAATTCTCGTGGGCCGGGTTGAAGAAGGTGACGATGATCGGCGACAGCCAGCGGTCCTGCAGGAGCGTTTCGAAGCCGAGCTCGCGCATTCCCGCCACCATCACGTCGCGGTTCTTCGCATAGCGCGCGCCGCGGCCGGCCACGCCGCCTTCGGCCTCGTGCAGCTCCAGCGCCTTCAGGAAGGCCGCGACGACGTGCGTGGGGGGCGTGTAGCGCCACTGCCCGGTCCTGTCCATGTTCGACCATTGCGCATGGAGGTCGAGGCTGAGCGAGTGGGCGTTGCCGCGGGCGGCCTCCAGCGCGCTCTTGCGCGCGATGACGAAACCGAAGCCCGGGACGCCCTCGATGCATTTGTTCGCCGACGAGACGATCGCCTCGTAGGGAATGTCGCCGACGCCGGCAGGCACGGCGCCGAACGCGCTCATCGAATCGACGAGGAGCTTGCGCTTGCGCTCGCGGACGACGTCGGCGATTTCCCCCACGGGATTGAGGATGCCGGAACTCGTTTCGCAATGGACGACGACGACATGGGTGATCGCCGGATCGGCATCGAGGGCGGCGGCCACCTCGGGCCCCCGGGGCGGCAGGTAGTCGCCCTTGTCGATGGCCGTATAGGCCCGGCCGAGATAGCCGAGCGTCTGCGCGATGCGCTGGCCGTAGGCACCGTTCATCAGCACCAGCGCCTTGCCGTCGCGCGGCACGAGGCTGCCGAGCATCGCCTCGACGGAAAAGGTCCCGCTCCCCTGCATCGGCACGCAGTCGAAATCCCCCGTCGCGTCGCCCGCCATGGCCAGCAGCCGCCTGCGCAGCTCCGCCGTCATCTCCCTGAAATCGCCGTCCCACGAGCCCCAGTCGCGCAGCATCGCTTCCTTGACCTCATAGGCCGTCGTCAGGGGACCCGGCGTCAGGAGATAGGGTTCGCCGAGCCTGGGCTTCTCGAACCGATCCTGTGCCTCGCCCGTCGCTTGACCGACCATCGCCGCATCCTCCAGCATCCTTGGACGGCCGATCCTGTGGCGAGCCGGATCATTTGTAAAATCGTTATTTTTGATTTGTGCATCAGTTCTGCCGATACACATTCCCAGGCGCCGCCGGCCGCGACGACACCGGCGCAGGCGCGCGATATCCGCCCGGCGCGTGCGGCCGAGCCGACCCGCGGGGTCGACGATCTCGGAAAGGACGAGGGATGAAAAACGATGGCGCATGGCGATTCGCGGAACCGCCGGCCGG